>NZ_JBYTDT010000001.1:0-1339424 GCF_058791655.1 Paenibacillus sp. EB106-05-06-XG162
TCTACTTAAAAGTATTGATGGTCAAAACCTGAGAAAACGAGAGTATTTAAGAGCTAAGCGTTTCTCTATAGAGGGAGGATAGTTTAACAGTTTCGCGAATACCCTACATATGGAATTATTTATAAAGTTCGTGAATAAGACGTTAGGTGAAATACAAGCAATACGATTAATATCTAAACACCAGGAGTGATTTAATGAAAAGATTAAAGAAGGTGTTTCTTTTATCAATTATTTTTTCCTTTTTTATTATTTCGGGATGTGGTAATGATCAATCATCAGGAGATGTTGTTGAAGATGGCTTAGTTACTAACTCAATTTCTTTTGGGTTGGGTGGAGAATTAGATAAGACGAAAGTAACCTATAACTTTAATCTTTGGAACAAAACCAAAAGACCAATTACTATTAAAGTAGTTGAGCCAATACTTTCTGGAGAATTATATGAACGAATTGAGGGAAGTAACGGAATCAAAAATGAAGTTAATAAAACCATAAATGGAAGTTCAGGAGAATTAATAATGGGTTCCTTTACATTAAATACTCAAGGATTAGATAAACAAGAAATTGAAAATCTGAATATTGATATCAAGAAATTCAGAATAATTACTGAACAAGAAATAGGAATAGAAATAAATCATTGAATAAATGAACTCGTTAGTTAATCAAGGGGGCTTGTACTTCACCTAACACCGTATCTACGCTGCGGGCTACGCCCTTGGTTCGCAAGATGATGTAGACATAGAAGTGGTTTCAGCGAACAACCCTGCGAGGCTAAGTCCATCGGACCCGGCGCGTCCGCGCCTTAAGCCTCTCGGGTTCGTAGATACAAGAACGTTAGGTGAAACTGCTTGAACAAGAATGAAATCAGGGAGAGGAAGAATTCAATGTTTCTTTATCATTTTAGTGAAGAGTCACAGATAAGTATATTTCATCCTCGTAAATGTAAAAATCATGAACTTTTGCCGCCTGTTGTTTGGGCAATAGATGAAGAACATTCAGTGAATTATCTATTTCCAAGGGATTGTCCAAGAGTAATATTTAGAAGGTCTGACACTATGAGTAAAGAAGATGAACAGCGGTTTTTTAAGGATAGTAGTGCTGAAACAATTATCGCTGTGGAGAATGACTGGATGGATAGAATTCTAAATACTAAACTGTGTAGATATACGTTTCATAGTGATAGTTTTGAGATGGAAGATGGAACTGCAGGGTATTATATTTCCCGTGTTTCAGTAGAACCTTTAAAGATAGAACCTATAGATAATTTATTGCAAGAAATAGTAAAACGAAGGGTTGAGTTGAGGTTTACACCAAACTTAAATCCTATAAGGGAATCGGTTATTTCCTCAACTATTGATGATTTTTCGATCATTAGATTCAGAAATGCTAAGCAGCTTTCATAAGAGAAACGAAAGTGTACTCATAAGCACCTTCGCCTGACACCGTATCCCCGCTGCCCTTGGTTCACAAGAAGCGATAAGCAATGAAGCTGAAGATTCAGCTACGGAGGAAAGATAGTTCATTAACGCAAATCGTTGTCAAACTAGTAAGGGTTAGAAATCGTGAATCGTGAAGGAGGCGTCCTGCGGTGAAAGATTCGGCAAGATTGTTCGATTTTCAAGCGCTCAGCGAAGACATGGTAAAAAGGCTGTTCGCCGCTTTCGACCCCAAGGCAGGCATTACCCAAGTGTCGCCCTTGACGAAAGGCATGAGCACCAGCAATTATGCCTTACGGACAGACAGTGGTAGCAAGTATGTATTAAGGATTTATCCCGCTAACAACGACCATAGCCGGACTGAAGTGACGGCTTACCAGTATGCGAAAGCAAGGATTCGTACCCCTGAAATTTTCTTCTTCGATGACAGCAAACAGATTGTACCCTTTTCTTACTTAATCATGGCATTTATTGAAGGCTCAACGCTAGGGGATTTTATTGTAAGGAACGAGGGGTGCCCCGACCATGTTGTGCACCGAATCGGTACTGCGCTTGCCTTGCTGCATCAAACGGAATATCCGCATATTGCGCTCTTAGACAAGCATTTGCAGATCGCGGAACATCTTGAATCCTTCGAGAGCCAATATTACTCGCTGCTAAACGGCCATGCAGGGACCCACATTCAACCTTCAACGAAAGTAAAGTGTTTGCAATTCCTAACGAATCACGCCGCAATGGTAGAGAAGATTGCGGACAAGCATGTGTTCTCGCATGGCGATTTCATTTTCTCCAATATTATGATTACGCCTTCATTGGAGCCTTGTTTCATTGATTATGAGTACTGTTTTGCTGCTCCTGTCTTTTATGACATCGGCAAATTTTTCAGGACAAGGACGCAAGTTGAGTGCTATATCGACGCAGACACCGTTGCCGCCTTTCAGGAAGGCTACAACCGAAAGGCGAGAGAACCTTTGCCCGAGGAGTGGTACGAGCTTTCCAAGCTTGCTGATATTTCCACCATGCTCCACCTCATCAACAAACCACAAATTCCTGACGGATGGGGAGCGGCCATAGACTGCGAGATAGAGAAAAATTTGGAACTGATACTGACCGGGAAAGCCGGCAACTAAAAGTGCCGTTATCGTATAAATGAAAAATGGAATCTCGGACAAGTAAGACAAACATGAATCATTGAGCTAACGGGACACGATAGCACAATACACACCTATGACGAAGCTGCCGGCACGATGCTTCATTACGTTAACGGGCAGGTTAGTATTAATCAGCAACACATGGTAAAATTTTTTAGAGTTGCTCTTGATGAAGAAAAGGGCAGGTTTATTCAGGAGGTGGTGGCTTATTCATTAGTGCGATCCTCCTTGTGAGAGTAGCTATACATGGCGTAAGGGAATTTAAGTAAGCCTTAGAGCAATCATAAAGATTGACGTTTTATAAATCACTTGGTAACATGTTAGGTATCTAACATATGAGCGGGTGATTTTTTTGTCTTTATATGAACAAGTCAAGCGCATTAATGAAGCTGAATATACGATAAACCGTCTGATCTTCAAACATTATAAGCAATATTTAAATAGCGGTATTACAACTCAACAAGCAGTTGTATTAGATATTGTGTACTTAGCCACACGTATTACGGTCGGTGAAATTGCGATGGAAATGAATATTAGCTCTAGCGCAGTTAGCCAATTGATTGCAAAATTAGAAAAGAACCAATATATCAAGCGAGAAATTAATCTGCAAAATCGACGCGAAGTGTTTATAACGTTAGATGAAAAAGGAATGGAGTATTTTTCGAAGCAAGATTATGTAGAACAGCAAATCGCAGATAAAATTTACAGCAAACTTTCATCCAAAGAGGTAGACGAATTGGAACGCATTGTTGATAAATTAAAGGAGATTGCGATGAAGGAATATTAATAGTTTCTTCATATTCAATGTGTTAGATATCTAATTTATTTAGGAGGTTAACGAATGAAAGGTTTACTTGAAAATATTGCGTTTAATGGGGCTGTGTATAATGAGCAAAATGGGCAAATCAATCAGTATTATCATGGCTATCAAGATATCGCCAAGCAGCACCATATTACGGAAGATACACAGTTTAATCTAGCGTCATTAAGTAAAATGTATACAGCGGTCATGGCGTTCCAGCTCATCGAAAAAGGACAGCTGCAGTTAGAAGATAAAATTACAAGTTGGTTTAACGCACCACATTTTACAGAAGTGACAGTTGCACAATTACTTACACACACATCTGGAATTCCGGAGTATATTGCAGAAAATTCAACAACAAGTGTTGAAACCTTTATCGAAGTGGTGCAACCACAATATGCGCCGAATGAGCGTTGGTCGTATAGTAATACGAATTATGTTTTGCTCGCCAAAATGATTGAGGATGTGAGCGGCTTATCGTATGAAACTTATTTACAACAATATATTGCAGAACCATTACATCTTACCCATACGACAACACAACCTACAAAACAGTACGAAGCGCAAGGCCAAACGTATGATTATGAGGAGCAACAATATATTAAGGCGATGGATGATCCCTATTTCCACGAATGTGAAAAATATAATGATGGATATGGTGATGGTGGGATTTATGTAACAGTGACAGAGGTAGCGAAGTTTTTAAAAGCACTTTGGCAAGGTCAGTACATTAGCAAAGAGATGGTGCAATTTATGTTAACACCAACAGAAGCTGCTGAGCATTATAGTTATGGTTTTATCATTCAAGATGAGTGGGTTGGTCATACAGGCGGATGGATTGGTTGTTCAGCACAGGCCTTTATTCATAGATTAACAGAAGATGTGATTGTGTTCGCGACGAACCAAGAAGTATTTCCGCAATATGAACAAGAAATTATGGACTGCTTCATGGGGATACAGGATGCTGTAGAAGCACCAAAACATGTCGTTATTCTACCACTTACGAATAAAGATAATATTACGGGTCGATATGAATTAGCAGATGGACTTGGCACAAGATTTACGATTGAAAAGGATAAACAATGGATAATTTCATTTGAGCATCAGTTGTCTGTGCCACTCTATAAAATAGATGAGTCGTATTATTGGGTACGCAATACGATGAGTTATGTAGATGTTGCGAATCGATTATTTATCGATGAAGGTGTTGAAGTGCCGTATCAAAAGGTTGATTGAGCCTAACAAAGGTTGAATGGAGGAGAAAGGGATGAGAGCGATTGTATACGAGCGGTACGGGCCGCCGAATGTGCTGCAGCTGCAGGAGGTCGCCAAGTCGGAACCGAAGGACGACGAGATTTTGATTAAGGTCCATGCTGCAACCGTCGCTGCGGGGGATTGTCGCATACGCAAGGCAGCCCCTTTCCTGTCGCGGCTGTTCAACGGTCTATGGAGACCAAGGCGAATCAAGATTCTATTTTTGGCGGATTTTTCAGTTTGGTATTATTCCATTTCATCAGCTTTACGCAGTTTCATTTTGAGTCCTCCTCGAAAGTAAACAAAGTTAACGTGGGATCGTATTTATCATTTTCAATGGCATTAATGGTTTGTCTTGTAACGATGGTCTTTATTCAACTTTTTCACTAAAGGTAAAACAGGTTGGGAATTTACAATCTTGTTGATTCTTATTCAATGTACCCCCTCCTCAATTTTAAAAGTAACCAGATTACTAAATAACGATAAAGGTTTCCCATTACTTATATAGATAATTTTACCACACCTTCATTCTGGTGATCTAAATTACTGCCCGTTGCTTCAATGAAAACGGCAGCTGTTCGTTTGATCAATTGCCTCTAAATCATGATTAAACTATAGTTCTCCGTTAGCTCAATAACGAACATGTCTTTGTCATTGCGTTTTTCTTTTATAGAAAACTTTTGACCACAAGAAGACTGTATTACCTATATATCCTCCATGAATGGGCTATTTATGCCGATTATTTCGGCCATTTTCATCAGGACCCTGTCCCCCGGAGAAAATAATTGTAGGTGGATGTGCGACATTAGCCTGCTTTCAATAAAAATCGATCGCTTTATGACGGAGGTGGCGGAAATCAACAAACTACTTGTTGAACATCACATTCCTGTCACCCGGATTGAGGAGCAGAAGAAAAGTCTGGAGGATATTTTCCTGGAGCTGACGGGAAAGGAGCGGAGCTTGTGGATCACAACATTAGGACAAGAATACTTCAAAATCCGCCGCAAAAAAATTTGGGTTATGATTACATTATTTCTTGGTGTGCAGATGCTGTGAGCCTTCATGTCTATCAGCCGGTCCATTGCCAGTAATCCGAACCACGCCGTTTGGGAATCGATCATTTTCAAGATTTGAACTCGCGGGTGTGGTCGAATCGGCGGGCAGAGCTATCTCTCTTAGAACCGAAGACAATACCAAAGCGGAACGGCTGCTTCTCGCTCAAGGCTACAGTCCAGCCTTCAGCGGCAGCCGGATTGAGCTCAACAATCTTCCAGAACATATATTTTTTTTAGCCTAGCATTGTTCCACTTTTAGCAAGTCGAACGTGTCCCGTTAGTTGAATCATTTATTTACTAACCACATTAATATTCTGGACTAGGTCCGTAGATACCGTAGATACATCTAAGCTGATAAGCTGGTATTCTCATCAAGTCTATTAGACAAAATAATATAGATAATCAAGGACAAGGGCATTGTCAATATAAAAATTAATCTAATGCCAAATGAAGAAATGCCACAGAATTCAGCAATTCCTCCGCAAACCCCGTTCAATGATTTATCCCGCGATGACCTTTTCAATTTTTGTTGAATAGCCTGGGAGCAAATTACTGCGGTAGTTCCTCCCTGTTTTCATTGAAGTAACGGGCAGTTTAATGCAGTAACGTATTCAATTCATGATATGATAATAGGGATACCATATGGGTTTTCAAGGGGGATTTTTATGATATTTAGTAAATTATTCAGAAAAGATACGTCTAATATGAATTATCCTTTGATGATCCCCCCTTTTGATATCGAGTTTAGTGAGATGAATCCTGCACAAGCTCGGGAACATCTAAAATGGTATATTAGCCAGGTACCAGAAAGAATAAAACTTTTATCTGGAGTATCTGCTATACCACTTGACTACTCTGAGGCATCGTTAATACATTTATGGGAATGGTTTTTGCCCCGCATCAGAAGTGAAAAGAAAAGCAATGAAGAGATGAGTAAGGAATTATCCGTTATTCCAGAATGGCTAAAAGATACATATTCAACGGACCCAAGTCACACCAATAAATTAACCAAAGACTCGACCGTATTAGCAATTGATATAAGTATGTATCTTTCTAACTTGTTTCTAAATAAGTATCCAATGTTAAAGTGGTCGGTTAATACAAAAGCGAAAAAATATGTTTATTATAACAAGCCTGTTATCTCTGGATTCGGAAAGAATGAACTAAGCTCGGTTAACGTTGTGATTAATTTAACGAGACGTGTAGCTATTGATGGCGAAAAAGACCCAAATGGACTATTCAATCTTTACAGTACTTGGAGTAAATATATCCCAAACGACTGAACTACTATGAAAGAACGGATTAACTTTCATTCTCTGTGGTGCCGAGCGTTCTGCGAGGCATGGATGGCTAACGGGACACGATAGTTGAACAGAGCGAGGAGCAGTTTGCTACGGCAGCTGCTCCTTGTTTTTATTAAGCTAACGGGCAGTTATGCGTAACTTCCAGGGAATGTAAACGTCTAAATAAAGTAAGGAACGAGGAGGCAGACATTTCATGGGAGGAACGAATGTATGGGATGCGGAGTGGGAGGTTAACGAAGAGCAGGCGCGGACGCTGATCGGCAGACAATTCCCTCAGCTGTCATCGAAGCAAGTGAAGCGATTGGGCTGGGGCTGGGACAATACGGTTTTTCTCATCGGTGACGAGTACGTGTTCCGGTTTCCAAGAAGAACGATTGCAGTTGGCTCGATTCGTATGGAAGGGAAGCTGCTGCCGAAGCTGGAGGCATATATGACCATCCCCTATCCGAAACCGTTGTTTTATGGCGAAGCAAGTGACGAATACCCGGCACCATTTCTTGGCTATGCCTACGTGCCAGGAGATTTCCCCATCGGTTTGACGGAAGAACGCCGGGCTTTATCGGCAGAGACGCTGGCGAAATTTTTGCGGAGATTGCATGAGTTTCCGGTGCAGGCGGCGCTGAAGTGCGGAGTTCAGCAAGATCATCGAAGCTTGACGGACATAGCATCGCGCAAAGTGAAATTGGAGGGCTTTCTATCGAAGGTGGTTGAACACTTGTCGCCGGAGGAGTCCGGTGTGATCGAAGCGTATATTAGCAGGCTGCAAACGGACCGTGTCGAGGCGGTGAATGCACTGCTACATGGCGATCTTCATTTCAAAAATATGCTTGTGAATGAGAACGGGATCGTTTCCGGCATCATTGATTGGGGCGATCTGAGCGTAGGCCATCCGGCTTGCGATTTGAGCGTTGCTTACAGCTTTTTACCACCTTACGCTCGCGGCGTGTTTTTCGAAACTTACGGAGGAGCGGACGAGGAAACGAAGCTGCTGGCGCGGCTGATCGCGGTATACATCCCCGTACTGATCTTGATGCAAGCGGTCGATGACGGGAATGAAGCGATTGCGGCAGAGGCGAAATCCAACATCATGCGAGCACTGTCGGATTAGGCTCATTATTTCGTTGCAGCTATGGGGCTATGGCTATCGGCACCATTTTGTCGTTTAAAGGCCGCGATAAGGTACGATTCGCCTTCTCTGATGCCGCTTTATGTTGAGGAACACGAAATTCAACAGAGTAAGTCGTTGCGCTAACGGGACACGTTAGTTCAAAATACGAGGTAATCAAATGGAGAATGATTAATGAAACCTATGGGATGGATTCCTTTAATAAACATAAGCAACGATGAGAAAATATGGGTTGGTACCAAGATAAGGATCTTTAATGTCGGATCGAATGTGACAGATAAAGAGCTCGACTATTATGATTATCTTGTATCCTATATTTACGATAATAATGACCTTCTTCAGTTAACTAATTTGTCTCAAGGAGAAGCCGGGAATATTTTATGTGTGATTCCAAAAGACAAGCCAAACCACTATTCAATTTGCAAATCGCTAAAAGAAATGTTGGGTCTGGATAAAATTTTCGTACTTTTTGAATAGTCCTAATCTAGCTAACGGGACACTATAGCTCAACGATGACACGAAGGCAGCCGGCCAGAACGATCGGCTGCCTTCGTTGCGCTAACGGGCAGTTTTCTTTAGATACAATATTGATGTTCGGATATGTATAAGCTCTCCTGCAATGGCCAAAGATACTTTTTTATAACGAAACTTTACCTATACACGTAGTAAGACAGAATGTTACCATATTAATATTGTCCTATAATTTACCATCACTGGGGGGTATCTTAATATATGAGCATCAACTTGCAAGATTGGATTCAGGACGCTGATTTGGCCAGCATTCAAAAGGCAATGGCTACGGGTGAATGTACCTCCGAAGCCCTCGTTCTAGCATATATCGAAAGAATTCATAGGTATAATCCATTGATCAATGCGGTAATAGAGATTAATCCAGATGCGGTTGAAATCGCAAGGAATCTTGATTTTGAGCTAAAAACAACAGGTAGTCGGGGGCCACTTCACGGAATACCAATCCTGCTCAAGGATAACATCGATACACACGACCGAATGCATACGAGCGCTGGTTCAATCGCATTGGCTGAGTCGTTTGCTCCTGAAGATTCGTTTATTGCCGCTAAACTCCGCGCTGCCGGCGCAGTTCTTCTAGGAAAGGCAAATATGACCGAGTGGTCGAATTTTATGTCCAGCCGTATGCCTGCTGGATTCAGTTCTAGGGGTGGATATGTGTTGAATCCATATGGACCTGGCAAGCTCTTCGTCAGCGGGTCAAGTTCAGGATCTGCTTCAGCAATAGCCGCGGACCTGGCAGCAGCAGCGATAGGAACAGAAACCGCAGGTTCGATTATTGGGCCGGCCAGCCAACATTTTCTCGTTGGAATAAAGCCTACTGTAGGGCTTACGAGCCGCAGTGGCATAATCCCAATCTCCATAAGTCAGGATACACCAGGACCAATTTCCAAGACAGTCACTGATGCAGCGATTCTACTTGGGGCAATCGTCGGTTTTGACGAAAACGATAAGGCAACATGGAATAGCCCGCAACGTACTTTTCATGACTATACAACTTATCTCGACCGAGACTTTCTGCGTAAAGCTCGCATTGGGATTCCCAGACATTACTATCATTCATTGGATGATGAAAGACTTTCAATCATGGAATCCGCCATTAATGTTCTACGTGAGCAAGGTGCTACAGTTATCGATCCTGTGGACCTCTATTTGGAACAGCATCCATGGAACAATGATGTTATCTGCTACGAATTCAAAACAGGCCTGAATCACTATTTATCGAAGTTGAGCTCGGATATGCCCGTGCATTCTCTCCAAGAACTGATTGCTTATAATCAGAAACACGCTGCTTCCTCATTGAAGTTTGGCCAAAATAATCTGATTCGCTCGGAACAAAATGCACTAAACGAGACAACCTATCAACTTAAACGTCAAGAATATAACCATCCGACTGTATTGCAAGGAATTGACTATGCACTCGATCAACACGGCTTAGATGCATTAATGCTACCCGGTGATATTGATGGTATGTACATTGCTGCCAGATTAGGGTATCCTCTTATAACGGTGCCCGCCGGTTATTCAGCCAAAGGAACAATTGATGCGGATGGAGATTCGACGCAGGGTCCATTTGGTGTTGTCTTTTCCGGGAGGGCTTTCAGTGAGCCCACGTTAATAAGCATCGCCTATAGTTTTGAGCAGGCAACACTTTTTCGTCGTCCGCCAGATCTGGGCGAATTGAAGTAATCACATTAGTCTTAACAGCTATGTAGACCATGTCTCTGCAGGGACTTATCCATCGTGATTACGCTAACGGGACACTATAGTTGAATATCATACATTTTGAGCAGGCTGCCTAAGCCTGCTAATTTTATTGAACTAAAGGGCAGTTTAGCATGGTAGAACTGCTATTTATTACTCTCACCATTTATGATAAGGCTCACCGTAATTTAGCCTACAACTTTACTGAGTTGTTGGCTAATTTTATTTTACAAAATACGTTAGTTGATTGGATAATAAAGGGAAATGTGGGAGGAGTGTCGAAGGTATTAATGCATCTTAATCTACACTTCGAAGGGGATATGAGATTGAGTTTATCTGTGGCATCAAATTAACTGTAAGTCACAAATCTCAAATTCTAGACACAAATGTGAAATGAGAAGGGAGAAATGAGAAAATGCAAATTAGTGAAGAAATCAAACGGGAAGAAAAACTTGGGGACATAACCGGCGTTACGTGTATATACGTTCCGGTTAGTGACGTCTATAAGGCCGTTCATTGGTATCAAAAAAATTTAGGATGTACACCTACAGACCACAATTCGGTTGAACCTGGGATGGAAATAGCGATCTTGAGATTTCCTGATCATACTGGAAAGCCTCATGGAGCTACAGGAAGAGTCCCGGCTATATTCCTTATGGGTGGAGGGGGAGGGGCATCGAAAGAAGCCGGAACTTTAGGTTTTACTTGGGATAACGGTGATAGACAGGCCGTAGCTTGTTTCATTACTCCCCGTATCCAAGAGATGTACAATCGTTTCAAGGAAAACGGAGTGAACATAGTAGGTGAAATTCGGCAAACATGTGGTCCGAACTTGCAGTTCTATGACCTGGATGGGAATTTATTAGAAATATGGGAAGACGGCGCGGATAACAAGCAAGCGGAGGACATAACGGGAGTTTGCTGTATATACGTTCCGGTTAATGACGTCTATAAATCCGTACATTGGTATCAAAAAAATTTAGGATGTACACCTACAGACCACAATTCGGTTGAACCTGGGATGGAAATAGCGATCTTGAAATTGCCTAATTATCCAGGAAAGACTTATGGACCACATGAGGCTATATTCCTTATGGGTGGAGGAGGAGGGGCATCCAAGGAAGCCGGAAGTCTAGGATTTACTTTTGACAACGGTGATAGACAGGCCGTAGCTTGTTTCATTACTCCCCGTATCCAAGAGATGTACAATCGTTTCAAGGAAAACGGAGTGAACATAGTAGGTGAAATTCGGCAAACATGTGGTCCGAACTTGCAGTTCTATGACCCAGACGGTAATGTGTGGGAAATATGGCAACCTTAAACATGGTACAAAACAGGCTACCGATTGGCGGCCTGTTCAGCTAACGGGACACTATAGCTTAATAAATAACTAAAACGCGGCTGCCGGCATGTTTCGGCAGCCGCGTTGCGCTAACGGGCAGTTATGTATAATAAAAAGACTTCAAGGATTGATGACTCAATTTTCCAATAATGGTTGTATAATGGAAGGAAAGTTATTATGGCTATTCGCTGTAATGCGTGGTTAGTAAAAGCCGCGAAGTATAAGGACTTCGAGTTAGTAGATGCAATATTGCTTTTAGTAAGTCTTAAACATTTCTACTTAATCTTTGATACTTCTGGATGGAATAGTTTTATCGTATTTAATATAGTAGTATTAACTTTAATGTTATTAATATCCAAAAAAAGGAGACCGGCGCTGATCTATCAATTTATCTATGATCAACGCTTCGAGCTCCATGTCGTGAAGATGTACTGTTTTTGTGGTTATGATGACTGGACAAGGCGGAAAGAAAGCCGACGAAGCAACGCTATAAGCGGCTTGAAAAACAGATTCATCGCATCTTTTTGACAACAGGTGTCTTTATGGTAGCAAGGATGTCAGCGAATCCCTGAAGAAACAAATAGTCCGAGAGAACCGCTGGTAGCCGCGAATGTGCTGAATCAACGGTTGTGACAGTAGTTCAGAACATTTAAGCAAATGTTGGAGGTTTGATGATGGGGAATTTCATGACGAATAAAAAAGTTTTTTTCTACTCAACATTTCTAATCTTAGCGTTAGATTTCGTTGTTCTATTGTTACTACACACTTACCAGGTTCTTTTCTTAAAAGAAACATATTATTTACCTCTTATTTGTCTGAATATTATTTTGACTTTTTTTTCATAAAGAATACTGATAAAGGATTTTACAAAATTATTATAATATTGATTATGCTCTTATGTTTTTATTATCTAGTTAAAAGTTTATTAATTCAGTGTTATTATCCCTTTTATTACAAAGAAATTACTTCACCCCAAAAGAGTAAGTCAGTTATCATCGAATATCGATTTGATCTTTTTAATCAGGGAATAAGTCATTATAGAGTTTATCAAAAGGAATATGCTTTTTTAATAAGAGAACTCACAAAAAAAGAAATCAATATAACCGTAACCGGACTATATTTTCTAGATCTAACTCAAAAAGATTTATTCGATTTTGAAACTCCCACATGGATAAACGAAAAGACAGTTATTTTTGATACTCTTGAAGGTTCGCGTAAATTTAAATTAAAATAATTCGATTTAAACTAGATTTAAATTACGCAATGAATAAAGGGGCTATATTGTAATTAAATAATAAACAGGGTATTATTTAAGCGTTATTTTTCATCTGCCGAAAAAAAGAATACATGATGGTTGATACATTGTAAGTTATTTATACGGTGAACCGTATCATAAGTAGAATTGCTGATCTTTAAGCTAACGGGACACTATAGCTTAATAAATAAAAATAGCGGCTGCCGGCATAGATCGGCGGCCGCTTTGCGCTAAAGGGCAAGATAGTATAATTGTGGTCGATTTTGCTAAATGACGGTAAAATGTATAAGCCAATATCAAAGGAGGCAATCCATGCTCGATATTAATAGAATTAAAGAAGTTATTCCACATAGATATCCCTTTCTTTTGGTCGATGAAGTCTTAGAAGTTGTTGAAGGAAAGAAAGCCGTTGGAATTAAAAATGTGACATTCAATGAACCTTATTTCCTTGGTCACTTTCCTGATTATCCCGTCATGCCTGATGTCTTAATTGTAGAAGCACTGGCACAGGTCGGTGGTATCGTGATGTCCAATGGAGAGAGCAGTAATCATAAAATAGGTTTATTGACTGGTATTGATAATTGTCGGTTTAAACGGCAAGTAAAACCAGGAGACCAACTCGATCTTGTGTTCGATGTAACGCGAATCAAGGGACAGATCGTCAAAGGAAAAGGTATCGCCACAGTAAACAATGAGCTAGTTTGTGAAGTTGAAATAATGTTTGCATTCAGTTCGATTTAGTTTCTAAGCTAACTTGAACGATAGTTGAATTAGACAGGGAGCAGATCGCCGTGGCAACTGCTCCCTTCTTCATTAAAGTAACGGGCAGTTTAGTTATTGTATAATCCGTTCTCAGAGGTAGCCTTCTCCGTTAATGAATGGCTGATTTAGACATTTCTAAATCCAATAAGTGAAGCATTCGATCTCTTTGATTATCTGAAATTGTAAACGACTGTTGCCAATTTGCATTTTCTGCAGTTTGAACAGATTGTGGTGTGCCAAAACTCTCAACGAATCCTGCTGGCTCCCCTTTTTGTAACCATACAAGATAGTCAAAATTTCCTTTCTTAGTGCCGATATGGATCCAGTAATTAGGCTTACCTGGTTTCATGTCACTGGCTTGTTTCTGTTCGTTAAATGGCTGTAAGAAGAGTTGAATAGTTTTTTTCTTTTCTTTATCCGTATCGCTCAGCCTTTTCGTTTTGGGGTCTATATTCCATCGTGCTACGATTTTATATTGAGAGTCAAAGACACGAACATCCCAAACCTCGTTTCCAAACAAAGTTGGAAATTTATTTAAATAACCTATCGTACCAAAACCAATTACGGAGAAAACCGCAAGTATGGCAAATGCAAATATCCATTTTTTCATCGTTTTACCTTACTTTTCTGTTGTATTTTATGATATAAGTTCTTGTATTTTACTAAACGTAACCAATTACTACAAGGCTTATTTAATGGAAACCATTTGATATTTATCGTTCAACTAACGGGACACGTTAGTTCAATATAGACACCACGTAGCCGGTCAAGGAGATCGGCTACTTTCCTTATGTCCAGTAAGTTGGTTAGGGAATATTAACTAACAACAAAATACACATATTCCGAAGAAGTAATTAGACTTAAAGTTTTGGCATAATAAGTGAAACGCATACAGAGGAGATTATACGAAATGTTTAAGAAAATACTATTGTGGTTCAAGTCATCCAATGCGAAGGACACCAAAAAGACTTCTAGAAAATCCTCAACACCGAATGTCCCTAAAAAACGAACTATTAATTCCTCTCGAATTGGAGAACTCGGTGAATATAAAATAAATATACAACTGGACCAACTTCCAAAGGATACAAAATACCTAAGTGATATTATGATTAAAAACCCCAAATCTCGTACAGGTTTCTCTCAAATTGACCATATAATCGTATCACCATACGGATTATTTGTCATTGAAACCAAGAACTACAACGGAGAAATTAAAGGAGGCCGGTCTGATAAGTATTGGAGGGTAAGTAATAGATTCAATATGTTCAATCCTTTAAAACAAAACTTTGGACATATTAAAGCACTTGAGCGTGTGTTATCTAAACTACCCGACTTACTATATATCTCAATGGTCTCATTTGCTATGCGATGTCGCTTTAGTATTGATCCTGAACTGAGGAAGATTGAATCCAATGAGTTAATTGTCTATGATACAGAACTATCAGAGTTTATTAATCGTAAGATAAATAGGATTAAGGCTACTTCAGATAAGTCATTGTTGACCGAAACTGAAGTTCAGAATATATACGAAATAATTCAAAGCTCCAATATTACTGATCCAGCGCTTAGATCAGAGCATATAGCTAAGATAAAAAAGGAAAAAACAAAGGATTAACATGGACGGCGAAGAAAATTTATAAATTGTAGTTTGGTAGCCTATGATACAAATAATCACCCAACCTGAAGGAGATGTATAAAGATTAAGAATAAATTCGAATTTACTTCGGTTGTTTTAATAGGTAATGGCGAGTTAACAGACGATTTTACCATCGAAATCGCACAAATTGCTGACCGTTTAACCGAACAGCTGGAGATTGCGAAGAAAGCGCTGCAGACCATTGTGGAGAGTACTGAACATGGTAATGAGGCAGCCAAGACCATAGCCGCAGAAGCTCTGGATGCAATTATTAAGCCCTAAAATAACCTATGCACCATGTAAATCTTCCCGTGCATTCACAATTCTCGAATAATGTTGAGATCTGAGACGTTAGTTGAATAGCAAAGCAGAACGAAGCTGCCGGCGTAACATGCAGCTAATGAAATGATGGTAGAGCTGGCGGAATCCATGGTGTAAGGTAATTGAACTAACGGGACACTAGGGAATGATATCAAGTTCTTGTCATTCATCCCGACAAATGTCGAGGGACAAGAACATTGTCCCATTGAAAGTCGCTATTAGGTGGGCATTAAAGCAATTAGCAGATCGAGGAGAAATTGAGGCTAATGTGTACCCTCACCGTTTTCGCCATACCTATGCGTGTCAGTTACTGGATAACGGAGCACCGTTGGAGTTTATACAAGGCATGCTGGGCCACGAGAAAGCATCGACCACTCAAATATATGCCCAGCTGCGTGGGGAGCGTAGACGAGAGCTATATCGCCGGTTCTTTTAGCACCAACCCCACCTGGTAAAAAAACGTTGATATGCAAGCTTATGTAGCGTATACAAGTGCTGCTCACTTAGAACTTTAGCATTGAAATTTTTGGAATATCAGAAAGACTCCTGACCCGTCTTGGTATAAAATTGAGAGCTGAGTTAAATTAAAAAGGATAATAAAAGCATAATTTAGAACTATTCTACATCGTTTCGTGTTCACAATGTCAAAAAATTTGATAATACCGGCGAAGATCTCGAGGATCTGATCTCGATCGGCACGATCGGTCTCATTAAGGCGATCGAGAGCTTCCAGCCGAATAAAGGCACGAAATTAGCGACATTCGCGGCTCGTTGTATCGAGAACGAAATACTTATGCATCTCCGCAGCTTGAAAAAAACTCGTAAGGATGTTTCCTTACATGATCCAATTGGGACGGATAAAGAAGGTAATGAAATTACGTTAATTGATATCCTCGGCTCCGAAGCCGACGACGTCGTGGAGAAGGTGCAGCTTAAGATCGAAAAGTCGAAGATCTATCAGAATCTCGAGATCCTGGATGATCGCGAAAAAGAAGTCGTCGTGGGCCGCTTCGGACTCGAAGCCGGCGGCGAGGAGCGCACGCAGCGGGAGATTGCAAAGGAGTTGGGCATTAGCCGCTCGTACGTGTCACGGATCGAGAAGCGGGCGCTGATGAAGCTGTATCACGAGTTTTATAAGGCGAAGCGGTGAGATAGATATTCAAAAATGCAGGCATGCCGGATAGCGGATGCCTGTTTTTTTCAATATAAAAGCGGATATTTCTCTCAAAATGAAGGCCAAAGGAGAGCATATCAAGCGACTCGAAGCTGAGAAAGACTATCAGCTCGGCGATGTTGATAGAGAGGGGTCGAATAGAACGTTAGTTCAACAAGGAACTCTTCGATGGAACAGAGAATTTTATTTAGTAATCATTATTGGGAATAGATTTGCAATATAATCAGTATTATTAAATAGGGCGCGTTACTATTCAATTAGGCGTAAACTCACGGAAACAGGCTTTTGTCTGCTTCCGTAGAGTTTACGCCTTTTAGACGTCATAAGGAGGGATGCTACGAAAAGGCAGGCAAAAACGGTAAATATGATTATGCGAGATACGAGGGAGGAGAAAAGAAATTGAATGCGAGGAATGCGATAAAACGTATGATGGCAATTGCATTGGTATTGGTCATGACACACTCTTTATTCGTGGGGGCGGTGTCGGCGGCCGTATCACTTCCCAATGAAAAAACTACAAATCTGGCGCTGGGTAAGGATACTAAGGCGTCCGGTGTAAGCGCTTTCTCAAAAGAAAATGCGGTGGATGGCAACACGGGCACCCGCTGGGCTCATGAAGTGAGTTCCGCCTGGATCAGTGTGGATTTGGCCGCGCTCTGTAAGCTGGAGAAGCTGGAAATTGAGTGGGAGAATAATTCCATTGATATGGACTACTCACTCCAGTTTTCAAACGACAACGAGGTGTGGAGCGAGGCGGTCACGGGGCAGAAGGTCGGCACGTCGCACAGCACCATCGTATTGGACAGCGGCGTGACCGCGCGGTATGTCAAGGTCAGCGCCAAGGTGACAAAAGGATATCCGTCGGTTTCCATCCGCGAGCTCGAGATCTGGGGCGTTACCCCCGATACTCCCCCGCCGCCGAATAACCTCGACCCGGCGAACATCGCCCTGGGCAAAGCTGCCACGGCATACAAGAGCCCCATCAATTACTGGGGGCCAGATAAGCTGACAGACGGAATTGTTAACCGTAACGCCGACAAGCCGGCTCAGTCCCGCTGGTCCAGCGAGGCGGGTGCGCCGGGCTGGGTCACCATCGACCTCAAGCAGCAGCAGGTCTTTGATCGGTTGACCCTCGAATGGGAGCAGAACGTCGTCGAGGATTACCATATTGAGGTCTCGGACGACAACAAGACGTGGTCGAAGGTCTACACAGCAGATACAAACAAGGAGGGCTATCCTTTTACCGACCAGGTCGTCCTGAAGAACGCGGTAACTGCGCGGTACGTCAAGCTGTCAATCGACAAACTCAAACAGGGCGCATACCCTAGCGTCTCCCTGTATGAAATCAAAATTTGGGCGCCCGATGTGTCTAGAATTAATAAGGCTCTTGGCAAAACGGCGAGCGCGTCGAAGGACGACGGCACGCATAAGCCTAATTTTGCGGTAGATGGGATTGTCAACCGCGACGCCAACAGTCCGGACCAGTCCCGCTGGGCGAGTGAGCCGCAGGGAAAGGGCGCATGGCTCATGGTGGATCTCGGTGCGCCGCTGAACTTCAACCGCGTGGCGCTCGATTGGGAGACTACGAAGATCAAGATCGACTTCCACATTGAGATCTCGAGTGACAACAAGACATGGGAGACCGTGTACACTATAGGCACGCGTGAATACGCGTTGCATGAGGAATCCATGTTGGCGGCCATGTGTACCGCACGGTATGTCAGGCTGGTGGCTGACAATGTGGACGGCTATCCGTCGGTCTCACTCTATGAGTTCGGAATCTACCAGGATCTAGACTTTGTTAGCGCAATCGACAAGGTGAAGAAGCAGCTCAAGGACATCACCCTAAAGCCCGAGGACACCGAGCTCCCGATGCCTACCGGACTGCCAAGCGGCGTGGAGGTGACTTACGGCGGTACTGACTACGAACAGGTCATCGACGCAAATCGCAAGATCCACAAGCCGCTGGTTGACACCGAGGTAGCGGTCGAGTACAAGATCAAGCTTGCGGGCAGCAAGGAGACCGAACTGTACGAGGTCAAGCTGACCGTTCCAGGCAAATACGACAGCGCGCAATCGAAGAACGCCAAGCCCAAGGTGCTGCCCGAGCTGCAGCAGTGGTTTGGCCGCGAGGGCGACTTCAACATCGAATCGGCGAGCAAGATTGTAGTAGATCCAGCGCTGGGCCAGGCATATCAGGATATGGCACAGACCTTTGCGGTGGATTATAAGGAGATCACAGGAAATGCGATCACCGTGGTGACCGGCACCACGCCCGCCGCCGGGGACTTCTACTTCAAGGCCAGCACCGAGAAGCTTGACAAGGAAACCTACGACATGGAGATTGGGGAGTATGTGACCGTCTCGGCCAGCGACAGTGTGGGCGCGTTCTGGTCCACCCGTACGATCTTGCAAATCCTCAAGCGCGACAGCACCAGTATCCCAAAGGGGCTTGTGCGCGACTACCCGTTATATGAGGTGCGCGGCTTCATGTTCGACGTGGGGCGCAAGGCGATTCCGTTAGATTTCCTGGAGATGTGGGTCAAGCAGATGTCATGGTACAAAATGAACGACTTCAACCTCCATCTCTCCGACGAGGCATTCGACCTTAGCTACTGGGGCTTCCGCCTGGAGTCTAATGTACCGAAACTGACCAGCACCGACATCTACTATACCAAGGATGAGTTCCGCCAGTTACTGATCGACAGCAAGGCACAAGGCGTGAATATCGTGCCCGAGTTTGATACGCCGGGTCACGCTTCGGCCTATACGCACGCACGGCCAGATCTGGCGCGGCCGGGTAAGAGTAACTATCTCGACGTAGAGAACCCGGATTCGCTCAAATTCATGAAGGAAGTCTTCGCAGAGTACATGGAGGATGAGAACCCCGTATTCCTGTCGGATACTGTGGTACACATCGGAACCGACGAGTACAAGGGTGGCAGCCAGGCGGAAAAGGAAGCGTTCCGCGTTTATCAGGATGCGCTGCTCAAGTTTATCCGTGACGACATGCACCGCACGCCGCGCGTTTGGGGTTCGCAGACCGAGAACAGCGGAACGACCCCGATCACCGTGGAGGGCGTACAGATGTACATGTGGTATCCGGGTTACGCGAACCCGAAGGCGATGTACGATCTTGGGTACGAGATGATCAACATCCACGACGGTAACGTATACATCGTACCGGGCGCGGGCTATTACTGGGATTATTTGAGCAAGTCCAATATTCTCAACAGCTGGAAGCCGAGCAACATGATGGGCCTACAGCTCCCTGCGGGAGACCCGCAGGTCAAGGGCGGCTCTTACGCGCTGTGGAACGACAAAACCGGCGTTAAGAACGACAACGGAACCACTGACGTGGAGTTATTTGACCGTATGTTCGACATCCTGCCCACCTTTAGCGAGCGGCTGTGGAGCAGCGCCAAGGATTACAAGGTGGCTGACATCGACGCGCTAGCGGCGCAGATCAAGTACGCGCCGGGGACCAACCCGACCTATGAGGTGAAGAGTAAGGGTCAGGTCGTGCAGTACTATGCCTTTAATGAGGGCAACGAAAAGTCTGATGCATCCTCAAACAGCTACAATCTTAAGAGCGATGCGGTCAACGCGGCCTTTGTTGAGGGGCGGGATGGCCAAGTGCTCCAGCTTAAGGGCGACGAAAGCTACGTGGAGACACCGGTGGACAACATGCGCATCAACTCCACGCTGGACTTCTGGGTGAAGCGCACGGCAGATGACGACGACACGGAAAAGGTTCTGTTCGAGTCCGATATCGGCGCGATCAAGGCTGTGCAGAAGGGAACAGGCAAAGTGGGCTTCTCCCGCGACTTCCGGGACTACTCCTTCAATTACACGCTGCCTAAGGGCGAATGGGTGCGCCTGACGCTGGTGATGGAGTACACCAAGACCACGCTCTATGTTAACGGCACGAAGGTTCACACGCTGGAGAGGACAGAGCAGGGCGGCAACAAATGGGCGTCGCTGATCACGCCGCTGTCCCGCATCGGCAGCAAGATCAACGCCTTCAGGGGTGAGCTCGACAATGTCGCGCTCTATAACTTTGCGGCCAAGGCGGAGCAAGTGAATAACCTGCCGGCGCCGGACTTTATCCACACCATTACCTTTAAGACCAATGGCGGCAGTGAGGTTAACGCAGCTACCGTAAAGGACGGCGAGAAGGCGGCGAAGCCCGTCGACCCGACACGTGAAGGGTATATCTTCGCTGACTGGTACATGGATATGGATCTGACGCAGGCCTATGACTTCAACACTAAGGTTACAAAGGATCTCATCCTGTACGCCAAGTGGGAAGTCCCGGGAATGGAAAAACCGGACGCGCCGACTGCGAAGGATGTTACCGTCACCCGGCCGGCCGTCGACCCTGCAGTTGGCCAAACTCTGATTACGATCAGTGCTGCTTTAGAGTTTAGAATTACTAGTGCATCCAATGTGGTAAAACAAGCTTGGACCTCGGGAACAGGAGAAGCGAAAAAGACTTCGGCAACTCCAGCACTCGTTGCAGGAGACAAGATCGAAGTTCGCGTGAAAGCAACCGATTCTACCCCGGCTAGTGAAATTTACACCTATATCGTTTCTGTCGATGACATTGGCAAAGCGGGGGCGGAATCGGAAACAGAAACGGTGCTAACTGGTCCGGCTACGGTTTCCGGGGATCAGACATTCACTGTTAACATGGGGCTCAATCATGTGGAGAATCCAGCTTATGCCCTGGATATTTCACTGGCCTACGATGCGGATCGATTTGAGTTTATGTCAGCAGATTCGATTATGGAAGGAATCGATATCGTAGGATTGCGTCAGCAAGCGGAAGGGAAGATTCGTCTACTTGTCGCAAGCGGTGGCGCAGACCATGCTGTCGCTGATGACGCGCAGCTGCTGGCATTTACCTTCAGAGCCAAGACGGTTGCGCAGAACGCAAAGGGCAGCATTGCCGTCACGAATATGGCGTTTGGCGATGCGCAGGGCAATGAATATATCGGCAAAAATTCTATGATGCAAATTGAGATTAAAGGCGCAAATCCAGGCATGAAAGAGGATATAAACGGCGATGGGAAAGTCAGCATTGGAGATTTAGCCATTGTAGCTTCACGTTATGGAAAAACTTCGGCCGATGCAGATTGGGAAGAAGTAAAACGAGCTGATCTAAACGGAGATGGAATCATTGATTTACAGGATCTGGCTGCAGTAGCTTTAAAAATAGTTACTGAATAAGATGCAAAGGGATATCCGGAAAAGTCGAATGACTACGGAATATCCCTTTTTTCTTGATTAGGAAAAATTTTGAAACAGGTAATTACATATATGATAAACTGTTGAATTAGCAAAAGTAAAATACAACCCCATGATCGTATGTAGATTTTGAGCAGCAAGGGAGGGATTAGAGCGCATGAGGAGCAAATTACGCTTCGGTTCGACGATAATTGTAACCGCTTTCTTATTGAGCGCGGGATGTGATGTTCCGGCCAGTGAGAAGAACAGGGAGGAGCAGCACAAAGGCGCAGCCAAGTCTATCGGCATTGTCATTTCTAATCTGGGGATGACGTTTCCTGCCGGAATGGACGAGAACGACAACCGCTACCTGAGCTATATTGAGGCGCAAACGGGACTGGATATTAAGATTACGACACCCCCTACGGAAGTGTACGACGAGAAGCTCGATGTAATCATGTCCTCTGGGAATCTGCCTGATATGCTCCATGTGTACAAGGCGGTATGGTTTGGCAACTATGCGAAGCAGGGAGCTTTTCAGCCACTTGACGATCTCATTGATCAATATGGACCCCATCTGAAAGAAAAAATCCCTGCTGAGGCGTGGGATCGAGTCAGATATGGCGGGAAAATATACGCCATTCCCAGCTTGAACGAGGTTAGCGGTGTTGAGCTGATGTACGGCAGAAAGGACTGGCTTGACCGTCTCGGACTGCATCCGCCCGAGACGCTGGAGGAATACCATGAGGTCATTCGTGCGTTTGCGCAGGACGACCCCGATGGCAATGGCATCGACGATACGATCGGTCTGGCCTTGATGATTGATCTTGGACGGTCATCCCCGTTTTTCGGCGCTTTCGGAACGCAGCTGGATACGTGGCTTGAACGGGATGGAAAGCTGGTCAACGGCAGCATCTTGCCGGAAACGAGACAAGCGCTGGCCTACCTAGCCGGCTTATATGAGGAAGGCTTGCTGGACCGCGAGTTTCCGCTGAATTTGCAAAACAACCTTTTCGAAAAAATTCAGGACGGCAAAGTTGGGCTTTTCTCGGCCACCTGGTATGACACCCGCGGCCCCATTGCGGCCAACAAGCAGAAGGATCCGAAGGCCGAATGGATCGCTCTACCGTATCCCACCGGACCTGAGGGACATAAGGGCGTATACGAAACAGATATGATCCGCGGTTATAATGTGATCCCGGCCAGCTCTCAGAGCGCGAAGGAGGTCATTCAGTTCCTTGATTTTATCGCGAGCGATTATAAGAACTTGAAGCTTGGCTTTGAGAACGAAATATGGAAATGGGAGAACGGCAGGATGGTGACCGATTTCCAGAAGCACGACGAGCAGCTGTACAGGGGCATTTATCAGTCGCTGGTGGATGTGCCGGATCCTGTTTTGTCCAAGGAACGGCTGGATTCCTTGGGGGACTTTCATTTATACGACAATCTGGAGATGATACGCCAAAACGTGATCCACAACGAGTTCTACGGCATTCCTACGTGGGCCATGAGCAAATACGACAAAAAGCTGAGTGAGCTTCAAGGCATTTTTACGAATATCATTTTAGGGATTGAGCCGATCGAGTCGTTTGACCGTTATGTGGAGCAGTGGAAGCGGGAAGGCGGGGATGAAATGACGAGAGAGGTGAATCGATGGTTTGAGCGCAGTGGGCGGCAAATGGTCAGGGGGAATGAGGGTGATTAACGTATTTCGCAGGGTAACTGACCGCTTTGCTAGTAACATCCAGACTAGGCTGACCGGCTATTTTCTGCTCATTCTCCTGCCGCTCGTCCTCATCAGCCTGTTTGCAGTAGAACGGTCAAGGGACATTTTATACGAGCAGGCCGTGAAAAGAACGGAGGTAGCTCTGTCTTCGGCGATGAACCACTTTGATCTGGCGCTGCAAAATGTGGAGGAGATCTCCACGCTGATCTCGGCGGATCCGAACTTGAATGAGCTATTGAACAAGAACGGAGCGGATTTCTCGCCAAGATCGATCGTTGATTTCTCCAACGTGCTTCAGCAGCTGTCGAACTCGGTCTCGGTCAACCGATTTGTATCGCAAATTTCGGTGTACCACCAAGCCACGCACATGTTCATCTCGACTCATTTCGGTGGCCGTAAGCTGACATCGGAGCCTGAACAGGAATGGCTGGTGGAATCTGCTCGGAAAAATGGGACAGGGATTTCGTACGTCATGGCCGATTCTCCGGTATCGGACGCCCGGACGTTCGGCAAGCTGACGGGAACGGACAGCGTTTCTTTGATCCGTTCCATGGATCTATACAATATGGATCGTATGTCCAATTTGCTCGTGGTTACCTTTAACCGGAGTAAGCTGCTCAACATTCTGAAGACGCTGCTTCCGTCGGAGAACAGCCGGGTATCGCTGTTCAATGATAGAGGGGAAGTTATCGTCGAGACGGGGAAGGCCGCAGCAAGCGGAGCTCCTTCTTCCAAGGATATGGAGGTATCGATGGACTCCGAATATTCCTCCTGGCGGCTCGCGCTCGTTCAGCCGAAAAGCGAGCTCTACCGGGAGACCGATCAGCTCCGGCTGTTCACTTTTACGATTATCGGGATCAGCATTGTGCTTGCTTTTATTATCTCTTGGGTCGTGTACAGCGGAATCGCTTCCCCGGTGCTCAAGCTGTCGCGCGGGATGAGGTGCCTAAGCAGCGGTGAAATGAACGTCCACGTCGAGACCCGAAGGCAGGATGAGTTCGGCTTCTTGATCCAGTCCTTTAACCGAATGGTATCCGTGCAAAAGCATTTGATTGAGGACCATTACGAGCAGCAGCTCCGGCTCACGACAACGGAACTGAAATTTTTGCAATCCCAAATCAATCCGCATTTTTTATATAACACGCTGGATTCCATCTACTGGGCAGCCAAAAATTATGAGGCGGACGAGATCAGCGAGATGGTGATGAACCTGTCGAAGTTTTTCCGCCTAAGCCTGGATAAGGGAAGGCAGGTATTTACCGTTGAAGAGAGCATGACCCACCTGCACTATTATATTCGGATCCAGCAGCTGCGTTTTTTGGACAGCTTTGAAGTAGAGTATCGGATTTCCGATGACACGAGAGCACTTCCGATCCTGAAGCTGCTGCTTCAGCCACTCGTGGAAAACGCGATTTTGCACGGGCTGGAGGGGAAGGAGAGCGGAGGAAGGCTCATGGTGTCTAGTCGGATGGAACAGAACAGGGTGGTGATCAGTGTGCAGAATAACGGCCCAGGAATCGAGGAGGAGCGTCTGTCCTATATCCGGAGCGAGCTCGGGCGGATGAGGTCCCGGAGCTTTCCGTCCCTGTCGCAGGAGGAGGAGAACATCAAGGATTTGTTCGGTCTGCGGAATGTCTTCACACGAATGAGGCTGTACTACGGTGAAGAGGCTGATTTGACGATCGAGAGCATGCCCGGGCCCGGCACGATTGTTGCGATTCGAATCCCCGTGAATCCGGCAGGCGACGGCAGCATGGAGACGGATGCGGTGCTGGTTCCACGGCAGAGACCGGAGATCCAAGACCGAGGTCGTACATATGACACCTACGAAGGAGGGCGGGAAGTTTGAATTTAATTATTGTGGAAGACGAGCCCAGGCTCCGAAATTCGTTGGCGTACAATATCCCTTGGGAAGACCATGGGATTGAGGTGGTTGGTCTCGCGGCGAACGGGGTAGAGGCGCTTCAGTTGGCGGAACGAAAAATGCCGGATTTGATGCTGATCGACGTTCAGATGCCGGAAATGGACGGCTTGACCTTGATTGCTCGGCTGAAGGAAAAGCAGGTCGGTAAGCGGTTTATGAAGATGATTATTTTAAGCGGTCATGACAATTTCGATTTTGCCCAGCAGGCGATGGAGCATGGGGTGTCCCGTTATTTGTTAAAGCCTGCCGGGGAGGAGCTCATCCTGAAGGCGGTGCTTGAAGCACGTGATGGGCTCCGGGAGGATTTAGAGCAGTGGAGAGGGAAGGCGGAGCTTGAGCGAAAGTGGAGGGACCATGTGCCGAGCCTTCAAAACTATTTCATTCTGAATTGGGTGAGCGGCAAATACGATGAACGGGAGATACTGAATCGGAGCAGCGAGCTGTATATGGGCTTGGAGAAGGATACGCAGCTGGCCGCAGCCGTCTTGGACTTGGATCCCGTTCCGGAACATGACGCCAGGTTCGGCCCGAATGACCGTGAGCTGCTGCGGTTTACGATCCGGTGTCTGGCCGGGGAATTGCTGTCTAAGTCCTCCTGCTGGGTATGCACGGACCCGGATTCGGACGTACTTCTTGTGTTTAGGGCGGAGCCCGAACAAAATCCGAAGGAATTCATGCTGCATATCAATGCGTCCGTCGTCAAGCTGCTCTCCCATGCGAAGGAAATTTTGAAGCTGACGGCGAGCGCCGGGATTTGCGGCAGGGCGGGACGGATGGAGGAACTGCCACAGCTATATTCGGAAGCCTGTAGAGCCCTCCAGGAAAGAGTCGTGTACGGGCCGGATATCGCCATTCCTTACCGGGAAGAAGAAAGAGGGAACAGGTCAGAAATCTCCGTGCAGCAGCATCTAGAAAAAATGCTGGAGATTGCGCTGGAGACGGCGCATGAGGCTAAAGCGGCCGAGGCGGTGGACGGTCTGTGGCAGGAGCTATTCGCTCGTACCGGGACATCGCAGCAATTCCAGGAGGGCGTCATGTATATGAACAGCTTGTTCATTCGGATCATGGTCAAGCAGGGCTGGAGCATCCGGGAAGTGATAGGCGAGGACTGGGCATTTATGCAGAACATCCAACTCCTGAACACGAAATCGCAGACACGAGCTTGGCTGGAGAGAACCGTAGGCCGTATCACAGATTATATGAAGGGACAGCGCAAGAGCAGCAGCCATCAGATCGTCCAAAAAATAGCGAGTATCATTGAGCAGGAAATCGACCAGGATATTACGCTGCATACGGTGGCCGACCGGTTGTACGTCAATTCCTCCTATCTGAGCCGGCTCTTCAAGCAGGAGATGGGGATGGCTTTTTCGGCTTACGTGCTGGAGCAGAAAATGGAGAGAGCTAAGCGGGTCCTGCAGGACGGGCAAAAGGTGTATGATGCCGCAAGGCAGACGGGCTACCGTGATGTCAGCTATTTTACGAAGGTGTTCCGTAAGTACTGGGGCGTCAATCCGGGGGAGTTCAAACCGTAGCGCGAATATTATTAGATAAGGCATCCCTTGAACTGGAAGGGATGCTTTTTTGCGTGCGCCAAAGGAGCATCAAATTACCACAAACAGTAATGATTGTCGCCTATCGGGCTTTTTAGCCTCGCATTACAATTTTAGATATCGAAGTTAGAAGGTAGTGCTCATTCATCAGAGGGGGGAATTGCATGAAGACAGGATCGAAGAAACTGCCTGTACCCGGATCGAACCGCCGAGGATATTTTCCCTCGTTGTGGAGCGATATTTGGAAGGAATGGGATTTGTACTTGCTACTGGTTCCGGGGGTTCTATTTATTTTGCTGTTTAAGTACACGCCCATGTACGGCATTACGATCGCGTTTAAGGATTTCAACATATTTACCGGCTTTGCGGATAGCCCATGGGTCGGATGGAAGCATTTTGAGAAACTGTTTACCTCACCGGACTTTGCGCGGGTATTCCAAAATACCGTCATCATCAGCCTGCTGAAAATCATCATCCTGTTCCCGCTGCCGATCATCGTGGCGCTGATGCTGAACGAGATGAAAAACATGATCATCAAGCGCTCGGTACAGACCGTCATTTACCTGCCGCATTTTCTATCCTGGGTCATCGTAAGCGGCCTGTTCATCGATCTGTTGTCCACGAACGGCGGTCTGGTGAACAAGCTACTGGTATCGCTCAACCTGGAGCCGGTCGCTTTCTTTCTGGATAACAGCGTGTTCCGAAGCGTGCTGGTCACCTCGGCTGGATGGAAGGAAACCGGATGGAGCACGATCGTGTACCTCGCTGCTTTTAGCATGGTCGATCCGACCCTCTACGAGGCAGCCAAAATCGACGGGGCAGGCAGATGGAAGCAGCTGTGGCATATTACGCTTCCCGGCATCGCTCCGATCATCATTCTCATGTTCATCCTGCGTCTAGGAAACATTCTGGAAGCAGGAACGGAGCAAATCCTGGTCATGTACAACCCGGTGGTGTATAACGTTTCGGATGTCATCGGCACGTATGTATACAGACAGGGCCTTGGTAATCAGGATTACAGCTTCACGACTGCTGTAGGGCTTTTCGAAGCCGTGATCTCATTCACGCTTGTCATTGTCGGCAACGCGCTCAGCAAAAAATACCTGCAACGGGGAATCTGGTAAAGGAGGAGAGCACGATGAGACAGGATCTCGATTTAAAAACCATTTCCGCAGGTGCAGGGGTTAACACCATCAAATCTTCCACGGGAGAGAAAGTATTTACCGTATTCAATTACTGCGTTTTCATCTTGATCGGGATTACGACCCTGGTTCCTTTTATTAACTTATTGGCAAAATCCCTCAGCAGCGAGGATGCGGTGGTGTCCGGGCGTGTCGGGCTATTCCCTGTCGGCATTCAATTTGAGACCTACAAATACGTTCTACAGGATTCCTTGTTCCTGACTTCCCTGAAAACGTCCGTGCTGCTGACCGTGATCGGAACGGTTCTCAGCCTGATCATGACCACGATAACCGCCTATCCTCTCTCCAAGATCCGGTTGCGCGGGCGCAAATGGCTGCTGCTTATGTTCGTGTTCACGATGCTGTTCAGCGGCGGTTTGATTCCAACGTATCTACTTATGCACAACCTGAATTTGGTCAACACGTTCGCGGTTTTATTTCTACCCGCAATGGTAAACGTTTTCAATATGTTGATTATCAAAAATTACTTCGAGGGGCTGCCGGACTCGTTGGAGGAATCCGGTAAGCTGGACGGCGCGGGAAATATTCGGATTTTGATTCACATCATGCTTCCGCTTTCCTTACCGGTACTCGCTACGATCGCGCTGTTTTTTGCGGTTGCCTTCTGGAACGATTATTTTACCGCCATGATTTACATTACCGATCCGGAGCTTAAGCCGCTCCAATTGTATCTGAAGGAGTTGATCGTTTCTTCCAGTGGAGATTTTCTGAAAAATAACGTGGATCTGGCGATTAACATGACCCCGCAATCGATTCAAGCGTCGTCCATTTTGCTCGCGACCATCCCGATTCTGCTCGTATATCCATTCCTGCAGAAATATTTCGTCAAGGGCGTGCTGGTCGGCTCAGTCAAGGGCTGAAGAGGGTAAAGATCATTCCATAAAGGCGGTGATGCCCTCTTAGACAAGGGTTCGGCGTAAAGGTTATCCCATTCCAAGGAGGTTAACGCATGAGAAAAAGAAAAACGATGTTTGTCGCGTTGCTGGGTCTGAGTCTAGCGGTGTCCGGCTGCGGCGGAGGAGCTTCAAAGACGGAGTCGCCAGGGTCCTCTTCAGAGGGGACGAACGGAGGAGACGGCAAGAAGGAGATCCGCATGATCATGCAGTATGGGCTGTTTGATCCGGCCATGGAGTATATCAGCCAGTACATTAACGAGAAGACGGGATACAACGTCAAGTACGAAATGCTGCCGGCGGAAAATGGGAATGAAAAGCTGAATCTGCTCATGGCCAACAAAGAAAGCTTTGATGTGATGAAGCTGAGTTCCGAGCAATTCTACAATCTCGCGACGTCGGGTGCGCTGGAGCCGATCGATGATCTTCTTGCCGCCCACGGCAATTACATCAATCAGGCGATCAAACCGGAATCGTGGGGCAGCGCGACCATCGACGGCAAGAAGTACGCCATTCCGGAGACGGGGACGGGCGCGACCGTCGGCGAGGAGCTGGTCGTACGCCAGGATTGGCTGGATGAGCTGGGCTTGTCGATTCCGACCACGACGGATGAATTGTACAATATGCTGAAAACGATCAAGGAAAAGAAAAACATTATTCCACTCACCGGCAGCAAGGACTCCATCTATGGCGATATCGCGACGACGTTCGGCGTGCTTACCGACTGGAAAGAGGTTGACGGCAAGCTGATGCACAAGGCCGAGCTTCCGGAAATGAAAGAAACCTTGGCCTTTATGAACAAACTGTATAAGGAAGGGCTGCTGGATACGGAAATGCCGATCAACACAGCGCAAAAAGCGATAGAGAAATTTACAACCGGCAAGGCGGCCGTTTACAAGCTGGCCTGGTGGAACGCGGGCAGCACGATTTCCGCGCTGAATAAGAACTTTCCGGATGCCAAAGTAACGGTGATCCCTTATTTGAAAGGGAAAGACGGCAAAGCTGTCACCGGCGTAGACACGAAAACCAACTGGTTCATTGCCATACCGAAGTCCTCCAAAAACAAGGAAGAGGCGATGAAATTCCTGAACGCGAAGCTGGAGCCGGAGACGTTTAAAGGTCTCGCCATCGGACAGGAAGGCGTTCACCATGAGGTGAAGGACGGCAAATATTATCCGATTCTTCCTAAATTCAATGATGATTTGGGTAATGCCAGTGCGTTCATCACCGGCGTTGATGAGGAGAAGTATCCGATTTATTGGCAGGCCCGTGTCCGGAAGGATCCGGTGCTTCAGAATTATTTTGAAACGTTCCAGAAAAATGCCGAGGGCATTATCGTGATTGACCCGATGTCCGTTGCGCCGCCGATTGATGCCATTTCGAAAAATACGCTGAAGCTCAGAACGTTGCTCGATGATAATGTGCTGAAATTCATCAGCGGTTCCGAGCCTTTGGAAAACTATGATACGTTCCTACAGCAATGGCGCTCGGAAGGCGGAGCCGACATGGTGAAGGCCGCTAATGAGTGGTATCAGACGAAAAAATAAAAGCTTGTCGGATATATTAGACTTAAAGAGGCATTCCCCGGGTCTTTTCGGACTAGGGGAATGCCTCTTTTTGCCGTCAGGGCAACTAATCAAACCGAGTGAATGGACGGCCACACGAGCTCGATGCCCTCTTGGCTGAGACGCCGCTGAAAATCGACCAGCTCGGTCTTGTTGTTCCGCACGGCGGAAGGCATGAGCCCGCGGTCGAGACAGTAGCTCGCGCAGTATCCCGCGGCTTCTCCGATATTCCACTCCACGGGATGGAGACGGTAGCAGCCGTTCGTGATATGGGTGACTCCGATATTTTTGCAGGCGGCAAGTATATTAGAGATCCGTTTCGGAACGAGGCTGCCGAGTGGAATTTGAAAAGGCACGGAGGAGATGTCGATATAAGGCTGGCCGCCGGTGCTCGGATGCAGATCGATGCGGTAGCATCCGATGCCCACCGAATCGTGGAACGTCTCCGCTCGCCCGTCCGGACGGCATTCGGCGGCTACATGCTGCTCAAGCACCGTAAATTCCGCCTGAATCCGTCTGGATTCGCGTATGTACGGATACATCGCCAGTCCGTCTCCTGTGCCGACGACATCCGGGCGGAGGCGAAGGCCGGGATAGCCCTGTCCCCCGTCCGGACGGGGAGCCGCAGTCTGAAGCCAGTAGAGCAGGGAGAGGCTCAGCTGCTGTGCTCCATACAAATGGCGATTTCGTTCCTCTTCGCTTACGTCGATGACCGGTCCGAGCCAGTAATCGTTCTGCGGCCAGTTCACGAGCGTGACGGGGCTGCCGAATAGTCCGTCCCGAAACAGGGAGGGATTCAAAATTTGGCGGTATTCGTACAGCGAAAATTTCCCGAAGCCGGGAAACAGCTCGTAGGAGACAGGCTCCATTGTTGACGGCCTGACACCGGTCAGGCTAAGCAGACGATCTGGCCAAAACGCCGGCTTGTAGTCGCGCCAAAAGGAATACTGCTCCGGTTTGTCGATCGTGTGGTCTTCACCTTCTACATAATCCAGCGCGTAACACCAGGTAAAGCCCTGCATATCCATCGGCTGTGCCTCCCCTTCCACGGCATGGGGCTCACCAGTCTGACTTTGGGACTCCGCTCCTGTCACGTATTCGATGCCGGCTGCGGGAAGAAGGTCGCCGCATTCCGTGGCGTCCAGGTAAAAAGGCGCGATGAGCTCAGTCAAATCGCCGGTTATGCTGCATTGAACGGTGACGCTAACGATCCGGTCGCCGGACGTTTCGGCCCTCAGCAGTTTATGCCGGTGCAAAATAATCAATCGTCCGCTGTGGATGTATGGCGCCAGCATTTGCTCCAGCACGGCCAGCGCCGCGCGCGGCTCATGGCAAAGCCTGCTGACGATGCCGCCGCCGGGGTTCAGCGGAACGGCTCCTCGCCCGTGTTCCTTTAAAGGAAAAAAGGTTCTATAGTACTGGCGCACCCCGTCCCTGAATGATCGATAGCTTGCCGTGCAGCCGAATGATTCGATCCATGGGTGCTCATCGGGCGGCACCGCTTGGGTGGTCAGCTGACCACCGATCCACTCGGTTTCTTCGGTCATAATGACTCTTTTTCCGGATTTGGCCGCCGCGAGCGCCGCGGCCGTACCGCCGGTTCCGCCTCCGACAATGATGATATCGGCATGCATTTCTTTACTCATTCGAAAAACCTCCCTTTCATTGCAACTCTCATTGCCTAATATGGCGGCCGGAAGGCAGCCATCTCTAGTGTAAAAGCTAAAGCGGCGGAACAGTACGGTCCGACGGTGACCTTTTATGGTAATTTGATGCGGAGTTGGGCAAAACAAACCTCCGAAATATACCTGAACGGGTACAGTGAATGTAAGGGTTTCCTGTGTCTGGTGTTAGGCACCATATTGACAATCTAAACTTTTTTTATTATCCTTTAAAAACATTTATGAATTGAATAAAATTTCGTATAACTCCAATAATATGGTTTGGAGGTCTCTACCAGGAACCGAAATTCCTGATTACGAAGAAAGTACAAGATTTGTATTTTCTCCGTAGTCAGGAATTTTTTTCTGGTTTTTTTTGTAAAAAAATTATTTCAGGAGGTCAAAAATGAACTTTTTAGCATTGCCAAAAATCGAACTTCACTGTCATTTGGATGGAAGCCTTAGGGGTGAAACGATTATCGATATAGCCCAGAAGGAAGGCATTCAGTTACCCTCTTTTGATAAGGATGAACTGCAAAAGGAACTGATTGCTCCGTTAGAATGTGAATCCCTTGATGAGTATTTAAAACGATTTTCTCTTCCTAATTTGGTCATGCAGTCCAAGGAGAACTTAAGAAGAATTACTTTTGAGCTATTTGAGGATGCAACAAGGGAAAATGTGAAATATTTAGAAGTCAGATTTGCCCCGTTACTTCACACATTAAAAGGTCTTGATGTTGAAGAAGTTATTCAATCTGTTATAGAGGGGATGAGGGAAGCTGAAAGCTGTTACGAAATAAAGGGAAATATAATCCTGTCTTGCATGAGGACGATGTCTGTAGAAAGCGCATTTGAGGTGGTTGAAAAGGGGAAAAAGTTCCTTGGAAAAGGTGTAGTGGCAATTGACCTATGTGCATCCGAAGAAGAAGGTTTTTGTGGAAGATTCGTAGATCCAATCGCATTAGCCAAAGAATATGGCTACAGGGTCACGATTCATGCTGGTGAAACGGGAATTGGTAAAAACGTTCTAGAAGCAGTTGAACTGTTGGGTGCTGAAAGAATAGGACACGGAGTATTTATTAAAGAATGCGCTGAGGCTTATAAGATCGTGAAAGAAAGACAGGTAGTGCTTGAAATGTGTCCAACAAGTAATGTCCAAACGAAAGCTGTTCTTCATTATTCTGAACATCCGATTTATAAGTTTCATAAAGATGGAATAAAAGTGACAATTAATACGGATAACAGAACAGTATCTGATACTACAATGGCAAAAGAAATTCATTTAGTTGACAAAGAATTTATTCTAAGCGAAGAAGATTACCGGCAAATTTATTTAAATAGTGTAGAAGCATCCTTTGCCGACCAAGAAACGAAAGAATGGTGCATGGCACAATATTAAAATAAAATTAGACTTTCATGCAGTCATGCCGGAAAAGCCCGTCAAAGCATTTGCGCTCTGACGGGCTCTTTCTATTTCTTCGAGATGGGCATAAAAAACAAGGCAAACGGCAAATTGCTGCCGGAGGCGGGGGATAGCCAGATTTCGACTTTCTCCTCCTGGTCTTTGGTCCGGTACAACACCGTGGCACTTTGCTGGGATCCACTAGACTTAATATCGACGACTTGCTGGTTGACCCTTGCCGAACCAAAGTATCTTCCGCCTCGAGGGTTAAAGGCGATCAACGTACCTGGCGCGACGTGATTCAGGGTGATTTTGTACAGCACGCCGTAATTGCCTGAATTAATAGCGACGGTGTTAAGGATCCCGTCCATCCCCTCCTGAAAACGATCTGTTTTGTTATCGGTTAGCGGCAGACGTTCCGGCTTTTGTCCAACGATACCATCATATGTGAACACTCGGGTTGAATCTGCAAACGTTCCGCGGACGATCGCTTCGTTAGGGTTCAAGTTAGGCAGGGAGGGCAGAGCCGCGATGGGGTCTTGATCCGCCCGGACCATTAACATAGTGTATTCAATCGGCCCATCGCTGGTCAGATCGGCGTTCATCGATACGATATCTCCGGGAGCAGCAACGGCAGCATTGAGTTGAGGGAAGATCGCCACACTCTGACCTGGCTCTATTTGTTGGCTCGACCGTTCATTACCGGTTAGGGTAGACTGCAAATACCTTGCGCCAGCCATCCGTCCAGTCACCTCGGGATGTGGAGACGGACCGGCTAAGCCTGCGCTTTCAATCTGGATCGAGACAGCCGTGTCATTCCGATTGGTCGCGATCAAGTAAAATCGAGCCTTAGTGTTGAGACTATTCTTGTGATGAGCCATCAGGCGGGTTGGCCCGGAGATGGTGTCACGATACAGAATTCCTTCCTCATTGACGGATTCAGGTCCGCTAGTGCGGAATAAAATATATGGTTCGGTCGTGTAAGTATACGGCAGTGCATCAAAGGATAAAACCATTTCATTAATATCGATAGAGGTACCCGGTGGAGCGATGCGCTTGCCGTATTCTTCCTTGGTGTACATCACGTCGGACGTAATCTCGATTTGTTTGCTGTAAGTCGAAGTGAGCCCGTGCTTATCTTTCACCGTAAGCTTGATTTCGACCATGCCGGCTTCGAAAAAGACAGGTTCGTTGTTCACCCATTCCCGGCTAGTAATCGCGCTTTCGTCATCGGTACTCTCGTCATAGATCGTCACCGGTTCACCGATCTGATATTGATCCTTATCCGTTCTAAAATAAGCTGTGGGAGGTTCATTCTGCGGCTTTTTAGTTTCGGTTTCGGAACCCAAGTCACCGGGGGACAGCGTGATTCGATCCCCATCGAGCTTATAGGGGATACGAAAGGCGGCCGTCAGCGAGGTGAACGGAACCATGAGGACGCCTTTGTTCTCGTAGGCTGTACCGCTCATCGGTTGCCCGCTTCCGTTGACTTCGTACGTCTTCGTATTTACCCGGTACCGGGCCACAGTACCGTCTGGTACTGCTGTGTTGACTGCTTTGGCGGCCGCATCGTAGGTGACCGTATAACCCAAGATTCCGGCGAGAGAACGGAGACTAACATAGGTAACGCCTTGCTTCACCACGGTGGTGCCGCTTAAGGTCTGGGTGGCTCCGTTATTCTCGATCCGGTTGCTGTTCAGATAGAGGATCGTTTTTGCGGAACTAGGGTCTGCCTGTAAAGCGGACTCGATCTGCGGGGTTTCTGCGAAGGCAGAAGGCACTTCATAAGAGGAGAGCAGAATTGCGGTAGTGAGTAAAATGACTTTTTGCAGTTTCATGTAAGTGACTAACTCCTTTATAGGTGGGAATAGAGTGAAAAATGAGTATCATGCCACAAGCGCATCTGACGCTGACGTCATTTGGCGGCGATGATCGCCGCGCCCAGAACGATGACGGCGGCCCCGATCCAACGGTTCAGCGGAACGCTCTCGCCGAAGACATACCAGGCGGCAAAAATGCCGATCGCGTAAGCCAGACTTTGCAAAGGATACGCCAGACTCAAAGGCAGACGGGATAGCACGACAAACCACAGTCCCGTGGCCAAGGCGTAAAGCGCAATCCCAAGCAGGATCAGTGGCGAGAACAAAACCGAAACGAGATTTCCGAAATGGATGCCTCCGGACTGCTGCAGGCCGATTTTCCAAGCAATCTGTCCGGCAACAAGGAGAATGATATTGAGCATAAGCATCGAGTACGCCATGTCAACGAATCACCTCCGTCATCTGAACGTGGGAGGGAGCCTGTGTCGGCTGAACAGACAGGGCCTCTAGCTCTTTGATCCGCTGCTCCTGAAGGCCCAGCGTCTGGGTTAGAATAATGACCCGATGCGTAAGGGAAGAGACGGCCATCGTCAGATGGAGCAGAATGAACAGCACGGCCACCACGCATAGAAAATACAGCAGGGAAGGTGGATAATAAATATGAATCCACTGCGCGACGATGTCGAGTAAGGACGGGAACAGAGACAACAGCATCATGACCGTGCTCATCAGCAGCCAGAGAAGCGCATATTGCTCTCGCAGTTTGCGCTTCCGGATTAATTCTAGAATCGTGCCGGCGAAAGCCAGACTAATGCAAAAACTGATGAGGTAAATATTAAGATTCATAGCGATTTTCCCACGCTTTCCTTTTCATCGTCTTCATGAGCAGGACGGACAGGATGACCTTGGACATGTAGTACACAGACTTTAGCGACGATATGCTCGATACGCCGCCCTGACGCTCATTCATGATGACCGGGATTTCGGCAAAGGACAGCTCCCGGTTATAGAGCAGCATCAGTGCTTCCACTTCGGGATAATCAGTCGGGTACTCCCGGGCGAACAGGGAGATGGCTCGTCTTCCGCACAGACGGTAGCCCGAAGTCGGGTCCGTTACGGTCCTTCCGGTCAACTGGCTCAGGAGGGTCGACAGGACACCGATCCCCATTTTGCGGGCAAAGGTGGACTGAAATCCTTCCTTCGTGATAAACCGGGAGCCGATGACCATGTCGGCATTGGTATCGAACATGGCGAATAGAAGCCGGCCCAGATCGGACGGACTATGTTGTCCGTCGCCGTCAATTTGCACGGCATAATCGTAATGATGCTCTGCCGCATAGCGGTATCCGGTCTGAACGGCACCGCCGATCCCCAAATTGCAGGTCAGGTCGATGACGTTGACCCCGGCCGCCCTGGCAATTGGACCGGTCGCATCGCTGGACCCGTCGTTGATGACAAGAACGTCTGCGTAAGGCGTCTCCCGGCGAAGCTGGTCAATGACCTGTGCGATGCCCGTGGCTTCGTTATAGGCAGGTACGATGACAAGCACCTTAAGGGATTGATTGTGGATTTCAGCTTGGTTCGACATGAGAAACGTCTCCTTTCTGTGAGCGGGTTGATGATTGGGTTAATTTCATCCATATGGAGCGGAGGATCGCCACAGCGGTCACCGCATCCATCATGATAATCAGCGGCATGACGGTATAGTTGTAACGGTACTCGGGCACGAATGCCAGACGGGTGACCGTCATGACGACGACGATCAGCATTAGCAGCGTTAAAGGCTGCTTCCATCTCCGAAACGTTGCGATGATGGTAATCGGGCAGAACCAGACAAGCGCCAAATGCAGCAGGCTGCCCAGCGGACTCGGAAGTACGCGATATAGCGGGCCGTGGCCGCTGCCGAAGTACATATTGGAATAAATGTACTTGAGCTTCCCGACGGTGTACCACTTCATAAATACCCAGGTATGCTGCGTAAAGCCGATTTTCAGCCGCTCTTTGGCGACTTCCATCTGCGTTTTGCCATGGCGGTCCACCAGGCCGTCTTCGTAGTTTTTGTCCGGGTAGGTGCCGGCCGTAAAAGGATTAACCTGGGTCGAAGCGACAACCACCTCGTGCAGGGAGACGATATTACGAATCACCCATGGCGAGAGGACAATGGCTGTTCCGATGCAGGTGAACAGTAGCAACTTTAGCGTGATACGATGTTCTTTTTTCCAGAGAAAATGAAATATGTACACCGGTACAATTAAGATCAGAAACTCTGGCCGGGTCAGTACCAACAACCCCATGACACTTCCGCTAAGGAGAGCGAGCGTCCATGTCTTGTTCTCAAAGGTCGCCAATTGCAAGCGAATATAGAGAATTAGGAAGAAGCAGGCCAGCGTCTCCGTGAGTATGGCTCCGTTGCTCCAGACAAAAGGCGGATATACGCTGCAGATCAGCAGCACGATGATGGCTGCCTTAGTTCCGGCCAGTTTGCGCGTGATCGTGTACGTCAGCCATAGCGTGACCAGACTCATGATGAACTGGATATATCTGATGTGTGGGAACGGGTCATGGTGCTGGTAATCGACCAGTTTGTACACCGCTGCCATAAACAGAGGGTATCCCGGGGTAACCTGAGCATTCGGCTCGTTGTCTTTATAAGCGTAAATCCCTTTTTCCAGCAGTTGTCGGACCATCACGTCGTAGTTTTTGGTATCGTGTGAAACATGGTGGTTTACCGAGATGAGGAAATCGAGCCGCAAATACGTTGCCAGTGTGAAGATCAGCAAGATCAATATGACGAGTAGCGGCTTTTTATAAGTGGGTGATGCCTTGGACATTCTAGTGCTTCTTGTGTACATTCGAGATTCGTACTCCTTCCTCTATAGACATTCTAAGTAACGGGATGATTCGTCCGATGCAGATGTCTTTATCTGTATCCAAGAGTACCGGAGACATCTTAACGGGCGACTACCCAAATGCTTAACAAATACTTAAGTATTTAGTGAGTTTTGGTAATTTTTAATCGGACGGATGGCGGCAAGCGTGAACACAAAAAAAGCTCCCGTCTAGTGGCGGGAGCTGTCATTGCATGCTTCAATGATCGTACGTTTCAATCTAATGGCGACGGGACTGCAGCGGGAAACCGGGTTTCAAATACCGTCTGTTTGGTAGAGCTCTCTACGGAGATTTGTCCTCCGTGTACCTCGATAATGCTCTTCGTGATCGCCAGTCCGAGTCCGGTACCGCCGGTCGATTTGGAACGTGATTTTTCGACGCGGTAGAAGCGATCAAAAATGAAAGGAAGGTCCTGCTTCGGAATCGGTTCCCCGTAGTTGCAGATTCGCACACTGGCATGCCCGTCCTCCTGAGCGATATAGATGTCGATATGCTTGCCGCTGCTTCCGTATTTGATCGCATTGGAAACCAAATTTTCATACGCACGCACCAAGTGATCCCCGTCGGCACGTATCGTCACCGGCTGTTTGGGGGCGTGAATTTGAAGTGCCATGCCCGCATGATCCAAGGTGGGAACGAATTCTTCAGCCAGCTGTTTGAAAAACCCGCCCACATCGAGCTCTTGCAAATGAAGGGGCATACCGTTATTGATCCGGGTGTATTCGAACAGATCGTCAACGAGCTTTTTGAGGGTGAGTGATTTTTCATAGGCAATATTCATGTAATAGCGGAGCTCAACCTCATCGGTATAACGGTCCTTATCAATGATTTCTAGGAAACCAAGAATGGTGGTCAGCGGGGTCCGCAGATCATGGGAAACGCCTGTAATCAAGTCGTTTTTCGTCTTCTCGGCGTTACGTTCTTCCTGAATGGAATGGCTCAGCTGTTCACTCATGGCGTTGATGTTGTCCGCAATCCGACCGAGCTCATGGTTCTCCCTGACCGGGATTTGATAATCAAAATGTCCCTTGGCAATTTCGGTCAACCCGTGATGGATTTCTTCAAGATAAGAGTGCATCTGTTCGGATAAGCTGTTGATGTTCCCTGCGATGGTACCAAGTTCATCGGCGGTTTTTACATCCATGGAAGCGTGAAGCCTGCCGCTCGCCATATCCTCAAGAACAGCGCCAAGTTCCTTGGCATTCCGTACGAACGGCCGAGTGGCGTATACGTAGAGAAGCACAAAAAAGCTTAAGCCTAATACCACGGCCGTGGGCTGGGAACCGATATGGTTGATCACCCATATGAGGGGCCGGTTATAAGGGGGATAATTAATCAAATAGGTGACGAGCAGCCGGCCGAGCAGGACGAACAGCAGCGTGAGTCCGAGACAAGCGACGATTACTGCAAGGAACTTCCAGCGTATGCCGATGGATATCTTGGTCTTCATGGCAGCTACACCTCCTTCGTCGATTTCATTTTATAGCCGATGCCCCATACGGTTTTTATGAAATCGGGGTGCTGGGCGTCCTTCTCGATTTTTTCACGGAGTTTGCGAATATGGACCATGACCGTGTTTTTCGATTCCATGAATGGCTCGTTCCATACTTCTTCATAAATCTTGTCCATACTGAGCACGATTCCTTGATTGAAAGCAAGCAACTTCAAAATATCGAACTCACGGGGCGTCAGTTTCACCTCTTGATCATCGACCGTTACGGTATGCGTCGCGGTGTTTATTACCAAGTCGTCGATGATGATTTCATTTTCAGCGGGCTTGCTGCGATAGTTTAATAGCTTGTACCGGCGGATCTGAGATTTGACCCGGGCGACAAGTTCCAGGGGATTGAACGGCTTGGTGACATAATCATCAGCACCGATGCTGAGTCCTGAAATTTTGTCGATATCCTGGGTTTTCGCCGACAGCATAATGATCGGGGTATTGTTCTCCTCACGGATTTTCATGCACGCTTGGATCCCATCCATTTTAGGCATCATGACATCGAGAATGATCAGATCCACCGGATGGCTGCGCAGGATGTCCAAGGCTTCCAGGCCGTTAGCGGCGCTATATAGAACGTATCCTTCATTTTTAAGATAAACTTCGATTAGCTTAATAATTTCTTTCTCATCATCAACGAGAAGAATGGCTTCTCTGGACATGCTGTATTACACCTCTTTGAATGATATAAGAACTAAGCGTTAGCTATACATCGAATTATACACCATAACCCTTAACAGGTTGGTCATGAAATCCTTAACATTCGCTTAAGTTCCTGGTTGATGATGTGACCTATAAATCTCTTGTTCATGAATCGACCGATAGAGGGTGACGAGAGTTTCCAACATCAGTGAAGGCGATCGACGGCATTGATCTTGAAATTCATGAAGGCGAGTTTGTTGCTATTGTAGGAACCACGGTAGTGGAAAATCAACATTATTGCCAGCGGGAGATCGCGAAGGAACTGGGCATTTCGCGGAGTTACGTGTCGCGGATCGAGAAGCGGGCGCTGATGAAGCTATACCATGAGTTTTACAAGGCGAAGCGGTAAATTACTTAATGATCTTATACGGGCGTGCCGGATTACGGATGCCTATTTTTTTTGCTGTTTTGAAGTAATCATGTTGTTTGTCGTACGAGGGATGTTCTGCTTTCATCTCATTATCCGTCATTTGGATGACGATCCCCCCTATTCTACTTCTTGTTGGATCTGGTGCCTTAGCCTGTAAGACATTGGAGAAACTCCGGTCCATCTTTTAAATTGTCTGCTGAAATGGCTTAGGGAAGTAATATATTGTCTTGGCGACATCCCGAATATTTTAGAGAACAATCTTGTGAATTGATTTCGGCTCATTCCCATTTGCCTGGCTATGTGCTGAACGAAAATGTCGAAACTGTAAAAGGAAGCCATAGGGGGAATTGCAAAAAAGTCCACATAAACATAACATTCTTGTTTCATCCATGTTAATGCTTAGACGAAGGATATAAAGTTAATTGAAGGGGCTCAACAGGAGTGTTTCTAGATTTACCCTCGTTATTCTTCGCAATTGCAAGCGATTGCAAGGGGGGGGGGGTGAAAACAATACAGGTTGAATTGATGTTCGTAGTTTAGGGGCTATTGAATTACAAGTGAACGCCAAAATACTGTAAAAGGAGAAAGTAAAATGAAACGTACTAAGTTTAAGAATTCTATGGTACTTTTGTTATGCGTTTTAATGTTATTTGGTCACCCGATTAGCACAATGGCTCAAAGCATACCTGCGAATACAGACAATGCTGTAGACATGCAATTGGAAAGGCCAATAACAACTCCTGTTTCACGTAATAATGCTTCCGTTGCCACAGACGGTTTGATTTTTGATTTTAACATGGATGAGATCAAGCAAGGCACCAGTAGCAATGCTGGAAATAATTCGGAATATGTCATTAATGGACAGCCCAAATAAGGTGGGATATGAGAACCCCGAACATTTCAGCCGTGTGTTTAAGAAATATATGGAAATGAGTCCTCAGAAATATCGGGATGATGATGCGCGAAAAAAGAAATGAACCACAAAATATATCATGTAAATCACTAAATATATCAATGAAAGCGTATACAATTTTTTGTAAGATAAAGTATGAATTAGGCAGCCAAGAAATTCCAAGAGTGGATGTTCAGCCCCGACGTATACACCTTCTATGTGAATAAAAAGCAAGCGAATTCCGTTCTTGAATGACTTCTACAAAGCGTACAAATTCGAATAGTTCAACTACCGTCCAGGCGGCACGGAGTTCAATAAATATGTGAACTCTATACAATTGGATTGGAAGAAGCTTGGTCAAGACATGATGAGGGGAAGGCACTGGATTCAATTTCCGGCGAATTGAATGACATGTGACGAAAGCAAGAGCGAGCACCAATTAATGGAAAAATTATACACTTGGAGGTCAGAAACAGGTTGAAACAATACAAGAATAACTTGGTTTTTTGTTTATTGTCACTCACCTCCTTTCCATATGTGAAAATGAAAACGTTCGCTGTCTCATTGCTAATGCAAATTATATATGACGGACAGAATGAAAACGAAATGGGAGATGAAATATGAAAAAGTATTGCAGGTTTTGGACTATCATGGTTTGTATAATTTCGCTTGTCTTCACTCCTTTGCTTTTTGGGGGTGTCACTGCCAGCGCAGCTACGATCTCTGTCGTGAATGACGGGAATCTTGCTTTAGGCAAGCCGGCCAGCGCGGACAGCGAGGAAGCTTCCAAAGGCAATGTTGCAGCAAACGGCAATGATGGAGACTTATTAACCAGATGGACGGCGAATGACGGAGAGCTAGGCCACTGGTGGATGGTTGACTTGGGAAGCGCACAACCGTTAACGGGAACAGAAGTGAAATGGGAGCACAGCACTATTTATAAATACAAGATCGATGTTTCGGGTGATAACGTCACTTGGAATCCCGTCGTAGATCAAACTGCAAATACGGTTAGCAATCAAACAAATCACGATAATTTTACTGCAAACGGCCGGTATGTAAGGATTACAATAACCGGATTGCCTGATAACGAATGGGCAAGCTTCTATGAATTCAAAGTATTTGGAGAAAATGATTCCGATACAAATGCTCCCGATACAAGTGCCTATTATAGGATCAAGAACAGCAACAGCGGGAAGCTGATGGACATTGGAGGAGGTTCTGTATCGAATGGTGCCGCTGATATTCAGTGGAGCGATAACAAAGGAATCAACCAACAATGGCAGTTCACGGCAACCGGAGACGGTTATTACAAAATTATTAATCGAAAAAGCGGGAAGTTGCTTCAGGTGAGCGATAGCTCGACTGCAGATGGAGCTACAGTTGTGCAATGGGATGACAATGGAAGCAGCAATCAGCAATGGAAGTTGACCAGCTTAGGTAATGGAAATTGGAAGATTGAGAATCGAAACAGCGGGCAAGCCGCATCGATCGAAAGTGCTTCCACGGCTGACGGAGCCGCAGTCATTCAATGGCCTTACAACGGCGGCCCAGAACAGCAATGGCAGCTGATTGCGCCGATGCCAAATGCCTATACCGCTACTGTCGATCCAAAAGTCCAATATCAAAATTGGGAGGGCTGGGGGACATCGCTTGCCTGGTTTGCTAACCGCGTTGGTGGTGCTCCCGATGCCGTAAGAAATAATTATGCCGATCTTCTATTTGGCGCAGATGGGCTGAATATGAATATCGTTCGCTACAATATTGGCGGCGGCGAGAATCCGGCATACCCGGATTGGCCAACGGAGCTGCGTGCCAGGGTTCCAGGATTTCAACCAACACAGGGCACTTATGATTGGACAGCCGATGCGAACCAGCGTTGGTTTCTCCAAGCCGCCAAGTCCAGAATTGCTTCAAATGAATTCGTTGCCGAAGCCTTCTCCAATTCACCTCCGTGGTGGATGACGAAAAGCGGCAGTGTGACGGGTTATCAAGATGGAGCAGACAATAATTTGCGAGACGATATGTATGATGCCTTTGCTGATTATTTAGTGACCGTGAATCAGCATTTCAAAGACAACTGGGGTGTTACGTTCCAAACATTGGAACCTGTGAATGAACCGAGTTCCGGGTGGAATTTCGGCAATCGACAAGAAGGCAGTCGTTTCGATCCGCCTTATCAGGAGCGAATTATTCAGAAAGTGGCGGCAAAGCTACAGCAACAAGGTTCATCAACGAAGGTAAGCGCTTCGGATGAAACGTCCATCGACATGGGTCGAGATACGATTAACAGCTTCTCTGAAGATACCAAGTCTGTCATCTCACGGTATAACGTGCATACGTACGGTGGATCGGACCGGGTTGGCTTTAATCAAGCGGCAGCGGGCAAGAACATCTGGATGTCGGAGCACGGAGACGGGGATGCTACAGGCCTACAGATGTCCAGATCCATCATCGAGGATTTGCGATATATGAAAGCCTCAGGTTGGGCATATTGGCAAGCTGTAGATAATTATGGTTGGGGAATGCTGGATATCAATGATATCAATGATCCTAATTCCACGTTCGCATACGAGGTAAACAAAAAATATTGGGCAATGGCACAGTGGAGCAAATATATCCGTCCAGGCTATACCATTATTGACATTCAAGATGAAAATTCCATCGCGGCGTATGATCAGGCTTCCAAGAAACTCGTCATCGTCACATTAAACGACAGAGATGCGGCTAACACGGTAACGTATAATTTATCGGCATTTAGTCCATTAACTGGCTCCTTGACAGGGACACGTACTGTTATGAGTACAAGCGAGAACTTGGCTCCGATCTCCGGACTCAGTCTTAGCAATAATACCTTCCAGTACACCCTGCCTGAAGGATCTATCGCTACGTTTGTGATCTCGGACGTGCAGGTGGGAGAAGAGGGAACTCCAGGCTCTGTCAATATTGACGGAACCGGTTCGGGAAGAGTCTTTGACGGAGAAGGTGTGCTAAGCGGAGGCGGAGGAAACACCAAGTTTCTCATTGACTATCCGGAGCCATATCGCAGTGATATTTTGGATTATCTGTTTAAACCTAATTTTGGAGCTTCTTTTCAAGAACTCAAAATTGAAATCGGTGGGGATATCAATTCTACCAGCGGAACTGAGCCGAGTCATGCAAGGACAAGAGCCGAAAATGACAACCCGAATATGACACGAGGTTATGAAACCTGGCTCATCAACGAAGCAAAAAAGAGAAACCCCAATATCAAGCTATCCGGCTTGCAGTGGGGAGCGCCAGGCTGGGTAGGCAATATGTGGTCCCAAGACAATGCGGATTATCTTGTCAGTTACATCAAGGGATTGAAAGATGTTTGGGGCTATGATTTGGATTACATTGGCGGCAACCAGAATGAAAATTATAATGGTACGTCCCAGCAGGTACGAGATTATATTGTAAATATATTGAGACCAACATTGGATAGGAATGGTCTTCAAAACGTCAAAATTGTAGCACCCGATATATTAAGCAATGATTGGTCTTTTGCCAATCAAATTCTAAACGATCCAGAGTTGAAAAATGCAGTATCAGCACTCGGATATCACTACGTCAATAGTACTTCTACAAGAAATGCTCTGAATAGCGGGTTGCCGATTTGGGAAAGTGAAGGCTGGACTGGGATCGGCGATTGGAAAGGTGCATTTAACCTCGCGAAGGAATTGAACCTCAACTATGTGAATGCTAAAATTACGAAGACGAATATCTGGCACCTCATTAACTCCATGTACAATAATGTAATGTGGGCGCATTCGGGTATTATGGAGGCCAATACGCCGTGGTCAGGCAATTATATTGTACAGCCAGCCGTTTGGGCAGCAGCGCATACAACCCAATTTGCTGAGCCCGGATGGAAATATCTTGACAGCGGCTGTGGCGTCACATCAAACGGAGCTTCCTATGTAACCTTTAAAAAGCCTGACAGTGGAGATTATAGTATTGTTATTGTAACAGGAGATTCACCCGAATCCATAACCTTTAACCTTTCCGGAGGGCTTTCTACCGGGGCGGTTCATGTATGGAAATCAAATAGTAGCGAGCAGTTTATTCAACAAAGTGATATTCAGGTCAATGCAGGCTCGTATTCGATTAATCTTGAGGCCAATTCGATCTATTCATTGACAACAACGACGGGACAACAAAAAGGTGTTCCAGCAAATGCTATACCTGCCGACCATTCTTTTGGCAAGAATTACAGTGAGGATTTTGAAGGATATGCAGCAGGTAAAACACCAAAGTATACGTACGATATCGAAGGGGCGTTCGAAGTCAGCAACAGCTTTAATGGCGGAGCTGGGAAGACCTTGCGCCAGGTTATTTTAAAACCGATCATTCCATGGAATAGCTGGGGGGATAAGGGGGATTCTTCAAATCCAAGTACATTTACCGAATTCGGAGACTTAGCTTGGCGGGACTATGATTACAATGTCGATACGCTTATAGAAAATTCAGGTTCAGTCAGTATATACGGTAGAGTGGGCAGGGCATTATCCGGTGGACATGTCGAAGATTACAAGGGATATAGGCTAGCCATTCACGACAACGGGCAGTGGTATCTTAGCTATGGCGATCCCTATACCTATGAGACGAATAACGATATCGTGCTTGCTTCAGGAACAGTTCCCGGATTTACTGCTGATACATGGCATAATTTAAAGCTATCCTTTATGGGAAGCAATATCAAAGCCTACGTAGACAATGAACAAATCGCTTCGGTTACCGATAGCAGACGAACCAAAGGATTGGCGGGCTTGGGTAGCGGGTGGAACCATGCTCAGTTTGACAATATCAATGTAGAAGGCAAAGATTCACCGCCGGATTCCAACCCAGCAATTCCTCAGTCGCAGATGACGGCATCGGCAACAAGTGAGGAGTTGAAAGGTGAAAATAATGCAGCATCCATGGTGCTCGATGAAGATCCAAATACTATTTGGCATACGAAGTGGGATAAGTCTGATCCGCTTCCGCAATCGATCACATTGAATCTTGGCGGTACGTACGACGTGAATAAAATTAAAGTGCTCCCTAGACAAGGCGGGGTAACTAACGGTATGATTACGGCCTACAATGTCTATACGAGTACGGATGGCATCCAGTACACCAAGGTCACCAATGGAACTTGGGCTAATGACATCACGGAGAAAATTGCAGAGTTCCCGGTGACGAAAGCCTCCTTTATTAAACTGGAAGCAACCGCAGGACAAGGCGGATGGGCATCTGCAGCTGAAATTAATGTCTATCGTATTGCCGAGGTGCCCGTGCTCAAGACGAAGCTGGAAGCTATGATATCGCAAGCGAATCAATTATATGCACAAGCACAGGAGGGGACGTCCGCTGGCTATTACCCAGTCGGATCGAAATCTCGACTCAAGTCGGCGATTACCGCAGCCGAGGCTGTGATGCAGGATGGGGCGGCCATGCAAGAGGCTGTCGATGCAGCCGTGGCAGCTCTTACGCAAGCTGTCGAGAAGTTCAAGAAATCCGTCCATATCGATCAACCGACGAACCCAGGTAATCCAAGCAATCCCTATAATCCATCTACACCTTCCGTGCCGAAAAACATTGACAAGACAGCACTGAATCAGACGATCGCTGACGCAAAAGCAAAGTATGCGGCAGCTGTGGAAGGCAGCGCACCAGGTGAGTATAAAGCAGGGGCGAAGAAAGCCCTGCAAACGGCGATTGATGCGGCCGTCGCGGTCCAGAAGTTAGACAACGCTACGCAGCAGCAACTGAATGAAGCAGCGGCAGCCCTGAAGCGCGCGCTGACTGAATTTATGAATCAGGTGGTTTTCGCAGGAGGCAGTGAGGGCAATGGCGGTGGTCAGGAGACGATTGCCTTCAAAGACATGCAAGGCCATTGGTCGGATTCCGTTGTAGCCAGAGCGGCAGCGCTTGGTATTGTCAAAGGCTTTGCCGACGGTACCTTCCGCCCAAATCAGCAAGTGACGAGAGAGCAGTTCGTATCGATGCTCGCGCGTGCTCTTCAGCTTTCTTCCGGTTCGGCAGCGGGGAGTGGGACTACGTCATTTAAAGATGATGATCAAATTTCGCCATGGGCTAAATCCGACGTCACCGCAGCGGTTGATGCGAAGTTGATTCAAGGATTCCAGGACGGCGCCTTCCGTCCTGCGCTGTTGATCAGCCGCACGCAACTCGCCGTGCTGGCTGCTCGTGCCGCGGGACTGGAACCACAATCGGCTGAAGCCTCGCAAGTGGACTATGCGGATTCGAACCATATTCCATCATGGGCTAAGGCGGAAGTTGCAGCCGCAACGGCTGCCCACTTCGTTCAAGGGAAAGACGAAGACCGATTCGACCCATTGGCAGCAGCAACGAGAGCGGAAGCGGTGAAGGTCATTTTGGCCGTACTCGATTATATGGGTGCGGGGAATGGCAAGAAGTAGAGGGTTCTATTAAGCTTTGAATGGGTCTTAAGTTAAAAACGTAAAAAACACACCGAGCAAATCTCGGTGTGTTTTATTGTGTTTGTGCAGGATCGAATCACTTGGATTGATCGTATGAAACCGATGATGCTGGGTATAACGTGGTTCCCCAAATCGAAACATTGATATTGCTGGATAATGGAATGTTTGTCTCGTTGACAACGGTTCTCCACCAATCCCACGCCAGAAGAAGACACTGGTGTATGAAATCGGATATGCTGGATTTTTGCTGCTGAATTAGGCATTGTCTTGAATGACATGTTGGATGACATTAAAGTCTTTCGTGACGACTTGATTATGGGTCTGCGCATGCCGCTTACACATCGCTACTCTTCGAGGTTGTCTCCAATTTGACTTAAATGGTTCTGCCATAAGCGACATTGGATACCATTAGCGGCGGTGCTTCATTACTTACCCGTTTACGGGCTAATTCTGCAAATGTCACGCTATTATCAGTTCGAATGGATTGTTCGGAAGGCTCGCGCTTACGGTATAAAAGATTTGTTTGTAAGCTACGACCATGACTTTGAAAGGGTTGCGGACCTTATATCGAGAATGTCACTTGAAGAAAAGGTAAGACAACTTGATATTTATTCGGGAAATGAAATTTCCGATTCCGTAGAAGGCTTAAATGCAGATGCGCTCAACTATGAAAAAATGGAAAAGGTATCTGCCGGCATTGGAATCGGATGCATACAAAACCGAAATTCCAAAGCAGAGACAGCCAATAAAATTCAGGAGTATATCATCCAAAATACAAGATGGGGGATTCCGGGTACTCTTCAGTGAAGAGGGACTTCACGGTTTTGGATGGAGAGGCTGTACCGTGCTCCCTCAGCAGGTTGCACTCGCATCAACATTTGAGCCTGAACTTGGATATAAACAAGTGAGAGTAATCGCTTCCGAGGCGCGCAGCTTTGGTATACATGAGGTTTGGGCACCTGTTCTCGACCTTGCCAGGGAAATTCGATGGGGACGCGTGGAAGAAGGGTACGGAGAGGATCCCTATCTGGGGTCTCTGTTCGCGGAGAGCATGGTAAGAGGGCTTCAAACGGATGACCTCACAAGACCCGATGCCTTGGTGTCGGAACCAAAACACTTTACAGGATACGGTGCTCCTAGGGGAGGACACAATTGTGCTCCGGCCATGATGGGGAATCATGACAATGCATTTTTCTGTCTGCCTGTATTTGAGGCTGCTTTCCAAGCGGGAGCCATGAATACCATGTGTTCCTATAACTCTATTGACGGCACTCCTGTGGCTGGCGACCATTCGACAGGTACGACAAGTTGGCGAAGAAGCACCCAGGCTTTAACTTTGCAATCGAAGGCGGCATAAAGGGGCCGGATGGCAAATACGGCATATCGCAATACAATCCAGCCTATGCTTCTGGAGTCATGTTCGGAAAGCAACTGGAAAACGATCATGACAAAATGATCAAATACATGCAAATCTTCGAAGCGACGCAATTCGATCCAGAAACTTATGAAATATTAAACTTTGGAGAGAAAGGTGTCCATTGGAATAAGAGCGAGAAAGGAACGGTTGAATTCATCGCGCCGTATACCGACGAGAAGGAACGCAAAAAAGCTGGGATTGGAGTTTACTCGATGGCTGGCTCTTTCAATGATTACGATTTCCAAACATCGTATACATCCGATGAAAGCCTGCGTCAATTAGCGAAAGATACCCGTGCTAAGGGAACGAGAAACATTGATATTTTAGCGCCATTCAACAAGCCAATCTACAATGAAACCCAAGATAAACTGAATCAGTATACGCTGCAGACGTATATCGATTTTATTACGGGCCGTAAGCCTCTGAGCGAATTTGATAGTTTTGTTGATGAATGGAAAAAGATGGGCGGAGATAAAGTGTTAGACGAAGCACAAAAAATTTATGATGAAAATTTGAAATAGTAATCATAACTTTTGATCAAACATCCTTCCCAATTGGATTGGAATTGGTAAGGATGTTTGAATTTACTGTGACAGGGAGATAAGAAAACCATGTATACGATAAATGCTGGAGCCTTGGGGATACACTTGAACGAAAAAGGTCAATTCATGGGTATGAATGATGGCAGCAAACATCATTATGCATCATCGACATACACTGCAGCGCTTATTCGTACTGTCATCGAAGGCCGAATAGAGGAGCCTTCGAAGGTATCGTACAATGAGGGGCTATTAACTTTCGAATTTACTGAAAGTGGTGCAATTGTCGATGTGTTGGTGAAAGAAAAGTCGCAGTATGCGACGTTTGAAATTCAACGTATTACAGGCGTTGATGTGGATGCAATCCTATGGGGGCCTTACTTTACAACCATTACCGATTCGATCGGCGAATCCGTTGGCGTCGTGCATAACGAACAGTTCGCGGTGGGTCTTCAGGCCTTGAACATCAAGACCGTTGGAGGCTGGCCCATCGAGCTCGATCGATTGGAAGGTGTGCAGCAAAGTTATTCTGATAATCGGAACGAAAAACCTGATCCTGACACACATCAAGTATCCGACAATAAGTTCGAATATCATGTCTGCGCAGCGTGGCCGACGAGCGATGGAAGCATGTTGCAGGCATATGCTAGAAATCGGTCGAAAAGCGCACGTCGTCCGGCATGGAACTTACCGCTCGTTGATGTCGCGCCCATTCATGGGGAAGATGCTAATATCGTTGGATCACGCATTGCCTTGTTCGGCTGTGAAGTTCGGCAAGTGCTTGAGACAATTGAAGCGATCGAGCTAGGAGAAGGATTGCCTCATCCGATGATCGAAGGAAAATGGGGGAAAGTATCTCCTGCAGCGAACCAATCCTATTTGATTACGGATTTCTCTGAAGCCACGATATCCGAAGCGGTACGTTATACCAAAATGGCCGGTCTTAAATATGTGTATCATCCCGATCCGTTCAGCACTTGGGGACATTTCACGCTAAAACCGAAGAGCTTCCCGAATGGGGATGAAGGATTAAAGTCAGCTGTCGCTTTGGCTGAAAGCGAGGGCGTTCATGTCGGCATTCATACCCTGACGAACTTTACGACTCTAAATGATGCGTATGTAACGCCAAAGCCGGACGAAAGATTGCAATTGGCGGGCACGTCGCGGTTAGTTGCAACCTTGGACGTAGATGCAGATTGGATTGAGGTCGACGACCCGACACCGTTTCAGGTGAAGTTGTTCCGACAGACGGCACAACTCGGAAGTGAGCAAATTGAATATCATGCTGTGACAGATTGCGCGCCTTGGAAACTGACCGGCGTTAAGCGTGGTGCTAATGGAACATCCATTGCAGTGCATGAAGCGGGAGCGACCATAGGTCGGTTATGGGATCACCCGTACGATGTATTCTTCCCGAACATCGAGCTGCAAGACGAATATTGCGCACGGATTAACGATCTGTTCACGAAAACGGGTTTGAAGCAAATATCATTCGATGGTCTAGAAGGCTGCTATGCAACAGGGCATGACGACTACGGCGTTAATCGGTTTGTGAAAATGTGTTATGACGGCTGGGGCGAAGAAGTCATTAATGATGCAAGTATTGTAGTTCCGAACTATTTGTGGCATGTATTCACAAGGTTTAATTGGGGCGAGCCTTGGGGGGCTGCAACACGTGAAGGGCAGCTTGAATGGCGGCTTACGAACCAACGGTATTTTACGAGGAACTTCATTCCGCCTATGCTGGGCTGGTTCCTTGTTCGTTCTGCTTCGGATCAGTTCGAAGCGACGTCACCGGACGAAATCGAATGGGTATTATCCAAAGCAGCAGGATTTAATGCTGGCTTTGCTCTAGTTGCCAATATGCAAGTGCTTGAGCGTAACGGAAACATCGAGTCGATATTTACGACCGTACGCGAGTGGGAGAGAGCGAGACAAGTCGGCGCCTTCACACCAGAACAGCGGGAACGGCTGAAGGAGCCGAAAGGCGACTGGCATTTGGAATCAGCTGGAGAAGACAAGTGGAACTTATATCCAGTCCATATTTCTAAACCACTCGTATGCAACCCAGCTGAGCTGCAACCAGGGCAACCAGGGGGGGCAGATTGGACGTATTTTAACCGATATGCGGATCAACCCCTGAAGTTTACACTGCGCGTCATTCCTTCGTATGGTAACGACGACGCTTCAATTAAACGACCTACGTTCTATACGAATGGTGTATATATGACGTTTGATACGGAAGTCTTCGCGAACCAATATCTCATTTGTGATAGCGGCAGCATCGGTAAAATTTACGATCAAAACTGGAATCTACTAAAAACCGTACAGGCTTCTGCCGATGCACCGATCTTACGGACTGGTGGACAACCGCTATCGTTCAGCTGCAAGTTCGAAGGCGATCCGAAGCCTCTAGTCAGCGTCAGAGTGACGACTTGGGGCGAACGGGAAGAAGTAGTAATGTAAGAACTTATACATGTTTCCCCAATAAGAAGAAGACTCTTGAGGATTGATGGAGTCTTCTTCTTATTTTATTTACAGACTCAAGAAAAATCCTTAAAATATTCTCCTCGTTTCAGGGCATCGACAAACTTCTGGAGCCATTCGTAATAGGTTTGTCCATGTCGGAGTTTATATAAATCTTGCAGAGCAAGATTACGCTCCTGGTCTGTAATATGTTCATCAATAACCATTTCTGTTAATTCAAGAAGAGATTTACTAATGGCTTCTGTCATGACATTGATTTCACGCTGGAGCTTGATCGTGAAGAAGTTTTGAAACGCAAGAAAAAAATCGACCTCCGCGAGATACAGTTCTTTTCGATCCTGTTTTTCTTCTAACTTTTTGACCATTTGAGATTCTACCAAAGATCTAACCGCATAGCTCATGTTGCTTTTACTCATATTCATTCGTACTTTCATCTCATCAAGAGTCATCGGTCTATTTTCAAAGAACATAATTCCGTACAATTGACCGGATGAAGGAGTGGCACCGTACAAATCCATCGTTTCCGCAATAGCGTCAATTACTTTTTGTCTGATATGCAATCTTTGTTCCGATATGTAGTTTTCCCTGTCTTGAGACAATAGACTTTTCACTTCCTTATTTCTGCATAAATGACAGATTCAATAGATTTCGCTTTTATTATATCAGCGGTTTCGTGAGGAAGGGAAACTGAATTTTTCATTTACGTAATCTTAACGCTGAGTTAATAATCGTTTGACACAAAGTAGGAAAATCTTATGTACAATAAAATTTGTACGTAACAATAAATTTTGAGAGTTTGGAGGTTTTACTAGTAAAAATTCAATTATTTTTGAATGATAAACGGGATTATCCTAATTTCTGCAAACATCAATTAACGACTAAATCGTGAAAAGGGGATTAACTATGAAGACGAGATGGAAATCACTTACGTCGATGTTACTCATTACTGGTTTATTGGCAGGTTGTGGCACAGCGAAGCCAGAAAGCACAACGCAAAACAGTAGCCAACCGAGTTCGGAAGGAACTGCTGCAGCAAGCGAATCAGGAGAAATTACCGTATATTCCGCAATAGAAGAAGAACAAATTAAAACCTATCTGGCCTCTTTCAAGTCTCAATATCCGGATATCAAGGTGAACATTGTTCGTGATTCAACAGGGATCATGACAGCCAAGTTAATTGCAGAGAAAGATAATCCTCAAGCCGATGTCATCTGGGGATTGGCAGCAACAAGCTTACTCGTTATGGATGATCAAGATATGTTGGAGCCTTATGCGCCTAAAGGTGTCGATCAGGTGCTCCCGGAGTTTAAAGATAAATCGAGTGTTCCAAAATGGGTCGGAATTGACATCTGGGAGACAGCCATCATTGTCAACAAGGTGGAGATGGAAAAGCGTCACCTGGCCATTCCCCAATCTTACGAGGATCTAGTTAAGCCGGAATACAAAGGATTAATCGCTATGCCGGATCCGGCATCCTCAGGCACGGGATATTTGACCGTTAATGCACTTATCCAACTGTACGGCAAGGATAAAGCATGGACTTTCATGGACAAGCTGCATGAAAACATGATGGTATATACCCATTCCGGATCCAAACCGGCGAAAATGGCAGCTTCAGGTGAAGTTCCGATCGGTATTTCTTATGGATACAGCGGTATCCAGGAGCAGAAAAAAGGTTCCCCGATTGAAGTCATCTTCCCTACAGAAGGATCGGGCTGGGATATGGAAGCCAACGCACTCGTGAAAAAGAAAGAAGTGAAGCCGGAAGCGAAATTGTTCCTGGATTGGGCGATAAGCGCTGAGCCGATGAAGGAATACAATAAAAACTACGCGATCTTGAGTATTAAACAAGAAGGCAATACAATTCCTGACGGCTACAGTAAAGATCCGGTATCTCAATTAACGAAGCTGAATTTGTACCAAGCTGCTAGAGACCGTGAATCTGTGCTGGAAGAATGGACCACAAAATACGCTTCCAAGTCAGAGCCGAAAAAATAGATGGTAGATTACGATGGGGTGCCGATAGTGGGCATCCTTCCCGTTTTTCGGGGAATCATTTGGGTAAATTAGGTAAAAAGGGGCATTTGTTATGAAGCTGGGATATTTATCGCTGCGCAACCTGTCTAAGCATTTTGGGAAGCAAACAGCGCTACAGGAAATAAATTTAGATATTTATCAACATGAATTCATCTGTCTGCTCGGGCCGAGCGGATGTGGTAAAACAACGCTGCTGCGCATCCTTGCGGGTCTGGAAAAAACGGATAGGGGTCAATTGACCATTGGCGGGAAAGATATCACTTCTGTACCTGCCGGAAAACGAAACTTCGGGATGATGTTTCAATCGTATGCATTATTTCCTAATCTATCGGTTTCTGAGAATATTGCGTACGGGCTTCGCAATCGCCTAACCAAGTCCCAAATTATAGATCGTGTGGACGAGCTATTAGGATTAGTGGAATTGAACGACCAGCGCCACAAAGTGCCTGCTCAATTATCGGGAGGCCAACAGCAGCGGGTCGCACTTGCGCGGGCGCTCGCGTTCTCACCGGACTGTTTGTTGTTGGATGAGCCATTATCTGCTCTTGACGCTAAGGTGCGCGTCAAGTTGCGGCGTGAAATCTGCCGTCTGCATCAACAATTTGGTATGACGACAATTATGGTCACGCATGATCAAGAGGAAGCTTTAACGATGGCTGATCGCATTGTCGTGATGAACCAATCGCGAATCATTCAAGTCGGCGCCCCAAATGAAGTGTATGAACGCCCGAATAGTCCCTTTGTTGCCGATTTTATTGGAGCAGTCAGCTTTATAGAACCGGATGGCGGACAACAAGGAAACCCTATCATGGCTATACGTCCAGAGCATGTTCAATTGGTTCGGGAAGGCCAAGAGAAAGGCAGACAGGGAATCGTACGGGAAATCGAATATCGAGGGACTCATTACCGTTTGGTTCTAGAGTTATTAGATCATCAGGATGCTCCGCGTCAGCAATTCCTTACCGTTGATCTGCCAACGCAAGATATGGCGACTTTTCATATCAAACCCAATCAGAAGGTAACGTTTAGCTTGCTGCCTGAACACATTATCCGGTTTGATACGGTATCCAATACCAGTATTGCGGTTGGGTGAGGAGGTTCATGGCATGGAAACGTGGTTAAAACGAATACGGCCGAATGCTAACGGATGGAGTCAAAATGGATTCATATTAATCATGATGCTCATCTTAATGTTCACGATCCTGCTGCCGCTTGGTGAACTCTTGATCAAAGCCGTAAGCAATAAAGAAGGGAACTTTATTGGATTCGCCAATTTTGCTAAATATTTCTCCACACCGACACTTGTAACTTCATTATGGAATTCCATTAAGGTTTCATTGATTACGACCTTAGTCGCTGTACCGCTTGCATTCTGGTTTGCCTATGCACTTGAGAGAAGCGGAATTCGGGGAAAATGGTTTTTTAGATCCGTAGCGCTGCTTCCGCTTTTTGCTCCTTCGATGCTGCACGGACTTGCGTTAATCTATTTATTCGGCAATCAAGGACTTATTTCTACAGGGTTCTTCGGTCTGCTGCCTGAATTTCGAATTCAGCTTTATGGGCAGTTCGGAATTGTACTGTCCGAAATTTTATATACGTTTCCACAAGCATTTCTTATCCTGTCGGTTGCTTTTGCAAGTTCGGATTATCGGCTATATGAAGCGGCGGAGACGCTTGGTGCGTCAAAATGGCGTACGTTTTGGACGGTAACTGTACCAGGTACCAAATTTGCGCTCATTAGCACAGTTGTTGTTTGTTTTGTCCTGACGTTTACTGACTTTGGGGCGCCCAAGGTTGTAGGAGGACAATACAACGTTCTTGCGACCGATTTGTTCAAGCAAGTGATTGGTCAACAGAATATGCAAATGGGGGCCGCTGTCGGTGTGCTGTTGTTAATCCCGGCCGTGATTTCATTTGCCATAGACCGAATTTCACAGCGGAAACAGAGCGGGTGGCTTAGCGCAAAATCATTGCCATATCGGATTGAAGCAAACAAGACGCGTGATGTCCTGTTATTCATTCTTTGTTCGATGGTATCTGTTGTCATTCTAAGCATTATTCTTGTGGCTATCTATGGATCAATCGTGAAAGTATGGCCATATAACTTACAGCTCTCTTTTTCCCACTACGAAGGTTTTTTGGACGGAGCGGGACCGTTTGTGAACAGTTTGCTCATTTCGGTTGGCGCTGCGGTAATTGGCAGTATCGTGACATTTATGTTTGCCTATCTCATTGAGAAATCGAGTGGTCATGCATTATTGCGAAATAGCGCTTATTTGCTCTCCATGCTGCCGCTTGCGTTGCCGGGATTGGTGCTGGGTCTCATCTATGTATTCTTCTTTAATAATCCGAACCAACCCTTGCATGGACTATACGGGACCATATGGATCATGATCATATGTAATATTGTGCATTATTATTCGGTTTCGTTCTTAACGGTGACTTCGGCACTTAAAAAGCTAGATAGCGAGTTCGAGGCTGCATCAGAAACGATGAATGTACCCTGGTATAGGACCCTTGTCAGAGTAACGTTACCCATGTCATTGCCATGTATCTTGGAGATCTTCATGTATTATTTTATCAACAGCATGGTTACGGTGTCGGCGGTCATCTTCTTGTATGCGCCAGACTTGAAACCGGCAGCCGTAGCGATTGTAAACATGGAGGACTCAGGCGATATAGCCCAGGCGGCTGCGATGTCATTGCTAATCATACTGGCTAATCTGATTATGCGATCTGTTGTTATGTTGCTGTCTGGCAAAATGCGCCGGCGAACGGAAGCACTTTTGGTTAAGAAAGATAGTTAGTTTTTATAATATGAGACCTCAGGAGCGATTGGTATGCCGAAATTGATGATTAACAAGAGAAGCTATTCTGTGAAGGGGATTTTATTTGATAAGGATGGCACACTTCTCGACTTTATCAGTCTTTGGGGATGTTGGAGCGAGTCGTTGTACCGGAATTATTCAAGTAAAGTCTTGGCTGTTGCAACGGATGGGGTCATCGATCCTATCTCGGATTTGTGGGGAACGGTTCATAACGCCGCAGGGCAGGTCACTGATTATAGTAGAAACGGTCCATTGGCCATGGGATCGATTGGCGATATGCTCGCTATATTAGCATGGCAAGGCTACCGACTAGGACTCCCTTGGAGTGAATCCATGCGGTTTGCAAGGGAAAGTAAGCGTCTGGCAGATGAAGAATTGGAACAGGTTCGACCGGCTTATCCGCTGCCGGGAGTTATAGACTTTCTGAAGCAATGCCATGATCAAGGAGTGCCAATGGGCATTGTAACGGCTGATGAGACAGCGGAAGCGGAAAAACATTTAGAGTGGATGGGCATTCGCCAGTTTTTTAAAGTTATTATCGGGAACGATCAGGTGACACAGGGAAAGCCTTTTCCAGAAATGTTAAATAAGGCTTGCCTAGAGCTTGGCTTAGCACCGAATCAAGTGGCCTTGATTGGGGATACCAACAGCGATATGCAGATGGGGAAATCCGCAGGAGCTGCAGTCACTATAGGGTTAATGATGAATAATGCGTCACAATCTAGCGAATACTGGCTCAATGATGCGAATGTACTAGTCTCTTCGTACGCTGAACTTCACTTGGAGGAATCCACAGATTAAGAGACAGGTTTTATCCGGATAGTTTACAGGGATGAGCTCGATGACCACTACCTCAATTGTAGCCTCATGTTTACAATATAAAAATCTAGATTTTACATGCAATTAACCTATTGATCGCGAGTTTATTGTACAGTAATTTTTGAACATACATGTTTTTATCCTATAAAAATTATAAATATCAAAAATATCTTGAACGAAGTCTGGGAGGTGGTGTTTACGGATTGAACTCCGGATCGGAATACGTCTTCTCACAAGCGCACTTGCTCTGATCCGGGTAAGAACAACGCTTGTGCTTGTAGCCCGTTAACGTTTGCTCAGATGAGTCTTTATCATTTTTCCCTACGGTGCGTTTTGTTTTTTACTCAATTTTACGAGATTTTTGAACAGACTCTTAAAAAACTTAAAGTATGGAGGTTTTCTCTAGTGAAAAGAATTTTATCGTTTTCCCTCGTACTAACGATGATGTTCACGATGTTCTCGACCGGCGCATTCGCAGCAACCGATACTGCGAATTCTAACTCTCGTATTGCTTCAATTAAATTCGACAATGATTTGAAGGACGATGTAACTCAACAAGATTTGATAGCAAAAGGGAATTATAGTTTTGTAGAAGGTGTATTATCAGGATCTAAAGCACTGCACTTGGAGAGCGGCAACGGCAATTATATCAGTACGCCGAATAGCTTGAAATTTGGTGAAGAGAGTTTTACGGTATCCTTCTGGTATAAGGGCGACACTAAAAATAATAATGTCATATTATCGAATAAGGATTTTAGTAACGGCGCTAACGCAGGCTGGGCGATTTCCACATCGGCCAATTCGGTCAACATGAATTTCGGATTTCCGACTGCAAAAGTAAAGGATATTTCTTTTGGGCGCAACACGTTTAATGCTTCCGATTGGCGCTACGTGACTTTTGTTGTAGACCGAGATAAAATGCTTGCGTCGCTTTATATTGATGCCTACAAAATGGCTGATACTACGCTGAGACACGGATCGTTAGATACGTCGAATCCATTGGTTATTGGTGGCGACGGATTGGGCAACAAAGGAGGTAATACATTCGATATCGCTGATCTGATGATTTCGAAAGGCGCTATTGGCAGCGATGCAATTGAAGCGAATTATAATAGTTACGCTGGACATGAAGTCGATCTTAACGCACTGAACGACGCCATAACAAAAGCAAATACAATCGTAGCAGGCGGTCTCGATAACGGCTTTAGCCAAACCGATTTTGATGATTTAAAAAAGGTTTTAGATTATGCCAATACGGTTGCAACAACGCAAAAAGTAAAATTTTACACACAGGAAACGATCAATTATTACGCACGTGAACTAAACAACGCCATCTTCATCTATCAAAAAAGCAATAAAACATCAACTCCTGCCGACTTAAATATCACTGTGCACAGCGACCCGGAAATCAATGGTCATCCCGGTTCAAAAGAGAACATAGAAAAAGAGATTAGAAAATCCTTGACTACATTCCCTCAGTCCGACGTCATGTTGATGCCTGGCGACATTACCGGCGGTAACAATGCCAATGAGTATGTGTGGATGGGTTTGATGACGGACGTAGTCAATAAACTTAAAAGTGAGGGCTTATTTGACCATACGAAGTTATATATGGTAAAAGGCAACCATGATATGAACGGCTCCGAAGCATTAATACCTGTCGGTTCGGCGGGCGCGTGGAACGAATCAAAGCAGTCGTACGATAACGATTTTTACAACAGTGCTTATAGAGTAAAGATAAAAGGATATAATTTGATTGGTTTTGACGGAAATATTAACAACAGTAATACAGTGGGAAAAGCTACAAATTTCCTCAACGAAATTAAAAGTGAACCGGATTATGATCCAAAAAAACCGATACTTGCAATGTCTCACTACCCTATTAGCGGAACGGTGTGGGGATCGGCTTGGAGCAGTGGTGCAAGTAATAGTTTCGGCAAATTTATTGCCGACAATGATTTTTCACAGGTGTTCTATATGTCAGGTCATACCCAATACGATCCGACCGACGAACGTTCTCTGTATCAAGGTGCGGCTACGTTTCTCGATTCCGGTGCGGTGTCATATTCCAGTTATCAAGATGATGGTCCGTACGGTGGATATATAGAAGGTGCGTATGGCAGTTATAAAACCACACCTAAAATCGTAAATTTCCTGGAAGTATACGGTTCGAAAATTATTCTCAAACAGTATAATTTAGCTACAGATGAATTTGTAGGCACACCTCGTGTAGTAAATGTTGGCGAAGGCAAAGATGCCTTTACGTATAGCAGGAGCGATACAAAAGAACTTATAGCTCCGCAGTTTGATGGCGGTATTAAGATCGATTCCTTAAAAAGCGGCGAAGTTACTTTTACAATAAAGCAAGCAAATGACAATGTGCGCAATTTTGAATATAATGTTCAGCTTACCAACAAGCTCACCGGGGAAGTGGACAAGTCGTTCAACAGCCTTTCGTATCCGATGGACAAGCCATACGACGAATACAGGCAATACAAGATTACAGGTTTAATGCCGAAAACGCCATATTTACTCAGGGTATTCGCCGATGATTCCATGTATAACCGTTCATACCAGGAAATTGACATTACAACTGAGGGTGCGAAATTAAATAGTATTACTGCGCCTGCAGCGGTATCTGCGAGCAACGGTTCGAACAAGACAGCGGAAGCTCTTGGATTGCCCACAAAAGTAACTCTTGTAACCGATGGAGGAAATGTGGATACAAGTGTGAATTGGGATTTAAGCGGTGTTAGCTACGATCCGGCTATCAAGACGGCGCAGACCTTCTCGGTGCCAGGGACCGTAACCCTGCCTTCCGGAGTTGATAACCCGAACAGCATACCATTGACAACAAGCATTGACGTAACTGTTCTTGCAGCTGGAGAAAGATCTCTATCCCTAGACAAATCCCAGTACAATAAAGGGGAAGCCATTACCCTATCCTATTCTGGGGCAGCGTCAAACGGAAAAGATTGGGTCGGCATCTACAAAACCGGAGCTGTTCCTCCAGGTGCCGGTGTATCTATTACATGGAGTTATTTAAAGTCTGGAAACGGAAGAGTTAGCTTAAGCAATGGACTGGCCCCTGGCACTTATGATGCACTCTTTATGCTCAATGACGGTTATACGATCGTGGATCGCAAGACATTCGAAGTCGTTCAGTCTGTGACGTTAAAGAGCATAACAGCGCCCGCAGCAATCACAGGAATAGCTAACGGAACAGCAAAGACGGCGGAAGCCCTTGGCTTACCTTCTTCCGTTGAACTGGTTACCGATTCAGGAAGTAAGAATGCCAATGTGTCATGGAATGTAGATGCTGCAAACTATGATCCAGCACTAAAGGTAGAACAGACCTTCACGGTAAATGGAACTGTAACCTTGCCTGCAGGTGTTACAAATCCGAACAACGTAGCATTGACAACAAGCATCAGCGTGACTGTGCTGCCGGCGACAACAATGCCTCAGTCTACGTTGACAGGTTTGCAGCAGGTGGCCCCTGGCCAAACATTCGATGTAACGATGGGATTGACTGGCGTTACGGAAAGTGTATACCAGCAAGTATATGGTATGGATTTGACTCTTCACTATGATCCGCAGAATTTGAAGTTCGACTCGGTTGCATCACTGAAGGACGGATTCAACGTCATCGATCAAAAGGAGATTGCACCGGGACAAATCCGAATTGAATTTGCCGGCGTGGGCGCGAACATGCCTGCCCAAGGCGATTTGCTCGCATTCAAATTTACGGTCAAAACTGGAACTCAAGCTACCGATAAGACGACAATTTCTCTAGATAATGTCGTAATTGCCAACGGACAGGGTGATGAGCTGAAGGTCGGTGGTGCCTCCCATGAGATACAAATAAGTATATCTGTAGATAAGTCGTTCTTGAATGCGTTGATCGCAAGCGCTCAGGCCAAGTACAATGCTGCAGTGGAAGGTAATAGAGACGGTCTATACGCGAGTGGATCCAAAGCTCAATTGCAGTCGGCAATTGCTGCGGCGAGTGCGACAGCAAACAATTCGAATGCCACTCAGCAGCAGGTGGATAGTGCGAAAGCGGCACTGGAAGCGGCAATTCAATTGTTTGATACCAAGAAAATAACTGCAGATGTCAATCGAGATGGAAAAATTTCTATTGGTGACTTGGCTATCGTTGCAGGGGTTTACGGCAAACAACAAGGTCAAACAGGCTGGAATGAGAAAGCGGATGTAAATCATGACGGCACTATTGATATTGTAGACCTTGCGATCATAGCCAAAGCGATCTTGCAATAAAACAACGCCGTACCTTGTTTGCTTGATCACATCAGTGAAATTCAGGATGGGATGGAAATACAATGAGGGGATATTTATTAGTATCCCCCTCATTGATCCTCTCCCTCTGAATGTTCAGAAGTATTTTCCGAAAGGACGGATTTCTTCGATGATAACAAAACTATTCTCAGTCAGTCTGACATTGCTTTTGACTGTGCTCTTGCTTCCTTCACTCGTTGTAGATGCAAAAGCCGATCCGTCTTTCGTCCTAACCCTATCGAAAGGAAATGTATCTGCAGGTAAAGATTTCCAAGTTACGGTGAATGGAAAAAATTTAAGCGACATGTATGCATATGAAGTCAATTTAACCTATGATACCAGCCGCTTGGTGTTTGTGAAAGGTGTTAGCGAAAGTAATGGCTTTTCTGTAGATCCTATTGTGAACGGGAATAAGATTCAAATCGCGCATACGCAAATAGGCAATGAACCAGGTCAGAACGGGGATGTAACACTAGCTACATTAACATTTCATGCGGCTAGTCAGGGAACGGCCGACATTGCCTTGGACAGTGTGAAACTGTTGGATTCGCAGTTAGTGTCTACTGTTGTTTCAGGCAATAGCAAGTTATCGGTTGATGTAAAAGCATCGAATGGTGGTAACGGCGGAAATAACGGAAATAACGGAAATAACGGAAATAACGGAAATAACGGAAATAACAATGGAAATAACAATGGAAACAACAACGGAAACAACGGAAACGGTACATCTAAAGCGGATGATGTATTCAACAGTAAAATTGTTAATGGAAAAAAATTAGTTCATGATATAGAGTCCAAGATCGCGGAAGCCAAGAAATTGAATGTTAAGATTGAACTGGCTGACATCAAAGGACACTGGGCCGAGAAGACCGTTAGTACGTTCGTGAAACTGCACGTTGTCGCTGGGTATAAGGATGGAACGTTCCATCCGAACGGTAAAATCACGCGCGCTGAGTTTGCAGCGATCATCTCTCGCGCATTCGATATCATCGGCGGCGATAATCATGCGGTTGTTCTGAATGACATTGACAGTCATTGGGCTAAAGACTCGATTGAGAAACTCACAAGCGCAGGAGTTATTACCGGATACGGAGACGGAACCTTCAAGCCGGACAAAACGATCAGCCGCGAAGAAATGGTCATCATTCTGTCCCGTATTGTCAACTTGAGTAATCTTGACAAAGATGCTTCAAAAGGCAACTTTACGGATATGGCAAGCGCAAGCTCGTATGCGGCAAATCTAATCAAGGATGCTGCGGCAGCGGGTATCATCAACGGCAAGGGCAATGGGGCATTTGATCCGCAAGGAAGCTCCACACGCGCAGAGGCGCTGACGATCATTCTGAATGCCTTGAACCTTCACCCTCAAGTAAAAACACTTTTGGAAGGCTTGAACTAATGGGGGAATGGTCCATTTTATGAAAAGAGGTCCAGCAGATGAACTTACGAACCTTCCTATCCTTCATAATCATCGTATTATTGTTGGGGACTTCCACAACTTCATATGCGCATTCCGCAAGCATGGGTTACTCGGCGATCGTCGTTAAAGGCAACGAGATCAACTATGAACTATTTCTTGATCAAAGAGACTTGCTTGTTCAATTTGATACCAACAAGGATGGTAATCTGGAGAACGAGGAACTGCTACCGGAAAAGGAAGGAATCCAATCGTTTTTACAGAAAGATCTTCAAATCCAAGTAGATTCGAAACCCTTGACGATGGAATTGCTTTCGATGGACGTGACAACAAAGGGTTCCACTAGAGGCGTAGTGTTTCAATTAAAGTTAACCGCCGATGAGGCGATCGAACAGTTTAATATTCATTACAATCTGGTGTTTGCAGATGCGCCTGTTCATACGAGTGGACTCTCGGTTCATTCAACGAATTTTTTCTATCAGGATATTCTTGATATCAATAGAAAAGATATTACGATCACCTTGCCTGAAGCCGAGAATGCTCCGTCCGAGACTGGCTCCGTCCTGTGGAAATACTTTGTACTTGGAATCGAACATATATTAACCGGCTATGATCATTTGCTGTTTTTGTTAGCCTTAGTATTAATCGCATCTCGCTTTACGGATGCGTTGAAGATTGTTACCGCATTTACAATCGCCCATAGCATTACCCTTTTCCTGGTGGCGTCGGGCCGTATTCAGGTCATCCCGTCTTGGGTTGAAGCCTTGATTGCTTTGTCGATCTGTTATGTGGCAGTGGAAAATATATTTGTGCAAAAGGCGAAATGGCGGTGGATATTAACAGCCTTATTTGGCCTGATTCACGGCATGGGCTTCGCCGGAGCTTTGGCCGAAACGGGGCTTCCAAAGGAAAATCTGATTGGCTCACTCTTGATGTTTAATTTAGGTGTGGAAGCGGGCCAGATTATGATCCTATGCCTATTACTTCCTCTCTTGTTATGGCTGCGAAAGTTCCCATGGTATCGTAAAATGATGATCACAACGTCTTGCCTTATATTCGTTTTAGCATTTTATTGGTTGATTGAAAGATTGTAATGAGCATATCGATATCTAAACATTTTTGAAACATTAAAAACGGAGCCTTGCATATTTTAGGGCTCTGTTTTCTAATTGTTTTTACTATTATTGCCTACCCGAATAGCAGTTACGCCGCCTCATTTTTTGAAAATGGATATGGATGCCATATACAGCAACATTCGGGTTATTTCTGCCCTTGCTATTACTGGGAGTGGCTATGATTCATGTGAATAAAATTCAAAATGAGAATAAATGATCAAATGTGCGTTGTGAATACCTTCCAAATAAACGGAAATAGCCATAATACTACGATATACGGATGAAAATTATTTTATATTATAATAAAATAAAAAGGATTTGAACAATTTATCTCAAAATTAAAATAATGCATTTACAAATATCATAAACATCGGTTATCATATGCGTATTGATGATCATCAATTTGAAATTAATGAATTGGAGGCTATGACTGTTAAAGGAAGATTGACATCTAAGATAATTGGCTTGTTATTCAAGATTACAAGGGGGATGGACCATGACTGGTCTACAACAAGAAGAGATCAAGCGTTTAGTCATTAAATGTATGCCTTGGATTCTGCTTTACGAATTTTTCTTCGTATTCAATGAAAGCGTATTCACCTTGATAACGCCAGACTTGTCCAATGAGTTTGGAATTACGCCATCCACGGTAAGCTTGATCGTTACGATTGGTAAATTGTTTTTCGGTATTGCAGCAATCGTCTTCACGGCACTTTCAGATGTGTTCAGTATAAGAAAACTATTGTTGTTTACATGCTTCGCATTTCCGGTCGTCACTTTTATAGGTTTCTTCTCACAATACAGCTTTACGCTGTTGGTTGTGTTTCGCGCTTTATTCTCGATTACGATTGCCTCGCCAGTAGCTCTGGTGCTCGTATTGGCAATCAAATATTTCGATAAGCTTACCGCAGCCAAATATTTCGGATATACTGCCGCTATCTATCAGCTGGGTACAGCATCAGGGAATTTTTTGGGTGGTTATATTACGGACTATTTACACTGGAATGTTACGTTCCTTATCCCCCTGATTACGTTAATCGGTGTACCGATTATTTATAAAAATATGCCAAAGGATGAGGGCAAAAAAGGCTCAATCGATTATATCGGCATAATTTTGTTAACCATTATTAGCACCTTATTGATTACTTACCTTACGTTCAAGATGCAATATACGCTTATGCTTATTTTTGCTCTCATTTTTATTATCATCTTTGCAGTCTACACCGTGAGAGCCAAAGATCCATTCGTCAAGCCCGAGTTGTTTAAGGTGAAGGGAATTATTGCTTCATTAATCGTCTGTGCGCTGTTCTACGGAACACAAATCGGATTTGCTTTTATCTTTCCTTTCATTGTGAAGCAGGTGTACGGAATTTCGACAAGTACATTAGGATTATTCTTTATGTTGACAAATGTGGCGGCATTTATTACAGGTATTTTCTCAGGGCGAATTATCAAATGGATTGGCTATCGTAACATTACTTTACTTGGTGGCGCATTTATTTTTGCAGGTCTAGGTCTAATCGCATTCCTAGTAGGGTTTTCAGTCGTTTTCGTTTTCTTAGGTATGGGGCTCTTCAATATCGGTTACGCGCTATTCTTCTCTGGATATTTGTCAAACTATACGCAATTATTGCCGGAGAATCAGAGAGGGTCAGGTATCGGGCTCGAGAAACTTGTCCTCAATATTGGAAGCTCGCTCGGCGGTGCATTTATGGCGATGTTGTATGGACAGGAGAATATGATGAATAAAATTGTAGACTTCTCGGCCAACGCGAAATCCGCGATGTACAGTAATTTGGCTTTAGTGTTGATGGTAATGATCGCTGCGGCCACTTTGATTTTTGTAAGGGTATTCACGAAGAAATTTAACCGAGTTGAAGAGTTTGGCAAGTCGGTTCATTAGTAGGAGGTAGAAATAACATGCACGAAAATAAATTGCAGCAAAAAAAGGACAAGACAAACGTCGTTTATATCGTCTTCGACGATATGGGGTTTGGAGATTTAGGGTGTTATGGCTCTGAAATTGCTACACCGAATATCGACAGCTTATCTGAAGTGGGTGTTCGCTATAATAACTTTCATGTGACGCCGCTGTGCTCACCTACTCGGGCATCATTACTTACAGGACGAAATCATCATTCCGTGGGCATGTCGACCATTACGAACTTTGATTTAGGGCCGGATTGTCCGAACACAAGAGGCCGGATCTCGCACGAAGCGGGCACGGTTGCGGAGATGCTGAAAGAAAACGGATATAGCACATTTGCGGTTGGCAAATGGCACTTGGCCCCTGTACATCACTCGTCCCCGGCGGGACCGTATGATTACTGGCCGTTAGGCAAAGGATTTCAAAGGTTTTATGGCTTTATGGAAGGTGAAACGGATCAATTCCATCCGGATCTTGTTTATGACAATCATTTTGTACCTCGGCCTCATCGGGAGAATGGAGACTATCACGTATCTGAGGATTTAGTCGACCATGCTAAGCAGTTCATAACCGATCAAACCTCGATTATGCCCGAGAAGCCGTTTTTCCTGTACTTGGCATTCGGAGCACAGCATGTTCCTCACCAAGCGCCGATGGAATACATTCGTAAGTATCAAGGGAAATATCATATTGGTTGGGATGAGGTACGTAAGCAGAGATTCCTTCGTCAGAAGGAACTGGGGATTATACCGCAGGATGCCGAGCTACCGCCATTTAATCCGGACGTTCGCCATTGGGAGACACTAACGGCGGACGAGCAAAAAGTAGCAGCTCGTTTTATGGAAATCTACGCAGGTTTCCTGACGCATACCGATCATCAAATCGGGCGGCTTATCGATTATTTGAAGGATATCGGACAATACGATAATACGATGATTGTACTGCTCTCAGATAATGGTGCAAGCAGCACCGGGCGTTCGAACGGCAGTGTTGACTATTCAAAAATTGTAGAAGGGTACTCGGAGACGCTCGAGGACATTCTCCCTTATTATGAGCAAATGTATGGCGATCGCGTTAGCTGTGAGTATCCTAGCGGCTGGGCTCAAGTATGCAATACACCGCTGCGTTATTATAAGCAGCAGACTTACTTTGGGGGAATCCGTGTACCACTCATCGTGCAAATGCCGAAAGGCGAAGTGGTGCGCAGAGAAACGGTGCGTAAACAGTTCCACTACATTACGGACATCACGCCGACAGTCTTGGATGTACTGGGCATTCAACCGCCAGATACGATTCGAGGTATTCAGCAGATGCCGATCCAAGGCATCAGCATGGCTTATACAATTGCGGAGCCTGAGGCAGCAACACGCCGTATTACCCAGCATTTTGAAATGATGGGGAACCGGGCTATTATTCATGAGGGCTGGAAGGCTGTTACGAATCACCAGCCGGGAACCGCTTTCGAGGACGATGTTTGGGAATTGTTCGATCTGAAGCACGATTATAATGAAGTCAATAATTTGGCTGATAAGCTACCGGAAAAGCTGCAAGAACTCATTCAATTATGGTGGCAGGAGGCGGAAAAGCATGACGTGCTGCCGCTTCGAAACGCGGGCTGGAGAGACCTCGCCAAGGAGAATCCGGAATCGGTAACGGCTCGTAATACGTTCACCTATTATGACGGGGTAGCGATTATTGGCTCGGCCGCAGCACCTCCGACTGTGAACCGCTCGTATTCCATCACGGCTCATATTGAACGTCCGCATTCTTCCTACGAGGGTGTGCTTGTTGCGATGGGTAATTATGATGGAGGCTACACGCTTTATATTCGGAATAACCGTCTTCATTTTGAATATAACCATATGCGTATTCTATATCCAATGGTCGCCGACAGTGAAGTGCCAACCGGTACGTTAGAAATCCGCTTTGCGTTTTCCAAGAAGCCGATGTCTACGGCAGGGATCGGATCCTTATACATTAACGGGGAGCTTGTGGGCGAGAGAGAACTTCCGAATACCTACAAATATAAGATCTCCCGTAAAGGACTTAGCATAGGCCGCGATGCGCTTCCTACCGTAACGGAGACTTACATGGAGCAAGGAGAATTTCCTTACAATGGTACCATCAATAAGGTTGTGTATGTGCTGAGCGACGATAAAGATCCGGCTTGATCGAAATCAAACAAGCCGCATGAGCTTCATGCGGTTTGTTTGTCATCCACAAAATAGTCGAGGACCATGCAGCCGGCACCCACAGACACAACGTTATAGCCTGTAGAAGCCCTAACAATTTGAACACGGCAGTTACGGTAATGCTGAATTCGCTTCTGCACAGTCTCAGCCGTAATCTCATAGAAGCTGGAGTTGACACCTAGAGCGCCTCCAACGACGACTACATCCGGACGAAGTAGATGAATAAGATTGGATATGCCAATTCCATAATAATATGCGGCATCCTTAATGACGGCCTGGCTTAGCGAATCATCCTGTTCGAGCGCATCCAGAATATGATGAAATTGGATATCATCCTCATGGTTCACCATCTCCCGCAAAATGGAGTTGTTACCCCGTTTCATGCGACGAATGATCTCATCGCGAACGGAAGAGAAGCTGCTGTAGGCTTCCAGACAGCCGTGGGCGCCGCATGAGCATTGTCGTCCGTGTACATCAACCGTAATGTGCCCAAGCGACTCGTCCATATCCAAGTTGCTTCCTATTAATTGGCCCTGCAATATGATTCCGCATCGGATGGTAATACCCGAGGAGGTATAGATCAGACTATCCGTATCCTTCCAGTACTTGCTGCGGTATTCGCCGAGGGTTCCCAGATTAATTCCGTTATCAAATAGGACCGTGGTTCGAAGGCGCTGCTGTAGTTCCTGGATTATGTTGACCTCTTCCCAGCCCTGCATCTTCAATTCTGAGGACAAAATCGTTCCTTTTTCCCGGTCGACCGGTCCGATGGCCCCGACGCCGATGCCAAGCAACTTGTCTTCTGGCAAGTTGTGCTCTGCAAGCATCCGCTTCACCTGTTCACAGATGAAGTCGATCGCTAAGTTGGGGGTGCAGGCTTCATTCATCTTTAGCTTGTCCTCATCGATAATGTTCAATTTGAGATCAAGTAGGAGCACCGTTATAAACAAACTGGATATTTCTACGCCAATGACATAATGGGAATCGGGCTTGATGACATAGAGTGCTGGCTTGCGGCCGACTGTGGATTCTCCTAAGCCGCTATCGTAAATCAGTCCGGCTTGTACGAGCTCCTCAACCAAACGGGAGCAGGTGGAGTGCTTGTAACCGGTTTGCTCAACCAGCGTGTTAATTCGGACGGGACCCATCTTGTAAATCAAATTATATAACTGCTTCAAGCTTTTCGTCTTTGGAGACATTAAACCCACAAATTCTTGTAACATGATTTCCTCCAGAATTAGGTTCGTTGTATCTATTGTACACGATTTATGCTGTAGTAGTAAATCGAGCTTTCAAGAGGGAAAAAATTAAAAATGAAATAAATAAATATAAATATTGGAAATGATATCACATTATGGTGTGAAATATATAATAATTATTTTCATTAATATTTGAAAACAATAAAAAGCAACTACATTTTTCTCATTTTGAATTTAATTGTATTTACAATCTATTAGATTTGATTTATGATGATCACATATTAAACGTTACGCCATTATGCCGCAGCGTATCGTAGAAAAAGGGGATGAGAAGTTCATGTCTAATGTCAAGCAGAATATTCAGGAAGCCGCTTCATTTATTGAGAATATGATTGGTTTTCAGCCGCAGGTCGGACTGATACTCGGGTCAGGGTTGGGCATTATTGCCGAGCTCGTCGAAGAAGCGAAAGTCATCCCATACCATTCCATACCGCACTTTCCGGTCTCAACCGTGGAAGGTCATGCCGGAGAACTGGTCGCTGGAAAAATTAACGGGAAACCTGTCGTTATGATGAAAGGTCGATTCCATCTGTATGAAGGATATAATGCCAATTTCGTGACGTTCCCGGTTCGTGTTATGAAGGCGATCGGCGTAAACCAACTTATCGTCACTAACGCTGCGGGCGGCGTGAATATGGATTTTGAGGTCGGTGATCTGATGCTCCTATCCGACCACATTAACAATATGGGAACGAACCCGCTGATCGGACCTAACGACAAAGAGCTTGGACCTCGCTTCCCGGACATGACCGAGGCCTACAGCAAGCGACTGATTCAACTGGCTCACAGGGTTGCAAACGAGCAAAGCTTCACCTTCCGTGAGGGTGTATATATGGGCAATTTAGGTCCGACTTACGAGACACCGGCAGAAGTTCGTCTGGCGCGGGTGTTGGGGGCTGATGCGGTCGGCATGTCGACGGTTCCGGAAGTCATTGTAGCAAGGCATTCCGGCATAGAGGTACTTGGTATTTCCTGCATAACGAACAAAGCGGCAGGCATATTGGATCAGGGGTTATCCCATGATGAAGTAATGGAAGCAACGGAGAAGGTCAAACCGAAATTTTTGCAGTTGGTACTCGGAATCATCAAAGAGTTATAGAAAAGGAGAAGTGGAATATGATGCGTCAGCAAATCGAAGCTATTAAAAATAAACTTGAACCGATTATCGGCTTATTGCCAGCAGAGGAGGGAGAGTTCATCCCTTATTCTCAAGAGAGATTGGCTTCTGTCATTGATCATACGTTGTTGAAGCCAGAAGCGACATCCGAACAAATTATTAAGTTATGTGAGGAAGCCGCGGCGTGGAAGTTCGCTTCCGTATGCGTGAATCCCATTTATGTGAGTCTAGCAGCTGAGAAATTGGCAGGAAGTTCGGTGAAGGTATGTACGGTCATTGGATTTCCACTCGGAGCTTCAGCGCCTGCAGTGAAAGCTACCGAGACGTCGAATGCTTTGAGCGATGGAGCGACCGAGGTCGATATGGTCCTTCCGATTGGACAGCTCAAGTCGGGAGATTACAAGTCGGTATACGACGATATTCGGGGAGTGGTTCGAGCTGCGGGCGATAAGGCCATCGTGAAAGTGATTCTGGAGACGTCTTTATTGACAGAAGAAGAGAAGATAGCTGCTTGCCTCCTAGCGAAGAAAGCAGGTGCTGACTACGTTAAAACTTCAACCGGATTTGGCGGTGGAGGCGCTACGGTGGAGGATATCGCACTGATGCGGACGGTAGTAGGTCCTTTCATGGGTGTAAAGGCTTCGGGAGCGGTAAGAAGTCAAAAGGATGCGCTTGCCATGTTAGCTGCCGGAGCGACAAGGATTGGGGCTAGCTCCTCTGTTGCCATCGTTCAAGGAGAACCTTCAACGGCAAGTGGCAGTTACTAGAACTGGTGAGTAATGGGGCAAAGAGAAAGAAGGTTCTATACGAATGAATGGACAAGTCAATCGACTGAAGGAAGGTGTTCTCCCGGTTGCGGTGAGGCGCGAGATACTCGCAGGAATGGTTTCGTTTGTTACCATTGTATACATTATAGCTGTAAATTCGTCCATCTTGAAGGATGCAGGGATACCGCTTGAGGCAGGCATCATTGGTACGGCTTTAACTTCCTTCGTGGGGTGTCTGCTGATGGGCTTTTTTGCGAAAACCCCTATTATCCTAGTACCAGGCATGGGTATCAATGCATTGTTTACGTATACGGTCGTGCAAACGATGGGGCTGTCGTGGCAGGAAGCGTTAGGGGCTGTCTTTATGGCGGGCGTGATGTTTGCTTTGATTGCTTTCACTCCGCTGGCCAAGATGATATCGTTGGCTATTCCCGACTCGCTTAAGGAAGCGACGACCGTGGGGATTGGGTTGTTTTTAACATTCATTGGGTTGCAAAAAGGAGGTATCGTGATTGCCAACCAGCAGACGTTCTTGGCGCTTGGCGATTTCGGGTCTCCCTCTACACTTATAACGATTATAACGTTGATCGTTGCCATAATCCTGTTTACCCGCAATATACCTGCGAATTTTCTGATTAGTATAGCCGCGGGCACGATATTAGCGATCACCTTCGGCCAAGTCAACATAAGCGATGCATTAAGTAGTACCCATTTTTCGATGCAAGCCTATTGGCCTGTGCTAGGAGGATTGTCTTTCGAAAAGGTAACATCGGTGACGTTTTGGGTTGCTACATTTACGCTTGCTCTAGTGGTTGTATTCGAAAATATTGGGATGATTCACAGTCATTTGAGGATGACCGGCGAGCCGGAGAAGTTCGATCGATCCCTGCAGATTAACGCAATTTCTGTTATTACTGCTGGATTATTCGGAACGAGTCCGACGGTCTCGACGGTAGAAAGTGCTGCAGGAATCGCCACCGGTGGCAGGAACGGGCTTACGGCAATCACCACCGGAATCTTATTCTTGATCTCGATCTTCTGTATACCGGTCATAAAGTTGATTCCGGATAGTGCTATTGCTCCAATTTTGATTATTGTAGGCGGGCTGATGATTTCAGGGGTTCAGCGTATTCATTTTGATCAGTTTTCCGAAGGGTTTCCGGCTTTTCTTACTGTCGCACTAATTCCGCTAACCTATAGTATTGTCGATGGCATGGCGTTCGGATTTATTTCTTATGTCATTCTGAAAGTATCGACGGGCAAGGCGAAGGAAGTTTCGCTGCCGCTTTATATCGTTGCTGGTTTATTTCTAATCAATTTTGTATTGCATGCCATGTAGTCTTATGAAGAAGGGGGCTGGCAGTATACCGGCTCCCATTAATGATAAGGAAGGGTTAGAAACCCTTCTTTATTGTTTGTTATAGCACTTAAATATTGAAAGAGGTGGTTCAGGATGGCGAGAGCTTTTATGAAACAGCTGTGGAGTATTTTTTGGACTTTTTTTAAAATCGGACCGTCCACATTCGGCGGCGGCTACGCCATGATTCCGGTTATTGAGAGAGAGGTTGTGGAGAAACGGCAGTGGGTTTCCAAAACCGAAATGTCCGATGTGCTTTCCATTGCAGGTTCGGCTCCTGGAGGAATTGGGGTCAATGCTTCGGCGTTTATCGGATACCGGCTGGCCAGAGTGCCGGGTGCGATTGCAGCTGTGATTGGCATTACATTACCTACTTTTCTTATCACATTTACACTTAGCCTTATTTTTACCCAAATTGAGCATAATACTAAAATCGCAGCTGCCTTAGAAGGAATTCATTACGCGATTGTCGGACTAATCATCATTGCAGCGATCAAGATGGGAAAGTCGGCTATATTTGATAAAACGACGTTTGCAACGATGATCGGTACGGTGACTATTTTCCTGACCACCACGATTCACCCTTTATTCGTGATTCTATTTGGTCTATTCGTCGGCATTATTTTTGTTTCTATTAAAGAAAAGCTGGGAATCGATGTAAAGCTGGAAAAGGAAGAGGCAACGAGCGAGACTACTGGAACGTACCATGCCGATTATTTTACAGCGAAAGGATTTAGATGAGCTATGCTATGGAACTTATTTATCACATTTTTGAAGATCGGCTTCATCTCTTTCGGCGGCGGCTATGCGATGATCCCGATCATTCAGCTTGAGGTGGCCTCGCATCATTGGCTGACCGAAGAAGCATTTACCGATGCCGTGGCATTGGCCGGAATGGCTCCGGGGCCTATTGCAACCAATACCGCTACACTGATTGGATATAAGACCGCGGGAGTTCCTGGCGCAATTATGTCTACTGTAGGAATCGTACTTCCCTCTCTTATCTTAATGATCCTCATTACCGCAATTTTCTATAAAATTTATCGCAACAAATGGGTCAGATCGTCCTTTTACGGTCTGCGCCCGATTATAACGGGTTTGATTATTTATGCCGCTATCCATTTCGGGTTTTCCGGAGTGGGCCTTAGTAACCTTACATGGAAAACTTTCGTTGGTCTTCTGATCACCGGAGGTGTGATTATAGGCGTTATGAAATATAAAATGCATCCCATGTTAGTAATTTTAGTATCCGGATTATTAGGTGTCGTATTTTTCGGTTAACCCCGATATTGGGAAGGAGTGGACTTATAATGACTGAATCAATCGATAAACCCTCTTGCTGCTCCGTATCTAGAAATAACGTCCTTACTTTGACCTCATTTGAAAAAAAGAAAGAAAAACAGCCTGTCACGATATCGCGGTCTGCCAAGCAGGATATGATTTATTTGCCGGGTGGAGAGTTTCTTATGGGCACCAATGATCAGGAGGGTTATCCTTCTGATGGAGAAGGGCCTGCTCGTTCCGTAGTCGTCAGTCCGTTTTATATAGATCCGTATACAGTAACAAATTTGGAATTCAAGAACTTCGTAAACGCTACAGGGTATGTGACGGAAGCGGAGAAGTTCGGATGGTCGTTCGTGTTTCATCTGTTTGTTCCTGAGAACGGTATTAAGATTCTAGGCTCACCTATACAAACCCCATGGTGGCTTGCCGTTGAAGGTGCCTGCTGGAGCGATCCGGAAGGAACAGGGTCAGGGATAGAAGATAAACTGGACCATCCGGTTATTCATGTTTCCTGGAACGATGCGATGGCATACTGCCTTTGGGCGGGAAAACGGCTGCCGACAGAAGCGGAGTGGGAGTTTGCGGCTCGGGGAGGCTTGGTTCAGAAGAAATATCCTTGGGGAGATGAGCTCAAACCTGGTGGCAAACATATGTGCAATATATGGCAGGGGAAGTTCCCGGTAAAGAACCACGCGAGCGACGGATTTCTCGGAACAGCGCCTGTAAAGTCCTTCGAGCCCAATGGGTACGGATTGTATCAAGTGGCGGGCAATGTTTGGGAATGGTGCTCGGACTGGTTTAGCCCAACCTTCCACGTGGACGGGCCTCGGGTTAACCCCGTCGGTCCGCCTAGCGGGACAAGTCGAACGATGCGCGGGGGCTCATATTTGTGCCACAAATCTTACTGCAATCGCTATCGCATCGCTGCCCGAAGCCAGAATACCCCGGACAGCTCTACGGGGAACATTGGCTTCCGCTGTGCGGCTGATGCTTAAATCAAATGAAACTTGAGACGGCTCGCTCATAGGGTGTCCTTCATGTTAGCTGACACGCATGCAATTTGCAAGTCAAATGCGTTAATCACAAGTGCTCAGGCTAAATAATAATATTCAAGTGCAGTTCATTTGTGAAATGTGGATGTCGATTATATAATATTTCTATAATGTATAAGCTAATCGGAGGAGCCTGTCACCAAGGCTCCTGTTTGTCGTTTTCGGGCATAATGCGCTTTTACGTGAAGGAGGGGAATAATGAATTCAATCTCAGCATTGTCCTATTACAAGGTGGAGAGGAACATTTCTGGATTAGAACAAACGATTCACAAGCAGGAGAGATGGATCTATTTATACCAGGAGAAGGTTGTTACAGCGTATCGAGAGTTTCCAATTCAGGAGGTATATGATATTTCATATCGATCCATGGGAAGGGATGGAGGGATGTTGTACTTGCACACGCTGCAAGGTGTTTATTCGTATACAATTACTGAAGATCCTCAATCGTTCCTTGAAGCGTATAAGGCTCTTGTTCATGAAGAGGTCGATACAATCTGAGACGGAGATGAAAAGAGAAGTAATATTTATCAAACAAAGAGATTGTGTCTATCGACACCATCTCTTTTTTAATACAAATTTTTTGTATTCACGGATGCTCGCTTTCCCTTCAGGGAATTTCGAATCATATGACACTAGATTGTTCACATCCCCGTTCGTATCGAGCGAGGAAGAGATTTACATAATATTCACGTTGGATTAATAGTCCGTTGACAGTGTTAGCGTACAATATTTTTTGTACGTAAGAAAGATGACATAATGATATCATCGAAAACGCCCAAGCTAAGTACGATGCAGCAGTGGAAGGTAACGAGGACGGTCAGTATGTGGCTGGTTCCAAAGCGCAATTGCAGTCGGCTATCGATGCAGCGCGTGCGACAGCAAGCGATTCGAATGCGACGCCAGAGCAGGTGAATCAAGCGAAAGCGGCATTAAAAGCGGCTATTCAACTGTTTGACAAGCAGAAAATCAGCGCAGATCTGAGTGGAGACGGAAAAATCTCTGTTGGCGACTTGGCGATTGTTGCAGGAGGATACGGCAAGCAATCAGCCCAAGCGGCTCTGCAATAAAACTTACTTAGCAAATGGATGGCTTTTTACTTAAAATGATGGAGGTTTTTCTGTAATGAAAAGAATTTTATCCGTTACGCTCGTACTAACGATGATGTTCGGTATGGTATCGACCAGCGCATACGCAGCAATCGATACTGCCAGCGCAAATGCCAACCCTCTTATTGCATCGATGAAATTCGACAATAATTTGAAGGACGATGCAAACCAAGAAGATTTGATAGCAAATGGGAATTATAGTTTTGTAGAGGGTGTAATACCCGGGACCAAAGCGCTGCATTTAGAAAGCGGAAACGGCAATTATGTCAGTACGCCGCACAGCTTGAATTTTGGTGAAGAGAGTATTACCGTATCCTTCTGGTATAAAGGCGACACGAATAAAAATCAGGTCATATTATCCAACAAGGATTTTAGTAACGGTTCTAACGCAGGCTGGGCAATTTACACATCGGCCAATTCGGTCAACATGAATTTAGGCTTCCCGACCGCAAAAGATAAGAACATTTCCTTTGGGCGCAATACGTTTGATGCTTCCAATTGGCGTCACGTGACTTATGTTGTAGACAGAGATAAAATGCTCGGATCGTTGTATATTGATGGTTACGAAATGGCCGAAACGACGCTGAAGCATGGAACGTTAGATACATCGAACCCATTAAAAATAGGTGTCGACGGATTGGGGAACCTCGGCGGTAATTCATTCGATATCGATGATCTGATGATTTGGAAAGGCGTATTAAGCAATGATGTCGTTCAAGCGAAATATAATAGTTACGATGTCAATAAAGTAGATTTGACCGAACTTAACGACACACTTGCAAAAGCAAATGCAATCATAGCAGGCGGTCTCGGCAACGGCTTCAGCCAAACCGATTTTGATTATTTGAAAAAGGTTTTGAATACGGCCAATGCAGTTGCGACAACGCAAAAAGAAAAATTATATACACAGGAAACGATCAATTATTACGAACGTGAACTAACCAATGCCATTTTCATCTATCAAAAAAGCAATAAAACAGCAACGCCCGCCGATTTAAATATGATTGTGGACAGCGACACGGAAATCAGTGATAATCCCAAAGCAATCGAGCGCGTGGAAAATGATTTCAGAACAAGCTTGAAGTTATTCCCGCAAGCCGACGTCTTTTTGATTCCCGGCGACGTTACCGGCGGTAACAATGCCATCGAATATCTGTGGATGGGCGAGCTGACAAAGGTCTACAATAAACTGAAATCTGAAGGCTTATTTGACAATATCGCGTTGTATTTGGTACGAGGCAACCATGATATGGTTAAAGGTAGTGTCCAAGATTTAATTCCTGTCGGTTCGGCGGGAGCGTGGAACGAAACTAAGCAATCGTACGATAACAATTTTTTTAACGATGCTTATCGGGTCAAGATCAAGGGATATAACCTGGTAGTATTTGACGGAAATTATGACAACACCAACACGTCTGGAAAAGCGAAGAATTTCCTGGATCAAATTACAAAAGAATCGGATTACGATCCAACCAAACCGATCTTTGTCTCATCCCACTTCCCGATCAGCGGTACCAATTGGGGATCGGCATGGAGCACCGCGGCAAGTAATAATGTAGGTAAATATATTGCCGACAATAATTTGTCGCAGGTCGTCTATCTGTCAGGTCATACGCATTACGACCCGACCGACGAACGTTCTCTCTTCCAAGGTGCGGCTTCGTATTTCGATGCCGGTTCGACGAATTATTCCAGTTATATTGATGCCGGTCCGTACGGCGGTTATATTGAAGGCGATTATATCAATTATCATACCACGCCTCGCATCGCGAATTTCTTAGAGGTTTACGGTACCAAAGTGATCATCAAACATTATAATTTAAGTACAAATGAATTCGTAGGCATACCTTCTGTAGTCTACGTTGGCGAAGGTAAAGATGCCTTTACGTATAGCAAGAGCGATATTAGAGAACTCATCGCGCCGCAGTTTGATGAGGACCTTAAGATCAAATCCTTAAAAAGCAACGAAGTTATTTTTACAATGAAGCAAGCGAATGACAATATTCGGGTGTTGGAATACAATGTTCAGCTGATCAACAAGTTGACGGGAGAAGTGGACAAATCGTTCAACAGTCTTTCGCTGCCGCTAGACAAACCATTCGATGATCATAGGGAGTACAAGATTACGGGTTTGTCGCCGAAAACGCAATATACACTCCGAGTATTTGCTGCGGATTCCATGTATAACCGTTCATCGCAAGACATTGACATTACAACGGAGGGTGCTGTATTAAGCAGCATCACTGCACCAGCTGACAAAACAGCCGTAGACAACGGAACAGCAAAGACAGCGGCAGCTCTTGGTTTGCCGAAAATGGTGAAATTGGTTGCCGAGGATGGAAGCAGCTTTGATGCCAATGTGACATGGGATGTAGACGCATCAAGCTATGATCCATCGCTAAAGACTGCGCAAACCTTCACTGTAAATGGCGTTGTAACCTTGTCTGAAGGGATCACAAATCCAAACAACGTACCATTAACAACAAGCATCAAAGTAACGGTAGATAGTGTACCGGCAGTCTTTATGAAGGCAGCTGACTACACCTCCATGAACGACGTACGGATTGTTGAAGATACCAGTGACATTGGCGGTGACAAAATTGTCGGATATCTTGCTGCAGGTTCCTGGATGGAATACACGAACATTGATATTCCAGTAACCGGAACATATACCCTGCAATACAGGGTGGCTGTCAATAATGAAGGAGCAGCAGTCAGTTTTGAAGTAGATGGAGTTCCGCAAAAGACAACATCATTACCTAAATCGGGGGGCTGGTCGAGTTGGATAACAGTATCCGATAATATTACACTAACGTCCGGAAAGCATACAATAAGGCTAGCGGTACCTGCAAATGGATATAACATCAACTGGTTCAAACTGTTTGTACAGGAGGCTAAGATGCCTCAGTCTTCTTTGACAGGTTTACAGCAGGTGAACCGAGGCCAATCGTTCGATCTGACGATGGGGCTGACCGACGTTACGCAAAGCACACACCAGTCGGTGTATGCCCAAGATTTGACGCTTCACTTTGATCCGACGATTTTACAGCTTGATTCGATTACATCATTGAAGGACGGATTCCAAGTCGTCGGTCAAAAGGAGACAGCGCCGGGACAAATTCGGATTATTGCTTCTAGCGTTGGTGCGAACGTGCCTACCCAAGGCGATTTGCTTGCATTCAAATTTACGGCCAAAGCTGCAACGCAAGCTTCTGCTAAGACGACAGTATCGATCGATAATGTTGTCATTGCCAACGAACAGGGAAATGAGCAGCAGGTAGGTGGTGCCTCCCATGAGGTAACCGTGTCCAAGGACGGCGGTCAAGTTGGCACAATTCCTGCTATACCTACAAGCTTGAAAGCAAAAGCAGCAAGTACGTCACAAATCAATGTAACATGGAAAAATTCTGCTGATGCAACAGGTTATGACTTGATGGTAGATGGGGCGATTCACACGGATGTTGCAAATCCATTCGCACACACAGGACTTGCTGCAAACACAAGCCATACCTATAAGGTGAGAGCTAAAAATGCGGCAGGAGCTAGTGAATGGAGTACACAGGTAACGGAAAGCACGGAGAGCGAAAAGCCTGAGCCAAAGCCAGATCCAAAACCAGATCCAAAACCAAAACCAGAACCGAAGCCTGAACCAAAACCAGATCCAAAACCAGATCCAAAACCAGATCCAAAACCAGATCCAAAACCTGAACCAAAGCCGAAAGATCATGTATTCAACGACAAGATTGTTAATGTAGAAAAATTAATGGAAGCGATCAAGGCCAAAGTAGAGGAAGCCAAGAAATCGAATGAAGAGCTTGACCTCACTGACTTGAAAGGACACTGGGCTGAAAAGACCCTTGCTGCGTTCGCGAAGCTGCAAGTATTCACTGGGTTTGAGGATGGCACGTTCCGTCCGAACAGTCCAATTACACGCGCTGAGTTTGCAGCGATCATCGCTCGCGTATTCGATATCCATGCTGGCAGCGCTAAAGATGTGGTTGAACTGAACGACATTAACAGTCATTGGGCTAAAGACGCGATTAATAGCCTTGCAAGCGCAGGCGTTATTAACGGATACGGAGACGGAACCTTCAAGCCGAATAAAACGATCAGCCGCGAAGAAATGGTTATCATTCTGTCCCGTATTGTCAATCTGAGTAATGTTGACAAAGATGATTCCAAAGGCAACTTCACGGATATGTCAAGCGCAAGCTCTTATGCAGTGAATCTAATTAAAGATGCGGCAAAAGCTGGCATCATCAACGGCAAGGGCGATGGGGTATTTGATCCGAAAGGAAACTCCACACGTGCAGAGGCTCTGACGATCATCCTGAATGCATTGAACCTTAATCCTCAAATTAAAACAATCTTAAACAGCTTGAACTAATCCTCTTCTGCTGAGGAAGTAAGATTTATCAAAAAAAGAGATGGTGTTCTTCCGACATCATCTCTTTTTTGCATATTTCCTGGTAATAAATATTAACCATATATCTGGCGGACAACAGCAGCGGGTTGCGATATCAAGAGCGCTGACGACGAAGCCTTCCTTAAGCTGTCTCCGGTACTTTACTGGAGACAGCTTATTTAACTTTCGTGTGCGGTCGATGTTGGTTATAAAATCGGTGCAGAATTTTAAAACAAATACTGAAAAAGCACTAAAAAATAGATCGTGAATAAAATATTTATTCTATTTAATTTTAAGAAAAAAATATTCTTGCCAAGTTTTTAGGCGGGTGCTATACTGATCTCAACATAAGCCCGAGGGAGGGAAAGCTGCAATGAGCGATACATTGCCGCCTGTTCAAGATCGAACAGGAGAAGGACTAACATTATTTGCGATGATTCAGAATGCGTATGACAGCTTCAGCGTAACAGAGAAACGGATTGCTGATTTGATTCTTAATTCTCCCGAGACGATTATTTATAATACGGTTACTCAAGTTGCCGAAGGTCTTGAGGTAGCGCAATCCACGGTTACTAGATTTTGCCGGACGATCGATTTGCGCGGTTATCAAGAGCTGAAAATCCGCTTGGCTCAAGAGCTGGAGCGCAGACAGCCTGCGATGCCGGAGCAAGAAGCGCAGAGCCTTCCCGGACAACTCGCGAATAATGCGGCGAACAGCATTCTGGATGCAGCCATGCATATCGAGGAGTCCGTGTTCGAATCGGCGGTAGCGGCCATTCTGGGAGCGCGAAAGATACATATTTCCGGTCTTGGCGAGTCTGGTCCGATGGCTCAGCTGTTGAAGATCAAATTGCTGGGGCTTGGCCTCATGGTTGATGCGCAAGTTGATGTTCATCTGCAGATGATTGCGGCAGCGCATCTGGATTCGGGCGATGTGGCGATCGGTATTTCGCAGCAGGGCAGCACGAAGGATATCGTGGCAGCGATGCAGGCGGCACACAAGTCCGGGGCGAAGACCATTTGCATCACGGGACATGGAAAATCTCCGATTACAGAGGTTTCGGATATTCGCCTCGTCTGCGTTAATCGCGGTCTGAGCAATATCGTGGAGAGCTTCAAGAGTAAGGCCTCGATCTTGTACGTCATTGAGTTATTGAGCGTAAGCTTGACGTTGAAAATGTCAGACCAATCGCTGGATATCAAAAAATTGTGGAAGACGACAGATTCCATCCTCGACAAATTGTATTAAGGAGTGTAGCCGCATGATCGCATCGTTGAAAAATAAAATTATCGTATCTTGTCAGGCATGGCCTGGAACACCATTCTATGGTGATCCGAGGCTGATGCGGGCGATGGCTGAAAGCGCTTTACTTGGTGGCGCGGGCGGCATTCGCGCGAATGGTGCTGACGATGTCCGCGAGATTAAGAAGACGGTCGATCTGCCGGTGATCGGCATTAATAAACTGCCGGATCGTTACGGCGTCCGCATCATTACGCCGGACTTCGAGAGCGCTCGCGTACTGGCAGAAGCAGGTGCTGATATGATCGCGCTGGATGCCACCTTCCAGGCGAGAGGAGATGAAGCCGAGCTGCAGCAACTGATTCACGAGATTCAATCTCGTTTATCCCTTCCGGTTATGGCGGATATTTCAAATCTAGAAGAAGCCGTACGGGCTGAACGACTCGGCGCAGATGTCGTCGCGACGACTATGGCGGGCTATACCTCCTATACGGAGCAAGATAAAACAGAAGGACCTGATTTCGAATTGATTACTCGCATCGCCCGGCAGGTCAACGTACCGGTCATCGGTGAAGGGCGGTTTGCGCTTCCGTCCGATGCTCACGAGGCGATTACGGTTCGCGGTGCTCACAGCGTCGTTGTCGGGACATCGATTACAGCGCCGTGGGAGATTACGGCGAGGTTCGTCAGAGCGATTTAATGGGGATGTAGGGGAGGAAATGATTCATGCTTCTACTGGGGATCGACGGAGGGCAGACGTCCACGAAATCCTGCCTGTATGATCATGAGAACGGCATTTGTCTATTCGCCAGCGGACCGCCGATCGATCATATGCTAACGTTCAATGGGCAGGTCAAAACCAAACAAGCTATCCAGCAGTCGCTGCAAGCGCTGCTTGTGCAAGCGAAGCTGATCCGCAAAGTCGATATGGCATTTGCCAGCATCAGCGGCGTGCATAAAGAGCATGAGGAATTAATAAAAAGCTGGATAGCCGAATGCGTTCAAGTGGATGCCTGCATGATCGAAGGCGATGTCAAAGCCAATCTGTCAGGCGCTTCGAACGGGAAGAATGACGGGGTGTTAATTATTGCGGGAGGTGGTAGCATAGGATATTACTTCGAAGGAAGACGGGAGTTCGTAGCCGGCGGATACGGTCATATTTTGGGGGATGAAGGGAGCGCTTATTGGATCGGACTTCAATCGATTAAAGCTGGAATTCGAGATAGTGAGTCGCGCGGCCTGAAGACAGTACTCGGCAAGCAAATTCTTGATCATTTCGGCGAAGAATCGTTCTGGGGAATCAAAAAACGAATTCACGCAGACAAAATTCAAAGAAGCGATATGGCGCAGTTGTCGCTGCTCGTGGAGCGGGCAGCGGCCGATGGGGATGAAGTTGCACAGGACATTCTGCAGCGGGCAGGAGAAGAACTTGGCGGACTGGCCGTATCCGTACTGCAACAGGCAAGGGCATATGACAGCACGCTGAAGCTGGATCATGTCTATATGACAGGCGGTGTCGTTCATTCCGAACGGGTCGTCGCCAGCCTGAAAGACACGGTTCATCGCTATGATGCAGCTGTACGTATTTCCAAGCCGCAATATCCGCCTGTCGTTGGGGCGTTAATCCTATCGGCGCAAGCGCTTCAGGTCCGCATGGATATGTCGATCGTAAATCTGGCATTGCAAGGAGACGAGATATGAGCATTGGAGCGAATGAAGTATTCAGAGCCATGACGTCGATCATCGAGCAATTAGAACGGACGCAAATGGGCAATGTGAGCAAGGCTGCTGAAGAGATGTTTCAAAGTTTGTTGAAAGGGGGGATCGTGCATATCTTCGGCGCGGGACATTCGCGCGCATTCGGTATGGAGATGTGCGGCAGAGCTGGAGGACTGGCGCCAATGAAGCTGGTTGGGCTGGAGGATATCGCTGCATTAGAAGGGACGACGGGCATTAATCTAGTAGAGTTAGAGCGGGATCCACATACGGCTCACCGATTGATGGAAATGCATGCGGTTCAGCCCGAGGATGCCTTCGTCATCGTATCGAATTCCGGCAGGAACGGCGCATCGAATGAGCTTGCACTGGAGTGTCAACGCAGGGGGATCCCGGTCATTGCCGTGACCTCATTGGATCATTCGCAGCATGCAGACAGTCGTCATCCGAGCGGCAAGAAGCTATATGAGATCGCAGACGTTGTCATTGATAATTGCTGTCCCTATGGCGATGTATTATTAGAAATTCCAGGTCTAACAGAAAAAACAGGCTCGGCCTCCAGCGTTGCGGGCGCGATAATCGCACAATCGCTAACCGCAGAAATCATTGCGCGCTTTGTCCAAGCGGATCGCACTCCGCCGGTATTCATTAGCGCCAATGTGGATGGAGGCGACGAGCATAATCGAGCCATCGTCCAACAATATGGACATCGACAAATCACTTATTAGACTCATCGTATCATAATTGAGGAGGCCAATACAATGAAGCAGCATAACCGTGTGACATGGCGGATATTCATCATATCCATCATCCTATTGATTGGTTTGACGGGCTGTGGCGGGAACTCCAAAGATATGACTTCCAATGAGAAACCAACGAAAGAGAACACGTCGCAAGAGAATGCGAGTACGACTAACGATACGAAGGACGTTAAGCTTGTGTTTTGGCATTATTTGAATGACCGTCATGACTTATTGAAAGAAATGGCTGCGGACTTTGAACAGAAAACGGGGATCCAAGTCGATATCCAATTATTCGGCGGCGATGGCTTTAAGCAAAAGATCATGGCATCGGCTCAAAATAACGCTTTGCCGGATGTGATGACCTTTGCAGGCGGTGCTGGAGATCTGGGGCAGCTCGTCGAGTCGGGCAACGTCATGGAACTTAGCGATATGAAAGATATATTCGGCAAGTTTCCTAGCACCATTTTGAAAACGTTTACTTACGATGAAGGCAATATTTTTGGCGTGAAAAAATTAGGCACTTATGGGCTCCCGATGGATACGAATAATATCCAGTTTGTCTACAATACGAAGCTATTCGAAAAAGCAGGCATTACTTCTGCGCCAACGACATGGGAGGAGCTGCTGGCTGATGTCGATAAGCTCAAAGCGGCAGGTATCGTTCCATTCGCAACAGGCATTGGCTCATGGGTGGCCGGTTCGCTGGCAGCGCCCTATGAGATCGCATATCTGGGCGAAGAGAAGTTAGTGAACGTGAAGAAGGGCCAAGAGCCGCTCATGGATTCAGGTTACCTGAATGTACTGAAGCGATTCGAGGACCTGTACAAACATGGCGCGTTCGCGGAAGGCATCGCGACGATGGATTTGCCAACGGCGGAGCAAATGTTCGTCAATGAAGAAGTTGCGATGATCTATGACGGTTCATGGGCTATCGGCGTGTTCAATCAGATGAATCCGAATTTTACGCAATATGATGTGTTCCAGCCGCCTAAGCCAGCGGACGCGACGCATGATGTGAAAATACCAGGCGGTATCGGCGTTCCGCTCGTCATCAATCAACATACTGAGCATAAAGAAGCAGCTATCGCATTTGTCAGATTCCTCGTTGAAAAGGAGCAGCAGCAAAAATACGCTTCCAAAAGCTTCAATCTGCCTGCCAACATGGAAGCGGCGACATCGGAAGGTGGCATGACACCGGCCTTGCGCAACTTCTCGCTCGGCATGAACCATATCATCGAGAACGGTGGCACTTACCCGGCTCCAAGCGTGGAGACGGTTCTGCAAAAAGGAATTCAGTTAATCGCCATTGGACAGTCGACGCCAGATCAGGTGCTGAAGGAAATGGATACGGAGCTGCAAAAGGCATTAAAAGAAGAGAAAGAGTAGCCACGCAGGAGGCAACCGGTCGGGTTGTTCGTCCTGCATATACACAGAGGTGATTCGATGGATGTAAGCAGCTTGCCAAGCACGAAAGGGAAACCGATCGGCAATCGAAGCAAAATCGTTAAGCGCTACCTGAATCTGGCTTATGTTATGCCGGCACTGCTGTTGTTTATTTTATTTTCATTGCTTCCGATTATTCGCACGGTTCAATACAGCTTTACGAATTTCAATGGCGTGAATTCGAACTATCAATTCGTCGGCTTCAAAAACTATGCCGCGGCAATAACCGATACGCGTTGGTGGGAAGCGGTGGGCAATGGGGTCATTTTTGCGCTGTTGTCGCTTGTGTTCATGAATACGATTGCGCTGCTGCTGTCCGTCGCGGCGAACTCGAACATTCGGGGCGGCAAGTTTTACCGTGTCGTATTCTATATTCCGCCGATCCTGTCCGGCATCGTTGTCGGGTACATTTGGAAATGGATTTATGAGCCGAAGGGACTTCTGAACGGTGTGCTGAGGGACATTGGCCTTGACCAATTTACGCATGTATGGCTAGGTTCGATCGACACGGCGCTCTATGCGGTAGCGGTCAGCTCGATGTGGCAAGGGGTCGGCGGCTCGTTCATTTTATTCCTGGCGGGACTCCAAGGCATACCCAAAGACTTGTATGAAGCGGCCAGCATCGACGGCGCGAGCCGGTCTCAGCAATTGCGCTACATTACGATTCCATCGCTGCGCAAGGTATACACGCTGGTCAATATTTTGACGATCCTCGGGGCGCTCGGCATATTTAATCACGTCTATGCGATGACGATGGGGGGACCCGGCTACGCGACAGAGGTACCTGCGCTGCGCATTTATCGGGAAGCTTTTACCAATTCCGATTTCGGCATGGCGAACGCCTTCTCGTTAATATTTGGGATTATGCTGTTTATTTTATCGCTCATCCAATTAAAGCTGTCCCAGAAGAAAGACTAGAGAGGGGATAACGTATGCAGAGTAAAGGCACGTTCTTTTTCAAAGGCATCACTCATTTATCCCTGATCGTGTGGACTGTGATCTCCATCTTTCCGCTTGTGTGGATGGTCTCGACCTCACTGAAGCAGCGGAATGAAATTTTTACGAACCGGAGTCTGTTTCCGAATAATGCGTTTAATCTCGAAAATTACAAGGATGCATGGTTTCAGGGCAATTTTAATGTCTATACGTTCAACAGCGTCTTATATTCCGTAATTGTCGTGGTGTGCGTGGTTCTATTCGCATCGCTGGCCTCATACGCCATCGCGAGATTGGATATGGCAGGGAAGAAGGCCATTTTCTTAGGATTTATGGCTACGTTAATGATCCCAATTCCCGGTGCCTTTATTTCGATCTACCTTGTGGTCAGCAATCTGGGACTCGCGAATACGAGAATCGGCTATATTTTACCGCTCATTGCCGCAGCGCTGCCGGTATCGATTTTCATCTTAAAAACTTTTTTTGATGAGATGTCGCGCGAATTGGAGGAAGCAGCGATCATCGATGGCGCCACCAGCTTCCAAATCTATTATAGACTCATGCTGCCCATTGCCCGGCCGGCACTAGCTACGATCGTGATCCTCAATACATTATCGGTGTGGAACGAGTTTATGCTGGCCTTAGTGCTGTTCTCGGAAAATAGGCTGATGCCGATTCAGATGGGCTTGTCCGTGTTCGTCGGACAATACACGACGCAGTATGAGCTGTTGATGGCGGCTTCTACGATTATGGTGCTGCCGGTCGTGCTCGTGTATATTGCGATGCAGAAACAATTCATCCAAGGGATAACATCAGGTGCGATAAAAGGCTAAGGAGGAACTTAAATGGTTCATTTAAGAAAAGGAATTGCCTTTATTATTATTGCCATGATGATGATAACGTCAGCAGCTCCCGGTTATGCCCATGCAAACGCTGGCGACGTGGCGGAAGGGTACGATGCAGCGAACGATGCGAAGGATACAAGCGCCAGGTATCAAAAGATTATCGATGCCGAAGCAGAATGGATTGCAAGCCTGCAATTCGACAATGGCGCGATTCCAACGTATAGCCAGGCGATTGATAGCTATAACGGAAAGTACAAAGTCATTCCCTATTTCTCGCATATTGCTCTGCTCGGCTTGCTGGAAAAGCCGGAATATGCGAACGTCGTGAAAAAATACATGGATTGGTATTTTGCCCATTTGAACGAAGGGAAAGGACCGGATGCGCCGGATGGATCGGTCTACGATTATGTGGTAGAGGCGGATCGTCAGACAGAGACGCCTACGCTCGATTTCGACTCGACGGATTCTTATGCGTCTACCTTCTTGAACATGCTGCGCAAATATGCAGAGGTAACAGGGGATACGGCGTATGTCGCAGAGCACAAGGAACAAGTCCTGCAGATCGCTTCGGCGATGCTCTCCACACAGGAGGCAGATGGCCTGACGTGGGCGAAGCCGACCTATAGAGTGAAATATTTGATGGACAACACCGAGGTATATCGAGGACTTATCGATATGGCATGGATCGCTGAGCATATTTTTGGAGACACGGCCGAAGCAGCCAGATTTCAAGCAATCAAAGAGCAGGTTCATACGGCGATTCAATCCGAGCTGTGGCTGGAACAAAAAAACATGTATTCGCCGGGAAAAACAGATTCGGGGACACTACTGAATCCGGATTGGCGGACCTTCTATGCCGATGCGACGGCGCAGATCTCTCCGATCTGGGCAGGCGTCATCGCGCCAGATAGCGAGCGAGCGATCCAGTTGTACAATAGCTTCAATGAACATCATCCCGGCTGGCCGACACTTGCGAAGAGCGATGCTTTCCCATGGGCGATCCTCGCCAGTGCGGCAGCGCTGATGGGAGACAAGGTGCGAGTCGATCAGTTTTTACAATCGATTGAAGCGACCTATGTGGATAAGGATCATCCGTGGCCATGGTACGTCATGGAGAGCGGCCTCAGCATGCTCACGGCTGCCCAGATGCAGAAGCTGCCCGATGTGCCGGTTCAATTCGACATGGCTGCGGTAGAAGAGGGGACAGTCATCGAAGCGCTTCCTTATCAAGTGACAGGTACAGCTGTCGGCCTGCAGGATATCGAAGTCACATTCATCCATCAGCTGACAGGAGAACAGAAGGTCTTTCATGCCGTACCTGAAGCGGGAACGTGGGGGATAGCGCTGCAAGGGCTGGTCAATGGCGATTATCAGGTCCAAGTAAAAGCCAAGGATCGCTTTAACAATGTTCATTTTACGCGTGATTTGACCGTAGCCGTCCGTCTTGGGGCTGCTGGGGAAGGCATGGCTAAAGTTACGATCAAGGCAGAACGCGAATTGTTGCGCCGTAACGAGAGCACTTCGATCGTGATTGAAGCTTTCAATAAGGACGGCAAGCAGTTGGATCTGTCGGATGCGCAAATTGCGTATCAAATGGATCTACCCAACCTGCTGGTGCAAGAAAGCGCGAATCACTTTACGTTGCGCGGCTTGCCCCTTGATCCGGCAATTCAGCAGATCAAGCTGTGGGCGTTCGTTACGAGAGGCAATGACGTGCTGAAGACGGATGAGATTGCGATCCGCATTTCACGCGAGGCTGCATCGAAACCGGATGACATATTGGATACGATGTTGGGCTGGCTGGTTGGACGCCAGCTTCCTAATGGAGCTTTGACGCGAAATGAACAGCAGAAGGAGGTAGATCCGGCTGCGTCTAATACCGCTGCGCTCGGTTTCTTGTTAAGGCCGGAGACGATTGAACTCGCAGAGAAATACATCACGAATTATGTGGGCAGCTGGAATTGGGGAGACCGCTTCGGCGTCTATGGTACCCAATATGAAAAGAAGCTGGATGAACAGAGCGGCGAGTGGGTATCGACAGAGGACTATAAGAGCGCGGCTGCCAGTATCGCTTCCTTTATATCGCTGCAACGCGCCTATTTCGAGCGAACAGGCAAGTTCGTCATTACCCAGTACCAGCTTGATATTCTGACAGGCGGACTGGGGCTGATGGCTTTGCAGGCTGCCGATGGTCTCATGTGGTCGAAGAAGGATGGGCAGATCAAATCGTTACAGGACAATTTACTCGTTCTGAAAGGAATGCAGGATAGCGTATGGCTGTTCCGGAATCATTTTAAGGATGAAGGTCCAGCGGCTTACTTCGAGAAGTATATGGAAATGCTGCGTGAAGGGATCAAGTCTAAGCTATGGAATGAAGAGGCGGGGGCATACACGATGTCAATCGATGCCGCAGATCAACCCACTCCAGCAGATTGGACGAAGTGGGAGGATGCCGGCGCTCAGCTTACGGCGATTGCTGCAGGAGTTGTTGCTCCGGATAGCAGCGAAGCGGCAGCTCTATATACGGCTTTGAATCAGAACTTTCCGAAATGGGCTTCCGAGGGCGAGCTGAGCGGCCTGCACGGTATTGCCGCGTATGTGGCGACGTTAATGGGCGATGCCGACCGCGCGATGGCTTGCCTGACACGGGTGACGGATGCGCTCAAGGCTGGCCATCTGCCGGCCGACTGGAATGTATCGAGTGCAGGTTACGCCATGCTGGCTGCTCATGCCGTCAAGGATCTGGTGAAGTCGGATAAGACGAAGCTGGGAGCCTTGATATCGCAGGCAAATCAATTGTATGCGCAGGCACAGGAGGGGACGTCCGCCGGTTATTACCCCGTCGGATCGAAATCTCGACTCCAGACGGCGATTACCGCAGCCGAGGCTGTGATGCAGGATGCGGCGGCTATGCAAGAGGCTGTCGATGCAGCCGTGGCAGCTCTTACGCAAGCTGTCGAGACATTCAAGAAGTCCGTCCATGTTGATCAACCGACGAACCCGGGCAATCCAAGCAATCCCAATAATTCATCTACACCTTCAGTTTCAAGCAGCATTGACAAAGCAGTGCTGAATCAGGTTATCGCAGACGCAAAATCGAAACATGCAGCAGCCGTAGAAGGCAGTAGGCCAGGAGAGTATAAAGCTGGGGCTAAGAAAGCTCTGCAAGCTGCGATTGATGCGGCTGTCGCGATCCAGAAGCTAGATAACGCTACGCAACAGCAAGTGAATGAAGCTGTGGCTGCACTGAAGCGTGCGGTGACTGAATTTATGAAGCAGGTGGTTGCCGAAGGAGGCAGTGAGGGGAATGGGAGCGATCAGGGGACGATCGACTTCAAAGACATACAAGGCCACTGGTCGGCTTCCGTTGTAGCTAGAGCGGCATCGCTTGGTATCGTCAAAGGTTTTGCCGACGAGACCTTCCGCCCTAATCAGCAAGTGACGAGAGAGCAGTTCGTATCAATGCTTGCGCGCGCTCTTCAGCTTTCTTCGGGTTCGGTAGCGGGGAGTGGGACTACGTTTAAAGATGATGATCAAATTTCGTCATGGGCTAAATCCGACGTAACAGCAGCGGTTGATGCGAAGCTGATTCAAGGATTCCAAGACGACACGTTCCGTCCTGCACTGTTGATCACGCGCACGCAGCTCGCCGTGTTGGCTACCCGTGCAACAGGAATAGATTCACAATCGGCTGAAGCTAAGCAAGTGAACTATGCAGATTCGAACCAAATTCCATCCTGGGCCAAGGCGGAAGTCGCGGCTGCATCGGCTGCCCGCTTCGTGCAAGGTAAAGAGGCGGACCGATTTGACCCACTGGCAGCAGCAACGAGAGCGGAAGCTGTCAAGGTGATCATAGCTGTACTCGATTATATGGGCCAAGGGAGTAGCAGGAATTAAGGAGGCGTCTCTTAAGCATCGAGTTCATGTTTAAGTAAGAATGTCAAAAAGCACACCGAACAATTCTCGGTGTGTTTTTTGACATTTTTCTATAAAAGGATCTTAACCGTGTTCTGCATTTGTGCGGAATGAAGTAACGCTTATTGATATCCTCGGATTAAACCTAACATAATCATATACATACTAACGGCGTCATATGGAACATTTTTATAGAAACTGCTATTATATGTAAGGTGTTTAGTTTTATTGATGGTATGGGAAAATAGGAAAGAGGTGTGACATGAACAAACAAAGTACTTTTATTCGGTTGTTAAAGTATATGAGAAGATATAAGTTATTGTATGTTTGTTTGATTATCACGATGGTGGTCGGGACCTTTCTAGATCTCTTTATCGCGTGGTTTTTGTCTTTTATAACAAATGCTGCTGTAAAAGGCGAAGTTGAGGCTTGGCCTAGTTTGATTCTTATAGCTACAGGAATGTTAATTTTTACAGCGCTTAATTCATATTTAGATACATATTTCAAACAAAAGGCATCTTTAAATGTAAGGAACGATATAAGGTTGGATACACTTAATCATGTTTTAAGGTTACCTCAATCTTATTATGATAAAAATCATTCGGGCGAGTTACTATCACGTTTCACAAGTGATAATCAAGCTGTAGGAGAAGCCAGTGGTAATATTATCATGGGTCTTCTTAAAAATCCGTTACTTGCACTTTGTGCATTTATTTATTTATTAAACATTCACTGGCCTCTCGCCTTAATTTCTATTTCAATAGGACCACTCATGATATTGGTAGGGAAACTATTCGGTGAAGCGATGCGTAAGAAAAGCATTACTCTGCAAGAAGCCGTGGGCAGTGCAACCTCTTTCTTGCAAGATGTATTGGGGGCCAGTGTTTTATATAAAATTTTTGGTCTAGAGAAGAAAATTTCGAAGCAATATCAACAGTACAGTACAAAAATATCTGATATCGAGCGAAGTCAGGGTAAAGTACAGGGAAGTGCAAATGCTATATCAGGAAGTATTGCAACACTAACCTTTATTATTGCAATCCTTGTTGCTGGTTTTTTTGTTGCAAAAGGGAATCTAGAAGTTGGTGCTATGATCGCGTTCATTCAACTCATGAACTACCTTGTGCAACCGTTCTCGCAACTCCCTGGGCTTTGGTCAAGTATGCAACAAGCCTTAGCAGGTGCTGAGCGAATCTTTCAGATCATCGATGCTCCTAAGGAATATGAGGAACTCCCAGATCAGGGACGTGCCAAATCTTTTGGGCGGTTAACCGTATCTAGTGTCGGCTTCTCTTATACAAATTCAGAGGAAGATATGATTCTTAGAAACGTTCACTTCGATGTAAAGGCAGGTCAGACGATAGCCATCGTAGGTGCGAGTGGTGGAGGGAAGTCTACATTATTTAAATTGTTGCTCGGACTGTATTCTCCAACGAATGGATTGATTGAAATTGATGGTAGGAGTCAACAGTCCATGGGCCTAAGGGAATATCGAGACTATTTCTCGCTTGTTCCTCAAGAGACAATACTTTTCACAGGGACGATTAGAGATAATATATTGGATGGTAACATGGCGGCTGATGAAGCCAGTGTTATCGCTGCAGCAAAGAAAGCAAATGCTTATGATTTTATTATGAAATTAAGTGAAGGCTTTGACACAGAAATTGGAGAACGCGGTAGTCGGTTGTCGGGTGGACAAAAGCAAAGGATTGCCATTGCAAGAGCTATTTTGCGAGATGCACCCATATTGCTGTTAGATGAGGCGACGGCAGCTTTAGACAATGAATCTGAGAAGATTGTACAGGATGCTCTTGCAAAACTAATGGTAGGAAGAACAACGTTAGTTATTGCACATCGTCTGACTACGGTTCAAAATGCAGATTTAATTGTAGTCATGGAAAACGGGAATCTAGTTGAACAAGGTACACATAACGAATTAATTCTAGCTGGTGGTCGGTATCATTCTCTGTATTATGCTCAATTAGAAGAAAAACAAGGTACGGAAAGTATTCTTATGGAAATATAGGTATCGTCGCAATCTTGTGGTTGATCGTCTCGTGAGAATGATTTATATTGTTTTTGTACACATCAGCCAAAAATGTAAACTATTGAAAGAAGGTGTCCGATGACAAATCGTCCTTTGCGTTTCGGAGTTATTGGGTGTGCGGGAATTGCCGTAGGGTCAGTCATACCGGGAATCAAGCAATCCACAACAAGTGTTGTGCAAGCGATCGCAAGCCGAGATTTGCGTAAAGCCCAAGAAACGGCTGATAGGCTGGAAATTCCGACGGCTTACGGCAGTTATGAAGAATTGCTAGCGGATTCGAGCTTGGATGCAGTATACATTCCCCTGCCGAATCATCTGCACATGGAATGGTCCATTCGTGCGATGGAAGCAGGCAAGCATGTACTTTGCGAGAAGCCAATGGCATTAAATGCAGGAGAGGCTGCGAGAATGCTAGAGGTAAGCCGCAGCACCGGGAAGCACCTCGCAGAAGCATTTATGTACCGCAATCATCCAAGATATGATCGAATTAAGGAAATCATCGCATCCGGTGAGATCGGCGAGGTCCGAGGGATTCACGGGACCTTCACTTTCAATAATCATGCCGATAAGAACAATGTGAGGTATCGTAGAGATTGGGGTGGCGGCTCCATCTATGATGTAGGGTGTTATCCGATTAGTGCGGCCCGTCTGATTTTGGGAAGCGAGCCGGAAGCGGCAACGGTTCATGCGCTAATATCGCCTGAGCATGACCATGTAGACATGATGGCCTCGGGGGTCATTGAATTTCCGAACAGCGTAGCGTTGACCTTCGACTGCAGCATGTGGGCAGCATTTCGGAATACGCTTGAGATTCTCGGTACCGACGGTCGGATAGAAGTGCCATCGGCATATATTGGTGATCCAACCTTTTATGTACATACGAGCGCAGGGAAGCGGGAAGAGCAGCAAGAAATGCTCAATCAGTATTCACTTCAAGCTGATCATTTCGCCCGAATCGTATGGGGAGAAGAATCCGCGCGATTTGGTCCTGAAGATGCTGTCGCCAATATGAAAGTCATTGACGCTTGCATTGAATCCGCTTACAGACGGCAACGCATTCAAATCTAGAGGAGATGAATGAGATGAAGAGTTTATCCTTTCCAAGTCTTAGGAATCATGTGTCATCATTAATCATGGGTTCGGATTTTTTTGCGCCGGAGACCTTCGATGAGGTATGCAGGGTACTGGACGGTTATGTCGCGATTGGCGGCAACACGATTGATACGGCTTTTATTTATTGCGGAGGAAAAAGCGAGCAAGCCATAGGCATGTGGATGGAGGAACGCAAGAACCGAGACCAGATCAACGTGTGGACCAAAGGCGCGCATCCGAATCAAGATGGTTCCCGCGTGAACCGCACGGCGATTTATGAAGAGTTGATGATTAGCTTAGAACGGTTGCGGACCGATCGAACCGATCTTTACGCGCTCCATCGTGATGATCTCAGCGTACCGGTTGGAGTGATTCTTGAAGCGCTGAATGAGCATGTCGAAGCGGGGAGAATCGGGATATTCGGAGCATCCAACTGGACGACGACGCGTCTTGAGGAAGCGAATCACTACGCGAAAGAGCACGGGTTACGCGGTTTTTCTTTCAGTAGCCCGAACCTGAGTCTGGCGAAAGCCATCGAACCGTATTGGCAGGATTGCATTAGCATCGATGAGGAGTCCTTGTCTTGGTATGAACATTCGCAGCTTCCGATTTTGTCTTGGTCTGCGCAGGCTAGAGGATTTTTCACGGGGCGGTATACCCCAGAGGATCGTTCGAATGCGGATTTGGTACGTGTATTCTACGATGATGCGAACTGGGAACGATATCGGCGTGCAGAGCAGCTTGGCGTTGAGAAAGGATATACGACCATCCAAATTGCGCTGGCCTATGTGCTGAATCAACCGTTTTCGTCTGGGGCGATTATTGGTCCACGGAACGATGAGGAACTGAAGTCCTGTCTTGAAGCAACGAAGCTTGTTTTAACACCGGAAGAAATTCGATGGTTGGATCTGCGGAGTTAATTCGGGAGTTAGTGCTCACTACTTAGTTGATTGTGCTATAAGTGGCATAATAAGTATAGCGGATCCAAATCGGATCCGCTCTTTTTATTACTAGTAAGTTCTCGGACCTCTTGTTTTCTTCCAAGAAGATAACATATACACCGCCCGGCGCTCCTGTGTTCGGGTCTGTTTTACGTGAAAAGGAATTCGAAGTCAGAAGCATGATCTAACATTTGACAAACTGGAGAATGTTGGAGTAGCATGGTAAATGACCTTATGGTCATTATAAGAACTGTAAAGTTCTAAGAGAAGGAGATGGGGAGATTGTCAGTACCAAAAAGAGGATCCGGTTCGCTGATTATTCTAATGATTAACATGTTTATCGCCATGGTTGGGATGGGATTGATCATCCCAATCATGCCGAAGTATGTGACGGAGTTTGGCGTAACAGGCCAAGCCATGGGTTATCTCGTAGCGGCATTCGGGTTAACTCAGTTTCTGTTCTCGCCTATCGCAGGCGAGCTGTCGGATAAGTATGGCAGGAAATTGCTTATTGTATCCGGGATGGTGCTCTTTACGATCTCACAGCTGTTGTTCGGCGTTGCTACAGAATTATGGATGCTTTATCTTTCCCGCTTATTGGGTGGCATGTCGGCAGCTTTGATGACCCCGCCCATGATGGCGTATGTAGCGGATATTACGACGGAAGAGAAACGCGGCAAAGGACTTGGGCTGCTGATGGCTTCCATGACGCTCGGCGTTGTCATCGGTCCTGGCATTGGAGGGTTCTTGGCGGATTGCGGGATTCGAGTGCCATTCTATTGTGCGGCTGCACTCGCGGGGATATCTGCAATCGTGTCGATGCTGTTCCTACCGGAATCATTGTCGGCAGAAGAACGTGCACGTGCAAGAAGCAATATGCAGAAGCGTGATAATCTACTCCGTCAGCTTGTCGCTTCAACGAAAGCGCCTTACTTCATGCTGCTGGTGCTCGTATTCGCCTTGTCATTTGGATTACAGAACTTCGAAGCGATCTTTGGCCTGTATGTCGATGTGAAGCATGGCTTTACACCGAAAGACATTTCACTCATGATTACGCTTGGCGCGCTCATCGGCGTGATATGCCAAGCTGTGCTGATTGAACGCTTGCTGCATCGATTCGGTGAGAAGAAGTTGCTGATCTCCATGTTCATCTTATCCGGGGCTAGCATGATTGCGATGCTGTTCGTGTCCAATTATTTCCTCATTTTCGTCGTGAGTATGCTGTTCTTCATAGCAACTTCCATTGTGAGGCCAGCAGTTAACACGCTGCTATCGAAGATGGCCGGAAATGAGCAGGGATTCGTGGCTGGCATGAACAATGCATATATGAGTTTGGGCAACATTATCGGCCCATCCATCGCAGGCATTCTGTTCGACGTCCATATTCAAATTCCATACGCCTTCGGTGCTGTTATTTTGTTCATTAGTGCAGCAATATTCGCTATGTGGGGGAAAAAGTCGTCCCATTCGACATCGGCTCAGCAGGCTAAGCACTCACAGACATCATAATTTTTCTCTCTACGCAAGTGTCGTGTTCAATTTTATATGATCTCTACGTGGTTGCAGCTAATAACCGCTTTTGTTATCATGAAAGAAAGTTAAGAGGTTTTCTCATGATGAAGAGAACTAATCGGTCATAGTAAGAACCTTGGAGATCATAGCGTAGGGGGCAGCATTATGGAAGAGCATATGCCAGAGAAGAAGAAGCAAATCATGCTCTCAGCGATGAAATTATTCGCAACGAAGGGTTTCTCGCATACGACGATGCAGGAGGTAGCCTCGTTCTGCAAAATGTCGAAAGGAAGTGTCTATCAGTACTACAGTTCCAAAGATGAGTTGCTGCTGAACATTTTCATGTATCAATCCAAGTTATTGGAAGATCGTATGCAAATGATGGAGCGGGCAGGAGATCTTCATCCACGAGAACGGCTAATACGTAAAATCGAAGTTTATCTTAGCATATGGAATGAACACCCTGAATTTATTAAAATGCAAATGCGGGATAATGCGGATCATGTAAATAAGGATATTCGTGAATTTATGTTCAAGATGAGTAAGCTTAGTATCGAGATGCTTGTAGAAAGTCTGCGAGATATATACGGGCAGGAATTCGAGCCTTATCTGATGGATGGCGCATCTTTGCTTAGCAGCTTGGTATTCACCTATATGTGTCTTAAGCTATTCGATAACATTCCGATTCAGATAGAAAAGATTAGCAAGCATATTGTCGGAATCATGGATTATACGGCAGAGGGAATGATAAAGCATCGTCCAAGTCCATTGCTGAATGCACGTATGTTCTCCTTATTGGAGGGGGATGAAGTAAAGACGAGGATCGTACATCCACTCATCCTCGTGAAACAAATACGAGAGGCAGTGGAAGGAGCTTCGATCGAAAAGTCGAATAAGCAGGATATACTGGACTCTATCCTTGTGCTGGAAGAGGAATTACTACAGGTGCAGCCACGTAAAGTTATTCTATTAGGAATGCTGTCGAATATAAAGGAAGTTGCGGCTTGGAGTTCATTGTATGAGCAGCTATGCCACGCTATTGATTCTACATTTCGATATGCACCAGGCACTTTTCGTTGAGCATTGTCACCGAATAATGCATAGATAGCCATGCTAGATTTACGCTAGCATGGCTTTTGTGAACACAGGGGGTGATTTGTCGGAATTAATCTTCACTGAACTCCTTATTAACAGCTTCCAAGGCTGCGCCTATGATTTGGTGCATATCATAATATTTATAGGTTGCCAATCGTCCACCAAAGATCACATTCGTTTCATGGTCGGCTAACGCTTTATATTTATAATACATGTTGTTATTTTTATCATCATTGATTGGATAATAAGGTTCGTCCCCAGTCTTCCACTCTGTTGGATATTCTCGAGTGATGACCGTTTTGTCCTGCGTACCAAATTCAAAATGCTTATGCTCAATAATTCGCGTATAGGGTGTCTCTCGATCCGTATAATTGATAACGGCATTTCCTTGATAGTTGGTTGTATCTAACACCGTTGTTTCGAACTCTAAGCTTCTATACTCCAGCACACCATATTGATAATCGAAATATTGATCAACCATCCCCGTATATACGATTTTTTTAGCCAAAGGGGTTAGTTCATCTCTACGCTGGAAGAAATCAACATTTAATTGAATATCTACTCCCTCTAGCATTTTCTCAATGATGGCTTGATAACCGCCAATCGGGATACCTTGATATCGATCATTAAAGTAATTATTATCATACGTAAAACGAACGGGCAGCCTTTTAATGATAAAGGAAGGTAAGTCTCTTGCGGATCTTCCCCATTGTTTTTCGGTGTAGCCCTTGATTAGTTTTTCATAAATATCGGTTCCAACGAGTGAAATGGCTTGTTCTTCCAGATTATTAGGTTCTGTAATCCCTGCGGCTTTTTTTTGTTCTTCAATTTTTTGTTGTGCTTCTTCTGGACTTACGACCCCCCATAATTTGTTGAACGTATTCATATTGAAAGGAAGGTTATAGATTTCTCCTTTATAATTCGCGATAGGAGAATTGGTATACCGGTTAAATTCCACAAAGCTATTCACATACTCCCAAATCTTTTTATTGTTGGTGTGGAAAATATGAGCACCGTATTTGTGAACGTTAATACCCTCTATTTCTTCCGTGTATACATTTCCGCCGATATGATCTCTCTTATCAATTACTAGACACTTTTTTCCTCTTTTTTTGGCTTCATAAGCAAATACAGATCCGAACAGACCTGCACCCACAATTAAGTAATCATACATGATGAATCTCCTTGTTAGCTAATTCATTTGGGCATTTATTCGCCCATTTTTTAATTTTAATATTCATTTTTTCATACTAAGGAGGATTTAGCAACAAGATCGTTGGATTTCAAGTGTAGGGTAGAAGGATGAAGTGTATGTTTGTTATACTGATATAATCAGTTCCGTTGAAGACGAAAGGAAGCTATATGAATACTGAAGCTTTGGAATCATTCATAAAAGTCTATGAGAAAAAAAGTGTTACTGCAGCGGCAAGGGACATGTATATCACACCACAGGGGATAAGCAAGACCATCAAACATCTGGAAATCGAATTAGAAACCGATTTGTTCTATCGAGGGCCGCGCGGAATGGAAGCCACGAAAGCTGGAGAGCTATTATATGCGCGAGCTAAACATATTTGCTACTTAATGGAAGATATCAAAAAAGAAATAAGCATTATGGACGGAAAAAAGGGAATGCTTCATGTTGTAGTTACTTATTCTACATCAGCTTTACTGCCTCTGGATGTTTTGTATCGGTTTTCTGAAACTCATCCAGACGTGCAATTAAAAATAAGAGAATTCCCGGACGAATATCCTACAGATCAGCTATTTATAGATGAAGTTGATGTTGGCATCGTTATGCAGGCTGATGAAATTGAAAATTATGAATATGAGTTAATAGCAACAGGGGAACTGGTGGCCGTAGTTTCTAAAAACCACCCTCTAGCTGAAAAAAATGTGATTTCAGTGATGGATTTAGAAAATGAATCTCTGGTTATAAAATCGGTGGGACAGGAAAAGGAGCATAGTTTTTTAATCAAATGTTTGGAATATGGATACACACCTAATGTCATGCATGAATTTGGCAGTGTGATATCTGCGCATAGGCTTTGTAAGAAGAATGGATATGTCATCATATCGATAGACTTTGTAGAAGAAGCATTTCAAGATGAGAATTTTAAAATTGTACGATTAAAAGAAAAAATCCCACAGCATTTCTATCTTGTCCTTAGAAAAAGAGGTATTCAGTCGAAAGCAGTCTCATTGTTCCAAAGCTATATCAAAGAAAAAATGAAGTCGTTTTGATGTGCAGAATAGCCCATCTAAACGACTTTTTGTATGGAGTAAACAAAAAGTTACCGCCCCCTAACTATTGGTTGATAGTTATTTCTTTTTGCATGAAGTACTCTTGAATTACAAGCATGAAAGCATATACATTCCGTGCTTGTGCACATATGATTCAGTACATATACAGAGGGGGAAAGACATGAGTAAACCAAAAAGTAAAAAAACGACTGCAATATGGGTAGCGATCTTATTAGCATTAATCATTGGCACAATTGTAACCGTGTCCATTTTTTCAGTTTCAACCATGGTAACGATATTGCTTGTTGCTGCTTGTATTCTTTCAGTTGCTGTCCTTGTTTATGGTTTCATTTTGGCAAGAAGAAGTAAAGCAGAGAAAAAAGGGTTAAGAAGACTATGGATAACGTTGCTCAGCTTGGGGCTCGTCGTCGTTGTTGGTCTTAACGCTGGGGTGTACAAATACCAGGTTGTCATTAACCAATATTTGAGCAAAGTGAAGGTTGATGAAACAGAACAAGCAAGGGTAACAGAAGCTTCCAAATCCATGACGGAACAAATCGAAGATGAGGGGATTGTTCTTCTTGAGAACAAACAGAATACACTTCCTCTCAACATATCTAACGACCGGGAAAAGAATGTAAACGTTTTTGGACAAGCGTCCCTTAAAATTGTCTACGGTGGCAGCGGATCTGGCTCGGGGGATGAAAGTGCAAATGTAACTATGCAGCAAGGTCTGGAAAAGGCAGGATTTAAGGTAAATAGTGAGTTAACACAATTTTATGAAACGCATGCTCCTGCAAAAAAGAAAATCGATGTCTTTGAACTTAATGGCGGCGACTATACAATGAGTGAGCCAAAAACTAGTGATTTTAGCGATAAAATGTTAGCGGATGCAGAAAAATTCTCTGATGTAGCACTTATCGTTCTGTCAAGAGCTGGCGGAGAAGGCGGCGACCTTCCACTTGAAACAGCAGAGTATGGTGGTTCTAAGGACCGTCATTACCTTCAATTGTCAGAAGCAGAAGAACAATTAATCAAGATGGTGACATCGAGAGATTTCAAAAAAGTAGTCGTCGTTGTGAACTCCAGTAACGCGATGGAATTAGGATTCTTGAAAAATGAAGGCATCGACGCTGCAATGTTAATTGGAGGACCTGGGTCTACAGGTAATAACAGTGTAGGCAGTGTATTAGCAGGTAAAGTAAATCCATCCGGCCGTTTGGTAGATACATACGCTTATGACGTATCATCTGCTCCGGCATTCTATAATGCAGGTGATTTTAAATACTCCAATACCGAGTATCAAGAAGTAGATAAGTTCGGAGATAAATACCCTAAACTTCATAGTTTTGTAAATTACAATGAAGGTATTTATGTTGGTTATCGTTTCTATGAAACTCGTTACGTCAACAATGAAACTGGGTTGATGGATGAAGCAGCATACCGTAAAGCTGTTCAGTACCCGTTTGGTTATGGTTTAAGCTATACGAACTTTAAGCAAGAAATTACAAACTACACCACAACAGATGACAAGATTTCAGTTGAGGTAAAAGTGACCAATACTGGTAAGACAACTGGTAAGGACGTAATACAGCTGTATTATACAGCCCCTTACCAAGTAGGCGGAATCGAAAAATCCCATGTAGTGCTAGGCGCATTTGATAAAACAGAACTTCTTGAGCCAGGTGCTTCCGAGACGGTTAATCTTGAAATGTCCGTTGAAGACATGGCTTCCTATGATTATAAAAATAAGAAAGCATATGTACTTGATGCCGGCACATATGGCATTAAACTGATGCACAATGCTCATGATGTGATCGATTCAAGAACCTATGAAGTTAAAGATACAGTCGTCTACAGTCAAGACCATAAACGTTCCTCCGATCAAACAACAGCAACGAATTTGTTCGATGAGGCTGCAGGTGATTTAACTTATGTGTCCAGAGCGGATTGGGAAGGAACATTACCTAAAGAACGTACGAAAGGTAAAGAAGCGTCTGAAGAATTGATACAGGCCTTGAAAAATCAAAAGGTGATCGATAATCCTGAAGATAAAGACATTGTGTTCGCGAAACATGGTCTAAAGCTGAAAGATGTCGTTGGTCTCGACTACAACGATCCAAAATGGAATGATTTATTGGAACAACTTTCTGTGAAGGAAATGGCACAACTCATCGGATTTGGTGGATATGCAACACAAGCGGTTGACTCCATTAAAAAGCCTGCTACAACGGACTTGGATGGTCCAGCTGGTATAAACGCCCTTCTTACTGGCTTGAAAGGCGTGCAATATATGACTGAGGTTGTGCTTGCATCCACATGGAATGTTGATCTTGCTAAAAAGATGGGTGAAACGCTTGCGGATGAGGCGGTGGTCTATGGTGTAAGCGGATTATATGCGCCTGCCATGAACATTCACCGTACACCGTTCTCGGGAAGAAACTTTGAATATTATTCAGAAGATGCAGTGCTTTCAGGTAAGATCGGTGCTGCTGTTGTTCAAGGCGCCTCCACGAAGGGTGTATATGCTTATATTAAACACTTTGCATTAAACGATCAGGAAACGAACCGTGATGGTGTAGCTGTCTGGTCCAATGAGCAAGCCATTCGTGAACTTTACTTGAAGCCTTTCGAGATTTCTGTGAAGGAAGGAAAGACAACGGCTGTAATGTCTTCCTTCAACCGCATTGGAACGAAATGGACAGGTGAGCATGCTGGATTGCTTACAGGAGTGCTTCGTAATGAGTGGGGATTCCAAGGGATGGTCATCAGTGACTACGATTTGTACCCTCATATGAATCCAGACCTTGCGATTCGTGCAGGTAATGATTTAATGCTTACGACGCTAGGTGACAACCCGACTAAATTAAGTACGGAGACAAATACAGGTAAACAAGCGATGAGAACAGCAAGTCACAATATCCTGTATACCGTTGCCAATAGTAATGCATTGGAAATCGTTGTTACACCTTATCCATATTGGTTGCTGCTTCTTGGCTTAGTGGATATCCTTCTTCTGGCGCTGCTTGCACTTGGATTCAAGAAAGTGACACGTCAAAGAAAGCGCGAGACTGTAGTGCTTAGTGCGGAAAATTAAAATCTATAAAAAAAATGATGTGCTTTTGGCGGTAACCCTTGTGGTTACCGCCAAAAGGGCTAAAATGAGGAATTCATCCATGAAATATCAAGACATCATTCAACAAATGACTTTAGAAGAGAAAGCATCTTTAATGTCAGGGAAAGATTTCTGGCAAACCCAGGATATCAAGCGTCTCGGAATCAATAATATTTTTCTTGCAGATGGACCGCATGGTATTCGCAAACAAGCGGAGGCGGCTGACCATCTAGGTCTGAATCCAAGTAATCCGGCAACTTGTTTTCCAACCGCTGCGACGGTAGCAAACAGTTGGAACATTGAACTTGGAGAGAAACTCGGAGATTACCTTGGAGAAGAGGCTGCTGCACAAAAAGTCCATGTCCTGCTCGGACCTGGTATCAATATGAAGCGAAATCCTTTATGCGGTAGAAATTTTGAGTATTTTAGCGAGGATCCTTATCATGCCGGTAAATTGGCTGCCAGTTATATTCAGGGCATTCAATCCCATGGCATTTCAGCCTGTGTGAAGCACTTTGCCGTGAATAATCAGGAAGAACGACGGATGTCCATCGATACGATCGTGGATGAAAGAACATTGCGGGAAATTTACTTAACCGCGTTTGAAATTGCAATTCAAGAAGGCAAGCCTCAAACTGTCATGTCTTCTTATAATATGTTAAATGGCGCCTACACCAATGAGAACCTTCACTTGATGGTGGAGATCCTGCGGAAGGAATGGAATTACGAAGGGGTCGTTGTCACGGATTGGGGCGGAAGCAATGACCGTGTGGCAGGACTGTTGGCTGGTAATGAGTTGGAAATGCCAACGACAGCTGGCGAGACCAATGAGGAAATTATTCAGGCCATTCAAAGCGGAAAGATCACAGAAGAAGTGCTGGACGAATGTGTAGACAGGCTGCTTGACCTGATCTTTACAACGGAAGAAGCCTTTAAGAAAGCTTATAAGAAAGAGTTCGATGTAGAACAGCACCATCAATTAGCTCAAGAAGCAGCCGAAGAGTCCATCGTACTGCTTAAAAATGAAGGTAACATATTACCGCTTAAACAAGGTGTTAAAGCAGCGATTATCGGTGACTTTGCCAAAGAGGCACGGTATCAAGGGGCAGGCTCATCGATTGTCAACCCGACAAAACTGAATCATACGCTGGATTGCTTAGAAGAATCAGGTATTGTCAGCGTCGGATTTGAACCCGGCTTTGATCGTTATGGCAAGAAAAATCAGCAGAAAATAGATCAAGCACGCGCCCTTGCCGCGAAAGCAGATGTCGTTCTGTTATATATGGGTCTGGATGAAGTGACCGAAGCTGAAGGGCTGGATCGTCACAGCATGAAGATTCCTGAGAATCAGATTGATGTATTACATGCGTTGCATCAAGTGAATTCGAATATCGTTGTTATCCTTTCTTGCGGCTCCGCCGTAGAAATGCCTTGGATTGACAAAGTAAAAGGATTGGTCCATGGTTATTTAGGCGGTCAGGCGGGAGCAAGAGCGATCCTCCGGGTTCTATCCGGTGAAGTCAATCCGTCCGGGAAATTGGCAGAAACTTATCCGCTTTATTATGAAGACACACCATCATACCACCAATTCCCAGGTAAGGAAGTCAGCGTAGAATACCGGGAAGGGATTTACATCGGCTATCGGTTCTATGATACAGCGAATGTAGAGGTGTTGTTCCCGTTTGGTTACGGACTGAGCTATACGACCTTTGATTATACGGACATTCAAGTGAATAAGTCAGGTGTGACCTTCCAATTAACAAATTCAGGGGACAAGGACGGCATGGAGGTTGTGCAGCTCTACGTTGGGTGTCAATCGGACGATATTTTCAGACCGAAGAAGGAATTAAAGGGATTTACGAAAGTATTTCTTCATGCAGGTGAGTCCAAGCTGGTAACCATTCCATTCGACGACAAAACCTTCCGTTATTTCAATGTGAAGAGTAATCAGTGGGAAGTCGAAGAAGCAGAATATAAGATCATGATTGGTGCCTCTAGTAGCGATATCCGATTAGAGGAAGTTCTTTTCGTGGAAGGAACGGGAGCTCCATTACCTTATGACAAAGCGAAGCTTCCATCGTATTATTCCGGTCGAGCAAGCAAGGTGAGTCAAGAAGAATTTGAACAGCTGCTCGGACGCAAGGTGCCGGTTGCTACATGGGACAGAAGCAGACCGCTTGGATATAACGATACGATCGCGCAATGTCAATATGCCAAGGGAGCATTTGCAAGGCTTGCATATCATCTCATCGAGTTTGCGTATTGGTTCCTTCGGAAAATCGGAAAAAGAAGCACGGCAAATCTAATTATGATGTCTGTGTATCATATGCCATTTAGAGGAATCGCCAGAATGACAGGTGGCATTGTCAATATGCCGATGTTAGATGGGATTCTGATGATTGTGAACGGTCACTTCTTTAAGGGGCTGCGGCATTTCTTCAAGGAAAGAAGCAAGATGTTAAAGGTCGCTAAACGCAGCGTTTAACACGAGTATAAGCGACAAAGGAGCGGGAAAATGAATCAGAAAAAAGAAGCTAAAGGGCTGCTGGGCTTTTGGGCTAACTATAAGGAAAAACATCCGAATACTGCGCAATTTTTAGTGTTTTTTATATTGAGTAATGGGATTACCGTTTTACAGATTGCATTAATGCCTTTCTTTAAAAGTATGTTCGCTCAGACAACGTTAGTAGATACGAATTTTCAAGTCTGGCAGTTTGGGCATAACTTTAATGGCAGTGATTATTTTATATTTGATTATGCTGCAGGTTCCCTGTCATCCGGTGGAGGAGGAGGTCTTGCTTATTTCCTCGCCGTCCAAATCACGCTTGCGATTGCACAGATCATCAACTTTTTTCTTCAAAGAAGCGTTACATTTAAGTCGAACAGTAATATTTGGAAGGCCGCATTTTGGTATGTCGTAGCTTATATCGTGATTACAATCGGTGCCGCTGCAGCTCAGGGCTTTTACAAAGCACCGATCTATGACTTGTTAATGAATACGTGGGGAATGGGATCCGTTGGGGAAACCATCGCAGACGTGATTACGATGATTATTAACAGTGCGATTTCCTTCTGGGTGTTCTTCCCAATTTTTAAAGTAATCTTTAAACAAAAACCAGAAAATCAGGAACAGGTAGTGTGAGTAATGAAATTATTATCAGTCGTTATACCTTGCTATAATTCGCAGGATTATATGAGATATTGTATAGAATCCCTGTTACCAGGGGGAGAAAATGTAGAGTTAATCATTGTTAATGATGGCTCCGTAGATCAAACAGCACAAATAGCGGATGAGTATGCAGATCGATATCCAACGATGGTCAAAGCCATTCATCAAGAAAATGGTGGGCATGGAGAGGCCGTTAATACAGGTATGCGTAATTCATCAGGCTTGTATTTTAAGGTTGTTGACAGTGATGACTGGGTAGATATCAGAGCTTATCTCAAAATTCTAGAAACGATACGTGATTTTGTAGAAAGAAACAAAGCCGTTGACATGATGATTAGCAATTTTGTCTATGAAAAAGAAGGCGCAAGCTACAAAAAGATTATGAAATACAATAACGTGCTTCCGGAAGGAACCATTTTTACCTGGGATGATATGAAGCATTTTCGCAAAGGGCAATATCTTATGATGCATTCGATCATCTATAGAACACAATTGCTAAGAGATTGCAATTTGGAACTTCCGAAGCACACCTTTTATGTAGACAACTTGTTTGTATACGCGCCGCTTCAGCATGTAAAGAGTATCTATTATATCAATGTCGATTTTTATAGATATTTCATTGGCCGAGAGGATCAGTCTGTTCAGGAGAATGTGATGATCAAACGGATTGATCAACAGATTAAAGTCAATAAACTTCTGATCAACCAAATCAATATCGAATCCATTACAAATGCTAATCTGCGTCACTATTTGCTGAGACATCTAGAAATCGTTACGGTGATATCTACGATATTGTTAATCCGTTCTGGAACGGCTGAAAATCTCATGAAGAAAAAAGAGTTATGGAAATATATCGAAGATAAGGATATAAATCTGTATCGAAATCTAAAATATGGCTTTATGGGCAGGCTAACTAGTTTACCAGGACGGGCTGGACGCAGTATATCTGTGGGAGCTTATAAAATATCACAAAGATTAATAGGGTTTAACTAACGTTAATGGGGTGACCTACATTGAAGAAGAAATTAACAAGAGCGATATCGATGATGATGGTCATGATGTTGATGACCGTTTACAGTGCGGCAGCAGCCGGTGTAAGTGAAGGTAATCCCAAACAAGATGGCAAAGCGATTACGTTCTATATGGTGCGGCATGGCGAAACGGTGTTCAACACACAAAAGCGACTTCAGGGATACTCGGATTCTCCTTTGACAGAAAAAGGAATCAAAGTTGCGGAGAATTTGGGCAGAGGGTTAAAAGATATTCCATTTAACGCAGCTTACAGCAGCACGAGCGAACGGGCGAGCGACACGGCCAATTTGATTCTGAAAGGCAGAAACGTTCCTATCATGAAGGACAAGCGGCTTAAAGAAATCAATTTTGGCAGCTGGGAAGGAGAATTTGCAGACGATATTCTGAAGCAGCATCCCGACTTCTATGATAGTCCAGATTTGTATAAAACCGTTGGCGGAGAATCTTACGAAGAGCTTTATAAGCGGACGGAAGCGGCGATGAACCGGATCGTGGACGAGAATAAAGCGAAAGGCGGCAATGTTCTTGTCGTGTCTCACGGATTGACGATTCTGAATTATGTGACGGCATTGGATCCGAATAGCTGGGATTGGAACAAAGGCGGCTTGCCGAATTCAAGCGTGACGAAGGTACAGTGGAAAGATGGTAAATTCAAAGTGCTTGCTGTCGGTGACCCAAGCTATGCGGAAAAAGGCGAAATGAAGCTTACATTCTATTTGGTACGACATGGCGAAACGGTATTTAATGTGCAAGACCGGATGCAAGGTTATTCGGATTCTCCATTAACGCAAAAAGGGGTTAAGGTTGCCGAAAACTTGGGCAGAGGCTTAAAGGACATTCCATTTATGGCGGCTTACAGCAGTACAAGTGAGCGGGCGGTAGATACAGCCGATATCATTCTGAATGGAAGAAACCTGCCGCTCCATACCGATAAAGGCTTTAAGGAAATGAACTTCGGCGATTGGGAAGGGGCATATACAAAAGACATTCTGAAGCAGCATCCCGACTTCTACGATAGCCCAGATCTGTTAAAAACCGTTGGCGGAGAATCTTACGCTGAACTTTATAAGCGGACGGAAGCGGCAATGAATCAGATCGTTGAAGAGAACAAAGGAAAAAGCGGCAATATTCTTGTCGTGAGTCACGGTCTCACCATTCTGAACTATGTTACAGCGCTGGATCCGGAAAGTTGGGATTGGAACAAAGGTGGCTTGCCGAATTCGAGCGTAACGACCATCGAATGGAAAGACGGCAAGTTTAAAGTGCTGACAGTCGGTGATCCAAGTTATGCGGAGAAAGGTGAGAAAGCCGTTAAATGATAAGCGGCAAATGACTATCAACAGATACTTTTGACAGTCTGAAGCAGGTACCTGATTAGGTATCTGCTTTTTTTGATTCCGTCTCCAAGGATATAAAAGTAGCATTAGAAAGTATTTGGAATCTGTAGTAGAATATTTAATAACGATTAATAGCTTTTATAGTTTTATAGTTTTTTGAAATTAGTCTATTGCGAAATATATTGGCTATTATTGCCAACAATATGAAGAGGATTATAGATGAAGTATAAAGAACGAATTGCAGAAATGACGTTAGAAGAGAAGGCATCTTTAATGTCAGGAAAAGATTTCTGGCAAACTCAGGATATTGAACGTCTCGGAATCAATAGTATATTTCTTGCAGATGGACCGCATGGGATTCGAAGACAGGCAGTAGCGTCAGACAAATTGGGTCTTAATGCTGGTTTACCGGCAACTTGTTATCCTACAGCTGCAACTGTAGCCAATAGCTGGAATACGGAGCTGGGAGAAAAAGTCGGGGAATATCTTGGAGAAGAGGCTATTACACAAAAAGTCCATGTCTTGCTGGGACCTGGCGTCAATATGAAGAGAAATCCTTTATGCGGTAGAAATTTTGAGTATTTTAGCGAGGATCCCTATCATGCCGGTAAAATGGCTGCCAGTTATATTCGGGGAATCCAATCCCAAGGAATTTCAGCCTGTGTGAAGCATTTTGCAGTGAATAATCAGGAAGAAAGACGGATGTCCATAGATACCATCGTGGATGAGAGAACGCTTCGGGAAATCTATCTGACCGCATTTGAGATTGCAGTAACAGAAGGCAAGACGAAGTCGATCATGTCTTCCTATAACAAATTAAACGGAACCTATGCCAATGAAAATATGCATTTAATGCAAGATATTCTGCGTGGTGAATGGGATTATAAAGGCACGATGATCACGGACTGGGGCGGAAGCAATGACCGTGTGGCAGGACTTTTAGCTGGTAATGAGTTAGAAATGCCAACCACAGCCGGGGAGACCGACAAAGAAATTGTTCAAGCTATTCAAAGTGGAAGGATCAATGAAGAAGTATTGGACGAATGTGTAGACAGGTTGCTTGAACTTATTTTTACAACGGAGGAAGCTTATCAGAGTCCTCATATTGATTTTAATATCGAGAAACATCATCGCGTGTCACAAAAGGTTGCAGAAGAGTCCATCGTGCTTCTTAAGAATGAAGAGAGTATACTACCTCTTAAATTTGGTAAAAAGGTTGCTGTTATCGGTAACTTTGCCAAGGATGCACGATATCAAGGGGCAGGCTCATCGATCGTAAACCCGACCATACTGGATCATACCCTGGATTGCTTTGAACAATCAGGCATTGTAAGCATCGGATTTGAACCTGGCTTTGAGCGTTATGGGAAGAAAAATCAGAAAAAAATAGATCTAGCGTGCACGCTTGCAGAGCAAGCAGATGTTGTTCTGTTGTATTTGGGTCTGGACGAAGTGACCGAAGCCGAAGGACTGGATCGACAAAGCATGAAGATTCCTGAGAATCAGATTGATTTGTTACATGCGTTGTATAAAGTGAATTCGAATATCGTAGCCATCCTTTCTTGTGGATCTGCCGTAGAAATGCCTTGGATTGACAAGGTAAAAGGACTGTTACATGGTTATTTAGGAGGACAGGCTGGAGCGAGAGCGATCCTCCGGGTATTATCAGGCGATGTCAATCCGTCCGGAAAATTGGCTGAAACCTATCCACTTCGATATGAGGATACACCTTCATTTCACCATTTCCCAGGCAAGGAAGTCAGCGTAGAATACAGAGAAGGGATGTACATTGGCTATCGGTATTATGATACAGCGAATGTAGAGGTCCTGTTCCCGTTTGGCTACGGACTGAGCTATACGGTCTTTGAGTATGCTGATATTCAAGTCCATAAGACAGGTGTGACATTCCAATTAACCAATTCAGGGGACAGGGCTGGCATGGAGGTTGTGCAGCTCTACGTTGGATGTCAATCCGGAGATATTTTCAGACCTAACAAGGAATTAAAGGGATTTACGAAAGTATTTATTAATGCCGGTGAGTCCAAACAGGTATTCATTCCATTTGACGACAAGACCTTCCGATATTTTAATGTAAAGAGTAATCAGTGGGAAGTCGAAGAAGCGGAATATAAGATCATGATTGGTGCCTCTAGCGCCGATATCAGATTAGAAGAGGTTCTTTATGTGGAAGGAACTGGGGCTCCATTACCTTATGACAAGGAGAAGCTTCCATCGTATTATTCCGGTCAAGTAAGCAAGGTGAGTGAAGAAGAATTTGAACACCTGCTTGGACGTAAGGTACCGGTCTCCGCATGGGACAGAACCAAACCGCTTGGTTATAACGATACGATCGCGCAGTGTCAATATGCCAAGGGTGGATTTGCAAGGCTTGCGTATCATTCAATCGTGTTTGCGTATTGGTACCTCAGGAAAATAGGAAAAAGAAGCACGGCAAATCTCATCATGATGTCCGTGTATCATATGCCGTTTAGGGGAATAGCCAGAATGACAGGTGGCGTTGTAAATATGCCAATGTTGGATGGTATTCTGATGATGGTGAATGGTCATTTCTTTAAGGGGCTGCGGCATTTCATCAAGGAAAGACGCAAGATGTTAAAGGTTGCAAGAGTGAAATAACATAGCAAGAGGAATGCACTTGATTCATTTACTATCTGAACGATTTAAGGCCCAGTTCTGCTGCGTTCGCAGCGAAACTGGGCCTTTTGTCCTTCATCATGGCAGAAAATAAAGATGTTTTTTCGTTCATGATAGACGTGTTTTTTTGCATGCCTGAATCTATAGTAAAAGCAATGGCTGGAGTTATAGTACTGGCTAGTTTTGATAGCGCTTACTATGAGAAATACGCATGGAGAGAAACGGGCACGGCGACAGCTAACGCTCCGAATGCAACGCAGCAGCAGGTGGATAACGCGAAATCCGTACTAGAAGCGGCCATTCAAGTGTTTGAAAGCAAGAAAATCTCCGCCGATGTCAATGGAAAAGACGGTATCACGGTTGGAGACTTGGCGATCGTTGCAGCAGCTTACGGTAAGCAAGAAGGTCAGCCAGGTTGGAATGCGAAAGCCGATGTCAATCATGATGGAAAAGTAGATATTGAAGACCTTGCGATTGTAGCCAAGGCGATTTTGCAATAATCCGATAGAAGAAGCCATTGATTCCATTTTTATGGGATCAATGGTTTTTTTCATACAGCGAATCAGAAGTTATTTATGGAACGATTTGACTGCACATGATAGAATACACTTTATAATGATAGAAATTGAATGATGGGTCACGCGAATAGACAAAGGGGTAAGCGCTATCATGAAGAAATTTTTCAGATCAGGTAAATATTTCGTAAGGATTTATTTATGGACGGTCTTAGCTCTCTTAAGTATCTTGGTTTTCTTTTCCACGATTATTTACTTGAACGTCGAGAAATCGGTGGTCCGAAATAACTATGATCTAAACAAACAGATCTTATCCCAGGTTGCCTATAATGTAGATAACTTCGACCAGACGGTGAAGAACTTAGCTAATTCGATCTATTTGAGCAGTGATTCGAAGGCTATTCTGGATATGGATCATATCAACGATAATTATCGCGAGGCAAGCGCTGCGCTGGAAAACTTAAGAACGACCTATATGAGCAATAACGCATTCATTCATTCCATCGTCATCTATAATGGCAAATCGAAGGTCTATGTGTCGACCAACAAGGGGATATTCAGCAGCGATCCCGGTCTTGAGACGATGATGCGTTCTAACCAAGTCGTACCTGTACTTAAGCCGATCTATAGAGAAGTGGAGAGCCTGTATCCGATTGCATCCAAGCCAACGGATGGTGTGTTCACCTATGCGATGTATGATTGGTTGAGTGAGGAGAATAAGCCGGATGACAGCATTTATGTGAATATTAAAGCGGACTGGATGCTGGAGAATATCAATCGAATCAACACCTCGAATCCGAAATCCAAGAGCAATATTTATCTATTGAACGGTAATGGCGTCAATATCGGCAATCCAAATCATGATCAGGAGACGAAAGCATCCCTAGAGTCGCTTTACAGCCAGTTCATTAAGAACGGCATTACAGATACGGGGGTCTCTTTCGATTCCTTCACCACGGATTTTAAAGGGGAAAAAAGCTATGTGTCTTACATCTACTTGAATCGGGTCGATTGGGTACTGGTGAAGGTCCAGCCTTATCAAGAAGTATTCCAAAATGTAGACCATATCAAGTTCATTATTTTGCTGATTACATTGCTATTCATTGTTATTGCGTTAATTGCTTCCTTCGCGATCTCTAGGAACATCTATGTACCAATCGGAAGGCTCGTAAAACAGATTAATACAATGGATCGGGATGAAAGTGATAACAAGCCAATCGAAGATGAAATTAGTGTCTTAAATCAAATGTATAATAAATACTATGAATATCGAGAGTTATATTATCAAGAAACCCGCTCGAAAGACCGGCTGCTTAACAACTATTATCTGACCAATCTTCTTGTTGATAGTCATGCGATGACGAAGGATGATATTGCTAGTGCGATTGAGAGTAACACCGCATTGTTCGAATCCGGCGGGAAGCTGGTCGTATGTGTGATTCGAATCGATCAATACAATCATTTTCTTCTGAAGAGCAATCGAGATCAAGAGCTCTTCCGGTTTGCGATCGCCAATATTATGCACGATACGGTGAAGGCTAAGTTTAATAATGAAACGGTAGATATGAAGAAAGACCAGATTGTACTGATCGTGAATACAGGACAAGCCCAGCATGACGAGGTTATTCCTACGCTGGCGGGCTGTATTGCGGAAGCCCAGAACATGATCATGAATTATTTCAAGATGACTGTATCCGTGTCCATTGGCGAAATGGCCGAATTTGCTATTGCACTGGAAGGCAGCTATCGTATAGCGTTATATCATACGAACTATCGGCTCCTATTCGGAAGAAATTCCATCATTACAGGGGATTCCGTGACAGCAAATAACGAAAATCAACAAGTGTACTATGCTCAGCAGTGGAATAAAAAGCTGGTTGATGTGATGAAGTCTGGGAATATCCAAAATGCCGAAAAGGTCATTGTCAGCATCCTTGATGAGATTAAAGAGCAGAATTTCAACAATATGACGTTATCGGTTATGCATGTAACGACTTTTATATTGAATACGCTCAATGAAATGAATAAATCCAAGCTTCAACCCCAACATATCGATTACAATGTGTATCATTTCAAGATGATGGAATTCGAGACGATGGAAGAGATTTTGAACGAGCTGATGCAGCTGATTTCCCTTGGCGTAGGGAATGCCAAGCAATCCAATACTGAGAAGCATGCCCTTATTATTGAGACCGCGAAAGGGATCGTCGAGGAAAGTTATTCGGACCCAGGCTTAAGCTTGCAGCTTGTCGCAGAACAACTGAAAATGTCCTCTACCCATCTGGGTAAAATTTTCAAAGAAAATATGACGATTTCGCTGTCGGAGTATATTAATGGCGTCCGATTGGAAAAGGCGAGAGAGATGCTGGAGAATTCAAACCTTCCGATCGTGCAGATCATCGAGAAGATTGGCATGGAGAATGAAAGCTATTTCTACAAGCTATTCAAGAAAAAGTATGGCGTAACGCCGAAAGAACATGTGCTCAAAACAACGATAACCAAATCCTAAAATTACATTGCCGCTTAGTTTCCCATGGGAAAGAGCGGCATTTTTATGCCCTTTTACACCTAAAATGCAGTAAAAATTAAATTTTACAGGGTTTCATTGCTGGATTAATTAAATTCGACAGTGTTCTTGGATCGCGATTCGCTCTATGATTCGAACTAGCAAGAGAAATAACGAACAACAAGGAGTGAATTGGCATTGCGAAGTTCTAGCTTCATCAAAACCTTCATGAGGTACAGACAACTATTCATTTTATCCCTTCCGGGCGTGCTGCTGTTATTCGTATTTAGTTATATGCCGCTATATGGCATCCTGCTGCCCTTCAAGGACTATAAAATTGATTTAGGCTTCTGGGATAGCCCTTGGGTGGGGTTCGATAACTTCAAATATTTGTTCTCCCAAGATGCATGGCGGATCACCAGAAATACGGTCTTATACAATGTGGCCTTTATCGTTGTCTTACTGATCGTCGCCGTTGCATTCGCGCTCATGCTGAATGAAATGAGACGATCTTCCGTGAAGTTCTATCAAACGGTGCTGTTCCTGCCGTACTTCCTATCTTTTACGGTGGTCAGTTACATTTTCTTGGCCATGTTCGATATGGAGCATGGATTAGTGAACACGATCCTAGAGTGGTTTGGGAAGGATGCCGTACTCTGGTATAACGATGCGAAATATTGGCCTCCGCTACTCGTTTTAACGTATGTATGGAAGAATGCCGGTTATTATACGATCATCTATTTCACGGGTCTCCTTGGCATTAATGAAGAATATTACGAGGCCGCGAGAGTAGACGGCGCGAGCAGATGGCAGCTGATCAAGAGCATTTCGCTCCCGTTATTGAAGCCGCTCATCATCCTGATGGTGCTCATGCAGGTCGGCAAAATTTTCGTAGGGAATTTCGACATGTTCTATCAGATTCCTCGAGATTCGTCGCTGCTCTATGCCACGACAGATGTTATTGATACGTACGTGTACAGATCATTGAAATCACTCGGTGATATTGGCATGGCTTCGGCTGCAGGCGTATATCAATCGATTGTTGGTCTCGTATTGGTCCTGATCGTCAACGGTCTTATTCGTAAATTCGACTCAGAAAATTCCGTATTTTAAGGTGGTTGTCTATGTCTAGTTCAGTCATTAACCGGGGCTTTCCGGTATTCAGAATCATCTCACATATCATTTTGCTTGGATTCTCATTCATCTGTATACTGCCGTTAATTCTAGTTGTGTCCGTGTCTCTCTCCAGCGAAGAGAGCATTATGAAGCAGGGATACAGCTTGATTCCAGAGAAAATCGATTTCACGGCATACAAGTTTATTTTTGCAGACCCAGGTCAGCTTCTAACCTCTTATGGTGTAACGATTTTCGTATGTATCGTAGGTACGATCTTCAGCATTATCATCACCACCATGCTGGCCTATGTGATGTCGCGTAAAGACTATCCGTATGCACAGAAAACGTCACTGTATGTATTCCTGACGATGTTAGTCAGCGGTGGATTGGTACCTTGGTATATTATTATTTCTCGCGTTCTGCATATGTCTGATACGATTTGGGTTCTCATTGCTCCTTACTTGGTTATGCCGATGTTTGTATTGATTATGAAAGGTTTCATGTCCGATATTGCTCCAGCGATTATCGAATCGGGCAAATTGGACGGCGCCAGCGAATACCGTGTATTCTTCAGCATCGTTGTCCCGATTACACTGCCCGGCATTGTCACCGTGTCGCTGTTCATCCTGCTTATGTACTGGAATGACTATTATTTAAGCCTGATGTTTATTCAGAATAGTGAATATGTGTCGCTTCAATTTCTGCTCTGGCGGATTATGTCGAACGCGGATTATCTAAGAAATTCTGTAGCCGCTTCCATGGGACTATTGCAGGGCGTTGCGATGCCGGACCAATCTGCGAGAATGGCGATTTGTGTGCTGGCGGCAGGCCCAATGATGTTCATCTTCCCGTTTGCGAACAAATATTTCGTCAAAGGCATTACAGTAGGTTCTGTCAAGGGGTAAAAGATCCGATGAAGGGTTGTAATACTGGCAACAGTATGCAATAGATAAAGAGAATGATATTCAGGAGGGTTCAGCAATGAAAATCAGAAAGATGCCAAAGACATTATGTTTACTATTAACGGTGGGTTTGCTTACGACCGCTATGTTATCGGGCTGCGGATCCAAATCTGCGAATCAAGATGCTGCGAAAGCGGACACGCCGACGCAAGCGTCAACAACGGATACGGAAGGAAATCAAACATTAGACCCCGTGAATTTAACATGGTATGTCGTGGGAACGCCTCAGAAGGACCAACAGCTTGTCACGGATGAAATCAATAAAATTTTGAAAGAAAAGATCAATGCAACCTTAACTATCAACACGATCGATTGGGGGGCGTACGATCAGAAAATGAACGTCATCACCTCTTCCGGAGAGCCGTACGACCTTGCTTTCACGTCGTCTTGGGCGAATAACTACACGCAGAACGTATCTAAAGGTGCTTTGCTGCCGCTGGATGATCTGCTGCAAAAATACGGTAAACATATTTTGGAGCAAGTACCTGAAAAGTACTGGCCTGCTGCAAAGGTGAACGGAAAAACATATGGCGTATTAAATTATCAGATTTATGCGATCGGCAGAGGTTTAAACATCAAGAAAGACCTGGCTGACAAATATGCTCTGGACACAACAAAAATTAAGAAGTATGCAGATATAACGCCTTTTCTTGGGCAAGTGAAACAGGGTGAGCCTGGCATCACACCTTATTTGGCAACAGGCAACATTACGCACATGTTTGAATTGTACGATAATGAAAAAGGTATGACGGTTGACCAGGTGCAAGGGAACAGTGTAAATCCGCTGGGCATTCGCACCGATGATCCTGCGTTTAAGGTATTCAACTTGTTGGAAAGTCCAGAGTTTATGGCACAAGCCAAGATGTTCAGAGAATGGTACGAAAAAGGTTATATCCGTAAAGATGCCGCTGCGTTAAAAGATGAGAAAGCAGAGGCGAAGACTGGTAAATATGTGGTAGTGACAGGCGGATATGGTCCTGGAAGTGAATCTGGTGCAAGTACGGATTTAGGATATCCGGTCGTTCAAGGAAAACCCGTACCGCAATTTGTAAATACAGGTTCTGTTATTGCTGCAATGACGGGAATTAACAAAAATAGTAAAAACCCGGAAAGAGCGATGATGCTGCTCGATCTACTTTTTGAGGATAAGGAGCTTTACAACTTGGTTACGTACGGCATTGAGGGTAAGCATTATACGAAAGTAGACGAGAATACTGTCGAAATTGTCAAGGATTCGGCTTACAATCCGAACAATGCATGGGAATTCGGTAGCTGGTTCAATGCATATGTGCAAAAAGGCCAACCGGCAGATACGTGGGATCAAATGAAAAAAGCGAATGACGACTCTATAACTTCACCGCTTCTTGGTTTCCTATACAATGCAGATGGTATGAAAAGAGAGAATGCGCAGGTCAATGCCATCATGAATGAGTATCTTTCGATCATCTATACTGGAACGCAAGACCCTGAAAAAACAGTTCCAGAATTACTGAAAAAACTGAAAGCAGCGGGTATAGACGCATTAATTGCAGATGCACAAAAGCAAATTGATGAATGGAAGGCTGCGAACGGCAAATAGAAATGGACGAGCATTAAGTTAGAAGCAAGAAACGATAACTCCGGATACGAATCAACAATCTATTCAAGTAACCGGAGTTATTGTGCTACCCAAAAATGCGGGTTCACGGATCTGGCGGAGAATTTCATCAACAAATACATCAATCAATTTATTCCCCAGGCAATAACATTATCCAAGCAATTATCGGAACATGGTTCAACATGATACAAGGAGAGTTAATATGGCTGATATCAATAGATTAAAGGAAAGTTTCGACAAAGGATGGATGTTCCATCAAGGAGATTTGCCGATCATGCATGCCGTGAAGGGCGGTATGACGGGAGGCATTACCGATTGCGAGGATATCGAAGATGGAGAATGGCTGAAGATCGCCTACTTTGACGAAAGAGAACCTTCGCAAATTGATCCGGAAGCGTGGAAAGCAGTTAGCTTGCCCCATGATTGGTGTGTTGAGGGAGAGTATGTGAATGATGGAGGCAAAGTCAAGCACCACAAAAGCCATGGCTATCTAACTGCCGACGTAGGTTTTTACAGGAAAGTGTTCGACATTCCGCAGGAGCTTGAAGGCAAGAAATTAACGCTTGAGTTTGACGGTGTATTTCGTAACAGTACAGTCTGGGTGAATGGTCATTTGCTGGGCACGCACGCAAGCGGGTACACAGGCTTTGGCTACGATATTACGGATATTGCGCGTTATGGCATCGAAGGCAAAAATGTTGTCTTGGTCAAAGTGGATGCGTCCGATTATGAGGGCTGGTGGTATGAGGGGGCCGGCATCTATCGGCATACTTGGTTAACGGTAACGGATCGTCTTCATGTAGACCGGTTCGGAACGTATGTGACGACGCCTGTGGTTAGCGAAGAGCAAGCTGAAATTTCCATCGTCACAGTCGTGAAGAATGCGTATTTTGCAGACAAAGCTTGCAGACTCGTATCGAAGATCTATGATGCAGAAGGAAATTTCGTAGGGGAAGGTTCAAGCAACATGGACATTCCATTTGAACGGCAGGGGACGTTCGAACAGGTTGTTCGCATCGATCATCCCGAGATTTGGTCGCCTGAATCGCCGTACCTTTACTATGTCATGTCGGAAGTCTACGATGAAGCAGGGCTGCGTGACGATTACCGGACGAGCTTCGGTATTCGAACGATTGAATTTACAGCGGATTCAGGCTTCTACCTGAACGGGAAGCATTATCCGATTAAAGGTACCTGCAACCATCAGGATTTTGCGGGCGTAGGTGTAGCGTTGCCGGATCAGCTGATTGCTTACAAGCTCAAATTGCTGAAAGAGATGGGGTGCAATGCCTATCGGAGCGCCCATCATCCGGCGACGCCAGAGCTTCTGGATCTCTGTGACCAATTAGGCATACTGGTTGTGGAGGAGAATAGGAAGCTGGATATTTCGCCAAGCGGGATTGAGGATTTGAAGTTTGTGTTGTATCGCGGCCGTAACCACCCCTGCATCATCCTGTGGAGCATGGAAAATGAAGAAATTCTGGAAGGGACCGTCATGGGCGCGCGCATGCTAAGAACGTTAGCTTCGATCACGCGCAGCATCGATCCGACCAGACCGACGCTTGCCGCGATGAATCATGGATGGAATGACGGAGGATATAGCGATGGCGCCGATATTGTCGGCTATAACTACGGTCAGCGGGAAGATCAAGATATCCGTGACCATCAGCAATTTCCTTCCCGGAAGATGATCGGCAGTGAAAGTGCGAGCTGTACGGTAACCCGCGGGATTTATGAACGGGATGATGTTCAAGGGTATTGTCCGGAATACGGCATTCACATTCCTGAATGGAGCTGTTCCGTGGAGAAAGCATGGCGCGATGTCGTCGAGAATCCGTTTCTTTCCGGCGTGTTCATTTGGACAGGATTCGATTACCGAGGTGAGCCGACGCCTTACGAATGGCCAAACATCAACTCCCACTTCGGCGTAATGGATACATGCGGGTTCCCGAAAGACAACTACTTCTATTTGAAGTCGGCTTGGACGGAGGAGCCGATCGTGCATATTATGCCGCATTGGAATTGGCCGGATAAGGAAGGACAGGACATCGAAGTATGGGTGTACAGCAACTGTGAACGCATTGAATTGTTCCATAACGGCGTGAGCTTAGGGGAACAAGATATGGTAAGCGCCTCGCATTTGGAATGGACCGTGAAGTATGCGCCGGGTGAGCTGGTGGCGATCGGCCGAAATGGCTCCGTGGAGGCAGCGCGCGCTGTTGTTGCAACAACGGATGCCCCGTATGCAGTGAAGCTGGTGCCGGATCGCACGCAAATGCAATCCGACGGATGTGACGTGGCTGTCATTCGAGCGTATGTGGTGGATGAGCATGGACGCGTTGTACCTACGGCAGATCATGAGATCTCTTTCGCTGTAGAAGGAAAAGGGAAGATCTTGGGCGTTGGCAACGGAAACCCAAGCAGTCATGAGCCTGATAAATCGAATCGAAGAAAAGCGTTCAACGGCAGCTGCCTGCTTATTGTTCAATCGATGGAAGAAGCGGGTGAAATCGTCATAAGTACATCCTCCGAGGGACTGCTGGAGGCGAATTGCAAAGTGGCTTCGATCTAATTTTTTCGAGGGAAATCAATTAAATATTGCACAGTGATAGGGAGGATGGCTAGATGCCGTCCTTCCATTGACGAGAGGGGTATTGAAATCCATGAGACGTAAACTTCTTTCTTACGGCCTGTCCTTCGTATTATTCCTATCTTTACTACCGCAGGTTGCTCTAGCAGCGAACGAACCCTCCTATTCCTTATCAATTTCGAACAATCATATTGCGAAAAATGACCAGTTCTCCGTTACCGTGAAAGGGAAGGATATGACAGATGTTTTCGGTTACGAAGTGAATGTCAATTATGACGCCGATAAGCTGACGTATCAGAGCGCGAGTGCGGGCGCTAGCGGATTCGGGTTTACTGCGGGTGAGACTTCTCGCGGGCATATCCAATTCGCTTATACCAAGATGGGGGATGTGCCTGGCGATAAAGGCAATATCACGTTTGTCACGATCAATTTCGTCGCTAAAAATTCGGGAGATGCCAACATTGAATTAACAGATTTGAAGCTGGTAGACAGTCAAATAGCTTCCAAGTCACAACAAGTTGGCGTTAAGACGACGGTCGCGATTTCGAATGACGGCAACAATGGCAACGGTAATGGTAACGGTAATGGCAATGGCAATGGCAATGGCAACAATGGTAATGGTAACGGTAACGGCAATGGTAACGGCAACAACGGAGGCGGAAAGGGCGGTTCAGTTCATAAGTTTACGGATCTTCCATCGACCCACTGGGCCTACGATGTGATTGCAGAGCTGGCGGCGAAGCAAATTATCAGCGGGACTAGCGCGAACACATTCGAGCCAGAACGCGCTATTACTCGTGCAGAATTCGTGGCGATGCTGGTAAAAGCTTTGAAGCTGAATGATAAGGCAGAACTTCAATTCGCGGACGTCAAAGCTGGTGATTGGTTCGCCGATGCGGTCGCCAAGGCGTTCAAGGCCGGAATCGTGACTGGGAAGAGCGCTACTAGCTTTGATCCAAAAGGGCTAATAACCCGAGAGGAAATGGTCACCATGACAATGAAAGCATACGAATTGATGAGCGGTCAATCGTTTGGCTCCTCTATAGCCCCTGGATTTAAAGATATGAATAAGGTATCGCCATGGGCGGTGAACGCGGTGAGTGCAGCGGCTGAGCTACAGCTCATCAAAGGACGCTCACAAGACAAGTTCGTCCCGAAGGGAATTTCATCACGTGCTGAAGCGGCGCAGGTAATCTTCAATTTGATTGCTATTGGTTAAACCCTTATTTTTTTCGAGAAAAGTCAAATTTAATAGGATGATTTCTATCAAATATGAAGTTTTCCATCAATTTTGCAGTTAATTTTGCCCAGCTAAAACACTATGATCAGAATACACAATAATGCTAACAACGTATGAAGCATTGTAAATGGATGAAAGGAGAGGAACTTCTTGAAAGCGCTCCATTTATAGGCACTGCGAGTTTTCGATTAGAGACTTAAGAATGTGAGGAGACGATGGAATGAGTAAGTATAATCCTAAAAAAATATTGCAACTATTTTTAGTTTTTGTATTGAGTATTAGCTCCTTCTGTGGCGTTGTTAATCATGTAAGCGCTAACGCATCGGGTAATATTTACAAGGAGTTTTTTGTATCCACAACAGGCAGCGACGATAATGATGGGACTTATGAGCATCCTTTTCTGACCATTGCAAAAGCCCAACAAGCTGTTCGTCAAATCAATCAAGATATGACTGGCGATATTTATGTTTTTGTTGCACCGGGCAATTATTACATTCATGACCCGTTGAAATTCGACGAAAAGGATTCAGGTTTTAATGGGCATCAGGTTCATTATAAAAGCCTTGGAGCTCCCGGAAGCACGCATTTAATCGGCGGCAACCCTGTTACAGGCGGTTGGGTGCAGACGAGTGCTGCAGATGTAGTTGGTACAGATTATTTAAGTCAATTGCCACAATCTGCGGAGGGTAAAGTATATAAAGTTAAACTTGATCCTGAACAATATAACTTCAACCAACTTTATATTGGCTCTCAAAAAGATAATATTGGCTTCGAAAAAGCGATCATGGCCCGTACGCCCAATAAGGTAGAGGATCCTGAATTCCCATCGTGGAATGGCCCCTATTTCTTGTCAACCCGCGGTTCAAACAAAGATATGGGTTACAAAGCGAGTGACCTGACTCCGGCTCAAATAGATGCTCTAGTAAAAGCTCAAGTCGCAAATGTTGCAGAAATTGCTCAACTTTTTGTTTTTGACTGTGGAGGATATGCTTTTGAGTCTAACACCCTTCCTATTAACAGAATCGATACAACGAATAATATGATGTATTCACCGTTCGATCCTGCGCATCCTGAAATGTATATTACAAAATACAACATTAATGCCAATGCTCGTTATTTCTTGCAAGGAAATATTTCTTTCTTGGATTCGCCTGGCGAGTATCACTATGATAAACATTCGGGCTGGCTTTACTACTATCCGACAGCAGCTGATGGTGTTGCAAGCGCCCAGGATATGAACAACTTGAATGTCGTAGTTCCGACTACGAAGGAAATTATTCGTTTGCAAGGTTCTGATAAACCGGAAATTGCGGATTGGGGCAAAGCACCGGATCTTGCAAAACAAGTTAGCCACATTACTTTCGACGGATTCACTCTCGAAGCTACAGAATCAGATAATTATATTGTAGATGGTTGGAGCTACGGTGAAACTTGGTATGCTGGCGGTACAGCAATTCCATACCCACCACCCGAGGCAGCGGGCAGTACACAGCCATATTATTCTGACTATGCTGTTCGTCCTGCATATATGCATGGCGGGTTTACATTGATTAATACTAATAATATTACTATTCAAAACAGCCGAATTACTAATATAGGAATGTTTGGAATCGTTCTTTGGCGCGATAATTCATACAATACGTTCCAAAACCTTGTTATCGATAACTCTGGTATGGGCGGTATCAATACGGATGGCGGTTATCCAGGAGTTGGAAAATACAACAACAACCATACCTTCTATAATTTGTCCATTCACCATGTTGGACAAGTAAATGCTTTTGGTGCTGGATTACAAGTAATGAATACAGGTTTTAGCACTTTTAAGAACCTAGAAATTTACTATGCTCCACGACGTGCAATTTCGTTTGTTGGTCAAGCACAAACTATGCCTAATTCAAGTCCAAACTTTGACCCGGTGAGAGACGTGTATAACTACGGCAACCGTTTCGAATATATTTATGTGCATGATGCGGAACAAGATACCGCTGAGGATAGTGCAATATTCATTGGAGCTCTCTTCAAAGGCAATGATGTACAGAGAAAATACGGAACAAAGGACCCGGCAAAGGCTATTAATCCAGTAACAGGTCAGCCATATGGTGAATCCAAGGCGGGTAATGTCTTTAATCAAATTGTAACTTCGGAGATTGGTAGTGCAGCCGACGTCCGCGATCCTAATACGGTTCATGGTATGGACTTGGCTATGGGTGCTACAGGTACTTATCTTTCTAATATTGAAGGTATTAACAATCAAAGTGCTAATTTACGTGTTGAACCGACGCAAAATGGTGATGTATTTTATGTTGATAACGTAAACAGCGATTATCCAACGTCAGCGTATAGTCCGCGTCTTTATTATTCGTTTGACAATTCGAAGATGGACTATGCCCGTATCGGTATTAACCGTCAAGAATTTCCATTTACTTCCGAATTGTATAATCCAAACTCGCCGAAATTACAATCGGATAGCTATTTTTCGGATAATTTTGAAGGCGGAGAGATTGACACAACAAAATGGTCAATTGAAAAAGGTAATCCTGTTATTTCCACCGCGTATACAGCTGAAGGTCCGTTCAACGGTCATTATTCTCTGTTCATTAACGGCGGTGCGAAAGGGAATTCAGATGGGGTTGCAGTCAGTAGAACATTCGACGACAACTTAAACAAAACCGTAACTGGTTGGTTCTTCGATAAACGTCGTGATTATGCCGGTAATGACTACAATGAAGGATTGAATGATTCGGATGTTAGAGGTCAATCTTACATGAGAGTTGATGACAATACTACTGCCAACCATGTAGGGCTTGGAATTAACGGTCATGCTAGCAGAGACTATTTTACTTATCTTGATGGTACGACTGAAAAGTTAACGACTATACCTCGTAGTTTTGGGTGGCATCAGTTTAAGTTTGACTACTCTAATGCCGGCAAAGTTACACTTTATATTAATGACCAAGAGGTAACAACACTCGATAGAGCGTCATTCAATTATATTGGAATGGGAAATTACGATAGCACTGGCGCTCCAGGCAAAAATACTGGTATGTCCTACTATGATCTAATCGATGTTTACGGTGGTGTAGACGCTGATCCAGTAGTGCCGCTTCAACCGAGTGCGGGTTCAGTACCACCTTATACGCCACCAGTAGTAGTAGACCCTGTTACATTAATCAACAACTGGGATTTTGAGAACGGAATGCCGAAAACCGAAATTGCAATTACGAGTTCTGGACAGTCTGCAGCATATAATAAAGATGGTTTTACAACTTTCTGGGGAACTAATCCGAATTTGAAAGTTATAGCGAACCCGAAGAAAGATACGACAAATGGCAGTAACAATGTTATGATCGTCAACAATGAACCAGCCCTCTATTATGAAGAGGCGCCTGCGCATAATTGGAGCAATTACACGCTTGATTTAAAATTTGCGCTTGCTAGCGATTATACAGACACTGCACATCCATTACGTTTCTTTGTTAATACGCAGCCGATTGTCAAATCCGGTACTCACGCAGGGAAAATGACATACCAACCGGCTGGATACAATGTTGCTTTTAATAAAAGTAACAATAAAATGGAGTTATACCGTGCTGATCAAAATAGTGATGCTACCCATACGAACAACAAAATAGAGGGATCGACAAGTGCTGATCTGCCTGCTGACCTATTTAAAGCAGTCACTGGCACTGGCAAGTGGCATACGTTGTCCATCACTGTTACAAATGGTACGATATCCGCAACACTTGACGGAAATACCACAATTGTGGGGCAAGACTCAACCTATACAAGCGGCTTTATTGCTTTTGCTCCTTGGGACTTCGGCCAAGCTAAGTTTAACTTGGGCGTAGACGATATTAATGTAAAGACAAACAAAATAGAACCAAATATGGTATATGATGCGAATCTCAAGCTGGGTAATGCAAAACTTAATGGAGATTTCAACCCTAATCACACATCGTATCAGGCTTCAATTACCGATCCAACTAAGGACGTCACACTTAGTATGCCAACTTCAGAACATGGCGCAACATTCTCCATTTTGCTGAACGGCACAAATATTACGGACCAATTCACGGATATGACGGCGCAAACTTTACCTTTAATATTCGGTCCAAATACGATCACAATCGCTCAGACATCGAAAGTGGGCGCAACGACTAACTATACTGTTGGTATTTATAAGTCCTATACAAATGCAACAATAGAAACGGTTTCACCGGTATCAACAACGGTCGGCACATCACCAACACTTCCGGCTACGGTTTCCGTGACATTTGATGGCGTTACTACTCAGGAAATTCCTGTTAAGTGGGATATGATGAACAATGAAGTTCTGAATACTCCGGGAACATACACTGTTAATGGCTCATTGGTGGGAATGTACGGCAAAGTGAGTGTCCAAGTCCATATTAACGGTGTAACATCAATAAACTCATTATCGCCTATATCAACATTGATTAAGGAAGCACCTGTATTACCAACATCCGTTTCGGCGCAAACGATAGTAGATGGTCAGCCCGGAAGTACGGTATTACCGATTACTTTTGTTGATCTTGAACCTTCTTTATATTCAAAAGCAGGAACAATTATAGCTGTAGCTCATGTTAACGGACGTAATGCTACAATATTGCAGCAGGTTGATGTCTCAGACGGATCCAAAAAGCTTACAAGCATCACGGCACCTGCAGCAATTCCAGGTGTCGCTAACGGTACAGCCAAGACGGTAGCAGCCCTTGGACTGCCTGCGACCGTAGCACTTGTCACCTATGGAGGAAATGTAAATGCTGATGTGACATGGGATGTGGATGATTCAAGCTATGATCCGGCTGTAACGGCAGAACAAACCTTCACGGTTGAAGGAACCGTAACCTTGCCGGCAGGGGTTTCAAATCCTGATAACATCCCATTGACAACAAGCATCCAAGTGACGGTGCTTCAGGCATCAAGCATGCCAAAATCTGTATTGACAGGTGTACATCAAGTCGCCCCTGGCCAAACATTCGATGTCACGCTAGGACTAAGCGGTGTTACGCAGAGTGTATATCAGCAGATGTATGCGCAAGATTTAATGCTTCATTATGATCCGTCGAATATACGGTTCGATTCCATAACCTCGTTGAAAGACGGAGTCCAGGTCATCGAGCAGAAGGAAATGGTGCCAGGACATATCCGGATTGTTGCTGCGAGCGTAAGCGCGAACCAAGGCGTGCAAGTGGAAGGCGACTTATTGGCCTTCAAATTCACAGCCAAATCAGCTCCCCAAGCTGCCGATACGACGATTTCTGTAGGCAATGTTGTCATTGCAAACGGGGAAGGGAATGAGCTGGAGATTGGAGGAGCGACCCATGCCCTGCAAATTAGTAATCAAGTAGATAAGTCGCTCTTGAATGCTGCGATTGCTAGCGCTCAGGCGAAGCACGATGCAGCGTTGGAAGGCAACGGGCACGGGCTGTACGTGAAAGGCTCCAAGGCGCAATTGCAGTCGGCGATCGATGCGGCGAAAGCGACGGCGAAAGATCCGAATGCAACGCTGCAGCAAGTAGACAGCGCGAAATCCACATTGGAAGCAGCAATTCAAGTGTTCGAAAGTAAAAAAATCTCCGCCGAGGTCAATGGAAAAGACGGCGTCACGGTCGGAGACTTGGCGATCGTAGCAGCAGCATACGGCAAGCAAGAAGGTCAGCAGGGCTGGAATGCGAAAGCGGATGTCAATCATGACGGTAAAGTAGATATTGAAGACCTTGCGATCGTAGCGAAGGCGATTTTGAAATAATAATTGATGAAGCCAGTGGTCCCACTTGATGGGATCACTGGCTTTTTCATGGAGTAGAATCGAAAATATCACAATTTTAATGAAAAGTGCTTATTTTAAAGACCCGAAATAGCCAATTTCAGAAGAAGTTCTCCTTTTTTCAGTATTCAAGATGGCATCCGTTCAACTACTGTGAAATTGCAATCATAAGACCTCACACTTTGAACACGGGGGAGGATGCTTATTGAGTAGGTGCTCAAAGATGTAAATTGTATTGTGTTTTGAGCGAAATCGAAAGGACCGGTGAGTCATAATGAAGTTACGTAAACAACTTAATATTCTAATCGTAATGTTTATGCTATCGATCACATGGTATGTCCCAGGATCAAATGTACATGCAGCCGAAAGTGTTCCAAATGTAGTCTCGGACAATATACAAACGAAGTTCTTTGTGTCACCGTCTGGCAGCGATACGAATGACGGTTCAGCTGACCACCCATTTGCGACAATACAAGCGGCGCGCGATGCTGTGCGTTTGATTAACAGCCAAATGACAGGCGACATTATTGTGTATATCGCTAAGGGTGATTATTACGTCAACAATCCGATTTCCTTCGTGGAGAGAGATTCGGGAACCAATGGGCATAACATCATCTATACCCAGAAGGATGGATTAGGAACTGCGAAATTCATTGGCGGCAATAAGGTAACCTCTGCATGGGATAAGGTAACGCGGACAGGTGTGGATGCTGACTTGCCAGCTTCTGCAGATGGAAACGTATTCAAAACCTATGTAGGTACAACGATTAACTTCAATACTTTATATGTCAATGATGCCAGAGCGACGATGGCACGAACGAAAAATCTAGTAGTCGATCCGAGATTTCCGGCATCATCGACTGCCTATATGAGATCAGCGGGAGGCGGAATCAGTAATCTGATCTATAAAGAAGGCGATATCGATTCCGAATCATTGACAGGGCTTGTCAATGCGCAGAATCGAGGGGATTTGGACGCTCAGGTATATATGTGGGACGGCGGTTATTGGGATTGGATGACGGACACGATTCCCATTGCAAGCATAAATACTTCTACGCGCACACTTACATACAAAACGGACCCCACCAATTCTGCGGCCTATCGCCCCAAATATAAGACCGGTAGTGATGCGAGATATTTTGTGCAAGGGAATCTTGGATTTCTAGACCAGCCTGGTGAATATTACTTTAACAAAAAGACGGGGTATCTGTATTATTATCCATTAGCCGGATCAGGTAGTATCAACGATCAAGATATCGTGATCCCTGCTGTAGAAAAAATCATCGATATCAAAGGCGCATCCCGAACGAGCATGGTGTCGCATATTACATTTAGCGGTCTGGAGTTTAAAGATACGAACTTCCCTGATTACTACAGCTACGGATGGAACTGGGGCGATGCCGGTGCAGGCTTGGGGTACTACCCGCCGGAAGCTGCAGGAAGCACACAACCATCGTACGCCGAACAGACCGAAAGAGTGGAGTTCCAAGTTGGCGTCATTACGTTAACGAATACGAGTAACATCACGATATCGAAGGCTCATATTAAAAATGCGGGCATGTTCGGAATCGAACTCTATTTAGCCAACCAATATACGATGATTAAAGATAGTTTGATTGAATACACCGGACATGGCGGTGTCAATATCGAGGGCGGGTATCCCGGTGTCGGTGGAGATGCGAATGGAGACGGCTATAGCCACCATAATACGGTCACCAATACGATCATCCATGATGTAGGTCAACTGGTAGGCCAAACTCAAGGCGTTATGATCATGAATTCCGGTTATAATACGATCTCCCATCTTGAAATTTATAACTCGCCTAGAAGGGGAATATTCATATCAGCTGGATGGAGCCGTAATCCTAATGTTGCCTTTCCAAACGGTGATAAGAATTTCAATATCATGACCGATATGTATTCCCATCATAACACCTTCGAATATATTTACCTGCACGACATGCAGCAGGATGGTGGAGATGACGGTGCGTTCTTCGCCTGCTACCTATATAAAGGTCAAACCGATTATAAGCCCAACTATATTAATCAAATGGTCATTGACAATGTGGGGGCAAATCCAAGTATGACAGACATCGCTCCCAATGGAATGAATCTGGATATGGGTACTTCCGGATTTGAACTGCGTAATGTAAAGATCGTCAATCCGCAGCATTTTAATTTTGAAGTTGGCGGCTATAATGCAAAATATACATTGATCAACACAAACATTGATTTTGGTACTGCCTACAATCAACTCGCTTCTTTTGATGATTCATTAATGGACTATGCCAACATAGGTGTGGGGGCAGATTTTCCAAGTATCTATAAGCCTGCAAGAAACACATTCCAAGAACCAGCCGATATCTATTTCGAAGATGATTTTGAAAAGGGATTGGACTTTTCCAAATGGGTGTATAGAGGGATTAAGCCGCGTATTACAACCGAATGGATGTCTGAGGGAGCTCTAAACGGCAAAAAAGCTTTGAAAATCGATAGCGATGGCGCCGCAACGGGCATAAAGCCTGTACTGTACAGGGATTTAGGAGGTGCGCTCAATAAAATTGTTACTGTGAAATTATTTGACAGGCAAAACGGAAATCAAGCCCCTTATGATTCAGGGGTAACGATTTCATCGACAGTCAAATCTCTGGCAAGGGTTGACAATGGTGTTAATGCAGTAGGGTTGGGTCTGGATACGACCGTGAATAAAGATTATTACGTTATTTTAGACGGTTCAACAGAAATTGCAACTTCCGTTCCTCGTACTTATGGTTGGCATGAATTGAAATGGGATTATACCAGTGGTACGGATGTCAAGTTATCTATTGACGGGATCCAAGTGAAGACCTTGAATTCAAACACTCATTTCAATCAAGTTGCATTAGGGTCAGATGACGGACGAGGTGTGAGCTATTATGATCAACTGTACATCTATGGCGGAACAACAGCACCACCTCCGTCTACGCTGCCGACAGAGCCTGAGAACTTGGCTCAGCGTGCGACGATTACAGCTTCTTCTTTTCCTGCTAATGATCCTAGGTATGTCCCTCAGAACGTAGCTGATGACATCATCGGTGTATGGGGTGCAGGAGAATGGGCATCGAACGGTGAAGCGAATCCTTGGATACAGTTAGATTGGAGTAACAGTCAGACGATGAATACAATATTCCTCTATGACCGTCCGAATTTAAACGATTGGTCGCAAGGGGGTACACTTACATTTAGTGATGGCAGTTCGGTGCAAGTAACAGATCTACCGAATGATGGTACAGCTAAAAAAATATCTTTTGCAGATAAGCAAGTTACATGGGTCAGATTCCAGGTAACAGGCAGTACAGGAAATAATGGCTTGTCAGAATTTCAGGTTTATCATGACAAGACGTCCCTGACTATACCTACCGGACTTACAGCGACTGGAGTCAGCAGTTCCGAGATTCATGTGGTATGGAATGCTGTCCCTGGTGCAACAGGCTATGATCTCGAAGTTGATGGCGGAATTATAAATAACGTAACGAGTCCATATCTGCACAAGGGAATCACTGGAACGTCAAAGCATACCTACAAAGTAAGAGCAAAGGATGCTTCTGGAATTACGTTATGGAGTGCGCCTGTCAATGCTGAATCACCGGCCCAAACATTAGGTAAATTTGAGGCGGAAGACTACGTCGCCATGTCGGGAATCAAGACAGAGCCAAGCTCTGAGGGTGGACTGAACGTGGGGTATATTGATGCCGGGGATTGGATGGAGTATAAAGTCAATATACCTGCTGACGGAACCTATACAGTAAAATATAGAGTTGCGGTAAATACGGGTAATACAGGTGAAGTACAATTTACGATCAACGGCGTGAATAAGAAAACCACTTCTTTCCCTGCAACGGGAGGCTGGCAGAATTGGACAACGGTCTCTGATACCGTTACATTGCCTTCAGGAACACATACGGTGAGACTCTATGTTAGTAAAGGCGGTTGGAACATCAACTGGTTTGAGCTGAGTCCTGTCGACAGCACATTACAGAGTATTCAAGCGCCCGCTGCGATTACCGGAGTGGCGAACGGAACAGCCAAAACAGCGGCAGCACTTGGATTACCGGCAACGGTTGCACTGGTTACGAGTGTAGGGAATGTAAATGCGAATGTCGCATGGAATGTGGATGCATCATCCTACGATCCGTCCAAATCAACGGAGCAGACTTTCACGATAAGCGGAAAGGTCACACTGCCAGCAGGTGTGGTAAACCCGAACAGCGTCGATTTGACAACAAGCATCCAAGTGACTGTACTTCAAGCATCAACGCGTCTTGGGTCCACATTGACGGGTGCACATCAAGCAGTTCCTGGCCAAACAATCGATTTGACGATGGGATTAAGCGGCGTGACGCAAAGCGTATATCAGAAAATGTATGCGCAAGATGTGACATTACATTATGATCCTGCGAATTTGAAGTTCGATTCGGTTACAACACTGAACGATGGATTTAAGGTCATTGAACAGAAGGAAATGGTGCCGGGTCATATCCGGATTGTGGCTGCGAGCGTAGGCGCGAATCAAGGCGTGCCTGCCCAAGGAGATTTGTTGAAATTCAAATTTACGGTGAAATCCGATACCAAAGCAACCGATACAACGATTTCTGTAGGCAACGTTGTTATAGCCAACGGGGAAGGGAACGAGCTGGAGGTTGGAGGAGCGACCCACGCGCTACAAATCAGTATCTCGGTAGATAAGTCGCTCTTGAATGCTGCGATCGCTAGCTCTCAGGCGAAGCACGATGCAGCCGTGGAAGGCAACGGGCACGGACTGTACGTGGTTGGATCCAAAGCGCAATTGCAGGCGGCGATCGATGCAGCGAAAGCAACAGCGAACGATCCGAATGCGACGCAGCAGCAAGTAGATAGCGCGAAAGTAGCATTGGAAGCAGCCGTTCAAATGTTTGAAGCGAAGAAAATCTCCGCCGATGTCAATGGAAAAGACGGTATCACGGTTGGAGACTTGGCGATCGTTGCAGCAGCTTATGGTAAGCAAGAAGGTCAGCCAGGCTGGAATGCGAAAGCCGATGTCAACCATGACGGTAAAGTGGATATTGAAGACCTTGCAATTGTAGCGAAGGCGATTTTGCAATAATCAGTTTAAGGAAGCCATTGATTCCATTTTTATGGGATCAATGGTTTTTTTACGCGACGATAAGCAGAAATATCACAATCTTAAAGAAAAGTGCTTATTTTAAAGACTCGTCATAGCCACTTTTCAGAGGAAGATCTCCTTTTTTCTGTATTCAAGATTTATCTGTTCCACTACTGTGAAATTGTAATCATATGACGTCATTTTTGGGTGCGGGGGGGATGCTTATCGGTACATAAGTGAACGGCAAGCAATCGCGCGGAAGTTAGAGAACGAAGGAGGAAAAGGGTAGAAATGATGAAAATCAGCACTAAAATCACTTCTAGCGTATTGGCGACCACAATGCTCTTAGGATCATTCATGGTTGGCTTTCCCGGCACGAAAGCCTACGCACAGCAAACAACGGGAAACGCTCCATATATTAACTCGTGGCTCGTATCAGGTCCTTTTGATTCGCCTGTCGTAGACAACATTTATGAATGCCAAGTCGGTGAGGTCGTAAATTATGCACCGCTAGCATCTGAAATAACAGCGTCAACATCGACGCTTGCCGTGAACCCTGTTTCATATCTCGTGGATGGCAGCACCAAGAAGCAATGGGTGACCGAAAATGATTCTAATCCTTGGGTCAATCTGAAATGGAAGGATCCGATTGCCATCAACGAAGTGAAAATCGCACAATGGGGCGATTCGCGTCACGTGAACAATTGGTATCATCTGATATTCACGCTTGAAGACGGCAGCAAAGTCGAATCCGGAAAGGTGAATAGCACGTCGGCGAGCTCAGCCGAGCCAACGGTCTATACGATACAGTCTGGGCTGAAGAAGGTCGTGGAGATGAAGGTTGAGATCGATAAAGGACGTACGCCATACCCATCGGTTACTGGTATCTCCGAGATCGAGGTATATCAACACTCCGTAACGGAGCAGATTGAAAGGCCAATGGACGGTAACTGGGCGAGAGCAGCCGACGCGACTTCAAGCTCCACGTGGAAAACCAGCGCTGTTGATTATCCGACAGGAACAGATGTTTCTTATGCTCTTCCCAAATCTGCTATAGATGGCGACAAAACAACCAATTGGATCTCTCAAATGCATGATGCCGCTGGAGATCCCTCGACTTGGCCGAAATGGGATCCTGCACCGACCTTGTATTTAACCTGGAAGCAGCCGATCAAAGTGAAACGAATTGAGGTCTTTGATCGCCATAATCCCGCCTGGCCTCCCAATACGTCAGATGTCCAAAAGGTTAATTACACACTAAAGGACGCGAGTGGGAATATTCTAAAAACCGGTGTCATCACCGATATCGATCCTTTAGGGAAAAACCCTGGCGCAGTTGAGCTTGAGCAGCCAGTAAACAATGTTTCCAAGGTTGAACTGCTGATTGTATACGATGGACAGAAAAATCTTAAAAATGTCGGTCTTGGTTTTACGGAAGTTAATGTTTTTGATGGAGATGGTATCATTCCGCCGGGTAACCAGGAACCGGGAGGCAGTATTACACCGAAAGTCGGAGAAATGTTTGTAAACAGTAAGAAATGGGAGTACTTTGATGACCGTCTCTGGAATCGAAACTACGATGATTATCAAGATTTGTACGGTTATTTTACGGTCAAAAAAGGTGTCGATACAAAAAACAAATATGTATACGCGCACACTTACGTCTACAGTCCAGTCGAGCAGCAGGCGTATTTCAATGTAGGCGCCAGCGGGTCCTACCGACTCTATGTCAACGATCGCTGCGTATCTGCGCCAACCACGCCTGTAGAAGTGCAGAAGGATTTGACGAAGCAAGCCATTCAGCTGAAGCAAGGCTGGAATAAGCTGATGATTCAAATCAAACATACGTATACCGAAGATGTGAATGCCAACAACGTTCCGATCGGGGCGGATCAGAATGTGGCGTATCTCGGGTTCTATGGACGCGTTGCAGATCAGTACGGCAATAAGATCAATGGAATCATGCATTCGGTTGAAGGCGAAGCTGGCACCCTCAAAATCGTCTCGCAAGGACTAACGACCGAGGATGCCATCAAAACGCCGCTTCCAACTCAAAACATGCCCATTGGTTACAAGGAATGGCCATATGTATGGAATAAATCAAGAACAAGCAATAAATACGGTGTTGCAGCATCGGCATTCCAATTTATGGCGAGCGGAGGCGCACCTGGTTATACGTGGAGCATTGTAGAGGGGAAATTGCCTGAAGGCTTGGAACTCAATAGCGATGGTACCATCGCGGATGGGTTAGTGAATGGCAATGTTGATCTCAACAGCAGTAAAGGCATCATTAGTATCAACAGCGAGCCGGGAGACTATAACTTTATCGTACAAGTCGCTGACCGTAATGGAAATAAGGCGACGAAGAAGATGACATTGACCGTCAAGGAACGCCCGAATAAATGGTTTGAAGAGGGTAGAGTTGGCGCGTTAAGCCACACGATTGTCACGTACCCCTACTTCGTTGATCCGAATTTCTCCGCCGATTTATGGGCAGAGCGAGCCAAACGTCAGGGACATTCACTCGTCTCGATTGAAGCGCTGCAACAAAATTATTATTGGCCGTCCAAGTTTTCCGACCCACAGCATGAACGACAGAAATATTACCCGAAAGACGAAAATGGCCAAGTGATAGACGGATTAAAACAGTTTGAAGAAGCTGTCAAACGTTATGGCATCAAATTCGGCTTGTATTATGCAACGGAAGGCGGCGGCTTGCAGCACTACTCTACAGATGTGTTTGTACAGAATGTGGAGGATCTGATTAAGCGCTATGATCCGGCATACCTCTATTTCGATGGTCCGCAAGCCATGAAGAATGCCAATTATGACGTGATGTACAGTAATGTTCGCAACTACAGCGATGACATTATTATCAATTCCAATGCATGGGGCGAAGAGTATGGAGATCCGGATCTAAGAACCGCCGAAGCCAGTCATATTTACGCCAATACAGGCGCAAATCATCTCGTAAAACGTACCCCTATGGAGCCATGGAAGTCTGTTCACACCAAGAACAACTTTACGCCATACTATGCGAAACGCGATGATTACCGTCAGGTTGCCAAAGAAATGATCATGAATGCCGGCAGAGGCTACGTGGACAACAATGACCAAATGCCATTAATGAGCCGCGGAACGAACTGGGATACTCCAGAAGATGTTGCAACAAGATATCCGAAATCCATTCAAGAGTTCATTGATGTGCGTGAAGGGCTTGCGAGCTGGTTCGCGCCTGACGGCAAGCCGGAACGACATGAGTCTACGACAGGCACCATGCCATATTACCTCGCTGGCTATGGTTACGAAGACGATGGAAAAGGCAACTATGAGAAATTTGCCTTCCCGAACGGCACGACCGGTCCGCAATGGGGCTATGCAACATCTCGGGACAACAATGTGTATCTTCATATTATGAGGGGTCCTGATGGCAAAAAAGGGTTTGATGTCATTACCGGTAAGACGTTAACGATTCGACCGGTTAAGGATCGGGTGACATCGGTAACATGGTTGAACGAGAACCTGCCTGTTACATCGTTCGTGCAGACGGGGGACAGCCTGACCATCGATCTATCCAACGTTCAGGAAGATGCCCTTGATACGATTATTAAGATCGTAACGGATAATCCTGCGCGTAAATATACCCTTACGAACATCCATGCAATGGGAGAACAAGTAACGCCTTCGTCACTCCAAATCCATGCTGAAGGCTATATGACATTCCCGGCGCTCAAAGCTCCTTTGTCCGGTTTGACGTACCAAAGTGCAGATTCCGGCATCGCAGCGGTAAACGGTAGCGGGATCGTGAGGCCGGTATCGAATGGAACAACAACGATCACCATAAGCGGTACTTACGAGGGATTATCGAAACAGGATACATTGAAAGTAACAGCAAAAGACGGCAAAATTTACGTTGGCGAGAGCATGATCGGCGCTACCTTGCTTGTTAATGAGAAGGAGGCCTACGGCGAGTTCCGTACGTTAGAGAAACTTCGCTATCAAATCGAAGGCAGATCAGCGAAAGGCGGAGCCATCGGACTGGATTCCTCGCAAATTGTATGGCATGGCGGTATCGTCGATCCGAAAGCGGGCGATAAATATAAACCGGTCGTGATCAACGAAGTAAATACGTTTACTTTCAATAATAATGAAATCATAACGCCTTATGTGGAACAACCTGCACGGGGAGTTATTTGGGCTGATGTAACGCAGGGCGGCAAGACATTTACGACAAATAAAATATACATGGACCTGCTGCCTTATCAAAATCTTTCAAGGATTGCTGAAATTACAGCTAGCCATAATCAAGCTGCAGTCAACAAGTTGGTTGATGGCAAAGCGATTGACGGCATTCATATTGATCAATCCAAATGGTCGGTGGCGGCAAATGAAAAGGCTTGGGTTCAATTTAAACTGCCGACGAAGTCCGAGATTGCGAGTATAAATATCAATTTTAATTCATTAGAACAAAATTATGTCAATACGCCGAAAACAATCAAGATTCAAACGAGCGAGGATGGCACGGCATGGAAAGATGTCAGCACCGTTAACGGCCCGACGGGGAATGCTTATTTTGGATTCTATAACCAATATCCGATTAACACCTCCGCGCAATATGTCAAACTTGTATTTGACGGTGGTTCAAACGGCACAACGACGGATTTGCTTGAGGTAGCCATCAACGGAATCGATGCGTCCAATCTGTTCGATCGCTTTGAATACGAGTTCAAGAAAGTAGAGGCGTCGACAGGCAAGTATGATATTAAAGCTTATACAGGCGCGGGAGATCTGATTGACAAAGATATCGAGGTTCGGGTAACAAGCGACAATCCGAATGTGATTTCGGTGAATGATTCCAACCTGGTCACGGCTGTCTCCGAAGGTATGGCCAAGATGAAGATTCGAGTGACGATTGGCGGACGTTCGATAGAGCAAGTGACGTATCTATACGTCGATAAGTCGGGACATATTTATCTGAACTCCTACTTAGACAAAGTCAGCGTTATGCTGAATAAAACAACGATTCAACCGAACGATCCGGTCGTTGCTTCGATTGAAGGTTTGTTAAGCTCGGGAGAAACAGCGGATTTGTCTAAAGCCGCGCTCGAATATCAATTTAGCGATAAACGGTTAGCGATCGTTGAAGGCAGCAATACGATCGTGGTGACAGGCGACATCGGAAACGGGTTTATGGCGACCGTTGTTGTAAGGGCGACTTTAGACGGGGTGACCGTTCTAAGCGAACCGATCACGATTGCAGCGATTGGTAGTATTGTACCTCAATCGCAAATGACGGCAACGGCAACAAGCCAGGAAACTAGTGGAGATAATAATGCAGCATCCATGGCGATAGACGGAAATCCGCAAACAATCTGGCATACCAAGTGGGATAAATCAGACGTTCTCCCTCAGTCGATCACTTTAAACCTTGGAGGAACCTACAAAGTCAATAAAATCACTTATTTGCCAAGACAGTCGGGTGATAACGGGAAGATTACAAGTTACAACGTGTATACAAGCACCGATGGCGCGACCTTTACCAAAGTCGCTAGTGGAAATTGGGCGAACGACAGCTCGGAGAAAGCCGTAAGCTTTACGGGAACGAACGCATCGCATGTCAAGCTTGAAGCTACGGCGGGTATGAGCGGATGGGCTTCTGCTGCGGAGATCAACGTGTTCAAAGTGAATGAGGACAACGTAAAATCCATCGTCGATTACAAAGCGGTAGCCGTAGAGACGAACGTTGGCGTCATTCCTGTACTTCCAGCACAGGTTGAGGCTGTATACAACGATGGAACGATAGGACTCGTGGACGTTGCATGGACGCCGATTACCAAAGAGATGGTAGCCAAAGCGGGCGTGTATACCGTTGAAGGAACGGTCGCAGGCACTTCCGTAAAAGCAAAAGCGACATACAGAGTCATCGGTCAACCGTCCGGAGCGTTTACGCTCAGCCTCAACCAACCGTCCTACAGCCTGACCATTGGCGACACGGTGGCAACGGTCGTGACGGCGACATACAAAGATTCCTTCGCGGTGAAGGATGTCACTACGTTAGCGGTATTTACGACGGCAGACGGGAAAATCGCTTCCGTCGATAGCAAAGGAGGGTTGACCGGGGTAGCAGAAGGAAGCACGACAATCAGCGCATCTTATGGCGGAGAAACGGTGACGGCTCAGGTTCAAGTAACGAAGCGTGACGCGCAGCAAACTGCTGTGAAGCTGACGGCTCCGGCTTCGGTCATGAAGGGCGATTCGTTTAGCGTACGCCTCGGCTTGAGTCAGGTGCACGAGCCGATCTTTGCACAAGATATGCAGATCCAGTATGATCCGAACCTCTATGAATTCCAGGATGCGGTTGCCATGCGCGAAGGCTTAACAGTCTACAAACAACCGGCGCAAGCTCCGGGACAACTGCGTTTAATTATCGCAAGTCTGGGATCGGACCATGCGATCGCAAGCGATGCGGAATTGGTCGAGCTGAAATTTATGGCGAAGCAAGTACCGCAAAGTACAAGCGGATCGATCGCAGTGACAAGCGCAACGATCGGGGATGCGCAGGGGCAGGAAAGCCATGCCCTTCCGGCAACCGTGACTGTTGAAGTGAAGGCGTCTATTGAATTGCCTGGCGACGTCAACCACGACGGCAAATACTCGATCGCCGACCTTGCCGTCGCAGCGGCGCATTATGGCATGACCAAAGATCATCCGGATTGGAACAAATACAAGTCGGCTGACATGGACGGCAATGGCGTAATCGATATTGTTGACCTAGCAGCGATTGCCAAGAAAATTATTGAAGCCTAGTATCTGATCATAGAAACGCCTCTGCAAGGATGCTCAGATCCAGGTTAGCATCATTTTCATGAAAAGTATCTTTTTTAAAGAACTGAAATTCGGATTTATTAGAGAAAATATACTTTTTCGTGTATGCACGATCTCGTAGTTCCAATAATCTGAAACCGCTAGGACAATACATCAATTCTAAAATTTGGGGAGTGACGCCTATCGGGGGAAGGAAGAAAGTGTTCTATGGAGTAGACGGTGCTGACGATGTGATCGCGGAGAAGCAGATATCCCATTTTCTTGTAGGAGGAGTCAAATGAAGAAATATGTTAAGAAACTAACTACTGCGGCAATGGCTTTTGCAATCCTGTTCTCATCCTATACGGTGGATGTTGCCGTTACGAATGCAAGTGCAAGCGAAGTAAATATTCAAGCGCAGTTTTACGTTGCTGTAGGCGGGAATGACAGCAATGACGGATCACAATCAAGACCATTTGCAACACTGAAAAAAGCAAAAAAAGCAGTTGCGGCAATGAACGGTAATATGACAGGCAATATCATCGTGAATATCGGAGCGGGTGACTACTTTCTGGATAGCACGATGGAGTTCAATGAAAAAGACTCAGGTACCAACGGATATGAGGTAATCTACCGAAGTGCAGACGGGATCGGCAAAGCGAACTTCATCGGCGGTGACCGAATCACAGGATGGACGCTTGCGGCCGAAGCGGATGTTACAGGTTTTGACCTTGATCGTTCATTGCTGGGCAAGGTATACAAAGTTCAGTTGGATAAAGATAAATACAATTTTAATACCTTATACGTCAACGACCAAAGAGCGGTCATGGCAAGAACAAGAAACCGTGACAACAACCCGAACTTTCCGATGGCCAAGGGCGAATACCTAAGGTCAACAGGCGGGGATAACAACAACTTTAATATGAAATACAGAGCAGGCGATTTAGATCAAAAAGCAATGACGGGGATGAAGAACGCCCAAGCTCGCGGAGAAAAGGAAATTGCACAGGTGTTCGTGTGGGACGGCGGGGATTGGGATTGGTTCACCAATACGGTTCCGATTCAAACCATCAATGCTGCGGCCAATGAATTTAAATTTCCAAGAGACCCGAATTATCCTGAGAAATACCGCACCAAATACAATATAGGCAGCGGGGCAAGGTACTTCCTGCAAGGCAACCTGGCATTCATGGATGTGGAGGGCGAGTATCACTACAATAAATCAACGGGTGTACTGTATTACTACCCCAAAGCAGCAGACGGGAACATAGAGAATCAGACCATAATTGTGCCAACGATGCAGCAGGTTTTGAAATTTAAAGGAGCAGATAAGCTGAATAACGGGAAAGTTGATTTATCGGCTGTTCCAGATCCCGGGAAGCAAGTGCATAACATTACAATAGATGGATTAGGCATTAAAAACACGGAGTTTGCCGACTATTATTCGTACTCATGGAACTGGGGAGACGCAGGCGCCGGAATTGGATACCATCCGAAAGAAGCTGCAGGAAGCACGAATCCATCCTATAGCGAAAGCGCAGAACGTCCTGAATTCCGCGTAGGAGCTGTTACATTTACTGATGCAAACCATATCACAATCGTAAACACCAGAGTTAAAAACGCAGGCATGTACGGCATCGTATTTGCGGGAGATAACCAATATAACAGATTAGAGAATACCGTAGTCGAGAATACAGGTAACGGCGGTATCATGTTTGACGGCGGTTATCCGGGCATCGGCAAATATAACAACCATAATATCATCAATAATGTCCTCATTCATAACGTAGGCGAACAAGTAGGGCACGCCGTAGGCTTTACATTACTCAGCTCGGGACAAAATGAAATCGCGCATCTAGAAATTTTCAACACACCGAAACGAGCCATTTTGGTACTAGGCGGTTATCGACGTGATTGGAATGGTGCGGACAAAAACTATGATGAAATCAAAGACATGTACACCATTGGCAATCACCTGAAAGACGTATATGTTCATGATGCACAGCAGGATGCAGGCGAAGATAGCGCCGTATTCTTGTCATGGCTGTTATCGGGCAAAGATGTCAATCGTCTGCATGGATCCAATGATCCGAACAAGCTGACAACGAATTTAGATGGCATTGACACAACGATGGACAGATACAATTATTTGGATCAATTTATTATTGCTAATATAGGTGCAGACCCCTCTGTCATTGAGAAATGTACAGCCGGCGGCTTGGATACAGCCATGGGTGCAACAGGCACGAATCTAACCCATATTAAAGGCGTGAACACGCAAGCTCATTCATTGGCGATCAGACCAGGCAGCTATGGCGATATGTACATTGCTAACAATACAACGAGTAATATCGCAGAGTATGATGTGTTAAAAACCTTCGACGATTCGAAAATGGATTACAATAACATTGGTCTTACAGCAGCTTTTCCAAGTGAATTAAGAGTTTCCAAGCAAACTTACTCTACACCGCCCGAGAATATTTACTTTGGGGACGACTTCGAATCATCCAATAAACTGAACACCAAGAAATGGACTGTTGAAAAGGGCAAGGTGGAAATGTATTTCGGCAACGCTTTTATGTCCGAGGATCCGCTTGTTGGCAAGAGATCGCTGCCGATCAACGCCGACGCCAATCCAGGAGGGATTGTCGTAAGTAGGACCTTCGAAAACCCTTTGAACAAAACTGTTGAAGTGAAATATTTGGACAGAAGAAAGGATTATGCCTACTGCGACAGAACTGAAACCACAGGACCGAATGAAATTATGCCGAACTCGTTTATCCGTGTGGATGACGGGGTAAATGCAATTGGTTTAGGCGCAGTGGGAAAAGTATCGAAGGATTACTATCAAATCAAAAAAGGCAACCAGCTCATTCAAACCAATGTGAAGAGAGCATTCGGCTGGCATACCTTTAAATTTGACTATACTTCAGGCACCGATGTGAAACTATATATTGATGATCAGCTTGTCGGAACCTATGAAGCATCATCATTTTCCTACATTGGCATGGGGGACTGGGAAGGCACCGGCGGTAAAGCATTTTTTGACCAGCTGTATGTATATGGCGGTAAAGAAGCGCCTCCAGTCAAGGATTTACCGACAGCGCCGCCTCCTACTGGACCCACATTAGATATCTTTGCTGAAAATTTTGAGGGCGCTGCTCCGACTGTATTTTCACGGAATAAGAAAAATGCAACCGTAGAAGTGATTCCAGAACCGGGGAATACATCCAACAAAGTGATGCATGTGAAGTCTCCGGATGATTTGGTGTATTTAGCCACCAGTGAAAATTGGAGCAACTATACCTTTGAGAGCCGAGTGAAAATAGATAATTTTAATGTAAGCCCTCAAAGACAGCCATGGGATAATTTTGCGCCTGTATGGTATGCAACGGATCCAGGCAGTCATAATTTTAATCGATACTCATTAAAATACCGGATCGCAAGCAAAGATTTTGCACTTTACCGCAGATCCGGTGGTGATACTGATTTGATAACCAAACCAGCACCGGCCGATTTTGTGGGAGGGACTTGGCATGACTATAAAATAACGACGACGAATGGTGTAATCACCGCGTATATTGACGGCAACAAAATTTTTGAATATACCGATACAGCGAACAAAGGCGGAACGATCGGCTTTGACGGCATCAATGTAGAATATTATGTAGACGATATCAAGGTCACTAGACAAAAAACAGTTAATCCGACTGCCGACAAAGAATCCGGTCATTATACAACCAGCCAAAATATTAAGCTTATTCCAGCTTTGAACGGTCAATCCATCTACTATACGATCGACGGTTCAGACCCGAGAACAAAGGGCCAGCTGTACGACGCTGACGAAGGATTGAATATCTCCAAATCAACAACATTAAAAATCGCGGCAATCGGGGAAGGCATGGTATATAGCGATGTTGTTGAGTACACCTATACATTTGAAAATGATCAACAGGAAGCGTTTACGCTCAGCCTGAACCAACCGTCCTACAGCCTGACCATTGGCGGTACGTTGCCAACGGTCGTGACAGCGACCTATAAGGACTCCGGCACGGTGAAGGATGTTACTTCGTTCGCCGTATTTACGACGGCGGATGGGAAGATCGCCTCTGTCGATAACAAAGGAGTAATGACTGGGGTAGCAGAAGGAAGCACGACAGTCAGCGCATTCTATGGCGGAGAAACGGTGACGGCGCAGGTTCATGTAGCAAAGGGTGACGTGCAGCAAACAGCCGTTAAGCTTACGGGTCCGGCTTCGGTCAAGAAAGGTGATCCGTTTACCGTACACCTTGGTCTGAAGCAGGTGCACGAGCCAGTCTTCGCTCAAGATATGCTATTACAGTATGATCCGAACCTCTATGAATTCCAGGATGCGGTTGCCATAAGCGAAGGCCTAACGGTCTACAAACAGCCATCGCAGACGCCTGGACAAATTCGCTTGATACTCGCAAGTCTAGGGGCAGACCATGCGATCGCAAGCGATGCGGAATTGATAGAGCTGAAGTTTACAGCAAAGCAAGTACCGCATAACACAAGCGGAGCGATTGCAGTTACAAGCGCAACGATCGGGGATGCGGAAGGTAGCGAACGTCAAGCGCTTCCGGCATCCGTGACCGTCGAAGTGACGGCGGCGCTGGAATTACCGGGCGACGTCAACCACGACGGCAAATATTCGATCGCCGACCTTGCCATCGCAGCGGCGCATTATGGTATGACCAAAGATCATCCGGATTGGAATAAGTTCAAATCTGCCGACGTAGACAACAATGGCGTGATCGATATTGTTGACCTTGCGGCGATTGCGAAGAAAATTATTGAAGTGTAACACCATTCCCATAACCGTTCGGACGATCGCGATCGTCCGGGCGGTTTTTTTCATACAAGAAAATCGAAAAACAACACAATCTTAATGAAAAGTGCTTATTTTAAAGACCCGATGTAGCCAATTTTTAGAGGAAGATCTCCTTTTTTCTGTATTCAATAGTGAGTTGATCCACTAAGGTGATATTGCAACGCATTATTTTGAATTTTTGAAACACGGGGGAGGATGCTTATCGAGTAGTTCCTACAGATTTGTTAAGCAACGATCAACACGAAGTACTTAACAATAAACTTAATTGGAGGAATTTACGGGTGAGGAAAAAAATAAAGCAAGTTTTTACTTTTTTATTAGTCAGTGCGATTGTTGTTCCGTCACTTTCGTTGCATACGAAAACGGCAGAAGCAGCTCGAACGAACGGGACTGCGACTTATATGAATCAGTGGGCGGTTTCCGGTCCTTTTACCAAAGAGCAACCACTTGAAAACACCGTTCCTGTCATTGGCGAGTCTATTGTCGATCAGAGTAACTCCGAAACATCCACCTGGCAGTATTTCGATGACCGGATCTTCAACCGCAATTATGATGATTATAATGACCTGATGGGATATTTTGATGTGAAGCAAGGACAGAGTACAACTGACAAGTGGGTTGTAGCCGCCACCTATGTTTACAGCCCAAAAGCGCAAACGGTTCAGTGGCAGGTCGGCGGTTCGGGTGTGTATAAGCTTTTCGCCAATGACATCCTGAGTGGACAGCAAACTCAAGCTGCATCTCGCGTGAGCAAGAGCGGTACAAAATATCCAATCACATTAAAACAAGGTTGGAACAAGCTTCTTATTGAAATTCAGCACAAAAACCCCGGTGCGAATAGAAATTTCCTCGGTTTTTATACAAGGCTTTCCGACAACAATGGTAATGAAATTTCCGGTCTTACATACTCCGTAACGGGACCCAACGTAACAAACAACCAACTGAAAATTGTTACGAAGGGCCTTGCTATTGATAAAAATGCGTTTGATGCAAGGAATGCAAATGTCCCGGCTAACGACTATCCGTCTAACACCCTGCCATACGCTTACGACGAAAATCCATATGTATGGATGGTTGGTAAAATTGACGGGAAGGAGAACACATCATCTATTGCCCCACAGGCATCTCCTTTTACATTCCAGGCTGCGGGCGGAAATCCCGGCTACACCTGGGGAATTGTGGAGGGAGCATTGCCGCCAGGTCTGACATTGGCAGCAGACGGTCACATTGAAGGTACGGTGGCAGACGGCGCTCATGGCACATCACAAAAGGATTACACTTTTACAGTGAAGGTAACTGACGCCCAAGGTCTTACTGCAACACAGCCATATACCATCACGGTTAAGCAAAACCCGGTGGATTGGTTTATTCAGGGCAAAATGTCGGCTCTGTCGCACACGACAGGTACAATGCCGAACTTGTATGACCCGAACTATAACTATGACGAGTGGGCACAGACCGCGAAAGAAATGGGTATGACCATGCTTTCGACAGAAACCATTCAAAACACCGTATACTACTGGCCGTCACCCAACGCTAACTTAACCCCGAGCGACAGCAACAAATTATACAAATACAACGCATTGTATCAGGCTGAGGACGGCACATGGAAAGTCAAAGACCGAGTGATGCAAGCGAAGCAGGCTGCAGAACGTTACGGCTTGAAGTTCGGTGTGTATCTTTCGTCACAGTATGAAGGAAAAGACATCATAGAAAGTGATATCCAAGGGTTGGTCGCAAGATACAATCCATGGTATGTTTTTGCCGATGGTAACCCTCAGGACACTGCCAATGTAGACGTGGCGTGGAGTTCTGCGCGTAACTATAACGACCGTGTTTTAATTGACGCAAACCCGGATCCTCAAACCGGTGACCAAGATATTACACTGCATGAGCGTCCATTCTGGCACAGTGAACCTTACAACAACGGCGGCTGGGGGAATGGTGTTTTACCGCAAACGAGAAAAGTCGCCCATGAGGAATGGAACGATCCGTATACAACCGCATTGGATGTTTGGACAATTTATGCCAACGGCAACGAACGAGACAATTGGCCGGAAGCAACCAAGGAACTCATTAACCAATACGGACACGGTTATGTCATGAATTATGACTCGTCCATAACGGTTACCCGCGGTATGGATAACCTGAGCAGCAATTTGGATAACATTAATATCTTTGCCATGGTGCCGATTTCCTCGCAGCAATTATCGGATATGCGCACCTCCATTGCCAAATGGATGGCTAATGCTGGCGGTCCCGACCTGCGCGAGTCCCTGTATGGCACTATGCCATACACGATGGATTACACGATTAAATCAGGATGGTATACCGACCCGCAGAAGGCAATCGCCCATGGTCAGGGTCCCGACTGGGGATACGCCATGTCCCGTGATCAGGTTGTCTATTTGCATATGATCAAAAACCTCATTTCCGGTGTGAGCAAGACAGGATTTACCGGCCAAGCCTCGATGAGCGGCATTGGTCCCTTCAATGCTCCGGTTAATAAGGTTGAATGGCTGAACAAGGGTATTTCTCTGCCATTCACCACACAACAGAGCGGGGGCAAACACTACATTACCATCGACACTTCAAGCGTTGTTGCCGACCCGATCGACACTATCTTGAAAATTACAACCGATGACACGACAAGAACTTTTGCGATGACAAGTGTAAAGCTGTTCAGCAGCCAGACTGCAACGGATAAGCTGCAGCTCCGTGCGGAGCCTTATATGAATGATTTCACCAATTTTTTCGCGCCTGCCACGCTTAGCTACGCTAGCGATAAAGCAAGCGTTGCAACGGTTAACGCTGCAACGGGTTTGGTAACGGCTGTCGGTGACGGTACAGCGACAATTACGGTAACCGCAACTTACAATGACGGCGTGAACGCACCGCAGGTTAAGACCGACACCTACCCTGTAAAGGTATCTGGCGGCGTAATTTCGGCTGCACTTCCTCTTGTCGGCGTTAATATGTCTACGGACGGTAATTTGTTCTGGGGACAATTCTCCACGAACAAAGACCTTCCCGTGACATTCCAAGGTTTCACGCAAAAGGGCGGCGCAGTTGATATTATGGGCGCCACCAATATCAAATACCATTATGCAACCGTTGACGGTAAACGCAACAACCCTGCAGGCAAAATCATTGTAACTGAAGTGCCAGCAGATCAAGTACCGTTTGTTGTAAACGGCAACACAATGCACTTCACAAGTAATGTTGCTAATTCTACGATGTACAGCTACTGGGCTGACATCACGGTAGACGGAAAGACATATACGACAACTCGTAACTATATTACACTTATTCCGGATGTAAACGTAGCAGCCGGAATTACGCCGACAGTTACAAGCGACAGCAATAACGCCGGAATTTTATCTGACGGCATAATCAACGATTCTACCGGCGGCAATCGCACAAAGTGGGTAGCGCCGGCAAGTGATAACAATCCAAGCATGACCTATGACTTGGGTAAACTGAATAATCTTACTCATGTTAATTTATTCTTCAATCACCGCATGCCGAATGCAGACAATGTGACTTACTACAATGTACCTAACAAAGTAAAGATTGAGTATAGCGTTGATGGTGTGAATTGGAAATCGGGTAATGAAACAAACACATTGTCCGGCGGCGGATTGCCGACATCGAGAAATACACTGGCAGTACCGAAAAGCGATACAACATTGTATGCTTGGGAGCAAGATGGCTTGTATTACAACTATCCGATTGATCCGGGCAAACCGATCGTGCCAGCGCGTTATGTAAGAATTTCATTCCCTGGCGGCGGTCAAGGCGGCAGCCCGATTGATATCCTGGAAGCTCAAGTGTTCTCATCAGGAGAAATGGTGGTCGGCAGTGTCGTCAGCAAGGTGATTGCACCGGAGGCAATAACCGGCTTGCCATACGGAACAGCCAAGACGGCAGCAGCATTGGGATTGCCTTCCTCGGTAGCATTGGTTACGAATTCAGGAAATGTGTATGCCGATGTGACATGGAATGTCGATGCTGCGAGCTATGATCCGTCTGTAAGTACGGCGCAGACTTTCACGGTATCAGGTACGGTAACCCTGCCTTCTTGGGTCGTAAATCCGAACAATGTACCTTTGACAACGAGCATAAGCGTTACGGTAAAGTCATTTGGCAAAGTGGAAGCAGAAGACTATATTGCTATGTCCGGGATTCAAACAGAGGACAGCTCTGAGGGGACAAAGGATGTAGGATGGACTGATCCGGGAGACTGGATGGACTACTACTTAAATGTGCCAAGCTCAGGAAATTATAAAGTCAATTACAGGGTAGCTGTAAACACAGGTAATACAGGCAGCGTCAATTTCATTGTAGATGGTGTTTCGAAAAAAATAACATCCTTCCCGTCAACCGGGGGATGGCAGAATTGGACGACCGTATCCGACGAGGTTAACTTAACTGCGGGCACGCATACCATAAGGCTGGGTATTGTGAAAGGCGGCTGGAATCTGAACTGGTTTGAACTGGTATACGAAAAAGATACAGTTCAGAGCATCACAGCAATCACAGCACCGGCAGCGATAACAGGAGTGGCTAACGGAACGGCAAAGACAGCGGCAGCTCTCGGATTACCGCAAACTGTGAAATTGGTTACCAATGCAGGGAGTATAGATGGCAGTGTGACATGGGATGTTGAGACCTCATCCTATGATCCGTCACAAAAAACGGAGCAGACCTTCACCGTAAGTGGAACTGTAACCCTGCCTGTAGGGGTCGTAAATCCGAACAACATACCATTGACAACGAGTATCAGTGTAACTGTATTGCCAGCAAATACGACTCAAGTCCCGACAAATTTTAAGGCGATGTGGGGCTTCAATAGCAATGGTAACGATAACGGTCTGAATGGATTCAATGCAACATTGAATGGTACAGGCGCAACCTATAGCTCAACAGATAAAAAGGAAGGCAGCGCTTCACTCAGCCTGGACGGTAGTAAGGGTAGCTATGCTAGCGCAAGCCTGGTAACAACAAATACAGACAATATTACTTTGTCTGCATGGGTAAAATGGAACGGAGCAACTTCAAGCGGCCAACAGATCTTAGTAAACGGTAATACAAGTAGAAGCGGTTATACCATGTTCCTCGATCATGGGAATAGCGATAAGGTATCCATTTTGCTTAGCGGTAAGGCTGTCATAGGATCGGATACGGTGTTACCTGTAGGACAATGGACCAATATCACTACGGTAAGGAGAAATGGTACTTGGGAGCTCTATATCAACGGCAAAAGTGTACTCACAACGGTTAATTCTTCTGGTCCGAATAAACCTGATACCGGGACTTATATCGGGGGCAATCAGAACGGTGCTGAAACCTTCAATGGATTCATAGATGCTGCTAGAATATATGACACAGCTTTATCCCCGAGTCAGATACAGGCAATTGCAAATGAAGAAGAGGGAACTGGTAGCGTTCCTGTAGCCACATGGAGCGACGCAGGTATAGTGACAGTAGGTCAGCCATTTGAATTGAAGGTTGGGCTGAGCAACATAACGCAAATCGTAAACAAGCAAGTGTACGCTCAAGATTTGACGCTTCACTATGATCCTTCGAAGCTGCAGTTTGAATCGGTTACATCGCTGAAGGACGGATTCCAGGTCATTGATCAGAAGGAGACCGCACCGGGACAAATCCGGATTGTGTCTGCCAGCGTGGGCGCGAACGTACCTGCCCAAGGCGATTTGCTTTCCTTTAAATTTACGGCCAAATCTGTAACTCAGGCAACCAATACGACAGTTTCTGTTGATCATGTAGTCATTGCGGGCGGGCAGGGTAATGAACTGCAGGTCGGCGGAGCTTCCCGCGAGATTCAAATTAGTATCCCTAGTACACCTGTAGATAAATCGTTCTTGAATGCGTCGATCTCAAGCGCTCAGGCTAAGTACGATGCAGCTGTGGAAGGCAACGGGGACGGACAGTATGCGATTGGATCTAAAGCGCAATTGCAGTCGGCGATCGACACGGCTCGCGTGACAGCGAACGATTCGAATGCCACTCAGCAGCAGGTGGATAGCGCGCAAGCAGCATTGGATGCAGCAGTTCAAGTATTCGAAAGCAGGAAAATAACTGCAGATGTCAATGGAGATGGAAAAATCTCGATTGGAGACTTGGCTATCGTTGCAGGAGCATACGGCAAACAACAGGGTCAGGCGGGCTGGAATGAGAAAGCGGATGTGAATCATGACGATAAGGTTGATGTTGAAGATCTTGCAATCGTAGCTAGAGCGATATTGAAATAAAAACAACCTACATCGTCAAGAATGGAAATTTATTGAATCCTAAGCTTCAAACCAAAAAACTGTCCGGACACCAGGGTGTCCGGACAGTTTTACACATCAATTTAAGGATTTTATTGTTTCAAAGAAGTATCACGACAGGACGATCACAATCTAAGTATAAGGAAAATTAGACGGTCACCGTGTGGTGACCGTTTTTCTACTAGTTGGATGGACATGCTCGTTGTAGATGATAAATATGGATATTATTGCATCTTGTTTCGTTCACGATATTGCTTGGGTGTAACGCCCTCTATGTTTTTGAAAAGTCGATGAAAATAAGTGACATTATCGAATCCAAGCGTGCTGGAAATTTGTCTGATGTTGTCATTGGTTTCGATCAACATTAATTTCGCTGTGTTTATTTTCACCCGATTAGCGTATACGATAGGTGATTCTCCTACAATTTCTTTGAAAGCCGTACAGAAGAAATTTTTACTTAAGCCAGCGAGCGCTGACAACTGTTCTAACATGATAAATGAAGCCGGATTACTATCAATGAACGCTTTCGCTTTAAGAACTCCATTGAGATGCCTGCGGAGAGAATGATGACGAGAGGCTAACACGAATTCATCATCTCTCGTATGATAAAGTTTGTACAGCAATTGCATCAACAAAGTTTTTAAAGCGAATTGATCGTGATTCCCCGATCGAACATATTTGTCGAACATGTTTCTAAACAGCATTTCCCAATTTGGATCCCTTATGTCTTCAAACATCGGGAAAATTTCTTTCCAATGTTCCTCGGGGGTTCCAGCTTCGGGGTTATTTAATGAGAATGGACCTTGATAAAGTGGTTCTTTGGTTGGATCATACGATATGTCGAAAACCACGAGGTGACAATAGTAGGGTGCAAAGCCCTGGACCTTTACGCCGGGAGGACGGAAAAACAATTTTCCCTCGTTCGCATTCAGCCTCTTGCCTTCCGTTACCATATATCCTTCACCCCAAGTTATCAATTCCAATTCAAACCACCGAGTCGTTCGTGGAGGGAAGGGTTTTCCTGCGGGAGGGCAATTCGTTGAATTGACATTTATACAATAAAGGATGTACGGATTTATTGCGTTCAAGAATTGATTGGACACGGATTCACCCCCCCTTATTTTCTAAACTAGAATTAAATAAAATTTGAGGAATATTGTTAAACATTTCAATAGAAATGTTTATTTTTTTCGGAGGTTATTTGTGACAAGATTAAGGAAAATCGTGTAATTGCCTCGCGCGATTCAGAAAGGAGATGATTGAGATCCTAGCGAATCATTAGCAAGATTTAGACTGATCTTAATAATCAAATTTAAATTCTATTATTTTCGAGGGAGGAAAGTCCGTGTCCAGAAAGACGATCAGCACCCTTGTAATCGCTTGCATGATGTTGTCGATGTTCGCAACAATGACCTATAATGCATATGCAGACACACCAAGTGCGCTCAAAATTCAAGCCGAATTTTTCGTTTCGCCCACAGGCAGCGACTCTAATCCTGGTACTTACGAACAGCCCTTTGCCACGCTGGATGGCGCACGCAAAGCTGTTGATAAAATTAACGAAAATATGACCGGCGATATCTATGTTTTCTTTGAACCGGGTACCTATTACACATTGAATACTGTCAACTTTACCACGGCAGATTCCGGTACAAATGGACACCAAGTTATCTATAAAACATTAGGAGCGCCAGGCAGTGCTACATTTGTTGGCGGCACGAAAGCAACCTCCAATTGGACACAAGTACAGGCATCAACCGAACCGAATAACCCTGATTCGGATTTGCAGCAAAACTTGGTCGGCAAAATTTACAAAACCAACCTTCTTGCGCAACTGGACGCCTTGTTCCCAGAAGGAATGCCTGCAACGTCTGGTCCGCTGCCAAACAATGCAAGTGGTTACTTCGACATTAACACGCTATATGTCAACGACACAAGAGCGACTCAAGCACGAACTCTCAACTCCAATAAATACCCTGGGTATCCCTCGACATTGCTGGAGAACCCTCTTTTTTCGGCAGGTGGATCATACAGCTCGATGCAATACAAAGCAGGCGACGCAGGCACAATTTACACGCAAGCCTTGACCAACGCGCAGACGCGCGGAGATTTGAGTGTTCAGATTGTTGCTAACGACATTGGCAGCGGACGTTCATGGGATTCTAATACTTTGCCGGTGCAAAGTATTAACACTGCTACTCGCACTTTAACCTATAATCCTAATGACAGTGGCAAATTTAGCGCGGCGGATGGAGCCTTTGCATCATTTTATACCATTGGTGTCAACTCCCGCTATTTCCTGCAAGGTAACCTTGCTTTCTTAGACACCCCCGGCGAGTTTTATTACAATGCAAAATCCGGCGATTTGTACTATTATCCAACATCTGCAGAAACTAATTTAAGTGCACAAGATATTGTTGTACCCACGACAGAAAGTATCGTAAATATTAATGGAAACCGTACCGGCACAGGGGATAACACCGTTATCACTCCTGTAAAGAATATTACATTCGATGGACTGGGGTTTAAGGACACCAGTTTCCCGGATTATTACAGTCCCAATTGGCCTTGGTTGCAGTATGGAAATGGTGTACGCGCTTTTGCGTTCCCCAGCTATGCAGCGAATTCCACCAACCCGATTTACAGCGGTCAAAGCGAGCGTCCGCAGTTCCAAGTTGGCAATATAACAATTGAGAACGCCGATTCGATTACGATTACAAATTCTCACATTAAAAACGCAGGTTTAAATGGTGTTATACTAAAAACTGGTGTTAAGAACAGCGTGGTAAAAAACAGCCTTATCGAATATTGCGGTAATAACGGTGTGGACATACAGGGCGGTTTCCCTGGCGTGGACGGCACATCAAATGCTGTCAGTTTCACGAACAATAATTTAATCGAGAATAACGTTATACATGACTTGGGCCAACTGGTCCTGCAAGCATCAGGCGTTGCCATAAATAACGCAACCAGTAACACTGTTTCTCATATCGAGGTATATAACTCACCGCGTAGAGCAATTCTCTTGAACAGCAGTGATGTTCAAGGATGGAATAATACAGGCCCGAGCGGTGCACGTAACTATTCGCCGACTGCATATGTGCTGTCGCGCGATCAATATTGTTACGACAACAAATTCTCCTACATTTACATTCATCATGTTCAGCAGGACGGTAATGACGACGGCGCATTCATGACATCGTTCTTGTATTATCCGGGTGATAATTATTCCAGGCCTAACTACATCAATCAAATGGTAGTTGATAATATCGCCGCAAATCCACAATTGTCAAACCAAGGTATGACGAATATCACGCCCAATAACATCAACTTTGATATGGGTTGGGTCGGTTTGGATGTTTCCAACGTCAAGTCTGTAAATCCGCAACATTACAATATTGAAAATGATCATTTACAAGACGGACAGGTGAAAGTCACAAATAGTAATTTTTACTTTAGGAATGAAAATGACGGAATGTCGAGTTTTGATGATTCAAAAATGGATTATGCAAATATCGGTGTTCTACCAAGCAGCTTCCCGTCTGAATACGCGCATGCTATTACGTTAACCAAAGCAGACGTGCCGTCTGACGTCTATTTTGGTGACAACTTTGAAAGCGGTATTAATTTAGGCCAATGGAGTTACAGCGGCGCTTTGCCGACAATCAGTCGTTTGTATATGTCGGAAGGCGGTTTTAACGGTACCTCTTCTCTGGAAATTAACTCTTCCGGTGCCAGTAAGCCTGTGCTTTACCGCGACTTCTCTAACAAACTTAATAAGATCGTAAGTGTCAAGATATTCGATAATTCTTCAACCGACCATACCACTTATGGAACAGGCTATCCGATCACCTATGCAGGCAAAACCTTCGTCCGGGCAGACGATGGCACCAATATTGTCGGACTGGGGATCGACCCTAGCACCACAAACGGCGGCCAGTACTACGTGATGAACATTGGCGGCGCCAAAACTGCAACCAATGTGCTCCGTACCACCGGCTGGCATACACTCTTACTTGATTATTCTACACCAGGTACCATCGTGCTTTCCGTTGACGGAACAGTCGTTAATACACTGAACAGCTCTACGTGGTCCAATATACCAAATTCTTTTAACTATGTATCGCTCGGCTCACCCGATGGTACTGGCGACAATTTCTATGATCAGTTTTATATTTACGGCGGTCAAGACGCGCCAGCAGTGCAGCCCATTGCGTCGTCAGGCGGTACGATTCCGCCGTATACGCCACCATCAACAGAGCCGCTATTAAATTGGAATTTCGAAAGCGGTTCCATGCCGGTAACCCAGAATGTGACTTCTGGTACAGGTCCAACAACGATTAATGCAAATGGATTTACGGATTTCTTTTCAAGCGGCAGCGGTAATCTTAGCGTTGAGGCAAATCCACAAAATACGAACAGCGGCAATCCGTATACCACGAATACCAGTAATTACGCAATGTTGATGAATGGCGGTGTCTCTCTTTATGCGCCGCAGCCAACATGGAGTAATTACACGTACAACATTAACTTCATGCTCAAAAACTGGACTGGAACGAATGCAAATGATACGTTAGGTTTCTTTGTATATGAGCAACAGCCAACAAATAACAACTTACAATATAATCCCTCTTCATACGAGGTCATGCTTGTCAGGAATTCGGCAGGTAATGCTTATAGCCTGCCGAATGATGGCAGTCCTTATTTGTTGTTACGCCAAGTGAGCACCAGCTCGGGTTCGTCTTATACCAATTTAGCCTCTTTAAAGCTTCCGGCGTCCTTTACAAATCCATTCGTGTGGCATACGCTTAGCGTTTCACTCAACAATGGCAATATTTCTGCCACGCTTGACGGGGAATATTCAATTGCAGCGAAGTCAACTACGTACAATAGCGGTTCCTTTGGATTTTACACCTTTAACAGCAATGCATACTTAGACAATGTCAGTGTAATGCCGAATCAACCTGATATGGTGTACGATGCCAATCTCAAACTCGGCAATGCAACCTTGAACGGCGCGTTTAATCCCGGTTATATAACATACTCGGCTGCGATTACGGATATTGCGCAACCGGTAACGCTTGTAATGCCAACTGCCACGACAACGGGCACAAGTTACAGCATTTCACTAAACGGTACAGACATGACAAGCCGTTTTTCGGACACGACAACTCCTGTAGCATTGTCACTTGTTCATGGTACGAACATCTTGACCATCACACAGAAGACACGATCAGGCTCAACAACGAATTATACAGTAAGCATCTTGAAGCCTTATTCATCCGTTTTAGCAGATCCAATCGCACCTATATCTACAGCTGTAGGAACAGTTCCATCTCTTCCTACTACCGCAACTGTGCGCTTTGATGATGGAGTCGCCGAACAGATTGCAGTCAAATGGAATATTGTTGACAGAAGCATTATCAACAAACCCGGAACATATTCCGTTTACGGAAAGCTGCTGGGTATTGGATTGCAGGTCAGTGCAACAATAAGCGTCGAGGGACTTGAGTCGATGGGTAAACTCGACGATGTCTCCACGATTGCAGGTACTGCACCGACACTTCCGCAATCGATTAGCGCCCAATTTTCCAACGAATCTAGAGATTTGGCGTTAACGTTTGCCGAATTCGACCCTGCCATGTACGCAAGCGCCGGCACCATCATTGCGGTTGCACGAGTTGACCAATATGCGTTTGATGTTCTGCAAAAGGTGAAAGTATTGTCCGGTCAACCGGCCGAAGCGTTTACGCTCAGCCTGAACCAACCGTCGTACAGCCTGACGATTGGCGATACGCTGCCGACTGTCGTGACAGCGACTTACAAGGATTCCGGCACCGTGAAGGATGTCACTTCGCTCGCCGTATTTACGACTGCAAACGGGAAAATCGCCTCCGTCGATAACAAAGGCGTGTTAACCGGGGTAGCGGAAGGAAGCACGACGATCAGCGCATCCTATGGCGGCGAAACTGTGACGGCGCAGGTTCAAGTATCAAAGCGTGACGCACAGCAAACGGCAGTGAAGCTTACAGGCCCGGCTTCGGTATTGAAGGGCGATTCGTTTACCGTACGCCTCGGTCTGAAGCAGGTGCATGAGCCGGTCTTTGCTGAAGATATGCTGATCCAGTATGATCCGAACCTCTATGATTTCCAGGATGCGGTTCCGATGCGCGATGGCTTAACGGTCTACAAACAGCCAACGCAGACGCCTGGACAAATTCGTTTGATTCTCGCAAGTCTGGGGGCAGACCATGCGATCGTAACGGATGCGGATGTGATCGAGCTCAAATTCGCAGCGAAGCAGGTAGCGCAGAGCGCAAGCGGGACGATCGCGGTAACAAGCGCGTCGATCGGGAATGCGGAAGGTCATGAGAGCAATGCGCTTCCTGCATCCGTGACCGTCGAAGTGACAACGTCGACTGAATTGCCAGGCGACGTCAACCACGACGGCAAATACTCGATCGCCGACCTTGCCATCGCAGCGGCTCATTATGGCATGACGAAAGAGCATCCGGAATGGAGCAAGTTCAAGTCAGCCGACGTGGACAGCAATGGCGTGATTGATATTGTTGACCTAGCGGCGATTGCGAAGAAAATTATTGAAGCTTAGCAACATCAAAAAACCGTTCGGACTAATGTTTAGTCCGGACGGTTTTTCTCATTCAACCATCAATTGATTTCCGATCAACTCGTCTCTTGTGCCTCTTGTTGATCGTCGTTTTTGATCAATACTTTGTATTGGGTCAGCGATACGCCGAAATGCTTCTTGAACAGCGTATAGAAATAATTCAGATCATCCCAACCGCATATCTCCAGAATCTCCTTGGTCGACAAATTGGAATCGTTAAGCAATTGTTTGACCCGAGCCATTCGAACCTTTGCAATGTATTCGGCAACGGATTCGCCTGTCGACTCTTTGAAGACTCTTCCCAAATAAACGTTCGACATTTGAAACTCCTCGGCAAGGATGCTGAGATTCAGGTTTTTATCTTGGTACTGATCCTCTATCAATTTCTTAATACGATCAACGACGATTTTGCGTTTGTTATGTTTTACGGTATCTACAGTCAAGACAATTTCAGTAAACAAAGATTCGAACGTCTGATGAATCTCTTCAACCGTCTCAAAACAGTCTATTTTGGAAAAAAACGTGTGAAACGCGTTCGATACTCGTGAATTGTTATTGTTATCTGCAACGGAATGATAGGAACTGCTGATCATGAACATGAGATGGATGTAAGAAGACAGCATCGTTTCATACGGGACACCGTCTAAACCTTGAACAAATTCGTCAAAGTACTTCTTCACTTTATCCAGATGTCCGAGTTTGAGCGAATCCAGCAGCAGCTTAACCTTCCCTTCTGGGAAAGGCGACGGTTCTGTGCGGATCGAAGATCGAATGGCTGGCGTAAGAATGCTGCCATGTCCGGCAATCATTCGATACAACGATAGAGCAAGTGTGTCAGAATACGCCTCGCTAAGCAGGGAACGGGATTCAATTGGCGCACTGACGGCGGCGGAAATGGAGAAATTCAAATATTCCTGCACCATACTTTGGATGAGCTGCACCAGTGTTAATATACCTGCCGTCTCATCCTCCTGACCTGAGGATTCCAGAAGTAATACAAGCTTGTCGGCATCCATTTCAATCACGTCGCTGGCAAATTTGCCGGATGACGTCGTTTCAATGATGTTCGATATGGCGTATTTCAGCAGACTGCGCTCTCTCTCATTATACTTGTCCAGAAACATTCGATAATGATCCAGACGAAATACAATGATCCGGAGGGGACCGGCCAAATTCGTCTTGATGCCGAGATCCGCCTTTAGAGATGGCAGTTCCGTAAGGCTCACATCCTTATTCCCCAGCAGTCGATCTTTCAACCAATGGTTTCGTAAGGATAGACGTTGATTCCGCTGTTTCTGCTCCCATTCATCGCTCTTCAGACGAACGGTTTCAAGCAGCTTTCCGAACGGAGAATAGATCGACTTGGACATGATGAGGGAAAAGAGAAATCCCAGGAGCAGCACGATGATGCTGATGAATAGGGTTGAGGACTTAACTGCATCCACTGGAGACATGAATGTTTTGTCTGAGATCCGGCTAATGAATTTCCAATTCAACGCTTGTGAAGACACGAAGGCGATCGTATAGGATTGTCCGTCGATATTTGTCTTAAAGGTGCCCGAAGCATGATCTGAAGCAATGACGGTTTGAACATACGACTCATCCCGAATGTTTCGCAGAAACATGTCTTCTGAAGCATGATTTACGACAGTTCCATTTGAATCGACCACGATGATATCGTTCTCTGCGGCTTCGGTTTTGTTATCTAATGAAGCGATAAGCTCACGGAGGGCATTCGACTTAATATTAACAACGACCGCTTCGTTCGGATGTTTGTCAGAATACGTCTGGAAAGGCAGGATGTATGTATATACGTTGATGAATTTTGAAGAGGAATTTGCACTAGGGATTATGCGGGCTATCGGCATGGTGGACGAATTATGGCTATCCCACTTCTGTAGCAGGTTGATAACATCCTGATCGTAAAAATGATGCGTGGAATAGAATCCACCATCCTCCGTCGAGGCGATCCGATCTAATGGGAGAGAGATGGTGTATACCGAATGCACGTAATCATTCGTGACGACGAGCATATCCAAATTTCGCAGAGCGTTGTCTAGCACCATCTTGTCTTCGTTCTGTTGATAAAGGAGGTTGGAAACGTTAGGTCCGACAATGACGGATGACATGAATTTATGCGCCAAATTATCCATGTAATTCATACTGTAGCTAATCTGATTGAGCATCGATGTTCTCAGTCTGTTCTCGTTAGCCAGGGATGCCTTGCTGTAATTGCGATACAAGAGGACGGACAGACCGAGGATCAGAATCGTGACGGTGATGGTAAATGCCAATAGCAATTTCGTATATAAACGACTAGATTGCAATTTGAATGGAATAGACATACCAGGCCTCCTTTTGTCTATGACTTTCTTTCTACATTCGAATCGGTATTCCTGCGGATGTATCCCTAATTCATGTAGGAAATCCAAATTTTATTGAAAAGTTTAAATTTTAAAGAACGACCATAGCGAGTTATCAAAGGAAAATATGCTTTTCTCTGTATAAAAAGAATCTATGAGCGATTATTGTGAAGTTGAAATTGAAAATAACAAGACTGTTAGGAAAGAAGGAGTGGGTATATGAATAACAACATGTCGGCTATCCCAGCTGCACAGAAAGGAGTCAAAAGGACCGGACTCCTAAATAGGGGCATTTTTTTGCAAGAAATGGTCAAGCGTTGGCCGTTCTATCTTATGCTTCTGCCGGGACTACTCTATATCTTCATATTTAATTACTTGCCGATGTTCGGAGCAGTCATCGCGTTCAAGGATTATAATCCGGTAAAAGGGGTATGGGGAAGCGAATGGATTGGGTTCAAAAACTTCGAGTTTTTCTTCAAATCCGATGCAGCATGGCGAGTCACATTTAATACAATCTTCTACAACCTGATTATCCTGGTGCTGATGACCGCCATATCCGTATTGTTTGCGATCCTCTTGCAAGAAACAGGCAGCAAAATACGGACAGGCATTTATAAAAGCGTAATGCTGCTGCCGTTTTTCCTGTCCTGGGTCGTGGGTGAATATCTTGTATACGCGCTGCTCAACCCTGATCAGGGGCTCGTCAACGGCATTCGGACCTCCTTCGGGCTCGAGCCAATTAACTGGTACAGTGAACCATTATATTGGCGATTTATTATGCCTATAGCTTATTTGCTCAAGCAAGTTGGATATACTTCAGTCATTTATGTGGCGGCGATTACGGGAATCTCGTCGGATTATTATGAAGCTGCGGAAATCGACGGTGCTAGCAAGTGGCATAAGGCAAAGTACATCACCATACCGCTCTTAATGCCGGTCGTATTCATTATGATCCTGCTCTCGCTTGGGAAGATTTTCAACGGTGGGCTCGGGGATTGGGGTGCTTTCTATAATCTGCCTCGGGAATCGGGGATCTTGTTCTCGACCACCGACGTCATTGATACGTATGTGTTCCGATCGCTGCGCACCGTGAACGATATTGGCATGTCTTCCGCCGTGGGTTTGTATCAAGCGGTTGTAGGATTGGTCCTGGTGTTAATATCCAATTATCTGGTCAAAAAATATGATTCCGACAGTTCATTATTCTAGTCTGGCTATAAGGGAGTTGTACGAAGGTGAAACCGTTGAAGTTGAAAGGTGAAGGCTTATTTTCAAAACTCGTGATCAATTTTATGTTCATCGTTTATAGTGCGATGTGCCTTATTCCCGTGTTATTGGTGTTATCCATCTCATTAACCAATGAGAAGTCGCTGCTCACCGACGGCTATCATTTGATTCCGAAGGAATTCAGTCTTATTGGTTATCAGTATGCATTCTCTGGCACAACATCCATCTTGAACGCGTACAAGATCACGATTTTCGTAACGGTTGTAGGGTCCATTCTTCATTTGCTTGTGACCTCCATGATGTCCTATGCCATTTCCAGAAATGAAGTGAGGTACAGAAATCAGGTTGCGTTTCTAGTGTTCTTCACGATTCTGTTTAACGGAGGACTGGCTCCTTACTATATTCTCGTGACCAAATACCTTCATTTGAAGGATTCGCTGCTTGTCTTGATTATCGTACTGCTCGTATCCCCCGTACATGTGCTCATCATGCGTAACTTCTTCAAAGCGCTACCGGATTCCATCATTGAATCGGCCCGGATCGACGGTTCGGGGGAATTCATGACGTATTTCCGGATTGTACTGCCTCTGTCTACACCCGTGCTTGCGACGATCGGGTTGTTCATATCCATCGCCTACTGGAATGATTGGTTTACCAGCGCGCTGTTCATCGAGAACAATAAATTGTATACACTCCAATACCTTCTTCAGTCTCTAATGACGAATATCCAGTATTTGATGAGCAATGAACAGGCATCCAAAGCCATTGAGAAGTCGATCGGCATGCTGCCGGGCGAAAGTGCCAGAATGGCGGCCACCATGCTTTCCATCGGGCCAATCATCTTGATGTATCCCGTTCTGCAGCGTTATTTCGTCAAAGGGCTTACACTTGGCGCCGTTAAAGCCTAGAAATCCTATTTTTCAAGAAAAGTATCCTTTTTAAAGAACTGGAATTCGCGATTTATTAAAGGAAAATACATTTTTTCTTGTATACGCAAGGTTCTTGGTCTACTAAGATGAAAACGCATCCCGAGACTGCAGCGTTAATTAAACCGGGGGGAGTGACGTCGATCTAAGGCAGTAGAAAAAGAGATTGTTTTTGATTGATTAAAAAAAGAATAAATAGGAGGACTCATATGCAACCATTTAAAAAACGTATTCCTTCCGTCATTGCCGGCTTACTCGTACTATCTCTTACAATCGTCGGATGTGGTACCAGCAGTGAACCGGAGAAGAACCCGAAAGTCGCAGAGAACCAAACGACGCAGGAGTCAGAGAAGAAGACGGAGGAACCGGTCGAATTAACGTTCTATATTGCCAATTCCCCGGTAAAAGACATGGATCGCATCATGGAAGCGGCCAACAAGATCATCAAGGAAAAGATTAACGCCACCTTGAAGCTGGTTGTTACGGATTGGAGCGCATATCCACAAAAAATGAACCTCATGATTTCATCGGGCGAATCATTTGACCTTGCATTTTCCGGAAGCTTTGGTGAGCTCAACTATTTCCAGAATGCATCCAAAGGCGCTTACCTCGACATCACTGATCTGCTCGACAAGTATGCTCCTGTATCGAAGTCAAGAGTACCGGAGAGCATCTGGCAGGGCGTGAAGGTCAACGGCAAAATTTACGGATCGATTAACTATCAGGTCTGGGGCATGGCGGGAGCGAAAGGGGTGCAGCTGCGCAAGGACTTCGTCGACAAGTATCATTTCGATTGGAAATCGGCTAAGACATGGAATGACCTGACGCCGTTCTTGGATGCCGTGAAAAAGGGCGAACCGGGTATCATTCCTTGGGAATACAGCAATCAGGCCGACAACTTCGCGGATATGCCGATTATCTATGGCATGGATTCGGTTGGAGACAATAAAATTCCAGGATGGATCCGGGTTAACGACAAGGACATCAAGGTGTTCAACCAGTATGAAACCCAGGAGTACAAGGATTACTTAAAAACGTTCAGAAATTGGTATGTGAATGGTTACATCAAGAAAGATGCCGCAACGATGAAGGATTATCTCCCGGACCGAAAAGCGAAGCGTATTGCAGCGTTGTATGCGAATCCGTATCCTGATCTAGTTGACATGCCTGAGCTTGGGGCTCAATCTTTTATGTCTCATGCGCCAGCGGAGGATAAAGTATACAGTGTTTCGAAACGGTTTACCGAGCCGTTTATCCCAGCGAATAGCCCTTCAACTGCAGTCGTTGTCGTCGGTGCGAACTCGAAGCATCCGGAGAAGGCCGTTGAATTGATCGAATTGTTGAATACCGATGATGCGTTATTCCATCTGATTGCATTTGGTGAAGAAGGCAAAGATTACAAGAAGATTGGTGACAAACAAATTGAAATGATCAAGGATATGTACAATTTCAATTGGAGCGAATGGGAGATCGGGCAGTCCTACGGCAGAATGCTGTGGGATCAGAATACCAATGTAGAAACGCAGGAGAAGATGCTTAAGATGATTTATGAGGCTGACAAAACGGCTACGGTATCCCCTGTCATGGGCTTCGTATTTAATTCGGAGACGGTGAAGACCCAAATCGCCAATGTCGATGCGACATTGAAGGAATATCTATATACGCTTGATTCCGGTTCAGTGGATCCGGACAAATACTATGCAGAATTCCTAGATAAGCTGAAGAAAGCCGGAGCTGACGACATCATCGCCGAGAAGCAGAAGCAGATCGACGAATGGAGAGCCGCTAACGGCAAGTAATATTCAATCATAGCACTAGTTTTGAATGTCCCCTCAAACAGGTGATCGTAGAACATGTTGAGGGGCCTTTCTTTACAATATCCGTAAACCGTCCGGACCGAATTAGGTCCGGACGGTTTTTTCTCATTGAGTTGCTTCGATGCGGTGAAGTGGTCTTCCTTCAGGTTTATGAAGGCATGGATTAGGTAACAATTGATCCATAGCATTGAAAAATCGAGGGATTGTTTATGGATCATAACAATAAGACTAACAGAGATACACAAGAAGACTCCCATAACGCGGTATCGAAATCGGATGCCGAGGAACCTATTTCAGCCAATCTGCAACAAAATATTGATAAGGTGAAACAAGCGCTAGGAAATAGTACTGACATCATCCTCAGAGAAATCCGGATTGGGAAAATTGGCAATCTCAAAGCAGCTATTTTCTACACGGACGGGTTAACCGGAACGCAATCTCTTGCGGATTTCGTCATGGAATCCTTGTTAATGGATATGAAAAACACCGAATTGGATCAAATGATCTCCTTCGGCCAAGATGTATTAAATGTGCTAAAAGAACGCGCCCTCACCTTTGGTGGAGTGACAGAAGTACTTAACTATGAAATATTATACACTTCCTTATTATCCGGAGACGCTATCCTGTTATTTGAAGGGTATTGCCAAGGGTTTGCCATCGGGGTAAGGCAATGGAGTCAACGAAGTGTTACAGAGCCAGCGACAGAGACGATCGTTCGTGGTCCGCGCGAGAGTTTTACGGAATCGATTCGGACAAATTCTGCGTTGATTCGACGTAAGATAAAAGATCGTAATCTTTGGCTGGAGACGAGAACGATAGGACGAGTTACCAAAACCGATGTATCGATCATGTATATCCATGGGATTGCGAATGACAACATCGTGGAAGAAGTGCGTAAGCGGCTGGATCGGATTGATATCGATGGCATACTGGAAAGCGGTTATATCGAGGAATTAATACAGGATGAGACGTTTACGCCGTTCCCTACGATATTTAATACGGAACGGCCGGATGTCGTTGCAGCTGATTTGCTGGAGGGACGCGTAGCGATTCTGGTGGATGGAACACCATTCGTTCTTACCGCTCCTACCATATTTATTCAATTTTTTCAGGCGGCTGAAGATTATTATCAACGTGCGGATGTCAGCAGCTTGCTGCGCGCGCTTCGTTTCTTCAGCTTCTTTATTTCTCTTGTCGGGACGTCCATGTATATCGCGATTACCACGTTTCACCAAGAGATGTTACCGACAGCTTTATTAATTAGTGTGGCGGCTCAGCGTGAAGGTGTTCCCTTTCCAGCGATTATTGAGGCGCTGATGATGGAGACAGCACTTGAAATATTGCGGGAAGCTAGCATAAGAATGCCACGAGCTGTTGGTCAAGCGGTATCCATTCTAGGTACACTCGTCATTGGAACAGCAGCCGTAGAGGCAGGCATCGCATCGGCAGCCATGGTTATTGTCATATCCATCACAGCGATTTCCAATTTCATTTTTCCTGCGCCTAATATGTCGATTTCTGTTCGATTGATTCGGTTTCCGATGCTGATCCTGGCAGCTTCTTTCGGTTTATTCGGGATGATTATCGGATTTATTGCGCTGGTGCTGCACTTGTGCAGCTTACGTTCTTTCGGCGTACCTTACACAAGTTCCCTGGCGCCATTCATTCTGGAAGATCAGAAGGATACGATTTTCAGATTGCCCCGTTGGAGAATGAGAACCCGCCCGCGCCTCATTAGCCAGAAGGACGTAACTCGTAATCAACCATCCCCTGCCCCTAAACCCCGAAATTAGCAAGCAGCCGATGAAAGGAGTATACAATGGTACGAAAGCGGCTTATGATCGTGCTTTTCTGCATCCAATTCATTGTAACGGGTTGTTGGAACCGTAGGGAACTGAATGAACTAGCAATTGCAGTGGGAATGGGCATTGATAAACAGGGTGAACAATATAAGGTTTCCGTGCAGGTTGTTGTTCCGGCTGAAATTGCGGCGAAAAAAAGCCGAGGCGCGTCCCCAGTTATCCTGTATAGCGGTGTTGGAGATAGCGTATTTGAAGCAATCCGTAAGATGACGACGGAAAGTCCCAGAAAAATATATATTTCTCACCTTCGTATTCTTGTTCTTGGTGAAGCTTTGGCCAGAGAAGGAATCGCTAAATCATTGGATTTCCTGGCGAGAGACGGTGAAGCACGATCTGATTTTTACATTGCCGTGTCCAAGGAGTCAAAGGCTGAAGACATACTGAAGGTCTTGACGGCACTGGATGCCATCCCAGCGAATATGCTTTTTACTGCACTCGAAACATCGCAGAAAGCATGGGCACCGACTCTGTCTGTCACATTAGATCAATTGATAGCTGATTTAACGAGTGAAGGCAAGAACCCCGTATTGGCCGGAATCACTGTTCATGGGAACCCGGAAGAGGGCAGCACCAACAACAGTGTGCAGAAGGTCGATACCCCAGTACGCTTGCAGTATTCGACGTTAGCTGTCTTTAGAAAAGACAAGCTGATCGGCTGGTTAAATGAGAAGGAAAGCAAAGGGTATAACTATATTCGTGATAAGGTGAAAAGTACTGCAGCTGTGATTCCCTGTCCAAGTGGAGGCAAAGCAACATTAGAGGTCATTCGTACCAAAACCAAAGTAAAAGGCAGGATCATTCAAGGGAAACCCCATATTGATATTAACATCCGTGGTGAAGTCAATGTTGACGAAGTCGGATGCCAAATTGATTTAACAAAGACAAAAACCATTTCCCAATTGGAGAGTTTAGGGGAAGAAACGGTGAAGAAACTGATTCATGAGGCTATACATACCGTGCAGCAAAAATATAAAGTTGATATTTTTGGGTTCGGAGAAGTTATCCGACGTTCTAATCCCAAAGCATGGAAAAAAATGAAACAGGACTGGAATCGGTATTTCATGAATTTAGATGTGAATGTGAAGGCTGATACTTCGATTCGACAGATAGGTACGGTAGGCAACTCATTCTTGGAAAGAATAAAGGAGTAGAACGATCATGTGGGCGGTCGCAGGAATTCTTGCAATAGTGATAGTTATTATTTTCATCGAAGTCCCCCGGCTATTACAAAGAAAAATGCATAAAGAGTTATGGGTATTCTTCACTCTGCTAGCAGTGGGAACCGGACTAAGTATTGCGCTTGCGCTCCACTGGAACATCCCAAGTCCGCTCTACATAATGATTGCAGTATACAAGCCGATCAGCAGCCTCATTTATGGTCTCTTGAAGTAGAAGGAGGAAAACATGCTGGAGAACGGAAAGATATCCTTACGACAATTTGCCATCTTGGTCACACTATTTACGGTGGGCGATGCGATCTTGGTGTTGCCGTCGGTCATGGCCTCACAGGCCAAAGAAGATGCATGGATCGCAGCCATTGTGGGTGAAGGAATCGGGCTGCTCGTCATTTTTTTATTTACGGCCGTAGCGAGACTCAATCCTGGGATGACCTTGGTGGAATACAATAAAAAAATACTGGGCACAACCCTGGGAACACTGTTGTCGCTGTTGTTCTTGGTCTATTTTCTAACTTGTGCGGCAGCAAATATTAGGGAAATCGGCGAGTTTATGGCCACACAGAGCATGCCGGAGACGCCGAATCAAGCGATCTACATCATGTTTTTGTTTGTTGTCGTGATGGGTATAAGGCGTGGACTCGAAGTGATCGCTCGAGCAGGGGAGATGTTTTTCCCGGGATTCATCCTGTTCTTCATCCTGTTCATCCTGTTTCTATTGCCACAAACACATGCAGAGAACATTCAACCCGTTCTTGCGGAGGGAATGAAACCGATCCTTAAGGGTGCCCTTACATCATCTACGTTTTCTTCGGTGCAACTCGTTGCATTCCTTATGATTATACCTTATGTCAACCAGCCCAAGCATATATTGAAAAGCTTCATGTCCGGCACTTTTCTGGGCAGTATATTTTTGATTTTTTTGGTTCTGCTAACGATTCTCGTGTTGGGGGTGGATGGAACGGCGAATAGTATGTATCCAAGTTATTTGTTGGCCCAAAAAATTAATATTGGAAAGTTTCTGGAAAGGATTGAAGCGATTCTGGCTCTCATGTGGTTCGTCACGATCTTTTTTAAGATTACGATTTTCTTTTATAGCTTCATTCTAGGATTGAGTCAACTATTGAATCTCAAGGAGTACAAGGTGTTGGCCTTGCCTTCTGCAATGCTGCTCATGGTGCTTACCATCGTTATAGCGCCAAACACCACTTTCTATCATAATGTGATTACATGGTACTGGCCATTTTTCGATATCACTTTCAATGTGCTATTCCCTTTATTGTTGCTTAGCGTTTACGGACTTCGCAAGATGGTATTCAAACAATGAGCGATAATAGGATTCAGGGGCTGCGAGCGTATCGTTCCAGCTTCTTTTTTTTGTCTATTGATTCTCTAACGTGTTGAGTCGAACGGCTAATTGAAGATTGAACTGCGTTTCTGCTTCATTAAGATCGAAATCCCCTAATGATATGGCTCGATCTAATCGATAACGCAACGTTTTAGGATGGATTTTTAATTCGTCAGCCGTTTTTTTGAGCTGAAATCCTAATCGGGCGAAAGTTAATAAAGTACGGATCAGCACGTCGCCGTTTTTACTTCTGTGAATCGGGTCAAACAGCTTGCTAAGGAAGGATGAACGTGCATCTGGATCCCCCATCAGTACCCTTGGAACCAGCAAGTCTTGATAACGGTGATGTTGCCCGAATTGGATATGTGGAAGGATGGAGCTCACTTCTCTATATCCCTGACGTACGTTCCTAAACCCTCGATGAGGCAGACTTACGGCAAAAGATAGATTCGTGTCTTTCATCGACTTCCATATCTGCTCGGATTGAATACGAGATGGAAGTAAAAAAACGATTTGGTTCTGTGTCAGAGAGAGGACCGCAGGTATTTTTAGCTCTTGCATTTTCTGTTTGAGCTTGTCAGCTAACCGCTCACGCTTAACGATGCCTTCATGAGACAGAGGGACAGGGGCATCCATAACCAGTGTGCCAACGGAGTATACGCCTTCCGGTTCGAAGCCTAACAGTTCTGCCCGTCGTAAGATCTGGGGGGTTGTATTGAATTCACCTTCAAATAATGAATCCAGGAACGAATATCCTAGCTGGGCCTCGAGTGAGGCAAGTGCCCGTTGTTGAGAAATATGCAGCGCCATGACGATGGATGCGGATTGAGCAGCGCGTAAGTCTTCTTCTCGAAGAGGCTGTTGTCCTTCTACGATCCACAAGAGACCGACTAGCTCCTTTTTGATCGAGATAGGGCATACGTAACGTGAATATAAATTCGAGTTCGGTGTGTCTTGGATTCTTATGGGTTGTGAACCAGAACGGAGAGACAAATGCTGTGCTTGTTCTTTGGAAAATGTGGAAATCTCGTGAAGTAGTTGTTCGGTGTTCTCTGCTGTAGATCCATCTTCTTGTAACGTATGTACAGCCATAAGATGGCCTTCCGGATGCTGAATAATGATCGTTCTTTCAATCAGTTGGCCTAAAGTATGAGCAATTTCTTGAAGATCCTTCGCTTCAAAAGCAATGCGCATAAGTTCCTGATGAATGAATCCAGAATGCTCCTGAAGCTTATACTGATAGGTCAGAATCGAACTGAGGATTTCTTCCGTAATGGTATTGAATTGAATTTCCCATGGGATTTCTAGGAGCGGGAAATGCAGCTCGTTGGCCACTGCGCATGCAGCCTGGGGTATTTTATCAATGTATTGGGGTACGGCAAGTCCTAACCCGCTGAGGCCTCTCTTAGATAATTGGATAATAAGGTCACAAAGCTTCTCTTCGTCTTGGGGCCATCCGTAACCTGTTGTCAGTAGGAAATCCCCTGCGTTCACCCAAGGTAACGGATTGGGCAAATCAACGATGGGTACCCATCGGATCATGCGGTCAAGACCTTCCGCTCCGGCTACGACTGTGGCCTGTTGGAGCGAAGGCAGCTTTAATGCCTGGACTAGCTTGATCATTCGCTCACTCCAATCCTTCATTATTTATCCCTTAGTGATAATAAATATATTAAAACTTATCCCTATGCGCAATAGTATTCTTCCAGTTATAGGATTAAAATGTGAAGAAAGCGCTTTATATAAGGAGAAAAGGGGTATAGGAAGATGGAATTAACGAGGAAAATTAGTTCTGTTGTTTCACCGTTTCCGGGGAGCCGGACGCAGGAATTACTAGTGAAGAGGCAAGCTTTCGTGCCAAGAGGTGTTGGCAATAATACTCCTATTTTTGTACAAAAGGCCGAAGGGTCATTGATATATGATGTGGATGGCAATGTATTCTTGGATTTTGCCGGGGCGATCGGAACAATGAACGTGGGCCATTGCCCGCCGGAGGTCGTTGACGCTGTACAGAAGCAGGCTGAGCAATATCTTCACACATGCTTCCATGTGGCTATGTATGAACCCTATCTTGCCCTCGCCGAGAAGCTAGCACAAATAACGCCAGGCAGCTTTCAGAAAAAAACCATCTTCTTGAACAGCGGAGCTGAAGCGGTAGAGAACGCCGTGAAAATTGCACGGAAATATACCGGGAAGCCGGGTATCGTCTCGTTTACAAGGGCATTTCATGGACGAACGCTGATGGGGATGTCGCTTACAAGCAAGGTAAAGCCTTATAAATTCCAAATGGGGCCGTTTGCGCCTGCCACCTACAAAGCCCCATACCCAAATCCAACGGCCCGTCCCGAAGGAATGTCGGAAAAAGAGTACGCGTTGTACTGCGTTAAACAGTTCGAAGACTTCCTCTATACGGAGGTTTCGCCGGAAGAATTGGCTGCCGTGATTATGGAGCCGGTGCAAGGTGAAGGCGGATTTATCGTACCGCCGAAGGAATTTGTGAAAGGTGTGTACGACATCTGTCAACGCAACAATATTTTGTTTATCGCAGATGAAATTCAAACGGGCTTCGGACGAACGGGTTACATGTTTGCCAGTACGCACTTTGACATTGAGCCTGATTTGATTACGATGTCCAAATCCATTGCCGCAGGATTGCCGATCAGTGCGGTAACGGGCCGAGCAGAAATTATGGATGCCCCTTCACCAGGGGAAATCGGCGGCACCTACGGCGGCAGTCCGCTTGGTTGTGTGGCGGCTTTGGCCGTGATCGAGAAAATCGAACGTGAGGATCTTGTTGAAAGATCGCGTTCGATCGGAGATACGATTCGCGCTTGTCTCTTGGATTTACAACAATCCATACCACTGATTGCCGATGTACGAGGACTAGGCGCGATGTGCGCCGTTGAATTCATTCATCCGGATAACAATGAGCCGGCTAAAGCGTATGTTGCTGAGGTACAAAAGGGCTGCTACGAGGCTGGGGTTATCTTGTTAAGCGCGGGTGTGCATGGAAATGTGATCCGCTTCCTAACGCCGCTTGTCATGACAGATGAGGAACTTGCAGAAGGACTTGAGATGATTAGAGAAGTCATGCTTCAGCAGTATGCGCTGTTGAGAAAGTAGGGGATGCTCGTGAAACGGAATTTATTCATTAATGGTCAATGGAAAGAAGCAGCTAAATACAAAGCGCTGTATGCCCCTTTCTCAGGAGAAAGGATTGCAGAAGTAGGTTATGCGGATGAAACAGAAACAGAGGAAGCCATCCAATCCGCAGTGGCTGCTGCCGATAAGATGGCCAGTTTATCAGCGTATCAACGTACGACGATTCTGAGCAAAGCGGCTGATATATTGGAAAGGCGAAGTGATGAACTTGCCCGTCTCCTTGCCTTAGAAGCAGCCAAACCGATAAAAACAGCAAGGGGAGAAATTGCCCGTACCATACAGACTTACAGATTCGCAGCGATGGAGGCCAGTCGTATTCATGGGGAAACCGTCCCGCTGGATGCAGCACCAGGCGGAGAAGGTAGAATAGCATTCACGCTGCGCAAGCCGCTTGGTGTCGTCGCTGCGATTACCCCGTTCAATTTCCCATTTAATTTAGTCGCGCATAAAGTCGGACCTGCGATTGCTGCCGGAAATACAATCGTATTGAAACCCGCAGGTCAAACGCCACTTTCTTCACTGGTACTGGCTGACGTATTCCAAGAAGCGGGCCTTCCCGACGGCGCCTTGAATATTGTACCGGGGCCGGGAGCAGTTGTCGGGGAAAAGCTGGTGCGCGATCCAAGAGTTAAAGCTGTTACATTCACGGGCAGTCCGGCCGTTGGTATTGCGATGAAGAACAAAGCAGGTCTAAAGCGTGTAACGCTGGAGCTTGGCTCCAATTCGGCTTTGATCATTGACCATACCGTCGACATTTCCGATGAACTGATTGATCGCTGTGTTCTCGGCGCCTTTTCATTTAGCGGGCAGGTCTGCATTTCCATTCAACGGATTTTGGTGCACGAGAGTCAGTATGAGCATTTTCTAAATCAATATAGGGCAAAGGTAGAGAAGTTGGTTATCGGCGACCCATTGAACGAGAGTACCGATATGTCCGCAATGATTCATGAAAAAGAAGTTACGCGTATGCAAGAATGGGTTGACAGCGCCGTGATGAGAGGTGCTCATGTCGTTACTGGCGGGACAGCGCTAAATTCACGGATCTTTCCGCCGACAATTTTGACGAATGTGGCAGCGGATGAACCCGTATCCTGCGAGGAGGTATTCGGCCCTATTGTCATCGTCTCTTCGTTTTCCACACTAGAGCAAGCCATTAACGAGGTGAATCATTCCCGCTTTGGGCTTCAGGCCGGTATTTATACCCATGACATCCATTCAGCGATGCATGCAGCGGAGAAGCTTGAAGTCGGAGGTGTTATGATTAATGATTTTCCAACGTTTCGAGTCGATAACATGCCGTATGGCGGTGTGAAAGAAAGTGGATTCGGACGAGAGGGCATCAAATATGCGGTAGAAGAGATGACAGAGATGAAGCTAATCACAATCAAACTATAAGAGGAAACGCCTATTTAGAACTCGTAATCTATTAAATTTTTCATATAAAACAGGAGAAATTGAACTGCGTTCAGAATATTCACTAATCGTATGGATGTAAAAGGGGGGCTTCAATTGAGTAAAGTTGTTGTATTAGGAGCGACAGGCACAATTGGTAAAGTTATCGTCAAAGATTTGGTCGCAAGCGGCGTCGATGTCATCGCCTGTGATTTGGATCAAGCGAGACTGGATGAATTGGCTGCGTGGATTGGTAAAGACATTGCGACCGCAACACTTAACATTAGAGATTTAGAAGCGGCGAAAGACGTATTGCGTCAAGGAAAAGTGTGTGTAAATGCTACGAATTATGTTTTTAATTTGGATGCAATGAAAGCGGCTTCATCGGTTGGCGTGAACGTTCTTGATTTGGGCGGACTTTTCAAATATACGAATGAACAATTAAAATTGGATGCACAAATGAAGGAAGCGAACATTCTATCGATCACAGGGATGGGTTCAGATCCAGGCACTTCGAACGTATTTTGTCGTTATGGCGTTAATCTGCTGGATACAGCGGAAGAAATTCATATCCGTTACGGTTCAACTTCGTCTGGAACAACCTTTGCGTTTGCTGCGGATACGATCATTGATGAAGCAGTTAAAAATGCTATGGCCGTAAAAGATGGCGTGCTGGTCGAAATTCCGCCTTTAGCGGAGGAAGAGTTTACACATTTTCATGATGCATTGGGCATTCAAAAAACGTATTCTATTATTCATTCTGAGCTTGCCACATTGCCTACCAGCTTCCCCGAAGTAAACGAGATCACATACAAAGACACATGGGATCCGGCGACGATTGAGAAAATCAAAATGCTGGAAGAGATCGGACTTACCGACACGAATGAATTAGAAGACGGGATTATTCCTCGCCGCCAGCTAGTATCGCTGTTGACCAAAGTGCTTGCCAAGAAAGAGAAGCCGGTATGGGGAACAGATTCGCTGCTCGTTGAAATCAAGGGCAAGAAAAATGGAAACCAGACAACTGTGAAATTGGAATTGCTGACCAGATATCAGGAGGAATGGGGCGTCAGTCCTACGCAATACGCAACGGCGATTCCGGCCTCCATCGTGGCTCAAATGCTCTTGAAGGGTGAAATTACGGAGAAAGGCGTCAAACCGCCGGAGCTGTGCGTCGATCCTGAAACGTACATATCCTACTTGAAAAATAAAAACGTAGAGCTTTATATCACAATTAGTGAAACAAAAAAACAATAGATCATCATTCTCTTGCAGTAGCTATACGAGGAGGTAAGATATGACATCTTCGAATCTTGTTGAACATGCTGACATTATGATCACCAGTAATGCCGTATTTACAGGTACCGATAATACGCCAATGCCGGCATCGATTGCCGTTATAGGCAATAGGATTGTGGCGGTAGGACATGAAGACGAATTGAAAGAACGCATTGGACCCCATACCCAAGTGTACCGTTACCAAGATAAACTTGTTATGCCAGGCTTTAATGATCTGCATCTTCATGTCGTTCCTGGATGTCTGATGGAAGACCATGTTAATCTGCTCGGTGCACGTTCTGAACAAGAAGTCGTCGCCTTGGTGTCGCAATTTGCCAAAACAAGACCTGATGATTTTTGGGTTCAAGGTTATATGTGGTACCACACGAAGTGGGATGACCCTAAGCTGCCGCATCGCGCTTCACTGGATGCCGTCATTCCGGACCGCCCGGTCTTCTTATTCCATGCCTCCGGTCATACGGTGTGGGTGAATTCGAAGGCACTAGAGATCCTGGGCATTGACAAGAACACGCCGAATCCTCCGCATGGAGAGATTATGAAAGACGAGTTCGATGAGCCTACAGGAATTCTCTATGAAGCGGCGGCCAGTCTGGCTGCTAAACATGCGATGAATTTAGCCAAGAATAGGAAAAGACCCGTGTTTGGAAGATTTCTCAGTCAAGCGGCTGAGTTAGGTATTACCTCGTTGACGGACATTTTTAAAGTAACGGATTTAGAAATCAGTGAGATTGAACTTTATGAAGAGTTTGAGAAGCAAGGAAAATTAACTTCGAGAATCCACTTTTTAATTGGTCTTGAAGCAGATTTGGAGAGAGCTAGACAGTACCGTGACAAGTATCAATCGGGCATGCTTCGTTTTTCCGGATTGAAAGAATTTCTGGACGGCGTCGTCACCACACATACAGCAAATCTTGTTGAGCCATACACGGACATTCCCGAATATTGCGGCCCACAGGTTCCCGAGAAAATGAGGGAGTATGTGCTCGCAGCGGACCAAGAAGGCTTTCGTATTCGGTTCCACGCGGTCGGAGACGGTGCTGTGCGTTATGCGCTGGATTTATTCGAAGAAGCGCAGCAGAGCAACGGAAGTCGAGATGCCAGACATACGATCGAGCATATCGAGGTTGTACACCCCGAAGATATTCCGCGCTTTAAGGAGCTGGGTGTGATTGCATCCATGCAGCCGGAGCATATGGAGCTGATCAACAAGAAGCACTACTTCTCCTGTATTGGCGAGCGGGAGCAGCATACGTTCGCGATCAGATCGCTGCTCGATGCCGGAGCGAAAGTGGTATTGAATACCGATTACCCCGTCGTATCGCTAAATCCGTTCCTGGAAATCTACCGTGCAATAACCAGGGTTACAGGGGAAGGTGAGCTGTTTAATGGGGGAGAAGCGATCACACTCACCGAGGCTTTGAAAGCGTACACAACGACAGCGGCATACGGCATTTTTAGAGAAGATGAACTAGGGACGTTGGAAAAAGGAATGTTAGCCGATCTCATCGTCGTTGATTGCGATTTGTTCCAAGTGCCAGCAGAACGAATCAAGGATGCAAAGGTAGAACTCACCATCGTGGATGGTAAAATCATTTTTGAAAAGTTGACATAAAGGATTGGAGAGAACTTCCTATGACAGCCCATTTGGAGATCATAAGCGCACAAAAAAACTACAAAAACTTTAAGGCCGTGGATAACGTGCATTTATCCATCAACAAAGGCGAGTTCGTTACCATCCTGGGGCCGAGTGGATCTGGCAAAACGACGCTGCTCAAATTAATCGCAGGCTTTGAATCGTTAAATAACGGAGCGATATTACTGGACGGTCAGGAAATCACCAAAAAGAAAGCCTATGACCGCAATATCGGGATGGTGTTCCAAAACTATGCATTGTTTCCGCATATGACGATCTTTGACAATATTGCTTATCCGCTTCAGCTGCGTAAGGTTCCTAAGCCGGCAATCAAAGAACAGGTATATAAAGCGCTGCAAATGGTGCGGCTTGAAGGCTTTGATTCAAGATTTCCAAGTCAACTGAGCGGTGGTCAGCAGCAGCGGGTCGCGCTCGCCCGGGCGATTGTTTTCAATCCGCCTCTTTTATTGCTGGATGAGCCGTTAGGTGCGCTTGATAAAAATTTACGTCAGCAGATGCAGTTTGAAATCAAGCATATTCAAGAAAAGTTGGGGATCACCACAGTCAATGTCACGCATGATCAAGAAGAGGCGCTGACGATGTCGGATCGCATATGCGTCATGAATCATGGAAGAGTTGAACAAATGGATACACCTGAAAGGTTATACAATTGTCCGCAGAGTAAATTCGTGTCTTCATTTATTGGCGAAATCAACTGGTTCCATGGTGAATTTATCCACTCAGAATCAGGCTTGTCGATCGTAAAGCTGTTGAACGGGCAAGTTGTTCGGATGAAAGCCGAGCATAACCTCCCGGAAAGCTCGGCGGTACTGATTGCCATCCGTCCTGAGAATATTCATGTCGTTCATGAAGGGTCTGCTTATACGCATAAATACCATGTGAAAGTGATGGAAAAGACGTATATCGGAGATTCTTTCCGGGTTGAGGCAATGACCGACACGAATGAACGAATAAGCATCAAGCTTCCTTATGCAGCCACCAAAGAAATGGCTGTGGGCGATCAACTCGAGGTTGGTTGGAATACCGCTGATGCATCTCTGATACCTGACGTTGAAGCAAAGAACGAGGCGGTTTCTTAGAAAATGAGGGGAGTAAGGTGAGCTCTGCATATGAATAACGCGCAAATGCAAATAACGGCTGTACCCTTGAAAAGAAAGAATCGAAGGTTATCGACGATCCCTGGCATGCATTGGCTGCTGTTTATTATACCAGCCTTATATATGCTGCTGTTGACCTTTATCCCGATCATCAAAATCATGAAATTAGGCGTGCACGACGGAGTGAATTATACATTCGAGTATCTCGTTCAAGTTTTTAGTACACCGGTTTATTTAAAGGTCATCATCAATACGTTCAAAATATCCTTTATTGCGACTTTAGCGGCTTTATTGCTCGGCTATCCGGTTGCTTATCTGCTCTACAAGATGCAGTCGGACAAATGGCGAAATATAACGATGTCTATGATCATGATCCCTTTCTGGATCAGCGTACTTATACGTACGTTTACGTGGATGGTTATGCTGCAGAATGAAGGGGTTATCAATAAAGTGCTGATGGGACTCGGTTTGATCGATCAACCGCTTCAATTGCTCTATACTTCGACAGGCAACATTGTTGGGATGGTTCACTATTTATTTCCATACATGGTGCTGTGTATCTATTCCGTCATGAAAGGAATTGATAGTCGGTTGCTCCAAGCGGCTGAAGGCATGGGGGCAAGGCCTTGGAAAGCCTTCCGTGATGTTGTGTTTCCGCTATCTATGCCTGGCGTGATCGCAGGAGTGCTCATCTGTTTCGTATTCAGTCTCGGTTTTTTTATTACCGGCGTGCTCTTGGGCGGCCCGAAAGATAAAATGATTTCAAATCTAATTGCCAACTTTATCAACGTCACGTTGAATTGGCACCTGGCAGCGGCGTTGTCTATCATTCTCTTAGGTGCAACGATACTTTTGATTGCTGTTCCATTTCTTATTTTCAGGAAGCACCCTGCTTTGAAAGGGGTGATATAACATATGGGACTAAGGCTTTTGGTTATTTTCATTCTATTCGTGTTTCTGCTCCCCATTATTCTCATTATCCCATTATCGTTTACATCTGTGGCGTATTTTCAAATTCCTCCGCCCGGCTATTCACTCGTTTGGTACGAAAAGGTCTTGCAGGATCCCGTATGGATCCAAGTGTTCTCACGCAGCTTGTTCATTGGGGCTATAACAGCGATTGTATCCCTTGTTGTAGGTACGATGGCAGCAGTCGCCTTTACACGATTGAATTTTTGGGGTAAAAACATTTTCCTTCCATTAATGCTGTCGCCGATGGTCGTTCCCACGGTTGTCGTCGCGATAGGACTCTATCATTTTTTCTCGCCATTTAAGCTTGCGGATACGTATACAGGGATGGTTCTATCCAACTCGGTTATCGCGATTCCGATTGTGTTCACGTTGGTCATCGCCAGTTTGAAGGGGGTAGATCGCAATTTGGAATTGGCTGCCATGGGACTAGGCTCTACGCCAATCGGCGCTTTTTTCAAGATTACCGTTCCTTTAATGAAAACAGGACTGTTCTCGGGGGCGTTGTTCGCATTTTCGCTTGTTTTTGATGAGCCGATCATTTCCCTATTCATGTCTGGAGCCAACACCAAAACACTGCCAATCAAGTATTGGGAAAGCTTGCGTACGAGTATCGATCCGAGTATCGCTGTTGTATCGACTGTTTTGATCATCATGACCGTGGCCTTGTTCTTCATCCAGGGCTGGATCGGTTCGAATGCTGCGAAACGGAATGTCAGACAGGAGTAATTTCTTTTAAATCATGGATATAAGGGGGATTAGTATGTTGAGGAAATGGACTGTGGTGGTTGTTGTCTTTGTCTTAAGCGCTTCACTCATCGCATGCGGTAAGAATGAGGAAGGGGGGGCAGGTCAAGGCAATCCGCAGAAATTAACGATTGTCGACTGGGATGCAAACTCGGTGGGCTATCGGCAAGCAGCAGTCTATGACGCTTTTGAGAAGAAATATAATGTGAAAATAGTCATTGAAACCCCGCCGGATTATGGAAAACTGCAGGCGATGGTCGATAGCGGGAATGTCACGTGGGATGTTGTGAACGTGGATTCCTTCTACGGGAAATTAGCAGGTCAGCAAGGTTTGTTCGAACCTTTAAACTACAACATGATCAGCAAAGATGGTTATAACGATCAGACCGCAACTGCTAATTTTATTGCTTCTGATTCTTTTGCTACCGTCTTGAGCTGGAATTCCGAGAAAATTGACGCTGCGAATGCTCCAAAGACATGGGCGGATTTTTGGGACTTAAAGAAATTTCCAGGCGGACGCTCCGCTTATAAATTTCCGGCTCCAACGCTTGAGATGGCGCTCCTCGCCGATGGTGTAACCCTAGACAAATTGTATCCGCTTGACGTGGACCGTGCGTTCAAGAAGTTAGATGAAATCAAGAGTGATTTCAAAACCTGGTGGACGAGTGGAGCGCAAGTACCAGAGCTGTTAACCAATGGAACAGCAGCTATCGCTACAGGCTATGACGGCGCGCTAACGGATCAGAAGAGGAAGGGAACGCCGATAGAATTCACCTATGAGAATGCATTCCGCTCCTACTTGGGGTGGGTGATTCCGAAAGGAACGAAAAATAAAGACCTTGCGATGAAATTTATCGCATTTGCAACTTCGCTGGATGTCCAAGTGGATTATGGTAAAAACGCCGATTATGCGCCTGCAAATCAAAAGGCGATTGATAAATTGTCCGATGCAGATAAGAAACGGCTTGGGGTCACACCTGAACTGCAAAAACAACAAATTGCGGCTGACGATTCTTACTGGATTGCCAATTTCGATAAAGTGCAAGTACGCTTTGAGCAGTGGTTGTTAGAATAGCAAAGGATGAAGAGGAGAGACCGTGTATGATGCTAAGAAAGCAAATTTTTATTAACGGGATTTTTATAGACAGTCGCAGTGATCAATATGATTCCATCCTGAGCCCTGCAACCGGAGAAGTGATCGCACAAGCTCCTGCTTGCACGCTAGAAGATATCGATGCAGCTGTTCAGGCGGCAGGTGTCGCATTCAAGACGTGGAGACATACGACACCGGGTGAGAGAAGCACGGCTTTATTAAAGCTTGCGGACCGAATCGAGGCGCATGCCGATGAATTGGCTGTCATGGAAACGCAAAATGTTGGACTGCCAATTCAATTCTCGACACATCTGATCGAGTTCATCGTTGATAATTTAAGATTTTTCGCAAGTGCTGCACGTATGTTGCAAGGGCCTGTTGCAGGCGAGTATATGGCACAGCATACCAGTATGCTACGCAGAGAGCCGCTCGGTGTTATCGGTTCAATCGCCCCGTGGAACTTTCCGCTAGCTATGGCCGTATGGAAAATCGGTCCCGCGATCGCAGCGGGCAATACGGTTGTCCTTAAGCCATCCGAGCTTACGCCATTAACGGCTTTGAAGCTTGCGGAATTGAGTGTTGGGATTTTGCCACCGGGCGTACTGAATATCGTTACGGGTCATGGTACAGTGGCTGGAGCAGAGTTGGTACGTCATCCCGAGGTCAAAATGGTAGCGCTTACGGGAAGTGTGCGTGCAGGTAAATCAATTGCCAGGGAAGCGGCTGACTCGATGAAGAAATTGCATCTGGAGCTGGGCGGGAAAGCGCCGTTTATCGTATTCGATGATGCCAAGTTGGAGGATGCTGCTTTTTGGGCTATGGCAGGCGGGTTTTATAACAGCGGCCAAGACTGTACGGCAGCTACGAGAATCTATATCCAAGAAACCGTCTACGAAGAATTTATTCATAAATTAATATCCTTTGTTGAAGGTACAGCCGTCGGTGACCCAATGCTCCAGGATACACTGGTTGGCCCCGTTATTTCCGAGGCACATCTTCAAAAAATTGATGAAATGGTACAGCGGGCTGTTCAAAATTCGGGCTGCACAATCCTGACGGGAGGCAAGCGATTAGATCGCCCTGGGTTTTTCTACCAGCCTACGGTGATCGCTGGAGCACAGCAATCCGATGAGATCATTCAGGAAGAAGTGTTTGGTCCTGTCATTACAGTTACCCCGTTCAAAACCGATGATGAAGCCATCCAATTGGCGAATGATTGCAAGTACGGATTGGCATCCTCCGTCTGGACCAAAAATTTGGATCGTGCCATGCGTGCAAGCAGAGAACTTGAGTTCGGCGAGGTATGGACGAATGCGCATCTGAGCCTCGTGAGTGAAATGCCGCACGGCGGACATAAGATGTCGGGGTATGGATCGGATTTATCCATCTATGCACTAGAAGAGTATACGCGTTTAAAACATGTCATGATGAAATTTGAATAGATGTTGAAAAAAACTTATTCAAACGGAGCGTGAAAACAATGTCAAAAACTCCTTTGATGCGCCAATTACAAGCAGCAGCCAGCATTGCCGGGGAGGTAGCCAAACGAGATGTCCCTGTGGAACAAGTTATAGAGGAACGCGTGCAACAGAAAATTTCTCGCAGAGAATTTCTGCAGAAAGCGATGCTCGCATCAGCCGTAATGGCGGTTCCTCCAGTCGCATTCAACCTGGGTACGAAAATCGTGAATGCAGCGACAGCTCCCCGTGTTGCGATCGTCGGTGCCGGACTTGCCGGATTAACGGCTGCCTATCGTTTACAACAGGCGGGAATCAACGCGCAAGTGTATGAAGCATCTTCACGCGTAGGGGGGCGCTGCTATACGGGAAGGAATGCCTTCAATGAGGGCCAAATCTATGAGCACGGTGGAGAATTAATCAATACGGACCATACGGATATTTTAAATCTAATTCAGGAACTCAATCTACAAGTGGACGATTTATATGCATATGAAAATGGCGATTTCCGCATTGTTATGGATGGGGCTCTTGTTTCCATGGAGGAATTGTCCAAAATGTTTTTGGACGTCTGGGAGCCTCTTCAAAGGGACCGAAGGGCTGCGGGCGATGTGACGTTATACACAAACTATACGACACGCGGTAAGCAATTAGATCAGATGTCCATTGTCAATTGGTTGCAAACGTATGTCCCGGGTGGCATGAATTCAATGTTATCAAAAACGGTAGATTTAGCTTACACGGCCAGCGTTGGTCTTGAAAGTTCAACGTTAAGCTCTCTGTCTATGATCTACGCGATGAGCACGTCGGATCGAGAGGTATTTTCTCCGTTTGGAACCGGAGGTGAAGAGCGGTATCATGTTCGAGGTGGCAATGATCAGGTTCCTAAACTATTGGCGGATAAGCTGAATGGACAAATTACGCTGTCATCGCCGCTCGAGAGCTTGAGAAAAAATAGCAATGGAACGTACTCGCTTTATTTTTCCGGAAGATTAAGCTGTGTAGAGGCGGATTATGTCATTCTGGCATTACCTGTCTCGACATTGCGAGATGTAGAATTAAGCCGTTCAGGCTTCAGAAGCTTGAAGCATAAAGCAATTGCTGAGTTGGGTGTTGCTACGTGCTCTAAGCTAGCGCTGCAGTTTGAAGATCGTCACTGGGAATCGCTTGGCAGCAGCGGTGCGTTCGTATCGAACGCCTATCAGGATACCTGGGATACGACGAGAGGGCAAGCGGGGAAATCCGGTATTTTGGTTGATTTCACAGGAGGTAATATGGGCAATAGCTTTGGTTCGGGCAATACCAATTCGTATGCCCAAAAATTCCTCAATTCTATTGAGTCCGATCTGCCTGGCATAAGTAAGAAATGGAATGGAAAAGCGACACTGGATTACTGGCCAGGGTATCGGTGGACGAATGGCTCCTACTCCTGTTACAAAGTAGGGCAGTATACGAAGTTCAGAGGTATTTTCGGCGAACCTGAGGGTCATTGTTTCTTTGCTGGCGAGTATACCTCACTTGAATTCCAACAGTTTTTAAATGGTGGTGTGGAGACAGGTAATCGTGCTGCAAAAGAAGTATTAAGCAGATTAAACATTGCATCGGCGCGCACCTGAGCCTCATGCAGCAACATAGGAATCGCCATTTACTTGTTTCGATAAGTAGACGGCGATTTTTTTATTAGAAAGGGGCTGTAGCTGACATGACCACTCAGCGAAAACATAAAATGCTAATGAGCAGGCTGGACATCCATCTTCGAAAGACAGCGCGGCAGATGATTCAGTTCGATACGCTAGGCGAGACGCTGCACTATTTAATCGATTCGTTTCATTCCAAATTAGCATGTGATTACATGGCAATTATGACCATGGACGGAATGCAGCTTAAGATAAAGGCCAAAAAGGGAACTGCCGCTTGTTTTGAAGCTTGTTTTCCGATTGTAGCGGATGCTTGTACACCGCGGATTTTTCAACAGTCGATGACTTCATTTGACGTATTGCAAGGGAAAGAGGCGTGTCAATTATTATCCTGTCTGGATGAAGAACAATTTCAGACCTGGTTCACCATTCCGATCCGCCGCGAAGATGAGAGCAGCTTGGGATTGTGCGTCATTGGATTCCGACATTTTGTCCATTTAATGCTTGAGGCGGACACATTATTTGAGGAGTACGGTAAAGACATTGCAACCGCCTTTGCACTTGCTAAGCAGAAAGAACATGAAGTTAAGCGCATCAAAGGACTTGAGTGGTTAAAGGAAAATGTGTACCTGGATGGTTCTTCGCTTGAGCAAATTGTAGAAAGCATCGTCGAGAGGGCTGGCAAAGGGACAGGCGCCACAGCAGCAGCTGTATATTTGTACGACGAGGGGGCGAACTGTCTTGTCCTTCAATTACCGACCTATGGGGGATATTCCCTCCCGGAACGAATCGATCTGAAGGAGTTGTATGATTTAACGTCCTACTTTGCATATTTGGAACAAACCGGCGGGCAGGAAATCACGATTCCATTAACCATTAATTTGAGATCCATAGGAATCTTGCACGTCTTAAACGGGGAAGACTCGACTTTTACTTCCGACGATTTGGAATTGCTGCAATTCTTAGCATCCCATGTCTCGTCTTTAATTGAAAATATCAGATTATACAGCAGCGAAAAAGACCAGAAGTACAGGTTGGAGAAGTTCATGCAGCACCAACAGCAAATGGTGAAGCATACGCTCGAAGACGATGGATTCGAGAACATTACGGTATTTCTATCCCAAATGATGAGTTGCTCGGTCATTTTATTCGACCGTTTCTTTCATATAGCTTCTAGCTCCATACGGGATAAGGACGAAGTCAGCTTGGATGTTATGCTGCAAGAGATTGCGGCTCATAAAAAGAGTTTCCAACAAAGCAAGCAATTGGAGCATTGGATGACGAGTGAAGGGCAATATGAAGCGGGTATTTGGAAAGTCGTTGGTGCCGGAGAGGTTCTTGGCTATCTGGGGTTGATCATGCCCAGAACGAAGCTCGATATGGTGCTCAGAATGACACTGAACCATACGTTGAATGTCTATGCGGTTCAATTTATTAAGCAGAAAGTCGTTCTAGATGTACGTGAGCAGGTCAAGGACGGCTTCTTTTATCGGTTATTTGCGGAACAGCTTCATGATATCAACGAGATTCGAGAGCATGCCAATTTGTTCAATTGGAATATCGACGAGCCCCATACAATCGGCATCTTTGTGATTCAATTCGAGAAGGACGATCAGAAGTCAGATTTATTCGAAACTAGCGCCAGAAGAAACTGGATCTGGGAACGGATCAGGGAATATGTATCCCGTACTAAACCAGGAATCTTGTTAACCCGCAAAGACGAGTATGTCATCACAATCGTACCGCAGGAGATAGCGAAAGGAGATTTCTGGAAAACATTCTATGACCGCATTCAAAAGCTCGTGCAGGCCGAATACGATAACGCGGTTCTTTATGCCGGCATTAGTCAAGAAGCGAGTCACATCAGTGAGTATCCCCTATGCTTCAAACAAGCGCAAAAAACATTGACGATCTTATGCTCCCATTTCCCAACCAAAGGGTATCTCAGTTTTCATCAGCTTGGCGCCTATTCCGTGTTGTATCATTTGGGCGATCCGCTTGCCGCGCCTCTATTTATTAAAAGCTATCTTGAACCCCTGCTATCGTATCGGGATGGAAAAAACAAAGATTTATTCCATACCTTGAGAACCTATCTGCAAACGAACGGCAACATTAAAGATACAGCTGAAATCTTGTATATTCACCGCAGTTCTTTGAAATATCGTCTGGAAAAAATAAGAGAGCTTCTGGGATTCGATATCGACGACGCGGAACAGCGGTTTAATCTGATGCTCGCTTATAAGCTGCATGATCTGTTCAGCGAGGAGATTCAATGAGGTTGAACTTACCGTACACGGTGGACGAAAAAGCGGGTTTCTTTTGGCACATGGTATACATACTCACGCTGAAGTCCCCCAAGTACAATAAAGAGGTAATAGCATATGGAGGGGAGTTAGCGATGTACAGTACGGTATGGGAGTTTAAAGTACGATTCGCGGATACAGACGCCGCAGGCATTGTGTACTATCCGAATTTTTATAAATGGATGGATCAGGCGACGCACGAGATGTTCGAATCGATCCATTATCCTACGAACAAGCTCCTATCCGAGCAAAAAGGCATTCCGCTTGTCGAGGCGCACTGCCAATTCCGACGGCCGCTGCTTTGTAGCGATATGATCAGGATTGTCTCCAACATCGAAGAGGTGAGAAACAAGGTTGTGAAGATTAGGCATACGTTCTTCCGCGACGAAGAATTAGTGGCGGAGGGGTATGAAATCCGGGCATGGGTCTCCATGTTGGATGGCGTGTTGAAAGCGCAGCCTCTACCGGAAGAATTACGTCATCTCCTGATCTCTTCGGACGGGTCAGATTATTAAATTTATCATCTATCATTTCATAGTCGAAAGGAAGGTTCATCATGGCTATATCCATCATAGGAGTTGTCGGAGCAGGCACCATGGGGAGCGGGATTGCTCAACTTGCCGCACAGCGAGGGTTTCAAGTTATGTTATTTGATATGAATAACGAGTTGGTGAACAAAGGAATCGGTAGAATTGGAGCTGGGCTTCACAAATTAGTGGAAAAAGGCAAACTGGCGGAAGACGAGCGGGAGTTGGCCATGTCGCGAATCGAGGGAACGAGCGATTTGAACGTGTTATCTGATGCGGACGTGGTCATTGAAGCGATTGTAGAGGATATGGAAATTAAGAAGGATATGTTCCGCAGGCTTGATGAAACGGTGAGGCCGGAAGCGATTCTGGCGACGAACACCTCGTCTCTCTCGATTACTTCGCTTGCTGAAGCAACCAGCCGTCCTGAGCGCGTTGCAGGGATGCATTTTTTCAATCCCGCCCCGATAATGAAGCTGATTGAGGTTGTCAGAGGATTCAAATCGAGTGATGAGACGATTGCCGTACTTATGAATCTGGCGCGGGAATTGGGGAAAGAGCCGATTGAAGTGAAAAAGGATTCACCTGGCTTTATTGTCAATCGGATTATGATTCCGCAATTTATAGAAGCGATCCGTTTGCTGGAGGAAGGTGTCGCGTCAGCTGAGGATATTGATAAAGCCGTTACGCTTGGACTTAATTATCCGATGGGGCCGTTCGCCCTGCAGGATTTCGCCGGCGTAGATATCGGGCTGCATGTGATGGATTATTTCTACGAGGAATTGAAGGATGACCGGTTTGCAGCTCCAACCTCGTTAAGACGATTGATTCGGGCGGGCCGTCTCGGTAGGAAGACAGGAGCAGGCTGGTATGACTACCAATAATACTTTAAGTGCGTGAATTACCTCTATATGAGGATGAAGGAGAAGAGACGATGAATTACGTAGCTCTAGAATGTGAATTGATCGGGAAAGTGGCTGTCATCACATTGAACCGGCCCTCGATGAATCCAATCAATCAACAAATGTTGATTGAACTGTATCAAACCTTGAGTGACATCGAGCTCAATGATGAGATTCAGGCGGTAGTTCTTACAGGAAGCGGCGAACGCGCTTTTGCTGCCGGTGCGGATATGTCAGAAATGAAGGACCTGGACGCAGAAGGGATGAACAAATGGAATCAAGTATCGCGCAGATCTTTTGACAAATTGGCGAACTTTGGGAAGCCGGTCGTTGCTGCGATCAACGGGCTTGCCCTGGGCGGAGGCTGTGAGCTGGCGCTTTGCTGCGATTTCCGGATTTGTTCGGAGCATGCCAAAATCGCCCTGCCTGAGATTAACCTAGGCATCATTCCAGGCGGCGGGGGAACCCAGCGGCTGCAGAGACTTATCGGGCAGGCGAAAGCGAAAGAACTATTGTATTTCGGTGATATGATCACAGCCCAGGAGGCTCTGAACTACGGATTGGTGAATAAAGTTGTGCCGCTGGATGCGCTTCTGGACACGGCGAAAGAGTGGGCTACTAAATTAGCTGAGAAGCCCGCTATTGCGCTTCGCATGATGAAGACGGCCGTGCAAACGGGCGCCGATACGGACTTGCACCATGCGATAACGATTGAATCGGTGTGCTTCGGCAACACATTTACGACGCAAGACCGTCAGGAAGGCATGACGGCTTTCTTTGAGAAACGCAAACCGAATTATTCGGGTCGTTAGGGGCTGATATCGTGAATGGAACAGACATTGTATTGATTGATGGGGCAAGAACGCCATTTACCCGATTTTGCGGTTCGTTCCGTGATATTTCCGCTATCGATTTGGCAGCAACTGCCGCTAAAGAGGCTTTGACGAGAAGCAAGGTAGAAGCGGGCGAGGTAGATCATGTCGTCTTCGGCAATGTCATTCAGTCGAGCCCGGATGCCGTATTTTTCGCTCGTCATGTTGGACTGAAGACGGGAATACCAATACCTACACCTGCGCTGACGGTCAATCGGCTGTGCGGCTCCGGACTGGAGGCGATCACTTCGGCAGCGAGATTGATTCTGTCGGGCGATAGCCAAGCGGTGTTGGCTGGAGGCGGTGAGAATATGAGCCAAATCCCTTATGTGGTCCGGGGTGCCCGGACAGGTCTTGCCCTTGGAGCAGCACCGATGCAGGACTATTTGTGGGAGGCGCTGTATGATTCCTACGGCGATTGCACGATGTCGGCTACAGGGGAGAATGTTGCAGCACGTTATCAGATTACAAGAGAAGAAGCGGATGAGCATGCTTACGCAAGCCATCGGAAAGCGCTTCTGGCTATGGAATCAGGCACGCTTCAAGAGGAAATTGTTCCGGTGCCGGTTGTTGAGAAGAAGAAATCGCGTCTGGTCGATAAGGATGAGCATCCTCGAGCCGATACGACGAGAGAGGCGCTTGCCAAGCTGAAGCCAGCCTTCAAGCAAGGAGGCGTGATTACGGCGGGGAACGCCAGCGGAATCAATGACGGAGGAGCGGCCGTCGTTCTCACATCGGCTGCATATGCGGCCAAGAGGAATTTAACACCGATCGCACGATTAGTTGCTTGGAGCGCAGTCGGCGTCGAACCGAAATACATGGGGATCGGACCGGTCGATGCGATCCGGCAAGCATTGAACAAAGCCGGCATGTCTTTAGCTGATCTGGATTTAATCGAAATCAACGAGGCATTCTCAACACAATATTTGGCGTGTCAGAAGGAACTTGGCTTCGATCCAGACATTGGCAATGTAAACGGTGGGGCGGTAGCACTTGGACACCCTTTAGCTGCGTCGGGCACGCGCATCGTACTTGCGCTCCTGTATGAGCTGGGGCGCAGAAATAAGAAATACGGCACAACTTCCGTATGTATCGGTGGTGGTCAAGGTATCGCAGCCATATGGGAACGCCTATAAGGAGGGAGAAGGATGGGGGAGGGGAAATATAACTTGACCATCCCGCAGCTTCTACAGAGGGCTTGCCATGAGAGTCCTAATCGAGAAGCCCTATATGACGGCCAACGTAGAATGACCTACCGTGAGCTTCTAAGGGAGTCTGAGCAGCTGGCAGCAGCTTTGTATGCGGATGGAGTTCGACAAGGCGACCGGATTGGCGTCAGCCTGCCGAATTGGCACGAATGCGTCATCATCTACTTTGCAGCGTCGCGTATCGGAGCTATCATTGTGCCATTTAACCCGAGATATCGTCTGCAAGAAGTCGAATTTATTGTCGGGAACGCTGGTCCCAAATATCTTTTTGTGAGTAACGGTTTTAACGATTTCATGGATAGCGAAGCGTTAGCGGGAAGTACGATGATCACGGTACGCTACGGACACAGCCATTTTCGGGATTACGAAGCTCTGTTAAGTAAGGGAGACTGGCGTAATCTAGCAGAGGTTCCATTTCCGGCTCTACACGATCCTTTTGCCATTCTCTACACCTCCGGGAGTACTGGCTTTCCCAAAGGCGTCATGCTGAGTCATCAGAACATCGGTTTTACAAGTTCAATCACCTCCGAAGTTTTGTTATGCGATTCGAATGACGTCATTCTGGTTCCCGTTCCGTTATTCCATGTGTTTGGTATCGTCTCTTGCCTAATTTGTACCGTCGTATGTCAAGGACGCATGGTGCTCATGGAAAGATATAAAGCAAAAGAGGCGCTAACACTCATTGCGCAGGAGAAGGTTACCATTCACCACGCCGTTCCGACGATGTTTATTTTGGAATTAAACGAGCCGGACTTCGATACCTTCAATCTATCGTCGCTCAGGACAGGCATCATCGCCGCTGCTCCTTGTCCGGCTGATACGATCCGTCAGATCCGATCCAAGATGGGATGCGATATTTGTGTCTCTTATGGGGCGACGGAGACATCGGCAGCTTTGACGATTACCGCATTTAACGACGCTGAAGTGCTGAAGTCGGAGACGGTCGGCAGAGCGGTTGAGGAAGCCGAGATCAAGATTGTCGATAAGAACGGGGGCGAATTGCCATCCGGGGAAGTTGGAGAAATCGTATGTAGAAGTCCCGGTGTCATGATTGGATATTTTAATCCAACGAGCCCAAACGAAACGATAGACAGCGAAGGATGGTATTATTCAGGAGATCTTGGCACTTTAGATGAAAGCGGTTTCTTACGAGTTGTTGGCAGAAAAAAAGAGATGATTATTCGCGGAGGCTATAACATTTATCCAAGAGAGATCGAGGAGCTTCTCTATCAGAATCCTCATATCCTGGAGACTGCAGTTATCGGTGTTCCAGATCCCGTGATGGGAGAGAAAAGCTGTGCGGTCATCAAGCTGAAAGAAGCAGGCTTATTGGAAGAAGATATCAAGAATTACTTAAAAGGGAAGCTGGCGAATTATAAAATTCCAGACAAGATTATTTTTACCGATGAATTGCCCATGACGCCGAGCGGCAAAATCCAGAAGGTTAAATTAAAAGAAAAAATCATAAACGAGCTATTTATGAAGGAGGACAACGTATGAGCTCGCATCAACACATTCAACGGCCCGTTCTCGTGGCAGGCGCTGGGCCTGTCGGGATGACTGCGGCACTCGCTCTGCGCAGCTGCGGCGTTCAGGCGACCATTGTGGAGGCAGATCCTCAGGAACGTATTCGTGCGGGAAGCCGTGCTATCTATATTCATAACGCAACACTTAAGTTGCTTGAGCAAATCAAGCCGGGTCTAGGCTTTACGCTTGCTAGGCATGGCCTTACCTGGCCGGTAAAACGTACGATGTATCAGGGCAAAGAAGTCTACATGAAGAAATATCCGTCAGCTCCGCCAAACGAACTCCCAGCATTTACGAGTCTGGCACAGGTGGAGATCGAAAAGCATCTTTATCAAGCTTGCCTTGATGCAGGCGTGGAATTTGTCTGGCATACGCCGATCAAGCATGTGAAGACGGATCCGAATGGCGTCACATTGACATCAGAATCAGGTAAAGAATGGACGGCCCCGTATATCATCGGTGCGGATGGCTCACGCTCTGTCGTTAGACAAGAGCTTGGCATGAAGCTGGTTGGTCCACGCTCGAGCGATTCGTTCCTTGTCGTAGATGTGAAGGAGGACCCGGATCATCCTCTGCCGCTGGTTCGAACCTTTCATTACAAGCATCCTGAGATGGGGGGACGCAATGTGCTGTATGTGCCGTTTACTGGTGGCTGGAGAATCGATTTGCAACTGCTGGAAGGCGATAACCCGGAAGATTTCGGCGGTGTGGATGGCGTACGTAAATGGCTGCCTAAAGTGATGGATCCGAAATATGCTGATCGCATTACATGGGTATCCACCTATCAATTTTACCAAGTGGTGGCCGATTCCTATACGGATGTTCATCGACGAGCACTGTTAGTTGGTGAAGCGGCTCACCTATTCGCTCCATTCGGCGCACGTGGATTAAATTCTGGCGTTCCTGATGCACTGTTGTCTGCGAAGGCAATTGCCAAGGCTCTTGAAGCCAGCGATCCTAACGAAGCCGAGCAGGCAATTCTGGCCGCAGCAAATGAACGTCAATTTGCAGCTGAATATAACCGGGACTGCGCCGGCATTGCGCTTGAGCATATACAGGGTAGTTCCCCTTCCATGAATACGAAGCGCGAACTCGCCGCTTCACTGTCCTCCATCGTGCCGAGTCTTGGCAGATGGTTGGATGAAGGGCCGTATGGACCGAGAACGAACCATGTCAAGATGAGCACCAAATATTGAGATGTCAATTCATTGAACCTGGGAGATGGAGCATGGCAAATCTATTGAAAATTTCCAATATGAATACCCAATACTCACAAAGCCAGTTTGCTGCTTCCCTGGCTTCGAGAATCCAAAATATCCGGTGGTATTCGGCACATGAGCAGCAAGGCAAACCCTTAGTTACTAATCTGCTTGAGATGTTTGGAAGCGGATTTGGGATATCGGATTTTACGGTTCGTTGGCTTTCACTGGACGAATTATCCGCCATGATTGACGAGATGAATTTGGCCGAAAGTCCGTTGTGGGGTCATTTGTCTCCTATTCCCGAACGGATTCGTCAGGCTGCAGAGGCAGCAGGGCAGCAGGATGAGTTCGTCTTTATTTTCAATGATTTCATGGAAATCGTATTTCATGCAGCCTATGACGGAGCTTATCGTGCTTTTGGTTCATGTGGAGAGAAGACGCTGAACTATGCTGTAGGATCGGCGTTATATGTCAGCGCTTTGGCCGTGGGCTGGGCGATGTTCGCAGAAGCGGGGCAATTGGGAGACAACCCGTTCCTTCCTTTGGTCGCCGTGTTTGAATCCGGATATTGGCCGATTGGATTTTATAAGAATCAATTTTACGTACAGTAAATTCTTAAGTCATCCATAAGGAGAGAGCTATGTATGCGATTAGTTAGTTTTAACCACGAAGGCAACCATAGAATCGGCGCATGTATGGAGGAGCGTATCATCGATTTAAATTATGCATGCGAAGAGATGCTGAAGGCGCAGGGACAACTGCGGGCCAAGCCCATTGCGGATGCATATGTGCCTGCGAACATGGTGGAGTTTTTGCAGGGTGGAGAACAAAGTAAGGAAATGGCCAGGAATGCCATCGCCTTCGCTACGCAAAGCGGAATGCATTTCTCTCGTAAAGTGATCCTGTCAATCTCCGATGTGCGGTTGGAAGCCCCTGTTCAGCATCCATCCAAAATGATCTGCGTCGGTCACAATTACCGGGAACATATTCTGGAAATGGGCAGAGAGCTGCCTTCATATCCTGTTGTTTTCGCGAAGTTTGCGAATACCATTATCGGTCCTCAGGATGACATTCCGTTGTATCCCGTGTCGGATCAGCTGGACTACGAGGCTGAGTTCGCTTTTGTGATGGGTAGAAGAGCTAGAAATGTCGCACAAGAAGATGCATTGGACTACGTTGCCGGCTACACCATCGCGAACGATGTCACCTATCGCGACCTGCAGCGCAGAACCATTGAATGGCTTCAGGGAAAAACCGTAGAAGGCAGCGCTCCTATGGGTCCGTGGTTCGTAACAACCGACGAGATAGCGAATCCTTCAGGACTGGATGTCGTACTAACCGTCAACGGCGAGGAACGACAACGTTCCAATACGGAAAATCTAGTGTTCACCGTTCCCTATCTAGTCGAATTCCTTTCAGGCCTTATGACGCTTGAACCCGGAGATATCATTCTGACAGGAACGCCCGGAGGCGTCGGCGTGGCTAGAGCGCCTCAAGTGTTTTTACAGGACGGGGATGTCGTGTCCATCGAAATCGATCAGATCGGCGTCCTGACCAATCAAGTAAAAAAAGTGAAGCAGGGGGAATTGCGATGAGTAAGAGACAGGATGCCATCGAGGAGATTGAACGTCTGTCGGATCAACTGATGAATCAAGCAGCGGGTCTATCGGAAGCGGTCCTGCGTTGGAAGCCGTCCGAGGAGGCATGGTCCGTCATGGAAATCCTATGCCACGTGGAGGAGGCTGTTCCTTATTGGCTGGAGGAGCTGGAGCGCACTGTAAAATCTCCAAGCGTTGAATGGGGGCGGGGGATTCAGGATGAAGCAAGATTAGCAGCGGTAGCTTCTGCCGGGCAGCGTGACCTAGACGATGTATTGCACGGAATCGTACAAGGGAAGCAAATGGCCAAGGAAGTTCTTGGCTCTGTCCGTGATGAAGATCTTGCGATCGAGGCTTCAAGCCGTAATCCACGCTTTGGAATTAAACCGATGGCGTTTATCGTCTCACATCTGTTGATTGAGCATTTGCAGAAACATTTGAACCAAATTCAACGAAACCTTCAGCAATATGAGCAAGTCAACCAATCGATGTAAAGGGAGGCAGTTAAGTGGAAAAGAACAATTATATTCAAAGCCAACAGGTGCTGGATTTCAATCAAGAAATTGAACGATTTCATTTAGGACCATTGTGGAACGCGATTCCTGCGCTGATGCATCATGAACCGCAGCCACAAGCTGTCCCTTATCTGTGGAAGTGGGAGACGCTTTACGCGAAGTTGATGGAGGCCAAAGAAATATTCACGCCTGATCGAGGGGGAGAACGAAGAGCAATTTATCTTCAGAATCCAGGACTGAAGAACCGAGAGCCGTGGGGCTGGGCTTCGACGACGCAGACACTTTATGCTGCCGTTCAGCTCATTCTCCCGGGTGAGACGGCTCCTTCTCATCGCCATACGCAGTCGGCGCTCCGGTTTATCACAGAAGGCGAAGGTGCTTATTCGATCGTTCAAGGCGAGCGGATTTTCATGGAGGAAGGTGACTTCCTGATCACGCCGCAAGGGCTGTGGCACGGACATTCTCATACAGGCACCAAGCCGATGATCTGGATGGATTGTTTGGATATTCCGCTGATTTACAGCATTGGCGGTACGTTCTTCGAACCTTACCCGGACAAAATCGAAGCCCCTTCGGTCCCGGATAATTATTCGGCACGGCGTTATGCGGGAGGGATGGTCAGACCGATCTCAGACCGCACACCTAAGGCTGCTCCTCTAGGTAGTTATAAATGGAATCAGACGCGGCAAGCATTGGATAGTCTTAGCGAGTTCGAACCAGATGTGTATGATGGCCATGCTGTTGAGTATATCAATCCTTCCACAGGCTCGACGTCGCACCCGAATATCGCTTCCTGGATTCAGAAGCTTCCTGCGGGATTCGCAGGCAAAGCCCACCGGCATACGCATGCAACCATTTACCACGTATTCAAAGGTTCGGGATATTCGGTTATTAATGGTGTGAAATTCAGTTGGTCTCAGGGTGATTTTTTCGTTGTGCCGAATTGGGCTTGGCATGAACACGTCAATACGTCAAGTGCAGACGCCTATCTGTTCTCTTGCAGTGACCTTCCGGTCATGGAGAAGTTCAACCTGCAGAGAGAGGAGGATTATGCAGACAACAATGGATGTCAAGACATCGTGGATGAGTTCGTTCCCTTATTGCCTTGATTCATGATTCGTGTTGATAATCCAACGTTTATGGAGGTCGGGGTGCTTGGAAAACACGGCAGCTTCTTATCGAGTCCGCGAAGACGAAGTCGAGCTTGAAACCTATCAACTGCAAAAGTTAAACCAGCTTTTAGTCTTCGTTCTGGAGCGAAATCAGTTTTACAAACATAAATTAAGCGAACTTCCTTTGCCGATCCGTTCCTTAAGCAGCTTGCACAGCATCCCGTTGACGACAAAAAAGGAACTTGCAGAAGACCAGATTCAGCATGCTCCCTATGGTCTGAACCATTCTTATCCGGAATCCAGCTATATTCGTTATCATCAAACTTCAGGTACTTCAGGCAGACCATTAAAAGTATTGGATACGAAGGAAAGCTGGGACTGGTGGCAGGCGTGCTGGCAGGAGGTTTTGCAATCCGCAGGAGTGACAAGTAACGACCGGCTGTTTCTCGCCTTTTCTTTTGGACCGTTCATTGGTTTCTGGGCTGCGTATGAAGCAGCTAAGGATGCAGGTGCTCTTGTCCTTCCAGGGGGGGGTCAATCGTCATTAGAAAGACTGTACAGCATCATTGAAAATAAAGTGAGTGTGCTGCTGTGCACGCCGAGCTATGCGCTGCATCTGGCTGAACTCGCGGAGCAGAACGGCTTCGACATCAAAAACTCTCACGTGAATACCATCATTACGGCCGGAGAACCAGGAGGTTCTATCCTGTCAGTGCGACAGCGCATCGAAAGCTTATGGAATGCGAAGCTTTTTGACCACGTCGGGATGACCGAAGTAGGCGCCTATGGTTACTCTTGTTCGCTGCAAAACGGAATTCATGTGAATGAAGCTCAATTTCTGGCGGAAGTGATCGATCCGGATACCTTGGAACCTGTCCAAGATGGAGAGAGCGGAGAGTTGGTGTTAACAAATCTGGGCCGTTATGGATTCCCGCTAATTCGGTATCGAACGGGTGATCGAGTAACCAGAGCCAGCAGTCCTTGCGCTTGCGGCAATCCATACTCATTTTTTCCAGGAGGAATTATCGGACGTGCAGATGATATGATTATCGTTCGAGGAATCAACATTTTTCCGCAATCGATCGAGTCTATTGTCCGCGAGTTTTCGCAGATTACAGAATTCCGCATCGTCTATTACACCCTGGAAGAAATGAATCAAGTGCGTGTCCAGATCGAGGCAGCCGAAGATATCGGCAGTGATTTAAAGGTTCGCCTCCGGGAAAGAATCGGGCTGCGTATCGAGGTGGAACAAGTTGAACCCGGCGTACTGCCTCGTTTCGAGATGAAATCAAGACGTGTATGGGATCAGCGGGCCAACAAGTGAATATCTCGATGATCTTATCTCGTATCAAGCATCGTCAGCAAATAACAGATACAGAAAGAAAGGCGCAGCTTACGGCTGCGCCTTTTTGTCATCTCCATGTAAGAAATTATCCGCTTGTTCCCGGTGCTCGTCCGTAATCTGGCCGGATATGGCCTTGATTCCTGCTACAATCACGGCGGCATCATCGGTAAATCCAAGTCCAATCAGGGCATCTGGAATTGCGTCCACCGGTGAAATGAAATATGCCAGTGCGCCGAAGGCGATTCCTTTGGCCCATAACGGGGTTTTGGCGTCAACCGCACAATAGTACATCGCAACGGCATCTTTGGTGAATGGGATTTTACCGGCGAATTTCTTCGTTTTGGTCCAGAAGTTTTTCTTCACGATTTCCTCATTCTCTTGGCTATAGGGAAGTTCTTGCAGGGATAACTCTGAATGGATAGAATCATCGTCTTTTTTCATAGGATCAGCTACACTCCTCTCATCTTCCGTTTATATTCTCTAGGCGTACAGCCGCAGAACCGTTTGAACAATTCATAGAAATGCGCCATGTTCTCAATGCCTACGGCTTCTGCGATGTCGGTAACGTTCTTGTTGCCGATGGCCAGCATTCGCTCCGCTTTGGCAATTCGTTTCCGATTGACGAAATCGGTGAAAGAGATCCCGACCTTGCTCTTAAAATACTTCGAGAAATACGTATAGCTCATGCCCGCCATCCGGCTTACTTCACTCATATCAATTTTGTCCGCCAAATGAGCTTCGATATACGCTGTCACTGGACGTAGCACGTCTGCATCGACATATTCATGCGCAAGCAAGAGCCCCTGGTCATCGTTGCGCAGCAGCGTCAGAAGCAGGTGCTTAATATGCATGCTGACCGCAATCTCGTAGCCTTTCTTCTTCTGCATGACTTCCTCATGGATGTGATGCAGGATTGCCCCAACTTCACGCTGTACGTGCGGGAACTTGCGAAAGATGTAATTCAAGTCTTCGAGCGGATTCAGCACTTCCATGAAGTGTCTCGTATAATGCATCATCGCCGGATCGAAGTACGGCTCTAGATCAATGTGAAGGACGATATACGCAACATCTTGTCCAACAGGCGTAAGTCCACGATGAAGCTGTGAGGAACCGATGACCACGACATCGCCTTGGTTCAGCCGATACGATTGGGACGGCGTATGCATCTCATGGACGCCTTCTACGACAAGGACAAACTCCACCTCTTTGTGATAATGCCATTGCACAGGACCTTCATGCTCATCACCTGTATGCGTAAATTTCCATACTTTCATACATAATTGCGGGTTCTGATAATGGATCGGTTCTTGAATAATTTGCACTGCGCCAACCTCGCTATTTTCTCCCAGAATAAATATGGATATAAATCGGTTAAATAACCGCATATACGTGGGTCTTCCCTGAATGTATCATTTTTCTATAGGGAAGTACATATCCAAGTGAAGGGGATGTAGCGATGAAAGTAGCGGTATTAGGTTGCGGTGGATTGGGTCGTATCCATGCGAGCATTTATGCAGGTATGCGAGATGTGGAATTAACGGGCGTTTGTGATATACAACAGGATCTGGCTGACGATGCAGCTCGTATGACAGGGGCTGTAGCTTACACCTCATTTGAGGAAATGCTGGAGCAGGCAGAATTTGATGTAATCAGCATTGCGTTGCCTAGTTATTTGCATAAGGAATATACGATGCTCGCAGCCAAAGCGGGCAAGCATGTCATCAGCGAGAAGCCGATCGCCTTGAATCTCGAGGATGCGGAACAGATGATCCGCTGCTGTGAAGAGAACGGTGTTCGCCTGTTCGTCGGACATGTCGTTCGGTTTTTCCCGGATTACGTCAACATGAAACAAGCTTTGGACGAGGGAAAACTAGGCCGTGCTTGCGTCGCACATGCGAGTCGAATTGGGGGACATCCTGGGGCGACAAAGGCATGGTATAACGAGATTGAACAGAGCGGTGGCGTCATGGTCGATTTGATGATCCACGATTTGGACTTCCTGCGCTGGTCGCTGGGTGAAGTTAAAACCGTGTACGGGCTCAATCGCAGGGATGAGCTGCTCGATTATGCCTTGGTTACGCTACAGTTCGAGAGCGGAGCCGTCGCGAATGTGGAAGCGAATTGGGGCTTCCCGGGGCAGTTCCAGACCAAGGCAGAAATCGCCGGCAGCGAAGGCATTGTGCAGGCGAATAGCCTGAAAAGCAGCTCGCTCCAAATTCATAAAGCGCCATCCGCTTCCGAGGCGAGCACATTCGTGACGGTTCCGGAAAGCCCCGGATTCCAAAGCCCGTATGAGCTAGAGCTGCTACACTTCATCGATTGTATTCGCACAGGTTCGGAGTCGATTGTCACCGCTAGAGATGCCTACAAGGCCTTGGAATTGGCATTGGCTGCGATCGAGAGCGCAAGGACAGGCCAAGCAATCTATCTTCCATTGGTACAACGATAAGGAGGAATGAAACATGAAGAAGCTTAGAATCGGAATGATTAGTTTTGCGCATGGTCATGCATTCTCATATTTCAATTCGCTGCATGCGCTGCCTGAGGTCGAGGTAACAGGAATTGCGGATTCGGTGCCAAGCCGGGTAGAAAACCTTGTGCGCGCGCATCAATTGTCTTATTACGAAGATTACCGGCAGCTGCTGGATACGGATATCGATGCGGTCGTCATTTGTTCGGAGAATGTGTATCATGCCGAGATCACGATCGAAGCCGCGAGACGCGGCAAGCATGTCCTCTGCGAAAAGCCGCTCGGGATTACGAAGGAGAGCATGGAGGCGATGATTGCGGCTTGTCGGGATAACAATGTACAGTTGATGACAGCCTTCCCATGCCGCTATTTGGCTGCTGTAATTCAAGCGAAGAAAGCCGTTGAGCGAGGAGAAATCGGGGATATTATCGCGATTAAGGGCACGAATCGAGGCAGCTTCCCTGGCGGCTGGTTCGTCGAGCCAGAACTTTCGGGCGGCGGGGCCCTGTTGGATCATACCGTACATGTGATGGATCTCATGAATTGGATCATTGGCAGCGCCGTGAAGGAAGTATATGCGTACGCAGCGCCGCTGTTCCAAGAGAACATCGAGGTAGAGGATGCCGGCATGATTCATGTGAAATTTGCAAGCGGCGTATTCGGGGTGTTAGATACGAGCTGGTCGAGAAATGGCACGTTCCCAACTTGGGGCGATGTGACGATGGAGATTGTCGGCACGAAGGGCGTCATTTCCGTGGATGGGTTCGCGCAGAAGAACGAGCTCTACAGTAAGGTAAACGGTAAAGGGACTTGGGAATTCTGGGGCGATAATATGGACGCCTACATGATCCAAGACTTCGTAGATGCGATTCGCAGTGACACGCCCGTACCGATCACCGGGGAAGATGGTCTGCGCTCCACGCATGTCGCGTTGGCTGGCTATCAGTCGCTTCAGCAAGGACAGCCGGTCCAGATATAAATTCGAGTTCCGGAAATCATATTTCCAACCCAGTCCGTATTGGACTGGGTTTTGTCATGTTCCGAGATGGGTAAGATGATGAGAACGGCTCAGGAATAAACTGGAAGTTTCGAAAGGTCTTATAAGCCGTTAACGCTACATTTAGGAGGTTATGATGGTATGGTAGCTGTAAAGCCAATGATTGCCATGACAGGGATCGGCACGGCGTTGCCGCCCTATCGCATGGACCAGGCAGATACGACGCGCCGGATCGTCGATGCGCTGAGCAGCAACCCGGATTCGGCCCGATGGGCCAGAAGAATATTCAAACAATGCGGGGTCGAGACTCGCTATACGTGCGAGCCGGACTTGCTGAACGATGCTTCGGCATGCCGTTATTTACCGAAAGGAGATCGTTCGGAGGTTCCATCCACGGCAGAACGAATGGCCGTCTATAAGAGAGCATCCGTTCCGCTGGCTATAGCCGCGGCAAGAGACGCCTTGGCGGATGCGAAGATGAATGCCGATCGGATTACGCATCTCATCACGGTCAGTTGTACCGGGCAATTCCTTCCAGGAATCGATGCTGCTTTGGTTCGAGAGCTGGGGCTAGCTCCTTCGGTCATGCGAATCCCGCTGACCTTCATCGGATGTGCTGCCGGTATGAAGGCGATTTGCTTATCGAAGCAGCTGGTATCTGGCGATCCGAAGGCGAACGTATTAATTGTATGCGTGGAATTGTGCACGCTTCATATTCAGCCATCCGGGGATCGGGATGCCTTGTTCGGCGCTTCTTTTTTTGGCGACGGTGCTTCGGCATGTGTGATCGGTGTGGTCGGCCCGCAGCATCAGCAGGTCTATCTGCTCGGTGATGATCATACTGTTCTGCTGCCGGGGGGCGCTGATGAAATGATCTGGGAGGTTGGGAATGCCGGATTTGACCTGTATCTGTCACCGAATATTCCGAGACTGATCGGTGAATATGTTCCGGCCGAAGTGTCACGGCTCATCGGGGAGGCTCATCTGGAATTATGGGCGATTCACCCGGGTGGGAAAGGCATCATCGAAGTTCTGCAAGCAAGATACGGTCTGTCGGATGAGCAAGTCGCCCCAAGTCTAGGCGTCTTGCGAGACATCGGGAATGTGTCCTCCGCTACGATCTTGTTCGTCATGAAGAAAATGAGGGAGCAGCTGCGGGAGCGAGGTACAGCGCGTGCAGCCGGCTTGGCGTTAGCATTCGGCCCTGGATTGACGGCGGAGATGATCAAGATCACGTATGTGGCCTCCAAGGTAACATCCAAGCGCCGCACGGAGGATGCGCAATATGTTTTATAAACTGCGGGGCCGGGCTTCGGCGGCTGAGCTCATGGACGACTTCTCCAGCGGTGGAGAGGAGCTGCGTGAAGCGCTTCGGGAGCTTCGCCTGTTGAATCGACTGTTCGTCGCATCGGCACCGACGCTGTATGGAGTTAAGCAGCTATGGCAGGCGGCAGGCAAGCCGAAGCGTCTAACGATTACGGACGTTGGCGCCGGTTCTGGCGACGTGAATCGACGCGTGCTGCAATGGGCTTCGATGCAAGGTGTTGATCTCGCGATCACGTTAGTCGATATGACCGAAGAAGCATGTGCCGAAGCGCGTCTCTTCTTTCGGAATGAGCCGCGCGTTCAGGTCATGCGGGGAGATCTGTTCAAGCTTCCTGAAGGTGGCGCTGATATCGTGACGGGAACGCAGCTGCTGCATCATTTTGCGGAAGAGGAGCTTCCCGGTGTCATCGTGAGTATGCTGCGAGGGGCGCGACTGGGCGTTGTCGTCAATGATATCCATCGGCATTGGATCGCTTGGACGGCGGTATGGCTTACGACGCGGATTATGTCTTCCAACCGGTATATTCGTAATGACGGTCCCTTGTCCGTGGCCAAAGGCTTTCGATCGCAGGATTGGAAGCGACTCAAGCAGGCTGCGGGGATCGACCAGATGATGTATTCTTGGCGGCCGTTGTTCCGCTATACCGTCGTGATCGGTAAACCGGTGTCAAATTCAAGCGGACGGAGCTGAACGAAATGGAGCATTATGCGGATGTCGTTGTGCTCGGGGGAGGCATTGCGGGAAGCTGCATCGCCAAGGCACTCGCAGATAGGCAGTGGGAGACGGCCTTAATCGACCGACAGACCTTTCCGCGTCATAAGGTGTGCGGGGAATTTCTGTCGCCGGAAGCGCAGAGCACGCTGCACGCACTTGGATTAACCGAGACGGTTGCGGCACTTCATCCGCAGCGGATTGAACGGGCTCGGCTCATCTTCGAGCATGGCGGTGAAATCGAGCTCCCGATCCCTGGCGCTGCCTGGGGATTAAGCCGATATGCGATGGATGAGGCGCTGCATTCAGCTGCGATGCAGGCCGGTGCACAGCTGCACCTGTCGACCACGGTTACAGGGATAGCGCAGCATGGTAAAGGATACACGGTTCGAACGAAACAGGGAGCGAACATGAGCCTGTTCCACGCCCGGGCTGTCATTGCGGCCTGGGGAGCGAATTCGCGAGTTGCACATACAGGACATCTTCTGAATGCTGCTGATTCGGGCCAGCAAGCCTACATCGGTGTTAAAACCCATTATGACGGTTTAACGATGGAGCCAGTGATTGAGATGTATTTCTTTCGAGGAGGTTATCTCGGACTGTGCCCGATCGAGGATGGCAAAGTAAATGCGGCGGCGCTGCTGAGCCGCAGCGAATTCGCAAAGGCGGGCAAATCGGTGTTGTCTATTCTGGAAACGGCAGTCCAGCGCAACCGGAGGCTTGCTGCACGGCTTGCTGCCGCTGTGCCATCCCCTAGCACGCAAGCTGCAATCGCCCCCGTCTATCTGCAGCGTAAGCCGGCGCCATGGGACGGGTTTCCTCGCTTAGGAGACGCTTCCGCCATGATCGCACCGCTCTGCGGAGACGGGATGTCTATGGCGCTGCGCTCCGCCGCATTGTGCGCGCCGCTGGCGGACAGCTATTTGCGCGGGAACTTATCCCTGCAGGATTGGGAACAGCGCTTTACACAAGCGATCCTGAGGGAGTTTTCCGGACCTTTACGATGGGGGAGCGTGCTGCAATGGATCATGGGCAAGCCTGTAACCCAGCAGTTGCTGCCGATCGCAGCAAGAATTGCACCCGTGCTGGCCAATGGACTCGTGCAAGCTACAAGGCTAAAGCCGTTAGAGACATTGGAATTTTACTCAAAGCGCTAGGCGGATCCTTCTTAAGATGAATAAATGCGAACTTTCGGCGCCGATGATTCGGCGTCTGTTTGCGTTCCGAGACTTCCTTTGACAAATAAAAAATGAAACGCTATCTATCCAAAAAATGAGAAAATAAGGTACAATGTTTTTTGATGTCTCTAACCTCACAAGCAAGCGAATTTCTTTTATTTATCAGACAGATTGATAAACAAAGAGGGTGGTCATATGCGTTCGAATCACAAAATACAACGTAGTTATTTCCGCAAGATTTATCAGTGGGTCATATTGGCCATGCTGCTGCCGCTTATTTTGTTCGCGCTTATTGCATTAGTGAAGGTTGAACAAGCTGTTCTGGATAACGAGTACCAATCGAATAAAAAAATATTGTACCAGGTGAAATATAATATTAACTTGATGGATGATATGATTGTTAACTCAATCTTATCCATGTACTATAAACCAGAAATAATGCCTTTGATTTTTAGCCAGCATGTCGAATTTGCCGATATGCTGCGTGAAGTGAACAAAATCAAAACGTCGATCATTGGCACGAACCCTTTCATTCACTCTATCTATTTGTATAACGGCTCGACCAAAACGTATTACACGACGCAGGATAACCTGTTATTTCAAGACTTGAATTTCGAAGCCTTGATGCAATCCAAGAAGAACATACCGAAATTAAAACCTTTGCCAAGAAAAATCGAATATCCCATTGGGAATGACAAGAAACGGTTTGAGAATGTCGTCACCTATCTGATGTATGATTTTAAGGATGCTTCCAATCAACCGGATGGGGCCTTAATCGTCAATGCCAGCACCGAATGGCTGCTCAATAACATTAAGGACATCAATATGGTCGATGAGAAGCGCCGCGATAAAATTGTCATTATGGATGATCATGCGGAAATTGTCGGTAACGATCTAGAGAAAGGCTCTTTGGAAGATTCGTTGAAAGCGGTTTACCTACGGCACATGAAAGAACAAGATCCTTCAGAAAAAACGGGTTATTTTACGGAAAACATCCATGGGGAGAAGTATCTAATCACGTATACGTTTGTAGACAAAATGAATTGGACACTCGTGAAAGCGCAATTATATGATGAAGTTTTTCAGAAAATAAACACGTTGAAATATACATTGATTGCCATCATTTGCGGGATTATCTTGCTAGCCATTATGACTTCGATCTTGATATCCAGAAAAATTTATAAACCGATTGGCAATTTGGTTCATGTTGTATCCAAAGGAACCGAATTAGACCATGCTCATGCACAGGATGATGAAATATCGTACTTGAACAAGGCCTATCAGTTTTCGATCGAACAGTTGAACCAGTATAAGCTTGAGAAGCAATCCGACCGAGAAATTTTGAAGGCTTATTTTCTAAGAAAGCTGTTAGTAGACAGCCGCTCCGTAACCCCAGATGAGTTTGTTAAGGCAACCGTGGAATCGGGGGTATGCCTGACACAGGCTGCACCGGGACTCGTATGCATCTTAAAGATTGATGACTACGCTCAATTCGAGCAATTGTTCAGTCATCTGGATCGTGATCTCTGCATGTTCGGGATTATCAATATTACCCTGGAAATATTCTCGGAATGTTGTAAGGTCGAAGCTGTCGAAATGAAAAACGATCATATTGCCTTTATTATGAACCTAGGCGATCGAGACGAGGATACAATGGTTTCGGAAGCAACGAAGCTCTGGAACAAAGCGCAATCGTATATCAGTCAATATTTTAAAGTATCCGTTTCTATTTTTATTAGCGACACATGCGGCAATCTCCATGGCTTGACCGAAAAATATCATGTGGCGTTGAACAATTCGGTGTACCGTCTGATATTCGGCAAGGGCTGCATTCTAACCAATCGGCTTATTGCGGCGAATACGGAGAATGGACAGGTTGGTTATTCTGCTGCGTTAGAAAGAAAATGGGTCGATTCGCTAAAAAGCGGGAATACTGTCTCCGCTGAAGAAGTGTTAAGTAAAATATTTGATGAAATCCATAAGCTGAGCTACAATAACGTCGTTTTATCGGTGATGAAATTAGTGAATACGCTGCAAGAGACAACCGAGGAGATGAACAGAAACAGGCTAGAGCCGCTGCAGTTCAATTTTAATTTGTTTTCCAACCAGCTGTTCACGATGGGAACGCTTCAGGAGCAGCACGATCATATCATGCAAATTTGCAGGAATGGCTTGACCAAAGTGGAGCGTACAGAGAACGACAAACATGCCATCATTGCGAGCACGGTGATGGAATTTATTCAAGCAGATTATGCGAATCCGGAATTGTGTCTGCAATATATTGCCGATAAGCTGAATTTATCGCCTAAGCAAGTGAGTAAAATTTTCAATCAACAGTATGATCGAACGGTTGCCGATTATATGAATGAGGTGCGGCTCGAGAAAGCCGTGGAATGGCTTCATAATTCGAATCGCAGCATCAAAGACATTTTACAGAAAATTGGCGTAGAGAATGAGAGCTACTTCTATAAACTGTTTAAAAAGAAATACGGCGTAACTCCGAAGGAATATGTATTGAACAAAAATATAAAAGAAACGCGGCAGATCAACTAAAATATAGTGTGATTCTGGAGAGGCGCTTTACTGTACTTTCGTGCGAAGTACAGTAAAGCGCCTCTTTTTACAGTCGAAAATGCTATAAATGTCCCGATTTACACTAGGATTGTCCCAGGTGCGGAAGTTATGATGTGTTGCATGGAAGATGAGTCCAACAGGTAAGTCACCAGCACAAAATAGTTAGGAAAAGGAGGTCAAGCGATGTCTTATCAAACAAAAATTCACAATAGTCAGCCTCTTGCAAATATGAATGTTAAGAAAAAAAATTCATTCTGGCGCGAGTTTCTGCGTCATAAGGGATTACTGGCTTTGGCAGCTCCGGGTTTATTGTTCGTCCTCATATTTAATTATGCGCCTATGTTAGGCTTGGTGCTTGCCTTCAAAGATTTTAACTTTAGGAAAGGGATTTGGGGCAGCGATTGGGTAGGATTAGATAACTTTAAATTCTTCTTTACGTCAGATGCTGCATGGCAAGTGACGCGGAACACCATCTTTCTCAATTTCATCTTCATTCTATTAACGAATGTGGTTGCCATCGCGTTTGCGCTCATGCTCTTTGAACTCAGTCGAAGGGCCGTCAAGTTATTTCAGACGACACTGTTTTTCCCTTATTTCTTATCCTGGGTTGTTGTCAGTTATGTCACGTACGCATTGCTGAACCCCCAGATGGGTGTTATTAATCAACTGCTCACACAGTTCGGATTTCACGAGGTCAACTGGTATATGGAAGCGAAGTATTGGCCTGTCATCTTAAGTCTCGCTTACTTATGGAAAAATGTTGGATATTCCACGCTCATCTTTTATACGGGACTTATGAGTATCGACAAAAGCCTCTATGAGGCTGCATCGATTGATGGTGCGAGCAAATGGCAGCAGGTGCGCAGCATCTCGATTCCACTGCTATCGCCGTTAATTACCTTGATTACCTTATTACAGGTAGGGAAAATATTCTACTCCGATTTCGGGATGTTCTACTTCCTGACGGCGGACTCCGGCGCGTTGTATGCCACGACGGATGTTATTGATACTTATGTATTCCGAGCGTTACGTGTGTCAGGTGATACCAGTATGGCCACAGCTATCGGACTCTATCAATCTTTAGTCGGTTTTGTATTAGTCGTGACCGTGAACTATATCGTTCGCAGATTCAACAAAGATAATGCGATTTTCTAGAGAGAATGGGGTGAGGAAACTATGAATTTTTTTAGGAAACAATCGTTGTCCAGATGGCTGATTCATTTGTGGTTTATCATCTTTTCTGTTTTCTGCCTGATCCCGCTTGTCTATGTCATTTCCATTTCATTTTCAACCGAGTCGGATCTTGCAGTGGACGGTTATCGCTTGATTCCCAAAACGTTTACGACGTTTGCATACAAATATCTATTAAAAAGCCCGGATCAACTGATCACCGGTTATACCGTATCGGTGACGGTGACCGTGCTCGGAACGGTCTTGAGCCTACTGATTACGGCCATGCTCGCTTACGTGCTGTCCCGCAAAGATTTCCGCGGCGCCAATAAATTATCGTTCTTCATATTTTTTACCCTTCTGTTCAACGGCGGTCTTGTGCCATGGTACATCTTAATTAAAAAATATTTGTTCATCGGCGATTCCATCTTTGCGCTGATCTTACCGTATGTTATTATGCCGTGGCACGTCCTATTGATGAAAGGGTTCTTATCCGAAATTCCGCTCGCACTGATCGAGTCGGCCAAGATCGACGGCGCGAAAGAGTGGAGAATCTTCTGGCAAATCGTCTTACCGATTGCCAAACCAGCCATGGCCACTGTAGGGTTATTCATCGCATTCGTATATTGGAACGACTGGTGGCTCGCGATGTTGTATATCGATAATGAGAAGCTCATTCCTCTGCAGTACATGCTCTACCGGATTATGAATAATATTCAATATTTGTCGAGCAGTATTAAGCCAGGTACGGTGAATATCGATATTAGCCAGTTTCCGAATGAAACGGCGCGGATGGCGATTGCCGTCATGGCCGCGGGTCCGATTCTCGTCGTATTCCCATTCTTCCAGAAGTATTTCGTGAAAGGTTTGACCGTAGGCGCCGTGAAAGAGTAATTATTCTGTTGGTTGTAACGGCTTCATGCCGATATACAATAAATATCTAGAATGATGAGGGAGGTTGTTTCATGGAACAGACAAAGAGAGTGAAATCCGTAGTATCCGTACTCGCCGTATGTCTTATGTTCTCAGGAAGCTTAATTGGGTGCGGGGCAAAAGACGAAAAATCGGCCGATGCTACTCAACAGAATGCGACGACTCAGGAATCGGCTCAAACAGAACCAGCTGCAACAGATCCAGCCAAGCTAGATCCAGTAGATTTGACATGGTATCTTGACGCTTCACCACAATCGGATGTTGCTTCTGTGGAAGCAGAAATGAACAAGATTCTGAAAGAAAAGTTGAATGTGACGCTGCATCTGAAGATCGTTGATTGGGGTGCGTACGATCAGAAAATGCAGGTTGTGAACGCTGCTGATGAGAACTACGATCTGGCGTTCACCGCGAACTGGGCGAACAACTACTACCAGAACGTCAATAAAGGCGCATTTATCCCACTCGATGACCTTCTAGAGAAATACGCGCCAACCATTATGGAAACGCTTCCTAAAATGGGCTGGGATGCGACGAAAGTGAATGGGAAAATCTATGCGATTCCGAATTACCAAGCTTGGACGATGACGAATGGCATTATCATGCGCAAAGACTTGGCTGATAAATATGGGGTCAAACCTGAGAGCATCAAAAAGCTTGAAGATCTTGCGCCTTTCCTAGAGCAAGTGAAGAAAAATAATCCGGGTATGGTCCCTTATGAGAATGAATACAACGGGGAGTTCGGCAAAAATCTTGTTTATTATGGATTAGATGAGGTTGCAGGACGCAACATTCCGGGGGTTATCAAGTTAACGGATACTTCCTTAAAGGTAGTCAACCAATTTGAGTCTGAAGAATATAAATCGTTCGTTACAACGATGACGGATTGGTATAAGAAAGGGTATATCCGCAAAGACGCGGCGACGCTGAAGGATGTACAAGCAGATCGGAAAGCCGGCAAAACAGCAAGCATGAATGCAGGGAACTTCGGGCCGGCAATGGAAGGGGAAGCACCACTTGACGCTGCCCAGAACCCGGTTTATCAAGTTAGACTTACTCAGCCTACCCTGTTGACGAGTTCGATTATTGCAACCATGACTGGCATTAGCGCGACATCGAAAAATCCGGAACGTGCTGTTATGTTGCTAGACTTGCTGTTTAAGGACAAGGAGCTCTACAACCTTCTAGCTTACGGTATCGAAGGCAAACACTATAAGAAAATCGATGATAACAATACCATTGAGGTCATGAATGATGGTGGCTATGTTCCGGGATTTGAATGGGAAGTAGGAAATGCATTGAACGCGTATCCACAAAAAGGCTCCGTCCCTGGCACTGCGGAAGCGACGAAGAAGATGAACGAAAGCTCCACGCCGTCGCCATTGCTCGGCTTCAGCTTCGATCCGTCACCGGTGAAGAGTGAGATCGCTCAAGTGGGCACCGTGACCGCGCAGTACATTGCACTCCTTGAGACGGGCTCCGTTGACCCTGACAAAATGTTGCCGGAATTTATCGACAAGCTGAAAAAAGCCGGCAGCGACAAAATTATCGCTGAAGAACAGAAACAAATCGATGCTTGGAAACAAACCAAATAATGATCGTTTGAAGTGCACCCCTTAGAATAGACATTGGAAAAACCCCTAGGTTTAACCGATGAAAATGGTATTATCCCCTTTAAGTAGACACTCAAAGAAACCTTCAGGTTATGATGGAAGTTTGAGTGACACTTGGAGGGGATATTTTATTGTCGCTTGGCAATTGTCGGACGCGTTGGGAGCTTAGCTATTTTCATATGTCTACTTGACCGGGGTATGACCTGGTGGTTGTTTTTTTTGTTCTATGCTCGAAAAGCTACATTTTTTAGAGATATATTAACTTTTTGAAGAGTGCATTTTCCTAAAGATCTGTTGTTTTTTCATATTTTGTTGTTTCAGACGAATGAAATTCGACTTATGATAGGGGCGAAGTAATATACGCAATATGAAATTCATATTTCAGGAGGTACTTCTGCTGACAGCCGGCGAAATCGGCAGGCTGATAGCTATTCAACATACCGAAAATGTGGTGATGCGCCCCTCATGTATTTGGAGCGAGATGACTGGGTGGGGGTCGTGTTGCGGGTGTAGACCAAGTTCTCTCATAAAAAAAGGAGGCATGAACACATGCTTACAATGGATGGACGACAATTTTTATTTAACGGGAATCCCATTCGAATCTTATCAGGGGCTTTGCATTATTATCGAATCGTCCCAGCATATTGGCGGGACCGGCTTCTCAAATTAAAGGCTTGCGGGTTCAATACGGTGGAAACGTATGTGCCGTGGAATATGCATGAGCCTAAAGAAGGTCAATTTAACTTTGAGGGAATTGCAGATCTCGAACGATTTATTCAGATTGCGGGAGAGCTCGACCTTCATGTCATCGTAAGACCGAGCCCGTATATTTGCGCAGAGTGGGAGTTCGGCGGGCTGCCGGCGTGGCTGCTGAAGGAAGACAACATGCGGCTTCGCTGTTCTTATCAGCCTTTTTTGAACAAAATAGACGCTTATTATGACGTGCTATTGCCTAAGTTGGTTCCGCTGCTTAACACGAATGGCGGACCGATTATGGCGATGCAAATCGAAAATGAATACGGAAGCTATGGCAACGATAAGAACTATTTGAAGTATTTGAAGCAGGCGATGGTGGAGCGCGGAATTGATGTTCTACTGTTCACCTCTGACGGATACACGGACAGCAATTTGCAAGGCGGCACGCTCCTTCCGGAGGTTTTGGCTACCGTCAACTTCGGATCGCGGCCGGATGAGGCGTTCGGTAAGCTGACGGAGTATCAACCGGACAAGCCGATCGTCTGTATGGAATTTTGGAACGGATGGTTTGACCATTGGGGCAAACCACACCACGTTCGGGACAGCAAAGATGTTGCTGAGGTGCTGGACAGCATGCTGGCCATGGGCGCATCGGTAAATTTTTATATGTTCCATGGGGGAACGAATTTCGGATTTTATAACGGCGCGAACGATTTAGGTAAATACGAACCGACGGTAACCAGCTACGATTATGACGTATTGCTGAGTGAATCCGGTGACTTAACGGACAAATATTGGGCGGTTCAGAGCGTATTCTCGAAATATACGGAAGTTGAAGATATCGTATTACCGTCCTCGCCACCGAAGAAGCATTACGGCGAAGTCCGATTAACGGAGCATGCGTGCTTATTCGACTCGCTCGCTACGTTATCAACGCCGATTCACAGCGTATGCCCGGAACCGATGGAGCGGCTCGATCAAAATTATGGGTTTATCCTGTACACGACTTCGATCCCGGGGCCTGTATCCCAAGCGAAACTTGCGATTCAACAGGTGCGAGATCGCGCACTCGTATTCCTGGACGGCGTGTATCAAGGCGTTATCGAACGTAATACGCACGATGTGAGACCAGACGCAACGGAGTGCGATATTGTGCTGGACATTCCGCCCGAAGGCGCGACCTTAAGCATTTTGGTCGAAAATCAAGGCCGGATTAATTACGGCTACGGGATGAAAGATCCGAAAGGAATTACAGAAGGCGTTCGTCTGGGGATGCAGTTCCTCTACCATTGGACGATCCATACGCTTCCGCTCGATGACTTAGCTGCTCTGAAATATACGGATGCGCAAAAGCAGGATCTTTGTACACCGACGTTTTATAGAGGAACTTTTCAAATTGACGAAGCATGCGATACGTTTCTGAAGATGGAAGGCTGGAAGAAAGGCGTCGCATTCATCAATGGGTTTAATCTGGGACGTTACTGGGAAATCGGTCCCCAGCAAACGTTGTACATTCCTGCTCCGCTGCTTCGCGAAGGGGAAAATGAGCTGGTACTTTTCGAACTGCATGGGACGGAGAACAAGGTTGCAACGCTTCAGGATCATGCCGAGTTGGGTTAATTCGGTTGAAGGAATAAATTTGGATCGAAGAAGGAGTAAAGACGATGGAATATACGATTTTCGGCAAGACAGGACTGAAAGTATCCAAGCTTGGCTTAGGTGGGGCGCCGCTTGCAGGCGATTTCGGCAAGACGGATGAAGATGAGGTGCAGCGAATGATTCACGAGGCGCTCGATGCCGGCATCAACTTCATCGACACGGCTCCAAAGTATGGGTTCGGCGAATCGGAGCGCCGAATTGGTCAAGCACTTGTCGGCCGCAGAGATAAGGTTGTGTTGACGACCAAAGCGATCAGATCAGACTTGACCTACGATTATAAGAGCACCATCCAGTCGGTGGAGGATAGTTTGCAGCGACTGCAAACGGATTGGATCGATCTTCTGCAAATTCACGACGTGGAGACGCAGCCCTATGATCTTGTCATCAACGAGACGCTCCCTGCACTAGAGAAGCTGCGGCAGGATGGGAAGATCCGTTATATCGGCGTGAGTACGCGGGTTTTACCATTGATGATGAGATATATGAAGACCGAACGCTTTGATGCGATTCAATTCTATGCGCGCTATATGCTGGCTGATCATACGGCCAAAGATGAAATCTTGCCGCTCGCGAAGGAGATGGGTCTTGGCGTCATCAATGGCAGTGTGCTCGGCATGGGGATTCTTGCGGATTCGCCGGCTCCGTTTCTGGAGCAGGAGATACTGGACAGAGCCAAAGAGCGTCTGGAGAAATTAAGTTTTCTTCGCAAAACGGAGTCGAAAGGATTGATCGAGCCGGGCATGCGCTTCAGCTTAAGTCAACCGGATATCCATGTGTCTTTGACGGGGACGGAAACGATGGATGCGCTTCGGATGAATCTAGCTTTTTGCGATGGACGAGGGTTAGAACCGGATGAGCTGCGTCAAGTGTATCAACTGTTCCAAGGGCAAACGTTATTTTAGTTACAACGAAGTGGGAGGGAGAGTCACATGACTTCAACGCTAACGAATGGAAGCATCACGAGGATTGAAGCAACAGAGCGGGTCGTTCCAGAGGCGTGGGCGCTGCAGGAGCAGCTGCTTTTTGAAACGCTGAACAAGGCAGCTAAAGAGTTCGTCGAGCGGTACACGCATCCAGACGGGACGCTCATTTGGTTCGAGCATTGGCCAGGGATGGATGGATCAGATGATCCTTATGAAGGGTTTATGAATTTGGCGCTCTTGTATGTGCTCGGGGGAAGCAGCGAACTGCATGAAGTGTCTCGAAAAATATGGGAAGGCATTACTTGGCAGTGGACGGAATACGGGCAAATTCACCGCGAGTTCGATGCGTATTACGATTGGATGCATCATGGGGAAGGCTATTTGTATTTATATTTTCTTGGTCTGGCAGGGCCCTCGACGCTTAAGGATCGGCAGCGCGCCAGCAAATTTGCAGCGATGTATACGGGCGACGACCCGCAAGCGCCGAACTATGATCAGGAGCGCAAGCTTATCCGATCGCCATTGACAGGCAGCCGCGGTCCTAGGTTTGAGGTATCTGCGGAAGATTGGAGCACGCACCGAGGCATTCTAGACGATTATTTAGCCCCTTACGAAGATATTCCTGGGGTCGACTTTGCAAGCGGCAAGTGCCCTTGGTCGAACGATGAGGTCTATCAGCAGCTCCTAGCCATGATGAACGAGCGGATGAATCGCGGCGATGTGCCGCTGAATTTGAATGCGACGGGATTGATCACGCATGCGTTTCTTCATAGCGGAGAGGAAAATCTGCGGAGTTGGGTCGTCGAGTATGTGAACGCCTGGCAGGAGCGGACTCGTGCTAACGGCGGCATCATTCCTGACAATGTCGGACTCACAGGTCAAATCGGGGAGTACAACGACGGCAAATGGTGGGGAGGCTACTACGGCTGGCGGTGGCCTCACGGCTTCATGACGATCATCGAGCCGCTGACGAATGCCTGCATGAATAAGGTATTGCTTTCGGGCGATATGAATGGGCTGCAGCTGGCGCGGGAGCAGCTCGATCGCAACTGGGAGCTGGGCCAAGAGAAGGAAGGCAAATGGTTGGTCCCATTCAAGCATTTCGATAGCGGCTGGACCGATTATCGGGAGGCGCTGCCGAAATATCCGATCTATCTGTGGTCGATGTCAATGGCGGATGAGGATGAGGAACGCATTGAGCGCATCCCGAAAGATCATGACTGGAATGAGGTCATCGTGCCAAAGTACTCCGGCAGAGACCCAAGGACCGGGCGGGAGACGAAGCATTACATCGGTAATACGCAGCCGTGGTACCAATATATCCGCGGGCTCAACCCGGATTATCCACAGCGGATATTAAGCGCCAATTACGAAATGATTGGCAATCAGCTCGCGAAGATGCGCTCTCCGGAAGGTGATCCGTATCAATGGTCGGAGCATTATAGCGAAGGGATCTATTCGGCCATTCACATTTGGCAGGAAATGTGCCCGCTATATTTCGAAGGACTTGTACAGCTGACGCTGGGCGGACCGATGCATATCTCGCATGGAGGTCTGCAGCATGGCCGCGTTCGTTATTTTGACGCTGTGGCGAAGCGCCCCGGACTGCCGTCGGGCGTATCTGCCTTGGTGGAGAAGCTGACTCCGGATTCCGCAACGGTTCATTTGGTGAACACGAGTCTGTTCGATGATCAAGAGGTCATCATACAGGCTGGCGTATTTGGCGAACATCGATTCTTAGGTGGAGAAATCATCAATGCTTCGGGCGAAGTGACCGGGACGTTAGCGGTTGAGGGGAAATGGTTGCACGTATCGCTGCCAGCGGGAACAGGCATCACTTTGAGACTGTCTATGGAGCGGTTTGTTCATTCTCCATCGTATGATATGCCTTGGCCGAGTGTAGAGAAGCCGACCACGATTCAGGGGCGGACCGAATCATGATCATTGATGCACACCAGCAGGCAGCTTCACGGATATGCTCGGAATGGTCGGTGCTGCCTTACCGTCTGAAATGACTGGGGCTCAAATCGAAGCTATTTTTGGCGGGAATGCGGTTCGGACGTATAGGTTGAAAATGAAAGAGACACAGGAGTGAGGATATGCGATTACAAGATAAAGTAACACTGATCACAGGTGCAGGCTCAGGCATCGGAAGAAGTACAGCATTGCTGTTCGCACAAGAAGGAGCAGCCGTTATTGTGGGCGACGTGGATGAGGTCAAAGGCCAGAAAACGGTGAGCGAAATTATTGAAAAAGGCGGCGAGGCGCTCTTTATTCAAGCGGATGTCACCCAGCCGGGAGCGGTCCTAGCGATGGTGGAAGCAGCGATCGCTGAATTCGGACGTATTGACGTGTTGTTCAACAATGCGGGTATCAGCGGCGTCGGCGCATTGCACGAAATCGAGCCGGATACGTGGGACCGGATCATGAGCATTAATGTCAAAGGCGTATTCCTGCCTTCGAAATATGTGTTGCCCTACATGATGGAGCGCAGAACGGGCTCGATTATCAACATGTCGTCGTGCGTTGCTGAAATGGGTCTTGCGCGCAGAGCCTCTTATGGAGCGACGAAAGGCGCGGTGCTCGCCTTAACCAAATCGATGCAGGTCGATTATGCGGCCTTTAACATCCGGGTGAATGCGTTGCTGCCGGGGACGATTTATACACCATTCATGGAGAACTATTTGAAGACGTCGTATGATGACCCGTCAGCTGCGATCGAATCCTTGAAACAGCGCCAGCTTAGTGGAGAGCTTGGCAAGCCAGAGGATGTCGCTAACGCGGCCCTTTTCCTCGCTTCGGACGAGTCCAAGTTCATGATGGGTTCCCCGCTGTACATTGACGGCGGCGTCGTATTCGGTAAGAACGCATAACAATAGATAGACAGGAGTGTTGGGACGAATGAAACTGTTGAACTATGAAAATAACGGGCAATTAAAGCTGGCGATTAAAACGGATCAAGGCATTCTGGATGTCGCCGCAGCGCTGGAAAGCATATCATCCATGCCACAAGGAGCGCTGCCGGTGACGATTCATGACGTCATCGAAGGCGGAAGAGGCGCTGTTGCTGCATTGCAGCGCTTTGCAGACCAAGTATTGGCGGGTGGAACGGAGAGCAAAGCTTATATACTCGATGAATCAACGATCCAATACGCCCCCTGCGTGACGCATCCGAGCAAAATTATATGCGTAGGACTCAACTACCGCAAACATGCGGAAGAGACGAACGCTCCGATCCCGGCATACCCGATCTTGTTCAACAAATTTGCTAATACGCTAACGGGAGATGGATGCGAAGTTCCGCTGCCAGAGAAGGTATCGTCGCAGGTTGACTATGAAGCTGAGCTTGTGATTGTCATCGGCAAAAAAGCCAAATACGTAGACAAGGAACATGCGCTGGATCACGTGTTCGGTTATTGCAACGTCAATGATTTGTCCGCGCGCGATTTGCAAATGCGAACACATCAATGGCTGCTTGGCAAATCTTGTGACGGCTTTAGCCCCTTAGGGCCTTATCTGGTTACGGCGGACGAAGTCGGTGATCCGAACAATCTGGACATTCGATGTATCGTGAACGGCGAGGTTAGGCAGCATTCGAATACGTCGGATATGATTTTCCATTGCGATGAAATCGTCAGTTATATTTCTCAGCATATGACGTTGCTGCCGGGCGATATCATTCTCACCGGAACGCCCGCTGGCGTCGTGCTTGGATATCCAAAGGAGAAGCAGGTGTATTTGAAACCGGGAGATGTCGTGACGATTGAGATTGAAAAGCTGGGCGCTTTGACAAACCGCATGGTAAGCGAACGATTGTAGAGGAGTGGGAACATGGCAGCAAACAGGGTAACAGAAATTAAAGTGGCTCATCTTCATCCGAATCAAGTCGAACGGTATGAACAGCTTCACCGCGATATTCCTGCCGGAAACGAGCGGCATATGCGGGAAGCGGGTATTGTATCGTTGCGGATTTTTCGCGAGGGACTAACCCTGTTTATGATTGTCCAGTCGGATCCATCTTTGGCGCTTCCGGATCGGGTCATCGACCACCAGCTGGAAGAAGAGTGGCATCGGTTGACAGGCGAGTGCTTTTCGAAGATATGGCGGGATGCCAGCGAGATTTATCAATTGCATGAAGCAACATCATAGATCGAACAGAACAGGCTGCCGTTAGGATAGTCTGTTTTGTTTTGTGTACACAGATCATTGCCATGCTCACCGCGTTCATAAAATCTTAAGCAAGCCATAAAAAGCAGGGACTCTGAATTTAAGAGCTCCTGCTTTTTATATTCTTAAAGCATAAAAATCATTTGATTCATAAAGTGACAGGATAAAATTGATCACTTTCGGAAAATGCGTTGGCCTGCAGACATACAAGAGCACTGCGGATGCCGTCTTTCAGCGGGGCTACAGATTCGGTCGTTTTGCCTTGCATCAGGTGTACAAAATTACGCATGAGTACAATATCTCCGCCGCCATGACGCGAACCTTGATCATCAAGACGCACGGTGGTTACTTTGTCACTCATATGGTCAAATACTTTGATTTCATTCGTGGCGAAATTGAATTCCACGGTGCCTTTGTAGCCGTACAGCCTTGCACCGCGCCGCCCGGCACCTTTGCGGGCAAAGAAGTTCTGCGAATACATGACGTGCATGCCGCTCGCGTAGTTCACAATCATACTGCCGGAGTCTTCGTTGCCGGTGTCTACCGCAAAACCGCAATAATCGCTGCGCGGCGTGTCATTGCGTAGATTAATGATGTTGTAAGTGCTGTCCATGCAGGTTTCCCATTTGTCGCATTCGCTGCAGCGCAGGCCGGCTGGCATGTCGCCTTTATAAATCTGTTTGGACTTCATTGCACAGACGTTCATGGGTTCTTCACCGAGCAGATAGTTGATGACGTCGATATCATGCGTAGCTTTTTGCAGGAAAAGCCCCTTCGATTTGGACTCATCGCGGTACCAGTCGTGGAAATATACATACCCATAGGGAACATCGTTAAACGCCTGTACATGCTCCACCTTGCCAATCGTGCCGGCATCCAGAATACGCTTTACCTCCTGCACCAGAGGTGTGACGCGCAGCGGGAAAGAAACAACCGTGGGAGCCGTTGTTTTTGCTTCGCACTCCGCTAGCGTTCTTAGATCTTCCATCGTCGTAGCTACCGGTTTCTCCAAAAACAGCGGCAGATTGCGATTCAGCACTTTTTGAGCGAAATAAGTATGCGAGTTGCAGTTCGTACCCACGATCACGCCGTCCAGCTTCTCTTTGTCCAGCATTTCGTCTGCATCCGTATAAAAGTTAATGGTATCGGGATTCATCTCGCAGCTGCGCAAAAGCCCGTCGATTTTATCGATTTCCATGTTATGCATCATTTCTTTCGAGCCGTCTTTTTTCATCAAAGCCCGCACGCGTTCGTGGTTGGTATCTGCTATTGCCTTGATCTGTACTTCATAAGGCAGTGCAAACAAATCATCCATCAGCATGTCGATCCGTACGCCATATCCAATAACACCAATATTCAACATAAGGAGAACCTCCCGTTATTTTCTAATTTCAATATAAACACGCTCTCCGGCTGAAAGGGGGACAGTTTTCATGCTTCCAAAGTAATGATGCGTTACGCGCTGAGCGTTGGTACGTTCATCCGCAAGCACCGTAACGATCGTACTGTATGCTGTAGGATTATACAGTTCCACGCATACAGAATCTGGATTCCACTGTGTAACCAAGCATTCCACATGGTCAAATACCTGCAATGTTCGGCTTGTAAAATCCACATAGACGCCCGGTACTTCCACAAAGGTAAGCAGCATGGAAACTTCTGGCCAGTTGGAACCATAGAGGAATTCACCAATCGTTTCCTTACCTTCCCAGTCACTTGTTTGCACACGCTCGTTCATATAGCCTGCGGGCAAATATTGCTTCTCGAGCGTAAGCTCCGGATCTTCTGCCAGAGATACATACTGCGGTAAACTGTGTGCGATAGCATGTAGATCATGTAGATATTTTGCTTTGCCTGTAAAGCGATACAGCTTGAGAAGACTGTTGCCTGAAAGTGTACAAATACCAGGCGCAGAGTGTTTGTTCTGTGCGTTGGCGAACACCGTGCCGCTGCTGTGAACACCGCGCTTGGCTGCTGTACTATGTGCAGGGAACACAAAGTCGTAGCTCATAACCCACGTCATGGCAATTTCACAAGTTTCTTCTGCATAAGAAAGCCAGATGCTCTTGCGGGTCGTCTCATGCAGCTGCACATAGCTTTCCAGCATGGCGAATGCCGCTTCGCTATCCGGCGCTTGACAGATCTCCCCAGGACAACCGTTCAGCATCCCTTTTTTTACATAGTTGTGGTAATAGTACTCTCCAAGCTGCTCTGCAACGTGGAGGTATTCTGTACATTGAAAATATTCGCTCGCCAGTGCCAGCGCGCCTACAGCCATACATGCTCCGGCCGAGTTACCTACTACGATTTCTTCTGTAGCCATATCAATAAACTGTCCGAGCTGACCGTATTGTTGGAACAGCCGAACAAAGGCATCGCAAAGCGCTTTTACGGGTTGCTCAAACTCTATTGTGGAATGGTGGTTATCTGAAAGCCAAAATAGCTGCTTCAGCACGAAATAAAGCAAATCGGCATTTTTTCGAACTAACAGAATGGTATCAGGGTTACTGTCGCCACCGTCACCATAAAACTTTCCATTTCCATACATACCGAATACCCAGCCGCTAGGGTGCTGCAAGCGAGAGAAAATAAAGCGGAGCGTAGAAAGCGCGCGCTGCCGTGCTTCAGATGAATCTTCCATCAACAACGGATAGCTGTTGATACCTCCACCAATCCAACCCGCTTGCCAACACTGCTGATGGATGTTCCAGTTGGTTCCTACCGTGTAATATCCTTCTTCCGAAAAGTTTTCCTTTTGGTACTTTTCTTTGATGCTTGTATATGCCTTATAGAACGGAACATTATAGAATTGATTCGGGGCTTCCAATGTTGTCTTGGTGCTGTTTACCAGCTTGAAAAAGTCCGGCAAAGATATTTGCTGCCAATGATGGACACAGACCGTCAGCGTTAGTGATTGACCCTGTTTGAACATAGCGCCGGTATCTTGTGAAGGAGCTGAGACGTCTGGACGAAAGCCATGTCCGTCGTTCTGGTCCCCAAAAAAATATTGAGTAGTCTCGCGTACACCTGGAACAGAAAGCACAAAAGAAGCTTTGCCATCGATTTGATTTTCATCAACGGTAAAGCCTGTATAATAACTGCCGCACTGGTGCTCTCCCAATAGAACAGAACCGGATTGGCCGTTAAAATCATAGAACCCGCATAAAGGCGATGCCATATCACCAGAAAGTAAAGAAATTTGTGATTTTCTGTTCTCCATATCCAAATGAGGAATGCTGGTAATGACTTCGGCATCTGTATATCGGCTGTTGTGGGGAGGCTCATAATAAGGCGGGTAGGGAAGAGGTAAGCTTACAAAACGATTGCCATTATAAACCGCACCGGGCATCAACACATAGTTGCTCTTGTCCCATTGCTCCGTTGCCATAGAAAATGAAAAATTCATCGGATCGGTTGTATCTTCATGAAAAGACAGGGTAATATTGAATCGTTGTCCATGCGGAAGTCGTTGCGTTGTCATCGACGCACTGCATGGGAACTGTGAAAAATTAACCTCGTTATTTTGCAAATTCACGTCAACGATTTCAGAGTCTTGCACTTCACTGCCAGTAAAAGATTTACACATAAGAGAATAGCGCATGTTAAGTTCCTCTCTTTGGGCTTAATTGAAATAGAAATCCGGTGTACGATATTAAGAAATACACCGGATTTCACAAAGGATCGTGAGATTATTTTTTTGCTTTCCAGGCGTCATATTGAGCCTGTTTTTCTTTGATAATGTCGTCCACACCGGCAGTTTTCAGGCGCTTCAGGAATTCAGGCAATGTTTTAGCAGGATCGACAGAACCGGAGCTGAGTGCCGGAATCATCTCAGAGGTAACTGCAGCGCAGTTTGCAACCTGCGTCTTTACTGGAGTCGGGTCGAATACGAAGCCCGTTACCGGTGAAATTTCTGCTGTTTTGTCAGCTTCATAGATTTTGGTTTGAGTCTCTTTTTGAATTTCACCATCTTTGTTCTTGTCATAGTTCGTACGGGTGAAGTTAGGGCTGTAGGATTGGCCAAGTTGCCATTCGTTAAAGTTGAAATTGTATTTGCCTTCAATCATTGTGAACTTGCCATTTTCATCATATTTGTAGTCAACGCCTTCTTCACCAAGCGTAATCAATTTGTACAGATCATCGTTGGTGTTGAGCAGTTCAACTAACTGCAAAGCTTTTTCAATGTGTTTGGAATCCGAATTGATTGCAATCGCTGCAGTAGAAGCGGCGCCCGCAGGAATCATCGTGCGAGTGGTGGAGACCGTTACTGCAGGAGCATTGCCTGCGCTTTTCGTCATAGACATATTGCTGGCATCAGGATTACCAGGGTATTCAATGCTGTCAGGCCAGCTGCCTGTTTTCTCAGCGACAAATTTGGCTGCTTTACGGTCAGGAGAAGTATCTTTTACGGTTGCGCCATCCTTGCGAACATAACCTTTGACGAACCAGTCGCGCATCATTTCAGTGTACTTCGCAAAATCTTCCGTCTCAAACTGGTTGATGACTTTGTCTGGATTGTCAAGGTTAATCCAGCCAGGGATGCTCGTATCACCTACGGCTTCCATGTTCCATAACAGCGGATTGCTGGCAAACAAGCTTTCAATGGAGCTGGTTTCAAACCCGATCATTCCTTTGTGTTTTGCTAGAGCATCGCCAAGGAAAGGCCCGATCTTATCAAGTACCTCAATTGTAGGCTTGTCTTTCAAGGCTTTCCAGTCGAACCCGGTTTCCTCTACAAGATCAGAACGGAATTTAAATCCCTCTCGTTTGGCAGTGCCCCACTGTTGATAGTTCACGAGTCCATAGATCTTACCATTTACTTTAACGCCTTCCCATAGTCCTTGAGGGATACGGGAATACGTTTGAGGTGCATATTTAGGAAGGAGGTCCGTTAGGTCGGCATAAGCTCCTTTGGCGGCGTTTTCGAAGAAGTTGATGCCACCCCAGTTAGCAGTGAAGCTGAGATCCCAATCGTCGCCGGAATTGATCATCAGGTTCATTTTCTCGGCATAAGTACTGCTGTCTACAAGAATTAGATTCAGCTTAGCATTGATTTCTTTGCCAATGATTTCGTTCGCTTTCTTCATGACGCGGTCAAAGTCATTGACGGGGCTGTTCATCATGTAGAAATTGAGCTCAACCATCTCTTCATTACCCGCAGCAGGTTTCTCAGCAGATTTGCCGGTAGTGCCTGCATCTTTCTCTCCGCATCCGCTCAGCAGCATGGTTAACAGCAGCGTTACGGACAACAGAATCGCAGAAAATTTTTTCATTGTCGTTCCCCCTAGATTTTTATTTATTTTTCCGGTTGGTTTACCGGTAAAATTACTCTTTTACAGCACCGATTGTCAATCCTTTTTCAAAGTACTTCTGCAGTAAAGGGTACAGCAAAATAATCGGACCGATGGCGAGTACGCAGGTTGCCATGCGCGCGCCTTCACTAGGCAGCATGCCAATCGCTGCTTCCATCGATTGGGAAGCCTGTGCGTTCGACTGCAAATATCCAATATTGTTCATTAACGATTGGAGCAGATATTGCAGGGGCCGCAGCTTCGGTGATTCGATATAAAGCGATGCGGTCATCCAGTCATTCCAGTATGCAATGGCTACGAACAAACCGATGGTCGCGAGCGACGGCTTGGAGAGCGGTAGTGCAATCCGGAAAAAAGTACGGATTTCACCCGACCCATCGATTCGCGCTGACTCAATTAATGAGTCTGGAATCGTGCGGAAGAAGTTTTTCATAATCAGCACGTTAATAGTCGATACCAGGTAGACGATAATCAGTACCCAGATGGTGTCCTTCAGATGCAGGATGCGCGTCAGCAAAATGTACTGCGGAACAAGACCGCCGTTGAACAGAACCGGAAGATACACAAATAAAGTGAGCGCTCTGCGGTGAGTCACTTCGGGACGTGTCAGTGAATACGACAGCATGGAAGTAATCAGCAGATGCAGAAGCGTGCCGACAACCGTCACAAAAATCGTAACGGCATATGCATTTAGAATAGAGCCCGCTCCGCTGAATACATACTGGTAAGCTGCCGTGCTGAACTCTTTGGGCCAGAAGCGATATCCGTCAAGCATCAACGATTGCTCGTCCGTAAACGATATGGATACAACCAAAAGCAATGGAAGGATGCAGGCAAGACTCAGTGCAATGAAAATAAGATGAATTGTTATTTTTGAAAAATGTAGCTTTTTAAGTAGCATGTATCTCCCTCCCAAGTAGAAACGCTATCCTGTCTGATCGTTTAGAATAGTGCGTTGTCGGGATCTTTCTTTTTAATGATGTAGTTAGAGATCAACACAAGGAAGAAGCCAACTACCGCTTGATATAAACCAACTGCAGACGCCATACCGTAGTCATTGACCTTTTTCAGCGAACGGAATACAAGTGTGTCGATAACGTCTGTTGCCGGATAAAGCGCACCCGCATCATTCGGAAGCGTGTAGAATCCGTTCCAGTCGCCTAAACCGCCATTGAATAATTTACCTACCCAAAGCAGTGAAAGGACAATGATGGTCGGTTTCAGAAGCGGTAATGTAATATGTTTAATGCGTTGCCACTTCGAAGCACCGTCCAGTTGGGCAGCTTCATAGTAATCGGGGTTAATTCCGGCAATCGCTGCCACATATAGCACCGAGAAGTAACCGACATTCTTCCATAGATAGGCAATTGGCAAGATGAAGCGCCAGTAAGACGGTTCACTGTACCAGTAAATGGCTTCTCCGCCGTTTGCGGTGATCGTGCTGTTGATAATACCACGGTCAACACTGAGCAGGCTGAAGAGAATGTACTGGATGACAATCCATGAGAGAAACGTTGGCAGCAAAATGGAACCTTTATAGGTAGCAGATGTAACTTTGTTTTTTACTTCATTTAATAGAATAGCGATTGCCAATGCACAAAGCGTAACGGTAACAGCTTCTAGTAGATTGTAAAAAAGCGTGTTGAACGTAACGGTCCTTGCTGCGTCGGATTTAAAGAAAAACTCAAAGTTTTTGAACAGCGGGTCCATCCATGGACTTCCGAAAATACCATCCCGTGCATTGTAATCTTTGAAGGCAATGATCACGCCGGCCATCGGGATGTAAAATAAAATCGTAATAAAAATTAAACCAGGTGCCATCATGAGATAGAAGGGTGCCTGACGGCGTGCGCTACGTAACGTTCTGTAGGACTTGCCCTTGTGAGATGGCGTTGTAATCGTCTTCATGTTATTCACTCCTTTCTGAGCATCATTTGTATGTCTGCTTTCAGTGTAGTTAGGAGGATTATTTTGCTCAACAAACAAATATGCTGTTCTTTTTGTTTTTTCACACTAGAAATCTCTAAAAACTAACGATTTCTTCAAAGTGTTATAAATCGTTGAGGTGAAATTTATTTAACACTATAATATAAATACTCATACTAGGAAGCCGCATGATTAGGAGGACGCAATGAAGCTCGCATATAAGACCAAAAACCGCAGTACTAGCTTTCTACGCAAAGCTTTTTTTTCTTTTTTGATAATCACGATCATCATTACTGTTTTACTGACGACTTTTTTGACGTTTACTTATTTGCGTACTACGAATGCATTGATTAGCCGTTATAACGACAAACTGATTGCACAGTCGAATTACAGTATTACCTATCTTGATGAGACCGCAAAAAAATTAGGTAATACTCTTTATAGCGACAATCATATCATTGAATTTTTAAACATGAATGAAAATGATGAGCGCGTAGCTCTATTAACAAGTAGGGTCATTGACAAACATTTTCTCACACTGAAAGATATCGATAGTGTCTATCTTTACAATGCGGGTTTGGACTTGTTTTACTCCTCAAGGAGCGGTGAACGCCGATCAGCATCTGCATTTTCAGATCAGGCGATTGCCAAGTTGTTAACCGACAAAGATTTTGTAGCGAAGTATCGTGGCCGCCCGATTGTGGCATCTGTAGATGAAGCAACGCAATCGGCAAATATATGCTCCTATATATTATTTGAACAGGGCGCGACTGAAGCTGGTCTGAAAAATGCCATTGTTGTCAACATTCGAACGAAAGCGCTTACGAATTCCATCCAAGCGATTAATAGCAGTGATCCTGTACCGGAAACGTCTTTTTTGGTGGTGGACGCTAACGGTTCTATATTAAGTATGGCACTCTCACCGGAGTTCGGCCATGACATGGGTGAAGTGCGGGCATTAAGCCAGAAGGCAAAGGAACTGGACGGCAGTAACAATCAGGTGCAAAAAATTGACGGGATCCGATACCTTGTTTCGAGCAGCAAAAGTAATGCAAACAACTGGTACATTATGGGCGTTACTCCCGTCAAGAAAATTTTTGAAGATGTCATTACGGCATCGATCGTATCGTTAGGTATCGTCGTAGCCATATTCATTTTTTGTGCGGTGATCTGTCTGTTTCTAGCACGAAGGTTGAACAGCCCGATTCAAGCCATAACGAAAATGATCAACGGGGAGGCACCCGATCGAAGCGATCCGCTAGTGTCCCAAACGGAAGAGTTTCAAGTGATTCTGTCTGTATTCGAATCCATGAAGGAGCAAAATTCGCAGCTCGATAAAATCATGCGTGAGACAGGCTATGCTGCCAAACAGGATTTTCTAAATGCTCTGTTAAGCGAGAGTACAACATACTCGATGGAAACAGTGCAGGGTAAACTGCAAGACTTATATCTGGACTATATCGTCTCTAACCAGCTGTGCATGTGCCTATTTAAAATTGACAATTACAGCCAGTTTATGTCCCGAAATAGTCAGAAGGAACGATGGGCATTGCGCTATGCCATCGTGAACATCGCCACTGAGATTACTGAGAATTACGGTAATTGCGAAATATTTAGCTGCGATTCCGATAAATTTGTGATGCTTTTGGACTGTGACAATGTATCGCAATACAAGGTGCTGCAGGATGAGGTGGAACGTATTTTACGGGAAATACAATGGAATACGCAAAAGTATCTTCATATTTCGCTGTCGATGGCATACAGCACGATGTTCCAGGGGCTTGAGCATTTGCCGAGCATGTATAACAATATGAAGGGTTCTATTCTTTTGAAAATGCGATATGGACATGGCAGCATCATTACGCCTTATATGATCGATGAGATCAATACCGATGAATTCCAGGTTTCAGTCAAAAAAGAGGAGCAGGTGATCGAGAGAGTGCTGGAGGGTGACTATGAAGAAGCCCGTGCGATTTATCAATCTATTAGTCAACAGCTGTATCAATATACGTACAACGAGGTTTTGTTCAGCATTGTACATTTAATTTACAGAATCTATTCTGGTGTGCTCAGTAAGATGCCTGCGATAAAGGACAATCAGGATTTAACGCTGCAAGCGTTTTTACAAGATATACAACATGCAGAAGTCGGTGAAGATATTGATCGTTTGATGAATGCGTTTTTACAAAAGCTCAGTAATGAGGTAACAGCGATTAAAAACACATCAAGTAGTAACGATTTTCTGATGCAGCGCATTATCGGAATGGTGGAACAGGAATATTCCAACACCGAACTTTGCCTCAGTTCCATTGCCGAAAAATTGCGCCTATCACCGAACTATGTCGGTCATTTGTTCAAAGCAGCACACGGGCAGTCGATTGCGCAATACATTTTTGACTTCCGCATGCAAAAGCTGGACGAATATATGCGCAACACCAATATGTCCTTGTCGACCATAATCGAGAAGGTTGGTCTTGAAAAGAATAATTATTTTTACACGCGATTCAAAAAACATTTTGGTATGTCCCTTAGTGAGTACAAACTGCAGCTTGGACAGGAAGACGATAGTGATTAACAGCTAAAAAAGAGGCTTAGCGATTCATCGTAAAGATAGAATCCGCGAAGCCTCTTTTTTCATGAATATGGAACAAAACAAAAGGAATTAGAGATTGTATTAAAAATGTGAGTGACATCACTACATTTTATATTGCAAAAACAGCAAAAAACATCAAAAGCAATAGATTTTGAGATTGCTGGTTTGAGATCCGCTTGGCTACAATGCAGTAAATTAGCTGCATTTTAACGAAGGGGGGGATTCATGAATAGGATTAAATTCTGAAATGATGTAAGCGCTAACTCTCTGTAAATGGTTAATGCGACAAGTAACAAAATGAATCGTTCTTAAACAAGACATCGGGAGGATAGGGAATGTGTAAACGAATCTCCGTATTACTTGCAGTCATACTATGTATATCAATATTACCTGTAAATTGTTTAGCAGCTTCTTCTAATCTAAATGCAACATATCATAAAGGCGTGGTTGCGATAGAGGGTAAAGGATATGAAGCGAATAAAGATTATATGGTCAGAGTGGTTGATAAAGTAAACGAAACCCTTAAAGCGATGGGACAGGTGCATGCAAATGCGAATGGTATCCTTGCGGGTTCGATTACGACAGGAGCTGTGGAAAAGGTAGAAGAACATATTGTATATGTGAATGGAATGGATGGTACATTGGTTTCATCAGCAACTTTGAATGGAAAGGATGATCCAAAACCAGATCCAAAACCAGATCCAAAACCAGAACCAAATCCAACGCCAACGCCAGTTCCAAATCCGAGCCAAGAGCCTACCATCAAAGATGGTTGTATATCTTATGATCATGTAAAGCCTGACAAGGATGGAAATGTAAATGTTGAAATGAAAGATGAGCATGTAGATTCAGCGATGAATAGTGCTCCAACAGATGAACGTGGCGTGAAGCAAATCGTAATCCAAATAGGAACTACAGGTAACGAGAAGCAAAATATGATCACGATCCCTGTAGGAAAGATCGTAGCCAAGTCTGACAAGATCGATGTCACAGTAAGTACTGGCTTCGGTGACATTGTATTAACACATGACACGATGAAATCCTTAGCAAAGAATATCAATAGTAAAGTAGATTTCGTCATAAGCCCAATGGATAAGAGCAGCCTTACATCAATAGCTAGCGAAACGATAGGCAGCAGAGTAGGTGTTCATGTATCACTTTTACAAGAAGGTAAGCCAGTAGAAGCTGATATAAAGATCGCTATTGATTATAAGCCTGTAGGAAAAGAAATAGCAGATTATGAACATATCGTAGTGTATAAAGTAACTAAGGATGGTAACTTCATCATCGTTTCTAACGGCAAATATAACAAAGAAACCGGAAAAGTTACTGTAAATGGCGAGGCTAATGGAACTTATGCTATAGGTTTCGTGAAGAAAACCTTTGAGGACACCTCCAAGCATAATTGGGCAGAAAAACAGATATCTGTACTCGCTTCAAAAGAAATTATAAGAGGAACCAGTGAAACAACCTTTTCTCCTCAAAAGAACATTACGAGAGCAGACTTCTTGAAGATGCTAGTAAATACTTTAGGCTTGACAGCAGATATCCGTGGAAACTTTGATGATATCGCGGATAATGCTCATTACTATACCGAAGTCGCTATCGCCAAAGCACTGGGCATCACATCTGGTTTAGGCAACAAAAAATTTGAACCAAGTGCGCAAATCAGCAGACAAGATATGATGGTTATGGTAGATAAAGCGCTTCAAATCGCGGGTAAACCGTGTTTGGAAGGAAGTAAAGAGGATCTTCAAAAATTTAGTGACGCGGACAAGATCGCAAATTATGCACGAAATAGCGCAGCATCCTTAATTAAAGATGGAATCATCACAGGAAATGAAAGCGGAATCAACCCGAATGGCAAGACAACAAGAGCTGAGGCAGCCGTAATATTGTATAGGATCTATAATAGGTAATCCCTTTTAACATCGTAAACATTGCAAAATTAATGAGAAGGGGTAGGTATATTGATATGGCTAAGAAAAAAATCTTTAGTATCATGATCGCATGTTGTATGATTTCTACTTCATTATTGGTCGCTACGAATAGTGTTCAAGCAGCAGATGGAGCAGTACATTCTCTTAACAGAATACAAGCGCAATTCTTCGTTTCACCAAATGGAAATGATGCAAATGATGGTTCATATGATAAGCCATTTGCAACGGTGCAAGCTGCAAGAGATGCCGTTCGAGCGATTAATAAGAACATGACAGGTGATATTTACGTCTTTATTGCAAAAGGTAAATATTATCTTGATAAAACGATTACTTTCAATGAACAAGACTCGGGTACGAATGGTTATCATATCGTCTATCGAAACTTAGATAAATTGGCTAGTGCTGAAATGATCGGCGGTAAGGTTGTTGACACACCATGGCAACCCGTTGAAAGAACCGGTGCTGATGCAGACTTGCCAGCTGCGGCTGCAGGTAAAGTATACAAAACACACGTTGGTACGGATGTGATTTTTGATACGCTTTATGTCAATGATAGACGCGCTACATTGGCACGCACTCAAAATTTGAATAAGTATAAAGATTTTCCAGCTGCGCTGACGCCATACATGAAAAGTGCAGGCGGTGGAATAGGTGATTTGATTTATAGAGCAGGCGATCTTGATCAAGAGTCCATCAACGGTATGGTCAATGCTGAGCAGCGTGGAGACTTGGATGCCTCGGTTTATATGTGGGATGGCGGATACTGGGATTGGATGACGGATACGATACCGGTTTCTTCTATTAACACGGCAAGTCGTCAACTTGTGTACAAAACGGTTCCAGGAAAACCAGAAATGTATAGACCTAAATATAATACAGGTACAGATGCAAGATATTTTGTACAAGGAAATTTAGGCTTCTTGGATGTTCCAGGTGAATACTATTTCAATAAAAAGACGGGTGACTTGTACTATTATTCTGAGGGAAACATAAATGATAACGAATTTATCATTCCTACGGTCAAAGAAGTGATCCGTGTCGAAGGTTCCGATCGAAGTCATATGGTGTCAAATATTGAATTCAGTGGTTTGCAATTAAAGGATACCAATACAACAGATTGGTATGCCTATGGTTGGAACTGGGGAGATGCAGGAGCTGGTCTAGGTTTTTATCCTCCGGAAGCTAAAGGAAGTACACAACCATCCTATGCCGAGCAAACCGAAAGAATAGAGTTCCAATATGGCGTGATTACACTTACGAATACTAAAAATATTACGATATCGAAAACACATATTAAAAATTCAGGTATGTTTGGTATCGAACTTTATCTAGCGAATGAAAATGCAACCATTAAGGATAATCTTATTGAATACACAGGCCATGGCGGTATCAACGTTGATGGTGGCTACCCTGGTGTGGCTGGAGATAAAAACGGAGATGGTTACAGCAGAAATAATACAATAACCAATAGCATTGTTCATGATATTGGTGAACTGATTGGTCAGGCCTCAGGTATTACCATTCAACAGTCAAGCTATAATACGGTTTCTCATGTCGAGGTCTATAATTCACCAAGAAGAGGAATTTTCTTAACGGCAGGAAATAGTCGCAATCCGAATGTAGCTTCCCCGAATGGTGATAAAGATTTCAATATTATGACGGATATGTATACCCACCATAATAAAATTGAATATGTATATTTGCATGATGCGCAACAAGATGGCGGAGATGATGGAGCTTTCTTTGCATGTTATTTGTATAAGGGTCCCAATTACAAACCTAACTACTTAAACCAAGTTCTTATTGATAACACAGGGGCAAATCCTACGATGGCTGATTATGGGCCTAATGATATGAATTTGGATATGGGAGCCTCAGGCTTAGCGTTAAGTAATGTTAAAGCAACAAATCCTATGAATTTTAATATTGAAGTGAACACGATTCTTCAATATGGCGATGTCATCACGTTTGATAATACGAATGTTAACTATGGGAAACTTGCAAATCATATTAAGGAATTTGACGACTCTAAGATGGCGTATGACAAGATTGGAGTAACTTCAGAGTACCCTAAACAATACTTGACAGACAGAGATCTGATTACAGAACCAGCAGATCTTTATTTTAAAGAAAACTTTGAACATGGACTGGATGATACCGTGTGGTCCATTCAAAACGGTCAAGCCAAAATTTCAACAGAATTTATGTCTGAAAGACCTATTAATGGCAAACAAAGTCTTGAACTGATGGATAAAACGCGAGTATCCAAGAATTTCCCTGAAATGCTGAACAAAGTCGTTACAGTAAAGATGTTTGACAGACAGAATTATAATTTGGCAGCGTACGATTCAGGGCAACAAAATTCGGCTAGAGTTACATCCATTGCACGAGTAGATGATGGGGATAACATGATTGGTCTGGGTTTGGATTATGATACGAAAAATAATTATATCATCCAAATTGGAAATCAAAAGGAAACAACGAACATCCCTAGAACATTTGGTTGGCACGAGTTGAAGTTTGACTATACTTCAGGAACGGATGTAAAGCTATTTATTGATGATCAACTCGTTAAAACTGTACCCACAGCTGGATTTGATTATATCTCGTTTGGTTCTGATAATGGCAGAGGACAAGCCTTCTACGATGAGCTTTATGTCTTTGGCGGGAATCCAGCGACATTGCCAATCCCTCCATCCAACATACCAGCACCTCCGGCATATGACGGATCAGAGGTTAATAAGCATCAGCTTATGCTGGATTTTGAAGATGGAAATGTACCTAATTTTACAAAAATAGGTGGCAATCCATCTGTAACAAGTGTTGTATATGAGACCGGAGATACCGGAAATCAAGTTTTAAAGGATGAGATTAGAGACGGCAATGACTTCTATGAATTGAATGCCCCTTGGAATAATTACCTGGTCAATATGAGATGGAAATTTGAAGGATGGGGTACAACAGATGTTCTTAGTGGCCAATATGATAACTTTACAATTTATGTCATGGCAAACAATAAAGGTCTAGCCCCTAATAAAGCACCAGAATCGTATCAAGTCGTTTATAGAAGAAATAAAAATGGAACGACAGGTTTTGCAGCTGGGATACCATATTTTGAAATAGCAAAACATACTTCCGGTGGAGATGCATCATTAGGTAAAGCAGGCGTTCCGGATGGATTTAATGCGAATGAGTGGCATAATTTGCAGATTCAAACCTTTGATGGCAAGATTGGTTTCGTATTGGATGGGCAGAAATTAATGTCTGCTAATGATGGTCAGTTCAAATCAGGTGGCGTTGGCTTTGGAGGAATTAATTCAACAGTTTATCTGGATGATATTGAAATCATATCCAATCCTCAATACGTAATGTATGAGGAAGATCTTGGACTCGGCAATGCGGTATTAAACGGTGACTTTAATCCTAATTATTATACGTATTATGCCACGATAACGAATGCTGACGAGCCTATTACAATCAAGAAACCTTCTATCGTACTGGACGGGGTAGAAATTAAATTGCAGCTGAATGGTGTAGAGATTCCATTTGTAGATGGCAGTGCATCGATTTCACCGGATCAATTCGTTAATGGTAAGAATGCTCTGATATTGTCGGAAATTACTTTAGCAGGAAGTAAAGACTATACCATCTATATGAATAAGGACTATGAAATTACATCCATAGAAGGTATTGAGGAGAATGTATCAACAACGGTTGATCATGCACCAAATTTACCTGCGGAGGTTATAGTTACTTTTAATGATGGCACTACTCAGATCGCTAAAGTGAACTGGGATACAGTGAATCCATCATTGTATAAAACGCCAGGTACATTTACTATAAAAGGTCAGCTTGTAGGTCTAAAAGGATCAGTTAGCGTAAATGTAACCGTAGATGGCATTCAATCAATAGATAAGTTAGGCCATGTTACTACGATTGCTGGGGTAGCGCCAGAATTGGCATCTACAGTTCATGCACAGTATCTAAACGGCCCTAGAGAGCTGCCACTGACTTTTGCACAATTGGATACTTCCTTATATGCACAAGAAGGTACCATTATTGCAGTTGGCACAGCAGAAGGGTATGCAGGCAATATTCTGCAAGTCGTAGAAGTGCAGGATAATAATAATCCTACACCAATACTAACGGCAGGTACCGCGAATCGATTAACCGAGACGACAGCTTCCGTTTCTTTTGGCACAAGTAAAGACGGACAATATTATTATCAAGTCGTTGAGAGCGGAGCTAAAATGCCAGTCATGGATACGAGTAAGCCCGGTACTCCATCTAAAAAAGGACTTGTACTAATTAATGCAGAAGGCTTAAAAAAAGCGACGGCCAAAGACATTTATATTGTGGTCAAAAACGGGAATGTTGTGAGTGATGTGTTAAAGATGGAGATCCCTAAGTACACGGTAGAAGACGGATATACGCTTGCGATTGGCAACGAAACAGCAGGTGGAGCTGGTTATATCCGTGATATTACGATTGGTGGAGACAAAGGTAATGATCTAACGGGTAAGTATTTGGCCGTTCAATTTACGGAAGGAACTGGCGTTAATGCTAAGGTATCCGTAGTCATGATCGCGCCACACAAAAATGTGGTTACGATATCCTATCAGAAAAAAGGTACAAAAATAGATACTTGGTTAACAAGCGGAATGCCAAATCTGATTGGAGAGAACATTGGTGTTGAAGTATATGCTTATGAGAAAAGCAACTAAAGATTGCTAGATAATTGCAAATCTAGTATGAAAGTGTAAGGAATAGCGAAACAGCCTCTTTTCCTAAAGGAAACGGGGCTGTTTTCGGAATAACTGCGCGGTGACATGCCGAAATGACTTTGGAACTGCTTATTATCGGCTGGAATCGGATTAACACAACAACTATCAACATTATAGCTAGAACAAAACAGGCTGACGATCGGATAGCCTGTTTTGTTCTGTGTCTGAATTTATGACAAAAAAATATTATCATTTTAACTTTGTTTATTCGATAGACAAAGTGAGTCTAGTGAAATATAATGTTACCAAAATCATACATCAAAAATAATCGAATGGCAGGGCAGGGCCCACCAAGGAGGTCATGATGATGAAATCTTATCGTGTAGGGATGGTCGGTTATAAATTTATGGGAAAGGCGCACAGTCATGCTTACCGGGATTTGCCGATGTTCTTCCCGCAGGTTGCTGCGCCGCAAATGAAGCTCATTTGCGGCCGAGATGAAAGCGGTGTCAGCGCCGCGGCAGCACAGTTCGGCTGGGAAGGGTACGTCACCGACTGGCGCGAGCTGGTCTCGCATCCGGAGATCGACATCGTCGATATCAATGCCCCGAGCGATGCGCATAAGGAAATTGCTCTGGCTGCAGCGGAAGCCGGCAAGCATCTGTTCTGCGAGAAGCCGCTCGCGCTCACCCTTGCCGATACGAGGGAAATGCTTGAAGCAGCTGAGGTGGCTGGAGTGAAGCACATGGTCGGCTTCAACTATCGGTTTGCACCCGCGGTGCAGCTGGCGAAGAAGCTGGTGGATGAAGGCCGTCTCGGCGAGATCTATCACTTCCGTGCCTGGTTTCTGCAGGATTGGATCGTCGATCCGAACTTTCCGCTCGTCTGGCGCTTGCAGAAGGAGATCGCCGGCTCCGGATCGCACGGGGACCTCGGCGCGCATCTCATCGATCTCTCGCACTTCCTGATCGGCGACATGCAGGAAGTGATCGGCATGAGCGAGACGTTCGTGAAGGAACGTCCGCTGCCGACGTCGATGACCGGTCTCAGCGCCAAAGGCAGCGCAGACGCTCCGCGCGGTCCTGTCACTGTCGATGATGCGACGCTGTTCATGGCGAGATTCGCCTGCGGGGCGCTTGGCAGCTTTGAAGCGACACGCTTCGCGCCGGGACACCGCTGCACGAATTCTTTTGAGATCAACGGCAGCAAGGGCAGCGTGAAGTTCGACTTTGAACGGATGAATGAATTGCAGGTCTATTTTACGAGCGACGATGAGGATGTGCAGGGCTTCCGCCGCGTACTTGCGACCGATCCGTCCCATGCCTATATGGACGCTTGGTGGCCTGCCGGTCATACGATCGGTTATGAACATACGTTTATCCATGAGGTCGTGGAGCTGATGCGCGCGCTCGAGGAAGATCGCCAGCCGATACCGAACTTCGCGGACGGCGTCAAATGCCAGCAGGTGCTTGAAGCGGTCGAGCAGTCGATCGCGCAGCGGCGGTGGGTGAGTATTAACGAAGTATAGTGCGGATTGCAATACGGTATCGATCAAAGCGTACAGATGAGAGAGGAGCAATCGATAGTTATGAACAAACAAGCTTTAATCGTATGGGGCGGTTGGGACGGCCACCAGCCGGAGGAAGTTGCAGGGATATTCGGCGGCTTGCTTCGTGAAGAAGGTTTCCAGGTTGAAATCTCGAACACATTGGATGCTTTTAGAGACGCGGAGCGGTTAGCAAGCGTCGATCTGATCGTACCGGTCTGGACGATGGGCGCGATTGAGAAGGAGCAGCTCGATCCGCTGCTGGCCGCGGTAAAGGAAGGCGGTACCGGGATCGCAGGCTGTCATGGCGGGATGGGGGACTCCTTCCGCAACGAGGTCGAGTATCAGTATATGGTCGGCGGCCAGTGGGTCGCGCACCCAGGCAATGACGGGGTAACATACACGGTGCGCATGAAGGATCACAGCTCCCCGCTCACGCAAGGCATCGAGGATTTCACTGTCGTATCTGAAAAGTATTACATGCACGTCGACCCGGCCATCCAAGTGCATGCCGTAACGGACTTCGGGGATGTGGAAATGCCGGTCGTCTGGACGAAAACATACGGTGCGGGGAAAGTCTATTACAATTCACTTGGTCATCAAGCAAATATTGTCCGGATGCCGCAAACGCTCGAGTTAATGCGTCGTGGCTTATTGTGGGCCGCAAGGTAGCGGCAGAATATGAGGAGGAGCGAGATGAAAACAATCAAAGTTGGCATCATTGGCTGCGGCAATATTAGTTCGATTTATATGGAAAATATCCCGAAATTCAAACACATGGAACTTGTTGCTTGCTCGGATCTCGATCTGAGCCGCGCGCAGGCCAGAGCGGAGCAGTATAACATCGCCAAAGCCTGTACAGTCGAGCAGCTGTTACAGGATGAGGACATCGATCTCGTCATAAACCTAACGATTCCGGCTGCGCATGCCGCAGTCTGCCTGCAGGTGCTTGAGGCGGGCAAGCATGTGTATGTGGAGAAGCCGCTTGCAGTTACGCGTGAAGAAGGACAACGCATGCTGGACGTCGCGCGCAGCAAAGGGCTGCTGGTCGGCAGTGCGCCGGATACGTTCCTTGGGGGAGGCATCCAGACCTGCTTGAAGCTGATCCATGACGGATGGATCGGCACGCCGGTTGCTGCAACAGCGTTCATGATGAGCCGCGGCCATGAAAATTGGCATCCTGATCCGGAGTTTTACTATCAGCAGGGCGGGGGGCCAATGTTCGATATGGGGCCGTATTATTTGACGGCGCTCGTCGCATTGCTCGGGCCGATTCGCAGAGTGACTGGCTCAGCTGGGATTAGTCATCCGGAACGTACGATTACAAGCGCGAAAAAATACGGCCAGAAAATCCAGGTCGAGACGCCGACGCATATCGCTGGCGTGCTGGATTTCCATAGCGGCGCCATAGCGACGCTTGTTACGAGCTTTGACATTCAGGGCGGCACGAACCTGCCGCATATCGAAATCTACGGAAGCCAAGGCTCGCTGCGGGTGCCTGATCCGAATTCGTTCGGCGGGCCAATCCAGATCCGCAGAGCGGGAACGGATTGGGAGCAGATTCCGCCAACCCACGAATATACGGGGAACAGCCGCGGGTTAGGCGTAGCAGCGATGGCGCACGCGATATTGACAGGTCAGTCAGACCTCCATCGCGCCAACGGCGAGCTGGCCTATCATATCCTTGAGGCAATGCACGGCTTCCATGATGCATCGGCGCAAGGAACGCATTACCAGATGAAGAGCAGCTGTGAGCGGCCGTTGCCGCTGCCGCCGTATTTTGTGTTCGAGTAAGAAGTGCTGTTCAACTCTTTGACAGCAAGCGAAGGTCAGCCAGGATGGAATCCGAGAGCGGATGTCAATAAAGACGGTATCGTTGGTATTGAAGACCTAGCCATGATCACCAGAGCAATCTTGAAATAACGAAAATCTAGTCCTATTTGACCACTCTCAACGATATGACCAGCCTAATTTAGGCTGGTTTTTCTATTTCTTTTTTCGAAAATCCTCATTTTTTAGAGATTTATCAATATTTGAAGAGGTAAATTTCCTAATGATTGTTGTTTTTTCATTTTTTGTTGTTTCGAACGAATTAAATCCGACTTAAGATGGGGGTACCAAAATTTAACATGCTGAAGAAACGAGGAGAAGGCCGATGCAAGATTTGATTCTACAATCGAAACAGAAAACCAAAAAGAAGATTCGTATTCCACCCTTCATCAAGGAACTGGTGAAGAACAAGACAATCTATTTGATGATGCTTCCCGGGCTGCTATTTATATTGATCGTCAATTATTTGCCAATGATTGGCGTCGTGATCGCATTTCAGGAATTTAACCCGTTTAAAGGCATCTGGGGCAGCAAATGGGTCGGATTTTCGAATTTCGAATTTCTGTTCCGATCGGATGCGGTGTGGCAAATTACACTCAATACGATCGTCTATAACGTAATCTTCATGGTAACCGGTCTTGGATTAGCGCTGGCGATGGCCATCATGATTAATGAGATCAGCAATCGGTTTTTTGCCGGATTTTACAAGAGTGTTATCCTGCTTCCCTATTTGTTATCCTGGGTCGTCGCCGAATATTTGCTGTATTCGTTCTTAAGCATCGATAAAGGCATCATCAATCAGCTGCTTCAGGCCTTCGGGGTCGAGCCCGTGCAGTGGTATTCAGAACCATTCTTCTGGCGGTTTATAATGCCTGCCGCTTATATTTGGAAGAATGTCGGTTACTATGCGGTCATATTTGCGGCCGGAATTACAAGCATTTCCCCGGAGTATTATGAAGCGGCCAAGATGGATGGGGCGAATAAGTTACAGCAGGCCCTCAAGATCACCGTTCCGATGCTGATGCCGATTACGATCACCTTAGTGCTCCTGCAAGCAGGCAAAATTTTCTACGCCGCATTCGGTGATTGGGGCATGTTCTATAATCTGCCGAGGGAGTCAGGCGTTCTGTTCAGCGCGACCAATGTCATCGACACCTATGTCTTCCGGGCGCTCAAGCAAATGAACGATTTCGGGATGTCTTCCGCTATAGGCCTTTATCAATCCGTCGTAGGGTTCATACTGGTCCTCGTTTCCAATTGGCTCATTAGAAAATACGACCGCGACAGTGCTTTGTTCTAGGAGGATGATGAGATGAATCAGGGCAACATATCTCGTGCTGTAATTCATACAGGTTTTTTAGTGTATTCGATTCTTTGCTTGCTTCCGTTGTTCGTCGTGCTAACCATATCGCTATCTGATGAGCAAAGTATTTTTCAGTCCGGGTATCACTTGATTCCCGAAAAATTCAGTCTGGACGCATATGCGTTTATCTTCTCGGGGAACTCGCCGATCATTCAAGCCTATGGCGTTACCATCATCGTAACGATGCTTGGAACTCTGCTGCATTTGGTGATATCGTCCATGCTGGCTTACGGGTTGTCCAGAAATGAAGTGAAGTACAAAAATATCATTTCTTTCATCGCCGTGTTCTGCTTGTTATTTAATGGCGGATTAGTGCCGTGGTACATGTTATTTTCGAAATATCTCCATTTAAAGGATACGCTTCTTGTTCTTATCGTTCCTTACCTTGTATCCTCGGTCAATGTATTGATCATGAGGAACTTTTTCAGGACGATACCGGATTCAATTGTCGAGTCTGCAAGAATTGACGGTTCCGGTGAGTTTAATACATTTCTCCGGCTGGTCGTTCCGTTATCGACGCCGGTGCTCGCTACCATCGGACTGTTCGTTGCCGTATTTTACTGGAACGATTGGTTTACGGCTTCGCTGCTGATCGAAGACGGCAAGCTGTATCCGCTTCAGTTCCTTCTGCAATCGATCATGAACAACATCGCTTATTTGCAGGCCAATGCGCTTACGCAGAAACTTGCTACTTCGCTGCCTGATGAGACGGCAAGGATGGCCACCTGCGTTCTGGCTGTCGCGCCGATCGCGCTAACCTATCCTTTCTTGCAGAAGTATTTCGTGAAAGGATTGACATTAGGTGCAGTGAAAGCATAATTTGAGGCTTTACCGGGCTACTGCCCGTATTGCGATATATAACAAATGGAGGTCAAACAATGGTAAACAAAACGAAGACATGGGCAAGTAAATTGGTATTGTTATGTTTTGCATTCACGATCGTGCTCGCAGGCTGCGGGAAAGATGCGACCACCACACCAGAGCCAACACCGACGAAGAACGAAGATAAGACGACGGATAAGCCAAAGGAGTCGGCACTTCCACCCGTTGAGCTCACGTATTATTTCCCGAACACGCCTCAAAAGGATTTGCAGTCCGTGGAAGATGAACTCAACAAGCTGGTTCAGCCCAAAATTAACGCGACGATCAAGCTGAAGCTGATCGACTGGGGAAGCTATGACGAGAAAATGAACGTTATTATATCTTCCGGCGAACCATACGACATTGCTTTCGCTTCAACATGGACCAATAACTTTTATCAAGGCGTTGCGAAAGGCGCGTTTGCTCCACTCGATGAATTAATCGAGAAATATGCGCCTGACACGAAGAGCAGCGTTCCGGAAACGTTCTGGAAGGCCGTGAAGGTCAAGGGGGCCACCTATGGTGTGCCTAACTTCCAGCAATCAACGGCTGGATACGGCTATCTGATTCAGAAATCGGTTGCCGACAAGTATAAATTCGATTGGAAGTCCGTCACGAAGCTGTCCGACCTGACGCCGATGCTCGAAACGATCAAGAAAGGCGAGCCGACGCTTATCCCATGGGGATATAGCAAGGCGATTGATCCATTCCTGACGGCGACGCCGATGTTCAATCTGGAAGCGCTTGGCGATTCGAAGACACCGGGTTCGATTTATTTGAATGATACCGAGATGAAGGTCGTTAACCAGTACGAAACGCCGGAATTCAAAGAATACGTAACCATGATGAGAGATTGGTATATGAAAGGTTATGTCAGAAAAGAGGCTCCAACGTTAAAAGATGACCAGGCCGATCTGAAAGCAGGTAAGGTTGCGGCACAAATCGGTCAGATCGATATCGATACAACCGCATTTGAGCAAAGTGGCATGAGCGCGCCGGGCAGATTCACGAACTTTAACAAAGATGTGCAATCCTATGATCATATGTTCATCAAGCCACTCTTGACAACGGATAAAGCAGCCGCTTCGATCACGGCTATCTCGGCATCTTCGCCGAATAAAGAAAGGGCCATGATGTTCATCAATTTGCTGAATACGGACAAACAAATCTATAACCTGATCAACTGGGGCGTCGAAGGCAAACATTACAAAAAAGTCGCTGACAACCGTATTGAAACGATTCCGGACAGCGGGTTCAAAATATCATCGCCATGGGAATTCGGCAACATGAGCCAAACGTATTATACCGAGGCGGATGCGCAAGGCGCCGAAGTCGATGACAAAGGGAACAAGCTATGGATCGATTTGAATAAAAATGCATCAGCGTCCAATGCACTCGGTTTCGTCTTCGACTTTACGCCAGTGAAGTCAGAGAAAGCGAATGTCGATGCGGCAATCGATGAATTATATTATGCAATCGCGACCGGATCCATTGATCCAGAAAAGAATTTGCCGGTGTTTCTGAATAGACTCAAAGACGCTGGCGCAGATAAGATCATCGCGGAGAAACAAAAACAGCTGGACGAATGGAGAGCCGCGAACAAGTAAGCTACACGAATAAGGCGTTCACTTCTAAAAGTGAACGCCTTTGTTTTGTTACATCGAGTGGTGATTCTGGTTTGTTTTTACGATTTTGAGCCTGTATTCCGTTAGAGACACGCCGAAGTATTTTTTGAAGGTTGTATAGAAGTAGTTCGATTTCTCGATCCCGCAATTGTCGAGGATTTCATTGATCTGCAAGTTCGTCTCTTCCAAGTAATATTTCATTTGTTCCATGCGTACGGCCACAATATATTCAGCTACCGACTTGCCGGTCGTGCTACGAAACAGTTTGCCAAGATATACGGATGAGAGGTTTAGCGATTCTGCGCAGCTCGTCAGCGACAGGTTCTTATCCCGGTAAGACTCGTGAATGATCTGAATCGCGGTATTGACGATTTCGTTCTTTTTCTTGTCCTTCGCCCCATTCTTCAGCACGATAATTTCATCGAACAATTCGAAGAATGTCGTCTCGATCTCCGCCAGCGTCTCTAACGCCGTGACATGATTGAGGAACCCGAGCGAAATGGAGTTGAGCTTCGATTGAGCGCCGTCGACAATGTGGTGTAGTGATTGATAGATGGTGAAGCTTAAATAAATAATCGTTGAAATCATATGATCGTAGGAAGCGTGCTCTGCAGTTCTAATGATGTCGCGATAGGCTTCTTTCGCCGCGTCTCCGTTTCCTAATTTGAGCGCATCGATGAGCAGTTTGCTCTTGGCCGCTGGAAGGACTAGCGCACTTTGGTGGATCTCTTGCAGAACATCCGGCGTGATGATGCTGCCATGCCCCAATGTCATGCGGTACATGGACAGCATCACGGTATCGTCATAGATTTGTTTGATCTGATCCGCAGATTCGATCACATAGCCCAAGGTAATAGACAAGTAAATCTTGAAGAAATGCTCGGTATGTAGCTGAATATCGGCAGCAATACGCTGAAATTGTTCATATACATCATGCCCTTCCGGCGTCGATGTCAGGTCTGCCAAGACGGTGATTTGATCGGCTGCCGTCTCAATGACTTCGACGTGATAATGCTTGGAAGCGGCTTCCCTCGCGATATTCGCGATCCCGTACATATACAATGCACGGTCTTTTTCATTGAATTTGGACGTAAACGCTTGAAAATGATCGATTTTTAATAGGAACAAAAACAGCTTGTGATCAAAGTTCACATCGATGTGAAACTCGGGTTCTTTGGCGTTAAAGGCTTCAAGCGAGGGGGTAATGTGCCCGGTAATCACGTTTTTTAAATAATTCGTTTTTAAGAGCGGCGTGCTTTCTCGCTTCAGGGTCTCGAGTAATTTCGCGTGATCCATCATTCCTTCAAAAGCGTTGCTAAGGAAGCCGAACTCATCCGATATTTTGTCGGGATTGTCCTGTGGATTCCATTTCTGCTTGATCCGATACGTTAGCCTTCCGATCGGCTGATACAGCTTCCTTGAGGCCAGAATGGCAAAAATGACCCCGAGCAGCATGACGATTAGGCAGAAAATGATGGTAATAAACGTGTTTCGATTCACGCTCGAAAAAACGGTATCATACGGCGTAATGCTAAGAAATTTCCATTTTAAAGTATCTGAAGATACATAGGAAACCAGTACCTTATTATTCTGAACTTGATCAATCAGGCTGCCTGAAGATTCAGTGGAATCAAGGATCTTGTGTATGAAGCTCTGATCTAACATGTTGTCCATGAACTTGTTCGGCGACGGATCGCTTACCACATTGCCGTTGTCATCCAGAATCATTATATTGCTGTCTTTGCTGCTCATCTTCTTATCGAGTGCCGAAATCGTAAGCCTTAACCAGTCGGCATCTACATTAAGAATGATGGCATTCGTAAAGTTATCTTCACCAATGGCATCGAACAAAATATAGGTATAAACATTCGTATAGCTGGTGTGACTGCCATCCGCATTTGCAATTTGTCTTGGGATGGGGTAGAGATTTTGCACTTTTTGACCTTCGGCTGCACGATTTAAGAGCGTAATAAGATCTTGGTCGAAGAATTCCGAGCTATTGTAAAACGTGTCGTTAGGCGTAGCGATGAATGTATCGATTTTGCGGTTGTAGACATAAGCGGAATGAATGTATGTATTCGGAATGGTTAGCGCACCGAGCGTTCGGATCGCGCTGCTGATCGTAAGAATATCTTCATGATTATTGTTGGCGAAGGAAATGATCTGGTTGTTCAGCGATAAGGATTGGATGAAGTTTTTGGCTAAATTATCCATGTGCACGGTGCTATAGCTGATTTTGGACAAAATATTCACGTTCATATCTTTCACCATGTTCGTCGTTGATGAAGTGTAATTGTAGAAGAGTAGGGAAGAGAGAACAAGAATTAAGGTGATGGTGCTGCCGATGAAAGAAATTAGCAATTTTTTGTAGATGCTTAATTTATTCTTGGAAATTATGAATTTCATAATGACCATCCTTTAAGTCTTAGTGAAGTCTATCGTATTATACTCGTCACAGAATCTCAACAAAATTTCAAAACGTGAACAATTATTAGAGATATTTCAAATTTTGGAGAACCTTGTATCCTCAGGTTTATACAGCATTTCGGTGCATAGTAATGCAATTGCGGCAACTGAATAGAAAACGTTGAATGATGCAATTTTTGGAGTTGAATTCAATTTTGGGAGGGAGATATGGTAGATAAAGAAGGGAGGAGAGGGGACATCAGCAGCCGTCTGGTCTGATTCGTATTTTACATTCGAAAGCATTACTGCAGAAGCAAGATAAACAAGTATGAAACATGAATTTATCGCGGGAGGTAGTTATGTTCAGAAAAGCGTTATCCATCATGTTGGCTGTCAGTTTATGTATTGGCTTTCTTCTTGTAAAATCGCCTAAGGCTCAAGCTGCGGGGAACACGTATTATGTATCAACAACGGGCAGCGATACCAATTCCGGCACACAGGAGAGTCCATTCCGATCGATTCAAAAGGCATCGAGTGTCATGGTAGCAGGCGATTCCTGTGTCATCCGAAGCGGTACCTATCATGAATCCATCATTCCGATGAATAACGGTACAGCGACTTCGCCGATCACGTATAAGGCCTTCTCGGGCGAAGTGGTCACGATAAGCGGCAGCGATCCGGTAACAGGTTGGACGAAGGATACGGGCAGCGTCTACAAGGCGTCCATGAATTGGAACCTAGGGGATGAGAACCAAGTATTTGTCAACGGAGAAATGATGCGTTTGGCGCAGTATCCCAACTGGACGAATGATGCGGATGTGTTTAATGTAGGATGGGCCTCCATGCAGAGTGGTACGGCAACGTCTATTACCGATACGGCGCTAAATAAGCCTGACAATTATTGGGTCGGAGCAACGGTGATTGTTAAGGGATGGTGGTCAACGCAATCGGCGAAAATAAATAGCTCCAGCGGTTCGACCATCAAATTTGATAAGCTTCCATGGTCCGACGTGTACACGAATCCAGGTGGTGGCGTGAAATATATGATCGCCGGCATCAAAGGGCAGCTTGATCGGCAGAAGGAATGGTATTACGACAGTGCTGCGTCAACATTATATCTCTCTGCACCAGGCGGCGTGGATCCCAATACACTAGACGTGGAGGCCAAGAAGAGAAAATACGCTTTTGATCTGACGGGACGTTCTTATATCACGATCGAGGGCGTTCAGTTAATAGGCGCAAGTATAACGACGAAGGATGCAGATCACATCATGATCAAAGGCATCAAGGCGGAATATCTGTCGCATACCATTGGTCTACAAAAGGCGTATTCCTATGATGATACAGGGATCGACTTGTCGGGAAGCTATAACACGATCAGAGACAGCGAAATCAAATATAGCTCAGGAAACGGCGTCGTGATCAGAGGGACGAATAATAATGTTATTAATAACCTCATTCATGATACGGATTATATGGGAACGTATAATGCGAGTGTTGCTCTAGCCGGTGGCAAAAAGCACTTGGTGTCCTACAATACGCTCTATAACACCGGTAGAAGCATTATCGGCGGGGAGAAATTTACGGAATCTATTATTGAATACAACGATATCTCACGTACGGGGAAATTAAGCTATGATCTTGGGGGCATCTATTTTGCCCGTGTCGATGGAGCAAATACAGAAATACGGAACAATTGGATCCATGACATGGACAGTCAGTCGTGCACAAGCTGCGAACTAGGCGTATATGTGGATTCGAATACACATGGCTTCTTAATCCATCATAATACCGTGTGGAATGCGGAGACCGGCCTTTATATTGGTGGGCGTGCCGACAACAATTTCATCTACCTAAACCAAACGAAACCCAAGATCATCGTGAATACAGGCGACTACAAGTACAACAACGAAGTTAGCAGTAATATCGTTGAAGGCGGAGTCTCCTTCCAAAACGGCGCTTCGTCAGGGATCAGCGCGTTTACGGCTGATAATATCGCCACAGGCTATAACCAGACACAATATGGAACGGCTGGTCACAATTTTACCAACCCGCCAGACCCGATATTTACACATGCGTTGCCTGAATATAGCAATCGTGCCCTGAACTATGGCTTCGAAGCTGACCTTGATGGGTGGGTTCTTACAGGCAACAAGGATGTTACATACCACTTTGCCCCAATGCTTAACCTGGGCGACCAGTTTGCGACGACGCGAACGGCGGACGGTTCTGCGAAGTTTGGCGCCGGACAGAACGGCATCGAACAGGTGATCACTGGCTTGCAGCCAAATACGACCTATGAGTATTCGGGATGGGCGAAGGTTGCATCCGGCGAAGAGGCATGGCTAGGGGTTAAAGATTATGGCGGAGCGGATCGGCATACGGTCGTCACCGATACAAGCAACGGCTGGAAGCATGTGATGATTCAATTTACGACAGGCGTGAATGCGACGAGCGTAACGATGTATATGTTGAAAAACTCAACCGGCTCAGGCGTTGTATATGGTGATGACATCGGTCTGCGAAAAGTCAGACCATCGGAGCTGCCAGACCCGAACTTGATCCCGCAGTCGCAGATGACGGCAACAGCGACAAGCGAGGAAACGGTGGGAGAGAATTCTTCCGCTTCCAAAGCGATCGACGGCGATCCTTCAACCATGTGGCACACGAAGTGGGATAAATCCGATAAGCTGCCGCAATCGATCACCTTGAATCTAGGCGGTACTTACAACATTAACAAGCTGACTTACTTGCCAAGACAAGTGGATAAGAACGGGATTTTTACCGCATTTAACGTGTATGTCAGTACAGATGGCACAACCTTTACTAAGGTTTTAAGCGGAACGTGGGCAAGCGATAATACCTTGAAGACGGCGACATTTGCGGCAGTGTCTGCCAAGTATATCAAGCTGGAAGCAACGGCAGCTTTCAACGGCTGGGCGTCGGCAGCGGAGATCAACGTTTTTAAAGATCCTACGCCGCCAGCGGTACAGAAGCAATCGGTATTAGCAGGACCGGACAAGGTGAATGCGGGTGAGACGTTCACCGTTCGTGCCGGGTTCAAAGGGGTTGCCGAGCAGGTGTACGCCGAGGACTTGGAGCTGACATTTGACCCGAATTTGATGGAGGTAGCCTTGGTGAAGGCATTGACCGACAGCGTCAAAATCGTCGATTACAAGGTGACAGGGAATCAATTGCGCATTATTGCAGCAAACGTAGGGGCGGAACATGCGATGACTGGTGAAGCGCAAGTGGCGGAAATCAGCTTCAAAGCGAAGCCGGTAGAGCAGGATACAACCGGAACGATCGGGATTGCACATGCTGTGCTCGGAGATGCGGAAGGGAAAGAAACGGATACGGGCGCAGCAACGCTAACAATTCAGGTGCTTGCGCAGCAGACCGGCACGTCTGGAGACCTAAATGGTGACGGCAAAGTCAGCATCGGGGATTTGGCAATTCTAGCAGCACATTATGGCATAACGGCGCAAAGTCCAGATTGGAATAAAGTCAAAGCGGCCGACTTCAACCGCGACGGCAAGATCGATATTAGTGATCTGGCAGCGCTGGCAAGTAAGATCATCGAATAAATCTACGAGTTAATAAACACTAACGATTAAGGCGCCGAAGCGATTCGGCGCCTGTTGGTGTTCTCCCGTTTTCCGCTTGACAATTTTTGCAGAATCCCATACATTGGAGAGACTTATTAAAATACTTTTATAAAGTGTTTTCGAAACGAGGTGTGACGGTGAAAAACATAGGCGGCAATGCCATGGTGATCAAAGAAGTGAACATGAATCTCGTTCGTAAAGCGTTAAAAGCCGAACGGGAAGCGACCAAACAGCAGATAGCCAGCATCACGGGCCTTAGCGCAGTTACGGTTGGAACGGTCTTGCAGCAATTGCTACAAACATCGGAAGTGCTGGAGTCAGAACTGTGCGCTTCGGGCGGGGGAAGACCTGCGCAGCGATACAAATATAACGGCGATTATGCCTATATTCTGACGCTGTTTCCATATGAGACGGGAGGGCGGATTCTGATGCGCAGCACCGTTGTGAATCTTCTCGGTACCATCATTCATGAAGGAGCAGAAGACGTCGCGCAAGTGGATGTGGCATGCTTCGAACGTATCATCGATACATTGATCGCATCTTACCCTGCGATTCGTGCGCTGGGGATCGGGCTGCCTGGGGCGGAATGGAAAGGGAGAATCGTCATTTCTGACTATAAAGCTTTGTTAGGTGTCTCGATGGTAGAGCACTTCAAGGAACGATACAGCATGCCTGTCATTATGGAGAATGACGTCAATGCTGCTGTGGTTGGTTATTGCGAACGTGCGCAAATCCATTCCGATGAAGCTGTCGCCTATCTCTACTTCCCGGATCGGTTCCCGCCAGGCGCAGGGATCTTCATCAACGGACAGCTGTTCAAGGGGAGAAGGAACTTTGCTGGCGAAGTCGCGAATATCCCGCTCAATATCCCTTGGGGGGAGCACGCCTTCATCTCTTCTTCGGTGCAAGTGGAGCAGGCAATCGTTCAATTAATCGTCTCCATTTGCGCGGTCATTAACCCCGATCGTGTCGTGCTATACGGCAGCATCGTGAATCAGGGAAGTGGAAGCAGAATCGCTGAACGGTGTAGTTCTGAACTGCCTGTAAGCGCAGTGCCAGAGGTGATCGTATCGGAAGATTTTACAGCTGATTACTTGGAGGGAATGGTTGCACGGACGCTAGCGACGCTCGAGCCGAGCATCAAGTTATCTAGACACGAATAAATAAGGGGCGAGATTTGGTGGCAACGTTATTTTTGATTATCATTTATTTATCTTTTATCAGCCTAGGGTTACCGGATTCATTGCTTGGCGCTGCTTGGCCGGTCATGCAAGCTGAGTACGGGGCCGCGTTCGGTATGGCGGGCGTGATCTCGATTATTATTGCCGCAGGGACGATTGTCTCTAGCCTAGTGAGCGGTATGCTCTTGAAGCGGCTTGGAACGGGCAAGATCACGTTAATCAGCTGCTTGATGACGGCGGGCGCATTACTGGGCTTTTACTTTGCGCCTTCGATTGGTTGGTTAATGATACTCGCCTTACCGCTCGGACTAGGGGCGGGTTCCGTCGATGCGGCGCTTAATCAGTATGTCGCGCTGCATTATCAAGCGCATCATATGAGCTGGCTGCATTGCTTCTGGGGCGTAGGAGCGACCATGGGTCCGATCATTATGTCTGGATTTATTCGCCAAGACGATTTATGGCGGAGCGGATATTTGACCGTTGCGAGCATTCAATTTGCGCTCGTTATTTTGCTATTCGTGACGCTGCCGCTATGGAAACGAATGGAGAAAGTTCATACCCATGCGGCGAGTGAAGAGTTGCTGTCGCCTGAGCTGGAGGCAAGCGCGAGCATTCCTACGATGCGGTTGAAGGGTGTAAAGCTCACCTTAATGACCTTCCTCTTCTATTGCGGTGCGGAAGCTAGCGTAGGCTTATGGGGCAGCAGCTTCCTGGTGAACGTCAAGGATGTGTCCGCTGCCGTGGCGGCGCAATGGGTATCCATGTATTACGGCGGCATTACGATCGGGCGGTTGATCACGGGATTCGTCACGTTAAAAGTGAGCCATCGCGTCTTGATCCGCAGTGGATTGTTAACGGCGCTGGCTGGCGTTTTTCTGCTTATTCTGCCGTTACCTCCCTTCTTCTCGCTGATCGGCTTTATGCTGGTAGGTTTAGGCTTTGCGCCGATCTATCCTTGCATGCTGCACGCCACCCCGGAACGATTCGGTAAAGAACATACGCAGAAGCTGATGGGTTATCAGATGGCTGTAGCCTATACGGGTACGACGTTGCTGCCGCCGACGCTCGGCTTGATCGCTTCGCAGACGACGGTTGCGATCCTCCCGATATTCGTCGCTATTTATGTCGTATGCATGCTATTTGGCTCTGAACAAGTCAATCGGATCATGAAGCAGCGTGCGGTTCGTGCGAAGGCGGATGTAAGTAAATATTCGATAAACAACTGAACATTTTGATCGCAAAGCAGCCTTGGTTCGATACCCGTATCGAACCAAGGCTGCTTTGTCTTATTATCAATCTTTAACTCGATAATTCCATCACTTTGATCCTAGTACGAACGCGTCGTTCCCCGCTGAATCAGCTCGACCTCCAGCATGTGATTCACCTCGTCCAAAGGCTGCTGCTCGATTTTCTTGATCAGAATACGAGCGGCGAGCATCCCCATCTCAAAGATCGGCTGCGATACGGTCGACAGCTCCGGATAGACCATTTCCGCCAGCGGAATGCCGTCATAACCAATGACCTGTACTTGGTCCGGCACGCGGATGCCACGCTCCTGCAGCGCACGCAGCGCGCCAATTGCCATCATGTCATTGCCCGCGAATATCCCGTCAATGTCTGGATGCGCATCGAACAGTTTATTCACAGCTTCGATGGCTGCCTTCAGCTGGAAGTTCCCGTTCACGACCAGCTTCGGCGTGAACCATGGCAGATCTTCTACCAGATCCAGATAGCCTTGGCAGCGTTCCTCCGCAATCCAGATCCCTTTAGGGCCACGTATATGCGCAATTTTGGTACATCTCTGCCGCAAAAGGGCCTGCACAGCTAAGTGAGCCCCTTCCCGATTTTTCGAAGAGACGGTAGGAACAGAAGGCGAACTAACCCGGTCCACCGCGACCATAGGGACTTGCAATTGTTCGATTTCGTCTTCAGAAAGTGTATTGGAGGCCATAATAAACCCGTCGATATATTTTTGCTTCAGTGTCTGGATGTATTGGCGTTCGATCTTGGATGATTCATTGGTATTACACAGAATCGTCGTATATCCATACATTTGCGTGACCTTCTCCACGGCAAGCGCTAGTTCATTGAAGAAGGGGTTCGTGATATCCGGGACGAACAGCGCGATGGTTTTGGTAGATTTTTTGGATAAGCTGCGCGCGACGTCATTGGGGACATATTTTAACATTTCAATCGCTTTATGGACTTTCTGCACGGTATCTTCGTGGACGTAACCTTTCTGATTCAGGACGCGAGAAACCGTCGCCACGGAAACACCAGCGAGTTTAGAGACATCTCGAATCGTTGCGATTTTTCCTCAACTCCTTCGGTAATATGTAATCGATTAAGCATGATAAGTGCATCTATGGTACTGGTTACATAAAAACTATAGTGAATGCAGCTATTATACAACAATAATCACGTATTGACATTGCTTTCCTATTGAATTAACATGATATCGAAATAGGTAACCGGTTACACATTAGTTGATATTTTTTACAGATCTTTTGGGGAAGATATGTTGAATAGGTTCTATGACTTCAAATGGAGAGGATGCTGAGCAGCATGAACGTGAAGAGAATCCCTATTATTATTGACACGGACCCTGGAATTGATGATGCGGTAGCCATTGGCGTGGCCGTATACCATGAGGCGCTCGATGTTAAGCTTCTGACAACGGTCGCAGGGAATGTATCCGTTGACAAAACGACGAATAATGCCTTGAAGCTCGTTGAATTCTTCGGTTCAGATACACCGGTAGCGAAGGGGGCAGGACAGCCTTTGTGCATTCCTTACGAGGATGCAAGCGAAATTCATGGAGAGTCCGGTATGGACGGTTATGAATTTCCGGCGCCGAAGAAGAACATTCATCCGGAGCATGCGGTGAATGCGATTCGAGAGACGATTCTGAACAGCGAAGAGAAGGTTACACTCGTGCCGATTGGGCCTTTGACGAACATCGCCTTGTTCCTGGCCTTGTATCCGGAATGCAAATCCCGGATTGAGAGAATCGTATTAATGGGGGGATCCGCATCCGCAGGGAACCATAGTCCTACGGCAGAATATAACATTTTGGCAGATCCGGAAGCAGCGAAGATGGTCTTCGCATCGGGTCTGGATATTACGATGGTCGGATTGGATGTGACCAACCGAGCAACCTTAACGCCGGATAATGTCGTGGAGATTCGAGATCTGAATGAGACGGGTAAGATGCTGTATTCGATGTTCCAGCATTACCGTGGCGGCAGCTTGAAGACAGGACTTAAAATGCATGATCTATGCGCCATCGCTTATATTGTGAAGCCGGAGTTGTTCAAAACACAGAAATGCTTCGTTGACGTTGAAACCGCTGGTGCTTACACGGCAGGTACGACGATCGTAGACTTGATGAATCGTTATCAGAAAGAACCGAATGCAACGGTTTGTCTAGATATTGATGTGGATGCATTCCGCGCATGGGCGATTGAGTGTCTAGCAAAGGCTCGATAAGCATCATAGTGGATAGGAGTGATAGAGAAGATGAAAAAGATATGCATACTTGGCAGTATGAATATGGATTCCAGCTTGCTGCTGGAAGCTCTCCCGACAGAAGGAGAGACTGTATTTTCTTCTGGTAAACTGGTTGGCCCCGGGGGAAAAGGGTTCAATCAAGCGGTATCTGCAGCACGATTAGGAGCCGCTGTACAATTTATCGGGAAAATCGGGTCAGATGAGAATGGCCGACAGCTCGTATCCACCTTGCAGCAAGAAGGCATTCATACCGAGCATGTTCTTGTGGATCCAAATTTGCCGACAGGCGAAGCCCTGATTTTGTTCAGTAACCGCGGCAGCAACATGATTGTCGTCAGCGCTGGCTCGAATATGGGATTAACCACGCAGGACGTTGAACAATCCAGAGAGATTATCACCTCATCCGATGTTATTGTGGCGCAATTCGAAGTGCCGATGGAAGTGATTCAGTATGCTTTTGCGATTGCAAAGGCGGAGGGGAAAGTGACGGTGCTTAATCCTGCGCCAGCGAAGGAGATTCCGGTGGAACTGCTACAAGTGACGGATTTTCTCATCCCGAATGAAAGCGAGATGCATGTGATTACTGGCTGCGATACAAGTCGCGACGAAGCGATGGTACAAGGTGCAGCGACATTAATGCAGCAAGGCGTGGGATGTGTCATTGTCACGCTCGGTGAACGGGGCAGTATGATCTGTCATCCGGACGGCAACGTACCTATTCCTGCCGAGAAAGTTCAGGCGATTGATACGACGGCCGCAGGAGACAGCTTTATCGGTTCCTTCTGCACAAAACTGCAAGGGGACGATCCGTTGCAGATCGAGCATGTCGTCGAAGCGGTTCGGTTCGCAAGTAAGTTCTCGTCGATCGTGGTTCAGCGTAAAGGCGCGTTTCAATCCATTCCCTATGCTCATGAACTATCAGGAATGAATGACTAGAATTTGTATATCGTCAAAAAAAATCATACGTAAGCCATAAAAAGCAGGTACTCTGGGTTGGAGAGTGCCTGCTTTTTATGGTCATGGCGTAAAATTGGACAGAGACTTTTGGTAACACTTAGGTATAATGTTTATTGTATTTTTCATGTAACAAGAGGAGGTAATCATCATGCAGGTGCAGAGGAAACGGTTCACCATTTATCCCAAGCTGTTGATCGGGTTTCTGATCGCTATCTTACCCGTGTATATGTTAGGCATCTTTCTGAACCATCAGGTTGCCAATAGTCTGAGGGAGCATATATTGCAGTCGATGCAGACGAATGTCAATTTCTATTTGACCTCATTGACCGATGAGATTCGGAAAATAGATAAGTATAAGCAGTCCCTGATCGTCGATGAGGATGTCATGACGCTGGGGACGGTAGCGCCAGCCTTGTCGGAGAATGAGCTTCGGGAATCCATCTTGCGCTTGGAGCGAAAGTTGAACTTGTTCAAGGATTCCAGCTCTTATATTGCGGATGTTACCTTCTATATCCCATCCATCGACAAACGAATTAAGCCGAGTACCTATGCGGAGGGCGTTCCAATGGATCAACTCCTCCAAATTCGGTCTCAGATGCGTCATCAATTGTCGCCGTTATTGTGGTGGAATGGCAAAATTTTATTGAATTCTTATTTTCCTGAGTCACCCTTATCGGATCGTCCTCCGGCGTTCATGATCGAAATTGAGCTCGATCAAAATATGATTCGCAAGGATTTGGCCAATGTCGTAGATCAGGGCGGCGCATTGCTCTATTTGCATGACAGCAACAACGTTATCTTGAATAATCAAATTCAGTCGCTTACCCAAGAGCTGCAGTTGTTAGTGTCGCGTGAGATCGAGAGCAGCAGTCGCAACGACATTCTGAAATATGATGGACAGCGGTATTTGGTATCGCTACAGAAGTCTCAAGACTATGAGATGACGCTTGCGATCTATACACCTGAAGCGTTTATCATGAGCGATTTTGACAAGTTTAACGCGCTGTTCTGGATTTTATTTATCGTATCCGTCATCGTGATTGTTCTCTTCTCGTATTGGATTCTCAAAACGATTCGCAATCCGCTGCGCAAGATGGTCACCGCCTTCCGGCGGGTGGAGCAAGGGGACTTGACCATTCGCACCTCGCAGGGGAGCAACGATGAATTCAGTGATTTATCCGATCAGTTCAATAAGATGGTCAAGCAGCTGCAATCACTAATTCAAGAAGTCTATGAACAGCAAATTCGCAGCCAACAATCCGAGCTGAAGCAGCTGCAGTCCCAGATCAATCCTCATTTTTTATACAATAGCTTTTTTATTCTGCATCAATTAATCGAATTCGAGGATATCGACAAAGCGAAGGAGTTCGTCAGTTATTTGGGTCATTATTTTCAATTCATTACTCGGGATGCCAAATCGGAATTGCCGTTAAGTCAAGAAATCAAGCATGCGGAAGCTTATATCAATATCCAATCGATGCGATTCGGCGACCGAATCCAAGTTGCGTTCGAACCGATCCAAGTCCCAACGGATTTCTTATTTGTACCGCGCTTAATTTTGCAGCCGATCATCGAGAATGCCTATACGCATGGGTTGGAATCGAAGCCATCGGGAGCCATCTTGCGCATATCGAACCAAGTAGAGGGTCAGATGCTGCAGCTTCGCTTCGAAGACAACGGCAGCTTGTTAACGGATGAAGAGCTGGGGCAGCTAACGGATAAACTTGCCATGGACAATTCGTTCGGCATCGAGACGACCGGAATCATTAACGTGCATCGACGGCTTCAGATTAAGTTCGGCGCAGGTTCCGGACTCACCGTCTATCGCAATGATATGGGCGGACTAGGCGTATTCATGCAAATTCCATTATCGAAAGAGGTTGAGTAAGGATGTATCGCATATTAATCGTGGATGACGAACCGTTGATTTTGAATGGACTAGTTGAATTATGCAATCGTGTGACAGAGATAGAATTAGAGATCTATGCGGCGGCCACCTCGCAAGAAGCGCTGGATTGGTTAGGACGCACGAAGGTGGATATTGTGCTCTCCGATATTCGCATGCCCGGGATGAGCGGACTGGAGCTGCACCAGGAAATTATGAAGCAATGGCCGAAATGCAAGGTCATCTTCTTAACGGGCTATAGCGATTTTGCGTATGTTCAGCAAGCCATTCGCCAGGGCAGCGTCGATTATATTCTGAAGACGGAGGGGAATGCCAAAATTAAGGAATCCATTCTTCGCGCGGCCACTTCCTTAGAGGAGGAGCGGTTCATGGATTCGCTTTTCGTTCAAGCCAAGCAGCAGAAGATGCTGGCGCTTCCTTATCTTCAGCAGCAATACATGCGTGAAATCTTACAGGGGGACCCTGCAACGATCGCATCGATCGACGACAAATTCGAAGAGTTACACATCAAGCTATCCGCTGATACGCCTTGTCTTCTCCTGATCGTGCGCATTGACGACTGGGGCGAGATTCATAGTGCGACGGATCGCGCATTAATCTATTTTGCGCTCGATAATATCGCTAACGAATTGCTAATGCCGATGGCGAGATCCCTGTCGATGAAATATGAGAAGAACAAATTGGCCTGGTTCCTTCAACCTGCTGAAGCTGAGCCGACAACGGAAGGATGGACGAGAACAATTCTATTCGTAAGAGGCATGCTGGAAGAAATTCAACAGACATGCTTGAAGCTGCTGAAGCGTCCCATTTCACTTGCGCTCGCGACGGATGCCGTCGAATGGACGTCGCTGCCTCAGAAATTCGATCTGCTCAACCTTCTGTTCCATAGCGGACTTGGAATTGGCAAAGAGCTTATTCTGCTCGAGCCGAACAGAAACGCTAAAGACGAAGATCGATCCATTGAGGCGAGACTCTCCTCGGTTCACTTGCACAAAATCGAGTATTTGAAAGCTTGCATGGAGAACGGACACGAAGAGCCCTTTTTCGATACGCTCGATGAATTGTTGTCCGTTGCTTCAATGGCGGGACCTTTTCCAAGCGGCGTTCAGCTGGAATTGTATTTCTTGCTGGTGTCGGTTCTGCTGCCTCACAGCCTGATGGATTCGGACAACGACGCGAAGTCAGAGCGGGATTTGGGCAAATTTACGCAGATGGAACGCTTTGAAACATGGCACCAGATCTGTGAAGAATTCATTCTAACGGCAAGAAGAATTTTCGAGCAGAAGCAGGTTGGTATGAATGTGCAGGAGCATGAGTTGATCCGCAAGATTCAGAATTATATCACGACCCATATATCCGGCGACGTCTCGCTAACGAAAATTGGCGAAGTTGTCGGGCACAATCCTTCGTATCTGTCGAGGCTGTATAAGAAGCTGACGGGGCAAGGGCTATTGACATATATCAATGACGTGAGACTGGAAAAATCGAAAACGATGCTTGAGCAGGATCGTCTCAAGGTGCACGAAATCGCGACGGAGCTGGGCTTTTTGTCATCGCAATATTTTCATCGTTTCTTCAAAAAAGCTACAAATCTCACACCTCAAGAGTATCGGGAACTCAAAAGAGATCAAAAGGAGTAAATAAAAGATACAAATGTAATGAACGGAAACTAGTTGGCTGTCCCATGCGGATTTTATAATAACAGTGTAGCTACGATACTTATCACAAAACGGGGGACAAGATATGAAAAGGGTTAAATCTATTAGTTTCATGCTTGCTAGTCTATTACTCATCTCTGTTTTATTATCTGCTTGCGGTCAAGATACGAAGAAGGACGCGGCAACAGAGTCCACTCCGAACGAGACCAAGCAGGATGTAACGATCGATCCGTTAGGCAAATATGACCCACCCATTGATCTGACGGCAGCGAAATTCATTACGCAGGACGTTAAATATCCGGAAGGTCAATCGGAATCGAACAACGCTTGGGAAGCCCTGTACAAGGATATGGGGATTAACCTCAAATACGATTGGATCGTAAAAGGAACCGATGCGCAATACTTCCAGAAGCTCAATGTTTCCATTGCTTCCGGTGAAATCCCTGACATCATGATGGTCAACTCCTCCCAATTGAAGCAGTTGGTCGAAGCGGATATGCTCGAGGATTTGACGGACGTTTATACGCAGTATGCGACACCTGCCGTGAAGGGCATTTTCGAGCAGGACCCGATGGCTCTGCAGTCGGCTACCTTTGATGGCAAGCAGTATGCGATGCCGAAGACGGAGCCGATGATCGGTGCACAGACACCCGTCCTGTGGGTACGTACCGATTGGTTGAAGGCGCTTAACCTGCCGGCTCCGAAGACTTGGGATGATGTGCTGAAGATGACGAAAGCGTTTACGACGCAGGATCCTGACGGCAATGGCAAGCAGGATACATTCGGGGTCGCCTTGGGCAAAGAAATCGTGAATGGCTATCCTTCCATGAACGGCTTATTCAATGCTTATGGTGCTTACCCAAGAATCTGGAAGAAGGATGACGCTGGCAATCTCGTATATGGCAGCATTCAGCCAGAGGTTAAAACAGCGCTCGCGAAATTAGCGGAAATGTACAAGGCCGGCGAACTCGATCAAGAGTTTGGTGTCAAAGACGGATCCAAGGTCGCGGAATCTCTCGTCAATGATCGCGTGGGTGTGCTCTTTGGGCCAAGCTGGGCTTCCCAATGGCCGTTGCAAGACAACAAGAAGAAGAATAACAAAGCGGAATGGGGCGTGTATCCGATTCCATCCGTTAACGGCGGAGACGCAACCGTGCAAATGCCGTTCGGCGCGAATTTCTACTTCGTCGTCAAGAAAGGCTACGAACATCCTGAAGTTGCCGTCAAAATGTCGAACTGGTTCATGGAGAAGCTGTACGGTCCTTCCGCGGACTACTTGAAATACGGCGTTGATAGTAAAGGGATTACGACTGCAAAATATGCATTGATTGATATGTCTGCGCCGGACAAAGATTTGAAGCGTGCGCAAAATGTTGCAAAAGCCTTGAGTAATAACGACCCATCTGCCTTAAATCCGGAAGAGAAATCTACGTACGATAAGATCATGTCCTTCAGAGAAGGGGATTTGAATTTCTACGGTGAGAATTATCAGAGCGGTCCTGAAGGAGCTATGATGGTCCTCCAGAAGCTATGGGATGCGGGTAAAGTTGTATCCGAAGGTTACGGCGGTGCGCCGACAGATACGATGGGCGAGAAGAAGGCAACCTTAGATAAGATGGAGAACGAAATTTTCACGAAAATTGTGTATGGCGCGGCTTCGATCGATCAATTCGATAAATTCGTCGAAGATTGGAAGAAGCTCGGCGGCGAGCAAATCACTAAAGAAGTGAACGAGTGGAACGCTTCGCAAAAATAAATAAAGGGTTAAAAGAGGGGTAGGAAGAGTCGATCAACTTACCCCTTCTGTATTGTAACAGCGTGTGATTTGAATATAAGGAAGTGAACATCTTGCTGAAAAAGAACTATAAAAAGCAACTTCCACTCCACTTGATGTTAGTGCCTGGCATCATTCTGGTGTTTATCTACAGCTATATTCCGATGGTCGGATCCATAATGGCCTTTGAGAAGTATATTCCGTCGAAAGGGTTATTCCATTCCAAATGGGTGGGGTTAAAGAACTTTCACTATTTATTCGATATGCCAGACTTTTATCAAGTCTTGTGGAACACCGTCTTTATCGCAGTGTTGAAAATTATATTCGGATTAATCGTTCCGATCGCGGTTGCCATTCTATTGAATGAGATTGGCAAAACCCTCGTGAAACGGTGGATTCAGACTTTGATATATTTGCCGCATTTTCTATCATGGGTCATCCTTGGCGGCGTGCTTATTGATATTTTGTCGCCTTCGAACGGGCTTGTGAACCAATTTCTAGGGTTGTTCTCGATCAAACCGATTTTCTTCCTTGGGGACAACAACTGGTTCCCGTTCACGATTATATTATCCGATATCTGGAAGGAATTTGGCTTTAGCACCATTGTCTATTTAGCTGCACTCACCACGATTAATCCAAGCCTGTATGAGGCTGCTGTCATTGATGGCGCGAACCGTTGGAAGCAGACGTGGAGTATCACGCTTCCAGGGATCCTGCCCGTGATTATCCTGATGGCCACATTAAGTCTAGGGAATGTGTTGAACGCCGGGTTTGACCAAATATTTAACCTGTATAGTCCGCTAGTATATGAGAGTGGAGATATTCTTGATACGTTAATCTATCGGGTCGGGTTGATAGACGCGCAATACGGCGTCGCGACGGCGCTAGGCTTGTTCAAGTCGCTCATTTCATTCGCGCTCGTCTCCATATCTTATTGGCTCGCATACAAAATCGCAGACTATCGAATTTTTTAGCATAAGAGGTGTGTCAACATGGTAGAAGGAAAATCTCTTGGCAGTAAAATGTTCCGAGTGTTTAACTATACGTTCCTTATCCTGCTCGCTGTGCTGTGCCTGATTCCGCTGATCCATATCTTTGCCGTCTCCTTAAGCTCGAATGTTGCAGCGAGTGCCGGGATTGTGAAGTTGTGGCCCAAAGACTTTACGTTTAAATCCTACGAGTTCGTGCTATCGAAGGGGGAGTTCCTGCTCTCCTTGTGGGTAACGGTGAAGCGGGTCGTACTAGGTACAGCGCTCAGTATGTTTCTATCGATCTTAATCGCATATCCGCTGTCTAAGAGCGGACGGGAACTAAAATTCAGAACGGGATATGCATGGTATTTCGTGTTCACAATTCTTTTCAGCGGCGGCTTAATTCCTTGGTATATGACCATTCGTTCCACAGGTTTGCTGGATTCAATCTGGGCGTTGATTATCCCGGGCGCCGTTCCTGTATTTAATGTCATTCTATTATTGAATTTCTATCGGGGATTACCCAAGGAATTGGAAGAGGCCGCTTTCGTGGATGGCGCAACCCACTGGAAAACGTTATGGCGCATTTATGTTCCATTATCCATGCCGTCGATTGCAACAATTGGACTATTTACCGTCGTGGGGCATTGGAACGCTTGGTTTGACGGGCTCATCCTGATGAACTCGCAGGACAACTATCCATTATCCAGTTATTTGCAGACTGTCATCGTGCAGGCCAGCTTGACGAATATGTCTGCTGAGCAGTTGAAGAATCTTGCTACCGTATCGGATCGAACCGTCAAAGCGGCTCAAATCTTTGTAGGTGCCTTACCGATTCTTGCCTTCTATCCATTCCTGCAGAAGTATTTCGTCAAAGGTATGGTCATGGGCGGGGTCAAAGAATAGATCACTACCCATTAAAAAGGAGAGATTTATAGTGACAGCAACTAAACCATGGAAGATTTACGCCATTCATCATTCGCATACTGATGTTGGCTATACGGAACGGCAGGAGAAAATTCAGCAATATCATGTCGACTTTATTCGTCAGACGCTTCATATTCTGCGGGAAATCGAGTCGGGAAGACGCCCGGAGTGGAAAGGATTTAAGTGGGTATGTGAAACCTTCTGGCCGATCGAATCCTTCTTGAAGAAAGCAACTGAGCAAGAGAAGAAGGAATTTGAAGAAGGCGTTCGCCGTGGGGATATCGGTCTATCCGGAACGTATCTCAATATGAGCGAATTGATCGGGAAGGAACTGCTCGAATCCATGATCGGGCGCATTCGCGAGTACGGCGAGTCGATCCAAGTTCCTGTCACTTCGGCGATGACGGCCGACATCACTGGATTTAGCTGGGGATACGGTCAAGTGCTGCTGGATGCTGGCATTCAGAACTTGATCACCTGCATTCATACGCATCATTCGATGTTCCCGTTATGGAAGAAACAGCAGCCGTTCTGGTGGGAGATGCCGAGCGGCGAACGACTCTTGACGTGGAATGGCGAGCATTACGTATTCGGCAATGATCTAGGCTTGGTTCCAGGTCTTGGCGGCAAGTATACGATCAAAGACGAACTCGACTTAAGCAAAGGCATGACATTCGAGATGGCGGAAATTCGGATTCAGCGATACATTGAGCGCTTGACGCAGGACGGATATGCCTTCCGTTTCGCGCCGGTGATGTTCTCGGGATTGCCGACGGACAACAGCTCGCCGAATGCGGTGGTGATGGACTTCATACAGCAGTGGAATGAGAAACATGGCGATCGGATTTACATTGAACTTGCAACCTTGGACGACTTCTTCAAGGAAGTGCGGGATCATGCCGAGAAGCATCCAGAAGACATTCCGGTGCACCGCGGCGATTGGCCGGATTGGTGGACGGATGGCGTAGGCTCGACACCGAAGCATGTGCAGGTCTATCGCGAGGCGCAGCGGGTTTACCAGAAGGTGAGACGCTTGGATCCGAACGGTGAGATTGTGTCCGCCGAGGCGATGAAGGATATGGAATATCAATTGACGTTGTTCGCCGAACATACCTGGGGTTATCATTCCTCGGTGACGGAGCCGTGGAACCCGTTCGTGCAGGAATTGGGATTGCGTAAGGAAGCTTTTGCAGCGAATGCCAGCACGGCAGCGCATCGCGCGTTGTATGACATCCTCGAGCATAAGGGGGACGCGCTGCTCGCACCGGATCGGCCGATGAAGTTCAAGATGCACAATCCGTTCGAGTACGTTCAGGAGGATTTCGCGCATTTCATTATGGAGGGCTGGCATCACGATGTGATCAAGGATGGGTTCGAAGTTCGGGACGTGAAAACGGGCGAGGTCTACACATCTCAGATTCGCGTGGCACCGCGCGGCGTTATCGTCAGCATTCCAGTTACGCTTCAGCCTGGCGAGGAGAAGACGATTCATATTCAAGCCGTCGTACCGGGCAAGCCAGGAACCGCCTACCAGAACGATGTCGTCGGATCGGACCGCATGATGGATCTGGATATCTCGAGTGTCCTGAGACCTTTCAAGGTCACGTCAACGTATATTGATACGCCATTTGTCCGCATTGCGTGGAAGAAAGGGGAAGGCATCACGTCTTGGGTCGATAAGCGTAAGCAGAAAGAAATGCTTCGCAGCGACCGGAATCATAATGCCTTCACACCGGTGTATGATGTGACGCGTGCGGCGAAGGTCATCGACATGTATGAGGTTCGCCGGAAAATGGGACGCAACCGTAAAGGACCGGATGCGGAAATTTCGGTAGGTGTCTTGACGAACGTCGAAATCGTGACACAAGGTGATGTATACGGCACAGTACAGCTTACATTCGAAGTTGCAGGCTGCTCGCATTATTCGCTATTCGTCACGGCTTATGCGAATCATCCTCGCGTGGATGTAGCTGTTCGCATGCACAAGGATAGTGTATGGGATCCAGAGAATCTATATATATCGCTTCCATTCGGAAGTCCAATCACTAGCGAGACAGAGGAATTATGGATCGACAAGATGGACGCGTTGGTACGTCCTCGGAAAGATCAGTTACCGGGCAGCTTGGCGGATTATTATTGCTTAGGTGAAGGGGCTGCATATGTTGCGGATCAAGGCGGTGTTGCGATCGCGATGCCGGATACACCGCTCATTCAGCTCGGCTCATTAGATCATCAGTTCCGTCTGTTGAACGGAGATGCCAAATTGGCAGAGGATCCTGGACATCTCTATTCATGGGCGATGAATAACTACTGGGAGACGAACTTTACGGCGACACTTGGCGGATTCTATGAATTCCGTTATCTCGTCACCTGGGGTGAACAACTCTGTACGCCAGAAGCGGCCATGAATGCATGCCGCAGCATGAACGCCGGTATTCTAGCTTGGCGGACTTGGTAATATCGGAATGAAAGTAAGGAGAGGTGAACGATGAAATATCTAGATGCTTCTTATTCCATCGACGAGCGCGCAGCGGATTTGCTCGAACGAATGACCCTCGAGGAGAAGATCGGTCAGCTCGTACAACCTTTTGGATGGCAGGCCTACGAGAGGGCAGGCGATAAGATTCAACTGACAGATTCCTTCAAAGAAGCCATTGCGAGAGGAGGCGTCGGCTCGTTATACGGTGTATTACGGGCCGATCCTTGGACTGGGGTTACCTTAGAGACAGGCTTAACACCGCGTGAAGGTGCCGAAGTGACGAACCAAATTCAGAAATATGCCATCGAGCATACGCGACTCGGTATTCCGATTCTGTTCGGTGAGGAGTGCTCGCACGGCCATATGGCGATTGGATCGACGGTCTTCCCTGTTCCGATCGGGATGGGCAGCACCTGGAATGTGGAATTATTCGAGCGAATGTGCCGCGTCGTTGCAGTTGAGACGCGTGCGCAAGGCGGCACGGCAACCTATTCGCCGGTGCTTGATGTTGTACGAGACCCTAGATGGGGACGCACGGAGGAGACATTCGGTGAGGATCCTTTTCTGATTAGTGAAATGGCTGTTGCAGCTGTTCATGGATTGCAAGGGGATGCCTTGAACTCGGATCAATCGATTATTGCAACGCTGAAGCATTTCGTCGGTTATGGCGCTTCGGAAGGGGGGCGCAATGCAGCCCCTGCACATTTGGGTCTGCGAGAGTTGATGGAGAAGGATCTGCTGCCATTCCAGCGCGCGGTTGAAGCAGGCGCTCGGTCCATCATGACGGCCTACAATGAAGTTGACGGTGTTCCATGTACGTCTAATCAGGAGCTACTAACTAATGTGCTTCGTGAACAATGGGGATTCGATGGCTTCGTTATTACGGATTGCGGCGCGATCAATATGCTGTATCACGGCCACCAGGTCGCGGAGAGCGAAGAAGATGCGGCATGTCTTGCCATTCGTGCCGGGGTCGATATGGAGATGTCAGGGGACAGCTTCGGCAAATATTTGCAGAGCGCCATGGAGAGCCACAAGCTAAGCGTATCAGAAATTGATGAGGCTGTACGGAGAGTGCTTCGTATGAAGTTCGAGCTCGGACTATTCGAACGCCCTTATGTCGATCCGACGCATGCAGCCAATACCATCGGCAAGGCTGAGCATATCGAGCTCGCTCGAACAGCGGCACGGGAAGGCATCGTCTTGCTGAAGAATAACGCGAACACGCTCCCACTGTCTTCATCGCTTGGGAAGATTGCGGTTGTCGGCCCGAATGCGAACAACATTTATAACCAATTGGGAGATTATACATCGCCGCAGCAGAGGCAGCAAATCGTTACCGTGTTAGATGGCGTTTCGCAGAAATGCGCCGGGCGAGCAGAAGTGAAGTATGGGCCTGGGTGCCGCATTAAGGACCCATCGAAGGAAGGATTCCCGACTGCGGTCCAATGTGCAGCGGAAGCCGACACGATTATCGCTGTCGTGGGCGGTTCCAGCGCAAGGGATTTCGGGGAGGGCACCATCGATTTGAAGACGGGTGCCGCCATCATCACTGATCAATCGGTCTTAAGCGACATGGATTGCGGGGAAGGCTTCGACCGTGCCGATCTAGGCTTGTCAGGCGTTCAGCTGGATCTGCTCAAGGAGCTACGTGCCTTAGGCAAGCCGCTCGTTGTCGTCTACCTGAACGGACGGCCGATTATAGAGCCGTGGGTCGATGAGCATGCCGACGCGATTCTCGAAGCCTGGTATCCGGGGCAAGAAGGAGGGAATGCCGTTGCAGACATTCTGTTCGGCGATTACAACCCTTCAGGCAGACTAACCTTGTCCATCCCTAAGCATGTGGGACAACTGCCGATTTCCTATAACACGAAACGAACCAAAGGGAAACGTTATGTGGAGGCGGATTTAAATCCACAATATCCATTCGGCTTCGGATTAAGCTACACGAGCTTCCAATACGATAATCTACGGCTTGATCAGTCGCATATCGCATGGAATGAACCATGTATCGTCTCGGTTGACGTGACGAATACGGGCAGCATGGCTGGCCAAGAAGTTGTGCAAATGTACGTGAGCGACGTGGTAAGTTCGGTGACACGGCCTGCGAAGGAGTTAAAAGGCTTCCGTAAAATCCATTTGGAGCCGGGTGAAACGAAGACCGTGCAATTTACGATCAGCGCTGAACAATTACAGTTCGTCGGTCCGAACTTGGAATGGATCGTCGAACAAGGAGAATTCCGGATTATGGTAGGCGGCAATGTGGAAGATTTGCACGAGACAAGCCTGTACGTTGTTACCAAATGATCAGGTAGGAGAGGGAGAGAGACCACTTGAAAGATCATCGATTACCGACTATTGATGTGCCGAAATTTCCGCTGCCGCAGGCCATACAAGGCGCCCTTGCAGAGGCGGAGCAGCGTCTGGCTCATCGTCCGAAGCTTAGCAAGCTATTTCGGAACTGTTTCCCGAACACGCTTGAGACGACGACCAAACTGCTGGATGACGGGACGACGTTCGTACTAACGGGCGACATTCCTGCGATGTGGCTTCGTGATTCCGTTGAACAGGTCATCCATTATGTTCCTTTTGCGAGGGGCGATGAATCGCTGCAGCGTATTCTGGAAGGCGTCATTAAACGCCACATGTTCTATATTCAGATTGATCCTTATGCGAATGCATTTAATGAGACAGCCAATGACTGGCATTGGAATGCAACGGATGAGACGACAAGCTCTCCATGGGTTTGGGAGCGGAAGTTCGAGCTCGACTCTATGTGTTTCTCGTTCCGCCTTGCTTATCAATACTGGAAGGAGACGGGCCGTACCGGGATCTTCGACGAGACGTTCAAGGATGCGCTCATCTCGATGCTGGATGTATGGCGCATCGAGCAGCAGCATGCCGAGCTGTCGGCCTATCGCTTCCAAAGGCATAACGGCATCATGATCGATACGTTGCGCAAACAAGGTCTAGGAATGCCGGTTAATAACGTAGGTCTTATCTGGTCAGGCTTCCGTCCAAGCGACGATGCATGCGACTTCCACTTCAACATTCCATCCAACATGTTCGCGGTCGTAACGCTTCGCCACATGCAGGAAATTGTGCGTTATGTCTATCGAGATGAGCATCTCGTCGCACGGATGGCGCAGATGGAGGAAGAGATCCAGCATGCGATCGAGCTCTACGGCATGATCAACCATCCGAAGTATGGACGGGTGTACGTATTTGAGACCGATGGATACGGCAATCACATCCTGATGGACGACGCGGGTACGCCGAACTTGATGTCGGCGCCGTACATCGGCTATTGTGCGCCAGACGATCCAGCGTATTTGAATACACGCGCCTTTATCCTAAGCGAAGATAATCCTTATTATTATAAGGGCGAGAAGCTGAGCGGCATCGGAAGTCCGCATACGCCGCCGGATTATGTCTGGCATCTTGCTTATTCGATGCAAGGATTAACTGCCGTGAACCCGGATGAAATGTTGCAGATGATCGAGATTCTGGAATCAACCGATGCTGACACAGGCTTCATGCATGAAGGGTTCCATAAAGACGATCCATCGATCTTCACCCGTGATTGGTTCGCATGGTCGAACAGCCAGTTCGCCCAATTGGTGTGGAAGGCATTGCAGTTAGACCTCTTAGACGCTAAATAAGGATAGGAGCGTCCAGAGGGATGTAAATATGTGGTATGGAGAACGATGAAATAATAGATGGATAGGCCACCATAGCAGGTGGTTCTTTTTTTGGGGTTTTAAGTCCAGCCGATGTACAAACCGTTCCTTGCTGATTATAATAAGGGATATTTAAGCGGTTTCAGGTCATTTTACTGAGCAACGAGTTGGGAGGTTGTATAGAGATGGGGATGAAGAGAAGATGGTCGATCACATCGATCTTATATGTAATGTTTTTTTTCGTTATTGTGATGCCCATCGTACTCGTGACCTCACTGTCATTGAAAGCCTATACAGATATCCTATTGACCAATATTACGTCAGGCGCCATGCAGACGCTGGAGCAAGTTTCCTACACGATAGATCAGGAGAACAGCCGCTATATGCGGACGATCGCATCGATCGGGATGGATGAGAAGCTTGTATCTCTTGCGACATCCATTCACCGTAGTCGGCAGACCAAGGACAATTTCGATTACGTCGAGCAGCTCGAGAATAAAATGAAAAGTTATCTGCATGACATGCCAGACTTCGTGTCTGCGATGTTCGTCTATCGAAATGGGGGCGCTTACTATTTCGAGGGAACGCATTTTCATAATGTCAACGCACGAATTAGTGAAGAGGAGTTGAAGAAGACGTCGCTCTATCAGCAAGCCCTTGAACAGCGAGGGCGTGTGCATATGGTCGGTACCGAAGAGAATTTCCTGGTTCAAGCAAAGGATAAGTATATACTATCGGCAGCAATCGCGCCTAAATATGATCCAGCATTTTATGATGTCGAGATGATATTTTTCGTGATTCAAGCAAAGGCATTTGAGAACTTAGCGCATTCCACGTCCAATCAAGAGGGGAGCTTTATTATACTCGATGATCAAGGGCAAGTGATGATGGATACGAGTGAGAATAGCTCCGTTAGAGAACAAGTGATTGTGGAGACACTAGATCAGAAGAATACGAATTTTGAGACCAGCGTGAACGGAGAGAAGATGTTCGTTAGCTTCCTCACATTGGATCGAACGGATTGGAAAATCATCTACTTAAATTTGTATGATCAGTTGACTGCTGAAGTGAAGCATATCTATCACATTATTATAAGTATATCGATTGCGAGTTTAGCGATCTTTCTATGCTTATCTATTTTTTTCGTACGCAGTATCGTGGGGCCGATCAAATCGCTCATTTCGCAGATGAATAAGGTTAAGCATGGCTCCTTCGACGTTGAACTTGCTGTCTCCGGGCCGCTTGAAATTTTCGTCCTGGGCAAAACGTTCCAGAACATGATCAAGCGAATCCAAGAGCTGATTCATGAGCGTTATGAGCAGGAGAAGCTGAAAAACCGAGCGGAGATCGATGCACTACAATCGCAGATTAATCCGCATTTTCTCGTCAATACGTTGAACTCGATTAAAATTATGGGGATATTGTCGAATGCAACCAATATCGTCGAGATGACAGATTCCTTTATCAAGCTTCTATCCTCTACCTTTCATCGTGGGGGTTCGTACATCCCCATTTCGCTAGAAATGCAGAATATCGAGAAATATATCCATATCATGAAGGTTCGATATGGGGAGCGGTTCCGCGTGGAATATGATATCGATGAGCAGATTAAGGAGGCCTATCTTCTGAAGATGCTGCTGCAGCCCATCGTAGAGAATGCCATTATACACGGTTTCTATGGCAAAGAAGCTGTAGGCGTTGTCCGGATTCGCGGAAGAGAACAGAATAACAATCTGATGATTACGATCACGGATAATGGGAACGGAATGGAGGATGACACCATTGAAGCGCTGCTGAGCGAGAGGAAGGCCGGTTCGCTGAGCGGCATCGGTATAGCTAACGTCAATGATCGGATACGATTAAATTACGGTGAGGCATATGGTCTGCACATTACGAGTGAGCTCGGCTCAGGGACGGAAGTTGTCGTCGTGCTGCCTCTGATGCATAGCAATCCGGATTTACCGAACATGTTGAATTAGAATGGAGATGAGCCGTTTGTTTCGAGTGATGATCGTCGATGATGAACCCCTTGTAAGACTTGCGCTGAGTGCGGTTATTCCCTGGAATGAACTGGAATGTGTTGTTGTCGCTGAAGCTTCCGATGGACAAGAGGCTTGGAACCGAATTGTGAATCAGCAAGATGTAGATCTAATGATTGTAGATATGCATATGCCGAATATGAATGGTTTGTCCCTGCTCGCGAAGCTTCAGGGAGAGATGCTGCCGAATACGCCGCTATGCGTCGTGCTCAGCGCATTTTCGGATTTCGACTATGTACGTAAATCGTTCTTGTATGGCGCCGTGGATTACATCATGAAAACTGACTTGGATCGCGAACATATTCTTCCAGTAATTAATCGAGCTGTACAGCAACTCAAGGAACGATCGAGCCAGCAAGGCTTGGCTCAGAATCACCACGATGACCGCGTGCTGATCGAGAGGGAAGTTTGGCTTCGGGGTCTGCTTCGTGAATCGCCATCCATGGAGGCTTCCGCAGCATCACTGGACGCTGACAGTCAGATTTGGCTGTCGTCCTTATCATCGTATCAACAAGTGATCGTGTCCGTTCTTCCCGATCGCATGTCCCAGGCAGCTGCAGGGGAAGCAGCGGAACCACAGGATCAGGAGTTGGATCATATCGCGCGCGTTTTGAAGCAAGGGATGAAGATGGGAAAAGTTCCGTTTGAATGCATTCAAGTACGGCCGCATGAATATGCGATATTGTTATGCATCGATATATCGCCCAGTTATTTGAATCGCCGCGGCAGCGTGATGGAAATGCTAGATGCCCTTCGCAATATGGTCAAGAACTTTATGAACATGACGCTTTCGATAGGCATATCGGATGTATGCACAGATTGGAGGCAATGGCCTGCGAAATACCAGCAAGCGCGTACGCTCGCGCATTTACGGTTCTCCGAGGGGCCTGGGCGCGTGTATTATCCGGAACATGTCTTGGGAACAGAGAAGATCTCGCCCACACCGTGGAATTTTCCGAGAATGATGCAATTGATGAAAACGGGGGATTCCCAGTGGAGATGGTATCTGGACGAAGGCCTTCGTCAATTGCATAACATGTCGCATGTCACGTTGGATAGCTGTTCATCGCTGTATGATGAGCTGCTATGGAGTTTAGGTGTTCTACTGCATGCCAAGGGGATGAATTGGACGCATGTGCTGGATTCGCAGCAGAAACCTTATGAGGCGATGGAGCAGTTTGTATTCCGTGAAGATTTGCACGATTGGCTAACGAAGCTTGTGATTCGTACTGCTGGATTGCTGCATCCGGGTAACGTTCGCGTCGATATTCCGCAGCGGTTGGTTGAACGCGTGAAGCAGTATGTCGAGCAGAATTACAACAAGGTGATTACGCTTGGTCAAGTAAGCGAATGGGCCAAGGTGACTGAGAGCCATCTCAGCAAGCAGTTCGTCAAGGAGACGGGGGAGCATTTTATCGAATACGTGACCAAGCTCCGTCTAAGTGAAGCCAAGCGGCTCATGCAGAGCGACATGAAGATGTACGAAATCGCTGATCAAGTGGGGTATGAGAATCCGGAGCATTTTAGTCGGGTCTTTAAGCGGTATATGGGGGTTAGTCCACAGAAATATCGGGATATGTTGGCGAACAAGACGTATTGACCCCAAAAAATATCAAGACAACCCCAAAAAATATCAATGAAAGCGCATACTACATTTCGATAAGATGTACGTAATAGACGGTGCATAACAGGGTGAGGGGACTTGGAACAAATGATGTATAGAAAAGCAGTCATCGTTATGCTGTCTATTGTCTTGATATTATCGCTCGCTGGATGCCTTCATCTGGCTTCAGAAAGCCATTCGGCGGGCTTCAATCATAAAAAGGGAAGTAGTCCCGCTGACTTGATCATCTTAAAACTGGCCATGTGGGATGCGGACAGCGCATTTTTGGATAGCTGGACCCAGAAGGTGAACGAGTTCTCCCAGGTCATGCCGAACGTGAAAATTGAGGTTGAGACGTTCAAGGGGGATAGCGATTACCTTCAAGAGATGAAGGTCAGACTCGCAGCCAATGAGCTGCCTGACATGATCGAGCTGAAGCCGAATTTTATCAACGAGTTCAGAGAGGAGCTTCTCCCGCTCGATGGATTAAGCGTAACGGCGAAGAACAAGAAGGCGCAGGATTATGCCGTAGACGGCAAAGTGCTTGCTCTGCCCGTTATTTCTTTCCCGGAGCTCGTCTATTATCACCCGAGCATATTTCAGGAATTAGGGCTGCACGTCCCGAAGACCTGGAGTGAGTTCATTCAAGTATTATCTGCGATCAAGGCGAGCGGCAAATATCAGCCTTACGCGATGGGCGGCAAGGATGCATGGACGAACTATCCATTTAATGAATTTATGCCGCTGCTGGAGTCGGGAGACGAGAATTATTATGACCATATGGCGAGGATAGACCATCCATTTGCGCAAGACACGCCATTCTATAAGGCCTATCGCAAGATTCAAGCACTGTATGACGCGAAGGTGATGAGCAATGATCCATTAAGACTTAGTAATGACCAGGCGACGGGCATGTTTGAATCGAAGAAGGCCGCTATCATTGCAGCGGGATTGTGGTATTTGCCGCAATACCAGACGAAGGTGGGCAACATTGATGATTTGGCAGCTTTTCCATTACCTGTACGTGATACCGTGGACGAGCCGCTCAGAGTCATGACCTTTACAGATAATTTCTTCGGAATTAACAACAAGTCCAAAAAAATCGAAGTGGCTAAGCAGTTCCTGGAGTGGCTATTCAGTTCGGATGCCTACTTGTTCTATGTGAATAAGAAGCAGGCGAACTCGGTCATGGAAGGCGTTATCGCGGACGTCCCATTCTTGCATGCGTTCTATCGATCGAATACGTTCGAAGAGTTCAACTATCGTCCTGGCGGTGAGAGCTACAACCATTATATGAATTCCATTCAGCTCGATTGGAAGAAAATCGGACAAGAGATGATGGGTGGCAAATCAATCGATAAGATCGCGAAGGAACTGAACGCCAAGTGGGCACAAGCGCGAGCAAGCCAATAACCCCTGCGAATCAGGAATGTTTGGCAGGGAGATTTACGATAAGAAGATGATCTCTGGTTCGAACGGAGATCATCTTTTTGAATTTGATGGATTCGAATCTAGCAGACGGAGGGGATCAATGTGAACGAATTTTACAAAGTGTTGGTCGTTGACGACGAGATACTCGTTCGACAGGGGATAAAGCATTTGCTGCATTGGGAGCAGGATGGCTTTCAGATTGTAGGTGAAGCCTCGAACGGGAAGGAAGCGCTGGCCTTGATCGAAGAGCTGCAGCCTCAGATCGTGCTGACAGACATCGTGATGCCCGTGATGGATGGCGAGGAGCTGACCCGGATCATCAAGACGAGCTGGCCGGAGATCGAGGTCATCGTGCTGAGCAGCTTCAGCGAGTTCGATTATGTGCGATCTTCATTCCAGAGCGGCGTCTCGGATTATATTCTGAAGCCGCATCTCGAGACGGGAATGCTGCTCGATGCGCTGCGCAAGACCGTGACGCGAATCCCTTCTCGCGCAGGAATGGAGCGGTTTGAAGATCATATGATACCGATCGATACGGTGCTTGCGAAGATACTATCGGGTTATGATGCAGAAGTCGATTCGCAGTTGATCGCAGCACAGTTTCCCCATCCGGCTTTCTATTTGCTAGGTACGCAGCAGGATGCAAGCCGAGAAGGGGAATCAACTCCTGCACATCCTGTCCTCGAATCCTTGCAAGCCCTCTTACCGTCGATGAAGGTTGTGGCGTTATCAGGGCATTCGATTCCAGGGTATCCGAAGATGTCGATGCATCTGCTGAATGTGAATGAAGAAGACCGGCGGGCGCTCCCGGCCAAGCTCACGATCCTTCACCCGAGCTCCATGCAGGAGACAGGAGAGGTGAAGTGGGTACTGAGCAGCGATTTTGAAACGTTAAGCCAGCTGAGAGACATCTACCAGAATCAGCTGCTTCAACTGCTTGCATGCCGGTTCTTCCTTCCTATGGATGCTGTGCTGATGACAAGTGAACTTCCAGAATCATGTGCGGTCGTGAAGGCTTTTCCGCTGAATCCGTTTATGGAGCAGCTTCGCAGGCTCCAGCTGGATGACGCCTTTCAGGACTTACGTACGTATATCGGCGCGCTTGAGCGGGGTTATACAGCGGACGTGTTCGAATTCAAGTCTTTTATCGGCAATTTGATTTTTAACGCGATTCATCTTCTGGGAAGGTTGAATTATGACGTGAAATTGCTGGATGACGCCAAATATGCGTATTTCAAAGCCATCGATGAAGCGAGTCATGTTCTTGAAGTCGTGGAGCTGCTAGAGAAATTCCAGATGCAGCTGGGGCAGTGCGTCTATGCCGATAAGGCGTCGCAGACGACAAACCCTAGCATACGTCTATTGCTGGATTATATCGATGAACATTACGCCGAGCCGATCAGCCTCACAGAAATGGCGAAACATTTTCATTTTAATCCGTCGTATTTATCCACTTTCTTCGCTGCCCATCATCATGAAGGGTTCAAAGAGCATCTTAATCGAGTGCGAATCGATAAGGCGGCTGATTTATTGCGCTATAGCGATGCGCCGATTTCGGACATTGGCAGCATGGTAGGGTATGGCGATCACAGTTACTTCTGCAAAGTGTTCAAGCGGAACACGGGACTGTCCCCAAGCCAGTACCGCAGACAATACAATCAATTCTAGGAGTTGGCAGCCGATGCATGCGCTATTGGAACGATTAAAATTTCATGGCTTGTTTATTAAAATGTTCGTCGTCATGGTCATCTGTATTATTGCGATCGCCGTGTCCGTCGTATGGGTCAACGTACAAATGTCCGAGCAGTTATTCTTGAAGACCTTCAGCATCACGAATTCCAAGGTGATCGACCAGATCCGCAGCAACTTCGAATCTTTCCACTATTCGATCGTAACTGCAGCCAACAACGCTCAGCAGAGCGGGACACTCAAGACGTTCTTAACAGAGAAGGAGTCGAACCAGTCAACCAAGACAATGTCGTCTTATTACATCATGACGCAGCAAATGAAACGGATTCAGTCTACCGTCGACGCTTATTCCGTGGGTGTTGCCATTGTCGGCGTGAACGGGCGGTATTATTCGGGCAATTACAACTCCGGCAAGCCTACGGCGCAGGAACTGAAGGACAGCATCCTAACGCAGAACGCCCATGCCGATCCGAAAAAGCTCAAGTATCAATTGTTCATGGATAAGCACGGTACCGTAAGCGGCAAGCCCATTATCGTTGCAACGAAGGTGCTGATGGAGAGAACAACGGGGCAGGATTACGGGATGCTGTACATTACGATCGACGAAGATGATTTCAAGCCTTTCTATAGCAGTTTCACAAGTATAGGGAATGATGTGATGCTCATCGATCAAGAAGGGCTGGTCATATCCAGCAACCGTACGGAGCTGATCGGGCAGTCCCAATACGAAATATTGTCTTATGCGCAGGAGTTCCAGCAGCAGCCGCTTGAGCTCAAGAAGGCACATGTGATGGGCAGGGACCAGCTTATTCTGTCCAAGTATTTGCCTGCATACGACTTGTACCTCGTCAACATGATCGATCAGAAATATGTATTGGGACAGGTGGTCAATACCAAGAGGATCGTCCTCATCTGTTTGATGATCGTACTCGCAGCCTTAATCATCGTCTTTTTGATATCCCGTAAAATGACACGTTCGCTAACCCAGCTGGCTAGACAAATGTCCAAGGTCAACCGCAGTCACTTTCGTAACTATATTGAGGTGTCTGGCGGGTATGAGATCAGACAGCTCGGGCACGCCTACAATGACATGTTGGATGAGATTAATGATTACATTGATCAGCTCGTCGAGACGCAGAAGGGGCAGAGAAAAGCGGAGCTTGCGGCCTTGCAGCAGCAGATTAACCCTCATTTCTTGTACAATACGCTGGCTTCGGTGAAGTTTCTGGTACAGCAGGGAAGCAAGGAGAAGGCCGTGGAGACGATTCATGCCTTAATCTCTCTTTTGCAGAACACCATTAGCAACGTTAGCGAGACCATTACCGTGGAGCAGGAGCTTGTGAACTTGAAGCATTATGTGTTTATTAATCATGTTCGTTACGGTGAACGGATCCGAGCGACGTATTTCGTGGCCCCGGACTGTATTACCTGTCATGTGCCGAAGCTAATCATTCAGCCTTTTATCGAAAATGCCTTCTTCCATGCCTTTAATGTGAAGGGGGAAGGCGTGATTCATGTGCTTATTTCCAAGACGCCGCAGCAATTGATATGTGAGGTGATGGATAACGGGGATGGGATGGATATGCAACAGCTTGCGGAAGCGAAATCGAAAAGACGCAAACGATCCCGGCAGTTGTTCTCAGGCGTAGGCGTTGCCAATGTACATGATCGAATTCGGCTTCTGTACGGCGATGATTATGGCGTGACGATGACGAGTGAGTTAGGCGAAGGGACGCGGGTGCAAATCACGCTGCCACTGATCGAAATCGAATAAAATTACCAATATCCAAACAAATGACAAGTTTATTTTGTAATCGCATTCATAGAAGCGATAAAACGACAAATCTGCACAAAGAAATTGCTAACGATCGCAAAGTGCACGGTGCTACGATGATGTCAGAGCTCCCGGTAAGCGTTTGCAGACCATGCGGCGCACATCGGAAGGTCATGGACAACAAATGAAAGAGGGGCTGAAACAATGAAGAAGACATTGGTATTATTCCTGACCTGCATGTTGCTGTTAACGGCATGTTCTTCAGGAACAAAAGAAGCAGAGAAAGAAAAAGAGCCTGCTGCATCAGGCGGCACAACCAGTAAGCAGGAGACTGCTGCGAAGGAAATCACGATTTGGGCGTGGGACCCGAATTTTAACATCGCAGCACTGAATGTCGCGAAGGAAGCTTACAATGCGAAGCATCCCGATGTCAAAATCAACATTGTCGACAACGCGCAAGCGGATATTATCCAGAAGTTGAATACAGGCTTAAATTCTGGCACAACGAAGGGTCTGCCGAACATCGTTCTGATTGAAGATTATCGCGCGCAAGGCTTCCTGCAATCTTATCCAGATTCCTTCACCGATTTGACGGGCAAGATCAAGCCGGAAGATTTCGCGGATTATAAAATTGGTTCGTCGAGCTTGAACGGGAAGCAATATGGTGTGCCTTTCGACTCCGGTGTAGCAGGGCTGTATGTCCGTAAGGATTATATCGAACAAGCGGGATATAAGCTGGAAGATCTGAAGGATATGGATTGGAAGCAATATATTGAAGTCGGGAAGAAAGTCAAAGAAAAAACAGGCAAAGACATGCTTACGCTGGATCCGAATGACCTCGGCATTCTGCGGATGATGATCCAATCGGCGGGCTCCTGGTACTTGAAGGAAGATGGCAAGACACCGGATCTGAACGGCAATGCAGCGCTTAAGAAGTCGTTTGAACTGTACAAAGAGATGATGGATGCGAACATTGTCAAAGTCATTGCGGACTGGAGTCAATTCATTGCGGCGTTCAACAACGGGGATGTTGCAACGGTTCCGACCGGCAACTGGATTACGCCTTCGGTCAAAGCAGAAGCAGCGCAATCGGGCAAATGGGCGATCCTGCCAATGCCGAAGCTTCCGGATACACCTAGCTCTGTCCATGCAACGAACCTCGGCGGAAGCTCATGGTATGTGATGAATATTCCGGGCTCTGAGACAGCGGCAGACTTCTTGGCTCAAACTTTCGGATCGGATGCAGATATGTATCAGACCTTGTTAACCAAAGTAGGCGCACTCGGAACATTGAAAGCGGCAAGTCAAGGCGAAGCATACGCGAAAACGGATGATTTCTTCGGCGGTCAACAGATCGTGAAGGATTTTGCGAAATGGACATCCGAAATTCCGAAAGTGAATTATGGTAATTCGACCTATGCGATTGAAGATATTCTGGTTGTAGAACTTCAGAATTATTTGGGCGGTAAAAATATTGACCAAGTGCTTAGCGACGCGCAGTCTCAGGCCGAGACGCAGATTAAATAATCCGGCTCCAGGCCACAGTTAGATCGAAAACAACCATAACCCTAGGGCGCGTGAGGCAAGTCGTTATAATAAGCGTCCTAGGGTGTTATTTTTCTAGGCGGAAAGGAGCTCTTTCAACTATGAGAGCAGACAAACATGGAGTTAGCATTCGCGCCAAAAACGCGTTTACGGGATGGAGCTTTATACTCGTTGCTGTTCTGATGATTATGGCTTTTTACTTCTATCCGATGCTTGAAGCGCTTATTTTATCCTTCAAGACTGGAACAGGAGCGAATCTTGCTTTTACAGGTTGGTCGAATTACGAGAGATTGTTAACGGATAAGACGTTTCTGACTGCACTTACGAATACGTCGATTTATTTGATTATTCAAGTTCCGGTCATGATTGTGCTAGCGTTGTTCATCTCGGTGCTGCTGAATGATAGCACGCTGAGATTCAAAGGTTTCTTCCGGACGGCGATCTTCCTGCCGTGTGTTACATCCCTTGTAGCCTATTCCGTCGTGTTCAAGTATTTGTTCGGGATCAATGGACTCGTGAACACGATGTTAATGAAGCTGTCTATCATCACGGCTCCGATTGAGTGGATTACCGATCCGTTCTGGGCCAAGATTACGATTATTATCGCGATTACATGGCGGTGGACTGGCTATAATATGATCTTTTATTTATCTGCGCTTCAGAATGTCGACAACTCGATCTACGAAGCAGCTCGCATTGACGGCGCCTCGTCCGTGACGCAATTTTTCAAAATCACGATTCCGATGTTAAAGCCGATTATTCTGTTTACTTCGATCACATCAACGATTGGTACGTTGCAGTTATTCGACGAGGTGCTGAACATTACGAAAGGCGGCCCGGGGAATGCGACCCTCACGATCTCGCAGTATATCTATAACTTATCGTTCAAATATACGGCTGATTTCGGGTATGCGGCAACCGTATCGTATTCGATCGTGCTTCTCATCGTGGTGTTGTCGATCCTTCAATTCAAAGTGGCAGGTGAAAAATGATGAAGGTTAAGCGCATATTGACTTATCTATTTCTCAGTATTGCAGCGCTGGTGTCCATCTTTCCATTCTTATGGATCGTCATCAGCGCAACGAATAAATCCGTTGATGTGACCAAAGGAAGACTGCTTCCGGGTACTTATCTCGTTGAGAATTTCAAGAAACTGATGGATACGACGGATCTAGGCACTGCCCTATGGAATTCGGCGAAAATTTCGATCTTGACGACGATTCTTGCCATTTTGTTCGCATCACTTGCAGGCTACGGGTTTGAGATTTTTCGGAGCAAGATGAAGGATGTTGTGTTCAACATTCTACTGTTTTCGATGATGATTCCTTTTGCAGCCTTAATGGTACCGTTGTACCGGATGTTTGCAAGCATTTCGAATGCTGCGCCGATGATCGGGATCGATACGATGTCTGCGGTGATATTGCCGACGATAACGACTGCGTTCCTCATCTTCTTCTTCCGGCAGAGCTCGAAGATGTTCCCGAAAGATATGGTGGAGGCAGGCCGCATCGACGGATTGACCGAACTCGGCATCTTCTTCAAAATCTTCATGCCAACGATGAAAACAACCTATGCGGCTGCCGGCATTATCACGTTCATGTCCAGCTGGAACAACTATCTCTGGCCGCTAATCGTACTTCAGTCGCCGCAGCAGCGGACGATTCCGCTGCTCATCTCGAGTTTGGGTTCGGGATATGCTCCGGACTATGGCTTAATCATGCTGGCGATCGTCATCGCAACGCTGCCGACAGCGCTGGTATTTTTCTTGATGCAGAAGCATTTCGTCGCAGGCATGACGGGTTCGGTGAAATAGTAGCGTGAGAGAAGCATAGAACAGGAGCGATAAAAAATGAAGATCAAGACACCTACTTTAGACTGGCTGAGTGATGTGCATACCTTTGCAGTGAATCGGCTGCCTGCTCATTCGGACCACCGTTATTACCGGACGGAGGAGGAAGCGCTCAAAGATGCAGGGATGTCCATGCGGTATGATCTGAACGGGCAATGGCGGTTCGCTTATTCGGTTCACCCGGACAGCCGCCCGGCGGATTTCTATCAGGTCCAGCACAACTGCAGCGGTTGGTCCTTCATAGAGGTTCCGGAACACATCCAGCTCCAAGGGTACGATCATCCCCAATATGTCAATACGCAGTATCCTTGGGACGGCATAGAGGCGCTGAGACCGCCGCAGCTGCCGCAGCAGCGCAACCCGGTCGGCAGTTACGTGAAGGAATTTGAAGTTCCGCCGCATTTCGCCGGGCAGCCGCTGTATATTTCCTTTCAAGGCGTTGAGTCAGCCTTCTATGTCTGGTTGAACGGACAATTTGTCGGCTATAGTGAGGACAGCTTCACGCCTGCGGAATTCGATCTGACTGCATTTGTTCAAGATGGCGTCAATAAGCTGGCTGTTGAGGTCTATCAGCGCAGCACGGGCAGTTGGCTCGAAGATCAAGATTTCTGGCGGTTCTCCGGTATATTCCGTGATGTCTATTTGTACACGGTGCCGAAGGTGCATGCCCGTGATGTAGCGGTGAAGACGGAATTGGATGCGGAATACACGTCGGGACAACTGAAGGCGCAGTTCAAGTTGGAAGGCGATATGAAAGGGCATATCAAGGTTGAATTATTGGACGCGGATCGTCGTCCTGTCGGGATGGCGCGCATGGATGCAGCCGATGAAGTTTCCGTTCAAATCGATGTGCCGCAGGCGAGATTATGGAGCGCCGAGGATCCTCAGCTTTATCTTATGCTGGTCTCAGTCTATGACGAGCTCGGCGAGCTTGTGGAGGTCGTGCCGCAGCAAGTCGGCTTCCGCAAATTTGAGATGATCGATAAGGTCATGCATCTGAATGGGAAGCGGATCGTCTTCAAAGGGGTGAACCGCCATGAGTTCAACTGCCGCCGCGGCCGTGCGATTACGAAGGAGGATATGCTGTTCGATATCCGTACGCTCAAGCAAAATAATCTGAACGCGGTTCGTACCTCCCACTATCCGAATCAAAGCCTCTGGTACGAATTGTGTGATCAATACGGCATCTACGTCATCGATGAGATGAACCTGGAGAGTCATGGTTCGTGGCAGAAGCTGGGCGCCGTCGAGCCGTCATGGGTCGTTCCGGGCGACCGACCGGAATGGCGGGACATCGTCATGGATCGAGCTGTGTCGATGTTCGAACGGGACAAGAATCATCCATCGATCCTGATCTGGTCGTGCGGCAATGAGTCGTATGGCGGTGAAGTGATCTATCAGGTATCTCAGTATTTCCGGTCAGTGGATCCGGGGCGATTGGTGCATTATGAAGGGGTATTCCATGATCGCCGGTTCAACGAAACGAGTGATATGGAGAGTCGAATGTACGCGAAGGTCGCCGATGTGGAGGCTTATTTGAATGACAACCCGACGAAGCCATACATTACCTGCGAGTACATGCACGCGATGGGCAATTCACTTGGGGGCATGCACAAGTACACAGAACTTGAGCACAAATATCTGATGTATCAGGGCGGATTCATCTGGGATTTCATGGACCAGTCCTTAATCCATGTTGATCGCTTCGGTAACGAATATCTCGCTTATGGTGGGGATTACGGCGATCGGCCCACGGACTACAACTTCTGCGGCAACGGAATTGTCTATGCGGACCGGACGCTGTCGCCGAAGATGCAGGAAGTCAAATCGCTCTACCAGAACGTGAAGCTGATACCGGATAGGGATAGCGTGAAGGTCATCAATGGAAATTTGTTCATCGGCACGGAAGGGTATGAACTGGAATGCATTCTGTATCGTGAAGGTATCGCATTGGAGCGTCGTGTGCTTCATCCGGTGATTGCCCCCCAGACGGAACAAAGTCTGCCCATGTGGTTCGATACGAGCACGCTTGCTTCGGGGGAATATTGGATCGATGTTTCCCTCAGGTTGAAAGAGAGCACGATGTGGGCCGATGCCGGCCATGAGGTGGCATTCGGGCAGTATGTATTCCAGGTGGGGGGCGTTGCAGGGGCTGAGTCGACACTGGCTGTGGCGGATGGCAGCTCAGCGGGACTGAGCGTCGTCCACGGGGATGTCAACATCGGCGTTCACGGCAGAGACTTCTCGATCATCTTCTCCAAGCAATTAGGCAGTCTCGTTTCAGTGAACTACGCAGGCCGCGAAATGATCGCGGCACCGCCTAAACCTTTATTCTGGCGGGGGACGACGGATAATGACCGCGGAACGGAGATGGGCTTCCATGCGGCGGCTTGGTACGCGGCCAGCCTGGCGCCGAAATGCATCGATGTGCAGTTCACGGAGCAAGCGGACGGTGTGACTGTCCTGTTCACATATGCCTTGAGCGTGAGTGCGGAGGCGCGGACAACCGTCGCCTATATGGTGCATCGCGATGGCAGCTTACGCGTGCAAGCGGCGTATCCAGGCCTGGAAGGACTGCCGGATCTGCCGATCTTCGCACTTAGCTTCAAGGTGCCAGCTGCATACCATCAATTGCAATGGTACGCGATGGGGCCAGAGGAGAATTACGCGGACCGCTGTCATGGCGCAAGGCTCTGCAGCTTCGATAATCGGGCGGAGGACAATGTCGCTGCTTACCTCGTGCCACAGGAGTCGGGCAATCGGATGGGCGTTCGCCGCGTTCGCGTGCTGGATGCCGATGGTGCGGGAATCGCGATACACGCGAATCCGAAGCATCCGGTCGAATGCGCCATCTCACCTTATACGGCGTTCGAGCTGGAGCATGCGCAGCATCATTATGAGCTGCCGCCGGTACATTACACCGTCATCACGGTAGCCGGCCGACAAATGGGCGTAGGCGGGGATGATAGCTGGGGCGCGCCGGTCCATGAGGAGTACCGGATTCCTTCGAACCAGCATCTACAGTTCGAGTTCTGGCTGAAGCCGGACGGGATTTTGTAGGTGCCGTGCCTCTTATCATTGTTTAAATGACCTCACACCCTGACGCAGTCGCTAACGAATCGTACGAGCCTTATTGGCGTGAAATGAGCAGCTTATTGTAGCTAACGAATCCTAATAACGCTATTGCGGCTTTTTGCGATGAAATATCGCGTAAAACCGAGAATTGCGTGCGTAGGATTCGTTAGATTCTCATAAAAAATCATTCGGTGATCAAGTTGTAATTTGTTTTATTCCTATACAAGGAGGACGCATAGAGGCGTTCTCCTTTTTTGTGCCTTCATCGTCGTTGCTTTGGCCTTATTCATAGATAGATGAATAATTTAGTTAGGCGATCTGCTTCCACTGCGGGTCTTCCGCCACTGGGTGGGGGTCACGCCGACCCAACGTTTGAATACCGTAGCAAAATGTTGACTGGATTGATAGCCTAGCCGATAGGTAATCTCTGTAACGGAATCTTGGGTTTCCGTAAGTAGGCGGCAAGCGACCTTCACACGAAGCCGTTCGATGAACGTGATGGGCGGCTCACCGGTATATTCCTGAAATGTACGGTAGAAATGGGAAGCGCTGACACCTGTGGACGCGGCCAACTCTTCAACGGAAGGCCGCCATTCCGGTTCTTGGTTGATTTTGGCGATAAGCCGATCGAATTGACACAATAGATCATCTGCGACGGTCCGCGTGCCGGTGACGGGCTGTGTCATGGTTAGCATCAAGTCAACCAGTGCATGGCGTACCGCGATGCTTCGCATCGGACTGCTATCCATCAGTGCTTTCTTGAACCTCTTCAACGAATCAACAGGGTTCAATCCGACCTGAACGACTCTTGGCAATCGTGCGAGCGATTGTTCGATGATCCGGCTCTCCTCCGGTGGGAGTCGAAGCCAACCTTGATGATGGGGGGCGGTTACAATGAACCACCAGAATTTGCAAGGCTCGATCACGTCGAAGCCGCCACGATGCTTCTCTCCGGGGCGTGTATGGAATACGTCACCAGCTTGCGTCTCGTATACGCAGTCTCCCAGTTCCCAACTGGCTTTTCCACGTTCAATGAGGACGAATTCGTAACATCCCGGGTGTTCATGCTCGAAGAGCGGCAGCGCTTTACGAATTTCATCGCTTCCGAACATGACGAACTCAGGTACCAACGGGATGGGGGGATTGATTTCGATATTGTAGGCCCAACGTGGCAAGCGATCCTCTCCTTCGATGATGTTTCTGTGTATGTTCATTTGTTTCTCATCCTACTTTGTAATCTTGTGAACGTCAATTGATGTCATGAGCGGTTAATATGATGTTAATCACATTGGAGGAGGAGATTTCATTGACTTTACAAGCAGAACGTCAGTATACAATTACGGCAGAGGATAAGGAAACGTTCAATCGGGACGGGTACTGGATCAGTCCGAAGCTGATCGACGACGAGAAAATCGAACGTCTGCGAGAGGCGCATGAACGGATTTGGGCTGGGCAGTATGACGGCGATGGGGAGCCTATGAATCCGCTCTATCTCAACAGCAATCCCGATGCGCTGCGCAAATTCGACAACGGATGGTGGATTAATGACGAGGTTCGTAACGTCGTAACGGATCCCTTCATCGGACAACTTTGCGCTGACTTGTTAGAAGCGAATGAAATTCGTCTATGGCACGACCAGGTTATTTATAAGCCGGGCGTCGGTGACAAGACGACGGAGTCAGGCAATGTTGGCTGGCATCAAGACTATGCCTATTGGCAGTGCTCGGACACGCCTGACATGATTACAGTGTGGATCGCGCTTCAGGACACGGATTTAACGAACGGGGGCATGATGACGATCTTGGGGTCCCATAAGTGGGGACTGATCCCGGATAGCAACTCGTTCTTCAATCAAGACATGGATCAATTGAAGCAGAAATATGCGGGAGGCCGTGACTGGGTCGAAGAGCCGTGTATTCTCAAAGCTGGTCAAGCAAGCTTCCACCATGGACTGACGTTCCACGGTTCAGGTCCGAACACGACGAATGATCCGCGTCTGTCCGTCGTTGCGCATGTAATGAAGGGAGGAACGGGTTACCGTGCCGGCATTCAGCGCCACGATAACATCCGATTGCTTGGGCCGCGTCCTGTGAATGGGCAACCTTTCGCGAATGATTATTTCCCGGTATTGTACAAAAGATAAGATAACAAGAAGAGCCCTGCCATTAGTGGCGAGGCTTTTTTGCTTATTACAAGTGTGTTGTTCGCCTATGAGGGTTGGATGATTTAATCGAGTATTCATCTATCATTGAGGAAAGACCAGGATTCCTTTTGGTGGTCATGGCTTCGGCTGTCGATTCGCTTGAAGCGACATTTGCCAAAGTGGTACTTCAATTGTCTGAAAGTGACTACGGCGTTCTGGTGAGTATCGCGGGAGCGGGTATCATCGTTGGGGCAAGTGTCAACACGCTTGTCGTGAAGAAGATTGCGACCTCATATATGATTGGATTCGGAACGCTCGGCGTATGTGCGGGTTATCTCATTTACGCGAGTTCGGCGTCATTTCTTGCAGCAGCCATTGGATTTTTCGTCCTAGCGTTCTGCCTTGCATTTGTGAATTCCGGTTTTTCTACGTTCTATCAGAACAATATTCCTATCGAAATTATGGGTAGGGTAGGCAGCGTGAATGGATTTATCGAAGCGATCCTCATTATGATGACGACCTTCGCGGTGGGTGTCGCGGCTGATTTGATCCCCATCCAGCTCGTTGTCATTACAGGCGTTATTTTCATGACTCTATTAGGTATTCTACTCAGCGTATGCATTTTGCTGCCTTCCAAAACCAGGTATTTCGATGTCCCGACGAATGGAATGAAAGTCGATTAAGCCCTAATTTTCACGAAATATCCAAATCCATAAGAGGATTGCTGGGTATACTTGGAGAATAAATAGCATTGACGATGTTGACAAGCCTGCAATTCATCATGAAGGTAACAGCATTGAAGTTATACCAAATTATAGGAGGTTTTACGGAATGAAAAGGAGATTAGCGATCCTGCTCTCCACATGCATGCTGCTGATGGTGCCGGTATCGGCATTTGCACAAGAAGCAGAACCATATGCAACACGTGGGGAAGTCGTGGATTACCTACTCGGTGCAGCGGATGATTACAATCCGGGCGTGAAGAAAGAGGATATTTTGAAAGGCGACGCCAAAGGGAACTTGAACCTGGATCAATCGGTATCCCGCATTGAGGCATTGATTATGCTTAGCCGTGCGTTCTCGAATCTACCTGCGCCGCAAGGTAATGATTTACGTGTAGGGAACACGGCTGCAGCATTTACGGATGTGCCGAAGTGGGCACAAAATGATATTGCCAAGCTGGCTTCAGCAGGGATCCTGAGCGGTTATCCGGATGGTCGTCTCGGCGTATCGGACCGCGTGACGAAGGAACAATTGCGTACTCTCGCGAACCGCATTTTCGCGTTGAATGGATCGAATCCACGTGATGATTATTATGAATTTATTAATAAGAAATGGTTGAATGCTTCGAAGATTCCTGCGGGCGAAATGGGAAATGGCGTATTTAACGAACTCATGACTTCGAATGAAGAGAAAGTAAAAGGCATTATCGATGAACTAGTGAAGCAGCAGAATGCAGCAGGCTCCAAAGAGCAGAAAATTGCGGATTTCTACAAATCTGCCCTCGATATGAAGAGCCGTAATCAAGAAGGCATCAAGCCGATCGCACCTTACCTAGCAGCCCTCGATAAAGCGACGACGATCAAGGAATTGTTCGAGGCGAATAATGAGATCAACAAAGCGACCAATATGGGCCCGCTCATGTCATTTGCCGTGATGGCTGATGCGAAGAACAGCTCCGTTAATGCGCTCTATTTCTCCGGCCTTGGCATGGGACTCGACAAGAACAGTTATGTCTCCGGTGATGAGAAGACGAAGAAGGTATACATAGACTATTTAACGAAGTTATTTGTCTTGTCAGGTGACAAAGAGCAATCCGCGAAAGCGCAGGCCGAAGCTGTATTCGCATTCGAGAAAGATCTGGCCGCAGCAGCGATGGATATTCAAGATCAAGGCAATGTGAACAAATTCTACAATCCTTACACAAAAGAGAAGTTCCTGGCCCTATTCAAAACCGTTGATATGGCGCAAATGATGAAGGATCTTCAATTGGATCAAGCCGATAAAATTATTGTGACGGATGTCGGACTTGCGAACAAGTCGGCAGAGGTACTCACAGAGGCGAATCTTAGCACGTTGAAATCTTACGCGAAGTCCATGTTCCTTATGAGGACAGGCGGCATGCTGTCGGATGATTTCATCCAAGCGAGCAATCAATTCAGCGCGGATCTATATGGTGTTGTAGGTGAGAAAACCAACGAGCAAATTGCAGTAAGTACAACAAAAGCTATGATGAGCGACTACCTTGGACAAGAATTCGTGAAGCGATATTTCACGAAGGAAGCGAAGCAGGATGTTGAGAAGATGGTAGGGCAGTTTATCGCGACGTACGAGAAACGTATTCAAACGCTAGATTGGATGTCGGAGACGACGAAGACCAAAGCGATTCAGAAGCTGAAGAAAATGACCGTTAAGATCGGTTACCCGGATCAATGGAGCAATGCGTTAGATCCAGTCTCGATTAAGACGGCTGACAATGGTGGTTCCCTGTTCTCCAACACGGTTGCCATTACCAAAGCATACAGCACGATGATGAAAGCATCTCTTGGCAAAGCTGTCGATAAGAGCGCATGGATTATGGCTGTATATGATGTAAATGCCTACTATAACCCAATGAATAACGAAATCGTGTTCCCGGCAGGTATTCTGCAAGCGCCTTTCTATGATATTAAAGCGAAACCTGAAGCGAATTTGGGTGCGATCGGAATGGTCATTGCGCATGAAATCAGTCATGCCTTCGACAATTTAGGCGCTGCTTATGATGAGAACGGCAATGCGGTGAATTGGTGGACAGAAGAAGACTATAAGAAGTTCCAAGCGAAGTGTGAAGAAGTGATTAAATTCTACGATCACATTGAAGTTGTTCCTGGCGCTTACAATAACGGTCAATTAACGGTAAGTGAGAATATTGCGGATATTGGCGGCATGGCGACATCCCTTCAAGTGGCTTCTCAGCTTACGAATCCGGATTATAAAGCCTACTTCGAAGGATATGCAACGATCTGGCGTTCTACGATGACCAAGGAAATCGCTGCGTATATGACAACGATTGATACGCATTCCGCGAATAAAGTTCGCGTTAACCGCACGATTTCGAACTTTGAAGAATTCTACAAAACGTATGGCGTAACGGCTAAGGATGCGCAATACGTGGCCCCTGAGGACCGCGTAAGCATTTGGTAGACATCGCTTGTACCGATAAACGGAAGCCAGGTCCCTTTATGGATCTGGCTTTTTCACATGATTATGGAGCGTGAGTGAAACAAAATGTAGCCCTTGTAATATTTTTTTGCTACAAATGTATCAACTTTTCTACCAAAAAACCGATATATATAGTGTAGGATCCTACTGCTATACAATATAAATATAGGAGGGGAATATATATGAAAACTCAAAAACGTGTTAATAGAGCGAAATGGTTATGTAGTCTGTTAGTAAGTGTAAGCGTATTCACTTTCTCTAGTATTTCATTCGCTGAAGCGTACGTGCCTAATGATATTGATACTGGGATCGCAGGCCTAAATTACAATCGTAATGAAGTTTTGGCTGTCAATGGCGATCAAATCAGTAGTTTCGTTCCCAAAGAAGGTACCCAGTCCAATGGCAAATTTATCGTGGTTGAGCGGGATAAAAAATCACTCGCAACCTCACCCGTAGATATTTCCATAATTGATTCGATCACGAATCGCACGTATCCAGGTGCAATACAGCTTGCCAATGAAGATTTTGCGAATAATCAGCCTAGTCTGGTTATGGCAGCGAGAAAACCATTAGATATTAGCATTGATCTACCTGGGTTGAAGAGTGAAAATACAATTACGGTTCAAAATCCAAATTTCAGCAGTGTTTCTGGTGCCGTTGATCAGCTCGTGTCGACTTGGGTTGACAAGTACTCGAACACACATACACTGCCTGCAAGATTACAGTATGCAGAATCGATGGTGTACAGCAAAAATCAAATTGCCAGTACACTTAATGTGAACGCGCAATACCTTAACAATACGCTCGGAATCGACTTTAACGCAGTAGCAAGCGGCGAGAAAAAAGTGATGGTCGCTGCTTATAAGCAAATCTTTTATACGGTAAGTGCAACACTTCCTAATAATCCATCGGACCTTTTTGATAATAGTGTGACGTTTGCTGAATTAGCCCGTAAAGGGGTAAGTAATGAGGCTCCGCCACTGATGGTATCCAACGTAGCTTATGGCAGAACCATTTATGTGAAATTGGAGACAACCTCGAAGAGTAGTGATGTACAGACGGCATTTAAAGCATTGCTCAATAATCCTAATATCCAAGTTAGTGGTAGTGGACAGTACAAAGATATTTATGATGAAAGTTCATTTACAGCTGTTGTATTAGGCGGCGATGCACAAACACATAACCAGATCGTCACGAAAGACTTTAGTGTCATCCAAAATGTAATTAAGGACAATGCACAATTTAGCAGTAAAAATCCAGCTTACCCCATTTCGTATACGAGTGTATTCTTGAAAGACAATTCCCTTGCTGCTGTTCACAACAATACGGAATATATTGAGACCAAAACGACTGAATATACCAGAGGTAAAATTACACTTGATCACAGCGGTGCATATGTAGCTCAGTTTGACGTATCTTGGGATGAATTTACATTTGATGCAAATGGACAAGAAATCATTACGCACAAAACGTGGGAAGGAAATGGTCGAGACAAAACAGCGCATTTCTCGACAGAGATTCCACTTCCTCCTAATGCCAAGAACATCAAAATTCACGCCAAAGAATGTACAGGTCTTGCGTGGGATTGGTGGAGAACCGTGATTGATGAAACGAACGTTCCATTATCCAGCAATATCAAAGTTTCAATAGGGGGTACGACGTTATATCCAAATGGTTCGATTAGTCAATAATCATTAATGTAAGGGGCCGTCTCAAAAGCCATGAAAATGGCCTAGGGACAGCCCCTTTTGTTTTAGGGTTGTTGGTCCGGGCTTTTTTGTGCGATTTTGGAATTATTGCTATAATGCTTGATAGATATACCCCCCTATATAAGAATTGTAAAGGTGAAAATAAGATGCTCTCATTTGCTAGATTGATTAAATGCAAACCCCCGATTCCCTAACAACCCTTAGTCGTTTTTGAGATTTTCGAAAATTATAGGGGGTATTTGCAGTGGAAAGAAAAATCTCAACGCCGTCTTTGTTCTTATTTATTATTCTTGTGGGTTTCCCGCAAATTAGCGAAACGATCTATACACCTTCATTACCGGATATCGCGAATCATCTCCATGCCAGCAGCAACATGATTCAGCTGACGCTTAGCATTTATTTTCTAGGATTTGCTTTTGGTGTTTTTTGCTGGGGAAGGTTATCTGATGCCATCGGACGACGTCCAGCCATGCTGTGGGGCATTGTTGTCTATGGTGTAGGGAGCTTGGGATGTTATTTATCCGGTTCCGTTGAATGGTTATTGGTCAGCCGCTTTATTCAAGCTTTTGGTGCGAGTACGGGTTCTGCTGTGACACAGACCATTCTGCGCGAGAGCATCGATGGAGCGAAGCGTCATGCGGTATTTGCACAAATCTCTGCAGCGCTTGCATTCACGCCGGCGATCGGTCCACTCATTGGCGGATGGGTCGATCAATCCTTTGGTTTTAGGTCGGTGTTCCTGACTCTTGTGGTGATGAGTGTTGGTATCTTGATGTATACGTTCTTTTCGCTGTCTGAGACAAGAGTATCGACCACAGTTACTAAGATCAGTACACTTTCGGTAGCTAGTCGTCTAGTGAAGGATCGTAGAATATGGGGATTTGGTTTCCTCATCGGTGCTACGAATGGGATCCTGTTCAGCTATTACGCAGAAGCTCCTTTTATTTTTATCGAATATTTCCATATTAAACCGGGTGTGTTTGGGTTTCTAGGTATATTCGTAGCGTTATCTTCGATCATCGGTGCGATGCTGTCCCGAAGCATGTTAACCAAATTCTCGGCGACGCATATCATTCTGATCGGTTCCATGGTGACGACGGTAGGAGCCGTCTGTCTAACAGGACTTGTGCTGTCCGGAATAAGCCCATCTGCTATCCATATGTGGCTTATCATCGCCTGCATCTTTATCCTCCTGTTAGGGATTGGTATGGCGATTCCGAATTGCTTGAGTTTGGCATTGGTGCAGTACAGTGACGTACTGGGAACAGCAGGTGCTATTTTTGGATTGGGTTATTATCTGATCGTCAGTCTTATAACGACCGGAATGAGCTATTTGCATAATGGTTCTCTCATCGTGATGCCGGTATATTTTCTTGTCTTGGCGGTTATCATGGTGATTGTAAGCAAGAAGATTGTAAGTAATGAAGTAAGATAAGTAAAATCAATTTGAAATGACAATTGCTAAATCCCCGTCGACCTTTGAAGGTTGGCGGGGATTTTTTGGCGACTTGTTATAGGCGTACAAGACAAAAAAATGAATGCCTGATTTTCGGTTACGGCCCGGCCCGGTTATGGCTATAATAAGGACAACAACACATATTAGGGAGTGCTGCAATGATTCCTACTGCACGGTACGGCGAATATTATCAAGCATTAATCGAGAAAAATTCAGAATACGAAGGTGTATTTTATGTAGGTGTCAAGTCCACAGGGGTATTCTGTCGTCCGACTTGTCCCGCTCGGAAACCGAAGTTTGAGAATTGCGAATTTTATGAGACTGCGAAGGAGGCGCTCCTGGCATCGTTTCGGCCTTGTCAACGCTGTCGTCCCTTGTCCCATCCGAACCAAGTTTCCGATGTTGTTCGTCAGCTCGTGGAAGCGGTGGAGCAGAACCCGGAGAAACGTTGGAAGACCCAAGATTTTAGAGATCTGTCCATGGATGAATCGACCGCGCGTCGACAATTCAAGAAGCGCTTCGGCATGACCTTTATCGAATATGCACGCGCCCGCCGCATGGGACTTGCATTCAAGAACATTAAAGCAGGGCATACGGTCATTGATACCCAATTAGCATCGGGTTATGAGTCCAGCAGTGGGTTTAGAGATGCGTTCTCTCGCATTATGGGCGCAGCGCCTACGATGCTCGATGACAGCAAAGTGCTTAGAGCTACTTGGATCGATACGAAGCTTGGCCCAATGGTCGCGATTGCGGATGAGCATGCGCTATATTTATTAGAATTTGTAGATCGGCGGGGTTTAGAGCGGGAGGTGGAGCGACTTCGACTGCGGACGAAATCGGCGATTATTCCGGGCACTACGAAGCCGATTCAATCGATTGAACAGGAGTTGACGCAGTACTTTGACGGTAAGTTGAAGGCGTTCAAGACGCCGCATCATTTACTCGGATCTCCGTTTCAGAAAAGTGTATGGGATCAATTGGTGCAAATTCCGCCCGGGGAGACGCGCTCCTACTCTGATATTGCGGTAACCCTCGATAGACCGACGGCTTTCCGCGCTGTGGCTCAAGCGAACGGGGCGAATCAGCTAGCCATCGTGATTCCATGCCACCGTGTTATTAATTCGAATGGCGATTTGGGCGGTTATGGCGGTGGATTGTCGCGCAAAGATTGGCTGCTGCAGCATGAGAAGACGATGAGCAGCATCTAGCAGACTATTACGCACTGGGATTTGTGGCTGTTAACCATTGCAAGAAGTTAATAGTTCACAAATTCATCTCCCTCATTCATAATAAAGGTGGAATTATTAACAAATTTTTCTACTAGTTATGAACTATCGGAGGTTGTAATAACGAATGAGAAAAACAAAACTTCTTGCATGGATAGTCGTTGTTTGTATCCTATCTCCTATTTTTGCAGTTTTACCTGCATCTGAAACATCAGCAACATCGAATACCATAATGATGGAAGTTCCTTCGAAACAAGAAATCGTTCTAAGTGATAGTCAACTGATTTCTCCTGTTCGCCATAGGGGTAGAGGAGCGTATCAGGGTTTATTTACGACAACAGCTCAGAATGGTAAAAATATGATCGTTAAAGTTCAGAATAAGGGTAAAGATACGGTGTATATGACCATCAAGCGTAATGATTCGGAGTTTGTATCGGATATTGCGATTCGCGGCGGTTCGCAGAGAGTACAGCATTTTGAAGAACAAGTTGCGATTGGAATTCGTGGAGATTGGAAAATCTATGTATATAGTAGAATAGGTGCAGAGTTGGATCTTCGTATTGAGGCAAATCAGTATTAACGATAGCAACATTGCAAAAGGGGTAGCCTGATTTTCAGGCTGCCCTTTTTGTGAACCACGGTCCGAACAAGCTTCGGCTTATGGGATGTGCTCCAGACGAGCAGTATTTCACTCGGTAGATTTGTTCGTGTATACCGTACGGTATACGGCAGGCGTTAAGTTCTCGAACTTCTTGAAGGTTTTGATAAAATAACCCGCATCGCAAAAGCCGAGCTCATCGCTAATTTGATTCACGGCGAGGTCGGAAGTCTCTAAGAGCTGCTTGGCCCATTCTATCTTAAGTCTAGCAGTAAAGACCGAGAAATTCTCTCCTGTCTCTTTGGTAAACATGCGGCTGAAATAACTCGAGCTCATATGACATTGCTGCGCCATCGATTGCAACGTGAAGTTCTCATTCTTATGGGCATAGATGTAATCAAAGGCTGGTTGAAGCGCAGGATTAGAGGCATGGAAGGTTTGGGCAACGGATTGTCTGACTTTGGTCTCAATCAGTGCGCTGGATAGTTCGTGCTGAATAGCCTGAATATTACGATGCGTGCGTTCCGACGTGTTCATCTCATCGAGAGAGGGATCCGCTTCGAACGATAATGCTTTCTTGTACATATCGATCGTTGCATTCTTATGTATCGCCTCTTCGACGATATACGTGCACAAGTGGAACAGCATGTCCGCTATCGTCGTCACCTCTTCGTAAGACAATACGGGCAGAGCGAGATAGTCTTCCTTCAGGTGTCGGAATTTGTTGTTCGTCTCCGCATTCGATGGACGGGATACGATTCTCTCCAACAGGGGGGCGTCTTCGTCACGAAGCTTGATCTGACCCGCCATGATTGCACCGATATATTGGTTATCGATAATAATCGGAATCGCAATGTCCAGGATATCGAAATGGCAGCGATAAATATAAGGTTTGTTCAGTCGAACCGCTTCCAAGCCGCCACGTGCATCGCATTTCTGACAATATTGCGCGAGGAAGGGATCTTGTCGTACCCCCTGACAGAACGATTGACAATAGCTGTGCTTGGTCACGGGAACCCCTTTGTAATCGACCGTGATGATCGCCATTTTGGTGACGAGGGAGAGTGAGTCCTGCAGCTTATGCCATTTGTCCATATCTATTATTCGTTCAAGATCATAACGTGATTTTACCATCATCGTTTTTTCACCACATTCATCGTATTCTGATTTGCCTCTATTATACGCGATTTTGGGGACACTAGGACAAGATTCTACTATTTTACAGGGAAATGACAAAATAATTCGATCTGAAAACGCTTGAATTCGCACGGATCTTTCCATGAATCTGCTGAGGGACAAGCCTATAATAGAGCTATATTCAACTAGGGAGGAATTCGTTATGAGAAGAGCGTTTATTAGCCCAACCAAATATGTTCAAGGGGAAGATGAGCTTCGGAACCTTGGTTATTTTGTACGGACATTTGGAGAATCTGCCTTATTGATTGCCCACCCTGATGATGTAGCGCGTGTGAAAGATAAGCTTGCTTTTACAAGTCAACAATATGACATCACGCTCGTTGAAAGCGGTTTCCAAGGCGAGTGTTCGAGACAAGAAGTGGCACGTCTGCAAGCTTTGGCGAAGGAACATCAATGTTCTTGTACGATCGGATTAGGCGGGGGAAAAGCAATTGATACGGCGAAATGCGTTGCCGAAGGTGAAGCGTTGATCATCGTACCGACCATTGCAGCGACCGATGCGCCGACAAGTCATTCTGCCGTGCTCTATACGCCAGAAGGCGCGTTCGATGATTATGCGTATTTCAAGCAAAGCCCTAGCGTGGTCATGATCGATACGACGGTGATCGCGAACGCGCCGACAAGATTTCTTGTGGCCGGAATGGGGGATGCGCTGTCGACCTATTTTGAAGCCAGAGCAACGGCAAAGTCTTATTCGAACGTGAATGCGGGCTTGCCATGCGGCGTTCGTGAAGGGGCTTGTGGCGAAGCAAAAGGAACGAAGACAGCATTGGCTCTTGCAAAATTATGCTACGAGACGTTATTAGAAGATGGTGTGAAAGCCAAACTATCCTGTGATCAGAACGTTGTCACGACGGCCCTTGAGAATATTGTTGAGACGAACATTCTATTGTCGGGACTCGGGTTCGAGAGCGGCGGGTTGGCGGCAGCCCATGCCATTCATAACGGATTAACGATGCTCGAAGGAACGCATCACTACTACCACGGGGAAAAAGTTGCCTTCAGTACGCTTGCGCAATTGGTGCTGGAAAATGCGGATCAAGCGGAAATCGATGAAGTGCTCGCGTTCTGTGCTTCTATAGGTTTACCGATTTGTTTAGCTGACATCGGCGTAGACGAGGTGACGCAGCAGGAATTGTTGCAGGTGGCCGAGAAAGCATGTATTGCAGAAGAATCCATTCATTCGATGCCATTCCCGATTACGGTGGAAGCGGTGGCGGCGGCGATTCGAGTTGCCGATCAGATTGGACGTGAATACAAACGGAATCGAGGCGAATAACATGAAGAAAATCATCAACCAACCCGAGACGCTTGTTCGGGAAATGTGTAACGGACTTGTGCTTGCACATCCGAATCTTGCTTTTGACAGCAAGTATAAAATCATCTCGAAGAAAGCGCCGAATCGTGAGAAGGTCACCTTAATCAGTGGCGGCGGTAGTGGACATGAACCCGCGCATGCTGGATTCGTCGGGAAAGGGATGCTCGATGTCGCGGTATGCGGTGACGTGTTCGCTTCGCCTTCGCAGATTCAGGTCTATCAAGCGATTCGTAACTCGGCGAGCAGCAAAGGGACGCTGCTAATCATTAAAAATTACAGCGGCGATATTATGAATTTCAAAAATGCTGCGCATCTTGCGGGTGAAGATGGGATTCAAGTTGATTATGTCAAAGTCGATGATGATATCGCAGTCGAAGATAGCCTCTATACGGTGGGAAGAAGAGGGGTTGCAGGGACCGTTCTGGTTCATAAAGTGGCAGGAGCTGCGGCGGAAGCGGGCTTATCTTTGCAGGAAGTGAAGGAAGCGGCACAGCATGCGATCGATAACGTTCGCAGTATTGGGTTTGCATATACCTCTTGTACCGTTCCGGCAAAAGGCACCCCGACCTTCCAACTCGAAGAGGGGGAAATGGAGTACGGCGTGGGCATTCATGGTGAACCGGGGATCCGTCGTGAGCGTATCCTCTCTGCGGATGAGCTGGCGCATCGTATGGTGACGGCATTGCTTGCGAATTTGCAAATGGGTGAGGGAGCCGAGCAAGAAGTGGCGGTGCTTATTAATGGGTTCGGTGCTACGCCGCTTCAAGAATTGTATCTGCTCAATAATTCGGTGACACGTGAATTGACGGCGAAGGGTGTTAAGATCTTCAAAGGTTTTGTCGGCAATTATATGACGAGTATCGATATGGCAGGCGCATCGGTGACCCTGATGAAGCTCGATGCAACGCTGAAGCAGTGGATATCGGCACCATGCGATACACCGGCGTTAAGCGTACATGAGCCGTTTGAAACCGTGGAGTACACAGAAGTTGTGCATCGACCAAATGCGGCAGAAACCCGCGTATCTTATAAGAACGAGAGCGACCCAGCTTGGGCGACGATGACAGATAACCAACTCTCGCTTCAGAACATGGTGTATCTCATTGATCAGATGAGTGAGATCATTATTGAAAATGAGGTCCCTTTCTGCGAGTTGGATGCCCATGCAGGTGACGGAGATTTTGGGATGAGTGTTGCCAAAGGGTTCAAGCAGCTGAAGACGGAGTGGAAGGATATTCTGGCGTATAGCAGCGGTAGTATTGGAAGCTTCTTGGATGCATGCTCGCTGATCATTATGGAGCATTGTGGGGGTGCATCCGGTCCGATCTGGGGATCGGCCTTCCGGGCAGCAAGTAGACAGGTGGGGGACAAGCAGACCTTGTCCATTGAAGCGTTCGCGGACATGATGGCGGCCGTCGTTAAAGGAATTCAAGACACGGGAGCAAGATCATTCGGACGCGGCGCTGTCGTGGGCGATAAGACTTTAATCGATGCACTCGTTCCGTATGCAGAATCCTGGCAGGAGAGCGCGAGACAGGGCGAGGATTTTAAGACCGCAACTGTAAAAGCGGCCGAAGCCGCGGTCCAAGGCGCGAAGAACACCGAGACGATCGTGGCTCGGATGGGAAGAGCGGGTACGGTGGGTGAACGCAGCATCGGGTACCCGGATGCGGGAGCCTATGCGCTAGGTGTGATTTTCACGGAGCTGGCGCAGGTGATTCGGTAAGAAAGATGGATATGGGGGGATCTCGTCGCAATTGGCGAGATTCTTTTTTTATTCTATTGCAATCGATGAGAACGCTATATTGCTAGTCAGCGGATTAACAAACCTTGCAATCATTGAAGCCATCTATGAATCCAGACGAACAGGCAAGCAGGTTGATATGAATATCGCTCGGATATAAGAATTTTCCAATCGGTCATTACGCATAATATAGCAGAATCACTCATTCTGTTGCCTAAAGGAGCTATTTGGAGATGCCTCTTCAGAACATTAACGGCACCATGCTATATTACGAAGTATCCGGACAAGGCATACCGATCGTATTTATCCATCCTCCGCTTTTGACTAGCGCGAATTTCAAATACCAGCAGGCGTATTTGTCCGATCAATTTCAGATTATCACCTTCGATGTTCGGGGACATGGCAGAAGTCACGCGTCCCCCGTGCCGGTCACTTATGAATTAATTGTCCAGGATATCGTCCGATTGCTGGACCACCTGCAGATCCATCAAGCTTATGTATCCGGGTACTCGACCGGAGGAGGCGTTGCATTAAGAGCCATGCTTGATTATCCGGATCGTTTTGCAGGCGGCATCTTGATTAGCGCGATGTCCGAGGTCAGCGATATTGTACTCCGAAGCCGGATTAAGCTCGCGATGGGACTATCTGCATGGCGGCCGACGTTTCGTCTGTTGATGTGGGGGATTGCGTGGGGGAATTCCGACCAGGTCCATACATTTCGTCACCTGCTACAGGATTCAGAAAGAGGCAACATGCAGAATATTCATGAGTATTACCGATCCGCTCTGAACTACAACTGCACGAATCAGCTTGTGATGATCAGCTCTCCTGTCTTACTGCTATATGGGGCAAAAGACAAAGGCTATAACCGTTACCGTAAAATATTGCAGCATCATCTTCGGCAATGGAAGCTGATCGTATTGGAGCAAGAGAAGCATCAGCTCCCAACCAAAGCCGCTGCCGAGATCAGTCAAGCGATAAAAAGTTGGATATTAGACATGGATCATCAAACGATAGACGAAAAAACAACTAGCCAGCATATGACTAATACGGCATCGATCCCACAGGAAGATTCTTCGCTGGATGCGAATTTATAAGTAATGAAATCGTCCGAAGTGGACAAGAGAATCCCCTCATGGTTAACAGCGAAGTAGATTTCATGCTGTTGGCCAGAGGGGTTTTTCTTATTTGACTATATTCGACAAAACCTTCGATTTGCTACAAAAACTTTCTTCATCCAATGTCGTATTTACGGGTTATCATGATTGTCTCATTGGTATAAAATGGAGGCATGAGCCATAATGCCGCTCACCTATGGTGAGATATACAGACGAGCATTTAGGAGGAGAGAGGATTAGGATGAAACCGAACATTCATTTTCAAGTGATTTCTGACACGCATGTTGCTGAAGATCTGAACGATATCTATTCTATTAACTTCGATCGAGCGCTCAAGGATATACGGAAGACGGCACCGGATAGTGACGGCATTATGCATGTGGGCGATGTGACTGATAGTGGTCTACCCGGTCAATTTAAGACAATGGCAGAGATTTGGGATCGCAACAAGGAAGGTTTACCGCCGATGTATTTTACAACAGGAAATCACGACGTTCGGTGGGCCGATTTTGAGGAACGAATGGCGAGCTTCAGAGAAGCGACTGGAATCGATCAGCAGTATTATGATTTCTGGATTAAGGGTTATCATTTTATTTTCCTAGGGACAGAGAAGCCCTTGAAAGATTGTGCCTATCTATCGGAAGAGCAGCTTGCTTGGTTCGAGCAGAAAATAGCGGAGAATGCGGTAGCGGATAAGCCGATCTTCATTTTCGTGCATGAACCGATGATGAACACGGTCGCAGGTGCGCAGACGCGGTTTGGTTGGCATGGCATTCGGCAGGATCGCGAATTGAAGACGATTCTATCGAAGTATCCGCAATCCATCCTGTTCACGGGACATACCCACTGGGAGCTGGGTGCCAAGGATACGATGTATCATGCCAAATATGCGACATTGTTCAACGTACCTTCGACAGCTTACCTATGGACGGATGAGGATGCGCATAAGGATGGTTCGCAGGGATACTACGTGGAAGTTTATGATGACAAGGTTCTGCTCAGAGGTAGGGATTTTGCGAATGGGGCATGGGTTAGCGAAGCAGAGTACAGCATTTCACTACCGCCACAAATCCCTATGATTGATCCTGAGACGGATCCGGATCTGACACTCAGCAACCCAACCATGCAGCTAGATAAGCGAAGTTACCTCGTCGGAGAGGCGATTCGAGTCACGTATACAGGTTCGCTCAATAAGGATGCGTTTGGTATATTTCCAAGGGGGGCTGTGCCGAATGAAGTTCGCCAAATCGAACCGATCGCTTCGATCTTGACGAATACGATACAGCAGCCGGATGGGGTATTGACGTTCGAGCATATCGAACTTCCCCCAGGCGAGTATGACATGATTTATTTGGGCGAGACGATGAACGTGGAATTAACGCGATGGCCGTTCGAGGTTGGAGCGGAATAAATTCTGATTTGCACGTGAAAAAGCAGACAAGATGTTGATCCATAAGAACCTTTGTCGAATGTATTGAAATGATTTCAAATCTTGATTACTTTAACATTGAAGACTGTAAGCGTTACATTTTTCGGTACATGGTCTTGGTCTTAAGATTTCGATCGTGAAGTGGGTATCTACATATCGATAACGAAATACGCCTGTCCAAGCGTGTAACCGGGTGAAGCCGGGCACGAGCTTAAAGAGGTCACTCTTTGGTTCGTGCTTTTTGCGTTTTTCGTGACGTGGAAAGGGGGGGAGAATAAGCTCATCATAGATCGATCATGATGGCATGACACAATGAATTGATAGAGAGGTGCTCTGTTCATGAACTATGCGAAGTCAAATAAGAATAAGAAGACCAGGTCTCGTTCGATTTCTTTCGTGCTTGCACTCGCACTTGCCATACCGATGTTTACGATGCAAGGTTCAAAGGTTTCCGCCGCAGAAGCATCCCAATTGCCTGAAATTTCGCCCATACCGCAATCCATTCAATCGACTGGGGATGGATTCGTCATTCCGTCTGAGGTGGGTATCGTAACAGGCAGTACATCGGACCCGGCTGCGGTCCAGAGCGTCGAAGAGATACTGCGAAAGGCTGGCGTGCAGAATATCAATCGTGTCCAGGATTCTGCAGTTCCGAATTCACCCGTCAATGTATGGGTTGGAGGAGCTTCAGAGAATCAAGCGACAGCAGCTGCACTGCAATCTCTTGGGGCTGCGGGACCGGATGATTTGAAGGATGAGGGGTATGTCCTGGCTTCCGGTACGGATACATCAGGCAAGCCCAAAATCGTGCTCGCCGGGAAGACAACACTAGGCACCTTCTATGCGGCACAGACGCTTCGTCAGCTGATTACAGCGAAGGACGGCGCTTATCGCATTCCGTCCGTAACCATTCGCGATTGGCCGAAAATGGCTTGGCGTGGTTCGATTGAAGGATTCTATGGCGACCCGTGGTCCCATCAGGATCGTCTTCGCCAAATCGATTTCTATGGCCAGCAAAAAATGAATATGTACATTTATGCGCCCAAAGATGACCCGTATCACCGTGATAAATGGCGTGAAGCCTATCCGGCTGCGAAGTTAGCAGAGATTGCCGAGCTCGTTCAGCGATCGAAGGAGAATCATGTGGAACTTGTCTTTGCCATCTCGCCGGGAAATAGCGTCTGCTTCTCCGATGATGCAGATTTTGGGGCGCTGACGACCAAAGCGCAAGCGATGTGGGATGTTGGTGTTCGCTCGTTCGCGATTTTCCTGGACGATATCGATAAGACATTACGTTGTAATGCCGATAAGACTAAATTCAACAGCGACACGAATCCGGTCGCTGCTGCGCAAGCCTTTCTGCTCAATCGATTCAAGACGGAATTCATTGATAAGCACGCAGGAGCTCATCGTCTGATTACCGTCCCAACGGATTATGCGAATATTACGGCGACCGCTTATATTAACCGATTTGCTGCCTTGGTGGATCCGAGCATTATCGTCCAATGGACAGGATCGGCTGTTGTTCCAGCGGGCATTTCGGCATCCGATGCGGATAAGGCGAATGCAATTTATAAGCATGATCTGTTGATCTGGGATAACTTCCCGGTGAATGATTATGCACGGGATCGGTTGTACTTAGGCCCGCTCTACAATCGGGATGCAGAGCTTGCTGATCATGGCATTATTGGTCTAACGACGAATCCAATGAATGAGGCGGAAGCGTCCAAAATTGCGATTTTCACCATTGCCGATTATTTGTGGAATCCAGCGGCGTATAATCCTGAGACAGCGTGGCAGCTGAGCTTGAAACGCTTCGGCGGTGAGGTTGCTGATGCACTTCGTATTTTCGCAGAGAATAATTATTCCTCTCCGCTCAATGCGAAAGAATCATTAACGATTAAGCCTCAAATCGATAATCTGTGGACGGTCTTTATTGGGGGAGGAAGCATTACCAATGCAGCGAACCAGCTAATTGCAGAATTTACGAAGCTGCAGCAAGCGCCTGCTACACTCCGCAGCGGCATGAACAATCCGGATTTCATCGATGAAACGAAGTTCTATCTGAACAAATACGAGTTGTACGGTCAAGCGGGCGTAGAAGCGACGCAAATGCTGTTGTCTCAGAAGCGGAACAACAAGCAGCAGTCGGCTGAGCATCGTACGGCGCTGAACAATGTAAGAACGCAGATCAATGCGATTACCAAAGCGAAAGCGAACCAAGTGTTCGAGGACTTTATGTCGCGAGCGATTCGCGAGAATGATACGTGGCTCGGCGTCGGCACCTCCAAACCGTTCCCGATTACGACGATGGGCACCTATCAGACGAATACGCCAGACAAAATGCTCGATGGCAATCTGAATACGTACTTCTGGAGCAACAATTCCCCGGCAATCAATGATGTCATTGGGGTGGATCTGAATGAGGTGCGCAAGGTGTCCAACGTTCAGGTATTAATGAGCAAGAGCGGCAGCGTGAACGACTATGTCCATCACGGTGTGTTGGAATATTCGGTCGATGGAGCCAACTGGACACAGCTTGCGACGTTAGAGGAGAAGTCGGAGATCAGCGTTCCGCTGGATAATCAGAAGGCGAGATTCGTTCGCATTCGTGTGACGGGAACGCAGGAATATTGGGTCATTGTGCGTGAATTCATTGTTACTTCAACCGCGATTCCGAAGGAACCTACAGCTGTTCTCGGCGGTGACGATACGGTTCAAGGTGATAAAGAGTTCAAGCTGCAGCTTGGCGTCGAAAATGTCACGCAGAGCGTGTATGCCCAAGATTTAGCGATGAATTATGATGCAAACGTGATGGAATTCGTGTCGGCGAAGTCTTTGGAAGATGGCGTGAATCTTCTTCAGACGGGCAAAGATACCCCAGGCAAGCTGCGGTTTATTCTGGCGAGTGAGGGTCCGGGTCACGCGATTACTGGAGATAAGCAATTGCTGGAGTTGACCTTCAAGGCGAAAAAAGTATCGCAAATGACGGAAGGAACGATTTCGATTAGCAATGCAACATTGGGAGACCATGTGGGAGCGGAATCAAACATTGCCGTGTCCTCGTTGGCCATCCAAGTGAACCCAGCTCCAAGTGATAAGACAGAGCTGAATAACCTGATTCGTACGGCGCAAGCAGCTTACGATGCGGCCGTAGAAGGTACGCAAATCGGTCAGTACCCAACAGGTTCGAAGGCGAAATTACTAACGGCCATTAAAGCGGCTCAAACGGTCGCGAATAACGCAAGTGCAACCGTGGACCAAGTGGCTGCAGCAATTCAAGCCTTGCAGCAGGCGCTGGACACATTCAAAGCATCGGTTATCGCGACGAAGCCGGGCGATGTGAATGGCGATGGCAAGGTTAGTATCGGAGATTTGGCGATGGTGGCGGCTCATTACGGCAAAACATCTTCCAGTCCTGATTGGGCACAGGTGAAGAAGATGGATATCAATGGCGACAATGTCATTGACATCAAAGACTTAGCTGCGATCGCATCGAAAATTATTGAATAGGTAGTAGTAGAATCTAAAAAGCCGACCTTGGACACTGCTGATGCAGGCCCCGGTCGGCTTTCCTTTGATGAATTAGTTGAATACTTTCACGCGAGCGTCAAGCGGTTGGAATTGTTTCTCGCCCACTTCGCCTACTGGCTTACCGAATGGCATTTGAGCAACCAATTGCCAGCTTGCAGGAATGTTCCATTCTTGCTGCACTTGCTCATCGATCAATGGGTTGTAGTGTTGAAGCGTTGCGCCGAAGCCTTCTTCTTCAAGTGCTGTCCAGATCACAAGTTGAAGCATACCGTTCGATTGTTGTGCCCATGTAGGGAAACGGTCTGCATACGCTGCGAAATTGCTTTGAAGTCCTTCGATGACCGTGTTGTCTTCGAAATACAATACCGTACCATAACCGCTGCGGAAAGCTTCCATTTTCTGTGCTGTTGGCTCGAATTGATCAGCAGGAACGATTTTGCGAAGCGTTTCTTTCGTGATATCCCACAATTTATTATGCTGTTCGTTCAAGAGTACAACGACACGTGCGCTTTGGGAGTTGAACGAAGATGGTGTATGTTTGACAGCAAACTCAACGATTTCTTGAATGCGAGCATCGGATACAACAGCTTCTTTCGAAATACCGTATACGGAACGTCTGTCTTCAATAGCTTGGAATAATGTTTTAGTCATGTTGTTTCAATTCCTTTCGACTCGTTAATATATTTTTGTTTGTTACTCAATATTTTCTATGTACTTAGTATAGTAGCGATAAAAAAGAAAGTCAATATATTTTTTGATGTTGTTTTCGAAACGGATAAGTTCTCTACTTTCTGTGAATATGGATCTTACGCTAGCTTAATCATTGTCGGTGGCATAATCGTTCGGAGAAGTGTATGCTTGAAATATATCTAGACTACATAATGAAATAAAGGAGCGATCGTAGTGAAATATCGCAGATTAGGCAAGACAGAGTTGAATGTATCCGTGGTCGGTCTTGGGACTTGGCAGTTCGGCGGTGAGTGGGGGCAGCAGTTCACACAAGATGAAGTGGATGCGATCCTTGATAAAGGAAAAGAATTAGGCATCAATCTAATTGATACAGCAGAATGCTATGGAGATCATCTCTCGGAGCAGTTCATTGGGAATTATATCGCGCGCCGAAATCGTGAGGATTGGGTAATCGCGACGAAATTCGGGCACCATTTCCACGAACGCTTCACGCGCACGGATACATATGGTGCGGATGATGTTGTGAAGCAACTCGACGCATCGCTTAAGGCTTTGCAAACGGAGTATATTGATCTCTATCAATTCCACTCCGGACCGGATACAGCATTCGATAACGATGCGCTGTGGACGGTACTCGATAAGCAGATCCAAGCGGGCAAAATCAGACATTTAGGTACATCCATCGGCAGCAATGATAACCTGCACCAGACGGCGGCTTCCTCGCAAGTCAATTCCCAAGCGATTCAAGTCGTGTATAATCGTCTCGATCGTACGCCAGAGAACCGGGTCTTCCCGTCATGCCAAGAGCAGGATCTGGGCGTGCTCGCACGTGTTCCGTTAGCGAGTGGTTATCTGAGCGGCAAATACAAGCCAGGTGCTGTATTCGATGCTACGGATGTACGCCACCGTCATGATGCGGACATGGTCAGACGCAAGCTCGAAGAGGTAGAGCGTATTAAGCGGGACGAGGTACCTGAGGGCGTTGATATGGCACAATGGGCGCTAGCTTGGTGCTTGAAGCACCCTGCGGTGACAGCTGTTATTCCGGGCTGCAAGAATCCGGAGCAGGTTGTTGCGAATGCAAGTGCGGTAGATTTAGTCGAAGGATAGTTCTCAAAAAGATAAGCTAACCCGATCGTCATTTGGTTGACCTTCTGGGTTAGCTTTTTTTTTCGTGTCCCTGCAAGGCGTTGTGGAGTTTTTTGTTCCGAAGGCCGATATTTCCTTACAATATCGTAAGGCAGAATTCGTAGTCAGATGAACATGGTTATGTTATATTTCTCAATAGTAAAAAATAGGAACATGAATAAAGGAGAAATTATACGATGGTTCACACACGAGACTCTGCTCGTTCACCACGACGTTGGCTGAATCCAGTCAATTCGGTGGTATTGACCCAGTTCATGAGCGCTTTCTCCGATAATTTGAATTTCTTCATCATTATCGGCATGCTGAAGCGGCAAGGTCTGGAGAATCCAGATCAAGCGGTCACCTACATACAGATTGGATTTCTAGCGGTCTTCCTGATCTTGGCGCCATTCGTCGGCTCTTTTGCAGACCGTAACGCAAAGTCTGGCGTGCTCATGGTCGGTAATCTATTTAAGGCAGCGGCCATACTGCTGCTCATCTTCGGACTTCATCCGATCTTCTGTTATGCGATTCTCGGGATTGGAGCGGTGATCTATTCCCCTGCAAAGTATGGGATTCTGACGGAGCTTACCTCCACAGAGGAGGAGCTGCTTCGCGCCAATTCGAAGGTGGAAGGAACGACGATTCTAGCGATCCTCTTGGGTACGGTTATTGGTGGGTTCCTTGCGGAATATTCTGATCTGCTGGGTCTGATCACTTGTTTTGTTGTCTATGGGTTGTCCTTTGGGCTTACATTCCTTATACCGAAGAATCCGGGAAATTCACAAATTCAATACATGGCTGCAGCAAGAAGATTCTTTCAGGATACGCGTACGTTGTTCCGTCATCCGCAGGCTCAATTTTCACTTATTGCGACAGGAGCTTTCTGGCTAACGGCTGCGGTGCTTCGGATTGCGCTCGTCGCATGGATTCCGGCGAATCTTGGCATTACGAATACCGATCAGCAATCGATGATTATCGGCAGTACCGCGATTGGCGTCGTACTCGGTTCCGTCCTCATGCCGAAACTAATCCCTGTAGGTAAAATGTACTTATCGTATTATTTCGGATTTTTGATGGTGTTCTGCGTATTGATTACTGCCTTTATGCATAATTTGATTCTTGCGGTGATCATGTTATTCTTCATTGGTGTATTCGGGGGGATTTTCCTCATTCCAATGAATACCATTCTACAGACGGTCGGTAAAGATATAGTCGGTGCAGGTAAGACGATTGCTGTTCAGAATTTGGTGGAGAACTCCTTAACGATTATTGGATTGTTCATTTATTTGTATTTGAGTACCAGAGTGCCGATTCAAGCAGCAGTGATCGGGATGGGCGTGATTCTACTTGTCTTTATTCTGTTCCTTCTGCCTAAGCTATCGATGCTTCGCCGGTTCAATCCAGATGAATATCTGCATGGTTCGCATAACCAGACCTCGAATAACTCATAATGTAATTGTTAGTGCAGTATGCAGTAGGTTGAGGAAGTCTGGAGGGATGAATCGTGCAGTTTCTATGGGCCTTTGTTATTGGGGGGCTGATCTGCGTGATCGGGCAATTGATGTTTGATGTGTTCAAATTAACGCCGGCACATACAATGACGACATTGGTCGTTGCAGGCGCTGTGCTGGATGGATTCGGTTGGTATGAACCACTGATTGATTTTGCAGGCGCAGGCGCGACGGTACCGATTACCAGCTTCGGGAATGCCCTTGTTCACGGTGCATTGACGGAGCTTAAGCGCGACGGCTGGGTTGGTGTAATCACAGGGATATTCGAAGTGACTAGTGCGGGGATATCGTCTGCGATTATATTTTCGTTCCTGGCTTCGCTCATCGTGAAGCCGAAAGGCTGACAGGTATGAAGCAGTTATGAAATAGGCAAAGAGAAGTGATGAATCATTCGTCACGGCACTCTTTGTCTATTTTTATTTTTGTGTTCCCGCAAAGTACCTGAATCGCTTTCAACGCAAAAACATCACTTTGTGGGGTTCCTTTGTGGGAAACAACATCTAACGCTGTAAAACTCTACTATATACGCCTTATTATTCATCATGTAAAATAAATTAAATGGAATATTTTATCAGATGATGAAAGGGTTGTTGCGCCATGAATATGAACTCGTATACGCACTCGATTTCAGCGATTCAGACCCAGCTAGAAGGATGCATTCTCGGCAAAAGCCTAGAGATTAAGCTGCTCCTTACTGCCGTACTCGCAGGAGGGCACGTGCTTGTGGAAGATGTGCCGGGTACAGGCAAAACGCAATTAATCAAAGCCTTAGCGAAAACGTTAGATGGTCAATTCAGACGCATTCAATGCCATCCTGATTTATTGCCGAGTGATATCACGGGCGTGTCGATATTCCACCCGGGTGAGGAGCAATTCGTATTCCGCAATGGTCCGGTTTTCACGAATATATTACTGGTAGATGAAATTAACCGTGCGACGACGAAGACGCAATCTGCACTTCTGGAAGCCATGGAAGAAAGGTATGTAACCGTTGACGGCGAGAGCTATGCGCTGCCACAGCCGTTCATGCTCTTCGCGACGCAGAACCCAATCGAATTTGATGGGACGTATATGCTGCCTGAAGCGCAGTTAGATCGATTTATGATGCGTATCTCGCTGGGTTACCCAGATGCAGCAACAGAGAAGCAGCTGCTGTACTCGCACCAGTATGGACAACCAATCGATACGGTGCAGAGCGTCACAGATCTCGATCAATTATCAACGCTTCAAGCGGAAGTTCGAAATGTACATATCGATCCGGCCGTCGGCGATTATCTCGTTCAGATTGTTCGCAAGACTCGGGATCATGCCTTATCGTTACTCGGTGCAAGCCCGCGTGCATCGGTGTCTTTTATGTCCGCTGCCAAAGCCTTCGCATTCCTTCATGGTCGGGACTATGTTCTGCCTGATGACCTGAAGCAGCTTGCCCCACATATCCTTGCACACCGCATTACCCTTCGTCCGGAAGCGCGTATGGAAGGGGTGTCGCCGCAGTCTTTTATCGAACAAGTATTGAAACAGGTGGATGCTCCCGTAAGAATGGAGCGATGATGCATGCGAATGAAGCCATTTGCGTCTCGGTTTAACCTCCGTCGAAGCGGGAAGTCCGCGTACTCGCTCAGGTTCTGGATGATCGTCACGATTTGGTGTGTTTGTCTGCTCTTCTTTCTCTTTCAAGGGGGGAAGACCTCCTTCATGCTGCTCGCCATGATGTCTGTCTTATGTCTATATCTATGGATTGGCAGATGGAGCGGGATATCCAAATCGACAGGGAAGCGGGAACTACTCTATGAGGGGGAGCATCGGCTAGTTTTTCATGCAGGGGATTCGATCGAGGCCCAATTAACCATTAAAGTACAGCCGATTGGGATTACGCCTTACGTCTTGCTTCGCGATCAGTTGGTCCGAAGGCACGGGGAGACGAAGACGTTCGAATCATTAGTCCTCCCCGATTGGAATCGGCATTGTGTAATGCGTTATAACTTATCGAATCTTCGGCGAGGCTTCTATAGCTTCGGAGAATCGGAATGCGCGATGGAAGATGTCATAGGATTGTTCCAGCATAAAGCTACGATTACGGTACCGACGCAGTTCTCTGTGCTTCCCCATACCATCCGTATTCCGAAGTGGAAAATATTCGATTCTCGGGAACAAGGCTTCGGAAGGAATGCATTCATCCAGAGATCGACGAGAGAAACGACGCAAATCAATGGCGTACGGGAGTACATCTATGGCGACCGCATTTCACGGATTCATTGGAATGCAACCGCGAAGACGGGGCACTGGAAGTCCAAAGAATTTGAACGAGAGTCTTTGCCCTCTATGATGCTGATTTTAGATCGAACGCAGCGTCATTATTACACGGAAGAACAATTCGAGCTTGCTATTTCCGTCGCAGCTTCGCTGTTAGCTTACGGGCGCGAACGGCATATACCATTAGGACTTATTTCGCTTGGGAAGACCGTGGAGACATTTGAGGCAGGTAGTTCAGCACATCAGCAGAGGCTTATGAATGACCATCTTATGGAGACAGAGGCAGATGGTTATCAGGATCTGAGTGTTAGGTTACAGCAAATGGGTTCAAAGTCTGTTCAAGGCAGCTTCTACGTATTAATTAGTCCGAGTGCGAATGACAAGGTGCTGCGACTTTTTAGTTTCCTTCAGCAGAAGCAGATGGGCGTGAGTCATATTCATTTAACGGATCCGGACGGTGCATCGCAAGACAATTGGAGTGCATTCCTGATGTCCAGGGGCATTCCAGCCTATTCAATTCGACAATTGCAAGAACTTCCTGTGGTGTTAGGAGGGTGGGCTAATGGGCAAGTGGCTGCGAGTAGTATTTCGAAATCTTAGGATAGACGGACTCCGTCAATTGATGATGTTATACGCGGCAGCCATGCTGTGGCAATGGTTCGGACCACTCGAGACGATTTGGTGGGAGGAGACGATGGAGATTGTTCGTCTCATCTTGATCAGTGCAGTTGCAGTTCATTTCTTCATTCCGCTTCGTCCGTGGATTCGCCGTGTCTTTATCGTTTTGGTTATGTTGCTGATTCACTATCAAGTGCTTCGCGCCTATCACTTGTACGCAGAGCAAAAGGAGGATATGGTTGAGAACACGATCTTATTCTTCAAGAGCCTGTTTCCTTATATTTTATTTGCGCTTGGGACTTGGATTTTATTGGAGCTAATTATGGTATGGGTGAGAAGCCGCGTGCGGATCGTTGCGCTTATCGTCCTTCAAATGATTGGACTGGCTATCCTAGATTCATTTACAGAAATGAACTTATGGCTCGCCGTTGCTTGGACCATGCTGCTTGGTCTCGCGTGGTTAATCACCGATCATTGTGTTGTGTTAAGGGATAAATATCCGGAAGGATGGCGGCATTTAGCTTCCTATCCGCTGCGTTTGCTTACGACCGTGGGACTCTTACTTTCCGTTATTTTCTTGGTGGGGGTCAGTATGCCCTCCACAGCTCCGTTGGTAACAGATCCATATACGCTATGGAAGACTTGGAAAGGTGAAGCTGTACCGGTCTTCTATAATGCAAAGGATGGAGAGAAGATCCAGGTTGGTATATATCGATCAGGGTATGGTCGGGATGACAGTGAGCTGGGCAGCGGGTTCACTTTCGATTACAGTAATGTGATGCAGATCACGACCAATCGGAAGAGTTACTGGCGTGGAGAGACGCGCTCGATCTACACAGGGAAAGGCTGGGAGACCTCGCCTGAGAAGAAGAATGCTGACCTGCCATTTGTAGCGTTAAATAGGCCGTTGGATTCGAACGGTATGAAGTTCTCGAAGACAGCCGAGTTAACGGCAACGGTGACCATCACACGGGCTGAGCCATATCCGGTACTGTTCGGCGCGTATCCGATTGGGCAGGTGACACAGCTTGGAGGCGAAGGCAGCTTGTCGAATCTTCGTTGGGATTCGGATACCTCCACATTGACGTGGGCTGATACCGCAGCACCTTCGTATCCGAAGCAATATACGATTGTGTCTCAGATTCCGCAAATTGATGAACAAGAGTTACGTAATTTTGGCAGTAATTCGGGACGAACATTATCTGCGGCCCAAGCCGTGGACTTGCAACTGCCTCATGAACTCCCTGCCCGTGTGCAGGAGCTGGCGAGATCAATTACTACCGGCCTGACGAATGATTATGATCGGATCAAAGCACTCAAAACCTATCTAACATCCGGTGAATTCAAATATACGAATGAGCCTGATTTATCACGCAAGGTGAGTGGCGATTTCGTTGATAGCTTCTTGTTCGATATGAAAGAAGGGTACTGCGATTACTTCTCGACTTCGCTCGTTGTCATGACGAGGTCATTAGGGATCCCTGCAAGGTGGGTGAAGGGATATACGACCGGCGCCAAGGCAGGACCTCGATCTGATCAGATCTCTTCCTTTGCGATGCATGAGGAGATGCAGCGTGAAGAAGGAACCTATTATGTGAGTAATGCGGACGCCCATTCATGGGCGGAGGTTTATTTCGAAGGCTTTGGTTGGGTACCGTTTGAGGCGACACCTGGGTTTTCAATTCCTGTCACATTACAACAGGAAGAGCAGCAAGCGTCTATACTTCCTGTAACAGAAGAGGAGAAAATGACCGAAGAAGTGACGAACGGAGGCAATTCGGGGGCTGTTTCACCGCTCGCTATTTATGGAACATTATTCATCATCCTCATCTTCGCGCTGTGGTTCCTGGTATGGAAATACCGGTTGTTAGGGACAATCTGGTGGCGGGCGATGCTCGCGGGGCGAAGGCCTTCAAGCGATCAAAAGCTCATCGTACTGACCGAACATTGGATTCGACATTGCAGGCGCAAGGGACTTCGCCGTGAAGAACACGAGACGCTGCGTGAGAGCGTGGCTAGGTGGGAACAGGAGAAGGATGCCCTTCGAGGGGCGTGGAGCGGCTTGCTCGCATTGTTCGAACAAGCCAAATACAGCACGAAGCAAGTGACCGAGCAAGATTGGTCCAGAGCACAAGTGGAGATGAAGAAGCTTTTGGAACGCTTATAATGTATGTTCAAAATTTGGCTTTTCAGCATCTGAGAGTTTTCGTAGAAAACTTACATCGTAAGCATATGCTCAGGTTGCGAGAATCCGAAGGGCTTCCGAAGCGAGTTTTTCTTCGAAAAACTTTCAGAGGAACGGAGGAGTTTAGGCAAAACCTAAATGAGTACCTGAGATGATTCCAGAGGAAACATACTACGTAAGCATATGCTCTTCGAGGGTGAACGCAAGATTCGATGTCGAATCCGCTACTAAAAACACTTCGTGATCAAAAGATGAATTTTTGAACAACCGCTTATAATTTCACAGGATCTTGCCGCTCGTCGTTAAATAAACACGGGCGGCAATTTTTTGCACGAAAAACAAAGAATATGGTATAGTTTGTCGTATGAAACAGAGGTGACGTATTTGTTAGAGAAGTTTATACCCAAGCTTCGGGTAAACACCGTATACGATATTGATCTTGAATCGTTATACGCGAAAGGGTATCGGGGAATTATTACCGATTTAGATAATACGCTTGTTGGGGCGAAGGAACCGTACGCGACGCCAGAGTTGATCACTTGGCTCGAAGGTGCGAAGGAGATCGGGTTTCAGATCATCATTGTATCCAATAATGATGAAGGACGGGTATCCAAATTTACGAACCCCCTCCAGATTCCATTCGTGCACGCAGCGCGTAAACCAAGGATTAGACCGTTCCAAAGAGCGCTAACCCTTATGAAGCTATCGGCGGCGCAGACGGTTGTCATTGGGGACCAGATGATGACGGACGTACTCGGGGGCAACCGATCGGGTTTATTTACCATTCTTGTTCAACCGATTGCGATTCATGATGAGGGATTCATGACGCGCTTCAATCGTCGGATGGAAAAATTGATATTGCGAAGATTACGGAACAAGGGTCTTTGGCACGAGGAGGAAAAGCAATGACAGAACAACAACGAGAGCAGGGCGCGGTAACCTCGTGCGAAGGCTGCGGTGTGAAATTACAGACAGAACGGCCGGAAGTTCCGGGATATATCCCGCAGCAGGCATTAGAACGGGAACCCGTTATATGCCAGCGTTGCTTCCGGATTAAAAATTATAATGATGCGGCTTCCGTTACACTGGAGCAGGATGACTTCCTTCGTCTGCTAAATCAGGTGGGAGCTTCAACGAATGATGCGCTTGTCATTCATATTGTTGATTTATTCGATTTTGACGGCAGCTTAATCTCAAGCCTTCAAAGGTTCGTGGGCAATAATCCTGTGCTGCTCGTCGTGAATAAAATCGACTTGCTGCCTATCGTAACGAACTGGAATCGATTAACGAATTGGGTACAGAAACGTGCCAAAGAACATGGCATCAAAGTCATCGATGTAGTCTTGTGCAGTGCAAAGAAGAATCAAGGCTTCGAACGATTGATTGACAAAGTTTCAGAATATCGCCACGGACGTGATATCTACGTTGTCGGTGCCACCAATGTAGGTAAATCAACCCTCATTAATCGCCTGATTCGTGACTATAGTGATATGGAGCGGGAATTGACCACATCACGGTTCCCAGGTACGACGTTGGATCTTGTGAAAATTCCACTTGATGACGGGAAATTCATCATCGATACGCCAGGTATTGTGTATCCATCACGCCTCACAGAGCTTGTGCATCGTAAAGATTTGGGTGCAATTATGCCAGATCGACCGCTCAAGCCGACGGTATTCCAGCTTAATGAAGGCCAGTCTTTGTTCTTCGGTGCCATGGCGCGATTTGATTTCGTACAAGGGGAACGTCAGTCCTTTACCTGTTTTGTGTCGAATGGATTGAAGATCCATCGCACCAAGCTCGAACGGGCAGATGAATTGTATGCAGAACATCGCGGTGTAATGCTTACTCCGCCGAATCAGGAACATATCGACGACCTGCCAGCTTGGTCGAAGCATCAGATTCGTGTAGCGAAAGGCAGCAAGACAGATTTGTTCATCTCCGGTCTAGGCTGGATTAAAGTGAATTCGGATGCTGGTGCGCTGGTGAATATTCATGCACCGAAGGGTGTCAAAGTGCTATCGCGGGATGCAATGATATAAAATCATGGGAATTTGCGGCGTGATTTGCCGCTTGGATAGAGGAGAGACGGAATTGATGGGGGATCATCTCGTAAATCGAATAAGTAGTGAAACCATGCTGCTCGGGGTTATTGGCGATCCCATTCGTCAATCCAAATCCCCGTTAATGCATAACAGTGCCCTTCAAGCCTTAGGATTGGATGGCGTATACACAGCGATGCATGTATTGCCGGACAAGCTCGAGGATGCCATCCGCGGTGTGCGTGCGCTAGGTTATCGCGGCATTAATGTAACCATTCCACACAAGTTGGATGTTATGCCATTATTGGATGAAGTCGATGAAGGCGCGCGGGTAATTGGCGCCGTGAATACAATTGTCAATGACAATGGGAAGCTGATCGGCTATAATACGGACGGGATTGGTTATGTTAGATCGCTTCGCGAAGAAGCGGAATCCGATTTGCTCGGCAAGCGAATTTTAGTCATTGGCGCTGGCGGTGCGGCTCGTGGTATCGTCTATGCGTTAACACAAGAATCACCCGAGGTCATCTGGATCGCGAATCGAACGTTCGAACGTGCCGTTGAATTAGCGGCGGATTTGCAGCCGTACGGGAATGTTCAGGCAATGGAACTAGAACGGATATTAGATATACGCTCCAATGTCGATATTGTGATTAATACAACGTCGGTAGGCATGTTCCCTCATGTGGATGCGTCTCCGCTTTCTTTAGAAGGATTTCGCACCGATTTGATCGTTAGCGATTTGATCTATAATCCGCTTGAGACGGCGATTTTGCGCGAGGCTCGGTTACGCGGTAGTCGTACCCATTGCGGCCTCGGTATGTTCGTCTATCAAGGCGCTTATGCATTTGAATATTGGACAGGTCAGGCTGCGCCTGTCGAAGTGATGCGGCAAGCTGTACTGCAATCCCTGAAGTAAGAAGTAGCTCAAAGTAAAAATTGGAGGTTTATCACACGCATGTTAACAGGAAAACAAAAACGCTATTTACGCTCGCTCGCCCATCATTTGAACCCGATTTTTCAAGTCGGTAAAGGTGGGGTTAATGATCAATTGATCCGCCATATCGACGAAGCGATTGAGACGCGTGAGTTGATTAAAATATCGATCTTGAACAATAACATGGATGATCGTGATGAAGTCGCTCGTGATCTTGCTGAAGGCTCGAACTCGGAGCTTGTGCAAGTGATTGGGAAGACGATCGTCTTGTATAAGGAATCCCGCGAACATAAGCAAATCGAGCTCCCTTAAGGCTCTAGAATAGAGGCGACAAGTCACATGGTGAAGGTCGGTTTATTTGGAGGGACTTTCGATCCCATTCATTTCGGACATCTCCTCTTGGCAGAGCATACGTGTGAGGCCTTGCAGTTCGACGCCGTATGGTTCATGCCAGCCGCAGATCCTCCGCATAAGTCTCGTCAGCCACTCGCGACGGGGCTGCAGAGGCTCGAGATGATCCGACTTGCGATCGAAGGGAATTCATTATTTCAAGTCACGGATATCGAAATGGAACGCGGCGGCGTATCCTACACCATCGATACGATTGAAGAATTGCAGCGTAGATTCCCTGATCATGCCTTCTCGTTCTTGATGGGGGCAGACATGGTGAATTATTTGCCGAAGTGGCATCGGATTGACGAACTCGCAGCCCGTATTGACTTCGTTGGTGTACAGCGACCTGGGACGTTGCTACAATTGGATAATCTCCCTGCTCATATTCGGGATCAAGTGACCATGCTAGAGGTGCCGCTCTTCGAGCTATCTTCAACGACGATTCGCGAGCGGGTCAGCCAAGGCATGTCGGTCCGGTATCGTGTACCGGATCGTGTTCATGAATTCATTCAAAGGAATGATCTATATGAATCGAAGCCGTGAGGCCATTATTGAAGCAGTACGTGGACAAATGCCGGAGAAGCGCTGGGCGCACACGTTAGGTGTCATGCAGACTTCCATCGAGCTTGCAGTGCGATTCGGAGGTGATCCGACTCGGGCAGAGCTCGCGGCGATTTTACATGATGTGGCGAAATATTGGTCAACAGACCGAATGGAACGTATCATTCGTGAAGAGCAGCTGCCTGCCATCCTACTTGAACATGACAAGCAGTTGTGGCATGCGCCGGTAGGCGCTTTTGTGGCAGAGCAAGAGTTCGGCATTACGGATGTAGAAGTGCTTGATGCGATCAGATATCATACATCCGGTCGTGTTCAAATGACATTAATGGATAAAATCGTCTGCCTCGCAGACTATATCGAACCTGGAAGAGATTTTCCAGGTGTGAATAATATTCGTCAGTTAGCCAACCATAGCTTAGAAGAAGGCTTAATTGCAGGGTTCGACTCGACGATAGAACTATTGCTATCCAGAAGTAAACGGATTTTCCCGCTCACGATTGATGCGAGAAATGATTTAATTCAACAATTGGGAGGTTGACGCATGCCCGTTCAATCCAAAGAAATATTAAACCTTGCCGTTGCTGCGGCAGAAGATAAAAAAGCAATGAATATCGTTGCACTCGATTTACAAGGCATTTCCTTAATTGCTGACTATTTCGTTATTTGCCATGGTAATTCTGATACCCAAGTGAATGCCATCATGACAGAAATTCGCAAGCGCGTCCAAGAAAAGGGCGGCCTCATTCGAGGTATTGAAGGTACAGATTCTGCACGTTGGGTGCTGATGGACCTTGGCGATGTGATCGTGCATATTTTCCACCGAGACGAGCGTGAATATTATAATATCGAACGTCTCTGGTCGGATGCGAAAGTTGTGAATCTATGAGTCTCATTGCAGGAACGACAGTCCATTTACCAATCGACCGTGAGGTTTCACCTTACGGCTTTTTTCTAACGAACGGCGAACAGGACGTTCTCCTTCACTACTCTGAGATTATTGGTAAAATAGAGCCGGGCATGATGATCGAAGTATTCATTTTCTACGATACGGAAGATCGATTAGCTGCGACCATGAAGAAGCCTTATCTGACGCTCGGCGATATGGCGATGCTGGAAGTCGCTGATGTTCATCCAAGGCTCGGATGTTTCCTCGAGATGGGACTCGGTCGTCAGCTTCTGCTGCCGATTCGTGAGCTTCCCGAGCTCAAAGAGCTGCATCCGAAAGTTGGCGATAAAGTATTCGTCATCATGGAGCACGACAAGCAAGGCCGCTTGAGAGCCAAGCTGGCAGGTGAGCGAGAACTCGCACCGCTCGCATTCCATGCGCCAAGTTCATGGCTTAATCAATGGGTGGAAGGTACCGTCTACAAGACGCTTCAAATGGGAACCTTCGTCCTTGTGGATGGCGGTGTTCTTGGTTTCGGCGTCATCGGCATGATTCACAGTTCGGAGCGTCTGCAGATGCTTCGACTTGGTGAACGCGTGCAAGCGAGAGTCAGCTTCGTCCGTGAAGATGGTCGCGTGAATCTTTCGATGGCGGCTCGCAAAGAGGTCGGACGTGATCTAGATGCGGATCGTCTCCTTACGTTTTTGAAGGAACGGCCGAATGGCGCAATGCCTTATTCCGATCAGACGCCACCGGACATTATCAAGCAACGCTTTGGTATTAGCAAGGCTGCATTTAAGCGGGCGCTTGGCAAGCTGATGCGGGAAGGACTTATCACACAGAAAGACAATTGGACACAGTTGAAGCCAGTAGATGGCGCTGAACCGTCCGAGTCGGAATCCAAATGACGACGTCTTATGCACAATTCGCCTATGTCTATGATGAACTCATGGCGGACATGCCTTATCCGGAATGGCTGGCGTTCGCACGTGAAGCGTGGGCTCGGTTCGGAAAACCGAAGACGATTGTTGACCTAGGATGTGGAACCGGTAGTCTGATGATTCCGCTGGCTAGTGAAGGGTATCATGTCACAGGTATTGATCTCTCCTCGGATATGCTCGCGGTTGCCCAGCTGAAGCTTGAGAGTTCTACGGTAGGCAGCCGCTTGCTTCGTGAAGGGAAAGTGCGTCTCATTGAGCAAGATATGCGAGATTTAGAGCTGCCTGCTCCAGTAGATTCGGTCATATCTTTCTGTGATTGTCTGAATTATCTGCTTGAAGAAGAAGATATTGTTGAGACATTGCGCCGTGCCTATGGTGCGCTTAAGCCAGGCGGTACATTCTTATTTGACGTGCATCATCCGCGGCAGTTCGAGCAATATGAAGCAGAGCAGCCATTTATCTATAATGAAGACAATGTTGCTTACTTATGGACTTGTGATCTGGATGCCGAGCGGTGTGAAATCGAACATCATCTGACGATTTTTGCACGCCAGGCAGGTGCTCCAGCCACGCAGGATCTCTTCCAACGCTTTGAAGAGGTACATATTGAGCGGGCGTATGATCCGACGTGGATGACGGAACAGCTCAAGGGCGTAGGATTTACGGAAGTTCATATATTCGGGGACTTTACGTGGGAAGCTCCGACGAATGAGACAGGGCGTTTGTTCTATATCGCGGTGAAATAGCGGAGCAGCCTTGACATGAGTGATGTCCTTTTTTTATAATGCTAAGAAGGTATATGATTTCGCCTCGATAGAGGTTTTCTCATAATGAGCAGTATTAAGTAAGTAGGATATGGAAGAAGACTATGATGAGGATTATACGTTTTGATCGAAATCTGTCAGAGAGTCGGCGGGTGGTGCAAGCCGATGGTTCGTCAAAAACTACTCGCCTCTGAGTCATACGATCAACTCCGATCGGATCAAATCGTATCGTCTAGCCCGCGTTAAGGGCATTGAGGGAGCACTTGGCAAAGCATGCCGAGGGCTAACTAGGGTGGTACCACGGGAGATAGCCTCTCGTCCCTAGCGACATTTTTTCGCTATGGATGAGAGGTTTTTTTTATGCAAATTGCGCTAGATAATGTAGGAGGATGAATGATTCATGACACAAGAAATTCAGCAATCACAAGGGTATAACCCGTTCCTGATCGAACCGAAATGGCAGAAGCATTGGGATGAGTTCAAGACATTCAAAACAAATGATGATTCCAGCAAGAAGAAATTCTACGCACTGGATATGTTCCCGTATCCGTCGGGTGCAGGTCTGCACGTAGGACATCCGGAAGGCTACACGGCAACGGATATCGTATCGCGTTATAAGCGGATGCAAGGGTACAACGTACTTCATCCGATGGGATGGGATGCGTTCGGCTTGCCAGCGGAACAGCATGCCTTGAATACGGGTGAGCATCCACGCGATATTACCGTGAAGAATATTAATAACTTCCGCCGTCAGATTAAATCATTAGGGTTCTCGTATGATTGGGATCGTGAGATCAGTACGACAGATCCTGAATATTACAAGTGGACGCAATGGATTTTCATCCAATTGTATAAGATGGGCCTAGCTTACGTGGCTGAAGTACCGGTGAACTGGTGTGAAGAGCTCGGAACTGTGCTTTCGAACGAAGAGGTTATCGATGGCAAAAGTGAGCGCGGCGGATTTCCAGTTATTCGCAAACCGATGCGTCAATGGATGCTTAAGATCACAGCTTATGCGGATCGTCTGTTAGATGACCTGGAAGAGCTGGACTGGGCAGAGAGCATTAAAGATATGCAGCGCAACTGGATTGGAAAATCGAAGGGTGCAGAAGTGAATTTTGCGATCGATGGTCATGAGGGTCAATTGACTGTCTTCACGACGCGTCCAGATACATTGTTCGGCGCTACATATTGCGTGCTTGCTCCTGAACATGAACTGGTTGCTGCGATCACGACAGCGGAACAAACGGATGCCGTGAAGGCTTATCAAGATAAAGCGGCGCATAAGAGCGATTTGGAGCGTACGGATCTTGCGAAAGAGAAGACAGGCGTATTTACAGGTGCATATGCCATCAACCCAGTTAATGGTGTGAAAGTGCCAATCTGGATCGCGGATTATGTACTTGCGGGCTATGGCTCCGGTGCGATTATGGCGGTGCCAGCACATGATGAGCGTGACTGGGAGTTCGCGAAGACGTTCGACTTGCCGATTATTGAAGTCGTTCAAGGCGGAAATGTTCAAGAGGAAGCTTATGCTGGAGAAGGCGTACACGTAAACTCTGGATTCTTAGACGGATTGAACAAAGAAGAAGCTATGGCGAAAATGATCGAGTGGCTTGAAGAGTGTGGTAAAGGACAAGGCAAAACCACCTACCGTCTACGCGACTGGTTATTCAGCCGTCAACGTTATTGGGGCGAGCCAATTCCGGTGATCCATCTTGAAGATGGCAGTATGAAGACGATCCCTGAGGATCAATTGCCGCTTCTTCTGCCGGATGTTGAGAATATCAAACCTTCGGGTACAGGAGAATCTCCACTTGCGAACGTGACAGAGTGGGTGAACACGATTGATCCTGAGACAGGAATGAAGGCACGTCGCGAGACGAACACGATGCCACAATGGGCGGGCAGCTGCTGGTATTACCTTCGTTTCATCGATCCGAAGAATAATGACGAGTTGTGTTCCAAAGACAAACAGCAAGCTTGGTTGCCAGTAGACTTGTACATCGGTGGTGCAGAGCATGCGGTTCTCCACTTGCTGTACGCACGTTTCTGGCACAAGGTTCTCTATGATCTGGGTATCGTAGATACGAAGGAGCCGTTCCATAAGCTGGTGAACCAAGGGATGATCCTTGGAACGAACAATGAGAAAATGAGTAAATCCCGTGGTAATGTCATCAACCCGGATGAAATCGTGAACGAGTTCGGGGCAGATACGTTGCGGATGTATGAAATGTTCATGGGACCGCTTGAAGCAACGAAACCATGGAATACGAGCGGTGTAGAAGGTTCTTATCGCTTCTTGGCTCGCGTATGGCGTTTGATGATTACCGAAGATGGTCAGCTGAATCCGAAGATCGTTGATGGCGAAGGCAGCGAAGCCTTCAAACGCACATGGCATCGCACCGTGAAGAAGGTAACCGAGGATTTCGAAGGGTTACGCTTCAACACAGCGATTAGCCAATTGATGATTTTCATTAATGATGCTTACAAAGCGGAAGAGCTTCCGCGCCAAGCGATGGAGAACTTCATCCAAATGTTGTCCCCACTTGCACCGCATGTGGCGGAAGAACTGTGGGAGCGCTTTGGACATTCCGGAGGCATCTCCTACGTAGCATGGCCAACGTATGATGAAGCATTGACCGTCGATGCAGAAGTCGAGATTGTCGTTCAAGTGAATGGTAAAATCGTAGAGCGCATCATGATTGGCAAAGATCTAGATGAAGCAGGCATGCAAGCAAAAGCGATGGAACAGTTCAGCGTTCAAGCTGCGATGGCTGGAAAGTCCGTTCGTAAAGTCATTGCTGTCAAAGGCAAGCTCGTTAATATTGTTGTCGGTTAACCTCTGGCAGGTGGAAGAGATCATCTAATTTGTCGAGATCTTCATTATACTTGTCATGTGTGGTACGGATTAATTGATGGAACACGCCTTGAAGCTCTTGGTCCATGAGACGAATGGCTTCGGCCGTGATCCCGCCGGGAACGGAGACGCGCATCTGAATTTCTTCAGGGGTGAGTCCTCCCTCGGTGAGCAGCTTGCCTGTACCGAGTACCATCTCGCTAGCGAGGCACGTCGCTTGATCCCGATCAATGCCCGTCGTTTCAACCGCCGCATCAATCCATTTATTTAGGAAAAAAGCAATGAAGGCCGGTCCGCAGCTGGAAAAATCCGAAGTTATCCGTGTGTTTTGTTCTTCAATCAACACGGGACGACTAATGGATTGCAGTAAATCCTCCAGAAGCAGCCGGTCTTCTCCTTTTATCCGACTACCGTACATACATAAGGTAGCTCCGCCGAGTACAGAATTGGTAATACTCGGAATGACTTTGGCGATTTTACATCGTAAATGATCTTCGAGATGTCGAATTTGTACCGGACTCGTAATGGAAACGATAATTTGATGATCGGTCACCACCGATTCAATCTCCTCTGTGATTCTCTTAAATTGCGACGGTTTAACGCATAGAAATATGATGTCACTTCCAATCACCGTCTCGGTATTGGAAGAAGCAATCTGCAACCCCGGATATTGAGAAGCCAATTGATGAACCTTCTGCATGGTTCGATTACTGGCGATAATTTGCCCCGGTTCAAGTGCACCGGATTCAATGAACGATTCGATCAGCGTCCTGCCCATACTCCCCGTTCCGATGAATCCTACTTTCATTTCGATTCCTCCTTTATGACTATCCCTAAGCACAACATTTTTCACAATATATGCAATACGGTTTGGCCAACATGCGATATATATTGAATATTTAATGAAGAAGGTGACCGAATGGAACCGTACGGACAACCCGTATCAGGCCGAAAAAGTTGGTTTTTGTTTAGTAGTCTATGCATTGGTATAGGTATATTGGTATTTGCTTGGATACGTTCGACATCGATTACGGGGATTCCAGGATGGACCAAGCTGAACGAGCCGATGTCACAGGCGTTAGCTGTCGAACCTGAGAAGCCAATTGTCAAATCCACAGTTGTGTCAGAACAAGTTGCAAACGAGAAACAGAAGCCGGAAGAGACGGCTCTAGCGCTTCCTGTGACGAACACGGTTACGACAGAGGCCGGACCCAGTACGGAAGCAGGTGCCTCCCAAGAGAATCTTTCGGGATTCATTCATATCAATACGGCAACGATGGAACAGTTGATGGAACTCCCTGGCATTGGGGAGAGTAAGGCGAAGGCGATTATTGCGTATCGCGAACAGCATGGGAAATTCAGCTCGATTGAAGGGCTGCGAAATGTGAAAGGGATTGGTCCGAAAATTTACGCCAAAATGTCGTCGAAGCTAGCTTTATAGCCTTACTGTCATCGAATGGAATTATGCATTGGCATGAAAAAATGCTACAATGTTCCCATAGAATACCCGCTGGAGATGAGACGAACATGCGTAAAGATTGGGACACTTATTTTATGGATATTGCTTACATGGTTTCGACGCGCTCCCGCTGTCCAAGACGCCATGTCGGCGCAGTGCTGGTACAAGGGAAGAAGCTGCTCGGAACAGCTTACAATGGTGCCCCGATGGGCGTGCCTGATTGTGAAGAAGCGGGATGTATGATTGCTGAAGAATATGAACTGAAGGTCGTCGATGGCCGTGAAGAGATGATCAAGAAGCAGCGCTGCGTACGGACCATACATGCGGAGCAGAACCTGCTATTGTTTACGGATCGTATCGATCGGGAAGGCTCAGTTGTTTATGTAACAGATCAGCCTTGCTGGACCTGTGCGAATATGCTCGCGAACAGTGGTGTTGTAGAAATCGTGTACCACCGCCCATATCCGAAGGATAGCGAGAAGGTCATTACGATGATGAAGACCAAAGGAATTGTATTCCGACATTTGGAAGGCTATCAGCCTCCACAGGATACGATCATGCAAGTATCCAATTAATCGAAATATGTAATGCAAAAATGAGGAGGAACCTCTATTCATCAGCCTGAGCGAATCAGGTGGATGGTTAGAGGTTTTTTTGTCGTTTGCAGAAAGGATGAATGGAAATGATCCAACGGCGGCCACTTGTCTGGCTTGCAAGCTGTTTTGTGCTTGGTACAGGACTCTCTAGTATGTGGCAAGGGACTCTCTTAATTATGATCGGTTGCGGGTTGCTGTTCATTGGCATCCCGCTTCTTCTGTTGATGCGGGCAGCATCCATCAAGCTTGCGGTGCTGTGCGCTGCAGCGGTTGTATTCGGCATGCTGAATTACGTCTATACTGATCTGCGAAATACGAGCCAAATTACCGAGATTGCAGAACGGTTAGGGGCTGAAACAGTCCTTGAGGGTGTGCAAGTGACAGGTGTAATTGATTCCAAAGTTGAAGTCGACGGGGATCGGGTAAGCTTTGTTCTTCGAATAAGACAAATGACGTTGGAAGGGAGGGCGGAGCAGCGAGTACTTGATGAGAAAGTAATGGTGCAAGTTCAACTCACGGAGCAGGCGCAGCAAAATGCAGCAGGCTCCTGGCAGCGCGGGGATGCGCTGCGAATGACGGGGGCGCTGAGTCGGCCTGCAACGGCCCGAAATTTCGGAAGCTTCGATTACCGCGCGTATCTTCGGTTGAAGCATATTCATTACTCACTCCGTATGAAAGGGGTTAGTTCTATTCAAGTCACCGCGCCTCCGGGGTGGAACGAGCAGACGTTACTGCGGATCAATGATCAGTTGAGAGCGCAATTAGGGAACCAGATGTCCAGGATCTTCGCTGCGCCGCATGATGGCTATATGAAGGGACTTGTTATTGGGGATAGCGGGGATCTTGATCCTGAGAAATTCCGTGAGTTCTCGAAGCTCGGTCTTACACACATTCTTGCGATTTCGGGGACCCACGTTGCTGTCTATGTAGGGTTCTTCCTGTGGCTGTTCCAACGGCTTCGCTTGACGAGGGAGACGAGTCTGCTCATCGTTATTGGTCTCATTCCGCCGTATGTACTGCTGTCTGGCGCTTCACCGTCTGTCATTCGTGCGGGAATCATGGCGATGATCTCGCTCTACGCGCTTAGGAGGCAATGGCTTAAGGATGGATTACATATTCTCAGCCTCACGGCATTTCTGATGCTGCTCTGGGATCCTTATCAAGTGCTGGATGTTAGCTTTCAGCTCTCGTTTATTGTGACCGCTGGGCTGATCCTGTGGGTTCCGCCGCTGCAGCGATTGCTGCCAATCCGATCGAAGTGGATTGCTAGCCTCTTGTCGATTACACTCGTTGCACAAATCGTATCGTTTCCGCTGACCATCTATTATTTTAACCAAGTTTCATGGCTTTCATTGATAGCTAATTTTGTGCTAGTACCATTTATCAGTCTCATCATCTTACCGCTTGGGACATTTGCCCTAGCGGTTAGTTATATGCATATCAACGCAGCGAAGCTTCTCGTATGGCCGACCGAATGGTTAAATGGATGGACCTTTCATCTGATAGAGTGGTTCAATGCTTCCCGTGAATTTTTAATGATCTGGCCTTCCCCTCCCATTTGGTGGATATTGCTCTATTACGGGCTTATTGGGCTTGCTATTGCTCATCTTGGGAAAGCCCGACCAGGTGCACAGAGGATTCCGCAATGGGTATCCGATGAAGAAACAGCACCTTTGATGCCATCTGAATCGATATTGAAGCATCTTCAACCAAGAGGAAGAAACGAAGCACGTACAATAGTTCGACGAATTTCATTCCTTCTAGTTATAGCACTTACGCTTTTCTATGCCTACAATCCTACGTTCTATAAGCAAGACGGTTATGTTCAATTTATTGACGTCGGTCAAGGAGACAGTATACTGGTTCGCACGCCGACTGGCAAATACATTCTCATCGATGGCGGAGGAACGGTGCGGTTCAGCAAGCCAGGAGATAGCTGGAAGACCAGGCAGGATCCCTATGAGGTAGGACGCAAGACGCTGGTCCCGCTCTTGAAGCAAAGAGGGGTGCAACAATTAGATTTATTAATCATGACCCATGAGGATCAAGATCATGCAGGCGGACTGCAAGCGGTATTAGAAGAAATTCCTGTCCATGCTTTTCTATTTAATGGAACGTTGAAGGAGAATCAACCGATATCCAAGCTGTTCCAGACCGCAATTGGACTTGGCATTCCACTATATGCCGCTGAAGTACCCGCAACCTTGCAGATGGACGCCGGGACTTCGCTTACATTCCTGTCTCCCTCCGCAACATTCATGAATAATCAGCGTATAACGAAGATGGATGAACAAAACGATGTCTCGGTCTCCTTCTTATTACATATGAAACAATCGACGTTCTTATTTACTGGCGATATGGGAGTTCGAGTTGAGCAGCAGATCCTGGATCAATTGGCGTTGAAGCCGGGTGGATCACGCGTCGTAGGAGGTCAAGGGATTGATGTGCTCAAGATCGCGCACCACGGTAGTAAAACGTCATCCTCTGACACTTGGCTGAAGTACTGGAAACCACAAGCAGCAGTTATTTCCGTAGGGGAGAAGAATCTGTATGGACACCCAAGCCCTATTGTTATGGAACGATTGGACATGAACCGTATTCAAGTATTTCGTACGGATCAACAAGGCGAAATTCAGATGGAAGTGACGGATGCGGGGATTCGAGTTCGCCACAAGAACCCCATGTAAAGTGGTCGCGCCTATCATTTTCTGATATCCTTAGACAAGACTCTAGTCTTTGCCCTCGTGACGAAATAAAGATTACCAAATTTTAATTCAGAATTATCGAAGCAACATTGCAACAAATTGAGGCATTGTGCCGTCTGTAATGTTGCAAGAGAGGAGGATCCTAGTAGTGGTAGAGCAACAACTCATTCGAGCTGCTCAGTCGGGCGATCGCGACGCACTCATAACTCTATTGCGCAATATTGAAACCCATGTATACCGGACAGCCTATTATATTCTAAATAATGAGCAAGATGCTATGGACGCTTCTCAGGAGGCATTAATCCGTATCTATACGAAAATTAACTCTTATGAAGAGAAAGCTCAGTTCAAGACTTGGGTGCAACGCATTGTAACGAATATTTGTATTGATAAATTTCGACGCACAAAGCCATCGGTCTCTATTGAGGAACATGAACTCGTGTTCAGGGGGGACGACAATGTGGAACGTGAGGTTCTGTCTACATATGTCGCCAAGGACATTCAAGAGGCGATCGAAAAGCTTCCAGAACACCATCGTGCGGTCGTCGTACTGAGGTATTTACAAGATTTCTCCTACAATGAAATTGCAGATTCACTTAACTTGCCTTTGAATACGGTGAAATCGTATTTATTTAGGGCAAGACAACAATTGCAAAGCTTACTTCAAGATTATCAGAAGGGTGGTGTTCGATGATGAATTGTCCAGAGGTGATGGAATTAATGAATAGATATTTGGATGCCGATCTTAACGAGTTGGAATCCGCTCACCTGATGGAGCATCTGAAGCAATGTTCGGATTGTTCCGAAATGTTCGAACGCCTTAGACACCTATCTGCTGAACTCGAGAATATGCCGAAAGTCATGCCGAAATATAGCCTTGTCGATGCCATTATGCCACAGCTCGATCAAATCGATCGAGAGCGTGAACATCCGTTGATGCCTGAGAAATCGCCACAGAAGGTTGTCCCGATGAAGCCGCGTTTCTGGGAACGTCTCTCCTTCCGATCCATTGGCGGTGTGGTTGCGGCTGGTATCATCGTAGGTCTATTCATGGTCACATACAAACCGGACACCGCTCAACAAGCAGATATGGAATTAATGAGTTCGCAAGAATCAGCAGCAGCGGATCAGAAGGTTGAGATGCAGATCGATGCTTCGTCTCCTTCAACCAGTCAAACTTCGGGTACACCAGACCAGGCTGTCTCACCAGAGGTTAAGACAGGTGGGGAACAAGGTGGAGCGGTGAACCCGGATACCAAATCTGCAGACATGGCTTCAAAAGAAGCGCCTGCAAGTGAAGGGGCTAAACTGGGTTCAGCCGATGATTCAACGAAGGCTCATCAAGGGAACACAGAATCAAGTGGTGGAGGTCATTCCAATCAAGGAACGACTGATCCGAAGTCCGCTGTAAGCTCTAAATCGGGCAACGAGGGTTCAGACGCAAGTAACCAAACAAATCCTCCAACCTCTCTAGCGAAACAAGAACAAGAAGATGGTGCGGCGGGAGACACGCAGCGCAAGGATCGGGATGCTTCTAGCGATGCGACCCTTGAGGACGGACAGCCCGTAACAGTCGAGATTGCATCTGGTGAACCTCGCAGCTTGAAATCCGATGCTGGGGATAAGGGTGGAAATAACCTCTTAGCGTTGGTCGAGTATGATACGGCGAATCCAGATTCTCGAGCGGAAGTGGCGACATCGAACGGAGCATATCGAGCTGTATTTGAGAAGAATAAGTTCATGATCTACAATGCCAAGGATAAAGAGGTATATCATCAGAAACTTACGAATGGTGTGTTCTCGAATCCATTATGGGCAGAGGATAACAAAACGTTAACCTATACGTTCACCCCGCGTAAAGCGGATGGACAAATGGGTGAGGAACAAGTGATCCAAGTGAAAGTGAAAGCGAAAGAAAAAGAAAAAGAAAAACAACAAGAAAAACAACAAGAAAAAGGCAAAAAGTCTAAATCATGATTTTTATTTCAAACGTACGCACACATTGCTGCGGCCGTCGTATACTATACAAACATGAAGTCAGCGGCGCCCCTTGCGTCGTATGACCGTTCGCTAAGGAGAACCGGACTTCTTCGCGAATGTTTATATAGATGCTGTGGGACAGAGGGATTATGCTGGAGGTTCAGCGTAATCTCTTTGTTGTTGTGTCTAGTTGGTGGTCATCCCCTTTGCGGGGGGTGGCCTTTTTTGTTAGTATAGAATTTATAAGTTTTCGTGTGGGGTTATTTCTAGAGGGGGAACAAGCTTGGATGCCAAAACAGCAATAAGAGATATTCATAAAGGAAACATTCAGCCGGTCTATGTATGCTACGGGACCGAAAAATATAGAATGGAAGAGTTCGTTCAGACGCTTACGAATAAGTTGATCGAAGAAGAACATCGAGATTTCGCGCTAAGCAAATATGATCTTGGTGAGGTACCGATCGATACGGTCATCGATGAAGCGCAAACACTGCCTTTCCTTGTCCCGCGCAAATTGATTGTGGTCCGCGATCCTTCTATATTCATGGCTGGCGGTAAAGAGTCCGGTAAAATTGAGCATCGCGTCGAGAATTTGATGTCTTATTTGAATAGTCCTGCCGAATACAGTGTCATTGTATTTATGATACAAGGCGAGAAACTGGATGAACGGAAGAAAGTTGTGAAGGCGATCAAGGACAAGGGGGCCGTTATCTCATTCATGCCTTTAAGCGCTGAGGAGCTGCTGAAATGGGTGGAGAAGGAAGCGGAGAAGAATGGAAGCCGAATGGCACCTCAGGTCGCTGATGTGCTCGTGAATCATGCTGGTACACACCTGCAGACGTTAGCAGCCGAGATTCGCAAGCTGAGCCTCTACGTCGGTACTGGTGGAACGATCGAAGCGCAGGTCGTGAAGGAACTGGTCGTGCGGAACACAGAGCAGAACATATTCGCTTTAATCGAGGAGATTGCGAACCTTCGTGTGGATCGCGCGTTATCGATCCTCTATGATCTGCTGAAGCAGCGGGAAGAGCCGATTAAGATTATTGCGCTGATCGCTAGACAGTTCCGTATTATGCTGCAGGTGAAGGAATTGACAAGACAAAGCTATTCGCAGCAGCAGATTGCATCCCAAGTTGGGCTGCATCCTTATGCCGTCAAGTTAGCGAGTGAGCAAGCTCGGAAGTTCGATGCGCAGCGGCTTGCTGCGATATTATCCAGCATTGCGGAATTGGATTATGAGATTAAGACAGGCCGGAGAGATAAGGTGCTTGGCTTAGAGTTATTCCTTCTGCGGCTTGCAGCATCTTGATAACATACAAAAAAGTCCTTGAGAATAAATTCTCGAGGACTTTTTTCTTCGCTTCCTTACGCTTGTGCGGAAAGAGCGTTTAATTTTTTCGCTAAGCGAGATTTCTTACGAGCTGCTGCATTTTTATGGATTAAGCCTTTAGTTACAGCTTTGTCCAGCTTTTTGGAAGCAACTTGAATTGCACTTTTAGCAGCTTCAACTTCGTTACCAGCTACAGCTACATCAGCAGCTTTAACAGCTGTACGAAGAGCGGATTTTTGAGAAGCGTTAAGTAAACGACGTTTTTCGTTTGTTTTTACACGTTTAACAGCGGATTTAATGTTTGGCATTGCATTCACCTCCTGTAAGGCATCACTACCTACAATAACTAGAATCCAAAAGAGATTCCACAACTTAAAACATTCTATCATGCAGGTTATTAAAAATCAAGGAAAGAATCCTGACATGTCTTACAGCGGGTTGAATAATCAATGGCTGCAACTCGCACACTAGGAGAAAATACCTGATGAGGAGAATATCGATGAACGATAAATTAGACTTGCAGCAATACTCTGTGCGAACGGATCTGGCGTTAGAATCTAAGGAAATGGCGACGGCCATTCATGGATCTCAAATTCCTGGCGTGCTCGAACAAATTGATGAGGATCGCGGGATCAAAGTAACACGAATTGATGTTGAGAGCGAAGCGGGTTCTAGAGCGCTTGGGCGTGTTCAAGGCCACTATATTACGCTCGAAGTACCGGAACTTCGCAACAAAGACACCGATCTGCAGGATCGTGTCGCGACGAAATTCGCCCAAGAGTTCGCTGCCTTCTTGACGAAATTAGGAATCAAGGAAATGGATAAAGTGCTGATTGTCGGTCTGGGCAACTGGAACGTCACGCCGGACTCCCTTGGTCCGCTCGTCGTCGAGAACACGATGATTACGCGGCACTATTTTGAATTAACCCCGGATCAAATAAGCCCTGGATATCGGCCGGTGAGTGCGGTTGCTCCGGGCGTACTCGGAATTACAGGGATTGAATCAAGTGAAATTGTCCAAGGGATTATTGATAAAATCAAACCGGATCTGGTGATTGCGATTGATGCTCTTGCCTCCAAAGCACTTGAACGCGTAAACACGACGATTCAGATTGCAGACATCGGGATCCATCCGGGGTCCGGGATCGGCAATAAACGTAGAGGATTAACAAAAGAAATTCTGGGAATCCCGTGCATTGCAATTGGCGTACCTACTGTCTGTTATGCTTCCACCATCGTGAATAATGCCATTGAGATGATGCGTGCGCATTTCCAACAAGAGACGAACAAGACGAAAGAAATCATGGGTATGCTCGACGATATCCCTGAGAACGACCGGTTGATGCTCGTGAAAGAAGTATTACAGCCGCTCGGCCACGATCTGATCGTAACGCCGAAAGAAATCGATGAGTTCATCGAGGATATCGCGAACATTATCGCAAGTGGGCTCAACGCAGCGCTGCACAAGGCCGTAGATAAGGACAACGTCGGGGCCTATACACATTAAGCCCCCCACTTCCCTTCCCTCCTCCTCCCTCCAAAATCGAATCCACCCGATTGCAAAAGGGGAGGGGGATATGAAAATAGAGATAGGATGATAAGTTAGGTGGGGTATCTCACGGAGGAGTTTACGTCCGATCTTTGTCTTCCTTTTGCATCAATAACATCTAATCAAAAGCAAAGGGAAGACAACAATCGGCCGGAGAGAGATACCCCTCCTTCTATCAACTCATCCTATCTCTATTTTTGCCCTCTCTACTTTTTCAAACCTATGGATTCGATTTTGGTTCTACTTGCTAGATTCTCCTCATAGTCTTAATTATCGCTAGATTTACAGGAGGAGATACGATGAAGACCACGACATTCCAGACGATACATATTCCTAAATTAAAGCGGCGGATGATGCAGATGCTCGTCACGGGCAGAACCTTTGCGGTCCTAACCATTTGCTCGATGCTCTTTTTTATATTGCTAGGACTCGGGACGATGCTGCATAAGCAGGTCAATACGTCACCAACGACTTCTATGAAGGGATTTGCTGCTGCGGTTTCAAGTCACTTTTTTCTGGATATGATAGGAATGGAGATCCCTCATATGAAAAACACATCAGAGGAGCCGATTCTATCAAAGCAGAAGATCGGTGCATTTCTTTTCCAGATGCTCACGAATGTGAATCCAATGGACCCGAAGAGCATGCTATCGCATGAGATGCCAGGACTTGGCCGAGATGATGCCGTTCCACTTCGTATCGGGATTGGAAATGATACCATGACAGGGCCGGAAGATTATCATGATGCAGCGTTACCGAAGGATGAGGTGCATCCGAATGATTTGCCTACGCCTACTGTGGACATTCCGAAGAAGGACGTGCCTGCAATCCCGGAGAAAGTTCCGGCGAAGGATACCGATATCGGCAAGAGCGCGAATGATCCGAAGCAAGCAGCTTCAGGGAAGAAAGTCGTATTTATCTATCACTCTCACAATCGCGAATCTTGGAATCCCGTCTTAGGAGAGACAGTCAAAGAACCTTCATCTGCGAAAAAGAATATTACACTCGTCGGTGAACGATTGGCGAATACACTCGAAAAACTCGGCGTCGGTGCTATGCATTCTTCGACAGACTATATGACGACGATGAAATCATACAGTTGGAATTATTCCTATAAATACTCCCGTGCAACGGTGAAAGAAGCGATGGCACAGAATCAAGAACTGCAATATTTCTTCGATATCCATCGTGACTCACAGAAACGAGAGAAGACAACGGTGAAAATCAATGGCAAAGATTATGCGCAAGTCTTCTTCATTATTGGTCATGGGAACAAAAATTGGCGTCAAAACGAAGCTTTTGCCAGCAAAATTCACGATAAGCTCGAGAAGGATTATCCCGGCATTTCCAGGGGGGTATGGGGAAAAACTTCAGCTAACGGCAATGGAGAGTACAATCAATCCCTCTCCCCGAACAGCTTCCTGATTGAGGTTGGCGGTGTAGATAACACACTTGAAGAGAGCTACCGCACGGCAGATGTACTCGCACAGCTTATTGCGGATACGTATCGAAATGCAGAGAAAGTAAATGCCCCTGCGAGCGGTCGCTCGGGGGCAAAGGTTAAATAGAGGAATAAAGGGAGGCGTTCTCAATGTCCATTTTTCAACGGAGAGTCTTTGTTATGGTTGCTATGGTCGCGGTCGGGGTGATGCTCGGTCTGAATCTTGCTTCATCGGGAATAGAACGGATTCAAGGTCCGGCCGAACTTCAGAATAATCCACCGGCTTGGACGGTCCAGCAGCCGCTCGATACGACAGAACAGGCAGAGGAGATTGCTGCTCAGGAACGGGTTACGGATAAGAAGGAACGTGCCATCCCGCAGACGATCGTCAAAGACGGCGTTCTAGATGGGAAACATACGCCGCAGCAGGACGCTTCGGCGATCAGTAACCGGAATGAACCAGCAGTAGATCGATTAGCCAGCACCACGGGCGGAGTACTTGAGTCCGTGTCGCACAAAGGAATTGAATGGGTTGTCTCGTTATTTAGCTCGATTACCAGTTGAGGATTTACCCCCCACCATTGAAGGGTTTTCACACAACTGCTATAATGAGTAAATTGAAAACATTTTGGCTTCGTAGTGGGGGTAAGGAATGACGGACATTCGGGCAAGACAAGAGAAAATTAGAAACTTTAGCATTATCGCACATATCGACCACGGGAAATCAACCCTGGCGGATCGAATCTTGGAATATACAGGCGCGTTGTCGCAACGCGAAATGCAAGCCCAGGTTCTCGATCAAATGGATCTAGAACGTGAGCGTGGTATTACCATTAAGCTACAAGCTGTACGTTTATCCTACAAAGCGGATGACGGCGAGACTTATTTGCTGAATCTGATCGATACACCGGGACACGTCGACTTTACGTACGAAGTATCGCGCAGTTTGGCAGCGTGTGAAGGCGCGTTGCTTGTTGTCGATGCGGCGCAAGGGATTGAAGCACAGACCTTAGCGAATGTGTATCTGGCTCTTGATAACAACCTTGAAATCTTGCCAGTCATTAATAAAATTGACTTGCCAAGCGCAGATCCAGATCGGGTCAAAGAAGAGATCGAAGAAGTTATTGGCCTGGATGCAAGTGAAGCGGTACATGCTTCTGCGAAGGCAGGAATCGGGATTAAAGAAATTCTGGAGCAAGTGGTAGCGAAAGTTCCAGCGCCTACAGGAGACCCGGATCAACCGTTAAAAGCATTGATATTCGATTCTCATTATGACGCGTACAAAGGCGTTATCGTCTATGTTCGGGTTATTGACGGCTCCATTCGTGCGGGCTCCAAGATCAAGTTCATGGCGACGGACAAGACCTTTGAAGTGATTGAGGTTGGCGCATTCATGCCTCGTATGGGAATCGTAGATGAGCTTGCCGTAGGTGATGTAGGCTTTGTCGTAGCAGGGATTAAGAACGTGAAGGATACACGCGTCGGGGATACGGTTACAGATGCGAAGAACCCGACACCTGAGCCATTGCCAGGTTACCGTCGTATTAACCCAATGGTATATTGCGGTCTGTATCCGATTGAGTCCTCTGATTATACAGATTTGCGTGAGGCACTTGAGAAGCTTGAGCTGAACGATGCATCGCTTCGCTTCGAGCCAGAGACATCGAGTGCGCTTGGCTTCGGATTCCGCTGCGGATTTTTGGGACTTCTGCACATGGAGATCATTCAGGAACGGATTGAGCGTGAATTTAATATTCCGCTTATTACGACAGCGCCGAGCGTTATCTATCGCGTAACATTGACGAATGGGGATGTCATAAATATCGATAACCCGTCCAACTATCCAGAAGTCGGTCGGATTGATTTCGTTGAAGAGCCATACGTCAAAGCGGCGATTATCGTACCGAATGACTATGTTGGTGCGATTATGGAGCTATGTCAGGGTAAACGCGGCGAATTCATAAATATGGAATATCTCGATTCGAACCGTGTTACGATTACGTATGATATGCCACTGGCTGAAATCGTCTACGATTTCTTTGACCAATTGAAATCAAGTACGAAAGGGTATGCCTCCTTCGACTATGAAGTTTCTGGCTACCGTAAATCGAACCTGGTGAAGATGGATATTATGTTGAATAGTGAACAAGTGGATGCTTTGTCCTTCATCGTTCACAGAGACCGTGCTTATAATCGAGGACGTATCATTTGTGAGAAATTGCGCGAGTTGATTCCAAGACAAATGTTCGAGGTACCAATTCAAGCTTCTGTAGGAACCAAGATTGTTGCCCGTGAGACGGTTAAAGCGATGCGTAAGAACGTCCTTGCTAAATGTTACGGGGGCGATATCTCACGTAAACGAAAATTGCTCGACAAACAAAAAGAAGGTAAGAAACGGATGAAGCAGGTCGGTAGCGTTGAAGTACCGCAGGAAGCGTTCATGGCCGTTCTTCGAATCGACGAATAGATCGTAAGGATGAAGGGGAGCCTCGTGCTTCCCTTTTTGCAAGTTCAAATGAAAGCAATGAAATGAAAGGAAGGTGAATCCACATGACAATGATTCCCTCAGCAAAGGTGCAGCTCGCTGCACCTAAAGCTTTATATATCCACATTCCTTTTTGTACCAATAAATGCTTCTATTGTGATTTCAATTCTTATGTGCTCAAAGGGCAGCCGGTTATGGAGTACTTAGAGGCTATGGAAGCGGAGATGGCGCTTACGACCGAGATGCAGCCGCCCAATGTGATCGAGACGATCTTCGTAGGGGGCGGAACGCCGACGGTATTAACACCTGAGCAGATGGCGTATTTTCTAGCGTCGGTTCATCGGGCATTTCCAAGCATGCATCCGAATCTCGAGTTCTCCATGGAAGCAAACCCAGGTACGACCGATCTGGAGAAGCTGCGCGTCATGCATGCTGGAGGGGTAAATCGGATCAGCTTCGGCGTGCAATCGTTCAACAACCAGCTTTTATCGGAGATTGGCCGTATTCATAATACCGATGATGTCTATCGCAGTATTGAGAATGCACGTGCGGCGGGATTTGATAATATGTCGATCGATTTGATGTTCGGACTGCCGAATCAGACGCTTGAAATGCTGGATGACAGCATCACGAAGGCGCTCGCATTGGACCTTCCTCATTATTCGATCTATAGCTTGAAAGTGGAAGAGAACACGCTGTTCCATACGATGTATCAGAAGAATCAGCTGCCGCTTCCAGATGAGGATATCGAGCTTGAGATGTATCTTCTCTTAATGAAGCGAATGAAAGAAGCGGGCTATGAGCAGTATGAGATTAGCAATTTCGCGAAACCGGGTAAGGCAAGTCGGCATAACATGAAATATTGGCTGAATGAGAGTTATTACGGCATAGGCGCAGGTGCGCACGGGTATGTCAACCGTCAGCGTCATGTGAATATTAAAGGCGTCCAAGCCTATAATGATGCATCGCACAAAGGTCTTCCGAGACTTGACCAATTTGCTGTCAATGCGAATGAAGCGATGGAAGATTTCATGATGGTGGGACTACGTATGATGCAGGGCGTTACACGTACACACTTCACCGAGCAGTTTGGCGTTGATCTGGATGACGTGTATGCGCCTCAGTTGAACAAGCTGCTTCAAGCTGGATTGATCGAAGCGACAACGGATGGTTATAAGCTAAGTGACCGTGGCGTACTATTCGGAAATGATGTGTTTGCAGAGTTTATTGAAAGCTAAATCATAAGGTTCGTTTTCTAATATAAAATATGGAATTTTCCTTCTTGCGTATTTATACCTCCTGATGTATATTTATTCTTATCAGAATTTGACAGGATATTAAATACATCCAGGATGTCGTAAGGGGGAGAACGCGATGCCTGCGGTTTGCAGAAAAGCGACTACAGAAGATATAGAAACATTGTACGAATTGATCAAAGGTTATGCAGAGAAAGGAATCATGCTGCCGCGCACGCGTGAGATACTGGTGGATCAGCTGGAATGGTTCATCGTTGCAGAGCTTGAAGGAGATATTGTGGGTTGCGGATCCCTTTGCAGGCTTGGTCAAGATTTAGTTGAAATTCGATCCCTCGGGATATCCGATGGTCACAAAGGTCAAGGTATCGGCTCGAAAATGGTCGATTATCTTATCGAGGAAGCAAGACGGCTAGACATTCCGAAAGTCATGGCACTCACATATGAAGTGAATTTCTTTCAGAAGAACGGATTTGAAGTGGTACAGAAAGAAATCTTCCCGGAGAAGGTCTGGAAAGATTGTATCCATTGCAAGAAGCTTCATTGCTGTGATGAGATCGCCGTACTCAAAATGTTGGGCTAGATATGCCATGGATTGTATGGATATGCATCACAGATTGAATAACCAAAAGTTGAAGCTCGGTGACCGTACCTCCATTTCGGAGCGTGGCTGCCGAGCTTTTGTTGTGCTATTGCAACGATTGACAAAATTCAACATTTGCACTTAAAATACTACGGGGCAAATTATGGAATCTATGAAAGGTGTTGGATGAAGTGCACGTGAGAAAGACTGCGCAGAATACAAGCAACTTGGCCACTTCGAAAGGAGGGAGGGCATGATGGAATATTCGCCTGAGACATTATCTCCTCAAGGCAAGAAGCGCAGCTACAAGCGACTCCTTTGGATTGGTGTAGCGGTATTGATCGTGCTTGGCATCTTCGGTAATCTTTCACACCGCAAACAGGAAGCCGAGCAGCAGGACAAGCGTTTTCAGTCTACCATTGTAGAACTGATGGCCGAAATGACGCAAGGGACGATGATTACGCCTCGTACATTTACGGAGAAGGAATACGGCAAGTACCATGAAGTATTGAAGGCGTTTCAAACGTTCGCTACAGAGATGTCAGTCGCTGTCATGGCGAATAATAAGTGGATGGAAGAAGCGGTGCCGGACGGATTTTTCACGGAGAAGCTGTTGAAGGATGCGATAGGCTTAGCGGAATACAATGCGCTTGTCGATATGTATGAAATGCGGATGACTGTTTTTTTCACCCTCCGAAATGAGGCTAGGGACAAACTGCTCGCATCTGTACAATACGGGTCCGAGCTGTCTGAGCAGGAGAAGGATGCGTTTATCAAACAATTCATGGTTTCGTATAAACAGGGGGCGAAGAAAACCGAAGAGGGGACGCGTGAATTGATGTCTCACCTCCGTGCTGTCCACGCGCTGCTGCAGCAGGCTGAAGGGCATTATGGCATCGTAGAGGGTGAAATTCAATTTGAAGAGCAGTCTATGGTTGATCAATTTCAGGACCATATGGACCGCATCAATGCAATTTCCGAATCGTATGAATCGAATTTAAACCAAGCACTGGACCAGCTGTCGAAGTAGTTGGCTTAAAATTAATAAATGGGTGCGGGCTCGCGCGATAAAGATGCTGAACTGACTTGACAATCATCTTGTCAGTTTGGTATTTTTGTATTAACGTTTAGCACTCGTTCGAGAGGAGTGCTAACGAGATCGGAATCATCGATAACGGGAGGGATTAGCATGTTAACGGAGCGTCAACGAATGATATTAAATGCGATTGTAGATGATTATATTCGTTCTGCCGAGCCCGTTGGATCCCGCAGTATTTCGAAACGCGGGGAAGTCACATATAGTCCTGCGACGATTCGCAACGAAATGTCTGACTTGGAAGAGCTTGGATTTCTGGAACAACCTCATACGTCGGCGGGGCGGATTCCATCTCACAAGGGTTATCGCTATTATGTTGATCATCTTATACAGTTTGGTACATTGCAGCCGTATGATTCGATGCAGATGAAGCATTTTTTCGCGGAGAAGTTAACGGCTACGGAGCAAGTCATCCAGCATGCCGCCACGATTCTGGCGAATATGACGAATTATACATCGATTGTCTTAGGGCCAGAAATGTTCAACACATCGCTTCGGCATTTTCAATTGCTGCCGCTTACGGAGACGACTGCGGTCGCGATCATCGTGACGAACACAGGGCATGTGGAGAATAAAACGGTGACCTTACCGGAAGGTGTATCGCCATCCGAATTGGAACAAATGGTTCATCTGCTGAACCACAAATTAGCGGGTGTGCCTCTATATAAATTAAAATCGCAGCTATTCAGTGAAGTTGGCGACGAGATGAAGCGTCATGTCAATCATTATGAAGAGCTCATGGGCATTGTTGAGAATGTGCTTGAAGGGGAATCTGAGAATCGTGTCTTCTTGAGCGGCGCAACGAATATGTTGACGCAGCCGGAATTCAAGGATGTCGATAAAGTGAAGACGATTCTGGATTTGCTCGATGAGACGCCGACGCTTCTGAAGATGATTTCTTCAGCGCAGAACGGTATTCAGGTACGAATTGGCACCGAGAATAATCATCAGGCGATTAATAATTGCAGTCTCATTACAGCAACCTATTCGATTGAAGGGCAAGCCGTAGGAACGATTGGAATTCTTGGTCCAACGCGAATGGAATACGGAAAAGTCATTGGATTATTGGATTTCTTAAGCAAGAACTTAACCCCTGTGCTTGAGCGTTGGTATAAATAAGACGTAACTCGCGTGGGTACGACTAGAGAGGATCTGTGAAGCATGACGCAAGGCAATTCAAATCTGCTAGAAGGCGATGAACGTCATGCGACGCTCATCAATAATGCGAATGCGATTCGTGCGATATGCTCATCAGTAGAGGGTACTCTTGGTCCGAAAGGACTGGATGCGATGCTGGTTAGTCCGCAAGGAGAAGTCATTATTACGAATGACGGCGTCACGATCCTGGAGAAAATGGATGTGACGCATCCTGCGGCGAAGCTGCTCATCCAAGTGGCCCGCTCACAGCAGCGGGTTGTCGGTGATGGTACCACAACGGCTACGGTGCTCGCGGGAGCGCTTGTGCAAGAAGGTGTTGCTCAAGTGCTTCGGGGCGTACCAGCTTCGAAGGTTGTTACGGGGATGCAGCAAGGGATCGCCTGGGTGAAGCAGGCGCTGGAGCAGCGTGCAATTCGGATTACAGGGATCGACGATCCATTGCTTCGTCAGACAGCGTTCATCGCAGGGCGCGAGCATCAAGACATCGTAGACTTCGTGATGGAAGCTGCTGCCCGTGTAGGGATGGAACGATTGCTCGATCAAGATTATAGCTTGTCGGAATCCGTATTTGCGCATGAGAAGGCAACCAGCGAAGTATGGCATGGACTACTACTAAGGCAGCAGCCGATTTATCGGCATGGGTCCGTTGAACGCAGGCATGCGCGGATTTTGGTCCTGCAAGATGCACTGGAGCCTGAACAGCTCGATGAAGAGCTGCTCACGACAGAAGCTGGATTCGGGCAATACATGGAGCATCGTGCTCGATTCATGCAACAGCTCGAATGCTTGTCAAGATTGGATGTCGCCCTGATCGTATTGGAGCGAGGGATCCATCCGGATGCCGAACAATTCTGTGCGGACCATAACATGATGGTGGTGCAGCGCGTAAGCCGGGAAGAAATTCGTCGGATTTGCAAGTCTACAGGGTCCATTCCGATCAAACGTGCCGCATTACATAAGCAGGAGGAGCAGTTGAAGCAGGTCCTTGGCTACTCCGAGCTTGTCCAATATGATGAGCGGCTCGAACGTGTCCGTGTGGCTTGTGAATCGGCTGTCTCCATTATTATTGGTGCGAGTACGGCTGAAGTCGTCGGGGAACGTGCGAGGATCGCTGCAGATGCGGCTTCGGCCGTACAGACTGCAGTCCGAGGCGGGATTCTTCCGGGTGGAGGAACGACAGAGCTTGCCATCTCTTATGAACTGGGTCGATTCCGGGAATCCTTGAGAGGGATGGAATCCTTCGGCGTTGTCGCCGTAGCTGCGGCACTGCATAAACCGATGTCACAGATCATTCAGAATGCAGGATTTAATCCATTAGAGAAGATCGAGCAAGCAAGATCCGCACAGCAGGAATACGGAACAGATGCGATGGGGATGGATTGCGATACAGGGGCATTTATTGATTATATCCAGCAAGGCATTATTGATCCTGCGAATGTCAAAATACATGCAATTCATGCGGCGGGCGAGGTTGCGGCTGCGATTCTAAGAATCCATACCGTAATCAAAATGCGCTAGTCTATGTTAAGGAGGTGAACGAATCGTGGAAGAGAGAGAGAATACGACGGAAGTGAGGGATGAACAGAACATGACAGATCATCATGAAGAAACGATGTCATCACATACAGAGGCAACTCCAGAAGTAGAACAAGAGACAGTAGAGACTGCGCCCCTATCGGATGCAGAAGTTGAAATCGAGCGACTCACCGTACTTGCGGATGAGAACAATAATAGAGCCTTGAGAGTCCAAGCGGATTTCGATAATTTCCGTCGCAGGACGGTGAAGGAAAGAGAAGAACTCGCGAAATACGCATCCCTGAAAGTTGTTGAGCAGCTTGTCCCGGTACTGGACAACTTCGAACGCGCCATTCAAGTAAGTGGTGAAAATCAAGATTTTGAATCCTTTTCTAAGGGTGTGCAAATGATCTTCCGTCAATTGTCCCAAGTGCTGGACCAAGAAGGTCTGCAACAGATGAATGCCGTGGGTCAACCATTTAATCCAGAATACCATCAAGCGATTATGCAAGTGGAGTCTGATGAGTATGAGGAAGGTATTGTCGTGGAGGAAGTTCAGAAGGGCTACATGTTGAAAGACAAAGTTCTTCGCCCTGCGATGGTTAAAGTGAGCATGTAATATCCGCATCACAGCGGTTTTTGAATAAATGAATCCGTCAGGAACGAATTTGAGGAGGAATACTTACGATGAGTAAAGTAATTGGTATTGACTTAGGAACAACAAACTCTTGTGTTGCAGTAATGGAAGGTGGCGAAGCTGTCGTCATCCCGAATCCAGAAGGTAACCGTACAACACCATCCGTTGTCGGCTTCAAGAAAGACGGCGAGCGTATCGTTGGTGAGACAGCGAAACGTCAAGCGATCACGAATCCAGATCGTACAATCAGCTCCATCAAACGTCACATGGGTACGAACCACAAAGAAACCATCGATGGCAAAGATTACACACCACAAGAAATCTCCGCTATCATCTTGCAAAAGTTGAAAGCTGATGCAGAAGCTTACCTGGGTCAAACGGTAACCCAAGCGGTTATCACGGTTCCAGCTTACTTCAATGACAGTCAACGTCAAGCAACGAAAGACGCGGGTAAAATCGCAGGTCTTGAAGTGCTTCGTATCGTCAATGAGCCAACAGCAGCAGCACTTGCATATGGTATGGAGAAGACAGAAGATCATACAATCCTTGTATTTGACCTTGGTGGCGGTACATTTGACGTATCGATCCTTGAGCTTGGTGATGGCTTCTTCGAAGTTAAAGCAACAAGTGGTGACAACAGTCTTGGTGGTGACGACTTCGACCAAGTGATCATCGACTATCTTGTAGCTGAATTCAAGAAAGAGCACAGCATTGACCTAAGCAAAGATAAAGCTGCTGTACAACGTCTGAAAGATGCTGCGGAAAAAGCGAAGAAAGAATTGTCTGGCGTTCTTACGACAACAATCTCCTTGCCGTTCATCACGGTTGTTGATGGTGTACCTCAGCATTTAGAGCTTAACTTAACGCGTGCGAAATTCGAAGAGATTTCTGCTAACCTTGTAGAGCGTACATTAGGCCCTACTCGTCAAGCGTTGAGCGATGCAGGATTGTCTGCTAACGAGATCAACCGTGTTGTATTGGTTGGTGGATCGACGCGTATTCCAGCGGTTCAAGAAGCGGTTAAGAGATTAATCGGTAAAGAGCCTCATAAAGGCGTAAACCCGGATGAAGTGGTTGCTCTTGGTGCAGCAGTTCAAGCGGGCGTATTGACAGGCGATGTGAAAGACGTTGTATTGCTCGACGTAACACCATTGTCCCTTGGGATCGAGACGGCAGGTGGCGTATTCACGAAAATGATCGAACGCAACACTACGATTCCTACAAGCAAATCCCAAGTGTACTCCACATACGCAGATAACCAACCAAGCGTTGAAATCCACGTCTTGCAAGGTGAGCGCTCGATGGCAGCAGGCAACAAAACACTCGGTCGCTTCACATTAGGTGAAATTCCTTTGGCACCACGTGGCGTACCGCAAATCGAAGTTACATTTGATATCGATGCGAACGGGATCGTTAACGTATCGGCTACTGATAAAGGCACGAACAAAACACAAAAAATTACGATTACTTCCTCCAGCGGCTTGAGCGATGAAGAAGTAGAACGTATGATGAAGGATGCAGAATTGCATGCTGAAGAAGATCGTAACCGTAAGGAATTGGTTGAAGCGAAGAACAACGCGGACCAATTGGTATACCAAGTTGACAAGACGATCAAAGATCTTGGCGACAAAGTAGATCAAGCGGAAATCGACAAAGCGAATGCTGCGAAAGAAAAAGTAACAGCTGCGCTTGCAACAGATAATTTGGAAGAAATTAAATCCACAACAGAAGCTTTGACTGAAATCGTGCAACAGCTTTCTGTGAAGTTGTATGAGCAAGCAGCGCAAGCGGGGCAAGGTGCTGAAGGTGCGGCACAAGAAGGTGCAGCTCCAGATAGAGACAACGTCGTGGATGCAGATTACGAAGTTGTTGACGACAACGAGAAGAAGTAATCATTCGTGAGCGATGAACGTTTCACATTGTGAAACAACAGGTCAAAGAGAGGGGATTTCCCTCCCTTTGACTTTCCTTTTGTTGTCGAACACAGTACAATGTATACCAGCATGGGGGTGGAATAGTGGCGAATAAGCGGGATTATTATGAGGTTCTCGGTGTAGATAAGGGGGCGTCTGATGACGATGTCAAGAAAGCTTATCGAAAGCTAGCAAGGCAGTATCATCCAGACGTGAACAAGGCTGCGGATGCCGAAGACAAGTTCAAAGAAGTGAAAGAAGCTTACGAAGTGTTAAGCGACGATCAGAAACGTGCCACATATGATCAATATGGTCATGTCGATCCAAATCAAGGATTTGGCGGCGGCGGTGCAGATTTCAGCGGCGGGTTCGGAGATATCTTCGATATGTTCTTTGGTGGCGGTGGTGGAAGAAGAGATCCGAATGCGCCTCAGCGCGGTAACGATCTTCAATATTCCATGACGATTGAGTTCAAGGAAGCGGTATTCGGTAAAGAGACGGATATTACGATTCCTCGTACGGAAAATTGTGATACTTGCCACGGATCGGGTGCGAAGCCGGGTACGAAGCCAGATACATGTTCGACGTGTCATGGAACGGGTCAACAAGAAGTGGTTCAGAACACGCCATTTGGTCGTATGGTGAATCGCCGCGCTTGTCAGACTTGCGGCGGTAAAGGACAAATTATTCGTGAGCGCTGCTCGACATGTAACGGGCAAGGTAAAGTGAAGAAGCAACGTAAGATTCATGTTAAAATTCCTGCGGGTGTCGATGACGGCGCGCAATTACGGATGTCTGGCGAAGGTGAAGGCGGCCTACGCGGCGGTCCAGCAGGCGATCTGTACATTGTCATTCGTGTGAAATCGCATGAGTTCTTCGAGCGTGAGAACGACGATATTTATTGCGAAATTCCGCTGACTTTTGCTCAGGCAGCGCTTGGTGATGAAATTGAGATCCCAACGTTAACGGAGAAAGTTAAGCTGAAGATTCCTGCGGGTACGCAGACAGGTACTTACTTCCGCTTGAAAGGCAAAGGGGTTCCACGTCTACGTGGTATCGGTCAAGGTGATCAGCATGTGAAAGTCGTTGTTGTGACACCGACGAAGCTGACCGACGAGCAGCGTGAATTGCTGCGTCAATTCGCAGGCTTAAATGGTGAGCATACGCACGAACAGCAGCAGTCCTTCTTCGATCGCATGAAGAAAGCATTTCGTGGAGATTGATGCCCTGAAATCAAGATAGTGTGAAATATAGAGCCTGAATAGTAACGGATCACCGTGCTATTCAGGCTCTTTGTCGTCTTCGCACGAATAGATTCTATCGATTACGCCGATCCTATAGCTGCAGAAACCTATAGAAGGAGTGACTCGAAATGGACAACCATCGAGAAAACCAAAAGAAAGCGAACAACTTACCAATTGCGAAGAATGAGGATGTCGAATTCGCCATGGATGATGCAGATCAGGCAGATCTGGATGCTCTAGCACGCGCCGAAGCCGCAGATGCGCGTCAAGAGAATTCGTGAAGGTGAAATAGATATGCAGACGATAGAGATTAAGGCGAATTTCACCAGATCCGCGGACGCAGAGGCGGCGCAGAACAAACTGCGTGCTCTTCGAATTGAGAATACGGCAATTAACGAGAATACGGCAGGGGATGGGGGATTTCTTAGTTATAACGGAGATCCTGCTTGGTTCAACTTGGGGAATCTGAGCACGATGTCGATGATGTCGTATTCCACATCCATGATGACAGGTTTGTATGCAGCAGGGTATGATGCGATGAATGAAGCTTCGCGTCAATTTCAACTCTCGGCAGTCGTACCGGATTCTGTCTATCATCAAGCCAAGATGGTCATTGAAGCCGCAGGCGGATCGTTACAATAGCTAGAATATCGTGAGAGCATCTCCATCTACATCGTAGATGAGATGCTTTTTTTCATTCTTGTCATTTGCATTTTGCATATAGTATATTGAGTGGATACAAATGTTCATTGGGGAGGAAGCTCGTAATGCAAGTGAAAGAAATCGTTCCATTCGGGGATCCGGTACTACGTAAAGTAGCTAAGCCGATAACTGAAATCAATGCCAAAATCATTCGTCTATTGGATGATATGAAGGCGACATTGTTGGATTCCGAGTATGGAGCAGGTCTGGCAGCACCGCAAATTGGAATGCTGCGTAGAGTCATTGTTATGAATATTGATGATACATTTTATGAACTCATTAATCCGGAAATCATCGAGAAATCGGGAGAACAAGTAGGCTATGAAGGCTGCTTGTCTTTGCCAAGATATATTGGGGTTGTGAAACGCTACAATGAAGTGAAGATCACCACCATGAACCGTGAAGGCGAGACAGTAGAGCTCGAAGCCTCAGGATTTCTTGCTCGTTGTATCCAGCATGAGATCGACCATTTGAACGGCGTGTTATTCATTGACCATGTCCAAGATAGTTATCTCATTCATGAAGAAACGGATAAGAAGATGTCTCTTATTGATGCTATGAAGCTTGCGGGATCCAAATAGGAGAATGAATGGTGGAAAAGGGCGTACAGGCGGATGAAGCTTGTACGTCATTTCTTTTTTTGTGAAAAAAGTCTCCTTATAGTACAATAGATCGTAAATGATTTTTTTGGGAGGACGTACGATTAATGTTATGGCATGAATTAACGATACATACAACAGAAGAAGCGGTAGAAATGATTTCGAACTTTTTGCATGAGATGGGAGCAGACGGAGTCTCCATCGAAGAAACGGGTTCCTTGAATAGAGAAAGAGATACGACCTACGGGCAGCTATACGATACGCCGTTCAATGACATTCCTGAGGGAGAAGCGGTGATCAAAGGATATTTCGCAGATGTATCGAATCCAGGCGATTTGGTAGCAGAGATTACGCCGCGTATTGAGGAGCTTCGCACCTTTGATATTGATCCAGGGTCTTACACCATGGACACACGGGTCGTCAACGAAGAAGAGTGGGCAAATGCCTGGAAACAATACTTCAAACCAATTCGCGTATCGGAGAAATTAACGATCAAGCCGACCTGGGAGCCGTATGAAGCAGGACCGGGCGAACATATTATCGAAATTGACCCAGGAATGGCTTTCGGTACAGGTACACATCCGACGACATCATTGTGCCTGCGTGCGCTAGAGTCCGTTATTCAGGGCGGAGAAGAAATTATCGATGTTGGAACGGGATCTGGGATCCTCGCTATCGGTGCGGTGAAGTTAGGTGCGAAGCATGTCCTTGCACTGGATCTTGATCCTGTAGCGGTCACGATTGCCGAAGAGAACACGCAATTGAATCAGTTGGAGAATGAGATAACCGTCCACCTTAGTGACTTACTTCAAGTGATTAATCGGAATCAAGAAGACAATGAATCCACACCACTTGGTGTTACCCTTCCGGTACAGATTGTGGTAGCGAATATTCTCGCAGAAGTTATCCTGTTGTTCATTGATGATGTATACAATGCGCTGGCGGAAGGCGGCATTTATATTACTTCAGGCATTTATAAGAATAAAGAAGAAGTGGTGGAGCAGGCGCTCCTTGCAGCCAATTTCACAATCGTAGATCGCTATCGCGAGGATGACTGGGTTGCCTTCGTAGCGAGAAAGTTGTAGGTGACGAATGGATTTTTTGGATAAACTGATCGTTTTTCCTGTTGAACATTTACCCTTTGTCTTGCTCGTGTTATTAATTTCTTTTACAGTGCATGAATTTGCGCATGCTTATTTTGCGAATGTATTCGGTGATCCGACAGCGAAGCTTCTTGGCCGCGTCACACTGAATCCGAGTAAGCATCTGGATGTATTCGGAACGCTATTGTTCTTGATTGCTGGGTTTGGCTGGGCTCGTCCCGTTCCGGTGAACCGAGAGAATTTCCGTAATCCGCGGGCGATGGGGATCGTTGTCTCGGCGGTTGGCCCGCTTAGCAATCTTTTGGTTGCCTTTATCGGTGCGCTTGTGTATATCGTCTTGATGAAATACCATGTGCAGGGCGCTTTTGCGAATGAGCGAGTCGGTGAAGCTATCAATATCTTCTTCGAATATTTGATCAATTATAATATTTTGTTGTTCCTCTTCAATTTGATTCCGCTACCACCATTAGACGGGTACCGGATTATCGAGGATCTTGCGCCGAGAGGCCTTCGGATCAAGCTTCAGCAGTTTGAGAAGTGGTCGATATTTATTTTTATGCTCATCGTATTTCTTCCGCCGGTTCGTGCGGTTACGATTAAGCCGTTGTTCGATCTGATCAGCCCGATGTATCTCAGTTTTTTGAAATTTTGGGCCAAAGTCATCGGACTCGGTTAATCCTTGGAAAATTCGATCAGATGTAGATTTTAAGGCTTAAAAGAGGTATGATATGTTTTGGTTTATTTCGAAATATGAATTAGGAACGATGAGATATGCAGAGATATTTTATAACGCCTGAACAATTTGGCGAACATTCGGTTATGATTACAGGCGATGATGCCCATCATATTAGTAAAGTTATGCGTGCTCGGGTTGGCGAGAAGTTTATTGTAAGTGACGGTGCCAGTCAAGAAGCCTTGGTAGAAATTACAGATATTGAAGCGAGCGGTGTAACAGCGGTGATCGTGGAGCGAATCGCGCTAACCCAAGAACCGTTGCTGCAAGTGACGGTTGCTCAAAGTCTGCCAAAGGGCGACAAGATGGAGACGGTCATTCAGAAGTGTACGGAGATTGGCGCAGTGCGGTTCATTCCTTACATTTCAGAGCGCACGATCGTTCAATACGATGCGAAGAAAGAAGCGAAACGGATTGAACGCTGGGGCAAAATTGCAAAAGAAGCTGCAGAGCAAGCGCATCGCAACCGCGTGCCAGAAGTCGAATCGACGAGCACATGGAAGCAGATGCTTGCACGGATAGCTTCGTACGATTTGGTGTTGTTCTGCTATGAGAAAGAGGAAGGACTTCAACTACGTGATGTCGTACAGCCGTTCATTGCTGGTATGGACCGGAACCGTGCTGCACAGGTGCTGGTGATGGTCGGTCCGGAAGGCGGTTTTACCGTTCAAGAGATGGAGGCTGCGGAAGCGGCCGGTGCGAAGTCTGTTGGGCTTGGAAGACGTATATTACGCACAGAGACGGCCGCGATGGTCGGTCTCACGTGCCTTTTGTATGAATCTGGAGAGATGGGAGGCGTGTAGAGAATGCCATCTGTAGCATTTTACACCCTGGGCTGTAAAGTTAACTTCTATGATACGGAAGCAATCTGGCAGTTGTTCAAGAATGAAGGCTATGAACAAGTCGATTTCGAGACACAGACTGCTGACGTATACCTTATTAATACATGTACCGTAACGAATACGGGCGATAAGAAGAGTCGTCAAATTATTCGCCGTGCGGTACGCCGAAATCCGGATGCCATCGTTGCGGTTACAGGCTGCTATGCGCAGACTTCACCTGCAGAAATCCTGGATATTCCGGGTGTGGATCTCGTGATCGGGACGCAAGATCGTGATAAAATCATGCCGTATATCGAGCAGCTTCAACAAGAGCGCCAGCCGATTAATGCGGTTCGTAATATTATGAAGACACGCGAGTTCGAAGAATTGGATGTGCCGGATTTCGCGGAGCGTACACGTGCGTTCCTCAAAATTCAAGAGGGCTGCAACAACTTCTGTACCTTCTGTATCATTCCATGGTCCCGCGGATTGTCTCGCAGCCGTGCGCCTGAGAGCGTCGTTGAACAAGCGAAGCAATTGGTCGCTGCAGGATACAAAGAAATCGTCCTCACGGGGATTCATACGGGCGGATATGGGGATGACTTAGAGAACTACCGTCTTGCAAATCTGCTATGGGATCTGGATAAAGTCGAAGGACTGGAACGCATCCGTATCAGTTCAATCGAAGCAAGTCAGATCACGGAAGAAGTGCTGGAAGTGCTTAAGAAATCTTCGAAAATGTGTCGTCACTTGCATATTCCGCTTCAAGCAGGCGAGAACGATGTGCTGAAACGCATGCGCCGTAAATATACGGTTGAAGAGTTCGCGACGAAAATCGAGCGCATTCAAGAAGCCATGCCGGATGTTGCGATTACGACGGACGTGATTGTTGGTTTCCCTGGCGAGACGGATGAGCAGTTCCGTAAAGGGTACGAGTTCATGGAGAAAATTAAATTCTCCGAGATGCACGTCTTCCCTTACTCCAAGCGTACAGGTACACCTGCTGCGCGGATGGAAGATCAAGTGGATGACGAAGTGAAGCATGCACGGGTGCATGAATTGATCGACTTATCCGAGAAAATGCAATTAGCTTATGCCGAGCAATTCGTCGGCCAAGTTCTTGATATTATCCCTGAGCGTGACTACAAGGGCGCGCCAGGAACAGGTAAAGTCATGGGTTACTCCGATAACTACCTGCAAGTAATCTTCGAGGGTGACGAGTCCTTGATCGGCAAACTATGCCGCGTGAAGGTTACGGAAGCGGGAGTGAATGAGTGCATGGGTACGCTCCTGCGTGTCATCGAGGAACAACAAGTAGGGTAAATTTTTTGCCACCTTCCAAATCCCTCATATGCTTACGATGTCAGCTTTCCTTCGGAAAGCTCTCGGGGGACCCCAGAAGGCTAGGCACTCTGGACTCCCGAAATTGAGCGTGGGATTTAGGGTTGTGGTTGTGAGTCAATATGTGCAAGGATCGCTTTCGTTTAGCCGAGATTCCCTCTGGGAACCTCGGCTAAACACGCTTTATGGCGTGCATGCTTATTTCAGGGTAAAATAACTAGTAGACCAAAATAAAGATCGATGATGGACACAAAATCCGTTATTTGTTCTTAACAGGCAAGTTATGATCATTTTATGGACTCAGGTGCCCTTATTGCCTAGGAAATAAATATATTAGCCTGCTATCTCGTGAATAGCGTCTCCTGTGTCCGTATTATCGCATGAATCACGTGTTTTTGCCCAAATAGCGGCTTCACGGTCCGCATCAACAAAGAAGAATATTAGTAGCAAAGTCTGTGCACAGTACAGCGTGTCCCGCACCTGTTTGCCCGCAGGGTCAAATAGGTATGGGACGAAAGCGCTCATTCGTTAAAAGGATGTAGATACATATAACAGTACCTCCTTCGCCCCTTTTGGGAGTCCAGAGGGCGTAGCCCTTGGGGTCCCCCTCCACTGGAGGGGGATTTAGGGGGAGGCCAAAGTTTATTTTAAAGAAACTAGAAAGGATGATTAAGATGCAAGAGATTAGCGCAGGCGGTGTCGTCTACCGCAAAAGCCCCGAAGGATTAGAAATTCAATTAATTCGAGATCGGTTCGGCAAGATTTCGCTGGCTAAGGGTAAGATGGAGCCAGGTGAGACGGTGGAAGAGACGGCTCTACGAGAAATCCAAGAAGAGACAGGCATGATCGGACGTATTGTGGCGCCTATCGATCAAATTTCCTATACGTATACACACCCTGTTCATGGGGAGACGGAGAAAATCGTGCATTACTATGTTGTGGAGGCGTTAGAGGGGGATCTTCAAGCGCAAGTCGAAGAGATCAACGGTGTATCCTGGTTCGCCCCGCAAGAGGCATGGTTACAACAGAAACAGCAAGGATACGATAATAACGATCGCATTTTGCGAAAAGCGTTGGAGTACTTACAGGTCGAGGTGGATTTCTCATGACAAATGCGGAACAATTAGCACAATATATCGACCATACATTATTAAAATCTGATGCCAATGAGGCAGAGATCATCCAGCTGTGTGAAGAAGCGAAGAAATATCAATTTTATAGCGTGTGTGTCAACGGCCGGTGGGTTGCAAAATGCCGTGAATTGCTCGAAGGAACGAACGTTCATATCGCAGCGGTTGTCGGATTCCCGCTTGGCGCGAACTCGAGTATCGTGAAGGCTTTTGAAGCAGCGAAAGCGGTGGGAGATGGCGCAACCGAGATTGATATGGTCTTGCAGATTGGTCTGCTAAAAGCCGGCAAGCTTGATGCCGTGCAAGAAGATATTGCCCACGTTGTTCGTATGGTGCAAGGAAAAGCGATTGTCAAAGTGATTTTCGAGTCAGGCATCCTAACCGATGATGAGAAAATTTCTGCTTGCAGATGCTCCGAGCAGGCGGGAGCGCATTTTGTGAAGACCTCGACAGGTTTTGGCAAGGGCGGTGCGACAGTTGAAGATATACGCTTAATGCGCGCGCATGTATCGCCGCATATTGGCGTGAAGGCGTCTGGTGGCGTTCGGGACCAAGAAACCGCGTTGCGTATGATTGAAGCAGGAGCAACGCGGATTGGCGCGAGTGCAGGAATACAGATTGTAACGGGGAACAAGCCTGCTGAAGGTGGAAGCTACTAAACACCCTGCGATTAAAATTCTGCTCGCATGCGACGCCATACGGGCAAGTAGCATAGCGGGAGGGCGACAACGGAGCTCACGACATTGAAAATGGTCTGGGCGTGTGCAATTTGAGCGGCTGGGTCAGGCGTCATCCAGCTCGATACGGTATGAAGTTGTGCGAGAAAAGGGTAGAAGAGAATCGCACCTCCAACATTTAATACCACATGCGTCCAAGCGACGTTCCGACCGGATCGACTGCCCCCAAGCGATGCGATAAGGGCTGTTACGCAGGTTCCTATATTGGAACCGATGACGATGGCGATGCCGAGCTCTACTGGAATGGCATTCATCGTAGCGAGCCCCATCGTTAACCCGATCATGGCTGCGCTGCTATGAATCAAGGCCGTGATGCAGGCGCCTGCCGCAAGTCCCCATAGTAAACTTTGTGCCGACTGTTCAAGGAACCAGTTGAATAGTCCACGTGCTTGTAAGGCAGGCGCGATCGATTTCATCTCCTCAATGCCGATGAGAATGAGAGAGAATCCAGCCACGGCGAGGGACAAGTATTGTGCGGTACGGATCCAGGATGCAATGGAATCAAGAGCACGCGGTTTATATTCGGCTAATGTTACAGCTAAAGCCCATATGCCCAGAGAAACGAGCAGAAGCGGAAGTGCGTATTGGTTCAGATTGAGACCGATGAGTTCGGTCGTTAGACAAGTTCCAATATTGCTGCCGAGTATGATGCCAAGTGAACTTGCAAATGGCAAGAGTCCGGCATTCACAAGACCAATTGTGATGACGGTTATCGCTGTACTGCTCTGCAGGAGTGCGGTTACGCCAGTACTGAATAATAAGCCGCGAAGCGGCGTTTTGGTCGAGACGGCGATGGCTTTGGTGAGATAAGGTCCAGCCCAGAGATGGAGCGCCAGTTCCATCAGTTTCATGCCGAAGAGGAACAAGGAAAACCCGTAACAGAGCGGAAAAATAATCGATATGAACATAAGAATACTCCTTTAAAGAAGGATAGGGATAACTACTCTATAAAGGTATGAACAGAATAGGACGACCATGACAAGCATCTTTGTCTGGGAGAGGAGAAAACAAACGAATGGCATCAGTCATATTACAGAAGAATCGCAAGAAAAGAGTAGAACAAGGTCATCCTTGGATTTTTAATAATGAAATTGATCGGGTGGAGGGGGAACCGAAGCCAGGCGATCTCGTGCAAGTCGTCAGCGAAAAAGGCAAGTTCCTCGCGGTTGGCTATTATAACCCAGCATCGACGATCACTGTGCGTGTCGTGTCCTATCAGCCCTTGGAAGCGATAGACCATGCGTTTTTCGTGAACCAATTCACACAATGTCTAGCTCATCGGGAGCGTTTTCTTGGCGAAGCGAATGCTTATCGTCTTGTCTATGGGGAAGCCGATTTCTTGCCGGGCTTGATCGTGGATCGATTTGCAGACGTACTTGTCGTGCAGATTCTAACGCTAGGGATGGATGTGCATCGCGAAGCAATTGTCTCAGCCTTAGTCGAAGTGATGCAGCCGCAAGGCATCTATGAGCGCAGCGATGTGCCGATTCGTGAATTGGAAGGCTTGGAACAGATCACAGGGCTGTTATACGGCGAATGTCCAAGACATGTACAGGTTCGTGAAAATGATCTGCTCATCGAAGTAGATATTGAGCATGGGCAAAAGACGGGATATTTCTTCGATCAACGTGAGAACCGCGCTTCCATTGAGCCGCTTATGAAAGGTTGGGGCCGATGCAGCGGGATTCAACTGCAAGATGTTGAATTAGAAGGCGTTATTGAACGGAAACCAGTGAATGCGAATGGCAAAGTCGTTACTTTCCCATATTGGGACGGCGCGACGGTTCTGGAATGCTTCTCGCATACGGGGAGCTTCACGCTAAATGCCTGTAAATACGGCGCAAAAAAAGTAACCTGCCTAGACATCTCGGAGCATGCGATTGAGAGTGCGAGGAAAAACGTAGATCTGAATGGTTTTACAGACCGTGTCGAGTTTGTCGTCGCGGATGCATTTGACTACTTGCGTTCGCAGGTCAAAGGGGCAGAAGAACGATCGGTACGGTCACAGCAAGATACGAAGGTGGATACATCCGTTAAGCTGAATGCGCAGACGGGACGGACATGGGACGTTGTGATTTTGGATCCGCCAGCCTTTGCGAAGACGAGGAGCGCGGTTGCAGGCGCCTGCCGTGGATATAAAGACATTAACTTACATGGGATGAAATTGGTGAACGAAGGCGGGTACTTGGTGACGGCGAGCTGTTCGTTCCATATGCGGCCAGATTTGTTCTTGGAGACAATTCAAGAAGCGGCGAAGGATGCAGGCAAAATCCTCAGACTTGTGGAATGGCGTGCAGCGGGTAAAGATCATCCGCAGATTCTAGGCGTACAGGAAGGTCATTATTTGAAATTCGCCGTGTTCGAAGTGCGCAGTAAGTAATCAATTGATCGATAGGAGGGGGAGCGTTGGTGCAGCTCGATATCAAAGCCACACATCCGAAAAGTATTCTCACGGCGACGGGCGGTTTTTTGAAAGGATATTCACACTCCCTGAACCCATACACGGGTTGCGCCTTCGCTTGCTCTTATTGCTATGTACGCAAATTGCCTGTATCTATTTTCCGAAGTCAACCTTGGGGGACTTGGGTGGATATGAAGCAGGGCGCGGCAGAGCTACTCCGTAAAGAATTGATTCGTGCGAAGAAGAAAGGTCCGGTAACCATCTTTATGTCTTCGAGTACAGATCCTTATCAACCCGTAGAATATGAGGCGCGGATCACACGATCACTGCTCGAAGTGATGACGGAGGAAAAGCCGGATTTTCTGTTTATTCAGACGCGCAGTCCGCTTGTAACACGCGACATGGATCTCTTCCTACAACTGCAGGATCGCATTCGCATTAGCGTGACGATAGAGACGGATTTAGAAGCGGTACGCAAGCAGTTTACCCCATCAGCACCACCGATAGCGGCTCGTTACCGTGCACTGCATCAGTTAACCGAAGCAGGATTACCGACGCAAGCGACAGTGGCACCTGTGCTGCCGAGCTCGGAGGTGTTTGGTGCATGGTTGTCCAAGGCTGCAGATCGTGTCTGTGTCGACGATTATTTCATGGGCGACGGCAATCAAGGAAAGCGGACCAAAGCCTTAGGAATTTCCAAGCTGTATACCGAGGAGCAAGCCGGATGGTACGATCCAGAGGCCTATCTCCGCGTAATTGCGACGCTTAAGCCCTATTTTGATGAAGATCACATTCTAGTCAGTGAACAAGGATTTTCCCCCACGATATAACCCACAGTTTTCCACTCCATTCGACATCTTCTTCCACAGCACAACAATTCGTCCAAATATGTTAAGATAGATAGATAAAGCAGAACGGACGTTTGTAAATAAGGGGGAGCTGCATGTCTATTCAATTCGTGATCGGTCGCTCGGGGAGCGGCAAGACGCATTTCATACTTAACCAGGTCAAGGAAAAGCTGCGGCTGCAGCCAGACGGCGCGCCGCTTATGATCTTGGTGCCAGAACAAGGAACGTTCCAAGTCGAGCATGCGCTCGTGAGCTCACCCGATGTACAGGGGATGATTCGCGGACAAGTACTCAGCTTCCGTCGTCTCGCCTTTCGGGTGATGCAAGAAATCGGGGGGACAGCCCTTCTTCCTATTAACGATGAAGGTAAGAAGATGCTGCTCTATAAAATAATCCACCGGCATCAAAAAGAGCTGCGTTTGTTCGGAAAATCGGCCGATCAGCTCGGTTTTGTCGATAAATTAAATGAACTCTATAACGAATTTAAACGGTATTGTCTCGATGTAACGCAGCTCGAAGAGCATGCGCAATTTGCTGCGCAGCATATGGGAAGTCAGACGCTCGTGCAGGACAAGCTGCATGACATTACGATGATCTATCGGGAATTTGAACATACACTCGCGAATCATTATGTGGATTCGGAGCACTACCTTGCGCTGCTTGCAGAAGGATTGCCTCAGTCGGCATCGATTGCGAATACGGAGATTTGGATTGATGGTTTTCACGGGTTTACGCCGCAAGAGTATCAGGTGCTTGAACAATTAGTTCAGCATGCGGCACAAGTGACAATTACCTGTTGTGTAGATAAGCCGTATGACGAGGGGATACCTCCTCATGAGCTGGAGTTGTTCCATCCTGCTGCGACGACATATATGCAAATTCGCGCACTTGCGGAGCAGTTAAACGTTCCTGTAGAGCCTACAATCGTCTTGGAGGATTCACCGCTTGCGCGATATCGGAAAAGTCCAATGCTCTCCCACCTAGAACGTGCTTATGACCGTCGTAGTCCTATGCGCATGGCAGATAAAACGATCGTACAGCCGGATCATCCGTCCTGTGGAATCACACTCTACGGTGCCGTGAATCGTCGGGCAGAGGTCGAAGGTGTCGTACGCGAGATGCTGCGACTGTCCAGGGAACGTAAAGTCCGGTGGCGTGAGATGGCGATTATGGTACGCAATATTGCGGATTATGAGGAACTGGTTACAACCATTTTTACAGATCATGATATTCCCTATTTCCTCGATCAGAAAAGAAAAGTGCTCCATCATCCGCTTGTTGAATTTATTCGGTCATCTCTTGAAATCGTATCGAACCATTGGCGTTATGACGCGGTGTTTCGGTGTATTAAGACGGATTTCCTCCTGCCAGCAGATGGAGAAATCGGACGGCATGAGATGGATGTGCTCGAAAATTATGTCCTTGCAACGGGAATTCAAGGCTCGCGTTGGACAGATGGACGACCGTGGCGGAGAATGCATGCGGTCTCACTGGATCCGAACGAAGATGCTAGTGCTGCGAACTTAGAGCTCGAGATGGGCCGTGATGACGTGCTCGAACGATGCCGTGAGCGAATTGTGCAGCCATTACATGCGTTTGAGAAGGCATTGAAAAATGCGCGTAACGTACGCGGCATGTGTGAAGCCGTATACAGCTTGCTTGTTCGCGTAGAGGCTGCGGATCGGCTAGATCGGATGAGTCATGAGCAAGTGATCGCGGGGCAACCGCAGCGGGCCAAGGAACATCGCCAGTTATGGGGTAATGTGATTGACTTATTGGATCAGATCGTGGAAATGATGGGCGATGAGGAACTGAACATCGAATTGTTCGCAGGGGTTGTCGAGACGGGACTCGAGAGCATGAAGCTCGCCCTCGTTCCAGCGGCACTGGATCAGGTATTGATCGGAAGCATGGATCGAACACGGTCAGGCCAGATCAAATATTGCTTCATGCTAGGGGTGAATGACGGTGTCATTCCAGCACGTGCCATTGAAGACGGAGTCTTAACGGAACAAGAGCGGGAACGCCTAGAAGAGATCGGACTTCGGCTCGCGCCGGGGATTCGTCGTAAATTGCTGGATGAGCGGTTTATTATCTATCAAGCATTGACGACGCCTAGTGAGCATCTATGGGTGAGCTATCCGCTTGCGGATGAGGAAGGCAGAACGCTGCTCCCATCGGAATTGATGCGGCATTTACGTACGATTTTTCCGGGGATTCAGGAGCGCTTACTAACAGGAGAACCGCATCCACTACAACCAACGGAAGAACAGCTGCGTTATATTGCACATCCGGAACGGACGTTGTCATATCTCATTGTTCAGCTTCGTCAGTGGCGTCGCGGACTTGATATTGCGGATTTCTGGTGGCAAGTGTTCGATTGGTTCGCGAATCAAGAGGCATGGCAGCCAAAGCTGCAAATGCTGCTGCAATCGCTATTCTATCGCAATGATGTTGCTTCCCTTGGAGCGGAGACAAGCCGGAAGCTGTATGGGACCCATCTGAAATCGAGCGTATCGCGAATGGAGAAGTATGTCTCATGTCCTTTCGCCCATTTCGCATCGCATGGACTTAAGCTCAAGGAACGGCAGTTGTTCCGACTGGAAGCGCCGGATATCGGGCAGTTATTCCATGCCGCCTTAAGTCAGATGGCCGTGCAATTTAAGGAAGAGAATCGCCACTGGGGTGATTTAACGCCGGAGGAATGCCGATTTGAAGCGGAGAAAATCGTGGATGCGCTGACGCCGCGTCTGCAAGGTGAAATTCTGCTAAGTTCCAAGCGGTTCGGATATATAGCACGCAAATTAAAAGAGATTGTAGGTCGGGCTGCAGCGATCTTGGGTGAACATGCACGGAGAGGGTCGTTCGAGCCGATTGGACTCGAGCTTGATTTTGGGCCGGACAAGCCGCTCCCATCCTTGCAGTTTACGCTGGATAATGGTTGTACGATGGAGATCGTCGGACGGATCGACCGCGTGGATAAAGCGGAAGGCGACAAGGGTGTGATGCTGCGCGTCATTGACTATAAGTCTAGTCAGACGGATCTGAAGTTGCACGAAGTGTATTATGGCTTGTCCCTCCAAATGCTGACGTATCTGGACGTGCTGCTCACGAATGCGGAAGTATGGCTCGGTGAGAAGGCTATGCCGGCAGGGACATTATATTTTCACGTACACAATCCATTGCTGCAGGCTTCGAACGGACTTACGCGTGACCAAGCGCATGAACAGACACTCAAACGGTTCAAGATGAAGGGGCTCGTGCTCGCGGATCGGGAAGCGGTGTCCTTGATGGATGCCTCGCTCGATAAGGGTTATTCCCAAGTGCTTCCTGTTGCCGTGAAAGCAGACGGTGGCTTCTACAGTAACGCGTCGGTTGCGACGATGGATCAATGGGATACGTTACGGACAGCGGTACGATCTACAATTCGCAGCATTGGAACGGATATTACGAATGGTGATGTAGCGATTGAGCCTTATAAAATAGCACAGACGACGGCATGCGACCACTGCTCGTATAAACCGGTCTGTCAATTCGATGAGTTAGTCGAAGGGAATCACTTCAAGAAGCTTGCGAAGCCGAAGAAGGATGATGTATGGAATTTGCTTGAGATGAAAGGAGACGCTAGCGATGACGATGTTAAATAACGTTCCCAAGCCGGAAGGCAGTCAGTGGACCGATGATCAATGGAGTGCCATTGTGCGGGGCGGTGAGAATATCCTTGTCGCTGCGGCTGCAGGATCAGGAAAGACCGCGGTATTGGTCGAACGGATTATTCGGAAGATTGCTTCGGAAGAAGAGCCGCTTAATGTCGATCAGCTGCTTGTTGCGACCTTTACGAAGGCAGCGGCGGCGGAAATGCGCGAGCGAATTCGGGAAGCATTAGAGAAGGAACTCGATAAAAATCCGGATTCAGAGCATCTGCGGCGTCAACTTGCACTCATGAATCGTGCTTCCATAACGACACTGCACTCCTTTTGTTTAGAAGTGATTCAGCGGTATTTTCAATTGATTCCACTCGATCCGGCTTTTCGGATTGCGAATGAGACCGAGGCGGATTTCATCCGTCAGGAAGTGCTGGAAGATCTATTCGAAGCGCATTATGCGAATGATGCCGAGGATAGCGATTTCCGCAAGCTCGTGGATTGGTTCAGTGGGGAACGCAGTGATGAGGCCATGGTGCGGCTGGTACAGTCGATGTACGATTTCTCTCGAAGCCATCCATGGCCTCGCGAATGGCTCTATACGATGGCAGATGCGTTCGCTGTCGAGGATGTGGCGATGCTCGGTCAGAGTGCTTGGGCGCAGAGCGTTGTAGCGGATGTGCGGTTACAGTTGAACGGTGTTGTAGGTATTCTTCGGCAGGCTATGATGCTCATTGAACAGCCAGGGGGGCCTGAGCCTTATCGGGACACGTTGATGGAAGACATGAGTATGGTGCTATCGCTTCGTGAAGCGGCAGAGGAAGCACCTTGGGAGACGCTCTATGAGCATTTTGCGGCGATTGCATTCGGGAAGCTGAAGGCTTGTCGCGGGGATCAGTATAACAAGGAGCTCCAGGATCAAGTGAAAGGTCTTCGGGACCAAGTGAAGAAAATACTGACGGCTATGCAGGAAGAATTATTCCGTCGGCCGCCGGAGCTCTTCTTAGGGGAGATGCAGACGCTTGCGCCGTTGATGCGAACACTAGCGGAGTTTGTACTGAATTTCGGTGAGAAATATGAGCAGGCGAAACGTGCGAAGGGGCTCGTGGATTTCTCGGATTTGGAGCATTATTGCTTGCAAATTCTGCGTCATCCAGCTTCTACACTCGAAGAAACGTACCCTTCAGGAGCGGCGATGGAGTATCAGACGCAATTCGCGGAAGTGCTGCTCGATGAATACCAGGATACGAATATGGTACAGGAAGCGATTGTCTCATTGATTTCTCGGCCTGGAGCGGGTAATCGATTCATGGTTGGTGACGTGAAGCAGAGTATCTATCGATTCCGTCTAGCGGAACCGGGATTATTCTTGAACAAATATAAATCATACCCTTCCGTTAGTACGGGGCAGGGGCTTCGTATCGATCTTGCACGGAATTTCCGCAGTCGCCAGGAGATTGTGGATGCGGTGAATACGATTTTTCGTCAAATTATGAATGCATCGGTCGCAGAGATCGACTATGACGAACGAGCAGAACTTGTATGTGGTGCGAAATATCCCGTGGGTGAAGAGGCATTCGGACAGGAATATCCAGCTGAGCTGTGGCTAATTGATCGCGGAAGCGGAGCGGCGGGCGCGCAAGGCGTGGAACCGCTCGATGATGATGCAGCGGATGCAGAGGCGTCAGATGGGGCCGATGAGGGCGGAGCATCGATGCGCCGAGCTGCGCAGATGGATGCAGAAGAGCTCATGACGGCTCAGCTTGAGGCGCGGCTGATCGCAACGCAAATCCGCCAGTTGATGGGCGAATACGGCACGCCATTCCAAGTCTATGACAAGCATCTGAAGGGGATGCGGAGCGTTACGTATCGCGACATGGTTATCCTGCTTCGCGCGACGCAGCAATGGGCGCCGCTTATGATTGAGCAGCTTAGAATGGAAGGGATTCCGGCATATGCGGAATTGAATACAGGGTATTTTGAAGCGACGGAAGTCGAAGTAATGATCTCCTTATTGAAGGTCATTGACAATCCGGTACAGGATATTCCACTTGCGGGTGTTCTTCGTTCTCCCGTTGTGAATCTGACAGCGGAAGAGCTGGCGCAAATTCGTCTGCATGGCAAAGGGTTGTCGTTCTATGATGCGATGATGAAGTTAACGGCGGAGGAAGAGGCCGAGGGGACGAGTCCGTTCGTGGATGAAGGATTGCTTACGAAGCTGCAGCGCTTCATGGCACGACTTGCCCATTGGCGGGATGAAGCGCGGCAGGGATCGTTGTCCGAACTGCTGTGGCGAATTTATCGCGAGACGGGTTATTACGATTGGGTTGGCGGTCTGCCAGGCGGCACACAGCGTCAAGCGAATTTACGAGCCTTATATGATCGGGCACGTCAATATGAATCGACTTCTTTACGCGGATTGTTCCGCTTTCTACGGTTCATTGAACGAATGCAGGATAATGGCGGGGATCTCGGTACAGCAAGGGCGCTTGGTGAGCAAGAGGACGTCGTTCGAATCATGACCATTCATAAGAGTAAAGGACTCGAGTTCCCTGTTGTGTTCGTAGCAGGGTTATCCAAAATGTTCAATCAACAGGATTTGAGTGCTTCATTCTTGATGCACAAGCAGCTTGGCTTTGGACCACGTTTTGTGGATCAGGAGCTGCGTGTGGCCTATCCGACGCTTCCTAGTCTCGCCATCAAGCGGCAGATCAAGATGGAATTGCTCGCGGAAGAGATGCGGGTATTGTATGTCGCGTTGACGAGGCCGAAAGAGAAGCTCTATCTCATTGGCTCAGTCCGCAATGTCGAGAAACAGCTGCAGACTTGGGGACAAGCGGTAGATCAACCGGATTTACTATTACCGGATTATATGTTGGCGCGAGGCCGCAGTTATTTGGATTGGATTGCGCCGTCACTGATGCGGCATCGCGATGGCTCTGAACTTCGTCGCTTAGGCGGTCTGCCAAATCGTGCAGGTGATTGTCTGTCAGATGATCCGTCGAAATGGTATATCTCTGTCGTTCCAGCCGAGGAGGTACAGCAGTGGGCAGCAGTAGGTCTTGAAACGGTTGATCAGGATGATGCTTACATGGCGAAGCTGAACCTCGTGATGCAGATGGCCCAGGGAGAGGTCGCGGGGATGCAGGCGGCGGTCTCTGATGAGCATGTGCATGAAGAAGTAGCTACTGCGGGGATGGATGATGGGCAGCTCGAATTGTGGTTTGATGGGCCCATTGATGGTGATCCGGAGTCCGTGCAACAACCGCAGACCATATCAGAAGAGAGCATGATTGTGAATGTGCATGCAGAGTCACAGACAGATCATGCTGCAGGCAGTCTGATTTCCGAAAGGCTTGAATGGCGTTACCCACACCTTGTGGCAAGCGGTGTTGCTGCGAAGACGACCGTGACTGAAATGAAGCGAATGCTTCAGATGCAGGAAGAGGATCCTGCGATGGAGCTGTTCCCAGAGGTGCTGGAGCACGATGCTATAGATGAGGGACAATTAGAAATGAGGCAGCCTTCTGGTGATGAATCGATCTTATCGCTGCATCTCCGCCGTCCGAAGTTCATGGAGAAGAAGAAGCTGACGCCTACGGAGCGCGGAACAGTCTATCACTTGGTGATGCAGCATGTTCCGATCACGCCGGAGCTAGACATCGATGCAGAAGCGGTGAGCGCTTTGCTGCAGCAAATGGTCGATCGTCGCTTGATCTCAGAAGAACAACGGAAGGCCGTTGATGCTGCAAGTGTAGCGGCTTTTTATTCGAGTGAGACGGGAGCGCAGTTAAAGGCTGCCAAGTGGGTGAAGCGAGAAGTACCATACAGCTTCGGCCTGCCAGCGGTTGAGGCGATTCCTCATCTGCGCAAGATGCAAGATGAAGCTGCAATACAAGCAGATACAGGGTTGCTGGGAGATATGACAACAGATCCAACTTCGCTCGATGGGGAGACGGTTCTGATTCAAGGGGTTATCGATTGTCTGTATGAACGTGCGGATGGTACCTTGGTGCTGCTCGATTATAAGACGGACCGCGTTGCGCCAGGGGAAGACAGCTTGAAGGAAGTGTCGGACCGTTACCGGTTCCAATTAGAGCTCTATGCGACGGCGATTGAGCGGATCTGGAGACGCCCTGTTGACGAGAAAGTGTTGTATTTCTTTGATGGCTGTCATGTTGTGCATTTATAGATTTGTAGATTTATAGAATTGTAGATTTTTAGCTGTTACTGATACAGTTTGATGATGGCATTGGGAGAAGGATGGAAGAGGGGGAACACAGGATGCGTATACTGCATACGGCGGATTGGCATTTTGGCCGAACGCTCGAAGGCCGAAGTCGCTTAGAAGAGCAGGCGGCATTCGTGGATGAATTGGTACAGATCACGGAGGAGCAGCAGATCGATCTGATTCTGCTTGCGGGAGATATCTATGACTCCGTCAATCCGCCTGCGGGTGCGGAGCAGCTCTTCTATGAAGCGATGGCGCGCTTATCCGCGGGGGGCAGCAGACCGATTGCCGTCATCGCGGGCAATCACGATCAGCCCGAGCGGCTCGCGGCATCAAGCCCGCTCGTGGCGCGAGCAGGCATCACAATCGCCGGTCTTCCGACCGGCGATGTGATGCGCTTCGCGACGCCGCGCACGGGCGAGCGCGCGGTCGTGGCCGCGCTGCCCTACCCGTCAGAAGCTCGGCTGGCCGAGCTTCTGACGGGGGAGGATGCCGACGAATCCGGCATCCGCAGCGCGTACAGCGCGCGCGTCGGGCGTCTGCTGCGCCAGCAAGCGCAGCAGTTCGCCAAGGACACTGTCAATGTGGCGATGAGCCACATTTACGTGCTGGGGGGCGTGGAATCGGACTCGGAACGTCCGATTCAGGTGGGCGGTGCCTATACGGTAGACACCGCCGCTCTTGCCATTGGCGCCCAGTACACGGCGCTTGGCCATCTTCACCGTCCGCAGACGGTGAAGGGGGATGGCGTGATCCGATATAGTGGATCACCGCTGGCCTATAGCTTCTCGGAAGCCGGACAAGCGAAGTCCGTAACGATATTGGATATCGCGCCGGGGCAAGCGGCCTCCACGCAAGAAATTTTCTTGAGCAGCGGTCGGCCGCTAGTCAGATGGCAAGCCCGAGGCGGCATGGAAGAGGTCTATCGCTGGCTGGATGAAGGACGAGATGCTCGGGCATGGATCGATCTCGAAATCCGCCTGACGGAAGCGATGACGATGGAGCAAATTCAACACCTTCGTAAGGCTCATGAGGGCATTGTGAATATTCGTCCGATTTACCCGGAGATGGAGTCTTCAGAGCTGCTCTTGTCGAACAGATCGGAGATGCCGATCGATGAATTGTTCCGTCGCTTCTATGAGCGGCAGACAGGAGGCGCGGAGCCGAACTCGGAGCTTGTGCAATTGTTCTTAGAGCTTATTCATCACTCGCATCCGGTAGAGAGTGGAGGGGAGACGGCATGAAGCCAATCCATTTGAAATTAGCCGGACTTCAGAGCTATCGCGAAGCGCAGGAGATTGATTTTACCGCGCTCTGTGAGACGGGGTTGTTCGGGATCTTCGGCCCAACGGGCAGCGGAAAATCGACGGTACTTGATGCGATTACGCTCGCGATGTACGGGAAAGTCGAACGCGCAGCAAATGGGACGCAGGGTATTATGAACCTGAACGAGAATCAGCTTGCAGTATCATTCACCTTCGAATTGCTATCTGCAGCTGGACCGAAGCGTTACCGCGTGGAACGCCGGTTTAAACGGATGAATGAGATTTCGATTAGCAACACGGTTAGTCGTTTCGTTGAAGTTACTGATGAAGGTGAAGTTGTACTCGCCGACAAATTGGCCGACGTGACACGTTGCGTAGAAGAAATTATCGGTCTTACGATCACCGATTTCACACGAGCCGTTGTACTTCCGCAAGGGAAGTTCGCCGAGTTCCTCTCGCTAAAAGGGAGCGAACGTCGGCAGATGCTTCAACGTCTATTCCATTTGGAGAAATACGGCGACGAGTTAATGATTCAATTAAGTCGCCGTCTGAAGGAAACCGATGTACGTCTCAAAGAAGTCGCAGCAGAGCAGCAGGGGTTGGGTGATGCCTCCGAAGACACGGTAAGACAAGCCTCGGAGACACTCGAGAGCGCAAGAACGTTGGCAGAGGAACAACGTGCGAAACGTAAAGCCCTTGAGGCTGTGGTGGAACGCATGAAGGCAACGCGAGATCAGGGCATAGAATTATCGGGGCTATTGCTGAAGCAAGCTGAATTGACAACACAGGAGCAACAAATCGCCGGGTTGGAGCAGGTGTTGACACGTGCGGACGCGGCTAGACGGTTGCTTCCTTTTCTAAATGAATATGAGCAGTCAGCTCTTCAATTGACGGAACGTAAGGCTGTATTAGCGACGGTTACTCACAAGGAGCAAAGTGCACGTGAAGCTGCCGAACGAGCTGCTGCTGTATTTGATGAAAAACAACAGAAGCTATCTGATTTGGAGCCAAAGCTGCTGCTTCGCCTCGATCATTTAGAACAAGCACGCTCGCTCGAGCAAGAATGCAAGCAGTTGAACCTCGAGACAACGGAGCTCACGAAGCGAAGCACGCAAAGTGTAGAACAACAGGCAGTAGTAATTGAACAGATCGCTAAATTAAGTCAACAGAGGGAAAAGGCGCTCAAACGTCAAGCCGAGCTCAATGAAGCGCAGAAAGCAAATGAAACACGCCCAGAATGGCGTGAGCAAGTCCAAAGAGCGGATCGTCTTCATCAATCGATCGAAGCGCTAGAACGTCAATTACAAGGTGCGACATCGGAGCTTGGTACCATTTCTGAGCGAATGAAGCAAGCCGATCTTGCTTATCAAGCCCATGAAGCCTTAGAGCGGGAGATTTATTCTGAGAATCTTCAAACGATGGACCGAATTCATGCACTTAACGGGTACTTGCGTCGCGAAGAGGAGAAGCACACAGTACTCCAAAACGCTCTGGCAGATGAGATCGCACGAGTGCGGCGTGTCGAGCGGGAGCAGGAAATCGAGAGACTGTCCGCAAAACTGGCCGAACAATTGGTCCAAGGTGAGCCTTGTCCGGTTTGTGGTTCAACGACGCACCCGCATCATTCGCAAGGTGCGTTTGGCAAGGAAATACGAGACAATAATTCTTCAAATATTCAAGAACAGATCACTGCGATGGAGCCATACGTCTTAGAACTACATGAGTTAAAAGCGATAAATTTACAGCTCATGTCCAGATTGATTGCCCTTCCGACAACCCTTGAAATCGAGGGTGTTGACATACCGTGGCAGCAAGAAGCGGCTGTGGCCGTGCTGGAACATCAAGACCATTCCGTAGCAATTACAGCTACAACATGGGAGGAAATTCAGGCAGCTATTGCATGCCTACGTATAGATCAGAGTGGGCATCGCTCAGAGGTAGAACAATTAGAACAACAGGGGAAGAAGCATCGCGCTCGAATTGCAGATCTTCAGCGGCAGTCCTCACAACTTCGGGCGGATCGTCAAGCGTTGGAGCAGCTCCATCAAAGCCAGCAGCGGATGGTTCAATCCATTACGCATGAGCGGGCAGTATTGCTAGAACAGTGGAAGACTCATATTTCGGCTTCTATTGTCCGCGAATCTATGGACGACATCCTGCTAGAGCTGAAGAACAAGGATGAACAGCTGCAAGATATTCAAGGTCGACTCGAACGCAGTGTTCCTTTTATCGAAGAGATGAATGCGCAGCTATTAGAGAGAGGTCAGGAGCTTACAGTTCTTGAAAAAGACGCAGTCCTGATTGCCGCTCAACTTGAAGGGAAGATGCAGCTATTCCACGAAAAAGAGGCCAGACTTCTTCAGCTTCTTGGTCTTGATGCAGGGGATCGGACGGTTGAAGCATTGATTCAAGAGGCAGAAGCCAAGTTGTCTACGCTTCGTGTAGACGCACAATCCGCGAAATCAGCCAGAGATCATGTGCTTGATCTGCTCAATGCCTTATCGGAGGAAGCCTTACATGCGAAGCAGTCTGCATTGTCTGCCGAAGAACGCGCAGCACAGGCGGAACGGATTTGGGACGAGCAAAGGTCGGAATCAATTTTCGCGATGGCAGAGGATGTTCGACAAGCTATACTGACGTCGGATCAGATCGTGAGTCATCAGGAGACGATTACTGCACATCGACAGCTTCAGCATAGACTTGCATCCCAGATTCAACGACTGGAAGAAATGCTGCAAGGTGAGCGGGTGACGGAAGAGGCTTGGGAGCAATCGAATCAATCCTTACAGCAGCATCTTGCACAGGATGAAGAGGCGGTTCGGGCGAAGGCCAAAGCAGAACGTGATCTCGAAGAACTGACGCGCAAAGCAGAACGTTGGACTGTATTAGAACAGCAGCGAGGCGCCAAACAGGAGTTGTTCGAACGCTTGTCGCAGTTGCAGACGGTATTCCGCGGGAATGCCTTCGTCGAATTTATTGCGGAAGAGCAGCTGATGCAAGTAAGCCGATCCGCATCTGAGCGGTTACGTTTCTTGACCAAGCAGCGATACGCATTAGAAGTGGACTCCACTGGGGGATTCGTCATTCGCGATGATGCGAACGGGGGCGTTCGGCGCCCTGTCTCGACACTATCGGGGGGAGAGACGTTCTTGACATCACTCGCCCTGGCGCTCGCGTTATCGGCACAGATTCAACTGCAAGGGAAGTATCCATTACAATTCTTCTTCTTGGACGAAGGCTTTGGTACGCTTGATCCGGAGTTGTTGGATACAGTTATTACGGCATTGGAGAAGCTTCATATGGATCGCTTGACAGTAGGGATAATCAGTCATGTCCCAGAGCTAAGAGCGAGACTTCCAAGAAAACTGGTCATTACACCGGCTCAGCAGTCTGGCGAAGGTTCCGTCATTGCCTTAGAATCGATTTAGAGAAAACTGTTATACTCTGTGATACACTTCACAGAGTATAATCGACCCCACTGTTATAATACAATTAACCGACATCTTGATGAGCACTTGTTAGAAATATACGCTGATCCTTACCACGGAAGGAAGCAACCTTGAATCGTCAGCCAGATTCTCGGCGTATATCTCTAACATGTGCTCTTTTTTTTCATGTGTATTGGACTCTGGGCCATTTTTTCTGTATGATGGTATTATAAAATTTACTGAACTGATACTATGCATGGGGGTAGCCTAGATGGATTGCATTTTTTGTAAAATTGTTGAGGGAACGATTCCTTCGAAGAAAGTATTCGAGAATGACCGCATTGTTGCGTTTTACGATATACAGCCCTCAGCTGCTCAGCACGTGTTAATCATTCCGAAGAAACATATTGCGACGATGAATGATGTGGCAACGGAAGATCTTCCATTGATCGGTGAAATTCATCAGACGGCACAACAGATCGCCAAAGATTTAGGAATCGCAGAATCCGGATACCGCTTGATTAACAATTGTGGTCCAGACAGCGGCCAAGTGGTCTTCCATATTCATTACCATCTGCTCGGGGGAGAGAAATTAGGCGCCCTTGTAGGGACAAGAGATTAATTTTTGGGCTCAGTAGAAAAAGGAAATGGAGTCATAGTTGACACCATATTTCCTTTTCACATATAATGAAATTTGATGAACCGTGTTATCCGTCTTGGACGGTCTGGTCGGAGGGAGGGAAAACTGGTGTCTGAAACTAAAGTTCGCAAAAACGAAACAATTGATGCTGCACTTCGTCGCTTTAAGCGCTCCATTGCTAAGGATGGTGTATTGGCTGAAGTGAAGAAACGTAAGCACTATGAAAAGCCAAGTGTTAAGCGCAAGAAAAAGTCCGAGGCTGCTCGTAAGAGAAAGTTTTAGGAGGATCTAACTACCAATGAATTTAAGCGAACGATTGAACGAAGATATGAAACAAGCGATGAAAAGTCAAGACAAGTTCAAACTCTCCACCATTCGAATGGTTCGCTCGGCGATTAAGAATCTTGAAATAGATTTGAAAAGAACTTTGAATGACGATGAAGTGCTTGAAATTCTAAGTCGTGAAATCAAACAGCGAAAAGATTCCCTCCAAGAATTTATTAAGGCAGGTCGTGATGACCTCGCCGTCAACTTAAAAGCAGAAATAGAAATAATTGGTCAGTACCTTCCTGTCCAGCTTACTGAAGAAGAGATTAAAGTGATTGTACAGCAGACCATCCAGGAAACCGGTGCTTCTTCTAAAGCCGATATGGGTAAGGTGATGAGTGCTCTAATGCCTAAGGTAAAAGGGCGCGCTGACGGTAAAATAGTGAACCAAGCGGTTTCACAGTTTCTGCAATAAAGATAAACACTCCATGAATATGGAATGTTTTAGACTGCCGGCAACAATGTTGTCGGCAGTCTTTTTTATATGAGCAAAATCCCTGATACCATGCGGGTTTTAGGGTTGATATTTATTTTCTTGAAACGAAAAATTTTCATGGACGTATTACTAGTATCGCACTTTGACGATATTTGACAGAGAAAGGGGGAAACGTATTGCATCATTTCTGGAAACGTTTTATATCTTTTGGATTACTTACAGTGATGTTGATTGCGGGCATTTCGGGCGCAGTGTTGGGGGGGATCCCAGACAAAGCTCAAGCAGCGGCAGCAGGTAAAAAGCTCGTCTATGTTATACCTGTTGCACATGAGATTGAGTCGGGACTGCAGCGGTTTTTGGAACGATCTTTTAAAAAGGCGGAAGAAGCGCAAGCTTCTCTCATCGTTCTGGAGGTCAATACACCAGGTGGTGTTCTAGGGAATGCGATGGAGATTGGAAAGTTGATCTTGGAATCGAAAATCCCGACGCTTGCTTATGTAAAGGGTGAAGCGGCTTCAGCTGGAAGTTACATTTCGCTCTGTGCAGACCAGATTGTAATGGCTGAAGGCAGTATGATTGGCGCTGCGTCAATTGTCGATTCATCAGGCAGATCGGTTGATAACCCGAAGTATACGGCAGCGTGGTCTAGTGTGATGGTTGCAGCTGCTCAAGCGAATAAGCGAAATGCAGATATTGCCGCAGGGATGGTTGATAAGAATATTGTTGTTGAGATGAAGGCCATTTCACGTGTGAAAAAACAAGGTGAGATTATCTCGCTATCTGCGCAAGATGCACTCGCGGTTGGTTATGCGGACCGTATTGTAAAATCGATGGATGAAGCGATTCAATTCGCTGGCATATCGGATTACCAGCTTGTTCAAGTGGAGCAGTCGTGGATGGAGAAGTTGGCTGGATGGATCACAAGTCCAGTCGTCTCTACGCTGCTGTTATTCCTTGGGATCGCAGGGGTAGCTATCGAGCTTATTGTTCCTGGCTTTGGTGTTCCAGGGATCGTGGGGCTTCTTGGTTTTGGTCTCTATTTCTTCGGTAACTATGTGGCTGGATTTGCGGAACAAGAGTCGCTTGTCTTGTTTGTATTAGGGATCATTTTGCTTGTTCTAGAGTTATTCGTACCAAGCTTTGGAATATTGGGTATACTGGGTTCAGGTTCACTGATTGCAAGTGTCGTGATGGCTGCATTTGACACATCCAGTGCACTCGTATCACTTGGTATTGCATTTGTTGCAGCCGTGATCGTTGTCATTATTGTAGCAAGAATCTTCAAGCATCGAGGAATTTGGAATCGGTTCATATTGAAAGATCAATTAACGACCGAGGAAGGTTACGTCTCTTCGACGTCTAAATCGGATTTGCTGCATCGTGAGGGTGTAAGTCTAACGCCCCTTCGTCCGTCTGGCGCGGTCCAGATTGGGGAAGAACGAGTGGATGTTGTCACGGACGGTAGCTTTATAGATGCAAATCGTAAAGTGGTTGTTACACGAATCGATGGTACTCGAATCATTGTTCGTGAGTTAGACAAATAAATTTTTTTCTGGAGGTAACGCTTTAAATGGATCCGACATTGGTTAGTTTCTTGTTAATTGCTGTTGTTGTTATTATTGTACTCTCTGTGTTCTTAAGTTTCTTCCCGATTATGTTGTGGATTTCGGCACTCGCATCAGGTGTGCGCGTCGGGATCATTACACTCGTCGCGATGCGGTTGCGCCGGGTTACCCCGAGCCGAATTGTTAATCCGTTAATTAAGGCGACGAAAGCAGGTCTTGGACTTAACATTAATCAATTGGAAAGTCACTATCTAGCTGGGGGTAATGTTGACCGTGTCGTTAACGCGCTAATTGCAGCACAACGTGCGAATATTCCGTTAGAGTTCGAACGTGCAGCAGCGATCGACTTGGCTGGTCGTGATGTATTGCAGGCTGTTCAAATGAGCGTTAACCCTCGCGTTATTGAGACGCCAATCGTCGCAGCCGTGGCAAAAGACGGGATTGAAGTGAAAGTTAAAGCTCGCGTAACCGTACGTACGAACTTGGATCGCCTCGTTGGTGGTGCGGGTGAAGAGACAATTATTGCTCGTGTTGGTGAAGGTATTGTTACTACAGTAGGTTCTAGTGGCTCGCATAAAGATGTGCTTGAGAATCCAGATATGATCTCTCGTACGGTATTGGGAAAAGGTCTAGATGCAGGTACAGCGTTTGAGATCTTGTCCATTGATATTGCGGACGTTGATGTAGGTAAGAACATTGGTGCACATTTGCAGACGGAACAAGCGGAAGCAGATAAGCGCATTGCACAAGCGAAGGCGGAAGAACGTCGTGCGATGGCGGTTGCGCAGGAGCAAGAGATGAAGGCGCTTGTCGTTGAGATGAGAGCACGCGTTGTGGAATCCGAGTCCCAGGTGCCGCTTGCACTTGCTGATGCCCTTCGCACCGGACATTTAGGCGTAATGGATTACATGAACTTGAAAAATATCGAAGCCGATACGCAAATGCGCGGAACCATCGGAAAATCCGGTGAGCCGGGCACAGGCGACATGAAAGACGGAAAATAGCCTATGAATATATCCGAAATGATTGAGAAGATCGTTCAATTTTTCGTGCATTCTCCAATCCTTGCGGTCATTCTGATTGGTATTGTGGGCAAGATCATCTCGAATGCTAAATCTGGGAAGAACCGGATGCCTTCCTTCGGCGGAGATAAACCATTCGGCAACCCGGATGCGCCGTCACAGACGAGTGAGGCTGAGCGGCGTGATGAGCCATCGCGTCATATCTACGAAGAGGTTGAGACCCATACGCCTGCCCCTATGGCGCAGCCATCTGTCTCTCCGTTTAGTGCTCCCGTAGCGGTGCAGGTCGAGCCTGCGAGACCCAATCAAATGGTTCGGACTGAGAGGGCTCCGATGCAGTATGTTTCAGAGCCCTCCTATGCCCTTCACAAGGCTGATGCAATTGAGCCAAGTGTATCTCGTGAGGAACTAGTTAAAGGCCTCGTGTGGGCCGAAATTTTAGGCCCTCCGCGTGCCAAACGCCCATATGGTAGACGGTAGTAATGCGCCGTCGCTTATACACCCCATCGTTCTCATTGAGCGGTGGGGTGTATATTATTTGGTAGCCAGATAAAATAAACAGGGAAGAGGGGTATCACTTGGAGGAGCTTGCGACCGATCTTTGGGAGCTATTTGCAACTACCAGTCTAATCAAAGGAAATGGCGGACAAGAATCGGCCGGAAAGTGATACCCCTTAACCCACCGTATATTATCTGGCTATACTCCTACCCTCTTCCCACACACCAAACCGTTCGCCTTGAGGGCGGTTGAGTGCTGCTTGTAAGCCCAGCCAGATAAAATAAACAGGGAAGAGGGGTATCACTTGGAGGAGCTTGCGACCGATCTTTGGGAGCCATTTGCAACCACCAGTCTAATCAAAGGAAATGGCGGACAAGAATCGGCCGGAAAGTGATACCCCTCAACCCACCCGTATTTTATCTGGCTTCGCGCTTCCAAGACCAACCGTTCTCACAGAGAACGGTTTTTTGCGCTTCCCTCATAAATGCCTCACCCCTTGCATATTTTGTAAAGTACATCATATTCATGGATGGCTTGTGAATTATGGAGCTGCATCACAATGCAATAAACGCAAGGGGGGCACACCAAGGATGCGTCGTTTTGCTCGCAAAATTCGAAAGATGACCGCCGAATTATTGGATCTACCACAAGACGTCTTGTTTGACCTGCCTCGGGTGACGATGATTGGGAATGCTCAGGTGCATATTGAAAATCATCGTGGTGTGCTTCATTTTTCGAATGAACGACTGAACCTATCGATTAGCATCGGAGAGCTTGAATTGACAGGCAGTGACCTTGTGATCCGAGCGATTTGGCCTGATGAAGTGATCGTTGAAGGGAAAATATCGAAGATTCAATATATGCGAACGGAGGGATCTAATTGAACGGACCTACTTCATTTATTCGGGGATACGTCAAAATTATGATTCGCGGCGAGCGGTGCGAGCAGTTCGTCAATCTCGCTGCGAGTAAGAATGTCGAGATTTGGGACATGCGTTATATGGCAGGACAGGGTATGCGCATGAAGATAATGCTTGCAGATTTTTTTCGCATTCGTCCACTTTTACGGCAGACAAGCTGTCGTGTCCATGTGGAAGCGCGGTATGGTCTACCTTTTGCATTGCAGAAAATGGGTCGACGTAAAGCGTTTATTACAGGCTTTTTTCTATTTTTCGTCGGATTGTACTTGCTATCTTCACTAGTCTGGAAAGTTGACGTTCAAGGGAATATGAATATTGCAGAAGATGACATCCTCAAAGCAGCTCGTGCTGAAGGGATTTATGTGTTCCAATGGTCTTTCCGGTTGAAAAGTCAAGAAGAGCTCTCTAGGCAGCTCACGCATCGGCTCCCAGGCGTCTCCTGGGTTGGTGTGGAGAAACGCGGCGCGAATATTACGATCAATGTGGCTGAATCCACCAAGCCGGAAGCGAAGCAGCTCATGAATCCAAGGCATTTGGTTGCGAAGGCGGATGCGGTCGTTACGGAGATCTTCACAGAACAAGGCCGAGCGAAAGTGCGGAAAAACTCACGAGTCAAAAAAGGGTCTATTCTTATATCAGGTATTATTGGGTCGGATCAGAACCCGCAAGCCGTTGTCGCGAAAGGCAAGGTCAAAGGACTCGTCTGGCATGAATATCAAGTCTCTGTACCTCTGCTGCAGAAGGAACGTACATATACGGGGGCATTTGAAGAACGGAAATATATCATTACGGGGAATCGGGCCCTGCAAGTAAGCGGATATGGAAAAGTTCCTTATGATAAATACGAGACAATCACAGAACGTAGCGATGTTCAAATCGGTCCCTATAAACTGCCTGTTGGGTGGATGACGGAGAAATTGATGGAGGTTCATTATATCGAACGCCACATTACGGAAGATGAGGCAAGAAAAATCGCCATGGAACATGCAAAATCTGACGCACTTGTCAAAAATGGGCCAGACGCAAAAATCCGAGACGAAAATATTTTGCATCAAGAGGTCAAGAATGGTAAAGTTTATTTGAACATACATTTTGAAGTGGAGCAGTGGATTGCGGAGGAATTACCGATTATCCATCAATAAGGAGACTGGGATTATTGCCTGAACAACACTTATACACCGTGAAAATACCGTTACATAATCCTTCTGAAGGGCTGTCGTTATTTGGTCCGCAGGATAAATTTTTGAAAATTATTGAAGAGCAGATTGATGCTCAAATTGGTTCTCGTGAAGCAGAAATTGTCATCAGTGGGGGACGCCGCGAGGTGGATTCCTTAGAACAGCTTTTTCAGGTCTTGTTGCAACTGGTTCGTAATGGCTATATCTTAACGGATCGTGACGTGCTCTATGCCTGTGATCTTGCGAAGGATATGCGTGCCGATCAATTGCTTGATTTGTACAAGGGTGAGATCATGACGACATTCCGCGGGAAGCCAATTCGCGTGAAGACGATCGGACAGAAGCATTATGTGACGACCATTAAGAAGAGAGATGTAGTCTTCGGCGTTGGTCCTGCAGGTACAGGGAAGACTTATCTCGCTGTCGTGCTCGCGGTTGCTGCCCTTAAGGAAGGATCCGTTAAACGTATCGTGCTTACGCGTCCGGCAGTCGAAGCAGGCGAGAATTTAGGGTTTCTGCCGGGTGACTTGCAAGAGAAGGTAGATCCTTACTTGCGTCCGCTCTACGATGCGTTGTACGATGTCATGGGACCTGAACAGACGGCGAAGGCACTGGAACGGGGATTGATTGAAATTGCACCGCTCGCCTATATGCGAGGACGGACATTGGATGATTCTTTTATTATTTTGGACGAGGCTCAGAACACGACGCCAGAACAGATGAAAATGTTCTTGACGCGGCTCGGGTTTGGCTCGAAGATGGTAATCACGGGTGATGTCACACAAATTGATTTGCCGCGGGGCAAAAAATCGGGACTCATCGAAGCGGCTACAATACTTCGGGATATCGAAGAAATCGGATTTGTACATTTTGCGGAGCAAGATGTTGTTCGTCATTCCTTAGTACAGAAAATTATCGTCGCATATCAGAAGGATTCCGAAAAACATGAATAGAGAGGACTGTCTCTATGTTCCAAAAAAAGCTATCCTCTGTATTGGGGACTACATTTCAATATAAAATGACAGGATGGAAGTACAGCGTCGGCGTACGCTTTCTTCTGTTTTTGTTTTTAACGCTTCTTTTTTATTTCAGCTTAGCTTCACACTTGGTACCGGAGAAATATAACATACAGGTTGGTTTGCCAAGTGATAAGCAAATTCTAGCACCGGCTCAGGTCGCGAACAACAAAGCGACACTCAAGGCGCAAGAGCAAGCCGCGGAGCGGGTTCAACCGATCTTTACGATTATTCCTCTGCGCAATCAAGATATTACGGAGCAGATGATCAATCGGATCGAGAATTTGAATCAAGATGATGCAATTTCGTTCACTGAGAAGGTTGGGATTTACCGCACAGCCATTCCGGATATTCATCATCAGTATATAACAGAGTTCATGAACAATAACCGCTCGAACTTTACGAGCAAGCTGCTGGAAGAGATGCGATCGAAAGTAAGTGAACAGGAATACCGCATTCCTGAAGAAACGTATATCAAAGTCGCGAGATTAACGGCGGATGATATTGCTCAAATCAAACCTGTGGCGAGAGACATTGTAGCCAAATTGATGAACGATCAGATTACGGATGCGGAGACGGTCCGTGCCAAAGTAGCTGAACTCGTGAACACGAGCTCCCTGAACAAGCGTGCGCAACGTGAAGTGGTGCAAGAGCTTGCAAGATTCTCGTTGACTCCGAACAAATTTTTTGATGAAGATAAGACGAGAGACGCGAAGGTTCAAGCTCGTGAGAATACACAGACCATTTTTATCAAGCAGGGAGATATCGTTGTTCATAAAGGGGAAATAATTACCCAAGAGACGTATCAGCTGCTGGACGAGTTGGAATTGCTTAAAAATGAAGTGAATTACTGGCCGCAATTCGGTGTGCTAATTCTCTCGATATTGCTGTCGCTCGTTCTCTTCATGTTCATCAGACAATCTGGCGGCGGTAATTTCAAATTCCATAATGCACAGCTGCTCATGCTCGTCCTGATCTTCTTCTTAAATATTATTGCGATGCAAATTGTAAGTCTTGCGCAGACCAAAGAAGTACCTTATATCGGTTTTATCGCACCGGTAGCGATGGGCGTCATGCTAGTGACATTGCTGCTTGATTTATCGCTTGCCTTTATATGCGCGTTTATCTTTAGCGTCATGTCGAGCGTTATTTTTAATGTAGGACAAGGGCAAATCTTTGACTTCCAGTTCGGTTTCGTTACTGCTGTTGTATCTTTTGCCTCTGTATTCGCGATTCATCGTGCAAGCCAACGATCGACGATCTTAAAGGCAGGGATCATGATCTGTCTGTTCGGCGCGTTGACCGTTGCGATGTTGACCATGTTGAACGGTGATTCTTTTGCGCAAAAAGATGTGCTCTATGCGATTGGATTCGCCTTTGCGAGCGGGTTGCTCACGGCCGTGCTGGTTATTGGATTAATGCCATTCTTCGAAGTGACTTTTGGTATTCTATCGGCACTGAAGCTTGTGGAATTGTCGAATCCGAACCATCCATTATTGCGCAAACTTTTGACAGAGACACCAGGTACGTATCATCACAGTGTAATGGTGGGTAACTTATCGGAGGCAGCGGCTGAATCGATTGGTGCGAATGGATTGCTGTGTCGTGTAGGATCTTTCTATCATGATATCGGGAAGACGAAGCGTCCAAGCTATTTCATTGAGAATCAGACGAATATTGAGAATCCACATGATTCCATTGATCCGAAGCTTAGCAAATCAATTATTACTGCGCATCCGCGCGACGGTGTCGAAATGCTCAAGGATTATAAAATTCCAAAGCCGATCCGTGATATTGCGGAACAGCATCATGGAACGACGTTCCTGAAGTTTTTCTATTATAAAGCGTTAAAGCAAGCCGAAGAACAAGGGAAAGAACCGGATTTTACGGAGGATGATTTCCGTTATCCTGGGCCCAAAGCGCAGTCGAAGGAATCTGCTATTGTTGGGATTTCCGACTGTGTAGAAGCCGCGGTACGTTCCTTGCGTAATCCAACGGTTGATCAAATTGAGACCCTGATCTCCAAAATCGTCAAAGACCGTCTGGATGATCAGCAATACAATGAGTGTGATCTAACGATGAAAGAGTTGGACACTGTGGCGCACTCTTTGAAAGAGACGGTGATGGGCATATTCCATTCCCGGATCGAATATCCAGAAGATGTAAAAGCCAAAACAAAATCATAGAGGTGTCGTTCATGAGTTTGCATTTAGAGTGGAATAATGAACAAGAAGAGCAGCAAATCCCAGAATCATTGATTGAGCAATTGAATCAGTTATTACAGCTTGCTGCTGAAATGGAAGGCGTTACAGAGGGGGAAGTGGAATTAACCTTTGTAGACGACGAGCAGATTCATCAATTGAACCGTGACTATCGCGGGATTGATCGACCGACAGATGTGCTTTCCTTTGCCATGCATGAAGAAAAGGATGAAGAGCTGGATATCATTTATGAAGTGGATTCAGAGGATGAGATGTCAGCCATTACAGATACATTCGGCGATATTATTATTTCTGTGACACGTGCTCGTGCGCAGAGTGAAGAGTATGGGCATTCTTTAGAACGAGAGCTAGGATTTCTGTTCGTACATGGATTCCTGCACTTGCTTGGCTACGATCACCAAGATGAGGCAAGCGAGCAAGAAATGATGAGTAAGCAGGAAGCTGTACTTCGCCAAGCGGGTCTGACGAGATAATGAAAAAACGGAGGTATGCGGTCCATCCGTTCGTTGCGGCGTTGTCAGGTATTATGCGTGCGGTTCGTACGGAACGTCATATGCCATTTCATTTGACGGCTTCCGTATTCGTTATCGCGGCGGGGTTCCTATTCTCCATCTCGAAGATGGAGTGGTTAGTGCTGCTAATTACGATTACCCTCGTGATTGGGGCAGAGCTTATAAATACGGCGATTGAGTACGCGGTCGATCTAGCGACTGAAGAAATCCATCCGCTTGCCAAAGCCGCCAAAGACATAGCCGCAGGTGCTGTACTTGTCACTGCGGTTTTTGCCGTCATTATAGGGATTATCATCTTCTATTCTCCAGTAATGAATTGGATTCAGACACTATTCTAAGGAGCGATAAATGATGCATGTAGATGGGTCAAAATTATTGGAACAAGCGGCTTTCGCGCGATTGCAAGCCTATGCACCCTATTCGAAGTTTCAAGTGGGGGCCGCACTGCTCGATAGTCAAGGAAAAATACATCTAGGCTGTAATGTAGAAAATGCAGCTTACGGACCTACGAACTGTGCGGAACGGACAGCTCTGTTCAGAGCGATTGCGGATGGGAATCAGCCTGGCAGCTTTCAAGCGATTGCAGTGATTGGCGATACGGACACTCCGATTACGCCATGCGGTATATGCCGCCAGGTATTAGTAGAACTGTGCGGTCGTGAGATGCCCGTATTTATGGGGAATATTAAAGGGGATTGGACGCAGACAACCGTAGGCGATTTATTACCGGGAGCGTTCGATTCACGAAGCTTAGATCATTCATAATTTAAAATACGGATTGGAGTACATCCATGCAAAAGTCAAAACAATTTAAATCCGGTTTCGTCGCGATTATCGGACGGCCGAACGTTGGTAAATCAACCTTAATGAACCAAGTGATTGGACAGAAAATTGCGATCATGTCCGATAAACCGCAGACAACTCGGAACAAAATTCACGGGGTCTATACATCGAGCGATAATCAAATCGTCTTCTTGGATACACCGGGTATTCACAAACGTCAATCCAAGCTTGGCGACTATATGAACACCGTTGCGTTGAACACACTGAATGAAGTTGAAGCCGTTCTGTTCTTGGTTGATGTTGCAGAAGGTCTTGGTGGTGGGGATCGCTATATTATCGAGCAACTGAAGCGCATTAAGACACCGGTATTCCTTGTGATGAATAAAATCGACCAAGTCCAACCGGAAGCGCTGCTGCCGATTATTGTTGCTTATAAGGATTTATATCCATTTGCAGAAATCGTGCCGATCTCTGCGAAGAATGGGAATAACGTGAATACATTACTTGAACAGGTGTCGAAATATTTGCCGGAAGGGCCACAGTATTACCCAGATGATCAAATCACAGATCACCCGGAGCAATTCGTCTGCGCAGAATTGATTCGCGAGAAGATTCTGCATTTGACACGCGAAGAAATTCCACATTCCATCGCTGTAGCCATTGAGGATATGAAGGTGCAGGAAAATGGCGTGGTGAATATTATGGCGGTTATTTACGTTGAGCGCGATTCGCAGAAGGGAATTGTCATCGGGAAGCAAGGGGCGCTCCTCAAAGAAGTTGGCAAACAAGCGCGTAAAGACATTGAGAATTTGCTTGGATCACGGATTTTCTTGGAATTATGGGTTAAAGTGAAAAAAGACTGGCGGAATCAGGAGCGAATCCTGAAGGATCTGGGCTTCCGTCACGACGCATAATGAATCGATAATATTCCAAGATTAGGAGTCATATCTCCCGTCTTTTTGCAGGATAGTTCCCCGTGTTTCGTACATCCTATGAAGGAGAGCATAGTCACTTCCGAACAGAAAGGATGAATACGAATGCGAGATTTTTCGTGGAAGTATTTTGCAATGACGGGGGATGTCGATGCGTATTTGCTGTATAACCAAGTAAATAATCAACACATCGAAGCAGAACAAGAGGAATTAGAAGAAATCAATCTAGATGAAGTCGTTGAATAACGTGCTCCTCTAGGTGGTGAATTGAGCGATCATGGGGGCTATTACATGCTATACAGGGTGGAGGGCATTGTCATCCGCAGCATGGACTACGGTGAGGGGAACAAAATCATCACACTCTGTACGAAGACAAATGGCAAAGTTGGCATTCTTGTGCGCGGCGCGAAGAAAGTGAAAAGCCGGCATGCCGCAATAACGCAGTTGTTCACTTACGGGGAATTCGTGTATTTTAAGACCGGGCAGCTCGGGACTTTGAATCAAGGTGAGATTCTAGAATCTCACCATGTTCTGCGTGAGCAGCTTCATTTGACTGCATATGCGTCGTACGTCGCCGAATTGCTGGACCGCGGGCTCGAGGCAGGGGAAATCGGAGCATTTTTATTCGAACAATTGAGCGCTTGTCTAACTGCGCTTGAACAAGGCAAAGATCCGCAAATCACGACGCACTTATTCGAGATGAAGATGCTGCAGGCAGCAGGGTACCATCCCGAGCTCCAGACTTGTGTCTCGTGTGGGCGTGATGATGCTCCCATGCTATTCAGTAGTCGGCTAGGGGGAACATTATGTATTCATTGCAAGAATCGTGACCCCGCAGCGATCATAATATCGGAAGGCACGCTTAAATTGCTTCGATTATTCGATCGGATGGATATGCGACGGCTCGGCAATATTACGGTCAAACCCGAGACGAAGGCACAGATGAAGCAATGTATGCGCACGTTTATGGATATTCATATGGGACTTCATCTCAAATCACAGAACTTTCTGGATCAGATGGACAAATACAATATTTAGCGCTATAATAAATCAAGTTATGTATTTTTAAGTATAAGTGCGTGTTCAAAAAGTCGACTTTTCAGCGCCGAGAAGGTTGCGTGAATCTGAAGAAGGAGGAACGGAGTTTAGGCAAAACCTAAATGAGTACCGAACTTCGAGGATGAACGCAAGATTCGATGTCGAATCTGCTGCTTGAAACACTTCGTGATCAAAAGATGACTTTTTGAAAAACCTTTATAAGTGGTCGGAAAGAGTAGTTCGTTGAGGTTGAGGTAAGCGAGTCGGGGGTGGTGGGAGCCCGGTCCAATGATGCGAATGAAGGGCACTCCGAGCGAAACCACATGTTAGGAAAAGCGGATCAAGTTTCTTGATCAAGTAGGGTGGAACCGCGGGAAAATATACTCTCGTCCCTATGTCTGTACAACAGGCATAGAGATGAGAGTTTTTTGTTGTACAGAAACCATTAAAGAGAAGAAAAGGAGTATGGAAAATGAATTTTCAACAGATTATTCTGACCCTGCAAAACTTCTGGGCCGAACAAAAATGTGTCGTAGTTCAACCTTACGATGTAGAGAAAGGTGCCGGAACGCTGAATCCAATGACATTCTTGCGCAGCATTGGTCCTGAACCATGGAACGTTGCTTATGTTGAACCTTCTCGTCGTCCAGCAGACGGACGTTATGGAGAGAACCCGAACCGTCTCTATCAGCATCATCAATTCCAGGTCATTATGAAGCCTTCACCGGACAATATTCAAGAGCTATATCTTGAGAGCTTGAAACGTCTTGGTGTAGATCCACTTGAACATGACATTCGGTTCGTCGAAGATAACTGGGAGCATCCAGGTCTTGGCGCTTGGGGATTGGGCTGGGAAGTATGGCTCGATGGGATGGAAGTAACCCAATTCACATACTTCCAACAAGTTGGCGGTATCGAGACGAATCCGGTTGCCGTTGAGATTACGTATGGTCTAGAACGTCTTGCGTCTTATATTCAAGCAAAAGAGAATGTGTTCGAATTGGAATGGGTTGATGGGATTACATATGGAGATGTATTCTTACAGCCTGAATACGAGCATTCCAAATATACTTTCGAGACTTCCGATGTTCCAATGCTGTTCCAACTGTTCAATACCTATGAGGAAGAAGCGCGTAAGACGATGGATCAGAATCTCGTGTTCCCGGCTTATGATTATGTATTGAAATGTTCCCATACATTCAACTTGCTTGATGCGCGTGGGGCGATCAGCGTAACGGAACGTACCGGCTACATTACACGTGTTCGTAACCTATCTCGTCAAATTGCTGCGACGTATCTGGCAGAGCGTGAGAAGCTAGGCTTCCCAATGCTTAAGAAAGGAGATGTGTAGAATGACTAGAGATTTATTACTCGAAATCGGTATGGAAGAAGTTCCGGCTCGTTTCCTTCGGAGTAGTATGGATCAATTGAAAGATCGTGTCATGAAATGGCTAGCTGAGGCAAGAATTGAATTCGGGCAAGTTGAAGCCTATGCGACACCAAGACGTATTGCGGTACTCATCCATCAAGTGGCTGAGAAACAACAGGACATTAACGAAGAAGTGAAAGGCCCTTCGCGTAAAATTGCACTGGACGATAGCGGCAATTGGAGTAAAGCGGCATTAGGGTTTGCGCGCAGTCAAGGCGTTGATCCTGAGCAATTTTACTTCAAAGAGCTTAGCGGCGTTGAATATATTTATGCAAATAAAAGCAGCGCGGGTGTAGAGACGGCTTCGGTTCTATCGGAAGGGCTCATGCACTGTATTTCATCCATGAACTTCCCGAAAAATATGCGCTGGGGCGCTTATGATTTTAAATTCGTTCGTCCAATTCGTTGGATGGTTGCATTGTTCGGAACAGACATTATCCCGTTAGAGATTTGTGGTGTTGCTGCGAGCGATGTAACGCGAGGACATCGCTTCTTAGGTCAAGAGACGGTCGTGTCGGAACCAACGGAATATGTAGCGAAATTGCGTGAGCAGTTCGTCGTTGCAGATCTTGCAGAACGCGAGCAATTAATCTTGGCTCAAATCAATGCACTCGCTGACGAGAAGCAATGGAAGATTGCGATCAAGGAAGATCTGCTAGAGGAAGTCTTATTCCTCGTTGAATATCCGAATGTCTTGTTCGGTACGTTCGATCCTTCCTTCCTGGAAATTCCACAAGAGGTGCTAATTACATCGATGCGTGAACATCAACGTTATTTCCCAGTGCTTGATGCATCCGGACAATTGCTGCCGTTCTTTGTTACTGTTCGTAACGGGAATCGCCATGCGATTGATACGGTAGCAAAAGGGAATGAGAAGGTATTGCGTGCACGACTGTCTGACGCGAAATTCTTTTATGATGAAGATCAGAACTTCCCGATTGCAGATGCACTTGCGAAATTGGAAACCATCGTATTCCATGAGGAACTAGGTACTGTTGGTGATAAGGTTCGTCGGATTCGTGCGATTTCGGATGAACTTGCTGCACGTATGCAAGCAGATGCGGATACTTCGAAGCTTGTTAGCCGCACAGCAGATATTTGCAAGTTCGATCTTGTGACGCAAATGGTCTATGAATTCCCTGAACTGCAAGGCGTAATGGGCGAAGATTATGCACGTAAAGCGGGAGAGTCTGTACAAGTTGCAACTGCCATTAACGAACATTATCAACCACGTTTCTCGGGAGATCATTCTCCGGCTTCACTAATTGGGGCTATCGTGAGTATCGCGGATAAAATGGACACGATCGTTGGCTGCTTCTCCATTGGTATTATTCCTACAGGATCAGCGGACCCATACGCACTCCGTCGTCAAGCTGCAGGTATTGTACAGATCATTCTTGATCACAAGCTGCCGATCAATCTTACGGAATTGTTCGACATGGCGATGGATATTCATGGTTCTGCACAATTGTTGAAACGAAAACGTGATGAAATACGTATAGACTTATGTGATTTCTTTGCGCTTCGCGTGAAGAACGTGTTCACAGACAAAGTACGTTACGATGTCGTAGACGCGGTCATGGCAAGTGGGTTCGATCATCTCGTATCTGTTGTTGCGCGTGGAACGCAATTGATGAAGATCGTATCGGAGCAATCTGATTTTAAAGTAACGGTTGAATCCTTCAATCGCGTATCCAATTTGGCGTCCAAGGCAGACTCCCTCGAGATTAATGCATCTAAATTTGTAGAATCGGTTGAGCATGACTTGTTCAATCAACATCAAGCGGTTCATGCCAAATATCATGAAGCGTTGCAAGCTGGAGATATGGCGGCTGCACTTGAACAACTTAGCGGATTGCAGGATGCCATTACAGCTTATTTCGATAAAGTAATGGTGATGGCTGAGGATGCTGATGTTCGTGCGAATCGATTGGCACAGCTCCATGCCATTGCGGAAGATCTGAAATTGTTTGCAGATTTCTCCAAAATTGTGTGGGCTTAAAGTTAAGTTAAGCGAGCGAGCAGGATTTTTTAATTCTCTATCGTATATAATATGGGGGAGGAGAATATAAGTTCTCTTTCTTCATATTATTCAAAATGAATCGGGTGGTCTTACATCGTAATGACATCGTATCGAATCGTAGTGGATGCAGATGCATGCCCTGTGAAGCAGGAAATTATTCAAGCATCCAGACAATTCTCGGTTCCCGTCTTGATGGTTGCCTCATTTGATCATCGACTACAGCCTTCAGAAGGTGTTGAAATTGTGCAAGTGGATCGATCCGATCAATCTGTTGATCTCTATATTGCCAATCGGATTCAAGCGCAGGATATTCTCGTTACACAGGATTTTGGTCTGGCGACCATCGGTCTTGCCAAACGAGCGATTGTTCTATCAACACGCGGTCAGCAATATACGGATGAGACGATTGATTTCCTGCTAGACCGCAGGCATACGCAAGCCAAACAACGTCGAAGCGGCAAGCATAGCAAAGGTCCCAAACCTTTTACAGATGAGGATCGACAAACTTTTCAACACAAACTGACAAAAGTTTTAAAGAACTTGCAGGAGAATTTGTTGGAATAGCGAATAAATACTACGTACGGATGAAGGTGGTTGTGATGAGTACCGGTAATGGCAACATTCCGGAGGACGTTATTGAGACGGTGCTGCGGCATCATGATATCGTCGATACCGTCGGCAAATATGTTCATCTATCGAAGCAAGGGAAGTATATGAAAGGACTCTGTCCTTTTCATTCCGAGAAAACCCCGTCATTTACCGTTACACCGGAGAAGCAGATTTTCCATTGTTATGGTTGCGGTAAGGGTGGGAATGCAATCAAGTTCATCATGGAAATTGAAGGATATTCATTTCCTGAAGCAGTTCGAATGCTCGCTGAAGATGCGAATATTCCCGTTCAATGGAACGCGCAGATGGAACACTCTCCGCGCAATCAGCGTCGCGACGATTTGCTCAAGGCCCATGATTTGACTGCAATGTTATATCATTTTCTGCTTAAGAATTCGGATCATGGTCAGCCCGCAATGGAGTATCTGCGAGGCCGTGGATTTACGGATAAACTGATTGATCAATTTCAAATTGGTTACGCACCGAATCGTTGGGATACATTGTCTCAATTCCTGACGAAGAGAGGATTTGACCTCTCGGAGATGGAGAAGGGCGGCCTATTGTCACTTCGATCCGATGGTTCCGGGTATGTGGACCGGTTCCGAGACCGCATCATGTTTCCGATTTGGGACCGCAATGGCAAGGTTATCGCTTTCGCTGGAAGGATCATGAATGATAGTCAGCCTAAATATTTGAATTCACCAGAAACGATGCTTTTTAACAAAAGCCGTGTGTTGTACAATTTGAATCAAGCGAAATCTTCGATCCGCAAACAGAATCAAATTGTGCTATTCGAAGGATATGCGGATGTTATTCAATCCTGGGATGCTGGCGTAACGAACGGAATAGCTACCATGGGGACGGCATTAACAACCGAACATTTAAATCAGTTGAAGACGCAGGCAGAAGAAATCGTCATTTGCTATGACGGCGATGATGCTGGACAAGCAGCGGCAATGAAAGCCATTCCGATGCTCGAACAAGCGGATTTTCGCGTATCTGTCGCTATTCTTCCTGATCGAATGGATCCTGATGAATACATAAAAACACATGGGAAAGAACGGTTCCGTCACCAAATTATTGAATCAGCTGTTGCTCCAACGAAATTTAAGCTTATATATCTGAAAAAAAGCCATATACTGCTAGAAGACGGTGGAAAACAGCGGTATGTGCGTGAAGCGACCAAATTGATCGCGGAGTTGCAATCGCCGACGGAACGTGAAGTGTATTTGAAAGATCTTGCAATACAGTTTCCAATCTTTGATTATGAGACACTCAAGCAGGAATGTAATGAATTTCGAATTGCCTTGCAAAAAAAGAAACCAGTTGGGGATAATAACGACAATTGGTGGAATAATGTTATGAATGAAAAACGAGTAACAGAACCACCAAACTTACTGCCAGCTTACCATAATGCAGAGCGTACAATGCTCGCAATGATGCTGCAGGATTTGGATGTGACTCGTTATGTAGAAGAACGTCTCGGATATGAATTTAACGTAGAGGATCATGCAGCGCTTGCTGCTTATCTATATGCATACTATGCGCAAGGTAAAGAACCAGACATTAGCCGCTTTATTGCTTCTTTGTCAGATGACCGATTGGAGAAGATTGCAATATCGATCTCCATGATGGAAGTCCCGATGGACTTTAATACTCAAGTGCTTGATGATTATATTCGGGAAATTCATAAGGTACCCAAGCAGCTTGAAATTAAACGGAAGAAGGAAGAAGTGTTAGAGGCGGTGCGTGCTGGTGATTCTTCGCGTGCTGCACAGCTTGGAATTGAGATTATAACCCTAGAGAGAGACCTGAAATGATGCACCAACGCAGTTTCTAGGGAGGAGGGAGTCGAATTATGGCGAATGATCAACATACTGAACTAGAAACAGAATTGACATTAGACCAAGTGAAAGAACAACTCATTGAAATTGGTAAGAAGAGATCCACCCTTAGTTACAAAGATATTATGGAGAAGCTATCACCGTTTGACCAAGATCCGGAGCAAATGGATGAATTTTTCGAGCAGCTTGCTGACCATGGTATTGAGGTTAACAATGAGAACGACGAAGATATGAGCATGCGAGGATCCGATGATCGGGAACGTGATCAAGAACATGATGAATTTAATTTCGATGATGATTTAACACTCCCACCGGGTATTAAGATCAACGATCCTGTTCGGATGTACTTGAAAGAGATAGGTCGTGTACCACTCTTATCCGCAGACGATGAAGTTGAACTCGCGATTCGAATTGAGAATGGTGACGAAGAGGCGAAGCGGAGATTGGCTGAAGCGAACTTACGTCTCGTTGTAAGTATTGCGAAGCGTTATGTGGGCCGCGGCATGTTGTTCCTAGATTTGATTCAAGAGGGCAATATGGGTCTAATTAAAGCCGTTGAGAAGTTCGACCATGGCAAAGGATTTAAGTTCAGTACGTATGCAACTTGGTGGATTCGTCAAGCGATTACACGTGCGATTGCAGACCAAGCCAGAACGATTCGTATTCCTGTCCATATGGTTGAGACCATTAACAAATTGATTCGGGTTTCCCGTCAATTACTCCAAGAGTTAGGACGCGAACCGACACCAGAAGAAATTGCAGCTGAGATGGAACTCAGTACCGATAAAGTTCGTGAGATTATGAAGATTGCTCAAGAGCCTGTCTCACTCGAGACACCAATCGGAGAAGAAGATGATTCACATTTAGGTGATTTCATTGAGGACCAAGAGGCATTAGCTCCGGCAGATGCTGCAGCATATGAATTGCTTAAGGAACAATTGGAAGATGTTCTTGATACGTTAACCGAGCGTGAGGAGAACGTTCTACGTTTACGTTTCGGATTAGATGACGGTCGGACAAGAACGTTAGAAGAGGTTGGTAAAGTATTCGGCGTAACACGTGAGCGGATTCGTCAGATTGAAGCGAAGGCACTCCGTAAACTGCGTCATCCAAGCCGCAGTAAACGTCTTAAAGATTTTCTTGAATAAAGCGCATTGTTCGGACCTTCTGCGGTTTGCAGTAGGTCTTTTTGTTAAAAAGGAAGCAATTATGGATCTCCAATCGACTGCGGTTCTCACATAAGGGAGAGGTTAAAGAGCCATGACAGCAGATAAACTGGATAAACGCAAAATCATTGTACGTGAAATTCATCATTGGCGTGAAAGCCGATTATTGCCTGACCAATATTGCGATTTTCTATTGAATCTATATCAAGACCATCCCGATGAACAATCAAATGGAAGTGCTTCGAAGTCTTCCTGGTTCCGAGCCGAACGTGTTCTGCAATGGAGCTGGAAACAATGTTTGCTTGGAATTGCTATTTTTTCCTTGATTTGTTTTGTTGTACTTCATTTTAAAGGATTTCATCCGGCAATGCAAATTTTCACGGGGATCCTTTTTATCACCTGTTGTTATGGAATTGGAGCGAAGATTAAGCGTAAGAATCAGACAATTGGGCTTATGTTGATAGGAATTGGAAGTTTGACAATGATTACGGTGGGGATGCTATTGCTCCGCTGGCACCAGTTGGATACTGAATTAAGTGTTGTGTCGCTTGTCATTGGCTGCAGTATAACCTGGCTGTTGATTGGAATATTTTTGCGGGTTCCACTGCTTCATTTTTGCGGATGGGCAGGACTTTTATTGATTTACGGTGCATTCCTTACACGCTCAATGCCGGACCCAACCTGGTATGAAATGGAGCTATTCTGGCTCCCAATTTCAGGCGTGATGCTCTGGTTAAGTTGGTACGTACACCATAAGAACAAGGCGGGATCAGCGGTTCTTTTCCTGGTTGGCGCATTATTGTGGTTCGTTCCAGAATTGCACCAGATGCTATATGATCAAGCGTTATTAGGATTAACTCAGTTTGCGTTATTCGTCAAAATTTTGGTTGGAGCAGCACTGTTGTTCACATTACGAAAAAAATGGATTGTGTGGGTTGTATAAGATGACGAAACTTATTAAATTATCAGAACGATTAACGACGATAGCAAGACAAGTACCCAAAGGTTCACGTATTGCGGATATCGGTTCGGATCATGCGCTGCTGCCTTGCTATTTGGTCCAGAATGGACAAGCGGTTCATGCGATTGCTGGCGAAGTGAATGATGGGCCACTGGAAGCTGCAAGGAAACAAGTGCGTGAAGAGAAGTTGGAAGCATTCATTGATGTGCGGGGTGGAGATGGTCTTGCGGTAATCCAGCCAGGCGAGGTCGATGTCATTACAATCGCTGGAATGGGCGGCAGCCTGATCGTAAAAATCTTATCAGCGGATCCTTCCAAGTTGCAAGGCGTTCAGCGGCTTGTACTTCAACCGAATGTTGGTGAAGATACCGTACGAACATGGCTCTTGCAAGAAAATTGGTTGTTAATCGACGAACATCTCCTTGAAGAGGATGGCAAATTCTATGAAGTCCTTGTAGCGATTCGTCATGAAGAGGCGGATGAGGAGAATGAGGCACTCTATGCGAATAATCCGTTGGAGTCATTCGGTATTGCTGTATCTCGGGAACAATTGATTTGGATGGGCCCATACTTGCTAGCGCAGCGGAACGACGCATTCGCAAGCAAATGGTCATCGGAGAAGAACAAATTCGAGCGGATCATTCAGACCATGCAGCAATCGCAGGCACCGGAAGCAAAAGAGAAGGAGCAGGCCTTTGGAGCGCTTGTGAAGCAGATTGAGGAGGTACTGCAATGTATGCAAAAGGACAGACCGTAATTCAATATATGGAGCAATTCGCACCTAAGCATTATGCGGTGGAAGGCGATAAAATTGGTCTTCAACTCGGTACCTTGAACAAGGAAATCCGTAACATTCTCGTCGCGCTGGATGTTACGGAGGAAGTGGTAGATGAGGCGATTGCTAAAGGCGTAGATTTAATTATTGCACACCATGCCATTATCTATCGTCCCATTGCGCAGCTGACTACGGATTCACCTATGGGCAAGCTGTATGAGAAGCTCATCAAACACGACATCGCGGTTTATATTGCACATACGAATTTGGATACCGCGGAAGGCGGCGTGAATGACTTGATGGCAGATGCGTTGGAGCTCCAGCATTGCACTTGTCTAGAGGAAATTCATAATGATCAGTTGTTCAAACTTGTCGTATTCGTGCCAGAGACGGACTATGAAAAAGTGCTTCGTGCAGTATTGGATGCAGGGGCCGGTCATATCGGGAATTACAGTCATTGCAGCTTCAATAGCCAAGGGACAGGCACATTTGTACCGCTCGCAGGTACGAACCCCTATATCGGTAGTGAAGGTGTAATGGAGCGAGTACCAGAGATGCGGATTGAGACGATTGTACCGCAAAGTATTCAGCGTAAAGTGATTCAAGCGATGCTTAAGGCGCATCCATATGAAGAAGTCGCTTATGATCTCTATCGGATGGATCTGAAAGGTCGCAGCTTTGGGTTAGGTCGCGTAGGGAAGCTGGATCAAGCTATAACACTTGATGCATTAGTGGCTCGGGTGAAAGAGCGTTTCGATGTTCCGCAAGTACGTGTGGTGGGCGATCTCAATCGAGAAATTAAGAAGGTTGCTGTCTTAGGCGGTTCCGGTTCCCGTTATGTGAAGCATGCGCTGTTCCGCGGTGCTGATGTACTCGTAACGGGCGATATCGATTATCACACGGCGCATGATGCAATTGCTGCAGGAATTGCGATTATTGATCCAGGCCATAACGTCGAGAAAATTGTCAAGCCTGCTGTGGCTGCTATGCTACAGAAGAAAATGGATGAGAATAAATATGCGACGAGCGTATTCGCATCAGAGCTGAATACAGAGCCATTCCAGTTCGTATAAACGAAGATTGCCACGCGTTCCATAATAAGCAAGGATTGTAAGGAGTTTGAGGTTGTGCTTTGACGGAAATGCGAGTATACTAACGTATGTTGTCGGAAAGTTTGACAGACAATCGCTGGTGATTTATTCACGAGAGGAAAGTCCGGGCTCCATAGGGCAGGATGCTGGATAACGTCCAGTCAACGCGAGTTGAAGGATAGTGCCACAGAAATGGACCGCCGATGGCCGCGCAAGCGGATCAGGCAAGGGTGGAACCGTGGTGTAAGAGACCACGAGGAACGCTGGTGACTTCGTTCCTGGTAAACCCCATCTGGAGCAAGACCTAATGAGACGCTGGCAGCTTTCGAGGTTGCAGCCTTAGCCCGAGGCGCGTCTGGGTTGGTCGCTGGAACCGTGCAGTAATGTACGGTCTAGATAGATGATTGTCACTCACAAGTGGGAGGGTAGCTCCCGTCGTACCACGGTGAGTACAGAACCCGGCTTATGGCGAGCTTTCCACGCTAAATAAAACCCGCAAGACACGGCTATCGTGTTTTGCGGGTTTTATTTCATTTACGGCTTTATTTATGAATATATTTTGCCTCCGCCGAATCCATTGATTTTTTGACGGAATAAGGGAAGAAATTGAGTGTATGGCTTTGTTGATCAGCGGCTTGTAATGCTTTGACCACATCAATTTGACCATAACCAAAATCAATATCTTTACCAGCAGGCCCCAGATCGATAACGCTCTTCCGCATCAAATCCATGACTTCTGTATTTTTAAGCGTCGGGTTCGCAGAACGAATGAGCGCTGCGAGTGCTGAGACATGCGGGCAGGCCATTGATGTACCGGAAAGCGCCGCATACTGGTTATTCGGGAATGTACTCGCAATATTTTCACCTGGAGCAACGACATCGACATAATCACCATAATTCGAGAAGGAAGCGCGATGCTTCGATTTATTCGTCGCAGAGACGGCGAATACCTCGGGATAAGCAGCTGGATAACCAGGTTGATCTGTATTATCATTCCCTGTAGCGGCGATGACGACGACATCTTTGTCATAAGCATATTTAATCGCATCATGCAAGAAATTGGCTTGAGCATAGTTGCCAAGGCTGAGGTTAATGACTTTCGCGCCATGATCGGTTGCCCAAATGATGCCTTGCGCTACAGAATAGGTTGTTCCTGCACCAGAATTATCGAGTACTTTGACCGGCAGAATCTTGTTATACCAAGACATACCAGCGATCCCTTCACGGTTATTGACTTTGGCGGCGATAATCCCGGCAACATGAGTGCCATGACCAACATCATCCATAGGGTCAGAGCCAGGATCAATGGCGTTATAGCCTTTGAGCAGTTGGCCTTTCAGGTCAGGATGGTTAATATCTACCCCTGTATCCACCACTGCGACAATAACTTGGTTATTACCCTTCGATAGCCCCCAGCCCTTGTTCGTATCAATGATAGGCAAGTTCCATTGGTACTCTTTGTAGAGCGAATCATTCGGCTGCTCTTCGCCTCCGTTTGTTGGTGTTACAGCGACATCATTGGTCATGTAGAGGAAATGCGGCTCGATATACACGGGGTCCCATTTCTTGAAGTAATTCTCTAATTCCTCCGCTGACATATACTTGGAGCGGAAAATGAATGCATAGCCCGCATGCCGAACATAGCTGCTATGGATATCTTTTTTCATTTGCGCCAGCTGCTTTTCTGTTGGCTGGTGTCTGAAGCGAACGACGATCTCATTCGTATAGTAGTGGCTCGTATCGCCGTTTTGCTCGCCTTGGGTGACCCGTTTTCTTTTCCCATCATCCGTATCGACTGTCTTCACCCGGTACTTTTGATCATGCGGATAAGGGATCAGACGAAGATTACGGCGCTGATGCTTATTAACCGTGTTTAATATTTCTTGATTGATGGCAGCGACAATACCGTGGCTCTCATTGGTTTTGGAAGGAACACCGAGAACGAGGTATTTATGACCCCCTTTCAGGGTTGGTGACGCTTCATAAGATTCACGCTGCTTGACTTTTTGTTTGGCCTTCTGGATTTCCTGTTCCAATTGAGCCTTAGCTTCCGGTTGCAGGGTTTCTGACAATTTTCCATACTCACGATGCTCTTCGTTGTTCACCCAGACGAGGTAAGCCATATGCTGATGGTCTTTCTGCAATTTCGCAGCATAGGATTTTATTTGTGCGGGAGAGGCTTGTTCCAGGTCTTGAAGCATTTGATGAAGATGATGGTTGCAATCGATTTTGCACATCTTTTCGGTTAACTGTACGTCATTTTGTACTACCATCTGCTTTATGTTCTTCTCTTGCAGGGCAGTAGCGCGAGGTGCAGCTGGTGCAGCTTGTGGAGTCGGCTGCGGCCCTTTGGGTGTCGAGTTATTAGATGTTATGATGGGGTATAGTAGCACCCCGATTCCGATCACGAATAAGAAGGCGATAAGGCCTCGCCGCATAAGTAATCCCTCCGTTGTCCTGAATAATAAACTCTCGTCTTAGATTGAGACTCTGGAGGTCATTTTATTCGACAGGAAAAGAGTACCGTTTCGAAATGATTTATGGTAGGATTTAGTTGGAACATTTGCTAAGGGGGAGCCATATATGTCAGCAGCCAATGTGAAGCAACTTTGTGAATCAACAAGAGATAAATTAAAGCTTGTGATTAAGCAGATGGAGAGCTTCTTGAATGAGTATTCACTTGCGAAATTAGCGGAAGAAGACCAAGAAATGACCGAATTCTACCAAGGATATTTGTCTGACATGCGGCATTTGCTTGTATTCTCCGAAGTATCTTATGAAGCGCTCGGTGTAGCGCTTAGACGTGCGACATTTGATGTCGATTTTGGCGAGAAAGCTTTATATGACGTTTATCATCGCTGCGTGAATAGCTTCTATTATCCGAAGAATGAATGCTATTCGGAAGACGGACGGTATGCTTATACAGGTCAAGATGCTATTCGATTCAGCAAGAAGCCTATTCGATTGGCACGGGAGATTATTTTGGAGCTTAGCAAGGTGTACGAGGAGTTACGCGAAGACCTTACTTATTATGAGAGTGATTATTTGACACAACGTCGGATGCAGAACCAGAAAGTTTAATGTGAACGTCTAAAATCGTTCAGTCGATTTTTTGAAAGACCTCTAATATTTACTTGTTTAGTGCACCGCAATGCAGGGTAACTTGTAATTGGGGTGATAAATGATGACAATAACCAAACCAATTGTAAATTGTAGTGTTGCGAACTGCAGTTACTGGGCTGCAGGGAACAAATGTCATGCACAATCCATCATCATTGACATTGATGCGAATGCACAAGCTCAATATGATGCCGAATTCGCTGCGGACTTCGGTTCGAAATCGCCTGAGAAAGCGCCTACCTCATCCGTCACATGCTGCCACACGTTCAAGCACAAAGAGGGTGGATCCAAGTGAAGAAGAAACGTAACGGATCTCACCATGTGAAGGACGAACATCGCGGACGCGTAGAAGACAGGGAAGAATACAGTGCGGAAGTTGCACCAGGCGCTTGGGTCGAGAAGGATGATATGGGCCGTACTGCTCGTGAAGATGCAGATGCAGGCGCAGGGGTGAGCTTGGGCTGGATTGCTCTTGTGTTTGCGATCGCTTCATTATTTTTCTGGCCTGTCATTATGGGACCAACGGCTGGTATCCTTGGCTTTTATGCTTATCAGCAAGGTCAGCGTGGCTTAGGTAGTTGGTCGATGATTCTTGGTGGGATTGCATTTTTTGTATTTGCATTCTTTATACGGTAATAAGAGCAACGAGGCGACATAATAAATCGCCTCGTTGTTTTTTTATGAGCATATCATTTTTATGTCTGGGGTCCCCTGCAATGTACTTGGTTGTGCTTCAAAGTCAAATCTCCACGTTGTGGGTTATTTTATGTCGAAAAATAGTGGTTCTAGCCATCGAAAAAGTGTACAATAATAGCAATGTTGTCTTTATTGAACTCATATCAATAAGAATGGGGAGAAATGATGCAAATCGATCCGCGCTTGATGAAGCAAATGATTCAGATGCAAGTGATGAACAATATTGATTTGACAGGTACGGCATTAGAGAGTACTACGGTACCGCAGGGTTCAAGTAATGACTTCGGTGCAATGCTGGAGCAGCTGTTGATGAATTCTGAGGGTATTCCCGCGACTTCCTCGACTTCGAACCTGAGTTTGAACACATTAGCTAATTTAAGTCCGTCATGGGATCAGGCATCATCGATTTCTGCGGATGGAATGAGCGGAATGAGTGATTGGAAATCGCAGCAGCCTACGATCACAACGGAATATGATGGTCTTATCCGTCAGGCCAGCCAGAAGTATGGCATTAGTGAGGCCTTGATTAAGGCGGTTATTAAGGTGGAGTCTTCCTTTAATCCAGATACGGTGTCTTCCGCTGGAGCGAAGGGGCTCATGCAATTAATGGATGCAACAGCTCGCGGTCTTGGGGTTAGCAATTCATTTGATCCTGCGCAAAACATTGATGGAGGTACACGGTATCTCAGTTATCAACTGCGTCGATTTGATGGACAAGAGAAGCTAGCGCTTGCAGCTTACAATGGCGGGCCGAATCGTCTAGCACGACTTGGTATTCAGACCGAGGAAGATTTGATGGCGAAGCTTCATTTGCTGCCGAAGGAAACACAGAACTATTTGCATAAAATAGATAACGCACTCCGTGCTGTTACGGTGTGAGGCTAGCTCTATAACAGGATAAGGATTCAATGACGGATCAAAATGAGGTATTCCTCATTCTTTGATCCTTTTCTTTGTATATCACATTGGGATGGTTTATGTGCCCGCAAGAGAGGAAGAACATTCATGCTATACTTTGATCATTGTGCTTCAACACCACCCTATGATGAGGTCGTTCAAACGTTAAGTGAAGTGATGCGGATGCAATATAGCAATCCATCTTCGATTCATCAAGCTGGACTTGCAGCGGAGAAGCTCGTAACGAGATCCCGTGAAGTTATTGCAGCGGCATTAAAAGTAAGTCCGGATGAAATCCTATTCACATCTGGAGCGACTGAGAGTAACAATATCGCAATTCAGGGTGCAGCGCTCAAGAAGAAGAGCCGCGGGAATCATATAATTACAACGGGCATCGAGCATTCCTCTGTCTATGAATGCTGTCGACTCATGCAGCGTCAAGGGTTCGATGTTACGTATTTACCGGTTGATGCATCGGGATGCATTCGCCTTGAAGATTTACAGGCAGCCATCACCGAACAGACCATTCTCGTGAGTATCATGCATGTGAATAATGAGATGGGCAGCATTCAACCCATCGCCGAGATTGGAAAATTATTAAGCGATTATCCTCGAATCATTTTCCATGTGGATGGGGTTCAAGGACTTGGCAAACTTCCTGTTCAGTTGAAGGAATGGGGCGTAGACCTCTACAGTATTTCTGCGCACAAAGTAAGAGGGCCTAAAGGTGTTGGCTTGTTATATTGCCGAGAAGGCGTGCAACTCCAATCCTTATATGCAGGTGGCGAACAAGAGCGGGGCTTGCGACCAGGAACATTGAACGTACCTGGTATCGTAGCGATGGCAAAGGCCATTCGGATGACGATCGAACGTCAGACTGAAGCCGTGGAGAAAATGCTGCAATTAAGAAATCAGTTGATTCAGGTCGTTGATTCGATTCCTGAGCTGGTGTTGAACTCAGGGAGAGATACAGAACGCGCAGCACCACATATTGTGCATTTCTCCTATCCGGGCATGAAGCCGGAAGTGATTATCCATATGCTTGAAGAATCAGACATTATGGCGTCCACCCAATCGGCTTGTTCTTCGAAGGATTTGAAGCCAAGTCGAGTACTCCTAGCGATGGGGTGCAATGAAGCGCGTGCTGCAGGTGGGATCCGAATCAGTCTAGCCGCGGAACAAAGTGAACAGGATATTGCAACATTAGAAGCGGCGCTCCGTATCATTGTGACGAAGTTGAAGCCGCTTGAGAGGGGATAATACGTTTCATGAAATACGATATGTTAATTCTTCGTTTCGGCGAAGTTACGCTGAAAGGCAAGAATAGGACGAGATTTGAAAATACAGCATTGAGCCATGTACGTCGTCTAGTGGCGGCGTTCCCAGAAGTTGAGGTACGTAAAGAATATGGGCGCATCTACGTTGAACTGCATGGTATAGAATCCGATCAAGTGGTGCCGCGTCTGCAGAATGTCTTTGGCATTAATTCGATTTGTCTTGTGAAGCGGGCCGAATCTGAGCTAGAGCATATCCAAGCAGTTGCACTGGAGTTCATGCATGAAGTGATGGAACGCCACGGAGAAGATGCGATCATTCCATTTAAGGTCAGTGCTCGACGTGTGTGGAAAGGATTCCCGCATGGATCTCAGGAAATGAATCATCTAATCGGAACACCGATTTTACGGACGTTCCCAGCATTGAAGGTAAACGTAAATCAGCCTGTTGTAGATCTGCGGATCGAGATTCGTCAAGATGGTACGTATATTTATCATGAGGTGGTTCAGGCAGTCGGTGGGTTCCCACTAGGGTCAAACGGAAAAGCGATGCTTTTATTATCCGGAGGGATCGACAGTCCAGTCGCAGGGTGGTCCGCACTTCGTAGAGGGCTTGAAATCGAATGTGTGCATTTCCATAGCTATCCGTTCACGAGTGAGCGAGCACAACAGAAAGTGCTTGATCTGGCGAAGGTTCTCGCTGGATTCGCGGGCAAGATCAAAGTGCATATGGTGCCTTTCACAGAAATTCAGACGCGGTTCACACAGGTAGGTCATGACAACCTCATCATTACATTGATGCGGCGTTCGATGCTTCGGATTGCGACGAAACTTGCGGAGCAGCATCGCGCGATGGCACTCGTGACCGGCGATAGTCTGGGACAAGTGGCAAGTCAGACGCTAGGCAGTATGAATGTCATTGGCAAGGCAACGGATATTCCGCTGCTCAGACCGCTCGTGATGATGGATAAGAATGAGATCATCGATATTTCTGTAAAAATCGGAACGTATGATTTGTCTATCCTGCCATTTGAGGATTGTTGTACCTTGTTCGTGCCGAAATCACCAGCTACAAATCCGAATTTGCGAATTGTTGAGCAGATCGAAGCGCATATTGAAGGTCTCGATGCGCTCATCGATGAAGCGGTTAAAAATACGGAGACTATCGTTCTTCGTGATGATATCGATGAGGAGAGCAGTGCGGAGAAAGAAACAGTGACTGCGGACTTTAAAGGTAGTAACGAGCCGACAACGAAGCTGATTGAGGATAGTTGGTTTTAGAAATTTTATATGAATATCAAAAGGGCATCCCGATGGGATGCCCTTTGTGTTTTGATTCATTGCGTGTTATGCATTTTGCTGTTCACGTCGGTGTTGGGCGTTCTTGAGCAATCTGCCGACGAGAAGAACGACAGCAACTATAATCAAGATGAAAGTCCACTTGAGACCAGGAGATTCTGCAAAGAACGGATGTATCTTTTTCTCCTCCGTAATCATCTTCGCGGCATTATATGCGAGCACAGCCGAACCGAAGTAGATGATCCATGGGAATCGGTCGATTAATCGAATGAATACGGTGCTTCCCCATACAACAATCGGTACACTGATGATGAGACCAATTGCGACGAGCAGTGTATGCCCTTGAGCTGCTCCAGCTACGGCGATCACATTATCAAGACCCATCGCGGCATCGGCGACGATGATTGTCCACACCGCTGCCATGAGTGAGGTTCCGGGCTTGATATTTTCTTCTTCCGTATGATCGGCTAATAGTTTGACGGAGATCCATAGGAGCAAGAGTCCTCCAACGAGCAATAACCAAGGGATTTGCAGCAGCTTCACGACTATAATTGTAGCGAATATTCGGATCAGCACGGCGCCTAAAGTTCCGAGAACAATCGCTTTCTTTTGCTGTTTCACATCGAGGTTGCGTGCAGCCATTCCGATGACGATCGCATTATCACCTGCGAGGAGCAAGTCTACGAATACGATGTTGGCTAGTGCGATAAAAAAATCTAAGCTAAATAATTCCACGTCTATCACTCCTCTGTCTACCCTTCTGGCACTTTTTTATGGATAGAATTTATGGTATTGAAATTCAAGTCCTATTAAGGGTCCATATTTAAGCATAGCTTGACTCTCTCCTACATACAAGTGTAAAAGGGGGTGAGCTGTTGGAAAATATATTTTTACTTCTCGAAATATTGATTATTAACATGGTTCTGAGCGGTGATAATGCGGTTGTGATTGCCATGGCGAGTAAGAACCTGCCCGTGTCACAGCGTAGACAAGCGGTGTGGTGGGGGGCTTTCGGCGCGGTGATTCTTCGTTGCATACTGACCGTTGCAGCCATGTTCCTACTGGACATTCCCTTAATTCAGGCGATCGGTGCTTGTCTACTGCTCTATATTGCGGTAAAGCTGCTTATCGATGAAGAGACTTTGGGACGCGTAAAGTCTGCTTCGAGCTTGTGGCTGGCGGTCCAGACGATTCTCATCGCTGACTTCGTCATGAGTTTAGATAATGTGCTTGCGATTGCAGCTGTAGCTAAAGGAGATTTTCCTCTTATTATTGTCGGGATTGCACTGAGTATTCCGATTATCGTCTGGGGCAGTACGATGATCATGAACTTACTTCATCGATATCCGGTGCTGATCTACCTCGGTTCTGGCATCCTAGGATTCACGGCAGGCCAAATGCTCATGGAAGACCCGAAAATGCAAGAATGGCTATTTCATGACTGGGTACCTGCTCTATATACGATAGTTCCCGTGCTGCTTGCTTTTATTGTAATTTCCATTGGGCTTGCATTCAAACGTAGACAATCCTACTCGCATTAATTTTTCATTCTGCAGGAAGTGCCTGCGGAATTTTTTTTTTGTGGCGGTGGTTTTTTTGAAGAAGTTCAGATAAACTAAAGGTAGAATCTGTCGCTTTTTGTCTTGTCCAAATGAAGATATTGACTGGGGGTAAGGGGATGACGAATAAACAGCAGGGACTAGGGATCGGTATCTTATTTGTAGGTATCGTAATCTTGCTGGGCAAACTGGGTGTATTTAACTTTATCGGCGAAGTGTTCTGGCCGTTATTTATATTGATACCCGGCATTCTATTGCAGTTCCTATACTTCTCGAGAGTGCTGCCTGCAGGAATACTCATACCCGCTGGAATACTTACGACGTATGGTCTAATATTTCTCATCTGCAACCTGGCAGGTTGGGAATCGCTTCAATATCTATGGCCGTTCTTTATTTTTGGCGTCGCCGTAGGCTTGTATGAATATTATGTGTTTAGTCAGGACCGACCGCATGGCGCTTATATCGCCTCCTTGATCTTAACGATCATTACCGTCGTCTTCTTGGCAGCGACGTTGCTGTGGACGATTGGGATTTATTTCATAGCTATTGGTCTTATTGTCGTTGGGCTTGTACTTGTCTTCTGGAAACGGAAAAGCAAATGGTAATCCTTGCATAACGCAAAATTCAGTTTGCATTTTTAATACAATTCCGTATAATTAAAGGGATATGTCAAGCGTCGGCATCTTGCCTGGCGCTTATTTTGTGTAAAGCATACCCTTTGGATTTACAATTAAATTTAAGATATTGAAAGGATTTGAACATTTCTTATGCATTCAAGAGAAAACATTCGTAATATCGCAATTATCGCACACGTTGACCACGGGAAAACGACACTTGTCGATAAGTTGCTACAGCAATCCGGAACATTCCGTGAAAATGAACAAGTAACAGAGCGCGCGATGGACTCCGGTGATATTGAACGTGAACGCGGAATTACGATTTTGGCGAAGAACACAGCCATTACGTATAAAGAGTTCTTAATTAACATTATGGATACACCAGGCCATGCGGACTTCGGTGGTGAAGTTGAACGGATCATGAAAATGGTCGATGGTGTATTGCTCGTTGTCGATGCATTCGAAGGATGTATGCCACAGACGAAGTTTGTACTTCGTAAAGCGCTTGAGAGCCAATTAACACCGATCGTTGTCGTGAACAAAATTGACCGTCCTAATGCTCGTCCTGCAGAAGTTATAGACGAAGTATTGGAGCTCTTTATCGAGCTAGGTGCAAATGATGAGCAGTTGGATTTCCCAGTTGTATATGCATCAGCATTGAACGGTACATCCAGCTTGGATCCAGAGCAACAAGATGAGAACATGCTTGCACTCTATGAGACGATTACTAGCCACATCCCATCTCCAACGGAGGATGTAACACTACCACTTCAGTTCCTCGTAACATTAATGGATTACAACGAATATTTGGGTCGTATTGCGATTGGTCGCGTGAACCGTGGAACGATTCGTCAAGGTCAATCGGTCGCTGTTATGACACGTGAAGGTCAGATGAAGCAAGCGCGTATCGAGAAATTGTTCGGCTTCCAAGGCTTAAAGCGTATTGAAGTTGAAGAAGCGGGTGCGGGCGACATTATCGCGATTGCTGGTATCAAGGATATCAACATTGGTGAGACCATTGCAGATCCTGCGAACCCTGAAGCATTGCCAGTCCTCAAAATCGATGAGCCAACACTTCAAATGACATTTATCGTAAATAACAGTCCATTCGCTGGTCGTGAAGGGAAATGGGTAACATCCCGTAAGCTTCGTGAGCGTCTATTCAAAGAACTTGAGACAGACGTAAGTTTGCGTGTCGATGAGACAGATAGCCCAGATGCATTCATCGTATCGGGTCGTGGTGAGCTTCACCTTGGGATTCTAATTGAAAATATGCGTCGTGAAGGTTTCGAGCTTCAAGTATCCAAACCTGAAGTTATCATCCGTGTTGAAAACGGCGTGAAAATGGAGCCAATCGAACGTTTGTTGATTGATATTCCAGAAGAGAGCATGGGTTCCGTTATGGAGAGCCTTGGATCACGTAAAGCGGAAATGGTCAACATGATTAACCATGGAAATGGCCAAGTACGTCTTGAGTTCCTTATCCCAGCTCGTGGATTGATCGGATATCGTACGAACTTCCTAACACTAACACGCGGTTACGGCATTATGAACCATGCATTCGATAGCTATGGACCGCTTGTTACAGGTCAAGTTGGTGGACGTCACCAAGGCGTGTTGGTATCCAGTGAGAACGGTACGTCGACATTGTATGGTATTCTTTCGATCGAGGATCGTGGGATTCTATTCCTGCAGCCGGGTTCAGAAGTATATGAAGGTATGATCGTGGGTGAACACACACGGGATAACGATATTATCGTGAATATCTGTAAAGAAAAACAATTGAACAACATTCGTTCAGCAGGTAAAGATGATACCGTCAAAATGAAAACACCTCGTTTATATACGCTTGAGCAAGCATTAGAGTACTTGAATGACGATGAGTATTGCGAAATTACGCCGAAATCCATTCGTCTCCGCAAGAAAATTCTGAACAAGAACGAGCGTGAACGTGCGGAGAAACACCGTAAAACGGCAGAAGCTAACGTCTAAGTGTGAGCGTGGATTTGAAATTCACACGGGCAGCATGAATCGAAGTTACATCTAATCAAGAAAGAGGAGTGAACAGCATGTTTCATGACTGGTTTGCTGCGCATCCGATTATATCTTTTCTAATCATTTATTGTTTCTTGGTGTATATCTTTAATAAAGTGTTTCGTGTTCGTAAATTGCCGATCCTCAAAGACGTTGTGATCTATTTGGTGATCGCAGTTGGAGCGTTTGTGCTGCTCGTGTTTCAAATTGATAAATTACCCATTATTCCTTGTCTAACGGTGGCTGTCGCCTTGATGCTAATGGTGCGCATTCGATATTTTGTCGAAGCGCGCCAGAAGCGTAAAAGCGCTGGACAACCCTCTGCGGATGGCAAGTAGGCTATAGTCAAAGGTTGAAAGGGGAATAAGGAATGAAGCTGCAGGATGCCTTGTTTAATTGGCTTCAAATTCGAATGGTTGCAGATGCAAGACCAGATGATCGCGCAGCAGTAGATACGGTTCAGTTCTTCGCCACGATTCTTCAAGAGGATCATGGGATGACTGAATTTGATATCGTCACGGTTGACGATACGATGGTACATATCAAGTATGTAATCGATGGAAAAGCGAAGAAACAAATGGTTCCACGCGAAAACGCTGAACAGTTGCTTCATGACATAAACTCGAACCCGAAATACAACGAATAATTACTGATTTAGCATTTGAAAAGGTGTTGTTGCAAATGAGTCCAGCTACTGGTCTCCCGCCGAGGGAGGGTCCAAAACGGAAACGTAGCGCTCAGAAGCCGAAGAAGCCCAAGAGTCCCGTGCGGAAAGTCTTTAAGATGTTGGGAATTCTGCTAATCGTCGGCATTCTAGCGGCTTGTACATATGTTGGTTATGTCGTCCACAAAGCGGATAAGGAATTAGATAATATTTCGACGGTGGTCGATGAGAAGCCTCTTCCTCCGGAAGAATCCGCCAAAGTGAAGCCGGTATCGATCTTGCTCCTTGGGGTGGATACACGTGAGGAATCTGGTGGTCTCAATACGGACGTCTTTATGGTTGCGACGTTAAATCCAGAGAGGAAGAGCGCGACAGTCGTCTCGATTCCTCGGGATACTAAGGTGGAGCTTCGAGGGTATAAATCCCATAAGATCAATAGTTACTATGCTACTTTCCGTTCGAAGAATAAAGACACAGCCAATGACGAGATCAAAGAAATGGTCAGTAAATATCTGGATATCCCGATCGATTATGTTGCTATGATTAATTTCAAGGGCTTTAGTGATGTGGTTGATGCGCTTGGCGGTGTCGATGTCAATGTCGACATGGACATGCGTTATATTGATACGGCGGATAATACGAATATTAATTTAAAGAAGGGCTTCCAGACCTTGAATGGCGAGGATGCGCTGGATTTTGTTCGTTACCGGAAATCCAACACGAAGAACCCGACGAAAGGTTCGAGCGACTTCGACAGAAACCGCAGACAAAGTGAAGTTCTTCATGAAATGATGCGTAAGTTGCAGAGCTTCGACGGGTTAACGAAGGTGCCGGCGATCATCGAGTCTGTTGGTAAGAATCTGAAGATGGATATTCAGAAAGAGCAAATTAAAGATATGATTACGACGTACATCACGATGAATAAGGATAATATTCAATTCATTCCGATCGAAGGAAAGTGGAAAAGTCCTTATGTCTATTTGGATGACGATAAGTTCGAAGCTGCCAAGCAAGCATTGAAGCAGCAGCTTAGCCTTCAATAATGATGTAACTTTATCGGGCGTAGGCATTTCTGCTAGTGGATGCAAATTTCTTCCTGTGCTATCATATAATTAATTAAAGGTTGTTCCAACATTCGCAACCGATAGGTTATAGGAGGCTAAGGTCCAATGGCAGAAGTGATTGATTCATTATCCGAAGCTTTGCTGAAGCAATTAGAAGAGGAATCCTTCGTCTTGTTAAGTACGGTTGATGCCGAATCGAGCGGTCCGACGACGAATGCTATTTCATGGGTTTATGCTGTGGATAACAAGACTCTGCGGTTCGCGATTGATCAGCGTTCTAGACTGATTGCAAATCTGGAGCAGAATCCGAAAGTTACGATATCGATATTTAGTATTGGTTCTCTTCACGCGGTATATGGGACAAGTGAGATCATCGCTGCCCCGCTCGCAGAGGTACCTATCAAGCTTGCTTGTGTGGAAGTGAAGGTCGACACGGTACGTGATGCGATGTTCTATGGCGCACGAATCTCTATGATTCCTGCATATGAGAAAACTTATGATAAACGTGCTGCGGACAAGTTAGATGGACAAGTTTTTGCAGCGATGCGTAAAGCCTAGTGAATTTTTCACTGGGCTTTTGCCTATTTAAGGGGCATGTTAACGGCTATTGCTTCGTATTATTCTGAGGAGAGGGTGATGGCCAGGTCTTTACCTCAATTGGATTGGCTCGATCATAAGAAAATGTATTACGCGATGCGGCAGTGATTACCACGCTTGGAGGCGGCGCAGATGAAGAAAATATTTGTGTTGGATACGAATGTATTATTACACGATCCCAATGCGATTTTTGCTTTTGAGGATAATGATGTCATCATTCCTGCGGTGGTATTGGAGGAGATTGATTCCAAGAAACGGAATGCAGATGAAATCGGAAGAAATGCAAGATATGTATCCCGGTTATTGGACAGTCTTCGTGAAAAGGGGCATTTGCATAGCGGTATCCAGCTGGATCAAGGCGGAACACTCACCGTGGAGCTCAATCATCGGAGCTTTGTTCGAGTTCAAGAAATGTTCGGGGAGATTACGAACGATAATCGAATTCTAGCGGTTGCCTTGAATTATCACATCGAAGAACAACAGACTGCTGAGCCGAGACTCGTCATTCTTGTCAGTAAAGATGTCTTGGTGCGAATCAAATCGGATGTTCTCGGGCTCAACACGCAGGATTATTTATCGGACCGCACGGTGTCGTTGACTGACTTATACCTTGGTAACTTAACGCTTCATGTGCACCCTTCCGTCATTGATGAGTTTTATACGTATCGGTTTTTAAATATTTCACAGCTGCAATTGAAGTACCCTCTGTATGCCAATGAATTCGTTATCTTACGCGATGAAATGGGTTCGAGCAAGTCAGCTCTACTGCGTGTCAATGCAGAAGCAACGAAGCTAGAGCCTTTATTCCTAAGCAATGACCCTATATGGGGCATCAGTGCTCGGAATGCGCAACAGCGAATGGCACTCGAACTGCTGCTCAATGATGACATTCCCCTTGTAACGATTACAGGGAAGGCTGGTACAGGTAAGACGTTGCTCGCACTTGCAGCAGGATTGATGAAAGTGGAAGATGAGCACAAATACAAGAAGCTGCTAATAGCTAGACCTGTCGTTCCTATGGGCAAAGATATCGGGTTTTTACCAGGGGAGAAAGATGAGAAGCTTCGCCCATGGATGCAGCCGATCTATGATAATTTGGAATACCTTTTCGACACGAAGAAAGCAGGGGATATTGATAAAATATTAGTCGGGCTTGGAAGTATTCAGGTCGAAGCATTGACTTATATCCGTGGGCGCTCGATTCCAGGTCAATTCATCATTATTGATGAGGCGCAGAACTTATCGAAGCATGAGGTGAAGACGATTGTCTCCCGGGTCGGGGAAGGTAGTAAAATCATTCTGATGGGCGATCCAGAGCAAATTGACCATCCTTATCTGGATGCGGCGAGCAATGGGCTGACTTATATCGTAGAACGATTTAAGCAAGAAGGGATTAGCGGTCATATTACGCTCGAAAAAGGTGAACGTTCGAAGCTCGCGCAATTGGCTGCTGATTTATTGTAAGGGTAGGGTGATATGATTGAAGTCTCTAAAAGTCTGCCTCGATTTTGAGGCAGGCTTTTTTGTAGGCGACAAATGCGTATAACCTTGCTAGAATAAAAGCATGAAAGTGGGGGCGGTGGAGAGTTCATGTCTAACAAAAGAAATACAATTATGCTCTTTGTTATGTTGCTCTTAATTCTTCTTCTATTAACCCCTATGAATGGTGTTACACCGAATCGAAATACGGAGAAGCGGGAGCAAGATACGAACCAAATTGCGGTTGAGCCATCTGGGGATCCGACAGAACGCGAAGAGAAATTATCGGTTTCGGTGAATCTGGAGCCTGATCAATTTGCGGTGCTGCAGACGATGAATCAGCAATATATGCGTGAACACCAGGTGGTTGTTGAACTTTCAAATACATATCCAGAAGATGCGTACCAACGATATGCAGAACAAGCTATGCTCGGAGATGCCACAGATGTTATGCTGCTGCAGAGTGAATGGGTGAACAAATTTGCTGTCTCAGGATATTTGCTGCCGGTAGACTCTTATTTCTCGGGAGTAGCAGCTTCTGAGCCATTAGATTGGATTATGAATCAAGTGAAGTGGAATGGATACATATGGGGGATCCCCAAAGACGTTGATCCTTATATTCTAGTATGGAACCCTAAGTTATTGAGGGAATTATCGATGGATCAGCTACCGAGCGAGAAGGAGGGATGGATCAACCTTGAGCGCCATTTCGCCAAATTGCCCAATGGTCCATATCTTATGGCGGCAGATCAGAATGATGGATATCAGATATTATCTTTATTGCGAAGATTAGGGAGTACGGGGGACATGTCAACATTGTTGGAGTCACTCCGTCCTCATCTCTATATGACGAAAGATTCGACAACGTTATGGGAAATGATGGCGCGCGGAGAGGTGCTGGCGATAGTATCAACGTTTTCCGCATGGCAGCAGCATCATCATGGAGAACTCAGCATCGAAGCTGTCAATCCGGCGCAAAATGGGAAAAGTTATTGGGCTCGGAGTCAGAGCTTCGTTATTTCTTCAAAAACACGATTGGAGAAGGAAGCGAAGGATTGGATTCAAGCGATGACAACTTCCAAAGCGCAAGAAGAAGTATTTCAAGAGTCAAGGATGCTTCCATCTTTGAAATATATGTATACGCCATCCTCGCTTCCTGCTTTACCAGGAGCAATTCGTGACAGGCTCGCTCAAGTGACAGATTTGGGAATAAAGAACTCACCATCACACGTTCAAGAGATGAAGAAACTGGGGCATGTCTTCGGTCAATACGTTCAGAACCTCGTTCCTATACAAACGCTTGCGATGCAATTGGAGTCGCTTGAGATGGACACGATTAAAAGTGTTGATCCACATGATGAGATTGAAAAGGGGACATCGACTATGGTTAATCCGTAGAAGGTGCCCCCGATTATGTATAACACTTATAAGCTCATTTTCAGTTTGACTTCCAAGGTGCCATCCTCGATCTTTACGCTTGTCGCTTGGATGAAGGAGACGAGTTTGGCAGGATAGAACCCAAGATCGAATTCTTTCTCTAGCGCTTGACGCGTCGTATCTGGAAGTTCAAGACCATTGAATAAAAGATGATCCACATGAAACAGGATGCAATTCTCTGGCGTACTCTCGACGGTATAATGTCCCTTAATTTCGACTTTGATCGCATTGCGTTCACCGTATGCGACGAGCTGGTCTTTCTCGAATCGAAATGCGAAATTTTTGAACATCTCATTTTTATTACGCAAGAATTGATTCAGATCCTCTTCTCGCAGATTGATGGTGTAATTGAGTCCATTAATGACAAGGCTGCCTTCGGTATTCTTAATGAGACTTGGCAAGTCCTGCATTGCATCCGAGAGGGCCTTGAAGTAAGATCGTACTTCATACATACCAATGTTCTGCCAGAAGCTTGTGAGTTCATCAATTAATTTCTTTAACTGCTCCGAGTCCGTACTGTGTGCGAGCTGATCATTTACTTCATTTTGAAGCGCTAATACGCGGGTACGCTGTTTGGTCAGATTCTCGAGAACTTCGGATAGTTTGGTCTGCTTCTCTTGGTAACGGAGCCCGAGCTTCTCGATGTCCTTGTATTCGGAGGCGAAAGTTGTCAGAATATCATGATCCTGCTCCATGATGATGGAGTAGTAGTCATAGACCAGGAAGAACTTCTCAAGGCTATCGAGGGATAAGATCGCTGCAAGCAGTGAATCACGGTCTCCCATATAATATGCACGTAATACTTGTCCGGCTTGCTTGCGTTTGATCTCGATTTGCTCTTTTTTTGCAGATAATTGAGCCTGAATGGCAGATGATTGCTCTTTTAGTGCATCAAGTTCTTTTTGAATACGCTCAATTTCATGATCGATTTCGACAATCGATAGGCTTTTCTCAAGAATTTGTCTGGTATCTTCATCTGTGGGCTCGGCGAGGATCAGAATGGGTTTCCATGTTGTAAATAACAGGACCATACAGAGCAAGCACGCAAGTCCGCGAATCCAATATTTCATCGGGTGTCCCCCTTAGCTTGGTCCATATAAATATATGAGAGTGAAATGAAATCATGACGGATTCACATTAACTTCAGCTTTCGGTAGAAAGGATGTCTCTCTTGTCTCATTATCAAGGAACAGATCAATTAATTCAATATATTCGAGATGAAATGAAAGATAATCCCATGCAGCGCATACCCTTTGGTCGATATATGGAGCTATGTTTATATCATTCAGAAGCAGGATACTATAAGACAGATCGTCCCAAGATCGGGAAGGAAGGCGATTTCTATACCAGCTCGAATGTAGGGTCATTGATGGGGGAAATGCTGGCAGCGAAAATTGCACTTATAATAGAAGAAGAAAAATTTCACAAGGGAAAGAATCAGCAGGTTCGTATAGTGGAATGGGGAGCGGGAACGGGCCGGCTTGGTCTTCAAATCCTTGAGTCACTTGAGATTAGCTATCCTGATATGTATCCCTATATTCAATACACGATTGTGGAGCAGAGCGATTACCACCGTCAGCTATCACAGAATCATTTGAACGCAGCGGGGAAACAGGCAGAATGGTGGACAGAAGCAGAATTTTATGATCGAAAAGATCAAAATCCCATGATCGTCATTGCCAATGAACTGCTCGATGCATTTCCTGTTGAACGGGTACGGTATCCCGGGATGGAACGAGGATGGGGAGAGCTCGAACAACAGTTTGTTCGCTGGGATGTGGAATCAGAGGCATTCGTGAGCCTGTGGAGCGATGCTGCGCCTGAAGTTGAAGAATATGTACAGCAGCATGTGTTAGGACAAGGGGTTCAGCTTCGACCCCAGCAAGAGTTAGAGGTCAATCTAGGTGCGTTAGCATGGATTCGGGACATGACTACAGTGATTCATCAGGGATATTGCATCGTGATCGATTATGGAGATCAGACGAGAGAGATTGCAGCAGCGCACCGGATGAAGGGAACATTGATCTGTTATCATCGGCATCTGGCACACGATAATCCATATATCAACGTAGGGGATCAAGATATTACCGCACACGTGGACTTTACTGCCATGGAATGCGTCGCTAAAGAATCTGGCATTACACGTGCTTTCTACGGTACCCAGAAGCAGTTCCTGATGGAGGCCGGACTGCTCCAGAAGTTACAGGATCATTACACGGCAGACCCGTTCGACCCCATTGCGAAGCGTAACCGAGCGATTAGACAGCTGCTATTGAGTGATCAAATGAGTGAATTGTTCAAAGTATGGGTGGGGCGAAAAGGATAAAATAACCCTAACAAATCTAAATCATAAAAAAACGATCGAACCGATGACGGTTTCGATCGTTTTTGGTATTTGCGTGTAGATTAAAAAGGTAAACCCATTTCAAAGACGGTCCAATAACTGAAACCGGTAAAGGTTACGATCATATATCCCCAGAAAATAAGAATATAGGTCTTTTCGGTGAACTTCAGGTAGCCCAGCAGTACAAAGAATGCAGTCTGCATGAAGAACAGTATTGCCATCTCCATCATATCTCCGGCGAATGCCATGAGCCCAATCATCAATGTGAAGAAGCCTAATACGCGAAACATACGTGCCATTATGTACATCCCCCTCTCTAACGCATCGACCATAATTTTCTAGTCCTATTATATCCTTCGCGATCTGAAGTGTAAATCAGGATTCGTGACGAAATAGCAAACTTTTATCATTATGGTGACATTTATTATTGATTTTTATACTTTGTCAAAAAATAGGTATGAGCCCCTGTTAATTTGGTTATACAAAATAGTAGAAAAAAGATTCTATGAACTCTACCAAGGGCATAGAGATGGAGTAAGCACATTTTTACCCCCGATTTATAAAAGCGGATGGAAGTTAGCTGCTTTGATATCGGTTTATTTTAGAATGTTGTTAGGAGGTTTATTGCATGACTGCCATTAGACAGGATGCATGGAGCGTTGAGGATGATTTGATTTTGGCTGAGGTGACTTTGCGTCATATACGCGAAGGGAGTACACAGCTGGCTGCGTTTGAAGAAGTAGGCGAGAAAATTGGAAGAACATCGGCGGCTTGTGGTTTCCGCTGGAACAGCTTTGTACGTAAGAAATATGAAACAGCGATTCAGAATGCCAAAGCACAACGACAAAAGCGGAATTACATGAAGAAGCAACCGATGATGGTCGAGGGAGCTCATGTTGCATCTCTGATGACGATGGAAGCAGCGGAAGAGACATCCTTTAAACACGAGAATATGAGTGAAGAATCGATATCGATTGATGCGGTTATTCGGTTTCTGCGTCAATGGAAGGGCGCCTATCAAGATGTGGGCCGTCAGATTAAATCACTCGAGAGAGAGATACGCGATAAAGAAGAGGAACTCTTGTATTTACGCAAAGAGAACGAACGTCTCTCCCGTGAAGTTAACGATGTCCAGACAGACTATCGTGTCGTAAATGATGATTATAAAGCCCTGATTCAGATTATGGATCGTGCACGTCGGCTAGCCTTTCTCTCAGAAGAGGAAGAAGAGAACAAGACTCGCTTCAAGATGGATGCGAATGGTAATTTAGAACGAATTGAATAGGTTGGAACGTAAAAAATCCTGAGTATCAGCGTGGTTGAAACGCGATTTACTCAGGTTTTTTGTGTTTTACACGCATCTTTGCTATATATATCTTTATAGTTGGACAAAGAGGAGAAAAAACCATGAACATACATATTGTTGGCGCAGGATCACTAGGGTTATTATTTGCTGGAAAACTAGGCCTTGCTGGGGCAAATGTGACGCTCTATCCACGTACGAAAAAGCAAGCAGATCAATTGAGAGAACAAGGCATCACGGTTATCTCTCATCAGCTTCAAACGGAGCAAAAGGTGTATGGCGTGAATATGAGGGCTTGGGACGAAATATCAGTTGCTTCAATGGTACAAGAAGGCGATTGGATCCTGGTAACCGTTAAACAAAAAAATATTGATGAACCGTTCGTGCAGAAGCTCTCTTTGCTTGCGGGGAAGCATGGAAAGATATGTTGTTACCAGAATGGTGTTGGACATATTGAACGGATGGAGAAGTATATTGAAGCATCGCAGATATATGCAGCGATTACGACGGAAGCTGCACGTCGAGATGCAATTGGAATCGTGACGCATACCGGGAGCGGTGAAACCCGAATTGGACAGATGAGGGGAGTTCTAAATTGGAAAAATATCGAAAATAGTCTTATGGAGTGGTTAAATCGAGCAGGATTCAGCGCGCAGGTGTCGAAAACCATCGATAAGGATGTTTATCGTAAGCTGATGATCAATGCCATCATCAATCCGCTGACTGCGATCATGCGAATTAAGAATGGTGAGTTATTGGACAAGCCGGAGCGTTTGCAGTGGATGAAGTGGTTGTATGATGAGATTGAGGCCGTGTTTCAGGCGAACCATATTCACTTGGGTGCTGACATGTGGGATCAAGTGCAGCATGTCTGTTCTGCGACAGCGGCGAATACGTCCTCGATGCTCAAAGATGTGCTAGCGGAATCGGAGACTGAGATCGAGTGGATTAATGGAAGTATTCTTCGTCTGGCGGCATCGACAGGAATAGAACCAATATATAATCGAGCGGTCTATACGCTTGTGCGTTCTTTAGGAGGGCCATACGCATAACCATCTTATTCTGGAGAGGAGAATCGAGATAGGTGAAGATATTTGGATTTTTATTACAGTTTTTGACCGTGCTGCCCTTCATTCCTTTTATCAGTATATGGTTGATTTATGGATTTATAAATGGGGATAATAAGAAAGCGTTCCGTCTTGCAATGGATGTAACAACCTTGTTCTTGGTGATTGTCGTCGCTACGATGTATAATACGATATTTGGTGGAAGCTTTGGGTTTTACTTGATTATACTGGTGCTCTTGATTGCGGGCGGCCTGCTCGGCGGGGCTCAGAACCGTAAAAGGGGCAAGGTTGACGCGTTGAAATTGGTGAAAACAATCTGGAGGTTGACATTTTTTGTCATGGCCTTTTTTTACATAATATTCCTGATCACGGGCGTTATTCGATATTCTATGCATATTGTCTGATAATTCTTTTAAATTAGACCTAGATTTTTTTGACCAGTGGATGTATACTAATTTTCAATTACTTAAAATATTTTTTTAGGGGGAGTCTAGTTTGAAAAGAAAAAGTTTACTTCTAGTTCTTACTTTGATTGTTGTCCTCGGGACAGTTCTGGCTGGATGTGGAGGCAAAACAGAAAAAAATGAAGCTTCTACAGGTACAGAACAAAAGAATGACTCCGATGCAGCTAAAGTAAGTAAAGGCGGAACATTCCGCATGAACTTGCATTCCGAGCCGCCTAGTTTAGACCCTGCACAAGCGCAAGATAATACTTCGGGCACTGTGCTTAACGCGATCTTCTCTGGTTTAACTGAAATGGACAAAGATGGTAATGCAATTCCAGCGGCAGCAGAGAGCTGGAAAGAAGATGGTAACAAGATCACTTTCAACCTTCGTAAAGATGGTAAATGGAGCAATGGTGATCCTGTAACAGCACATGATTTCGAGTATGCTTGGAAACATGTATTGGATCCGAAGACACAACCGGCACCACCATATGCATACCAATTGTTCTACTTGAAGAACGGTGAGAACTATAATGCAGGTAAAGCAGATGCAGCTTCCGTTGGTGTTAAAGCTGTTGACGATTACACACTAGAAGTCGAACTTGAGAACCCAACTCCTTACTTTATTAGTTTGACATCTTTCTATACGTTTATGCCTGTTCACAAATCGGCACAGACGAATCCGAAGTGGGCAGCAGATGCAAACACAATTATCTCGAACGGCGCGTTCAAAATGGCTGCTTGGCAGCATAACGGCTCCATCGAGCTTGCGAAGAACGAGAACTACTTTGCTGTTAACAAAGTCAACTTCGATAAAGTTCAAATGGCGATGATCGATGCATCCGCGACTGAGCTTAGCATGTATCAAACGAACCAATTGGACTACACAGGCAACCCGACAGGTGAGCTTCCTACAGACCAAATTCCTGTATTGAAGAAATCCTTGCCGAACGAGTTTAAAGTACAAGGTATCGCAAGTACGTATTACTATGTATTCAATAACACGGTTGAACCTTTCGATAACGCTAAGATCCGTAAGGCATTTGCTATGTCGATCGATCGTCAACAAATCGTTGATAAAGTAACACTAGGCGAACAAATTCCAGCATTTGGCTTTGTTCCTCCGGGTATTAAAGGTGAATCCGCTCAATTCCGTGATGAGCATAAAGATTCCGAGTTAATGAAGCCGGATTACGCTGAAGCGAAGAAATTGCTTGAAGAAGGTATGAAAGAAAAAGGTTACACAACGCTTCCACAAATTACATTGATCCACAACCAAAGTGACGGTCATAAGAAAATTGCGCAAGCAGTTACAGATATGTGGAAACAAAACTTGGGCGTAACGGTTAAAGTTGAGTCCCAGGAGTGGGGCGTATTCCTTAAGAACCGTACGAATGGTAACTACCAAATTGCACGTTCTGGTTGGGGCGCAGATTACAATGATCCAATGACATATTTAGATATGTGGGTTACTAAAGGCGGTAACAACGATGCGAAGTTCTCTAACCCTGAGTACGACAAATTGATCAAAGAAGCAAAAGCATCAAGTGATAATAAAGTTCGTATGGAAAACTTTGCGAAAGCGGAAAAAATCTTGATCCAAGATAATCAAGTTATTCTTCCGATTTACTACTACACAACCATTGGTCTTGTGAAGCCGAACCTCAAAGGTATGTTCCATGACTTTAACGGTAGCATCCACTTCAATAACGCTTACTTCGATAAATAAACATCTCAAGATTTAGCACAACATGAAGTGAGGCTAGATTCGGGATATATGAGAAATCGCATATATCCCGAATTTTTTTGAAAATTTAGATTGTATCTTATTTCACAGATATTGGATACACAGTTAGAAACGAATACCGTCCCCTTAAACGACGGCGAGGTCGTTTCGTATGGTCAAAATATTATGATATGGGGGTGTTCGTTTGGCACGGTATGTATTTAGCAAGTTTTTCTTTATGCTCGTTTCAATGTTTGTGCTAGCGTCATTGACTTTTGGTCTTATGAAGGTAATTCCCGGCGATCCCTTTATGTCGGAGAAAGCAGTACCGCCTGAAGTAAAGGCGAAATTATTCGCTCAATATGGACTGGACAAGCCAATCCTAGAGCAATACGGTATCTATTTGAACAATATTCTTCATGGCAATCTTGGTGTATCAATGAAATTGCAAAATCAAGAGGTTACTAAGGTAATCAGTGACTCTTTCAAATATTCGTTACGTCTTGGTCTTGTGTCCATTGTTGTATCGGTTATCGTCGGTGTATCCCTCGGGATGCTGGCGGCACTCAAGCATCGAAAGCTGCTAGATAATTTGGCGATGGTGGTCGCGGTTATAGGGATATCCGTACCAAGCTTCGTGCTTGCGTCCTTCATGCAATATGCATTTGGTGTGAAGTTAATGTGGCTTCCAGTTGCTGGATTGGATGGCCCTCTAACATATATCATGCCGGTTCTAGCATTGTCAGCGCTTTCCATCGCATTTATTGCTCGTTTAACGCGTTCAAGTATGCTAGAAGTGTTGTCAGCAGATTATATCAAGACGGCGAGAGCGAAAGGTTTGACAGCGGGAACGATTCTTCGCAGACACGTGTTGCGTAATGGGATTTTGCCTGTTGTTACGTATATCGGTCCACTGGCAGCCAACGTTATTACGGGTTCGGTCGTTATCGAATCGATCTTCGGGATTAGCGGTTTAGGTAAAGTATTTGTACAAGTTATTACGAACCGTGATTATCCAATGATTATGGGTATTACGTTGTTCTATGGAATTATTTTGATGGTGGCACGGTTTGCTACGGATATTTCTTATGGATTTATTGATCCACGTATTAAATTGCGTTCACGGAAGGAGGGCTAATCGTGGCAGGAAATCAGAGTAATGAAGCGGTATTAAATAACTTAACCCCAGATGATTTTCGTCCTATTAGCCAAGATGATAAAAATAGCGAAATCATTCAGCGTGAGAGTCTATCGGCATGGCGTGATGCGTGGGAGCGTCTACGTGAGAATAAACTGGCCATGTCAGGTCTTACCATTCTAGTTCTTCTTATTATCATGGCAATTTTCGGTCCGATGTTCTCAAGGTTTGATTACTTTACGAATAATCTTGATGCTACGAACCTCCCACCTTCCGGTGATCATTGGTTCGGTACGGACGATCTTGGACGCGATATGTGGGCAAGAACTTGGATGGGCGCACGGATTTCATTGATCGTTGGTTTCTCTGCAGCATTGTCCGATTTGATTTTCGGTGTTCTCTACGGCGGTATCATGGGATATGTTGGCGGTAAAGTGGATGAGTTCATGAATAAGTTCTCTGAAATTCTTTATTCGATTCCTTATTTGCTTGTATGTATTCTATTGCTTGTTGTTATGGAGCCAAGTCTATTAACGATTATTATTGCAATGGCTATTACAGGTTGGATTAATATGGCCTGGATCGTTCGTGGTCAGACGATGGGTCTTAAAAATCAAGAGTATGTTCTTGCATCCCGTTCGATGGGGGCTGGCGCAGGCCGCATTTTGCTTCGCCACGTGATTCCGAATGCGATGGGTCCGATCATCGTAACATTGACATTAACTGTTCCATCTGCGATCTTCGCAGAGGCATTCTTAAGCTTCTTAGGTCTTGGTGTACAAGTTCCAGTTGCATCGTGGGGTTCCATGATTAGTGATGCACTAAGCTCTTGGATGATCTATCCATGGAGAATGTTCTTCCCAGCGATCCTCATCAGTTTGACAATGTTGTCGTTCAACGTCCTTGGTGATGGTCTTCGTGATGCACTCGATCCAAAAATGAAAAAATAGGAGGTGTGTAGGTATGCAACCCATTTTGGAAGTTAAAGATTTAAGCGTGTCCTTTAAAGTCCGCGGCGGAGAAGTACAAGCAGTTCGCGGTGTGAATTTCCAAGTGAACAAAGGGGAAGCGGTAGCGATCGTTGGTGAATCGGGTAGTGGTAAGAGTGTTACGGCACAATCTATTATGCGACTTCTTCCTACACCCCCGAGCTTTGTGAAGAATGGTTCGATCCTTTTCCAAGGTGAAGAGATTCTTAAAAAAACGAATAAAGAGATGGAAGCCATTCGCGGGAAAGATATCGGGATGATCTTCCAGGATCCAATGACTTCATTGAATCCGACGATTACGATCGGGAAACAGATTACAGAAGGTCTGATCAAACACCAGAACGTATCGAATAAGGATGCCAAAGGTCGCGCGATTGAAATGTTACAACTGGTTGGTATTCCGAATCCAGAATCTCGATTCAATCAATATCCACATGAATTCTCTGGCGGTATGCGTCAACGTGCGATGATCGCGATTGCGCTCGCTTGTAATCCATCGCTTCTCATTGCGGATGAGCCGACAACAGCGCTTGATGTTACAATCCAAGCTCAAATTCTCGATGTCATGAAAGATATGCAGAAGAAACTTGGCGTTTCTATTATTCTCATTACGCACGACCTTGGTGTCGTTGCGGATATGTGTGACCGCGTTGTCGTAATGTATGCAGGTAAAGTGGTTGAGACAGGAACGAAATGGGAGATATTCCAGAACCCTCAGCATCCTTACACAAGAGGTCTGCTTCGTTCATTGCCTCGTCTAGATCAGAAGAAGGATGAGCCGTTGATTCCGATCCACGGAACACCGCCTGATTTGATCAAGCCGCCGGCAGGTTGCGGATTCTGTGCGCGTTGTGATGATGCGATGCGGATCTGTGAGACGCAGGATCCGGGCATCACGCAGCTTAGCGAATCGCATGCATCCCGTTGCTGGCTTCTGCATCCAATGGCTAAGGAGGTGCGGGCATGAGTAAACAACCTTTAGTTGAAGTTGATCAACTGATGAAATATTTCAATATTGGGGGCGGTGCGACACTGAAGGCCGTGAACAATATTAGCTTCTCGATCCAGCAAGGTGAAACTTTAGGGGTTGTAGGTGAGTCGGGTTGCGGTAAATCGACTGCAGGCCGTACGATTCTTAGACTTTATGAGCCTACATCAGGACAAGTTCGTTTTGATGGAACGAACATTTATGATTTGTCTGGGTCGAAGCTGAAGGCGATGCGTCGTGAGATGCAGATGATTTTCCAAGATCCATACGCTTCGCTTAATCCGCGTATGACGGTATCCGATATTATTGCGGAGCCGCTCTTGATTCACAACTTGAACGCAAGCCGTGCAGAACGCAAGAAACGCGTTGAGGATCTGCTTGATCTCGTAGGCTTGAATGCAGAGCATGCAACTCGTTATCCACATGAGTTCTCAGGCGGTCAACGTCAACGGATCGGGATTGCAAGAGCACTTGCTGTAAATCCGAAGTTCATTATCTGTGATGAGCCGATCTCTGCACTGGACGTATCGATTCAAGCGCAGGTTGTTAACTTGCTGCAAGATTTGCAGCGCGATCTCGGATTAACGTACCTGTTCATTGCGCATGACCTTTCGATGGTTAAGCATATCAGTGACCGGGTTGCGGTTATGTATCTGGGTAAAGTGGTTGAGCTTGCAACGAGTGAAGAACTCTATGCGAATCCACAACATCCTTACACACGTGCGCTATTATCTGCGATTCCTATTCCGGATCCAGCGGTAGAAGCGACGAAGGAACGTGTTGTGTTAAAAGGCGATCTTCCGAGTCCGATCAATCCGCCAAGCGGTTGTCATTTCCGTACGAGATGTCCGATGGCAACAGAGAAATGTGCTTCGGTTGAGCCAGAATTGGTAGAGACCAAATCAGGTCATTTCGCAGCTTGTCATTATATTTAATGTTTTGAATATAAGGTTGTTTATGGATGTCTTCTATGGCATTTGTAAGCAGCCTTTTTTTGGTGTTTGCTCTTCGTTCCTTTGACGAAATGACCATTCGTTGTGTACAATCAAAGAGAATCACTTTCAAAAAAATAGTGGCTTGTTTTTTGGGGTCCAATATAAATCGAAATGGAGGGGCTGGACGTGAATGTAGTTCAAGTACCCATGAAAGTCAATCAACCTTTATCAGATACATATATGAAGGATTACGAGCAGGTTCGTGAACTGTTCGATTATAATCCGGTATCTGAGCAGGATTGGCATGCAAGAGCAGCTTGGTTAGATGAGACATGTAAATTGCGTGCAGATCGCAAAGAGCTCGTAAGACGATTACGCGCTTATAATGCAGAGAGAAATCCGCATGCTGCGGTGTCTGCGGCATTGAATCAACTAGAGCAGGATGACGCGCTTGTCGTGGTAGGTGGTCAACAGAGCGGTCTATTTACAGGTCCTTTACTTGTAATCTATAAGGCGCTCACGATCATTCAGACAGCGCGGATGGCGACTGAACGGTTGAATCGACCGGTAGTACCAGTATTCTGGATCGCAGGGGAAGACCATGATTTCGACGAGGTGAACCATACCTACGTATTGTCGCCAGAACTTCAAGTTCAGAAGATTCGGATCGATCATCCGACAGGCGTTAGATCCATGGTGAGTGATGTTGTCGTACCTTCGGAATCGTGGCAGGCAGCTATCCACCAATTAAGCGATCTGCTCCCGAATACGGAGTTTAAGGCAGATCTTGTGGAACAACTGAACGCATTTGCAGCGGTATCCGACACACTCAGTGATTTCTATGCGCGGATCTTCGGCATGTTGTTCGGGGAAGCAGGCCTTGTGTTGATCGATTCCGCGGATCAAGCGATTCGGTCCATTGAGGTGCCAATGTTCGAGCGTATAATCGATAAGAATGATGAGCTAGAGAAAGCGTACTTCCACTCTGAAGAGGATGTAGCGAAGCATGAGTTCACTGCACAAGCGGACGTCACTGCAGGGAATGCGAACTTGTTCTATATTCATGAAGGCACCCGAGTGCTGTTGCACAAAGAGAACGGACGATTTATGGACCGCAAAGGGCTAGTGTCCTTTAGCCGCGAGGAATTAAGAGCAACGCTTGCTTCGCATCCTGAGCGGTTCAGCAATAATGTGCTGACACGTCCGCTGATGCAGGATTATTTATTCCCTGTTTTATCGGCTGTACTGGGCACGGGTGAAATTGCGTATTGGGCACTGACGCATCGCGCTTTCCATACAGTTGGATTCCGAATGCCGATCATTGTGCCGCGGATGTCGTTCACGTTTGTAGAAGGTACAGTACAGAAACAAATGACGAAGTATGACCTAACATTCGATGATGTCGTTGAGCGATTTGCTGAACGTAAAGAAGCATGGCTGCATGCGCAGGATACACTAGGTCTGGATGCGGACTTCGATCATCTGAAGCACCAGTTGGAATCCATGTATCAGCCGATTCTAAGCAAATTGGCTCAGATTCAAGCAGGACTTGGCAAACTCGGCGAGACGAATAAGCAGAAGGTCATGGAACAGGTTGAATTTTTACAGAATCGGGCTGTTCATGATCTCGCGAAACAGAATGAGACTGCACTAAGGCACTGGGACCGTATTCATAGTTCCTTAATTCCCCTTGGCAAACCGCAGGAACGTGTTTATAATATCTTTGCGTATCTTAATCGATATGGAAACACATGGATATCATCCCTGTATGAGATTCCACTCGATCTAACGGGTCAACACCGTGTGATTTCTTAATCATATCGCAGGCATCATATCCACTGTAGGAGGTAAGCGAATGAGTAATGCAGCACAGAACAGTATTGTAAAAGATATGTCTTTGGCACCAGAAGGGCATCTAAAGATCAGTTGGGTAGATGCACATATGCCTGTACTGAACAGCATTCGCGAGCAATTTGAGAAGGACCAGCCTTTCAAGGGATTAAAGGTAACGATCTCCCTCCATTTGGAAGCCAAAACGGCTTATCTGGCAAAGGTCGTTCAAGCAGGTGGTGCGGAAGTTACGATTACGGGCAGCAATCCACTATCGACGCAAGACGATGTCTGTGCGGCCTTGGTTGAGGACGGGATTACCGTATTCGCGAAATACAATCCAGATCCGCAAGAATACAAAGAACTCTTGATTAAAGCGCTAGAGACGAAGCCGGATCTGATCATTGATGATGGCGGCGATCTGGTTACGATTCTGCATGCGGAGCGCCCAGATTTGCTCGCGACAGTTCGTGGTGGTGCAGAAGAGACAACAACAGGAATTTTGCGCTTGAAAGCATTGGAGAAAGAAGGCCAATTGAAATTCCCGATGGTTGCTGTTAACGATGCATTCTGCAAATATTTGTTCGATAACCGCTATGGTACGGGTCAATCCGTATTTGACGGTATCAACCGTACGACGAACCTCGTCGTAGCAGGGAAGAACGTTGTAGTTGTTGGGTACGGCTGGTGCGGTAAAGGTGTTGCCATGCGTGCAAAAGGACTCGGTGCGAACGTTATCGTGACGGAGATCGATCCGATTAAGGCCGTAGAAGCCTTCATGGATGGGTTTACGGTATTGCCAATGATCAAAGCTGCGAAAGTTGGAGACTTATTCGTTACCGTTACAGGGAACCGTGATGTGATTCGTGGAGAACATTATGATGTGATGAAGAATGGTGCAATTCTCTCGAATGCAGGCCATTTTGATGTCGAAGTGAACAAACCGGAACTAAATGAACGTTCGACTTCTGTGCGTACGGTTCGCCGTAATATTGAGGAGTTCCATCTGAAGGACGGACGTAAAATCTATTTACTCGCAGAAGGACGCCTTGTGAACTTGGCAGCAGGCGACGGGCATCCGGCTGAGATTATGGACATGACATTTGCACTCCAAGCGCTAGCGCTTCGTTATGTGAATGAGCAATATGAGCAAATCGGTAATCAAGTGCTGAATGTGCCGTATGAGACGGACCAAGAAGTTGCGCGTTTGAAGCTTGGATCCCTCGGCATTCAGATCGATTCATTATCCGATGAACAGCGTACTTATTTGGATAGCTGGGCAGATCACGAGTAATCATTGAGTTTATTTTTATAAAATATGTTTTTGGAGCAACCTCCTTGTGGGACATCGCGTCTATTGGTAAATGGTGTAAAATACACCTCGCGATAACCAATAAGGGGGTTGTTTTGTGCGTAAAAGATTGATAAAGAGATTGAGTATGGTATTACTCCTGTGTATGGTCTTCATCAGTGTTGCGACCGCATGCAGCAGCGCTTCAAAAAGTGAAGATCTTAAGTCGACCAGTCTTCATTCGGAATCCGCAGCAGATCAATCGACAGCCGTGGCAACGGAGGAAGCGAAGGCAGATACGGTTGGCGCAGGTTCTTCGAAATCGGCAATTGGTGCAGGCGGAGAAGGGCCTTTATCGGGTTCGACGGATCAGCGTAAACTAATCTACCAAGCCAATGTAACGATGGAAGTGAAGAACTATGGGAAGGCACAGACAGAGCTGCAGAACAAAATTCAGCTTGTTGGAGGCTATTTGCTTCAGTTCTCTGATCAAAAAAGCGACTATGAGCTCGGTGGTAATTTCACCTTTAAAGTGCCTGCGAATGGGTTCATGGATTTCATGCAGCAGCTTGGGAAAATGGAACATACAAAATACGAGCGTCAATTGCAAGGGCAGGACGTCACGGAAGAATATGTTGATTTGGCGTCAAGACTTAAGGCCAAACAGGTCGTCGAGAAACGGTTGCTCGGATTTATGGATAAAGCAGTCAATGCAGGTGACTTATTGAAGTTCTCCTCCCAATTAGCGGAAGTACAGGAACAGATAGAACAAATTCAAGGACGGATGCGGTACCTTGATCAGAATGTTGCGTACTCGACAATTAGCCTTAGGTTATATCAGCCCATTGAGTCTACTGACCCAGGTTTGCTGGCCAAAGACAAGACTTTTACAGAGCGCATGGGGATCACTTTGGAGAAAAGCTGGGATGCGGTCGTTACTTTCTTCCAAGGACTAATCCTTGTCCTGATTGCGATTTTCCCTTTTATTATTATATTATTGATCTTAGCCATCCCTCTCTTGTACTACTATCGCAAGCAGAAAAGAAAGAAAATAGATCTATAGAACCTTGAATAATTAAATATTGTTCAATTATAAAAAATCCTGCATTCATTGCAGGATTTTTGTTATGAATGGCGAAATAGTATGACTGAAGTGGTGGAAAGTGGTGCGAAGTGGGAGATTCGGGGGAAGAGGTGGAGCGACAGATGTTTATGGGGGAATATCAACATACGATTGATGACAAAGGTCGGATGATCATTCCTTCTAAATTTCGTGATGCTCTTGGAGCCTCCTTTATCGTCACTCGCGGTTTAGACCAATGTCTATTTGTTTATCCACGTTCGGAGTGGGAAGTGCTGGAGCAGAAGCTTAAGGCGTTGCCGCTCATGAAGTCGGATGCTCGCGCGTTTACGCGGTTCTTTTTCTCAGGGGCGACAGAATGTGAATTGGACAAACAGGGCAGGGTAAATATACCGAATAATCTGCTTCAATATTCCAAACTCGATAAAGATTGTGTAGTGCTCGGGGTATCCAACCGGGTGGAGATTTGGAGTAAAGAACTATGGGAGAATTACTTTGATCAATCGGAGGAATCTTTCAACGAAATTGCTGAGAAACTGGTTGACTTTGATTTTTGAATGCATGAGATTTGCTAGCTAGGAGGGCTTATATTTGTTTCATCACATCACGGTATTAAAAGAAGAGGCTGTACTAGGTCTCAACATCAAGCCCGAAGGTATCTATGTGGATTGTACATTAGGCGGAGCGGGTCACAGCGCGGTCATTGCCTCGCAGCTCACGGCGCCCGGTCTTTTGATCGCACTCGATCAGGATGATATTGCACTCGCGAATGCCAAAGTAAAGCTTGCACCTTATGAAGATCGTGTTCGATTAATTAAGACGAATTTTCGATATATAGAAGAAGTGCTACGTGATTTGCCGGAAGTTCCGAAAGTCGATGGAGTACCGCAGGTTGACGGGATCTTGTTCGATTTGGGTGTGTCTTCACCACAATTGGATGAGGCGGATCGAGGATTTAGTTATAACCATGATGCTCCGCTTGATATGCGGATGGATCAAGATGCCATGCTGACGGCCCATGACATTGTAAATACGTGGTCCGAACAAGAGATTGCGAAGATCCTGTTTGAATACGGGGAGGAGAAATTCTCACGCCGGATTGCGAAGAACATTGTAGCGGCTAGACAAGCTGCACCCATCGAGACAACAGGTCATCTTGCAGAGCTTGTAAAAGAAGGAATCCCAGCTGCAGCAAGACGTACAGGGGGCCATCCTGCGAAACGCAGTTTCCAAGCACTGCGGATTGCTGTTAACGACGAGCTTGGCGCTTTTGAAGAGGCGTTGAACAAGACGGTACGTTGTCTCGCTCCTGGCGGGAGAGCATCCGTTATTACGTTCCATTCGTTAGAAGATCGAATTTGTAAGCAAACTTTTGCGCAGTATATCGAGAAATGTACGTGCCCTCCAGATTTTCCAATGTGTGTATGCGGCAAAAAGGGGACGTTGAAGTTAGTCAATCGGAAGCCGTATATCCCAAGTCAACGCGAGCTGGATGATAATCCGCGATCCCGCTCAGCCAAATTACGCATTGCGGAAAAGTTATAGTAATGGGGGAGTATAGTCAATGGCATATGTTCGTGGGAATTTAGCGCTAAAAGAAAAGAAAATCCAACGCACTCCGGATCGGTATCGCGAGACGACGAAAGTTGTATCGCGGAAGGGGTTATTATCCACGCAGGAGAAGCTGCTATACTTGTTCACCATTGTCGTATGCTCCCTTGTTGCTGGTGTAATTATCTGGCGCTATGCGCAAATCTATGATTTGAACATGCAAATGCAGAAGATGAGTCGTGAAGTGCAAGTGATGAAGAAGGAAATTGCCGTGCTCAAGACGGAGAAAGAAAAATTGTCGAGTCCAGCGGCTATTTATGATCGAGCTGTAGCACTTGGCTTTCAGCCCAAGTCCAAAAAAGCGGGGGATTGATTAACTCGAGGTCGTAGGTATAACTCGACTGCGGATGAAGGGAATGTTAGATGATGGTAAAAAGAATACGAATACGCACCATGTTTATCGGAGGATGTATTACCATCCTCTTTTTTATTCTATTAGTGAGAATTTTCTGGGTTCAGGTGGTAGATGCGTCATTCTTGACAGAAAAAGCGAAAGAAACGTGGTCGACGACCGTTAAGTTGGATGCTGTTCGTGGAACGATATTCGACCGTAACATGAATACATTGGCTGTAGATGCACCGGCTTATACCGTTGCTGTGAATCCGAAGCGAATTCATGATCTGAAGTTGGAAGAACCCATCGCTGCCAAGCTGAGTGAAATATTGAACAAACCGCTACCTGAAGTCATGGCATTGGTGACGGCGAAGAAAAAAGATGGTACTTATTATGATCAACGTGAAGTCCGTGAGGAAGGCTGGAAGATTGATCAAAATCTTGCGGATAAGATTAATGCTTATACCGGTGAACTTCGAGACAAAGTTGGGAAAAACGCGGATGTGGGCATTTACCTGTTGAAAGAGACGAAGCGCTTCTATCCGAACGATTCGTTAGCTGCGCATTTGCTCGGATATACCGATAAGCAAGGCAAGGCGGTTACGGGTCTCGAGGCTTTCTTTGACAAGGACTTAGCAGGAATCGATGGTTCCATTTCTTATGATCAGGACCGCAAAGGCTACAAACTACCTTCAGCGGACGAAATATATAAGCCGGAAAAAGATGGCAAAAATTTGGTGCTGACACTTGATCAGAATATTCAGCATTTTACCGAAGAAGCGTTAAAGGAAGTATACAACAAGTATCAACCCATTAGCGCAACGGCAATTGTAGCTGACCCGAGTACGATGGATATTCTTGCGACTGCTAATATGCCGAACTACAACCCGAATAAATATTGGGAAACAAAGAATCAAGCGAACTTCTATGATCATTCCATTAAATCGGTCTATGAGCCAGGTTCAACATTCAAGATCATTACACTTGCTGCTGCGGTACAGGAGGGGTACTTCAACCCGAACGAAACATACATGTCGGGACAAATAAAAGTGAGCGGATGGCCTAAGCCACTTCGTGACCATAAACGCGGAGGTTGGGGTGAAATTACATTCTTAGAAGGGTTGAAGCGTTCGAGTAACGTCGCCTTCGTCAAATTAGGGTATGAACGATTACAGAAAGAAAAGTTGGGCAAATATTTCGAAGATTTCGGTTTTGGACAGAAAACAGATATCCCATTATTCGGGGAACGAGCAGGTACAATGCGTCTGGATTCGAATGTTGATGTAGCGACAGCGTCGTTCGGGCAAGGTGGCGTTGTTGTTACACCAATCCAGCAGGTTGCTGGTGTTGCTGCTGTTGCGAATGGCGGGAAGCTTATGGCACCGCGTCTTGTCAAAGAAATCATTGATCCAACAACCAACACAACGACCAAGATTGAACCGACGATGGTCAGACAGGTCATATCACCAGAGACTTCACGCAAAGTGGGGGAATATTTGGAACAGGTTGTATCGGACCAGAAGATCGGTACAGGTAAGAGTGCTTACATTGAAGGTTATCGAATCGCAGGTAAGACAGGAACAGCGCAGAAACCGAAAAAAGGTGGAGGATATGAAGCGAATAAGTATGTTGTATCCTTTATCGGGTACGCGCCTGTCGAAGATCCAAAATTGTTAGTTTATGTTATTATTGACGAGCCGAATGACCAATACGTAGGCGGTGGTTCAGCAGCTGGACCTGTTTTCAAATCCATCATGAGTCAGTCTTTAAGATATTTGGGTATCGAGCCAAGTAGTAAACCGAAGCAAGAGACAGAAGACGAGACGAAGAGTGAGGGAAAACCAGCTAAACCTGTCGCCATTGTCCCAGATGTATTGAAGCTGAAGATCGCAGAAGCGAAAGAGAAATTGACGAATCAAGGCATTACGTTTGATACGATAGGCAAAGGAAGTAACATTGTGCGTCAGGTTCCTGATGCGGGGACGCCGTTAGCGCAAGGAAATCGGGTCTATCTCATTACGGAAGACCCCAAAAATATTACGATGCCTGATATGAAAGGCTCGTCGCTTCGGGATGTGCTTGAATTCTGTACCTTGCTCGACATCTCTTATACCATTACAGGGGAAGGATATGTTGTGAGCCAAGAGACGACGAAAGACGGCGATAAAATGCATGTGAACTTCAAGCTTGAACCGATGACGGGTGCGCCGAGTGATCCTCCACCCAAATAGCTTGTTCTAACCCCTGTTTGTCCTGAATAGTCTTGTTATGAAACCATTCATGATGGACAGGGAGGGGTACGCTGTGAAAAGTTCGGGTGTCACCGTACGACGCAGAATTATGTTGTCATTATTAATCATAACCGTAGGATTTGCTGCCTTGATGGGCAGGCTAGGGTTTGTGCAATTGTATAAGGGAAATGAGCTCTCCAAAGAGGCCGAGGATTTGTGGCGTCGTGAAATTCCGTTCTCTGCAAAACGTGGAGAGGTATTGGATCGCAATGGCGTTCGCCTCGCATACAATATTAGCTCACCGAGCATTCTGGCCATTCCTGTTCAAATTAAGGACAAGGAGGCCACAGCAGCAGCGCTAGCGAATGTGCTCGGGACATCAAAAGAGACAATGCTTAAATATGTATCGAAAAAAGGCTCATTTATCGTCAACATTCAGCCGGCAGGCCGTAAAATTACGCTAGAGAAAGCACAGCAAGTTCGCGATCTGAACTTGAAAGGGATCGTCGTCGCGGAGGACAATAAAAGGTACTATCCTTTTAACGAATTGGCAGGTCAAGTGCTAGGAATTGTCGGGCTCGACGGCGGTCTTACAGGTGTGGAGAAGATCTATGATGACAAGCTGCAGGGGCAACGGGGAAATGTCTCCTTCCTGTCTGATGCAGCAGGGCGGCAAATGCCGAATTCCTCTGAGAAGTACACCGAACCGCAAGATGGATTGAATTTACAATTGACACTGGACAAACATCTACAGACAATAGTAGAGCGGGAACAAGATCAGGCGATGGCCCAATTGAACCCGAAATCGATTACGACGATCGTGATGAACCCGAAGAACGGGGAGATTCTAGCGATGTCGAGTAAGCCAGGTTATGACCCGGGAAATTATCGGGAATACGCACCGGAGCTCTATAATCGCAATCTATCGATTTGGAGCACCTTCGAGCCAGGTTCAACGTTCAAGATCATCACGCTAGCTGCTGCGGTTCAAGAGAAGAAGGTCAATCTTAAGTATGATCATTTCTATGATCCGGGGTATGTCGATGTGAGTGGGGCCAAGCTTCGCTGCTGGAAGAAGGGCGGCCATGGAAGCGAGACCTTCCTGCAAGTCGTTGAGAACTCTTGCAACCCTGGGTTTGTAGCGCTAGGTCAACGTCTTGGCAAAGAAAAATTGTTCGAGTACATAAAGAATTTTGGCTTTGGCCAAAAGACGGGGATTGACCTGAATGGTGAAGCAACAGGAATTCTCTTCAAATTATCACGTGTTGGCCCCGTTGAGCTTGCGACGACTGCTTTTGGACAGGGGGTATCGGTGACTCCGATTCAACAAGTCGCAGCGGTCGCAGCAGCCATTAATGGCGGGTATTTGTATCAACCTCATGTTGGGATGCGATTAATTCAGCCGGAGACAGGGACGGTACTTCAGAACATGGAGTCCCAGCCTGTCCGACAAGTGATATCTGAGGAGAGCTCCAAGATCGTCCGTGAAGCGCTCGAAAGTGTTGTTGCCAAAGGTACGGGGGGTAAAGCTTTTATCGATGGGTATCGTGTTGGCGGTAAGACAGGAACAGCTCAGAAAGTTGTTAATGGACGTTACTCGCCGAACGAGCATATTGTATCATTTATTGGCTTTGCACCTGCGGATGACCCACAATTGGTCGTCTATACGGCAGTAGACAACCCGCAAGGGATTCAATTTGGGGGATTGATCGCTGCGCCGATTGTTCGCAACATTATGGAAGATGCGTTACAATATATGGGCGTTCCGAAACGTAAGGATCAGATCGCACATCCGTATAAACCCGATGAAATACCGCTCGTAACGGTTCCGAATATGAAGGGGATGACATTGGAAGATATCTATCAAGATATGAACACCAATTTCAATCTCGCGAAATCAGGCACGGGTAAGGTTGTCGTTGCCCAAGCACCCAAACCGGGCGAGCGCGTGGAGAAAGGCTCCACCATTCGGATTTACATGGGAAGTGAAGCAGCATTGCCGAATGAGTAGTTAAATTTAAAAATGAATGCATTGGAATGCAAGTTCGTAACAATTAAGGAAAAAAATGGAGGGATTAGACATGTTGGTGAAGGAGCTCGTGTCGCGGTTAACAACTGCACAAATAGAAGGAGACGGGGACATTCAGGTGACGGGGATCCAGACGGATTCACGCAAGGTGCAACCGGGGGATTTGTTCATTTGTTTGCCTGGCCATACCGTCGATGGGCATACATTCGCTGACAAAGCTGTTGCCCAAGGCGCTGTGGCGCTGGTGGTAGAGCGTAAGCTTGATCTACCGCTCCCGCAAATTATTGTGAAGGACAGCAGGTATGCGATGGCTGTTTTTGCAGATTATTTCTACGGATCGCCAAGTAAGCAAATGAAAATGATCGGTGTTACGGGTACAAATGGCAAAACAACGACGACCTATCTCATCGAACGGATCTTAGAGGATGCTAGTTTCCATCCAGGTATTATCGGAACCATTCAGATGCGATATGCCGGTAAGAAAATGGAGATGAGCCGTACGACGCCAGAAGCTTTGGAATTGCAGCAATCGCTGCATGCGATGATTGAGGCAGGTACGGACGCTTGCGTGATGGAGGTTTCATCCCATGCACTACTGCAAGGACGTGTCAAAGGATGCCGTTTCCGTACCGCAATCTTTACGAATTTAACGCAGGATCATTTGGACTATCATAAGACGATGGAAGAATATAAAGCAGCGAAAGGGCTCTTGTTCTCGCGTCTAGGCAATGATTTCCCTGAATCGCCGGATCAGCACGCCTATGCCATTCTAAATGCTGACGATGCTGCGAGCGACTATTTCCGTTCGCTGACTTCAGCTGAGGTTATTACATATGGTGTGGATCAGCCATCAGATGTTCAGGCAAGTCAGATTAAGATTACCTCCCGAGGAACTCAGTTCCATGTCACTACATTCCGTGGCAGCGCGGATATAGAGCTGCAGATGGTTGGTAAATTCAATGTCTACAACGCGCTGGCTGCGATCAGTGCAGCATTGGTGGAAGGCATTTCTCTAGAGCAGATTAAAGCAAGTCTTGAATCAATTGCTGGTGTCGATGGGCGTGTTGAAGCAGTGGATGCTGGTCAACCGTATGCTGTTATTGTTGATTATGCGCATACACCGGATGGACTTGAGAATGTCCTCAAGACGGTGAAGGAATTCGCTACAGGCCGAATTCTTTGCGTATTCGGATGCGGAGGCGACCGTGATCGTACGAAACGTCCAATTATGGGCCGAATCGCTGCGGAATATTCCGATCATGTCCTCGTTACATCCGATAATCCGCGGACGGAGAATCCCGATCTCATTTTGAAAGACATCGAACAAGGAATCATGGATTATACATCACGCCAGTCGTCCTATGAGCTAATTGTGGATCGTAAATCAGCCATACAAAAGGCTATTGAAATGGCAAGCTCTCACGATGTAGTATTGATTGCGGGGAAAGGGCATGAAACCTATCAGATCATCGGTCAAGAATCTTTCGACTTTGATGATCGAGAAGTTGCTAAAGAAGCGATAAGGGGCCATTAATGTGATTACAAGAACACTACGCGAGATTGCAAATGCATGCGGCGGGAGACTGTCGGATATCCAATATGAAAATTTACAGGTTCACGCCGTCGAGATCGATACCCGTAAACTCCATGAGGGCTGTTTGTTTGTCCCCTTTGCGGGGGAACGCTTTGATGGGCATGATTTTGTCGGCGAGGCGCTTGCACAAGGCGCACAGGCAGCATTCTGGCCTGAACATCGCGAGCATCCTGAAGTGAATGGGGCATTGATTCTTGTCGATGATCCATTGCTCGCGTTGCAGCGTCTGGCTGCGAGCGTGCTTCGGGAATCGGGTGTACGTGTTGTCGGGGTGACAGGCAGCAACGGCAAGACGACGACGAAGGATATGATTGCTGCTGTGCTCAGTGCGAGGTATAAGGTTCATAAGACGAATGGAAATTACAATAACCATATCGGCTTACCGCTAACGATACTTCAAATGGACGCAGATACGGACATTATCGTGCTTGAGATGGGAATGAGTGGTCGCGGTGAGATTGAACTGTTATCGTCAATCGCATGTCCTGAAGTTGCAGTCATTACGAACATCGGTGATGCACATCTTCTCCAACTCGGCTCTCGTGAAGAGATTGCTAGAGCGAAGCTCGAAATTATTAGCTCTTTGCGTGAAGGTGGTCTGCTCGTCTCGAATGGTGATGAACCATTAATCGCTCAAGTGCTGAAGGAAGCTTCGACCATACAGCCGAAGAAGATGTCGCAGGTTCGTTTTGGCTTTGAACAAGAAAATGACATCTATGCAACAGGTATTATGCTGAACGCGCGGGGGACGATTTTCACAACGTCTACTTCGGATCAGGCGAGCTACTTCATTCCGCTGCTTGGTCAGCATAATGTGTCCAATGCACTGGCTGCGATGGCTGTCGCGAGATATTTTGATGTTCCTGAAGAGGAAATGGATGCGCAGCTACGGAATCTGGTTGTTACAGGGATGCGCACTGAAGTGATTGAAGGAGTAACAGGTCTAACGATCATTAATGATGCGTACAATGCAAGCCCGACAGCCGTTCGAGCAGCGTTAGAGCTGTTTGATCTCATGAGCGGTTTCCGTCAGAAAGCGGTCGTGCTGGGGGATATGCTCGAATTAGGTCCGGAAGAAGTGAATTTGCATCGTCTGATTGGTCATGAATTTGAAAGAATGAAAATAGATTACTTGTATACCTATGGACCACTTGCTGTGGAAATTGCATCGGCTGCATCTGCTTATATGCCTGCGGAGCGGGTAAAAGCATTCCAAGACAAGGAAGAGCTCGTACAAGAGCTAATATCTGTATTAACACCGCGTGATCTTGTCCTGGTTAAAGGTTCTAGAGGGATGAGACTGGAAGAAGTGGTACGATCGCTAAGAGATACCGCGTTATAATAGTTGTAATTTCTGATTCATGAATGGTTGTTATCGCAAGGATGTGCGGTTTTGATCGTATTTTAGGAGTGTGACGGTAGTGGACTTTAAATTGGTATTACTTACGATCGGGGTTTCTTTTCTGTTAGCGGTTATTGCAGGACCATTATGTATTCCGCTATTAAGAAGGTTGAAATTCGGTCAGCAAATTCGGCAGGATGGTCCCCAAGGGCATTTGAAAAAAGCGGGTACGCCGACGATGGGCGGCATTATTATTCTACTTGCTTTTACACTTAGCTTCTTGAAGTTTTCCGTGATGAATACGGACTTTATTGTTCTGCTTGTGGCAACACTAGGATTTGGGCTTGTTGGATTCCTTGATGACTATATTAAAATTGTGTTCAAAAGATCACTCGGTTTAACAGCAATGCAGAAGTTGTTCGGACAACTGCTCTTTGCTGTCATTGTATGTGCGCTATTAATTTCGAACAATCATAGTACAGTCATTGCGATTCCAGGTACCTCAGTGGCATGGGATTTCGGATGGTTCTACTATGTATTTATTACGTTAATGATGCTAGCGATCAGTAATGCGGTTAACTTCACCGACGGATTAGACGGCTTGTTGTCGGGTGTTAGCGCAATCGCATTCGGCGCTTTTGCGGTTATTGCGATGCAAGTCGAAGGACATGCGTCTGCGATAGCGGCCGCAGCGATGATTGGAGCTGTTCTTGGCTTCCTCGTATACAATGCGCATCCTGCCAAAGTATTTATGGGCGATTCCGGCTCCTTGGGCATCGGAGGCGCGATTGCGGCGATTGCGATTTTGACGAAAACCGAACTGTTGTTTATTATTATCGGAGGCGTATTCGTCATTGAGATGTTGTCCGTTATTCTTCAAGTCGGTTCCTTCAAACTAAGAGGTAAGCGGATTTTCAAGATGAGTCCGATCCACCATCACTTTGAATTGTCGGGCTGGTCGGAATGGCGTGTCGTCATTACGTTCTGGATCGTAGGCCTGCTGCTTGCAGGGCTTGGACTTTATATCAACAAGGGGTTGTAGTGCAATGTTGTTACCGGAAGCATATCGAGGCCAAGACGTCGTTGTTCTTGGTCTTGCCAAAAGCGGCTTACAAGTCGCGAAAGTTCTCGCCTCATGGGGCGCGAATGTGATCGTCAATGATAAGAAAGACCGAGACCAGAGTCCCGAAGCTGACGAACTAGAAGCTTTGGGCATTTCTGTTATTTGTGGAGGACATCCGGATGAGCTTATTCATCCCGGTGTGGCCCTCGTCGTCAAAAATCCCGGGATTCCCTATAGCGTTAAGCCACTACAGCAAGCGTTGCAACTCGGTATTGAGATTGTGACGGAGATTGAAGTCGCTTCTTACATATGTGCTGCGCCGATTATTGGGATTACCGGCTCAAATGGGAAAACAACAACCACCACTTGGGTGGGTAAAATATTAGAACACGCAGGGAAGCACCCGATCGTCGCTGGGAACATCGGTACACCGCTTGTCCAAGCTGTGGCGAAGGCAACGGCCGAGAATCGCATGGTTGTAGAGTTAAGCAGCTTTCAATTGAAAGGTACGAGTGCGTTCCATCCGCATATCGCATGTCTGCTGAATGTCGCAGAGACCCATCTGGACTATCATGGTTCAATGGACGATTACATTGCATCCAAAACGAAGATATTCGCGAATCAGACAAACTCTGACTTTGCAGTGCTCAATATGGATGATCCGGTCTGCCGTAGACTTGCTGCTGAAGTCTCTGCAAGAGTACTACCTTTCTCGGGCAAGGAACGCCTTGATTTCGGCGTATACGTTGAACCGCCATATTCGAATGATTCAGATGCCGATGCGAGCGAAGGCGTGGCACGTCATGTCGTCTACCGAGAGCAAGATGCGCAGGTGCATACCATTATCGAAGTGGACCACATCGGGATTCCAGCAAGATACAATGTTGATAATGCGTTAGCAGCTTCAGCAATTTGCATCGCAGCGGGAGTGAGTCCTTCGGAACTGAGAGTCCCGCTTGCCGATTTCCACGGGGTGGAGCACCGCTTGGAATTTGTCGGGAAGAAAAATGATGTTACCTATTATAATAATTCCAAAGCAACGAATACGATTGCAACGATAACGGCGCTGCAAGCATTCCAAGAAGATATAATTTTGATCGCAGGGGGGCTAGACCGTGGTCTCGATTTTCACGATCTGATTCCAGCTCTTCATGCACATGTCCGTGGAATTGTCACTCTTGGCGAGACACGTGAGAAGTTAGCGCGTGTTGCGGAAGAAGCGGGGATATTGGATATTAAAACCGTCGATACTGTGGAAGATGCGGCGGAGACGCTGCGCAACGCCGTGGTGCAAGCTGCTCAGCTTGCTAGACCTGGAGACATCGTGCTCCTCTCCCCGGCATGCGCTAGCTGGGACATGTTTGCTTCCTATGAACAGCGTGGACGAATTTTTAAAGAGGCCGTGCATAATCTTTAATAGGGGGGCATGTTCAAGCCCTCACATTTAAATGTAAGGGTGTGCCTGCCATGTCAAAAACTCGTTCCGCGCCAGATATTTGGCTGATCTTCTCGATCCTCGCTCTGCTCGGCATCGGAATGGTGATGGTGTACAGTGCCGGAGCTGTTGTGGGATTCCACGCACACGGCGACTCGTTCTATTTTGTGAAGCGCCAGTTGCTATTTGCCGTACTTGGATTAATCGCGATGTATTTTACGATGAACACAGACTATTGGGTTTGGAAGAAATATGCGAAGGTGGCATTGCTCATCTGCTTTGCATTGCTCGTCATCGTGTTAATCCCGGGTATTGGGGCTGTACGGGGAGGTGCTCGAAGCTGGCTTGGAATAAGCTCCTTTGGAATCCAGCCCTCTGAGTTTATGAAGCTAGCAATGATCCTGTTCCTATCGAAGCTGCTCGCAGATCGTCAGAAGGAACTTGAGTCGTTTGTACGAGGTTTGCTTCCGCCACTTGGCATAATGGGGCTTGCTTTTGGACTTATTATGTTACAACCCGATCTTGGTACGGGTACGGTGATGGTCGGAGCCTCGCTTATTGTTATTTATTCGGCAGGTGCGCAAATTCGGCATCTGGTTTCTCTAGCGATGGTGGGGGTCGTGGGGTTTGTTGGTCTTGTCTTGGCTGCGCCGTATCGGCTTGCCCGAATTACATCCTTCCTAGACCCTTGGAGTGATCCGCTTGGAGCTGGGTACCAGATCATTCAATCGCTGTATGCGATTGGGCCAGGAGGATTCGTTGGACTCGGTCTAGGCATGAGCCGCCAGAAGTACAGCTACGTACCGGAGCCGCAGACGGATTTTATTTTCTCGATCCTGGCGGAGGAACTTGGGTTTATTGGCGGGATGACAGTCTTATTATTATTTCTTATTTTAGTCTGGCGCGGGATGCGCGTAGCGATGACGATATCTGATCCGTTCGGAAGTTTCCTTGCGGTGGGAATCGTTGGAATGTTCGCTGTGCAAGTCATTATTAACATTGGTGTAGTTATTGGACTGATGCCGGTTACGGGCATTACATTGCCTTTAATCAGCTATGGGGGTTCTTCTCTGACGTTAATGCTGACCGCGTTAGGCATTTTACTCAATATATCCCGTTACGCGAGGTGAGTGTCATGCGAGTTGTACTCAGCGGCGGCGGCACCGGAGGGCATATCTATCCGGCTGTTGCGATTGCGAGACAATGTCAAGCAGAACATCCAGATACGAAAATTTTATACATAGGGACAACGAAGGGGCTTGAGAGCACGTTAGTTCCGAAAGAAAATATACCATTCGAATCCATTGAAATTACAGGATTCCGCCGGAAGTTATCGCTTGATAACGTCCGGACAGTATTACGTTTCATCCAAGGGGTTAATCGTTCGAAGAAATTGCTCCAGCAATTTAAACCAGACGTTGTGATTGGAACGGGTGGATACGTATGTGGACCGGTCGTATACGCGGCTTCGAAGCTGGGCATTCCAACGCTGATTCATGAACAGAATGCCATTCCTGGACTTACGAATAAATTTTTGAGCCGCTATACAGATACGGTAGCACTAAGCTTCCCAGAATCCAAGGAGCATTTTGGTAAAGGCAAACATGTTCTCTACACGGGTAATCCGCGTGCAACGGCAGTCTTTAAGGCCAATCGCTGCAAAGGTTATGACGTGCTAGGGATCCCTGAAGGCCGGCGAGTTGTGATGGTTGTCGGTGGGAGCCGTGGGGCGAGAGCGATCAATGATGCGATGGTTCAGATGGCACCTGTGCTTGCACGTCTATCAGATGTGCATTTCGTCTATGTAACTGGAGAGAGTTATTATGCAAGCACGAAGGAGCGCATCGAGCAAGCGGTGAATCCCATGCCAAAGAATCTACAGGTGCTGCCGTACATTCATAACATGCCGGACGTACTGGCTGCGACATCTCTTGTCATCGGCCGATCTGGTGCATCGTCTCTTGCGGAGCTGACAGCATTAGGGATCCCATCCATACTTATTCCTTCACCGAATGTAACGAATAATCATCAAGAAGCTAACGCGCGTTCCTTGGAGCGGGCGAATGCGGCAGAAGTGATCTTAGAGAAGGATTTAGATGGTGAGCGATTGTTCGCTCGCGTAGAAGCTATTATGAGAGATAAAATTCGGTTCGAGCAAATGTCGCAAGGTGCGAGTTCCCTTGGCCAACCGGATTCAGCAGAAATCATTGTTCGTGAATTGCAGCGTTTAGCGCAGAACAATAAATAAATACAACGAGAATTTGCACACAAGAGAAGAACTTAGGCGATTGTCACACTCCCCCTCAGTCTGACATAAGATACTCTATAATCGTGACAGACATTCATGAGTTCCGGTTTATTCACACCGATTTGGAGTCGTATTCATGCCTGATGACGCTTCTCTTATTGAGATGCATAGAAGGAGGGTTCATTAGATGCAGCCGTTTATAACAGAATTAACTTCCGCGAACGTCGGTAAGGTGCTCTATAATGAGCCGTTAGCGAATTATACGACTTGGAAAATCGGAGGGCCTGCAGATGTCCTCATCATACCGGGCGGAAAAGAACAACTGGTGAAAACGGTCAAGCTGCTGCATAAGCATGGGATTCCTTGGACCCCTATTGGTAAAGGATCCAATATGCTCGTGACCGACAAAGGTATCCGAGGTGTTGTGATCAAGTTAGGTGAAGGAATGGATCACATCCAATTTACCGGCGATGAGGTTCGTGTGGGCGGCGCTTATTCTTTTATCACACTCAGCATTAAGGCGGGAAAAGAAGGCTTAGCGGGCTTGGAATTCGCAGGGGGCATTCCAGGAACGGTTGGCGGCGCTGTATACATGAATGCTGGAGCTCATGGATCAGATGTGTCACGTATATTAAAGGAAGCTGAGATTGTACTGGAGACCGGGGAATTGGTACGGTATACCACTTCGGAGATGCAATTTGCTTATCGACACTCCATCTTACAAGAGGTGAAGGGAATTGTTCTTGAAGCAACCTTCCAGCTCGAGCATGGAGATCGGAAAGAAATCGCGGCCGCTATGGCATCGTACAAAGAACGTCGAAGAAAAACACAGCCTTATCAGTTGCCATGCTGTGGCAGCGTATTTCGAAATCCGCCGAATGATTTCTCTGCGAGACTGATTCAAGAAGCGGGCTTGAAAGGTTATCGTGTTGGGGGCGCTGAAGTCTCGACGTTACACGCCAATTTCATTGTGAATACCGGGCAAGCGACAGCTAGAGATGTTCTCACCCTAATCGAGGAGATAAGGCAGACGATCCAGTCGAAGTATGGGATTTCGTTAGTGCCGGAAGTGTTGGTCGTGGGTGAGCGGTAAACTCGGAGGTGATACATTGGACAAATTGGTGATTGAGGGAGGGAGACCCCTATCAGGAACCATTCGTATCCATGGAGCGAAAAATGCCGCATTGCCGATTCTTGCAGCAAGCCTTCTGACGCGTGGAAGAATACAGCTTCATAATGTTCCGAAACTGCTGGATATTCAGGTCATGCTGCAAATCTTAGAGGATATTGGTTGTGAGACGCAGCATATCAACGATACCGTTGTTATTGATACAACCGAAGCGAATTCCTCGCATGTTCCGGAATCCTTAATGAAGCAAATGCGGTCTTCCATATTTTTGATGGGTCCGCTGCTGGCTCGTTTTGGGGAAGTGCAGATATATCAGCCTGGGGGCTGTGCGATCGGCGAGCGTAAGATTGATCTGCATCTCTGTGGACTTATGGAGCTCGGTGCTCAAATATTGCAGACGGATCAACGCATTATTTGCAGGGCGGAACAACTGATAGGCGCGAATATCCATTTAGACTTCCCTAGCGTTGGCGCGACGGAGAATATTATGATGGCGGCTGTCTTAGCCAAAGGCACGACAGTCATAACGAATGCGGCAAGAGAACCGGAAATTGCTGATTTGCAGAATTTCTTGAATCGGTTAGGCGCCCGAATTATCGGGGCGGGAACAGATACGATCACAATTGTGGGGGTTGAGGAACTGACACCTTGTTCATACGAGGTGATCCCGGATCGCATTGTCGCGGGGACGTTTATGATCGCTGCAGCAGCCACCAGAGGCAATGTCACGCTAACGCATGTAAATGCATCGCATTTAACATCTCTAATCCATGTATTAAGGCGTGCCGGTGTTGAAGTGGCAGTAGACGATGATATAATACAAGTAAGCAGTAAGGCGAGACCTATCGCTGTTGAACGTATCGTGACTTCGCCTTATCCGGCATTTCCAACCGATTTACAATCTCAGATTATGGTACTGCTGTCGTTGTCGGACGGATTTAGCATTATGAAAGAGACGATTTTCGAAGGTCGATTCAAACATGTCGACGAGCTGACACGAATGGGTGCGGACATCCGAACAGATTTGAATTCTGCTTTTATCCGGGGTGTGAACCGATTGTTCGGAGCAACGGTTGAAGCAACGGATTTACGCGCAGGGGCAGCGCTTGTCATTGCTGGATTGGCTGCGCAAGGGAAGACAATTATCGAACAAGTGCATCATATCGACCGCGGCTATGATCAGATTGAACGATTGTTCTCAAGTCTTGGGGCAACGATATATCGTGAATCGCAAGTAGCAAGGCAGCTTGACTTTGCAAATTAACCGCCTTCATCCCCTTCGCGAGTGCTGGAGGGGATCGAGGCTTTTATAGGTGGTATAGAAATGGTTAAGCAGCTCCCCGTATTAAAAGAGAAAAAAGTAAAGAAGAACACCAGCAGAAAGCTGCTTCTTATTCTGCTACTTCTTTTTGTCGTCATTCTAGCTGTTCTATTCTTTCGTTCGTCCGTGAGCAAGATTTCAGAGATTCAGATCACAGGTAACGATATGGTAGCAAAAGAAGAGCTGATCCTGAAAAGCGGACTTCATGTGGGAGATCAGTTTTTTGGGACAAGCAAGGGAACGATCCGCGATCGGATTCGAGAACTAAAGGCCGTTGAAGACGTAAAGATTGAACTTCAATTCCCGGGTGTCATCCATATCGATGTTCAAGAATTTCCAACGGTAGCGTATCAAATATCACAAGAAAACGGGCAGATTGCAGGTATACTTTCTAATGGGACGAATGTCTTGCTGCAGAAGGATCATATCCTCGTAGAGAAGCCAATTCTAACCCAGTGGAAGTCGGAGGATCCGCTTCTTGCACAACTGTGTAAACAGTTAGCGCTTATCCCTGATGAGCTGCTCACCGATATTTCTGAGATTATCCCCGACCCCACGAAAGCTTACCCGGATCGCATCAAGATGTATACCCGTTCACAGTTCGAAATTACTACATCCATTTCCTTATTAAAGGATAAGGTAGAGTATTTGAATAAAGTGATCGAGACACAGCAACCGGGTCAGATTACGATGCTAGCAGCAGATACGTATAAGCCGTTTGACCGCGTAACGTCGGACATTGAACAGGAAAAAGAGACTACTCAATAATGTGAAAAAATGTTAGAATGGTAGTTATAGTTTTGACCTCCTTTTTTTAATTTTGGTAAACATTTACCAATAAAAAAATTGTAGAAAAAAGAGGGAATACATAAAATTTGTTGAATATGTACAGAGTGTCATACAATGTTACTATTATACTTAGGTAGAAATAGGAGGTGCCACAGATTGAGCAACGGTGACATCATTGTTAGTTTGGACATCGGTACATCCAAAGTTCGAGCTATTATCGGTGAAATGAACAATGGAACCTTTAATATTATTGGAGTTGGATCTGCCGACTCGGAAGGTATTCGAAAAGGAGCAATTGTAGATATTGACCAGACGGTACAGTCGATTCGCAATGCTGTCGATCATGCAGAACGTATGGTTGGCATTCAAATATCGGAAGTTTTTGTCGGAATTTCAGGAAATCATATTGGGCTTCAATCGAGTCATGGCGTAGTTGCTGTGTCCAATGAAGATCGTGAGATCGGTGATGAAGATATTGAACGGGTGTTAAAAGCTGCGGAAGTGATTGCTCTCCCACCTGAGAGAGAGATTATTGACGTGGTTGCCAAACAATATGTTGTTGACGGGCTTGAAGGTATTCAAGACCCACGAGGCATGATTGGCGTACGCCTGGAAGTTGAAGCAACGATCATTACGGGTGCGAAGACAGCGATACATAACTTACTTCGATGTGTTGAAAAAGCAGGCTTGAAAGTAAAAGATCTAGTGCTAATGTCACTAGCAGCTGGGCAGTTAGCATTGTCCAAGGACGAGAAGACGATGGGATCTATTCTTGTCGATATCGGTGCAGGCGCGACGACCATTGCCGTATTCCAGAATGGGGCTATGATCGCAACTTCAACCTTGCCAATTGGCGGCGAATTCGTCACCAATGATATTGCCTACGGGCTCCGTACATTGACTGACCAAGCGGAGCGCGTGAAGCTGAAGTTCGGATGTGCTTATGGCCCGGATGCAGCTGAGGATCAAGTCTTCAAAGTCATTCGGATTGGCAGTAATGTCGAGAAAGAATTCTCCCAATTAGATCTAGCGGCGATTATTGAACCTCGCGTTCAGGAAATCTTCCAAATGGTGCGTCAAGAGGTTAAGAGATTAGGATATAGCGAGATGCCAGGCGGATATATCTTAACAGGTGGAACGGTATGTATGTCAGGCGTGTTAACAGTTGCCCAAGCGGAACTGGAAGCGACTGTCCGCATTGCGGTTCCTGATTTTATCGGTGTGCGTGACCCTGGCTACACGAGCGGTGTTGGTATTATTCATAGTGTTATTCGTACGGTTAGAATGCGTAATGCTTCGCCTGCGAAGAAAGCTGCGAATCGTCCCAAAGCGCCGAAGAGTGAGGAAGAAAAGCCGGGAATTTTTGATCGTATGAAGAAATTTTTTGAGGATTTCATATAAGATGTCAGGCATGAAGATATCCTGGGCAGTCTAGCGCAATGAGGGGGAGATGAAGATTATGTTGGAATTTGATTTTGAGATGGACTCGTTAGCCCAAATAAAGGTCATTGGCGTGGGTGGCGGCGGTAGTAACGCAGTCAACCGAATGATTGATAATGGCGTCAAGGGCGTAGAATTTATTACTGTAAATACCGATGCTCAAGCGCTTCATTTGGCAAAATCCGAGCATCGTTTGCAAATTGGTGATAAATTAACACGTGGACTTGGAGCAGGTGCGAACCCTGATGTGGGGAAGAAAGCTGCTGAAGAATCCCGTGAAGCGATTATGAATACACTGCGCGGTGCAGACATGGTGTTCGTTACTGCGGGTATGGGTGGCGGAACAGGTACGGGCGCTGCTCCAGTCATTGCTGAAATCGCTAGAGAATGCGGTGCATTAACTGTTGGGGTCGTAACACGTCCTTTCTCGTTCGAAGGCCGCAAACGTTCCACGCAAGCAGAGCTCGGTATAGAAGCACTGAAAGAAAAAGTAGACACACTTATTGTCATTCCGAACGATCGCCTATTGGAGATGGTGGATAAGAAGACACCAATGCTTGAAGCATTCCGTGAAGTCGATAACGTATTGCGTCAAGCGGTACAAGGTATTTCTGACTTGATCGCTGAACCAGCGTTAATCAACCTTGACTTTGCAGACGTGAAGACGATCATGACGGAACGCGGCTCTGCATTGATGGGGATTGGCGTTGCGAATGGAGAGAACCGCGCGGCCGAAGCTGCGCGCAAAGCGATTATGAGTCCACTTCTCGAGACCTCGATCGAAGGTGCTCGTGGTGTCATCATGAACATCACTGGCGGTATGAATTTATCCTTGTATGAAGTCAATGAAGCGGCTGAAATTGTTATCTCGGCATCCGATCCAGAAGTAAATATGATTTTCGGTGCGAGGATTGAAGAAGACATGAAAGACGATATCAAAGTAACAGTCATCGCAACAGGGTTCGAATCTAAACCGGTTAACATCCCTGGTCGCAGACCTGTGACTGCTGCACAACCGGAAGAGGCTCCAGAGACTCGTTCTGCAAGTCAATTGCGTCCATTTGGCAATCAGCCGGCGGGCGATCAATTGGATATTCCGACTTTCCTACGCAATCGTCCTCGTAATAATGATTAATTTCTTCTATTAGAGTCCATTTTACAGAATCCAAATTCTGTGAGATGGGCTTTTTTTTATTCATATCATTCCTCGAATTGTTTCTTCGACAAAAAAAGATGCACAGCTTCCCCATGTTTAGACAGACTTTGAATATGAGGTTTAATATACTAGTTTCATCCGTTGCCAAGTTCGATGGATAGGGTGAGGCGGTGAAGCGACTGGTTGTATATCTTGATCTCATTTTTCTCATGAATTTGCTCATTGATGGTGCATTATTATGGACAACGGCCTGGATGCGGAAATTAAAACCACGAATCTGGCGCTTGATCGCAGCGTCAATTCTAGGTGCTTCTTATGTCGTGATGATGTTCGCACCTGCATTATCTTTCTTGTTTACGTTTCTGATTAAATTCATGATGTCTTTGGGAATGCTCTGGATTGCATTTGGTTTTATCAGCCTACAAAACTACTTACGCAATATGGCTGCATTCTATGTCATAAATTTTGTGGCAGCGGGAGGCATACTAGGGCTCCATTACTTGACGCAGAATTCTGGCGATGTGTTAAATGGCATCTGGTTCTCGCACTCCGGTGGATTTCAATTTAACTTGAAAATTGGGTTTTGGATTATTGCAATTGGACTTCTCATGACATTCCTCTTATACCGTATGGTGATACGCAGCCGCGCGAACAAAGAGGCGATGACGCAATTTCTCGCACAAGTAGAGGTCTGGATCGATCAAGATCAGTCAAGCTGTGTCGGACTCATTGATACGGGAAATCAACTTACAGACCCATTAACGCGAAGCCCTGTCATTGTGATGGAGGCAGGACTTTGGCTTAATGCTTTTCCCGAAGGATGGATTGATCGGCTTCGTGATCTCTCTGCAGATCAATGGATTATGGAAATGCAAGATGCATCTGTTCCATGGCAAGATCGACTCCGAATGGTTCCTTATCGCGGGGTGAATCGTGGTAGTACACAGTGGATGATCGCGGTTAAACCGGATAAAGTCGTCCTAACCCATGGGGGAACCACCACAGAATGTACGAAGGTATTGATCGGGCTTGATGGCGGTAAGCTGTCGTCGGATGGCAGTTATCAGGCGATTTTGCATAGCGCGCTATTTCATCATTAATGTCTAGGAGGAGACGGAATGCTCTTAAAACTGAAATTGACAATGCAATTGAACTATTACCGGTTTCTTTTTTTGCTAGGGTTGAAGAGCGAAGAGATTTATTATATTGGCGGCAGCGAGGCCCTTCCTCCACCACTTACGCGTGAGGAAGAAGAATATTTGCTTACGAGACTGTCATCAGGTGATACGGCGATCCGGGCGATGCTGATCGAACGCAATCTGCGACTTGTTGTATATATCGCGCGCAAGTTCGAGAACACTGGCATCAACATTGAAGATTTGGTCTCGATCGGAGCGATTGGTCTCATCAAAGCCGTCAATACGTTCGATCCTGACAAGAAAATTAAGCTAGCGACTTATGCATCACGGTGTATAGAGAATGAGATTCTGATGTATTTACGTCGTAATAGCAAGATCCGTACCGAGGTATCTTTTGACGAACCGCTTAATATCGATTGGGATGGGAACGAGCTCCTGCTTTCTGATGTCCTTGGGACAGAGAACGATACGATATACCGGAATATCGAGGAACAGGTGGACCGTAAACTTTTACATAAAGCATTGGATAAACTATCGGATCGTGAACGTGTCATCATGGAACTGCGGTTCGGATTGACCGATGGGGAAGAGAAGACGCAGAAGGATGTCGCGGATATGCTCGGCATCTCCCAGTCTTACATTTCACGGCTGGAGAAGCGAATTATTAAACGGCTGCGAAAAGAATTTAATAAGATGGTGTAACCTATATCGGGCGCGGAGTAGACGTCGAAATGGGTCGAAGACGTGTCGAATCGTAACCTGAAAAAGGAATAAAAAAACAGCCCACGGAGATAATGTACATTAATGTTTCTCCTTGGGAGGTTGTACACGATGACCCGAAATAAAGTCGAGATTTGTGGTGTGGATACTGCTAAACTGCCAGTTCTAACGAACGCGGAAATGCGCGAATTATTCGTCGCCTTACAACAACAAAATGAACGAGCAGCAAGAGAGAAATTAGTGAATGGCAATCTAAGGCTCGTGCTAAGTGTCATTCAACGATTTAACAATCGTGGGGAATTTGTTGACGATCTGTTTCAGGTCGGCTGCATCGGTCTGATGAAAGCAATCGATAATTTCGATCTTGGTCAGAATGTTAAATTCTCTACGTATGCCGTGCCGATGATTATTGGTGAGATTCGGCGATATCTTCGGGATAATAACCCGATCCGTGTCTCACGCTCGCTTCGCGATATTGCGTATAAAGCGCTTCAGGTCCGCGACAGCTTAACGAATAAGAACGCGCGTGAACCGACGATCTTCGAAATCTCAGAGGCGCTGAACGTCCCGAAAGAGGATGTTGTATTTGCTCTAGATGCCATTCAAGATCCGGTATCGCTATTCGAGCCGATCTATCATGATGGCGGAGACCCGATTTATGTGATGGACCAGATCAGTGATGATAAGAATAAGGATGTATCTTGGATTGAAGAGATTGCACTTCGTGAAGCGATGCGCAAACTGAACGATCGTGAGAAAATGATCTTATCTATGCGGTTTTTCGAAGGGAAGACTCAGATGGAAGTGGCAGAGGAGATTGGCATATCCCAGGCACAGGTATCGAGACTTGAGAAATCGGCCATTAATCAGATGCAGAAGCATGTCAAATCGTGAATCTCTTGTTGCATGCAAAGTCCTAACGTGAATTCGTTAGGGCTTTTTTTGAAGCTTGTGTGCAGCTACGGTTTTCTTTTGAGGATCAGGACATTTTACGTCTTTTCCACATATATTTAGGATATATGGATTCGAACCCTAAAATTAAAAGATTAGTGGTGATGATGGGTGAAGATATCGGATTTTCAGACGAAGGATGTTATTAATATTGTGGATGGGAAGAAGCTCGGGCAAATCTCGGATCTCGAGCTGGATTTGCGTCAAGGGCGCATCAACTCGATTGTCGTGCCGAACTATAATAAATTTCTTGGTCTATTTGGCGGTGGCAACGACCTCGTAATCCCTTGGCGAAATATTGTGAAGATCGGCGCGGATGTTGTCCTTGTCAAAATGGAGGAGACACGGGTCACCAAACAGGACGAATATGAGCCGGCTTCAGACCGATACGAGCGGCTAGACCCGATGATGCGAGAGACACGATCTTACCCTAGTTAGTTCGTGTTCAAAAAGTCGGGTTTTCAGCACCTAAGAGTTTTCGGAGAAAACTGCTTCGTAAGCGTCTGCTTAGGTTGTGAGAATCTGAAGAAGGATGATCGCAAGATTCGATGTCGAATACGCTTCATGAAATACTTCGTGATCAAAAGACGACTTTTGAACAACCTCTAGTTAGTGAAAAGTAGTGCCGGCATATGGTACACTAGGGTTGAGGTGAATGAACAATGGAACCATTCGTACAACAGACTAGACCATCAGCACCTGCTCTATTTATGCTGGAACCTTGGGTATCGAAGGGATCAGATATTACAGCAGGTTTTTCTTCGAAAAATGGCGGTGTCAGCAGCGGCCCGTATGACTCCTTAAATTGTGCCTTTCATGTTCATGACCGGGATGAAGATGTCATCCGGAATCGGGAAGCGATTGCGGATGTGCTGCAGCTTCCATTCGAGGCATGGACTTGCGGTGAACAAGTGCATAGTAATCATGTGTTTGAAGTCAAAGCGGAACATCAAGGACTAGGACGTATGACAAGAGCGTCGGCTATCCAAGATACGGATGCATTGATTACAAATGTACCCGGCGTGTGGCTGACCTCTTTTTATGCTGATTGCGTTCCGTTATACTTCTGGGATCCTGTAGTGCGAGCAGTGGGGCTAGCCCATGCAGGCTGGAAAGGGACGGTATTAGAGATCGCCGGGAAGACGATTGAGAAGATGGGGGAGGCTTACGGCTCAATCCCAAGCAATATACGTACTGCGATTGGCCCTTCAATTGGCGCCTGCTGCTATGAGGTGGATGAGCATGTCATGCAGCATGTAGTGAATTTAGCGCATACGTTCTCGCTGACAGATCAAGACCTTCCAATTTATATTGCAAAGCCGAACGGGAAGTTTATGCTTGACTTGAAACAATTTAATCGACAGATTATGATAAAAGCAGGAATTTTACCGACAAATATCGAATGTTCTACGTGGTGTACAAGTTGTCAAGAGGAGGATTTCTTCTCACATCGACGCGATCAAGGGAGAACAGGTCGAATGATCAGCTGGATCGCAATAGAAAAGGAGTGATCTTCGCATGGCATTGCAAGAGCGAATCGAGCTCGTGGAACAGCGCGTGAATGAAGCATGTCGGCGTAGTGGCAGACTGCGTGAAGATGTACATATCATTGCAGTAACGAAATATGTATCACTCGCGATGACAGAATCCGTGCTGAAGCATGGATTAGAGCATATTGGTGAGAACCGTTGGCAGAATGCTGAAGAAAAGTGGAATGCGTTAGGGAATCAAGGAACCTGGCATTTTATCGGTCATTTGCAGACGAACAAAGTGAAAGATGTCATAGGCAAGTTCGCTTATATTCATTCATTGGACAGGCTGTCGCTTGCGAAGGAATTGAATAACAAAGCGGAAGCGCTACAGATGGATGTGAATTGCTTCGTCCAAGTGAATGTCTCTGGAGAGACATCGAAATATGGACTTGAGCCGGAGCAGTTGGTTCCATTCATCAAGGAAATGCAAGCATACCCTCGAATTCATATCGCCGGACTGATGACGATGGCGCCATTCGAGTATGAAGCAGAACAGACACGACCGGTCTTTCGCGGATTGCGAACTCTACGGGATGAGCTTAACCAGCTTGCAATCACAGAAGACCCCATTCAACACCTTTCCATGGGTATGTCCAATGATTTTGAGGTGGCAATTGAAGAGGGAGCAACTTGGATTCGACTCGGCTCTATTTTAGTAGGGGATAAGGAGGAAGTGTAATGGGCGTTATGAATCGATTTATGAATTTTCTGGGACTGCAAGAGGAAGAAGAAGTGGTCGAACGGGAGAAGATAACGCACGAAGAGGAACAAGAAATTGAAACCCCGAGCTTTGAATCACGTAAAAATGTAAAAGCAAGTAATGTGGTCAGCATCCACTCGCAGAAAAATGCCAAGGTGGTGCTCTATGAGCCACGTTCGTATGACGAAGCGCAAGAAATTGCAGACCATCTGCGTTCTCGCCGTTCTGTCGTTGTGAACTTGCAGCGGATTCGCAAAGACCAGGCGATGCGTATTATCGATTTCTTGAGCGGGACGGTCTATGCTTTGAATGGGAACATCTCGAAGCTTGGCATCAATATCTTTATGTGCACACCGGACACCGTTGAAATTCAAGGCGCAATCTCCGAAATCTTATCCGAGGAACAAGACTATAGCTAAAAGAGGTGACTGATTTTGGGGCAAATTGATTACTACATTTCCATGATTGGACAGATTTATTTATACATGATCATCGTGTATGTATTACTCTCTTGGGTGCCTAATGCGCGCGAGAGCTTTGTCGGGAATTTGCTTGCGAAGCTGGTCGAGCCGTATTTGAACCCGTTTCGTAAAATTATTCCGCCAATCGGAGGCATGCTAGACATTTCACCGGTTGTTGCGTTGTTCGTTCTGCAATTTGTCATTCAGGGTATCATTGCAGTCGTTCATTTCATTATCCCAGGGTGAACCTTCTATGAGTGACATTTACAATCATTTTCATCCGGATGAGAGGCCTTTTGTAGACCGGGCGTCGGAGTGGGTTACCAATGCAGGGGAATATCATGAGGCCAAGCTCACCGATTTTCTAGATCCAAGACAAGCTTTCATCGTCCAGACCTTGGTGAATCGGCATCCGGATGTTGCAGTAAGATTTGATGGGGGATACCCTGAGGCAGAGAGACGCCGCGCCTTCATCGCTCCGGATTATCGGCATTTGGAGAGCGAGAAGATGGGACTGGCCGTACTCTCCGTGACTTCTGGTGACCAGAAATTCATCGAACTCGATCATGGCGATTATATGGGCTCTATTCTAGGGCTCGGTATGAAGCGGGATAAGATCGGGGATATTCATGTACTCCCATCCGGATGTCATTGTATAGTGGAAGAGGAGATTAGTAATTATATCAATATACAACTTCGCCAAGTTCACCGGATTCAAGTTCAGACCGAAATTTTTCCGATCGAAAGTCTGCAGACAAGCACTTCACGATTGGAGGAGATGAACTTGACGGTGGCTTCTTTGCGCCTAGATGGGATTGCGAGTGATGCCTTTCGGATCAGTCGTACGAAGATTGTGGTACCCATTAAGGCGGGCCGTTGTCGTGTCAATTGGAAGGTTGAGGAGGATCCGTCGAAGCCGCTTAAAGTGGGGGACGTTGTTTCTATGCAGGGCTTAGGCCGTTTTAAAGTTCTTGAGATCGATGGCGTAACGAAAAAGGGCAGGAATCGTGTGAAAATCGGTAAATTCGTGTAGATCGATTGCAGGAATTTTAGAGTTCTTGTCGAAATGAATAGGCAATAGAAACAAGGTTTGTTGACTTTATTGGAGGTGCAGAGAGGATGCCGTTAACCCCGTTAGACATACATAATAAAGAGTTTGGCCGCAGACTGCGCGGATATGACGAAGATCAAGTGAATGAATTCCTTGATCAAGTAATTAAGGACTATGAGTCCATTATTCGTGAGAATAAAGAACTGCAGAACCAAATTTTCTCCCTGCAAGAGAAATTAGATCACTTCTCGAATATCGAAGAGACACTGAGTAAGACAATCATCGTCGCACAGGAAGCGGCAGATGAAGTGAAGCATAATTCGAAGAAGGAAGCGCAGCTGATTCTTAAGGAAGCTGAGAAGAACGCGGATCGCATTGTGAACGAATCCTTAGTGAAGTCGCGTCGTATTGCGCTGGAAGTGGACGAGCTGAAGAAGCAAGCGTCCATTTATCGTGCACGTTTCCGTACGTTAGTGGAAGCCCAATTGGAATTGCTTAGCCAAGACGGATGGGAAGCGTTAGAGAACCGGAACCAAGATAATCTCCTTGTTGAGCGTGAGCGGGAGGCGAATGAAGTCTATTAAGATATATGCCTTGATGAATGGCTTCGATGATGGGTTTGACAATTCGGAGCAAAGAGGATATATTATCTTGTAATATATTTTATAAAATGTATGTTCGTTGATGGGAACAGTATGTCAGATCCATGTTCACCAGAGAGTTGGCGGTCGGTGCAAGCCAGCGGACAGGATTGGCGGAAGATCATCCCGGAGAAGCGAAGCTGAACCGTATACCGAAGTAAGCTGAGCCGGTCTTTCCACCGTTAACAGGAACCTGCAGTGGTCTGAGTAATTCGGGTATTGCATGACGAAGGTGCCGTTCTGATGAATGCTGATTCATAGCACTCACAGACGGAACAAGGGTGGTAACGCGAGCGAACCTCGTCCCTTTTTGGGGATGGGGTTTTTTGGTGTTTATTTTTATTATCTGTAACGAAGAAAGGGTTGTAAGCCATGCGTAAAATTGATGTCAAAGAAAAGGCCCGCACACGTGAACTGCGTGTACTTGGCAAATGGAACGAAGAGCAGACATTTAAAAAATCAATCGAGAATCGTTCGGGTAAACCGAACTTCGTATTCTACGAAGGACCACCTACAGCGAATGGTAAGCCGCATATTGGACACGTATTGGGTCGCGTAATCAAAGACTTTATTGGCCGTTATAAGACGATGTCAGGTTACCGTGTTGTTCGTAAAGCAGGTTGGGATACACATGGGTTGCCGGTTGAACTTGGCGTAGAGAAGCAGCTTGGCATCTCCGGTAAGCAAGAGATCGAGAACTACGGTATCGAAGAATTCGTGAAGAAATGTAAAGCGAGTGTATTCGAGTATGAGAAGCAATGGCGTGAATTAACGGAAGGGATTGCATACTGGACAGATCTCGATCATCCGTACATTACGCTTGAGAACAATTATATTGAGAGCGTGTGGAACATTCTGTCCACGATTCACAAGAAAGGACTTCTCTACCGCGGACATCGCGTGAGCCCGTATTGCCCATGCTGTCAGACGACGCTGAGCTCTCATGAAGTGGCGCAAGGATATGAAGATGTGAAAGATCTATCGGCAACGGTGAAATTCAGATTGAAGGATCAAGAGGAAGCAATTCTCGCTTGGACGACGACACCTTGGACATTGCCTTCGAACGTAGCACTTGCTGTGAATCCGGAGATGGAATATGTCAAGGTGAAGCAGGACGGCGAAGTACTCATCGTAGCGAAGAACTTGGTAGAGAAAGCGATCAAGGGTGAATACGAAATCGTAGCAACCGTCCTTGGTTCCGATTTGGTTGGTCTCAAATATACGCCGCCAATGCCTTACGTTAGTGTTGAGAACGGTCATTTCGTGATCGCTGGAGATTTCGTTAGTGATACGAGCGGTACAGGGATTGTTCATATCGCACCAGCACACGGGGAAGATGACTATCGTGTATCCCGTCAGAACAATATCAGCATGCTGAATGTGGTGAACGCATCGGGTCGCTATACGGATGAAGTGACAGATTTTGCAGGACGTTTCGTGAAGGATTGCGATATTGATATCGTTAAAATGTTGTCGGAACGCGGATTGCTCTACTCCAAAGAGAAATATGAGCATAGCTATCCATTCTGCTGGCGTTGTAAATCACCACTCCTCTACTATGCGATGGAGAGCTGGTTCATTCAGACGACAGCGGTGAAGGATCAGTTGATCGCGAACAACAATGGTGTAGACTGGTACCCTGGTCATATCCGTGAAGGACGTTTTGGTAAATTCCTTGAGGACCTCGTGGATTGGAACATCAGCCGGAATCGTTACTGGGGTACGCCGCTTAACGTATGGGTATGTAATTCATGCCGTGGCGAATATGCACCGAACAGCCATGCAGACCTTCGCGCGAAATCGGTATCCCCGATTGCTGAAGATCTTGAATTGCATAAGCCTTACGTCGATGAAGTGAAATTACATTGCCCGCATTGTGATGGCGGCGTGATGGAACGGACTTCCGAAGTGATCGACGTATGGTTCGATAGTGGATCGATGCCGTTCGCACAGCATCATCATCCATTCGAGAATGAGAAGGAATTCGAAGAGCAGTACCCTGCAGATATGATCTGTGAAGGGGTCGACCAGACACGCGGTTGGTTCTACAGTTTGCTGGCTGTATCCACGTTGTATAACGGGAAAGCACCTTACAAAGCGGTTATATCGACGGGTCATATCCTAGATGAGAACGGTCAGAAGATGTCGAAGAGTAAAGGGAACGTTATCGACCCATGGGAAATCATCGACGAATTCGGAACAGATGCATTCCGTTGGGCGTTACTATCCGATAGTGCGCCTTGGAACACGAAACGCTTCTCGAAGCAAATCGTGGCTGAAGCGAAATCCAAAGTGATCGATACCATCGTGAATACACATGCATTCTTGGCGCTCTATGCCAATATTGATCAATATGATCCTGCAGCACACCCTGAGCGTTCGTCGCAGAACAAGTTGGATCGCTGGATCTTGTCCCGTTTGAACAGCTTAATGCAGCTCGTTAGCAAAGGGCTTGAAGTGAATGACTTCTTGAACCCTGCGAAAGCGATCGAGACTTTTGTGGATGAGATGAGTAACTGGTATATCCGTCGTTCGCGTGACCGCTTCTGGGGCAGCGAAATGACAGAAGATAAAATTTCAGCGTATCAAACGCTTCGTAACATACTCTTGAACCTGTCCTTACTCATCGCACCGTATGTGCCGCTCGTTGCGGAAGAAGTATACGGCAACCTTGGCGGTACGAAGGAAAGCGTGCATTTGGATGATTATCCGCAAGCGAATCCTGCGTTGATCGATGCACAGCTGGAGCAAGATATGGAGACGGCACGTCAAATAGTTGAGCTTGCGCGTAACGTTCGTAACGAGACGAGCATTAAGACGCGTCAACCGCTGTCCGAATTGATCGTATCGATGGATCGTGCATTTGACCTTGCGGGCTACGAAGCGATCATCAAAGATGAGATCAACGTCAAAGAAATCCGCATCGAGACAAGTGATAACGGCTTCGTCGACTTCAACTTGAAGCTGAACTTGAAAGTAGCGGGTAAGAAGTACGGTAAGAATGTTGGAGCAATCCAAGGGTACCTGAAGGGATTGGACGTAGCAGCTGCGCGTGACATTGTCGAGCAAGGTAAGTTAGCATTCGTCTCAGCAGAGGGCGATACGCTTGATATTACGAGTGGAGAGCTGCTGATTGAGAAGCAAGCCAAAGAAGGCTTTGCATCGGCTTCAGGCTATCAAATTACTGTCGCACTTAACACGGATATTACACCGGAATTGGAGCAAGAAGGTTGGGTACGCGAGGTCGTTCGTGCGATCCAAGACACACGGAAGAAGCTTGATCTACCTATCGAGAAGCGCGTAAATCTAACGTTACGTGTTGATGAGGAGCTCCAGGCTGCCATTACCGCATTCGAACATGTTCTTCGTGAGAATGTGTTGGTGGAAGAAGTTCAATTCGGTGAAGTTAGCGGTATGGAGAACGTGGAACTTGGTGAGAAATCCATAGGAATTCACATCGAGAAATAATTACCGGTTTTCCGGGCATAATGAAATAGCAAGCATGAAACAAAGGCGAGCTCAAGTTAGCGATTGAACATTCTGCTAGCGCTTGAGCTCGTTTTTTGTTTATTTTCATTATGGAGTGTGAGACGGTTGTCACGTGTCCAGAACGATGAGCAAGAATTAAATCACTTGGAGAAAATACTGGAAAAGATGCATTTGCAAATCGATGCGATTGCACAGAGCATGGAACAGGCGCGTATTGCGGAATATACAGAGCTGCTGCTCAAGCCTTGGCGGTTAATTTGGTTGAATGTTCTCTCGGGAATCGCGAAAGGGGTCGGGATTGCGATTGGATTTTCCGTATTCGCAGCAACGATCGTCTATATCCTGCAGTGGTTGAACCTATTGAATTTACCGATTGTTGGTGACTATATCGCTGATTTGGTTCGTGTAGTACAGCGACAACTCGAAGGAAAAACGTATTAGCACTGCAGGTGCTTAAATGACTAATCCTCGGTAACGACAATATCCGGTTCTAATAACGGCTCACCTTCGTGTTCTTCAAGGTACTTATGATACTGCTTGTTACGAACGACGGATACATTTTGGCCAAATATATCGGTTGCAATGAAGCTTTCGTAAGATTCGACGAAGCCATCCAATTCATCCGAAGCTTCAATAGCCATTTCATCATAATCATCAACATTGTTGCCTTCCGCCATCGCCGGTGTATTGGAGGTTCCCCAGCTCTCGACAATTTGCCAAGCATCCTCGCCGTCAAATCCATTCTGATCTTCTTGGTCATCGAGACTTGTTCGTCCGAATGGTGGATTGAGGAACTGCTCTTCGATCGGGCGATTCTCAGATAAGGCTTGTTCTGGCGAATGCTGGACACAATAGAGCGTATAAGGGATGGCCTGTAACCGGTCAAAAGGGATTGGTTTGCCGCATTCATGGCATATGCCATAATCGCCTTGCTCCATCTGTTCAAGCGCCATATTCACACGAGCTAACCGTCGTTCTTCATTTTCGAGCAGGGCGATGTCCTTACCGCGTTCGAACATTTCGGTACCGAGATCTGCAGGGTGGTTATCGTTGGTGGACAGCTCGCCTGTGTTGTCTCGCATAGACTCGGCTAATCCGAGGTGGCTGCTCTGATCGAGTCGTTGTTCAAGATCCTTTTTCATCCTGTGAAGGGCTTGTTGAAGTGATCTGAATTGGGAAGAAGATAAGTGCGATTTCTGTGACATCGGTAATACCAGCTCCTTAGTGAGAAGTGATCCCTTGCTCAGCTTAGCTATGATGAAGTTAGGTTGTGCGGGAAGCGGGTTTTTTAACGGCGGTAATTATTGTGCGGGGATATTGGACGATTACTTTTAGGCTATGCTACAATAACGAAGGACAAGAGAAGCCGACTCGCGGTGACTCGTGTCTATAGATCAGATCGGGGTGACTTACAAAGTGATTTATTTTCTAATCGGACTTATTGTGCTTATTCTAGACCAAGTAACGAAATGGATCATTGCTACGAAATTAACAATCGGGGATGAGATTAGTGTTATAGGGAACTTCTTTCTCATTACATCGCATCGGAATCGCGGTGCGGCATTCGGGATTTTGCAGGAGCAGCGTTGGTTCTTCCTGATTATTACCACAGTCGTCGTCTGCGCGATTGTCTGGTATATGCGCCACGTTCGTAAAACGGGCAGTGTAGCACTATTAACGGGTCTAGGTATGATTCTCGGAGGAGCGATCGGCAACTTTTGGGATCGTGCTCTGCATGGGGAAGTCGTCGATTTCTTATTATTTAACTTTGGTAGCTATTCGTTCCCAATTTTCAATATTGCAGATTCGGGTATCGTGATTGGGGTCATTCTGGTCTTAATCGATTCCTTATTCTTTAGCAAAGACAAAGAAAAAGAACTTCCGATACAAAGTGAGGAACAGCAATGAGTGAACAGCAAGAGCAAATGGGTTTAGAGGCTGACGTTCAGGAATGGACGGTAACCGCTGAAGATCATAAGGAACGTATTGATAAGTATATTACCGAGTCTATAGAAGATAATGTATCTCGTTCGCAGATCCAGCTCTGGATTCAGGATGGACATGCACTAGTCAATGGACGGGCAGTCAAATCGAATTATAAGTTGGCTGAAGGAGATCGTATTACCCTAACAATCCCTGAGGTATCGCCGGTGGATATTGTGCCGGAGGACATTCCATTAGATATTGCATATGAAGACCGTGATGTGGTCGTTATCAACAAACCCCGCGGTATGGTTGTTCATCCTGCGCCAGGGCATTCCTCAGGGACGGTCGTGAATGCATTAATGTATCACTGCAAGGATCTATCCGGGATTAACGGCGAGCTGCGTCCAGGTATCGTGCATCGGATTGATAAGGATACTTCAGGTCTGCTGATGGCCGCCAAGCACGATCAAGCGCATGCTTCATTAGCTGCTCAGCTTAAAGATCATTCCGTGACACGCAAATATATTGCCATTGTGCATGGGAATATTGCGCATGATCATGGGACGATCGATGCACCGATTGGACGGGATGCGGGCGATCGCAAGATGTACACCGTGACGGATAAGAACAGCAAGCATGCCGTAACGCATTTTCTCGTGCTTGAACGGTTCGGGGACTATACGATGGTTGAATTGAAGCTCGAGACCGGTCGTACGCATCAAATCCGTGTCCATATGAAATTTATCGGTCATCCGCTTGTCGGGGATCCAATGTATGGTCGCAGTAAAGGAATGCAAATGGACGGACAAGCCTTGCATGCAGCAGTTCTTGGGTTCGTGCATCCAATGACAGAGAAATACTTGGAATTTGAAGCGCCTTTACCAGCAGATATGGAGCATTTACTGGATCGGCTTCGCACGCGTTAACGAGAAAGTACAAATGTTCAGAAGAAAAATCCATTCCTTTTGGGATGGATTTTCTTCATTATTAGTCAGGAGTGAGGTATATGATAAGATACGAGTTTTTCTTTTAAAGGAGAGGTAAGATGATGACGATTGAACAATATCAAGAAACGTATATCCAGAAGAGCTTCGCAAGCCGTATTGGCGGTGAAAACTATGGTAAAGATACAGCAATTTATAAATTCGAGAAGATCAAGCGTGCTAAGGCCGCAGCAAGAAAAGCATTTCCAGATGTTGAACTCATTGACATGGGCGTAGGAGAACCGGACGAAATGGCGCCAGCAGGTATCGTGGCGAAACTCGCGGAAGAAGCGGCCAAGCCAGAAAACCGTGGTTATGCGGATAACGGGATCGCGGAGTTCAAAGAGGCAGCGGCTCGTTATTTGAAGAATGTATTCCAAGTGGAAGGCATTCATCCTGAGACGGATATCGTACACTCGATTGGATCAAAACCAGCGCTCGCTATGCTGCCTTCATGCTTCATTAATCCAGGTGACATCACGATTATGACTGTGCCGGGATATCCGATTTTAGGTACACATACGAAATATTTAGGGGGTGAGGTCTATACTGTACCGTTGTTGAAAGAGAACAATTTCTTGCCGAAACTAAATGAAATTCCGGAAGACATCGCGCGTCGTGCGAAGCTCCTATATTTGAACTATCCGAACAATCCAACGGGCGCGAGCGCTACAGTTGAATTCTTTACCGAAGTGGTCGGGTGGGCGAAGAAAAACGATGTTGTTGTCGTACATGATGCGCCGTATGCAGCTTTGACCTATGACGGATTGAAGCCGCTTAGCTTCTTATCTGTTCCAGGTGCGAAGGATGTAGGCGTGGAGCTTCATTCCCTCTCGAAATCGTATAACATGACAGGATGGCGGATTGGGTTCGTTGCAGGGAATCCATTGATTGTGAAAGCATTTAGCGATATAAAAGATAACAATGATTCCGGTCAATTTATCGCGATTCAAAAAGCGGCGGCATACGGGCTAGATAACCCGCAATTAACAGAAGAGATTGCTGCAAAGTATTCGCGTCGTCATGATCTGCTCGTTGCGGCATTGAATGAGATCGGATTCACAGCAAGCAAGCCAAAAGGCTCCTTCTTCTTGTATGTAGAGATGCCTAGAGGCATTAAAGGTGGACAGCAATTCGAGACAGCGGAGGACTTCTCACAGTACCTTATCCGTGAAAAACTAATCTCCACTGTACCTTGGACAGATGCAGGACACTTCGTACGTTTCTCGGTTACGTTCATTGCGAATGGCATCGAGGACGAGAAACGCGTGATTGAAGAAATCAAGCGCAGATTAACGGATGTTGAGTTTGAGTTTTAACTTAAATAAAAATCGAAAAATCAGCTTTTCAGTACCTAAGAGTTTTCGAAGAAAACTTGCTTCGTAAGTATAAGCTTAGATTGCGAGAACCCGAAGAATGAGGACACGAATGTAGGCGAAACCTACATGAGTACCGGAGTTCGAGGGTGAACGCAAGGTTCGATGTCGAAATCGCTTCCTGAGGAGCATCGTGATCAAAAGATGATTTTTCGACAACCATGTTGACAAGTGAATAGTAAAGTGGGATAATTCTTGTTAAATGAATAGCACCTTTAAATCAGTCCCGTGAGGCTGGCAAGGTAAACGTCTAAGAAGGATGATTCTACTGAATCGTCCGTCCTGTTCCGCGTATGAACAGACGGGTCGGTAGGGCATGCTTCTATATGAGAACGACTAACGACAACTCCTTGCTTTCGGGCAAGGAGTTTTTTTGTTGGGGTGCTAAGCGATGAAGGAGGCAGCGAAATGACGAATGCAGAGGAAATTGTCATTATGGATGAGACAGCGATCAGACGGGCATTAACTCGGATCGCCCATGAGATTCTGGAGAAGAACAAAGGCATTGAGAATTGTGTACTCGTCGGAATTCGGACGCGGGGCGTGTTCCTCGCAAGAAGGATTGCGGAACGAATCAGTGAGATCGAAGGTACGACAATCTCGATTGGTGAGCTCGATGTTACTTCTTATCGCGACGATCTCTTGAATGAAGATGGCGAGGCGAACACGAAGACAAGCGAGTCGAAGTTCCAAGAACCTCCGCAAGCATTCCCGATTCATAACAAAAAGATCATCCTGTTCGATGATGTGCTTTACACCGGACGCACGATTCGCGCAGCCATGGATTCGATCATGGACAAAGGAAGACCGCAATCGATACAACTCGCCGTCCTCGCAGATCGTGGACATCGCGAACTTCCGATTCGAGCGGATTTCGTAGGTAAGAACGTACCGACATCCAAAATGGAAGAAATCAGCGTTTCATTGCAAGAATATGACGGATTAGACCAAGTATCCATCATTCAACATAGGGGGTCATTCGAATGACATTAACAGCATCGAGCATTAAAGAACGCAGTTTGTTGGGATTACATGACTTAAGCAAGAACGAAATTGAATCCATCCTAGACCGGGCGGCATATTGGGAAGCCCAGCCTAACAAACTGAACCCCGTGTTGAAAGATCACTTTGTTGCAAATATGTTTTTTGAGAATAGTACGAGAACACGGTTTTCCTTCGAAATGGCTGAGAAACGTCTTGGTGCACAAGTGCTGAACTTCGCAGCAGCGGCATCGAGCATGGAGAAAGGCGAATCCATCTACGATACGGTACGGACCCTTGAGTCGATGGGCATTGATGCAGGCGTCATTCGCTTGAAGCCGATCGGTGTTCTCCCGCAATTGGCTGCGAAATTGAGCATCCCGCTCATTAATGCAGGGGATGGCAACAACGAGCATCCAACGCAAGCATTACTCGACTTGTACACGATGCGTAAGCAATTCGGTAGCCTACAAGGTTTGAATGTATCGATCATCGGAGACATTCAGCACAGCCGTGTAGCACGCTCGAATCTGTGGGCATTGAAGAATTTCGGAGCTACAGTGAACTTCTGCGCACCAGAAAGCATGCAAGCACCTGAACTTGCTGAGCATGCAACGTATGTATCGATGGAAGAAGCGCTACAAGCAGATGTGGTCATGATGCTTCGCGTACAACTTGAGCGTCACACGAACCGCATGATGAAGTTCGCGGATGACTACCGTGAACAGTATGGATTGACGGTCGAGCGCGCAGCCCGCATGAAACAGCATGCCATCATCATGCACCCAGCACCAGTAAATCGTAACGTTGAAATTGATGATGAACTTGTAGAATGTGAGACTTCACGGATCTTCCCGCAAATGTCGAACGGCGTACCGATTCGCATGGCGGTTATGGAACGGGCATTTAAATAGAAGCAGAGGGGACGGGTTGACAGATGGGATTGATCATTAAGAACGCAAACGTATTGAATGCAGCAGGAGAATTGGAACTAAAGGATATTACGATTGAAGATAACCGGGTAACCGGAATCATAGATGCAGGATCAGAGGTTGAAGTAAGCGGTGAAGTCATCGATGCAGCGGGCAAACTGGTTGCCCCTGGATTTATCGACATGCATGTGCATTTAAGAGAGCCAGGATTTGAACATAAAGAAACGATTGCGACGGGAACACGTTCCGCAGCAAAAGGCGGGTACACGACAATCGCATGCATGCCAAATACACGCCCAGTCATCGATACACCTGAGACGATCAAATTGGTCCTCGATAAAGCTGCGACAGAAGGTATCGTCCGCGTACTGCCTTATGCAGCGATCACGAAGAATGAATTAGGTCGCGAGTTAACAGACTTCGCAGCGCTCAAAGAAGCGGGTGCCATCGGATTTACAGATGATGGTGTCGGCGTACAGAACGCACAAATGATGAAGGATGCGATGACCTTAGCGGCTTCCATGAATATGCCGGTCATCGCGCACTGTGAAGATGAATCTCTTGTGGTTGGCGCGGCAGTGAATGAAGGAACTTTTGCGAAGAAACATGGTCTGAAAGGCATTCCGAATGAATCCGAGGCGATTCATGTTGGTCGCGACTGCTTACTAGCTGAAGCAACAGGCGTACACTATCATGTGTGCCACGTGAGTACAGAGCAATCGATTCGCTTGATTCGCCAAGCGAAGCAGTTCGGTGTGAAAGTAACCGCTGAGGTATGCCCGCATCACCTCTTGTTGTCGGAAGAAGATATTCCGAGTATGGATGCGAACTGGAAGATGAACCCGCCACTTCGTTCTCCGCGTGATGTACAAGCTTGTATCGAAGCGCTGGAAGATGGAACAATCGACATGATCGTTACGGATCATGCACCGCATAGCCAAGAAGAGAAAGCCAAAGGGATGCAGCTCGCACCATTCGGAATCGTAGGATTTGAGACGGCTTTCCCACTGCTATATACGAAATTCGTCGCAACAGGCAAATGGACATTAGACTTCCTCGTAAAACGTATGACTGCGGATCCAGCACGAGTATTCGGACTTGAGACAGGGAAACTTGAAATTGGAGCCATCGCAGATATTACGATCGTAGATTTAGAGTCTGAGCAAGCCGTAAATCCAGAGACATTCTTATCCAAAGGACGCAATACGCCATTCACAGATTGGCAATTAAAAGGTTGGCCTGTAGCGACAATCGTCGATGGTAAGCTGGTTTGGTCAGCAGAATAATAAATTTTTCATAAATATAGCTCGTATGTAGCTATGCATAAGTATGCAAAATAAAGTATAATTATCATGTTAGGTTTTATTTTACTCGAAGGGTTGTGTTACGAATGCAAGCAAGATTGTTGTTAGAAGACGGCACACTGTTTACTGGGAAAGCATTTGGTGCAGAGGGACAGTCGACAGGTGAGGTTGTATTTAATACAGGGATTACAGGGTACCAAGAGGTTATTTCTGACCCATCCTACTGTGGACAAATCGTTACTATGACACATCCATTGATCGGAAACTACGGGATTACACGTGACGATTTCGAGTCCATCCGTCCATACATTCATGGCTTCGTCGTACGCCGTCATGAGCCGGTGCCTAGTAACTGGCGTGCACAATATACGTTAGATTCTTTATTGAAAGAGTACGGCATTGTGGGGATCAGCGAGATTGATACACGGATGTTGACACGTATCCTACGTAATCACGGAACAATGAAAGGAATTCTGACAACGGGTAATATGCCTGTAGAAGAGTTGAAAGAAATGTTAGGTGTGTCTGAGATGATGCGCGACCAAGTGGCACGTACTTCGACCAAAGGTTCCTTTAGCAGCCCTGGCGACGGCGAGCGTATCGTATTGATCGACTATGGCGCGAAGAGCGGGATCTTACGCGAGTTAACGAAACGCGGATGTGATGTGGTGGTTGTGCCTCACGATACAACAGCAGAAGAAATTCGCAGACTGAAACCAGACGGTATTCAATTGTCTAACGGCCCTGGGGACCCGAAAGATGTACCGCATGCCGTTGCAACGATTAAGGAATTGCTTGGTGAGTACCCAATCTTCGGCATTTGCTTAGGACATCAATTGTTCGCACTCGCTTGCGGCGCAGATACGACACGACTTAAGTTCGGTCACCGTGGTGGTAACCATCCGGTTAAAGAGCTTGCATCGAACCGCTGCTTCATTACTTCGCAGAATCACGGCTATACGGTGCTTGAGGACTCCATTATCGGTACAGAGCTCGAAGTGACACACATCAATAACAACGATAAGTCCATTGAAGGATTAAAACATAAGAAATACCCAGTATTCACGGTTCAATACCATCCGGAAGCTGCACCAGGACCTTACGATAACAGCTACTTGTTCGATCAATTCATTGAGATGATCCGTGAACATAAAGCTGCAAATCCAAAGGCACCTCGTCAAGCTGAAATCGTCGCTGCCATGAAAGGAGATCTATAATATGCCTAAAAATACTGAACTGAAGAAGATTCTCGTCATTGGTTCCGGTCCGATTGTGATCGGGCAAGCAGCAGAGTTCGACTATGCTGGTACACAAGCTTGTCAAGCACTTAAAGAAGAAGGTCTCGAAGTTGTCTTGATCAACAGTAACCCAGCCACCATCATGACAGATACGAACATGGCTGATAAAGTATACATCGAGCCGATTACGCTTGAATTCGTAACGCAGATTATTCGTCAAGAGCGTCCAGATGGATTGCTTCCAACGCTTGGCGGACAGACAGGTCTGAACATGGCGGTTGAACTTGCGAAGGCAGGCGTACTTGAGCGCGAGAACGTGAAATTGCTCGGTACACAGCTGACAGCGATTGAGAAAGCGGAAGATCGTGACTTGTTCCGCGACTTAATGCGTGAGCTTGAGCAGCCTGTGCCTGAGAGTGTAATCGTAACTTCAGTGCAAGAAGCTGTTGATTTCGCAAATGAAATCGGCTACCCGATCATCGTTCGTCCTGCTTATACACTCGGCGGTACAGGCGGCGGGATTTGTGCGAATGAAGAAGAACTGCTTGAGACGGTTGCTTCAGGGATTCGTTACAGCCCTATCAACCAATGTCTCATCGAGAAAAGTATTGCAGGAATGAAAGAAGTCGAATACGAGGTTATGCGTGATGCGAACGACAACTGTATCGTCGTATGTAACATGGAGAACTTCGACCCGGTTGGCGTACATACCGGCGATAGTATCGTCGTTGCGCCAAGCCAAACCTTGTCTGACCGTGAATATCAAATGCTGCGTTCCGCATCGCTTAAGATCATTCGAGCATTGAATATTGAAGGCGGATGTAACGTGCAGTTCGCGCTAGACCCGCACAGCTTCCAATACTATGTCATTGAAGTAAATCCGCGTGTCAGCCGTTCTTCGGCACTCGCTTCCAAAGCTACGGGCTACCCGATTGCGAAGATGGCAGCGAAAATCGCAGTAGGTTATACATTAGATGAACTTATTAACCCGGTTACGGGCCAAACTTATGCATGCTTCGAGCCAACACTGGACTACATTGTAACGAAGATTCCACGTTGGCCGTTCGATAAATTTATCTCCGCGAACCGTAAACTCGGCACGCAAATGAAAGCAACAGGCGAAGTCATGGCGATTGGCCGGACATTCGAAGAATCGATTCACAAAGCAGTTCGTTCCCTGGAGATCGGTGTGAACCGCATCTACTTGAAGGATGCTGAGACGCTGGATGAAGCAACGCTGAACCTACGTCTTGAGAAGCCGGACGATGAGCGTATGTTCTTGGTGGCAGAAGCTTTCCGCAGAGGCTACACGCTGCAGCAAATCCAAGACTTAACAAAAATCGACTGGTGGTTCCTTGATAAAATCGAAGGTATTGTGAAGTTCGAAGCGTTGATCGCACAAGAGACGAACCTCAGCTACGAGACTTTGTATGAAGCGAAACGCAAAGGCTTAACAGACCGTTCGATCGCAGAGATCAGACGCAACGCGAACCCTGAGCTGTCGATGACGCAAGAAGCAGATGTACGCAGCTTCCGTCTTGAGCACAACTTGAAGCCTGTATACAAAATGGTTGATACGTGCGCAGCAGAGTTCGAAGCGACAACACCTTACTACTATTCAACGTATGAGACAGAGAACGAAGTGATCGAGACGCCAAAAGAGAAGATCGTCGTACTTGGATCAGGTCCAATCCGGATTGGTCAAGGGATTGAGTTTGACTACTCGACAGTACATGCGGTATGGGCGATCCAAAGTGCAGGTTACGAAGCTGTCATCATCAATAATAACCCAGAGACCGTATCGACAGACTTTAATACATCTGACCGACTCTACTTCGAGCCGTTGTTCTTCGAAGATGTGATGAACGTAATCGAGCAAGAGAAACCGATTGGCGTTATCGTACAATTCGGTGGCCAGACGGCAATCAACTTGGCAGCACCGCTATCGAAAGCTGGCGTGCGCATCCTAGGAACAAGCTTAGAGAGCATTGATGAGGCGGAAGACCGTAAGAAATTTGAAGCCCTTCTGTCCCGCTTAAATATTGCACAACCACAAGGCAGCACAGTTACTTCGGTAGACGAAGCTGTAACCATCGCGCAAGGTCTTGGTTACCCGGTACTCGTACGTCCATCTTACGTCCTTGGCGGCCGTGCGATGGAAATCGTATACTCCGATGAAGAATTGCTCGGCTATATGGAGCAAGCGGTGAAGATCAACCCAGACCATCCGGTCTTGATCGACCGCTATATGTTAGGTAAAGAAGTGGAAGTTGACGCCATCTGTGACGGCGAGACGGTATTGATTCCGGGGATTATGGAGCACATCGAACGCGCAGGGGTTCACTCCGGTGACTCGATTGCGGTGTATCCACCACAACATTTAGCGCCACACTTGAAACAACAAGTGATTGATATTACAATCAAGATTGCCAAAGAGCTGAAAACGATCGGATTGGTCAACATCCAGTTCGTCATCTTCAAAGATCAAGTGTATGTGATCGAGGTGAACCCGCGCTCATCCCGTACGGTACCGTTCCTAAGCAAAGTAACGAGCATCCCAATGGCGAATCTCGCAACGAAGGCGATTCTCGGAACGAAGCTTGCGGATCTTGGTTACGTCGATGGATTATGGCCGGAAGATGACTATGTATCGGTAAAAGTGCCGGTATTCTCCTTCGCGAAATTGCGCCGTGTTGAACCAACCCTTGGACCGGAAATGAAGTCGACAGGGGAAGTTATGGGCCGCGATGTGAATTATGCAAAAGCATTGTACAAAGGTCTTGTGGGATCTGGCATGCGTATCCCACCAACAGGTGCGATCATCGCAACGGTAGCGGATAAGGATAAAGATGAAGCGGTTGAGATTCTACGCGGCTTCTACAATATGGGCTACAAAATCATTGCAACAGGCGGAACGGCAGCAGCGCTTGAAAATGCTGGTATGATCGTAACGAACGTGAACAAGCTAAGCGAAGGCACACCGAACATCCTGGATATGATTCGTAATGGACAGGCGCACTTTGTTGTCAATACATTGACGAAAGGGAAGACCCCTGAACGTGATGGATTCCGGATTCGCCGCGAAGCGGTTGAGAACGGTGTGGTATGTATGACATCGCTAGATACGGTTAGCGCATTGCTAGAGATGCTCGAGTCAATCAATTTCTCAACTCGCAGCATGCCAGCATTCCACGGTCAATAAGATCAGCCTTGATCAGCAGTTCGAAGATGAATGATCGAAATAAAAACAAGGAGGAGAGCCGTAAACGATGAGTCATCGAGATGAAGTAGCAGGTCGCATTATGGTCGCGCTCGATTATCCGAAAGCGTCAGAGGCGCGTGAGCTATTACAACAATTACAGGGTATTCCTTGTTATATGAAGGTGGGCATGCAGCTCTATTATGCTGAAGGCCCTGCATTCGTGCGCGAGCTGAAGGAACTAGGCTACAAAGTATTCCTAGATTTGAAATTGCACGATATTCCGAACACGGTAAAGAGCGGTGCGAACAGTATTACGAAGCTTGGCGTGGACATGATTAATGTCCACGCAGCAGGCGGCGTAGAGATGATGGCTGCGGCTATGCAAGGTGTGAATGAAGCATTAGAAGAGAACCCTGCATTAGACAAGCCTATCGTCATCGCTGTGACACAGCTTACTAGTACAAGCCAAGACATGCTGAACAACGAGATAGGCATCGCGGGATCGGTCGCAGATTCCGTTGTTAGTTATGCCAAATTCACGAAGCAAGCGGGCCTTGACGGAGTCGTGGCTTCACCGCTAGAAGTGGAAATGATCAAGGAAGCTTGCGGCAGCGACTTCAAGACGATTACCCCTGGCATTCGTCCTGCGGGCAGTGCGCTTGGTGATCAGACGCGTGTCATGACACCGAAGCAAGCTTTTGAACAAGGGACAGATTTTGTTGTTATCGGTCGTCCGATTACGACCGCTGCGAACCCTAGAGAAGCGATTGAGAACATTATTGAGGAGCTGATTTGAACGTGATTACTTTGGAACAAATCCCTGCACAAATTGCGAAGCATCTATTAACAATTGAGGCGGTGGCTTTGCGGCCGAATCAGCCGTTCACGTGGACTTCAGGTATCAAATCGCCAATCTACTGCGACAATCGCTTGACGATGTCCTTCCCGGAAATCCGCGAGACGATTGCCGAAGGATTCGCAGCCATCATTCGTGCGAAGTATCCGGATGCAGAAGTCATTGCAGGAACTGCAACAGCTGGTATTCCGCATGCTGCATGGGTAGCACAGAAGTTGAACCTGCCGATGGCATACATTCGTGACAAAGCCAAAGGTCACGGCAAAGAGAACTTGATCGAAGGTGTGATCAAGCCAGGTCAGAAGGTTGTAGTGATCGAGGACTTGATCTCTACCGGCGGAAGTTCGCTCAAAGCAGCGGTTGCTGTGAAGGAAGCAGGTGCAACGCCGCTTGGCGTCCTCGCGATTTTCAGCTATCAATTAGATAAAGCGACAACAGCTTTTGAAGAAGCTGGGATTCCACTTCAGACATTGTCCAACTATACGGCACTCATGGATGTGGCGGTAGAGCTTGGCTATGTACAAGCGGAAGATCTAGCGACATTAAAAGCATGGCGTGAAGATCCGACTTCGTTCGGTAAATAAGATTCGACTTTTAAATGAAGAGCCAAATGACTATGTAGCTTATAGTTATTTTGGCTCTTTTTGTCGTTGTTACCGATCACGGACGTGCTCTGCGACGTTTTTTTCACTTTCTACTTTATGGAAAAAACATTAAACTTTTGTCTATAATTATGAAAATAAGTTAATTGATTTGTAACTTTTTGCTAGGTCATATCGTTTATAATTCAGGAGTAATCCATCCTTGGGTCAATAATAGTCAAAGGGGGAGCGGGCAATATTATGGCTTGGTTCCGAAAACGATCTGTAGACACACCGGACATAACAACGGACACCGCATCAGAATACATAGAAAATGTAGAAGAAATAGTAGAACGATCTGAGGAACCGCCTGCTAGATTGCTAGATACGGAGCCTATTCTCGTCGTGAATCAAGTGGAACGCTTTTTTCCTGTAGGGAATCAGCAATTGCATGTCCTGAAAGGCATCCAAATGGAGGTGCTACCAGGACAACTCGTCATGCTTAAAGGAAGATCGGGTTCGGGGAAAACAACGCTGTTGAACATTCTAGGAGGGCTTGACCAGCCTTCATCGGGCGAAGTTTTTTTCCGCGGAAACCCATTCCACAAGTGGGATGATGATAAACGTACACTAGCGCGTCGAATGGATATCGGCTTTATCTTTCAGGCGTTTGCACTCATGCCATTGTTATCTGCTTGGGAGAATGTTGAGCTGTCGCTTCGTATGGCAAATGTGCCGAAGAATGAATGGAAGAGCCGCGTCGAGCATTGTCTCGATCTTGTTGGGCTGTCCAGTCGTATGCATCACCGCCCATTTGAGCTATCAGGGGGAGAACAGCAGCGTGTTGCGATTGCGAAGGCGATTGCACACCGTCCGCGACTCTTACTCGCTGATGAGCCGACGGCGGAGCTAGACTCCCAGATGGGAGCACAGATTATGGCCGTATTTAGAAACATTATTCGAACTGAACAAGTGTCAATATGTATGACGACACACGATCCTACAATTTTGGAGGTTGCGGACCATGTCTATGAAATGGTTGACGGGAAATTCATCTAAATCAGGGAGGAGGCTTCGCCAGATTCTACTTGTATCTCTCTGTGGAGCAATGATGATGACGGCAGGCTGTTCTTTACTTCCGAAGGAAGATACAGAGGAAGTATTGCCGACCATTACACCGCCGAAAATCTCCCAAAAACCGGAGTATGAAGTAACCAAGGGGACGATTGAAACCAAGGTAACAGCAAGCGGTAGATTAATGTCTCAGCAAGAAGAGACGATGTTCTTCACAGCAGATGGCAAACGCATCAAGAATGTCCTAGTCAAGAACGGAGACAAAGTGACACAAGGTCAAGTACTCGTCGTTCTGGATATGGAGGATATGCAGAAGGATCTTCGGAAGAAGAAACTCGCGTTCCGTAAAGACGAGATCAATATGAAAGAAACGCTTCGTCAGAAAGATCAAATGGATCCGGTTGAATTCGAACAGGCTTCGATCGTATTCGAAGAGAGTCGCCAAGCGATTACGGATCTCGAGAATGAAATTGCAAAAGGGACGCTGGTCGCTCCATTTAGCGGAACGATCGTCTCATTGAACGCAGAGAAGGGTTCGTTGGTCAAGGCTTATGACCCGATTGCGATCATCGCAGATACGTCCCGTCTTGCTGTAGCAGCATCCGTTACGAAAGATGACTTGAAGCAAGTTGCTGTCGGTATGGAAGTGAACGTAGATATTAATACGGTTGGCAAGACGCTCAAAGGTAAAGTAAAGCAGTTGCCCCAAACGAAGGAAGATTCAGGCAATGGTGGACCAGGTGGAGGCCAGAAGCCAGAGAAGATGGAAGACTTCCTTCTCGTTCAGCTGGATAATATGCCAAAAGGGTTAACTCGAGGCACACCGCTGAGTATTGCTGTTATTACGCTGCGTCGAGATAATGTCGTGACCATTCCGCAATCTGCACTGCGTTCCATCGGTTCCCGGACGTATGTTCAAGTTGTAGATGAGAATGGGAAGCGGGAAGTCGACGTTGAAGTCGGACAACAGTCAACAACGGATGTGGAAATCGTGAAAGGCCTTACCCCAGGACAGAAAGTAGTGGGTCGCTAATGGGTATTCCACTGCTTCGATTCTTGTTCCGCAAAATGTGGAACACCCGTTGGATGACGCTAAGCACGCTGCTAGGTCTTGTTGTTGCGGTATCCTTCACGGTGAGTATTCCGATGTATGCGGACGGTTCGCTCAAGCGCGTTGTGGCGAAGTCACTCCAAGAGAAGAGCGACGGTCTGCCTGCCGGATCGCTATTGTTGAGATATCAAGCACCAGGCGGTACGAAGACGGATATCAATTCACTAAAGTCAGTTGATGATTTTATTCGCGATCAGGTTCCAATTGAGATTGGGTTCCCGCATCAAGTCTATGTCAGCAACAAAGGAATCCGGGCAACGGAAATATCACCTGTTGATCCAACGAAGGTAGATACGAGCCGTGTCCGTACAATGGGATTAGGATCGCTGACGGGTCTTCAAGACAAGACGGAAATTGCGCTAGGTAAGATGTATTCCGATTCGCATGATGGGGATACCGTTGAAGCGGTAATTCTCGATGAGGCGATGTACCGGAACGATCTGCATGTTGGCGATGTATTCGAATATCCCGTATATAGCGGTCTGGATCTCGTGCTGAAGGTGAAGATTGTCGGTACGGTGAAGGCCAAGGATGATACGGATGCTTACTGGTATCAAGGGCAAGAAAGCCTCATGAACACGTTCTTTATCAGTGACAAGGTATTTAATGATTATATTCTCAAAGAATCCAAAGTACCGTTAAATCAAGCAAGCTGGTACTATGCATTTGATCTGCGGGAAGTGAAGACGAGCCAGCTGACGCCCCTTGGCAATACGCTTGATCGTCTCAAAATTGAACTCTACCAACATCTGAAAGATACGAAGATGGAAATGTCCTTTGCCGATGTGCTGGATGAATTTAAGGTTCAAAGTCTGCAGCTTCAGACCTTGCTCTTCACGCTAGCGGCGCCAATGATCGCGATGGTCTTCTACTTCATTGCGATGAATGCAAGGCAGGCACTGGATAAGCAGCGCAGCGATATTGCGGTATTACGAAGCCGCGGGGCGGGCACAAGGCAGATTTCAATGATGTATCTTATTGAAGGGGTATTCCTCGGAATCATCGCGCTGATTATCGGGCCTTTCGTCGGATGGTTCATGGCTAAGAGTATCGGTTCTGCGAATGGATTCTTAACTTTCGTAGATCGGCAATCCATTCCTGTCGGACTGAACTCGCAGGCGATAATATACGGTGCAGTTGCCGTGTTGATCGCAATTATCGCGAGCGTTATCCCGGCGGTTGTATTTGCCAGAGCTTCGATTGTAAGTTATAAGCAGAAGCTGGCGCGGTCGGATCAGAAGCCTTTCTGGCAGCGTTGGTATCTTGATGTTGTCTTGTTGGGAATTTCAGGTTACGGCTATTACATGTTCAACCAAAGACAGCTATTAACCTTCCAAACCGGGATGACGACGGACCAATTACAAGTGAATCCGTTCCTGTTCTTCGTTCCGGCGTTATCGATTTTTGCATTTGGTTTGTTCTTCTTGCGTTTATTCCCATGGATCTTACGGTTCGTGACATGGATAGCGAAAAAAGTGCTCCCGGTACCGCTGTACTTGACGATCACACAGCTCTCCCGTTCAGCGACCTCGTATTACCCGCTCATGATCTTGTTGATTCTAACGCTCGGACTTGGGGTGTACAATGCATCTGCAGCACGAACGATCGATACGAACTCGACAGAACGTACTTTGTATAAATACGGTGCAGACGTGATTATACAAGCGGTGTGGGAAGGTTATTCGGAAGTGAATCCGGATGATCAGAAGAATGGCGGCGGTGGAAAAGGCGGTCAGCCTGGGCAAGGCCAGAAGCCAAGTAAGATCATTTATAATGAACCTCCATTCGAAGTATTCAAGCATTTGAAGGGAGTCCAGGCGGCGACTCGTGTGCTGGAGACCAAGGGCAGTGTAAGTGTGTCAGGGACATCGATCGGTAATGGGAATATTCTTGGAATCGACAATGTAGATTTCTCCAAAGTCGCATGGTTCCGCAACGACTTGTTCCCTGTTCATCCGTTCAATTATTTGAACCTGCTGGGCTCTTATGAGAACGCGGTGATTATTCCTGATAATGTAGCGAAAAAGTATCAGATCAAACCAGGCGATGTTGTCAACATCTCGCTTCAGAATCAGCCAATCGAATTTGTGGTTGTAGGCGTTCTGCCATATTGGCCGACGCAATATCCGAAGCAGACGCCGTTCTTCATTACGAATCTGGACTATATCTATGACCAAGTACCGCTCATTCCGTACAAAGTGTGGTTGAAAATGGAGCCGAAGGCACTCGTTGCACCGATCATCGATGAATTAGCGAAGAACAACATCGAGCTTGCGACGCTCGATGATGTGCGGACAGAACTTGTGAAGCAGAATAAGCATCCACAGCGCGGCGGCGTATTCGGAATTCTAAGTCTGGGGTTCCTCGTATCAGTCATTATTTCATTAATCGGGTATTTATTATTTTGGTTTTTCAACCTATCGGGACGCGTCGTTCAGTTTGGCGTACTGCGTGCGATGGGACTATCAAGGAAGCAGTTGACGGGGATGCTCCTCTTAGAGCAGATTTTCACAGCAGGACTGTCCATTGTGCTCGGGGTATTAATCGGTAAGTTATCCAGTATTCTGTTCTTGCCATTCCTGCAGACGACGGAAAATGTGAATATGCAGGTTCCTCCGTTCCGAATTGTATTCGAGAATAAGGATACGACGCAGTTGTACATTGTTGTAGGCGTTATGATGGTAACCGGGGCTGCACTCTTGTTCATGCATATCCGTCGATTACGCGTGCATCAAGCCGTCAAAATGGGAGAGGAGCGTTAAACGATGATTCATTGCGAAGGACTTGTCAAAATTTTTAAGACGGATGATCTGGAAGTCGTTGCGCTCCAAGGCTTGAATATATCCGTGAAGGAAGGCGAGATGATGGCGATCATCGGGAATAGTGGCAGCGGGAAATCGACGATGCTCAATATTCTCGGTGGGCTGGATCGCCCTTCAGCGGGCCAAGTTCGCGTCGGCGAGTGGGATTTGCTCAAGATTACAGATGATCAGCTCGTAGAGTATAAACGTAATACGGTCGGGTTCATCTGGCAGAATAATGCGCGGAACTTGCTCCCTTATCTAACAGCGATTGAGAATGTGGAGATGCCGATGATGCTCAGCGGGAAGGTAGACCGCGCCTATGCGAAGCAATTGCTTGAATGGGTCGGTCTGAAAGACCGGATGTATAACAAGCTGCATCAGCTCTCCGGGGGGGAACAGCAGCGTGTGGCGATTGCGATCTCGCTCTCGAATCGTCCACGGCTTCTGCTGGCCGATGAACCGACAGGTTCTGTGGATACGCAGACCTCGGATAGCATTATGGGGATTTTCCGGAGGTTGAATCAAGAGCTGGGCGTAACGATCGTTATCGTAACCCATGATTTATCGCTCGCTGAGAAAGTCGATCGTGTAGTAGCCATTCGGGATGGTCTGACAAGTACGGAGTTCATCAAACGGAATCCGAATTTGGATCAAGATGAAGAGGCACTGCTCAAGGGTCAAGGCGGACTTCAGGAGATTCATGAAGCGTACGTGGTTGTAGACCGGGTTGGACGTTTGCAGGTGCCTAAAGAGTACTTGCAAGCTCTGCAAATTAAAGATAAAGCATCAATGGAGTTCGATGGGGATCAGATTATTATTCGGTCACCCAAATCATTGGAGGGATAATTTAGGATGAAGACAAAGTGGAGTAAGAAGCTGTTAATGGTTACGTTAAGTTTGTCATTATTCGCTCCTGTTCTTGCGGCATGCAGCAAGGGTGAAAGCGAGGAAGCTGGACAAGAGAAAGTATTACGGATTGGTACGATCTATAGTTACGGAGGCGATGACTCCTATCTACGTCAGCAATATACAGATATCTATGAATATACGCATCCGAATGTGAAGATTGAATTCGTATCAGCGATTGACAATAGCAACTATCGTTATGAAGAGCCGAAGCCAGATCAGAAGCAACCGGATCCATACGAAGAAACGAAGAAGCTGCTCTCGGGTCCAAATGCTCCTGACGTGATGATTATGGACACGAATGTGTATAAGAAGCTCGTTCGTGAGAATATGTTGAAACAGCTGGATCCAATGATCCAACAAGATAAATTTGATACGACAGATATTGTTCCGACGGTTATGGAAGGCATTAAAGATTTGGGCGACAACAATATTTATGGTCTTGCGCCTACGTTTGGTTCATCGGCCTTATTCTATAATAAGAAATTCTTCACACAGAACAATATTGAGCCGCCTAAAGACGGCATGAGCTGGGACGATGTCTTTACGCTAGCACGCCGTTTGAAATCGGGTGAGGGTGCGAACAAGAAGTTCGGACTTCAAATGAATCGTTGGTCAGGAGATCCTTTCTATGATATGACAGGAACGTATCTCTCTGCCTTGCAGCTTCGTATGTATGATGATAAGGGCGACAAGATGACGGTTGATACACCAGCTTGGGAGAAAGCTTGGAGCACATTTGCGAAGCTGGTATCCGAGAAAGTCATTCCAACACAAAAAGACCTACAGGATGATTCGTCTAATGGTGGACGTTATAATCCGCTGCAAAGCGATAGCTTCTTGTCCGGTAAAACGGCGATGACGATTGCGGATTACAGCTATGTGAACGATATTTTGGATGCGAACAAAAATGCATCTAAAATTAAGAACTTCGAGAAAGTGGATTGGGATGTTGTAACCCTTCCAACGCATCCTGAAGCACCAGGCATTGGTGGTAACATTTATCTGAACAACTTGATGGGTATTAATGCCAAAGCTCAAAATGATAAAGATGCTTGGGATTTCATTAAGTTCTTGAATAGTGAAGAATGGGCGAAATTGAAATCACGCAGCAGCTACGAGATTGTATCCCGTAAGAAATATATTCAACCAAAGGATGGTTTGAACTATAACATTGCAGCTTTCTATACGTTGAAGCCTGTAACACCAAACAACCAAGAGATGGATTTGTATAATAAGTACCCTAACATTCTTCAAGTGGGAGAAAAAGGAAGAGAGATCTTCCAGACGGTACTTGATGGCAAGAAATCTTCTGCAGAGGGCTTGAAAGAGTGGCAAAAAGAAGGCGACAAGTTGCTGATCGAAATGAAGAAGAACCCGAGTAAGCCAGCTAACGGCATGAACGGTGGCACGACGGAAATCGTACCAGCAGGTTAAGTAAGAAGAGCCTTAAACTTCGTATGGAGTTTAAGGCTTTTTTTTCATGTTATGGGGTATTCTATAGGCATAAAGAAGACATCGTGATAAGACAGGAGCTGAGTCAATATGAAATGGATCTACTGGGGCAAGTTGTACAATACCAAATTTCAAGCGAGCTGCATCCTGAAGCGCATCGAGAATGACGCATGGATTTATGGCTATTCAGATCCGCAGGAAATCGAGATTTTTCGCTCGCGTAAGGGGCGTTACGGGGTACGATTTATCACCTAAGGTGATAATTGTTTAGAACGTTAAATTTTTCTTGACTTTACTCGTATATATAGTGTATATTTATTTTTGTCGCTATTGAATAAATGACGCGGGGTGGAGCAGCTCGGTAGCTCGTCGGGCTCATAACCCGAAGGCCGCAGGTTCAAATCCTGCCCCCGCAACCAAATTCTTATGATGATGAATTGATTAAGGGCCCTTAGCTCAGTTGGTTAGAGCGGTCGGCTCATAACCGATTGGTCGGGGGTTCGAGTCCCTCAGGGCCCACCATAGTAATCCTTGATCTATCATACATAAGTTTCAGAGATTTCTAGATTTTAGATTGACATCGCAATCAGAATTTGGTACTATAGTATTTGTCTTCATAACATGATCTGTTAGCTCAGCTGGGAGAGCACTATCTTGACAGGGTAGGGGTCAGTGGTTCGAGCCCACTACAGATCATACAAGATCAAACCTGAGAGTCCTTGATATAAGGGCTCTTTTGTTTTTATTAATATTTATTTGGATTGAACAGCCTGGTACAAGATAAACCCTTACGGAGTAAGGGTTTATTGCATTTCTGGAGTTTTTAATTCGTAGATAATTGCTTATAAGAACATCTAACGAATGAAGTCTTCTTGCGATATCGAACCTAGGATGCTGGCGGCTGTACGCACCGAGTTATTCTTTGTCAGTTCCGTTACGATAGTATCGATGTGATCGTAGACTTCTCGTGGAGCTTTAACCGATTCAAGTATTTTGATTGGTGTATCCACATCGGCAACATTGAGGTGAATCGAACCGCAACCGAATACACGCTGCCAGAATGGTAACACTAGACTCTTATCTAGTACTTTATAGAAATCCAATTCATCCTCTACCAATGAAATGAATCCTTTTCTTGTGACCAATCTTTTCTCGTACACAAAGTATTTTGTAAATGAAAGCGGCAAGCCGAAGATTGTGCGTTTTCTCCCTTCCCAAATTAACGATCCACGTGTTAGCGACTCTTTATTTGACATTTGAGTCTACCTCCTCTGAGAGAAAATTATAGAAAAATTTGAAGTCAATACCACCCTAATTGTAGCATGTTGACATGAATAACGGAACCCAGAAGCACAGCAAAAGTTCGTCGATCAAGCAATAGCGAAATTCTCTGAATGGTTTGGTGGTGGTATGGCACTCTTTTTTTATATATCACTAAAAGGAAAATAGACTTCTTCTGAAGAATATACAAGGTGATTTTACTTCCTTGGGTTTACCTCCTCTTATCGAATTGTGCTAATCATCTTTATATTTGCCTACCAAATTACCTTCTCTTACCGCTTCAAAACTCTCATCGTAGATATTCTCAGTCCGCAACATGACGACAATCCTACGTTATTTCTCATCTATATCATTTCGGGGGGAATGTATGAACGTATTCAAAGTGTTTCATGCGGGTATTTTTACGAAGCTGCTTCTATCGTTTCTCATCGTCATGATTCCTATATACGGCATCAGCATCTACATTATTCAATCAGCGGAGAACAACACCCGCGAGGAACTGTCACAATCCGTGGCTTCCAAGGTTCATTTTTATATAAGCTCTTTTGAAAATGAAATGGAGCGGATTATCCGGATCAACAAGGAGCTTATATTCAACGACGATTTCCAGAAAATTCGGACGATTGCCGCAGAATTGGACGATTACACAAGAATACAGACTATTCTCAACGTGAAAGAGAAGCTGAATCTGCTGAAAACATCAAGCTTATATGTTCAAAACGTAAAGGTGTATATCCCCTCGCTGGATAGGGGCATCTTTGCTAACAGCTACGACAATCACATTCCCGAAGATGAGTTGTATGCATTGAAAATGTCCGGCAGCTCAGGCTCGAAGATCACCTATTGGAAGAAGAGTCTTTTTCTGAGTGAGGTGTATCCCGATCCGTTCCAGAAGCTCCCTCTGACGATTGCGCTAGGAGTCGATTTATCTTCAGAGAAGCTTCGAGACACGCTTCGCCATATCATCGACATGAATGGAGCGGGCGCAGCATTGATTAACATAAAGCAGAAATGGTCATTTACGGACGGAAATAGCGATTTTAAATTGCCTGAACTAAGGAAGTTCCTCAATCATTCAGCGATACAAAGCGGGAAGAGCAATCAAGGCAGCCTAAGCATCAACGGCATGAACTATTTGATTACTTTCGAATATTCCAAGCTGCTAGACACATATTTGGCTGTCTATGTTCCGGAGGATACAGCACTTGGACCGCTGGACAAATACCGCAAACTGTTGTGGCTGCTATCCATCCTTTCAACCATTGTGATTGTTGTTTTTTCATATTGGATTTTCCAGTTAATTCATCGGCCGCTCAAACGTCTCGTCACTTCGTTCCGAAAAGTAGAGAAAGGGGACTTGCAGGTAGAAATTGACCATCATTACAGTGACGAGTTCAAATATTTGTACGGACAGTTCAATGCGATGGTTAGTCAATTGAATAAGCTGATCGGTGAAGTGTATGAGGAGCGTATCCGTTCTCAGGGAGCGGAGCTGAAGCAGCTGCAGTCGCAGATTAATCCGCATTTTCTGTATAACAGCTTTTTTATTTTGCAGGGACTCGTTCGAATGCATGATGTTCAAACGGCGGAGCGGCTTGTACAGCACCTCGGAGATTATTTTAGATTCATTACCCGGACTAGCGCCGAGACGGTTTCGCTCGAACAGGAAGTGAGCCACTCGAAGGCCTATACCGAAATTCAATCGCTGCGCTTTTCTAGGCAGATCACCGTGGAATGGGCGGAGCTTCCTAATCCGTTTCACAAGCTTCCGGTTCCGCGGCTCATTTTGCAGCCCATCATTGAAAATGCCTATGTACACGGACTGGAAGACAAAGTGGCGGATGGCATCCTGACGGTCCGGTTTGAGTCTGCAGACGAAGCTTTACGGATCAAAGTGGAGGACAATGGAGAGAACATTTCGGAAGAGGGGCTTGCTGAGCTGCAGCATGAGCTACGCTCTCACGTACTCGGAAAGGAATCTACCGGATTACTGAACGTGCACCGACGTCTAAAGTTAAGATATGGTGAATTGTATGGATTGACTGTCGACCGTGGGGCAGCGGGAGGCTTACTGGTTGTGCTGCATTTATCTACTAGGGGAGTTGATCAGGTTGAATAGATTGCTAATTGTTGACAATGAAGCTTTGATCGTCGAGACTATTGTCGATTTGTTTGATAGAAAGGCAATCCCTGAATTGGAGGTGCTAAGCGCCTACTCTTCGGCAGATGCTCTTCGCTGCATGCAAACGATCAAAATCGATATCGTACTGACGGATATTCGCATGCCGGGCATGAGCGGAATCGAGCTGCACCGGGAAATTGTAACATGCTGGCCGAGATGCAAAGTGATTTTTTTGACGGGATATAGCGATTTTGAATATATTCACGAAGCGATTCGCAACGGTAGCGTGGATTATTTGCTAAAAACAGAGGGTGACGAGGCCATCGTTCAAGCAGTACAAAAAGCAGTAACAGCTTTATCTGAAGCGGTCGCGGCAGAGGAGTTTATTACGAAATCTAAACAGCAGATGCAGCTGATTGCTCCTCGATTGCAGAAGGAGCTGCTGTGGGAGCTTGTTCAAGGGGATTTATTAACGTACGACGCTCTCAGCTTGAGCTTCCAGGAGGTTAACATCGAGCTCGAGCCGGCCAAGCCTGTCGTCGTTATGATCGGAAGGGTAGACAATTGGAATGAAGACGTTCGTTCCTTCGACAAATCTCTCTATCTATTTGCCATTCAGAATATCGCGAAGGAATATTTATCGGCTAAGGTACAGTTGATTTCGTTTGATTTTGAGAAAAAAACGAAGGTGCTTTGGCTGATTCAGCCCGCAGAACCAAAGGAAGCCTTAACTGTCGACAAGCTTATTGAGCTTCGTCAGCATTGTCTCGTATTTCTAAAGGGTGCAGCGGAAATGATCCAGGACGCATGCAGCGGCTTGCTAAAACTGAATCTATCTATCGCCATTGGAGCAACGTTCCAGGAATGGACTCAAATTGCTGAACAGTTTGATCACTTGCAGCAGCAGCTAAATCGAGGACTTGGGTTAGGGCAGCAGCTGCTTCTTCTGGAGCAATCTGTCCAAGCTGCTTCGGGCGCCCCATCGAACCACGAACGAAGAAAGCAGTTGAAAAAGCTTAACTTACTTCAGACGGTGCTCGAGAATGGGCAGAGAGACCAATTCATTGCAGAATATGCGGAGATTATGAAAGTGATAGCCGAAGGAATCGATGCGATGAATTCCATTAAAACCGAAGTCTATTATACGCTCGTATCGATTTTTTTATCATATATTAACCGCTGGGAAATTCAGAATGATATCGGAAGTAGAATCAATTTGGGGAAAATGACAGCACTCGACTGTCAACACAACTGGAAGGAAGTTGTCGATTATTTTTATCACCTAGCAGAGGTGCTGTTCGAACACAAGCTTTCCGGACAAGGCAATCAGGAACATGACGTAATTCGAAAGGTGCAGCGATATGTCCAGCAGAACTTGGCAGGAGACTTGACACTTAATCGAATCGGCGATGTCGTCGGCCATAACCCTTCTTATTTATCTCGGTTGTACAAGAAGGTCACGAATGAAGGCTTGTCGGACTACATTATGACGGCTCGACTGCACAAAGCGATGGAACTGCTGGAAGAAAACCGATTGAAAATTCATGAGATTTCGATTTCAGTCGGTTTTTTGTCTGAGCAATCGTTTTACCGTTTTTTCCGCAAAGCGCTTCAGAAAACGCCGCAGGAATATCGCGACAGTGTTGTCATGTCTAGAAATGCGACCCCAAAGTAAAGATAGGCGAATAGATTGCAACCGCGTTGCCCACTTATAATCAACTCGTAGAACAAAAATCTCAAAGTCGTAGGGGGTTATGAAATGGAAAGGAAGAAGTTAGGCACACTTTTAACCGCTTGCTTGGTAGGATTTTCGCTGATGGTGACGGCGTGCGGTGGAGATGAGAAAGTCAACGAAGCTTCGCAGCAGCCGGCAGATAGTCAAGCGACAACCGCTCCGGCAGATAACAAAAGCCCTGAAGTAAATTACGACCCGATCGGCAAATACGATCCGCCCATTGAGGTTCATTCGGTGCGTATGGCACTGCCGGCCGATCGCTTTGAGAATGGCGATACGAACGAAAACAATGTTTGGACAAGGGAATATGAGAGCGCTCTCGGCGTGAAGCTCGTGTATGACTGGTTGGGTGACCCAAGCGGCGACAGCAACAAATTGGACATTTCGATCGCATCCAATGACATCCCGGATGTATTCGGTGCAAATACGAAGCAGATGAACCAGTTGGTAGAAGGCGACCAAGTTCAGGACTTAACAGAGGTATGGGAAAAATATGCTTCACCTGCGCTGAAGGAGCTGGCAAATCAAGATGGCGGACTAGCGCTAAAGTCAGCAACGTTCAACGGCAAATTAATGGCGATTCCGAAGTTTGGCGGCAACATTACGAACGCTGATATTTTATGGATCCGTACCGATTGGCTGGATAAATTGAAATTGCAGCCGCCTAAGACGATGGACGAATTGCTGAAGATCTCTGAAGCGTTCATTAAGCAGGATCCAGACGGAAACAAAAAAGCCGACACCTTCGGCTTGGCCATCAGCAAAGAGCTTACAGGTTTAACGGGTTATTATAATGGATTCCATGCTTATCCGGGCATTTGGATTAAAGATGCTTCAGGGAAGCTGATGAACGGCAACATTGCTCCAGAAATGAAAACAGCGCTTGCGAAGCTGCAAGAACTGTATAAAGCAGGTTTTCTGGATAAGGAATTTGCTGTGAAAGACGGCGGGAAAGTGACTGAATCGATCTCGCAGAACAAAGTGGGTATTTATTATGGCGCCAACTGGTATTCCTACTGGCCGTTCAACGATGCTAGAAAGCAAAATCCAGGCATGGAATGGAAGCCGTACCCGATCGTGTCCGCAGACGATAAGCCCGCGATACCGGGTGTAGGATTCCCTGTCTATGAATATGAAGTGGCAAAGGTTGGTTACGAGCATCCGGAAGTCATTGTCAAAATGCTGAACTTATGGTTGGAGCGTGCCTATGGCAAGACAGCTGACTGGGAGAAATACGCGCTTTCAGCGAAAGGCACGGAGCTGTTCCAGTATCCGCTATTCCAGGTGTTCGCGCCCAATAAAGATGTTCCAGATAACTACCTCGCCGTGAAAGGGGCAGTGGAGTCCGGTGATGTGTCAAAGCTGAATCCGGAGCAGAAGGCTATCTATGATAAAGTCACGGCTTTCAAAAACGGTGACGACTCACAATGGGCAACCTACCGTCAGGCAGGTCCAACGGAATCCTCGTTCGAAGTGCTTGCCGGCTATAAGGATACATTACTGACGACGGCTTATCTGGGAGCTAATACACCGACGATGGTCGAAAGACAAGGTGTGCTGGACAAATTGCAAAACGAAACATTTACCAAAATCATTATGGGCGCTGCTTCCATCAACGAGTTCGATAAATTTGTTGAGCAATGGAAAAAGCTTGGCGGCGATCAAATTACAGCAGAAGTCAACGAATGGTACGCAAAGCAGCAATAACAAGCTGAATTTAGAAAGTGACAGGGGGGATCACACTCCCCTCTCTCTTTACTTCATGGGGATAAGAGGAGGTACCGATATGCGTAAAAGGTGGATCAGGGAGCTTCCGCTGCATGCAATGATCTTGCCTAGCTTCATTTTGGCTATCATTTTTAGCTATATCCCGATGGTTGGCATCGTCATTGCGTTCCAAAAATTTACTCGCATACGCGGCAACGGTCTAATGGGTTTTTTTAATTCAAAATGGGTCGGTTTCGACAATTTCACTTACATTTTTATGCTTCCGGATACGGTGCAGGCAATCAAAAACACAGTCATTATCGCCTCATTGAAAATATGTACTGGACTTATCGTGCCGATTATCATCGCACTACTTTTGAATGAGATTCGTAATGCATTAATCAAACGCGGGATTCAGACACTGATTTATTTACCGCATTTTTTGTCCTGGATTATTTTGGGCGGCATATTAATCGATATTTTGTCTCCCGAAACAGGCATTGTTAATCAACTGCTGGGATTTCTGGGCGTAGAGCCCATCTTTTTCTTAGGCAGCAACCACTGGTTCCGTCCTGTACTTATTATCTCGGATATATGGAAGGAATTCGGATTCAGTACCATCGTTTATTTAGCGGCTATTACGAGCGTAAGTCCGATATTATATGAGGCGGCTCTCATCGATGGCGCATCACGCTGGCAGCAGACGAGGCATATTACACTTCCGGTAATCCTCCCCATTGTTATTCTCATGTTGACGTTGAGTTTGGGGAACGTGCTTAATGCCGGCTTCGATCAAATTTTTACCCTTTACAATGCGACCGTATACGAGACAGGAGATGTATTGGACACACTTGTGTACCGGACCGGTGTCGTCAATGCGCAATACAGCGTCGCAACTGCAATTGGGCTGTTCAAATCCGTCGTATCTTTATTGTTAATCAGCATTTCGTATTGGCTCGCGTATCGTCTATCCAACTACCGTATATTTTAGGGGGACATTGCTATGTTTCATCGTCCGTCATTCACATATCGGCTGTTCAGTTTGTGCAACTATGTGTTTCTTATTTTTCTATCCTTATTATGTCTTGCTCCGATGGTGCATGTACTTGCCCTATCATTTAGCACCAGTACTGCCGCATCATCCGGGCTGGTTAAGCTGTGGCCGGTCAATTTTACACTCTCATCTTATTCGTTTATTTTGCAGAACTCTCAGTTCTTAAAGTCATTTGTCATTTCGATTGAAAGATCCGTTCTAGGTGTATCGATCAGTATGTTCCTGACGATATTGCTTGCTTACCCATTGTCTAAGGAAGTGAAAGATTTCCGCTTCCGAACGGCATATGCGTGGTTCTTCATCTTTACGATCTTGTTCGGCGGTGGGTTGATTCCGTGGTTTATGACGATTCAGATGATGGGCTTGATGAACTCGATCTGGGGGCTTGTGCTGCCGGGTGCGGTTCAAGTATTTAATGCGGTGCTGCTGCTTAATTTCTTCCGGGGCTTGCCCAAAGAGCTGGAGGAGTCCGCTTTCATCGATGGAGCATCCCATTGGACGACGCTGTGGCGTATTCTGGTACCGATCTCGATGCCTTCGCTCGCGACGATCGTACTGTTTACGTTTGTCGGACAATGGAACTCGTGGTTTGACGGATTGCTCATTATGAAGACGCCGGATAAATATCCGCTGGCTACGTATTTACAGACAATTATTATTAAACCTGACTTTGCCAAAATCAGCATGCTGCAGGCGAAGCATATGTCCGAGATTTCGGACCGAACGACGAAAGCAGCGCAAATCATCATCGGTTCATTGCCTATTTTGCTAGTCTATCCGTTCCTTCAAAAGTTTTTTGTTAAAGGCATTGTCGTAGGTAGTGTGAAGGAGTAGTATGTGGGTTAGATAGACAAACATGTCCGCTGCACAAGTGAATGACATAGCCGCACGATGTGTGTCGGACTGACAACATGAGGCATTGGAGGAGAAGCTAGAGTGAGTACAATTAAGAGAGTCCATGTCGTATTTAAAACCCATCTGGATATCGGTTATACGCACATGGCACAAGATGTTGTCGATCGTTATATGAACAGCTTCATACCACAGGCTCTGGATTTATCGGAGAAGCTCGCTCAAGAGGAAGGACCTGTCAAATTCGTGTGGACGACAGGCTCATGGCTAATCAAGCAATTTTTACAGACAGCATCAGAGACGATGCGGGCTCGTATGGAGGAAGGAATTCGCCAAGGCAGAATCGTATGGCACGGCTTGCCTTTCACGACACATACAGAGCTCATGGATGAACGCCTGTTCGAGTATGGGTTATCGTTATCTCAAGATTTGGATAAAACGTTTGGCCGTTCTACCATTGCTGCCAAAATGACGGACGTTCCTGGTCATACGATCGCGATGGTTCCGCTGTTAGCGAAAAGCGGTATTCAATATTTACATATCGGCGTCAACGATGTATCCAAAAATCCGAGTGTACCGAAAATGTTTGTATGGCGGGCAGCGGATGGTTCTGAAATTATAGTGAATTATGCCGATGCTTATGGTAAGCCTTTTCATCTGGAAGGTATGGAGGATGCGTTGTACTTTGCTCATACACATGATAATTTCGGTCCTCCTAAATTGGAAGAAGTGAAAGGGCTCTATGATCAGCTGCAGCGCGATTATCCGGGTGCTAGTATAATGGCGTCAACCATGGATGCCTATGCAGAAAAGCTGCAGACGGTGAAGCACCGTTTGCCGATGATCACCGAAGAAATCGGTGATTCATGGATCCATGGCGCCGCCTCTGACCCATGGAAAATCGCGCGTTACCGTGAGCTGCTGCGTCTGCGCGACAAGTGGCTGGATTCAGGTGCGCTTGATGTACAGAGCGAGGCATATGACCGATTCTGTGACAATATGATGCTTATTCCGGAGCATACTTGGGGAATGAATTCATCCGTGTATCTTGTTGATTTTACGAACTATTCGCCATCTGATCTAGCTGCCGCGAGGAAGCGGGACGTGATCGATGACGCGAAGTGGAAGAAATTCGATTACCTCCGTAACCAAGCAGTTCCAGATCGCCGCTTCAGCTCTTATGAGAGCTCGTGGCAAGAACAGCGTGACTACTTAAATCAGGCAATTGCTGCCTTACCTGAAGATTTGGCTGAAGAAGCGGTAACTGCGCTTGAACAACTAAGCCCTTCGATGGACGGTAAAGTGTTTGATCAATCTAAGTCTCTACAGATCGGTGAATACTACGAGCTTGGAGCTTTCCGGGTCGCCTTCGCTTCTGATGGATCGATCTGTTCCTTGACGGATAACAGCGGAAAAGTATGGGCCGATGAAGAGCATGAGCTGGGCAAATTCCGATATGAAACGTTCAGTAAAGAAAGCTATGATCGCTATTTCCAAGAATATGTGACCAATTTGCCTAGACATCACGGTTGGGCTGATAACGACTTAGGCAAGCCGGGGATCGAATATGTTGATCCTAAGCCAGTGCATAAGCTGTTTAAGGCGAGAGCCGACAAAATTATGCTGGATAGACAGCCGGAGTACGACGTAGTAAGTATCGATTTACAGCTACCGGACGACGTATGTGAGCATCATGGAGCTCCTCGGAAGCTGAATGTCCTATATAAATTCCAGCGCAGCGGTCCGCATATTGAAGTCGAACTGCAATGGCAGGAGAAACAAGCGTGCCGCTTGCCTGAGGCGAGCTGGTTTTCTTTCGCGCCACTCGTCGACAATCCGAATATGTGGGAAATGGATAAGCTGGGGCGCCGCATTTCGCCGCTGTCTGTCGTCAAGAACGGCAACAGGAATTTGCACGGGGTTCAAACAGGCTTGTACTATGGGGGGGCGGACGGTACGGCGTTCATCGAGACATTGGATGCGCCAATTGTTTGTCCGGGTGAAAGAAGAATTCTGGAATTCGACAACACCTTCGTTCCGTTGGACCGCGGTTTTCATTTTAATTTGCACAACAACGTGTGGGGAACGAACTTTGTCATGTGGTTCGAAGATAATATGAAATACCGATTCCGGCTTACGCTGCAATCGAATGAATGAGATTAAGCGGTTTGAAGGGATAGAGTAATGTAAGGCAGGGGCGAAAATTGGATTGTACAATTTTCGCCTTCTTTATGTGGAGACATGAAACGTGATACAATGACGATTTCAGCGGATATTCTCATTTAGCAGCGGGTCATAGGTAAATAAGCTGCCTCCAGCACCATGCCGGGAGCAGCTTATTACGTAAGGCTTTTATAATGGATACCAAGGGTTTGGACTAGCTCTCGATGTTTATCTCCATTGACGACAATAAACACTAAAAGTACTTAAGGGGCATTATTAGTTATTAAATACCGAATCCAAAGCCACCCATACAACTGCAGGCGACGATAACTAATAAGATGAACAATACAAGAATTGTACCAGTGTTTGTAAAAGCTCCACCAACTAAACCGGACATGTAAGCACCTCCCTAACTTTTAGTACTCGATATGTTATGAAGGCAGCTCTCTCTTGGTTTGGGTGATTGTTCCTAGTTATTCATAATTGATTGCAATATTTAATTTTTAGCACTAACCTTACTTTAACTGATTGTCGTAGAATTTGATGTCTGAGTTCGAATTACTTATAATCAGGTATCTAAATGTTGCTTGGGATGGAGGTATTGGTATGATTAATTATCAGTTACTTGATATTGAATTTGAGTTTAACGGACAAAAACAGGCTATCACCCCGGTTCTGCTACGGGATGAACACGATACCATTCTCGTCGACTGTGGTTATCCTAATTTTATATCTCGTCTTGAAGAAGCGGCTAACCGGAACGGCGTCAAGCTGGAGTCAATTACAAAATTGATTGTGACCCATCACGATATGGACCATTATGGATCACTTGCTTCTCTTAAGCAGCTGTATCCACATATTGAAATCATCGCGCATGATCTTGAAATACCGTATATTGAAGGAAGACAAAAGTCGTTGCGACTTGAACAGGCTGAATCAACGTATAATGATCTGCAGGCCGAAGAAAAACCAGGTGCTGAACAATTTATTCGCTTCTTACAGTCCTACGAGCCAGCTGCCGTTGACCGTTCGGTATCTCATGGAGACAAGTTTCCTTGGTGCGGCGGTATTGAGATCGTACATACCCCTGGCCATATGCCTGGGCATATTTCGTTATATTTGCCAGAGAGCAGAACTCTGATTGCGTCAGATGCCGTCGTGATTGAAGATGGCACATTCAACATCGCTAATCCTACCTATACCCTGAATCTAGAAGAGGCTGTCAATTCCGTTCAGCTGTTGCTTAACTACGACATTGAGCAGATTATCTGCTATCATGGAGGATTATTTCATGGGGATATCAAGCAAGCGCTCAGGAAGCTCATTCTTACATATAGTGCAGGATAGAGCAGTGTGTGTCGCTTGCGATATCGAAGGATACGCAGTCGATTGAGTTGATCACTGTCTTACTAAATAAAATCAGGCTGCCGAATGAATGAACCTTCATCGGTGGCTTTTTTACATTTCTGATGTCCAAGTAGTTGACATGGAGAAGAAGGTAAATGGCAGGAGTGAATCGAATTTATGAACATGTATGCTCCTGATCGAGGTATCTATCGAATGCATGGACGACGCCAGAGCTCGTAGAAAAAGCGTATATAGGGATGTTAGAGTTTCTTCAAAATACATAACTCTGTCTTGATATGGAAGCAACAGAATAGAATAATAATGGGTGAACGCGGTGCAGCATTTAAGCGACGATGAATTACTATAATGAGAAGATTTGGTCTTCCAACTAAATCATCATTCGTGAACGGTTGAACGTGAGCTCATATCATAGATATTTGTTAACTATTGGAGGAGATGCAATGCGTCGGAATCATTTCATTATTACAGGGACTTCAAGAGGAATTGGTGAACAGTTAGCCAAAATGCTGCTGGAGCAAGACCACAAGGTCCACGGCATATCCAGAGGGGATTCTAGCCTGACGGAGTTTCAGAATTATACACATATTCATTATGATTTAAGTGATACCTCGGGGATTGAGAACCTGATGGATACGGTGTTCAACCAAATCGATCTCCATCATGCGGATATGATTTGTCTCGTGAACAACGCAGCTATGGCAGAGCCGCTCAAGCCGATCGAGCAATGTACGCTAGGTGAGATCCATAAAAACCTCCAGATCAGTCTCGTCGCACCGATGCTGCTAACCTCTTGTTTTATCAATTTATCGGAGAACGTACGAATCCGGCGTAAAATCATCAATATATCATCCGGATCAGGCTCCTATCCCGCACCGGATATGAGTGTGTATTGCACGGCCAAGGCGGGCTTGAATATGTTCTCGCAATGTGTCGGCTTAGAGCAAGGCAGAAGCCAATTCCCTGTAGAAATTATTGCTGTAGACCCCGGCATGGTCGATACCGAGATGCAGATGCTCGCAAGGGAGAAGAACGCTCAAGAATTTGAGATGGCCAAGTATTTTAAACATGCACATCAAACAGGACAGTTACTCTCAACGGAAGCCCTGTGCAGGCACTTATTGAACATGATTGAGAAAACATTCGAACCCGGTAAGCTTGTAAAATATACGGATGCCTAAGAGGCGAGGCCGATTGTAGTCGTAAATTCAGATCGTTTCTCTTATTTTGACAGAAATCCAAAACATGTTAGACTCTATAGAGAAAGAAGGATTCGCGAAGGGACGTGACTTCATGCAGCAGGTTTTCTTTACATCCGACCATCATTTTGGTCATCGCGGCATTATTGATTTTGAATCGAGACCTTTTCAGAGCGTTGAGGAAATGGATCGGTATATGATAGAGCGTTGGAATGCTGTCGTGAAGCAAGAAGATAAAGTTTTTCATCTCGGAGACTTCTCCTTCTGGAATCGTGAGCGGACCCGAGACATTGTCAGTCAGCTGAACGGTTATAAGCATCTGATTCTAGGCAATCATGATCGAGGGCGTTCGCGTACGTGGTGGCTGGATGTAGGATTTAATGAAGTAAGTGAGCATCCGATGATATACCAGCAATTTTTCTTCCTCACGCATGAGCCGATGTATATGAACAGACATATGCCTTTTGTGAATGTGCACGGACATATCCATGGCCAGAAGTATGAGGGGAAGAGTTATTTCAACGTAAGTGTTGAACACTGGGACTATCAACCCATTTCATTCGAACAGATTCGAGATTCGGTAGTCGTTAGTGAAGAGCAGTAACACAGCACAGCATCCCAGAGTGTTTAATGAAGATAATGGAGGATTTGAAATGAAAGAACAGCATATCGGACATGCAGAGCCAGGAGATAAAGTGAAAATTACGGGCAACACGAACGACCATCCATTCGAGATGGGTCAAGAGGTATTGGTTACAAGCTGGTATGACTTTGAACCGGCGGATGGGGAGTTCGGGGTTGAGGTGTCAGAGCATAAGGAAACTGAGCACTGGTTCATACGACATGCGGATTATGTCATTGTAGAACGTGGCAGTCATCTCATTTTGGAAGACGATACTTGTGGTTAATAGCCAATGGTTAGAGGTCAATTGACCTCTCCTTCCGTTTCGGTGTTCATGATCGTGCTGTAAGGCTTGTTGTCATAAGCGTGATCAATATTTTGAATGAGTTGCTCGGTCTTCATGAGGGTTTTGTCCGCAAGGCCGAGATCATATAATACTTTTGGATCGGTTACTTGGTCTAGATCATCATGTTTCATCACGGTGCTCCTTGTCTCGTCAAATGATTGATTTAGGATGCCCGAACGAAGAGAATATGATGTATTATGTACCTCGAAAACTCTCGAAAAAAGAATAAAGAGCAGTCCCGCTGATAAATTTCATTGGGCCGCTCTTTTTTGCGTCTCAAGAAAGGATACCGAAATATTCTTTCGTAAAAGCAATCCATGCACGAGATGCCCGCGACAGGTATCCCACCCGACGCCAAGCCATCGATAGCTGCCAAGGTATGATTGGATTGATTAATGTAACCGCACGAACCTTCTCTGGGGAGAGCAGTCGGCAGATCGTATCCGGCAGCATGGCAATTCCGATATCCGCCCCCACCATTTCACCAATAAAATCCCAGTGCGAGCTCTCACTCACGATCTGTGGTTCGAATCCCACGGCACGGCATTCATGAATGATCCGTTCATGGAGCGCGAACTGGTGGCTAAATAGAATAAATCGATCTTGGGATAGTTCTTGCAGTTCAATATGCTTACGTTCTGCCAGCGGGTGCGATGGATGCATAATGACTTTCAAGCGATCCTCGACGATTGGAAATGAATCGAACATTTCATGATCGATCGGCCGCAGTACAGCCCCCACGTCAATATCGCCTTCTTCTATTCGTTCTTCGATGCGTTTGGCGCCATCCTCCACCATGTGAATCGTGATCCCAGGATAGGTGGCTTGAAATTGCTTGATTACCATTGGAAAATAACTCGAGCCTGCCATTGGCGGAATCCCAATGCGAATATTTCCTTTATTAAGGTAGGTCAAGTCATTAATTTCAGCCATCAGCTGGTCGAATAAATGCAGAATGGGTTCTGCATAGTTCATGATCGCGTCGCCCGCATCCGTTAATTTGATTTGTTTGCCCTCTCGAACGAAGATTTCCGTATTCAATTCTTGCTCCAGGTTAATGATGGACTTGCTGATTGTCGGCTGCGTGATATGTAAGGATTCTGCCGCTTTCGTGAAGCTGTTGCAGCGCACAATTTCTGTAATGTACTGTAAGTGCCGTATATCCATAGGGAAGACCTCTCTTCATAGCTAGATGGAATGAAAACCATAATATATATTCATTTTACCTATGGGAATGGAATCTGTATACTGAATACAGAGAGGGGATGGATTCATCCATGAGAACACTACTTAGAACCGTCATCCAAGTTCTATTTTTTATTATCGTAGCCAAAATATCGGATGCTTTTGCAGCATGGATTCATTCTCCTATACCAGGTACGATTATTGGGATCGCCGTATTATTCATTCTATTGAAATTCAAAGTGATTCGAATGGATTGGATCGAACAAGGGTCCAATTGGCTGCTTGCCGAGATGCTGTTATTCTTTATCCCTGCGGCCGTCGGGATTATTAATTACAAAAGCTTGGTAGTGGAGAGCGGGCTTCGTCTGACGATTACAATTTTTCTCAGTACATTAGCCGTGATGATCTGTACAGGACTTATCAGTCAACGGTTTGCAGCTAAGAAAGAAGGGAACAGCGAATGTTAGAAGCGATTTTCTGGTTATTCATTACGGTGGCAATTTACTTTGCTTCCAAACGTCTATATAAGGCTTTCCCAAAAGTATACTTAACGCCTGTCCTGATCGTGCCTATTATTGTGATCCTATTGATTCAATTTAGCGGCGTATCCTTCCAATCCTATAATGAAGGCGCAGGCTGGTTGTCCGAGATGGTTAAGCCGGCAACGATTGCTCTTGCGGTTATGCTCTACAAACATGTTGATGTACTGAAAAAGAATGTAATGGCGATTATCGTTAGTGTAGGTGCCGGGGCGATTATTGCCATTATTACTTCGGCGGGTATCGCGAAGATGTTAGGTCTCACCAAGGAAATTACGGATTCGGTTGCACCGCGTTCAACAACAACCCCGATAGCAGTCTCCGTATCGGATATGATCGGTGGGATTCCGACAGTGACTGCGGTGGCTACATTAGTTACGGGGCTGTTAGGTATGATTATTGGGCCGATGATCGTCAAATATTTTAGGATTCATAGCTCGGTCGCTCGAGGCGCTTTGTTCGGAACAAGTGCGCATGCCTGTGGAATTAGCAAGGCACTTGAATATGATGCTGTTGCGGGTTCTGTCGCGGGGATTTCGATGATGGCGACCGCCTTTATTACACTTGGCGTAGCTCCATTTATTATGACTTGGTTTTAAGAACGTGGTATGCAGCAGAACTGTTATTTCCATGCATTGATGCATAGCGGTAACAATTTTGGGCTTGTAAAAACGCCTCCCTGCACTGGGGAGGCGTTTTGTCTTGCATGTTACTTTTTCTTATGGTTGACTCGAACAACTTCGTTCTGTTGATTGGCATGGAATCCCGGCTGTTGACCATAGAATGGCCCACGGTGACCTTCATGTCCGCCGCCGTGATGACCCTCATGATGACCCCCGTGATGACCCCCGTGATGACCGTCGTGGAATCCATTGTGGAAGCCGTCATGGGATCCGCCAATAAAGATGGGGAAGAAGAATGGTGTATAGCTTGGATAGTAGGAGTAAGGGTAAGGATACGGCGATGGACAGTATGGATATTGATCGCAAGGATATGGATAAGGGTAGTACCCGGCGTAGTTAGGATCTTGATACGTCGTTGGAACATAGGTCATATTGATTCATCCTCCTGATTGTTGAGTATAGAATAACGTATGCTATTCTCAACACTCGGGACACTCGCCCGGAAAAGAAATGGGCGAATGTCCTAGGGTCGAATCGTGACAGGTGTGCCGATTGGAACCATTGAAGCCAGCTGCAAGACATCCTCATTATACATGCGAATACACCCATGCGAGACTTCATGGCCAATGGATGATGGATTATTCGTACCGTGAATGCCATAATGGGGCTTTGATAATCCCATCCAAAAGGCGCCGAACGGTCCTCCTGGATTTGGGACCTTGTTAATGATCTCGAATTCCCCGCTTGGCGTTTGGGTGACCATCTTCCCGACACCTACAGGAAATCCGCGTACCACGCGATCTCCATCTAATACATACAGCATTCGATCTGATAGATCAACGATAATGTGATATTGCGGCATTTGTGTACGCCCTCCTTTAACACAAGTCAATTTCTCTTGTAACAAGGTATGTCATTTCGAGTAGGAGGGATTAACCTATAAAAACAAATTCGATCTATATACTTGCCCATACATTCGAGCAGCAATCAACATACAATGTCCCGTAACTAATAATTCTTCTTCAGAGAGGGGGAGGAGCATGGGAGTAGTAGAAGAAAGAGGATTTGGTTTCTTTACTAGCACAGGTACGATTTTGGTGCTTTTCATTCTTTTGGTAATCGTAAGTTGTGCATGTCTATTCTGATTACTGGAAATAACCTCTCCTACAACAAAAGGTAGCCGAATTCGGCTACCTTTTTGTTATGATTGCGCTCTTGGATTTGAGCGATTTCTTATTCATTTCTAGACGAGTGTTGAATGCCGATCATGGATTTGACGATAAACTGACATTCATCTTTGCGGAAAACGGTACCGCCTTGAATCGTAACTTCATGCTCCGTATGATGGATGATGCGATTCTCATGACAGATGAGTCGATCTTTATGCCAAATGGACACGGGGGATTGAAAGTAGATCGCATTATCGAATTGAACGGTATCGTGCATGACAAAGCGAACATTACCTGAGCGATAAGCAGGATCTTGCGCAAGTTCAGATCGCGCTTCCACAGGTTCCAACAGCTCGACTTTCGCGATTTGTGCGATCGGAATTCGAATGCCTTCGGGAGCGAGGGTAATCATCTCTTCCTGTTCGTTCCACTCACTTAGGGTCCCTTGTGCGGTAAGCTGCATCCGTTGACCATAATAGACCATAACTTGTTTCCCTACTAAATTTTTCATCGTACTAGCTCCCTTATGACCGAATCTTCGAGTTATCCTCTTTAATAGTAGCAAAAATATCAAGATAATCAAGATTCCAATCGATTGGTGTTAGCCCTTGTTGTATAAGAAATTCATTCGTGCGAGAGAATGGACGACTACCGAAAAATCCTTTGCGCGCCGCAAGCGGACTCGGGTGTGCTGAAGTAATAATGCAGTGGCGCTCAGAGTTGATGGTTTCGGCCTTTTGAATCGCATGGTTGCCCCACAGAATGAAGACGAGTGGCTCTTTGCGCTGCTGAAGTGCATGCAATACGGCATCAGTGAACCGCTCCCAGCCTTGTCCTTGATGCGATGCAGGGAGTCCAGCACGAACCGTTAGTACGGTATTTAACAGCAAAATGCCTTGCGCCGCCCAATCCGTTAAGGTTCCATGATCAGGGATGGAGCAAGACAGGTCTGCTTGTAATTCTTTATAGATATTTCGAAGCGAAGGTGGGATCCGTACCCCAGGTCGAACGGAGAAACTCAGTCCATGCGCCTGCTCGGGCCCGTGATATGGATCTTGCCCCAGAATAACGACCTTGGTATTCGCGAAGGACGTTAATCGGAACGCTTCAAATAGGTATTCCCTTGGCGGGTAAATGGTCTCATGCTGATATTCTGCATCTAGCCACTCACTCAACTCCTGCATGTAAGGCTGCTCTAATTCTTCATGCAGCTGCTGATTCCAATCTTGCGGTAAAACAAAAGACATGGTGGAACTCCTTTCCAAAAAACGGGTAAAGCACGAGGTCGTCGGACTAATTCGCACCGATCATTCATAAAATTGTCATAAGTAGTGATTCTAGGTCAAGAGGAGGGTGCGAATGAACGAAGTTGGCGTATTTATCGGGTGGTTATTATGTTTCTCGATGTTAGTTATCGGAGTCATCTGGTTGCTCGCAATCTTCGTAAGTAGGGATAGCATGAAACATGATGAACAATTTGTCTGGCTAAGACGACTTACAGAGATTGATAAATAAGTGTCCTGCGCACGATCCTACTCTTCTTCCCACTTTCTCGAATAGGCTTTACGCGTTACCCACAAGGTGACCCATGTGATCAGAGCAATAATAATAATCGATCCAATAATTGCGGCTGTCATGGCGATGACCTCCCTTCGCATTCAATCATTCGAGCTTCATTCCACCCCAACTATACATCAAAAACATTCTTTTGTATAATCAGGAATGTTACAAATTTAAGGAAGTTCGATATCCAGGGTAGAGGTGAAGACATGGCAGCGCAAATTATTCAAGTCAAGACAGAAGAAGAACTCAATAAGTGTCTCTCCATCAGATTAGAAGTCTTTGTTCATGAGCAGCAGGTGCCTGAAGATTTGGAGATTGATGAATACGATACACTCGCTGGCAAGGCTTATCATGTATTGCTCGAGTATGAAGGACAAGCGGTGGCGACAGGCCGGTTAACCATCTATCAAGATCATATGGCGAAAATGCAGCGTATTGCGGTGAAGAAAGCGTATCGAGGATACGGATATGGTCGTGTATTGCTGTTAGCTCTCGAACAAATTGCCAAGGATTTGGGTCTGAGTGACGCAATTTTAGATGCGCAGTGTCAAGCAGAGATATTCTACGCGAAGCTCGGCTATGAAGTGATATCACAAGAACCGTTCTATGACGCCGGCATTCTACATGTTCGTATGAAAAAACCGCTATAAGGTTATACTATCCTCGAACACACGACGACTATAGATCGAGGAGCGGATGTAACCATGGAAGCGAATCAACGTGAGACAATTGTAGCTGTTCAGAAAAATGGAGACGGTGATATTCGTCAATTCAAAACTTCATCCGGGCGCGTTCTGGAGTACCAAGAAGCACTGCAAGCCGTTAAAAATGGAGAGATTGCTGGTGTTAACGCCTTTAAAGGGCGCGATGGTGAAATGTATATTCGTGGCGATGCCGATGGCGACCCATCGAATAACTTGGACAATTTGCCGACCTTCCAATAGAATTTTTTATAAAGTTTCGATAAATGGAAACGGAATATTTCGATTCTATAAGCAGCAAATAGACGATCTGTGTGGGATATTTCCCATGCAGATCGTTTTCTTTTTGAACCAGCCGGGGCGAACATGGAACGCTCCCTTTTCATATGATGGAGGAATGAAGAACTTTGTATGAAAAGAGATGATTCCGTTGGCCAAAGGGAAATCCGTCAAGAAGAAGAAAAAATCATCCGAGCGTGCGCAGTACACGATGCGCATTGTGACCTCGGACCGTTGTGAAGTCTGTAAGAAGCAGTGCGCAAGAGGGATTCGTTACATGGAACATATGCGTAAAGAAGGGTCAGTCGGCAAGGGGGTACCTTGCATTCTGACAAGAACATTAATTTCGAAATAATGCGAGCGGGAAATGGGGAAGCAAACCTTTTCTCTTCATTTCCCGGGCAACCGCAATAATCAACAATAAATTATTCTATTCTAGACCGCAACTCTGGCCTTTAATTGGAGTATATACAATCAACTGTCACAATATTGGAGGTCTATAATTGATGAAGGCTAGAAGAGTAATGGTTGTAGCACTTGCACTATCGCTGATGGGCGGTTCGGTTATTTTTGCAGATTCCATAACACAGAAGATTAAAATGGTGTTTAACGGAGAAGAAGTAAGCGATGGAGCTGTCATGATAGATGGAAAGACGTACCTTTCGGTGAGCCAAGCTGGCGAAGCACTTAAGGCGATCGTCGAGTGGGATGATAATGCGAAAAAGGTTACTGTGAATAAGCCGAATGTCCATATGCTCACGTTCTCAGGTAAAGATATTTTCGGAGTCGTGAAGCGCGGGGAATTCAAGTTCAATGTGCTATGTTCGGTAGATAATTTGAAGGTGGCAGCAGATGCGGTTAAGGTATCGATTATTGATCCTGCTGGCAAAGTGAAAGATATTCAGGAACTGGATCTGAAGGAACGCAAGGAATATTTCATGTTCCAAACACAAGAACTTACATACGACTTTAAGGCAGCAGGAAAGTATACGATTGCATTCTTTGTCAAGCCTTCGGGCGGGGACTATACACGCGTTGCTGAGAAAGAAATTACTGCGATCTAATCGCTTATTGATAGGGTAAAGAATTGAGAATTCGATGTTTGACCCTTGTCCAGGAACATGTTACGATACGAGGTGTACATAATAACTGAAAAGAGGGTTTACAGATGAGCGATCATAATCACGATCACGACAACTGCGGATGCGGTCACGACCACAGTCATGACCACGACCATGAAGAATTTGTACTAACATTAACGGATGAGAACGGTAAAGAAGTGGAAATGGTCCTCGTTGAAACTTTTAACTGTGACGATAGTGTATATGCTTTGTTGCTTGAGCGCAGCAATCCAGAAGCGGATGGCGTCATTCTTCGTATGGAAGAAGAGGACGAGGAAATGGTCCTTTATAATATTGAAGATGAAGCAGAATGGGATCGCGTTCAGAAAGCTTATGAAGAGCTTGTTGCAGCGAACGAAGGCTAATTCAAACAACAAAACCCGTCAAGCAGATGCTTGGCGGGTTTTTCCAAAATATAAGAAGTTATAAGTTTCACAGATAAACTGTTCTTATATTTCTCGCTTAAACGCTTTACGTCCTTTGGAAAGACGCCGAAGGCGTTTATGCTTGTACCGTTATCATTATTTGCGTGGATTGAAATAAAACGTTCTGCCGTTGAACATACGAAGCTGAGCTTTATTCGATCGCGCAATGTACTTGCAGAGTTCGTTGCCTTTCGCTTTGTCGCCATGCGTGGCTTCTTCGGGAAGAACGACCTGGATATAGTGGCGTTCTTGGTCATCTTCGACACGAGACCCTACACCGAATAGGATATATTTGTAGCGGGGAAGAGCGCCTTTCAAATAAAACCATTGCTTCTCTTCCCCTGGCCGCGTCTCAATCGTATACGGAAAGGCAGCTTCTGCATAATCCCAATCAAGCTGCTTGCCCGTTAGTGCCGTCTGTTCTTTGTAGTGAAGGAGTGATTGCTTCACGTCCTCCAGGGACATCTCCGTCACGGTAGATCCTTCAACGAATGTTATGTAAGCGCTTTGACTCATCGTTATACCACCTCAAGTCCTTATTGTCTCCCGGGTGATCCGGTTCCATCTTATCCCATTTATCACAACAACATCATAGCATTTCGAGGTTCTTCTTGACAATCATTTCTACATTCAGGGAAAAAGGGGATTGCATGCCAAGCCGAACTCATGATAGAATTATTTAAATAATCTGAATATTCTGTAATGTAACTTTCGGTTCAAACGAGAGGAGGAATCAAGGATGTTCGAACATCTCTATGATGAAGCAGAGCAAACCAACGTCAATTTCATTGGATGTATTTCAGAAAATGCGAGGTATGATTTCTCAATCATTTACACGAATCACTTCTTCGGGAAGCCTCTTGTCGTCTGTATGCAGACAGGTAGATCAGCCGTGATCGGTACCGAGGATCTTAACAATGTCGATTATATTCAGAAGATGTTCCATATTACGGATCGTAAGGTTGGCGAGGATTTAGCTGTGTTGCTGAGATCGCGAATTCCTGTCGTTGGCGTGTCTGATCAATATTAAGCGATTACAATGAGGCCGGGGCATTCTACGTTCAGCGTAGAATCGTCCCGGTTTTTTCAGTTTTCAGAGCTATAGCTTGAAATGGACGATAAAGTCGTACCTACTTGTGCACACTGATAAGGTGGAGGTGAAGGAATGACGAATATATCGGAACAGGAAGCAGGACGATTGTTCATCGCTGTAGGTCTTGGAGAAGCGGCAAATATGGAGCTGGAGCGCTGGCAAGCAGAGGCCGAACAGATTCTATCTTTTGCGAAATGGGTTCATCCCGAAGACTATCATATTACGGTACAATTTCTCGGCGATACAAGTCAGAAGGTGTTGGATCAGCTGATCCCAGCGCTGAAGGAAGCTGTTCGCGAAGTGGAGCCGTTCTCGCTGGAATTGAGCGGGACAGGCACCTTCGGAACTGCTAGCGCACCTCGTGTATTATGGGCGGGGGTTCGCGGGGACATCCCGGCGCTGGAGAATGTCGTGGCGTCCGTGCTCAAGGTGACAGAGCCGCTAGGGTTTATACCTGAAGATCGGCCTTATCGGCCTCATATTACGGTTGCGCGTAAATATACGGGACAAGCAGGGTTCGATATCGAGGGGACTCATATCCTCCAGCCGATGGAGGAGATCGCATGGAGTGTCGATCATCTCGTTGTTTACAAGACACATATGCATCAGAAGCCGATGTATGAGAAGCTGGTATTGATTCCGCTGGCGTAAACAATTGCATACGTATAGTAAGAATGTTCCGGTCATGACCCTTGTGGTCATGGCCTCTTTATTTTGCTCCAGCAGAGCCATTGACAGCTTGCCTGAGGATCATAGTACAATAGTAGCACCAATTTTAGATATGAAGATTCAAAATAATACGGATCGTTGTAAGCGCTTGCAATTTGTGATCTATTCATTGGATCATAGATTTCATTTTGAGAGGAGATCATTCGAATGGCATGGATGCAGCATGTTCGAAGCTTTATTTATTATCCAAGACGTAGTCTGCGGATGAAACTGTTCATATTCTTCGTGATGGTGGCGACGATTCCGCTGCTTATCTTGGGATACTTGTCTTTCTCCAAATCTTCCGAAGTGGTGGAATCCCAGATGGTACAGTACGGACAATCCACGATCACCCAGCTTCAGGCCCAAGTGGATGCCTATTCAGGACAGATGCAGGCAACAACACGGTTCATTTATTCGTACCTGCTGGATCCGATTAGTAACGTATTGGACGGAGAAGAGCCGACGTCTTATAGTCATTTTCTGGCACAGGAGAATTTCAATCGTCTCTTGGATTCCCACAAAACCCTAGATACGACAGGGATCTATGTGGTTACACCATCCGGTTATTATTATGGTTCGCCTCAAATTGATGTGGAACAGCTGATCAATCAGAAATGGTGGAAGGAGATCCCGGAAGACTATAAAGGCGCGTATTGGACGGGGATCCACGGGACAAGCCCGTACCTGGCTAGGAACCTCAATCTTCCGAAACAAGTGATCGGATTAGTCTTCCCGCTGCAAGGACAATATGGATCGCTGAAGAACAGCAAGATTGTCATCGAGATGGATGCATCAAAGCTGATGGATTCTTTTGACCTGATTGAACATAATCTACATTCCTTCCTGACCATAACCGATCGAAGCGGGCGCGTGATCTATCAGACGGCACAGGATCGGGAGAATCATAAGGATGATCTGGTCTGGAAGCAACAGCTGGAATCGAATCACTGGACGATTGAGGTGAGAACGCCGTTTGAGCCTGTTTTTCAAGAGACACTGACGATTCGGTATTTCACGATTGCACTGATTGGGTTTGCGCTGCTGCTCTCCTTGCTCGTATCCTATCTTTTCTCTGCACGCATTACACGGCGGATCATCTCACTCAAGAACAACATGCAGCTCGTCGGCATTGGCAAATTCCATTCCCGTATCGAACCGGAGACGGAAGATGAGTTAGGGCGTCTTGGCGGCAGCTTCAATAAGATGGTGGAGCAGATCCAGGAGTTAATTGAAGAAGTGAAGCAGAAGGAGCAGCTGAAGAAAGAGGCAGAGCTAAGGGCCTATCACTATCAGATCAACCCGCATCTGCTGCTTAATACGTTAAATATGATCCAATGGCAGGCGAAGATGAAGGGCGATGAGGATATTCGAGGGATGATCTATCATCTGACCAAAGTATTAGAAGGAAATCTCGTCATTACGGAGGAGCTCATATCTATTCAACGGGAAATGAATACAGTGGACAATTACTTGAAGATTCAAGAGGTTCGTTATGGACATGCTTTTAGCTTCACATTTGATTGTGATGAGGCGTTGTTCGATTGCTTGATCCCGCGAATGACGCTGCAGCCGCTGCTGGAGAACACTTTTTTTCATGGATTTGAAGATGGGCAAGGGAACATTACGCTTCAGATCTCACCGGATGGGGATGATCTCGTTCTTGTACTCGAAGACGATGGGCAAGGAATTGAAGAGGCACGGCTGAAGATGCTGTTGCGAGAGAATCAGCCACGCGCTCTCGGTAGTGGAGGGCTCGGATGTTTTAATGTGGATCAGAAGTTCAAGCTTCATTTTGGCCGCCAATATGGGATGTTGATTACTTCAGAAGAGTACAATGGAACGCGAATAACGATTCGATGGCCACGAATTGTAGCAACTTCGTGAACTTCAATCGAACAAATTGGCAGGTTATAGCTAACAAAATTCCGTGTTAAAGCGCTTACAGTCCTTATATAATGAGGACAAATAAACGACATCGCCTAAGGGGGAACGAGCTTTGAAACCAAAAAAACGAATATTTTCGACGCTTCTAAGCATGGTTCTATTGGTTAGTATCGCGTTGACTGGCTGTTCTGGCGGTTCTGGAGAGAAGAAAGCAGAAGAATCTGCTGCTGGCGGTGACGCGGGGGAGAAGACGAAAATTGTTGTATGGATTTGGGAAGATGCCAAGAATGTCATTGATCTCAACATGCCGGCATTCAAGGAGAAATACCCGAATATCGATGTGGATCTGCATATCCTTGCACAAGCGGATGTCTATCAGAACTTCCTGATCGCAGCGAGCTCCGCGGATAAGGTGCCGGATATCGTCAACCTGGAATCGCATCGATTGTCTCAAATGATCGAGACGGGCGGGCTGCTCGATATCAGCGATAAGGTCGCGCCTTACAAAGACAAGATGAATGCGTATAAATGGGCAGATGCGATGAAAGACGGCAAAGCTTATGCGATGCCTTGGGATAGTGGTCCCGTCGTGATGTTCTATCGTAATGATCTATTCAAGCAAGCGGGGTTGCCTTCCGATCCGAAGGAAGTTGCGGAACAGCTCAAGACGTGGGACGACTACAAGCGATTTGCGAAGCAGCTCAAAGAAAAGACGGGCGTCGCGATCATGGCGGATTCCAAGACCAAAACGGACGGGACAATTTTCCAAGAAATGCTCTGGCAGCATGATCAATGGTTCTTCGGCAAAGATGGCTCGGTTCAAGTGGATAGCCCCGAATTCATTAAGATTGGACAATATTTCGTCGACATGATGAACGCAGGCTATGTGAACGAGGTGGAGCCTTGGAGCGATGCATGGTACAGTTCCTTCCAACAGAACAAACAAGCGACGATTGTAGGCGCTTCGTGGTATGACGGATTGCTTCCAAGCTTGATTGATCCGAAAGGTGCAGGCAAATGGTCCGTTGCGCCAATGCCGAAATGGTCCGCGGATGACAAGTACAGCAGTGCAATCGACGGCGGATCGAACCTTGCAATTAACAAAAATTCGAAGCACCCAGAAGAAGCATGGAAGTTCATCGAATTTATGTTAGGTAACGATGCTTCGCAGCTCAAGATGATGGAAGGCGGCTTGTTCCCATCCCTTGAGACGACATATCAAGACCCTGTGTTCCAAGAAAAAGTACCTTACTTCAACGATCAGCCAGTACGCTCGCTCTATGTGGATGCGGTGAAGAATGCAACGCCGATTACCTATACGAAGGATTACCCGCTAGCGAATGAATTGATTCGCAATGCGTTCGCAGAGATTTTCCTCGATAAGAAATCCGTTGAAGAAGTATTCAAGAAGACGGCGGATCAGCTGAGACAGAAAACTGGGCGTAAATAAAGACACGTGCAAGGAACTTCATAAGTAACGGGATGGAAGCCTTCAGATTCAGACTTCATCAGTGCACGAGGGATGATGACGAAGGCTTCACATCTTGGGGGAGAGTCTCATGCAGAATTTGTATTGGAAGTGGCAATTCAAATCAGCACCTTATTGGTTTATTGCTCCGTTCGTCATTTGCTTCATCATTTTTGTATTCGTACCATTTTCGTATTCTGTGTATCTCAGCTTTACCGAATGGCATGGTCAGGAGACGAAGACCTTTGTCGGTCTTGCGAATTACGCCACTTTGCTGAAGAGCGGTGACTTCTGGCAGTCCATTGTGAATAGTGTTCTCATCTTCGTGCTCTATGTACCCATCATGTTGGCGCTTGCACTCATCTTCGCCGCATGTCTTAGTACCACGTGGATGAAGTGGACAGGATTTTTCAGAACGGTATTTTTCATTCCGAATATTACTTCCGTCGTCGCGATCTCCTTTGTGTTCTTGCTGATCTTTAACGCTGACCAAGGAATTCTCAATCAAATATTGATGTCGCTGGGACTTCTCGATGAGCCGATTCGGTTCTTGGAGACGCCATGGTGGGCACGGGTATCGGTTGCCATTCTGGTTATATTCCGATGGACGGGATACAACATGATCCTGCTGCTCGGCGGCATACAGAGCATTTCGAAGTCGCTATATGAAGCGGCCAAGGTCGACGGGGCGAACGGCATTCAATCCTTCTGGCATATTACGCTTCCGCTGATGCGGCGACTACTCGCTTTCTGTACGATTCTCTCGACACTGGGGACGTTCTCGCTCTTCACGGAGCCGTTCATCCTGACTGGCGGGGGGCCGAACATGGCGACCACGACGCCGGTGGTCCTGATCTACAACGAAAGCTTCAAGAACTTGAATATGGGGTATGCCTCGACGATCTCCATTTTCTTCTTCATTCTGATGATGATTCTCTCCTTGGTTCAGCTTAGACTGTTCCGGGAGCATGATTAGGGGGCGATGGATCATGAGAATTCAGACGAGAGCATTGTCCATCGTCATGTTGGTGGTATTCCTTGGGATTGCAGCAGCGTTTCTGTTCCCGTTCGCATGGATGATCAGTTCATCGTTCAAGGAAAAGAGTGAAATCTTCGCGAATCCGCCGATTTGGATTCCTGCGAAGCTGCATTTCGAGAACTTCACGCAATTGTTCACGGAGAAAAACTTTGGACGCGTCATTTTGAACAGCTTGTTCACTGCGATTACGGGTACCGTCGGCGGGTTGTTCTTCTGCTCGATGGCAGGATTCGCCTTCGCGAAATACAATTTCCGGGGTAAAGGATTGTTATTCGGTCTCGTACTCGCCTCGCTCATGATTCCAATGGAATCGAGCTTGGTACCGCTCTTCGTCATTTACCGCGATCTCGGAATGATTGATCAACTGTGGGGTGTGATTCTACCGCGGCTCACGAGCGCATTCGGTATTTTCTATATGCGGCAGTATTGCATGACGATTGAGAATGAATTGCTTGAAGCTTCCCGGATTGACGGATGCTCCGAGGCGCGGATTTACTTCCGTATTGTCGCTCCGATCTTGATACCTGCGTTCGCAAGTCTCGGGATTATCTTCTTCGTGGAAGAGTGGAACAACTTCTTGTGGCCGACCATCATTCTACGGTCTCAAGAGAACCTGACCCTCGCGGTCGCCATTCGTGCACTGCAATCGGGTGTTCGGACGCCGTATAACTTGATCATGTCAGGCTCGGTCATCAGCGTTGTGCCGATGCTGCTCGCGATTTTTATATTCCAGAAGCAGATTATCGCCGGACTGACAGAAGGCACGTTAAAAGGATAATGTACTGCACTTGCGGGTGAGGAGGCGTTGTCACTTGGCTATTCGGAACATGAAGGTACTCATCGTCGATGATGAATTAATCGTCCGCCAAGGACTTCGGGCTACAGTGGATTGGGGGCGGTACGGGATGGAAGTCGTCGCGGACGCACCCAATGGACTTAAAGGTTGGGAAGCTTTCTTACAATATAAGCCGGATGTCTTGATCACAGATATTGTGATGCCGAAGCTAAATGGGCTCGAACTCGCCAGAAGAGTGAAGCAAGCTGCGAGCGAGACCCAGATTCTCCTGCTGAGCTGTCACGAGGATTTCTCGTATGCGCAGCAGGGGTTTCGCATCGGCGCATCGGGTTACGTCCTCAAGACAGCGATGGATGAGGAAGAGCTCGGATATTATCTTAAGCAGTTCGAGCAGCAATTCCGGCAGCGCAGTCAAGAGAACCAGGAGCTATCGAACGAGGTCAAAGATCGCCAGGCACACATTTATTCGTGGCTTGGCGGCTTCACCTCTGATATTGATGAACACCTGCAAAGGTGGTTCCAAACCGATTGGGCATGGATGAAGGAAGGCTGTCGAATGTATCTGATTCGCACCGATTCTGAGCAGAAGCTGGATCAGATTGACTGGCTAGGGATGGAACAAGCTGTAGGGCAACCGAACGAACGGATCCCATGCGGGAAGGGGCGCTATCTATTCTTGTGTAGGGCAGAGGCTGATGAGTTGGTCATGTTCCGGCTCAAGTCCGCCAAAAGCTTGAACAAGAAGTTAACTTGGCAGGCTCAAGGCCCCATTCAATCACATGAAGAGTGGGTTCGCAGCATCATGCAGTTGTATCGCCAGGATGAGCTGTGGAGGAAATACGACGTATGGAATGATTCATGGCCAGAGCCCATTATGCACGCCGTTCAGTTGATTCTGGGGGATGAGAGTAACAGCATGTCTGTTGCTGAACTCGCGGATACGGTCGGCTTCAGTCGCAGTCATTTCAGCACCTTATTCAAGCGGGTTGTCGGCGAGAACATTATTGACTTCCAGAGCAAAATGAAGCTTCACAAAGCAGAGTATATGCTGCTCACTACACTGATGAGCGTGAGTGAGATATCAGATCATCTGGGTATGATCGATGCGAATTATTTTAGCAAATGGTTCAAACGTGTTACGGGGCTATCCCCGAGTCAATATCGATCCAGTAAAAAGAACGTCATAAATGAACTGACATAAGGAGGAAGACGCGCTGTGATGAATAACAACACGGTACAGCTGAATGATTGGGAGAACTTAGAGGTATTAGAACGAAATCGGATGAAGAGCCGCACATATTTCCACTCGTATGCCGATGAGACAACTGCATTATCGTATGAGCGGGGACAGTCCCCTTGGTACCAACAATTAAACGGGATGTGGAAGTTCTACTTCGCTGCAGCGCCGCAGCTAGCGCCTGAGTTCTACCGGGCGGATTACGATGTGTCCGGATGGGGCGCGATTGAAGTACCGGGACATTGGCAGCTGCAAGGCTACGGCAAACCGCATTATACGGATTTATTGTATCCGATCCCGGTTGATCCGCCGCGTGTGCCATCGGAAAATCCGACAGGGTGCTATCGCAGAGATTTCTATGTGCCCAAAGCTTGGGATGGCAGACAAATTGTCCTTCGGTTTGAAGGTGTAGATAGTGCTTTCCATCTGTGGGTGAACGGTGAAGAAGTGGGCTACAGCCAAGGCAGCCGGCTCCCATCCGAGTTTGATATAACCAAATATGTCCAATCAGGCCATAACCAACTATCGGTTAAGGTCTATCAGTGGTCCGATGGGACTTATGTTGAGGATCAGGACATGTGGTATATGAGCGGGATTTTCCGGGATGTGAGCCTTTGGGCGCGTTCTGAAGTGCAGGTTCGCGATTTTACGATTCGCACGGACGTGACGGAGGATCATGGGCAAGGGACACTGCATGTAGCAACGAATCTTGCGAACTTAACCGGTCAAGTTGCGTCGGGCTATCAACTCCGTTATGTGTTATGGGATACGCTGCAGCAAACCGAGGTGGGCACAGCCCGCGTAGAGCAAGTTGCGATTCCTGCTGGTGGAGAGACGGACATTCAGGTTCAGATCGAAGTGGCGAATCCATTGCTATGGTCTGCAGAGTCGCCGAATTTATATCATGTATTGATCTGCCTAGAAAATGAGCAAGGCGAATGCATCGAATGCATTCCTTATCGCGTCGGCTTCCGTACCATTGTGATCAAGAAAGGCAACTTCCTCGTGAACGGCGTTGCGATTCAGCTTAAAGGGGTAAACCGTCACGATCATCATCCGGAACTTGGCCGTTATACGCCGCGAGAGACGATGCTTCAAGACGTGCTCATGATGAAGCAGCATAACATTAATGCCGTTCGGACTTCCCATTATCCAAATGACCCTTATTTCTACGATCTGTGTGATGTGTATGGACTGTATGTCATGGATGAGGCCGACCTCGAAACGCATGGCTTCGAGCCGCTCGGTAACATTAGCAAGATCAGCGACGATCCAGCTTGGAGAGAGGTCTACGTTGAACGGATGGAACGCATGGTGGAGCGGGATAAGAACCATCCGAGCATCATCATGTGGTCGATGGGGAATGAGTCTGGCTACGGCTGCAACTTCGAAGCAATGGCAGCTTGGTGCAGAGCGAATGACCCGACACGCATCATTCATTACGAAGAAGATCGCGAAGGGAAGTCCGTCGACGTGATGAGTACGATGTACTCGACCTGCGAGAAGCTGTCCACTCTCTGCGAAGCAGATCTCGAGGTCGCAGAGGACATTCGCAAGCCTCGTATCATTTGTGAGTACGCGCATGCGATGGGCAATGGACCGGGCGGATTGAAGGAATATGACGACGTATTCCGCAAGTATAAAGGACTGCAAGGCGGATTCATCTGGGAGTGGATCGATCATGGGATTCAGCAGGTCAATGACAAAGGAGAAGTGTACTATGCCTACGGCGGCGATTTCGGCGATGATCCGAACAATTCGAACTTCTGTATCGACGGGTTAGTGTTCCCGGACCGTACGCCTTCGCCAGGGTTACTGGAATATAAGAAAATTATTGAGCCGGTCTATACCGAAATGGTGAATGTGGAGCAAGGGCAGCTCGTGATTGAGAACCGTTATGACTTTATTGGACTTGATCATTTGGAACTGAACTGGTCGATTCAGATCGAAGGCGAAGTACGTCAGAGCGGTTCGCAGTTATTGCCGAACGTACAACCGGGCGAGAAAGCGGTTATTACATTACCTTACGATGTGCAAGCCCTGACTTCACGCGTGGACACAACGGCGTATCTGACAATTGGCTATGCATTGCATGCCGACTGCGCATGGGCGAAGAAAGGCCATGAGTTTGCGACAGCGCAATTCGAATTGCCAGTGTTAACAGAGGCGGTTGCGGTAACGACCACCTATCACGAACCTATTCAAGTGGAACAGGCGGGTCAGCGTCTCGCCGTGAAGGGTTACAATTTCGAGCTTGGATTCGATCTCGTACGCGGAAAAATAACGTCTTGGCAGTATGAAGGACATGCGATGATCGAGGACGAAATGGGGCCGCTGCTCTCCTTCTGGCGCGCACCGATCGATAACGATATGTACGTGGTGCAGGATTGGCGCAAGGCTTATGTGCACAAGATGACGCACCGGATTGACCATGTGAAGTGGGAAGCGCTAAGCCCATCGTCGCTACGCATCGAAGTACAAGCACGTGTAGCGCCAATCGTAAGCGACTGGGGCTTCCACGTCACGTATGTCTACAGCGTATCCGGTGACGGACATGTGCAGGTAGACGTTCAAGGTTCACCAATCGGCACACCGCCGAAGATGCTTCCACGCATCGGACTTGAACTGCGCATACCAGGCGCGATGGATCAAGTCGCTTGGGAAGGCAGAGGACCTGGAGAGTCGTATGCGGACAGTAAGCAAGCGAATCTGTTCGGTACGTATAAATCGACGGTGGATGAACTATTCACAAATTATATTTACCCGCAAGACAACGGGAACCGTACCGATGTGGCATGGGCGTCGCTCACGAATAAGCGCGGCATCGGGTTATTCGCAGCAGGTTTGCCGCAGCTCCTCGAGTTCAGCGCGCACCGCTACACGAATGAAGATCTGGAGCAAGCGAAGCATACGACGGACCTCAAGCCGCGTGAGACCATTACGCTGCATCTCGATTACCGCCAGAATGGTCTAGGCAGTAACAGCTGCGGTCAGCCGCAATTGCCGCCGTATGAGCTTCGTCCAGAAGCGTTCCAATTCGGCATGATTCTAAAACCATATTCGAATCAAATGATTTCACCATCTACTTTGCGAAAGGGGTTCAACAACCATGAATAATACTGCTAATATTTTACGCCTGGATTCTAGAGTTGCTGTCGTCACAGGAGGAGCTTCCGGTATTGGATTCGCAACAGCGGAGATGCTCGCGGAGTTTGGTGCGAATGTCATGCTGCTGGATATTAATGAACAACTCGGTGAGCAAGCGGCGGCGACAATTCGTGAGAATGGAGGTCAAGCGAAGTTCTATCGCTGTAACGTGACTTCCGGTGCAGATTGCCAGCAAGTGGTTGAGCAGATCAAGAGCGACTTCGGACGTATCGATATTCTATTTAACAATGCAGGTGTTATTCGCCGGAAGACAGTGGTCGAACTGGAAGAGAAGGATTGGGATCTAGTGATGGACGTGTCGCTGAAAGGGGCATACCTTCTGTCCAAATATGCCATTCCGGTCATGGCTGCGGGTGGTGGCGGAAGTATCGTGAATACCGGTTCCGGTTGGGGACTGAAGGGCGGCGATCAAGCTGCGGCTTACTGCGCAGCCAAAGCGGGTGTCGTTAACCTGACGAAAGCCATGGCGATTGACCACGGTCCGCAAAATATCCGCGTGAACTGTGTATGTCCAGGCGATACGGATACGCCGCTCCTTCGCGATGAAGCAAAGCAGCTAGGCAAAGAGGAGAAATCATTCCTCGTATCTTCGGCATCCGGACGCCCACTAGAGCGTCTTGGCACACCGCGCGATATTGCAGGTACCGTATTATTCTTAGCAAGTGATCTGTCCAGTTGGGTAACAGGCAGTGTTGTTGTCGTTGATGGCGGCGGCTTAGCATAACAAATAACGAATGAGGTGATCGCATGGAAACGCGTAGAAAAGCAAGTGTACATCCCTATATTCCGAATATGATTCCTGAGGTACAGCGTCAGATGCTCGATGAGATCGGTGTCGAACGGATTGAGGACTTATACGATATTATTCCCGATGCCATCAAAATGGATCGCTTAATGGATATGCCTCCTGCATTATCCGAGTTCGAATTAAAGCGGGAGATCGATAAGCTGCTCCAGAAGAACAAGAGTGCGAATGAGACGATCAACTTCCTTGGTGCGGGATGCTGGCAGCATTTCATCCCTGCGGTATGTGATGAGATTAATCAGCGCTCGGAATTTGTAACGGCCTACGCAGGCGAGCCTTATGAAGATAAGGGCCGTTTCCAATCACTATTCGAATACCAGAGCTTGGTGGCAGAGCTCGTCGATATGGATGTTGTGAATGTACCAACGTTCGACTGGGCGCAAGCCGCATCGACATCGCTGCGCATGGCGTCTCGGATTACGGGACGCACGGAAGTCTTGCTTCCTGCGACCATCGATCGTGATAAGCTCATGATTATCGCGAATTATATTACACCGCAATTATCCTATCAGCTTGTTGATTTTAACGACCCGTCAGGTGAGCTGGATCTAGAAGACTTGAAGTCCAAAGTTAATGCGAATACGGCGGCGGTCTACTTCGAGAATCCGACATTCCTCGGTACGATTGAATCGCAAGGACAGCAAATTGCTGACATCGCTCATGCGGCTGGCGCGTTATGCGTCGTCGGTGTCGATCCGAGCTCGCTAGGCGTCTTGAAGCCGCCAAGTCAATACGGCGCAGATATTATCTGCGGTGATCTTCAGCCATTAGGGATGCATATGAACTATGGCGGCGGTCAGGCTGGATTTATTGCGACACGTGATGAAGAGAAATTCGTTATGGAATACCCGTCCCGTCTGTTCGGGATTGCGCCGACGATAGTAGAAGGCGAATATGGCTTCGGGGATGTTGCCTATGATCGTACGTCCTTTGCACATCGCGAGACGGGCAAAGAGTCCGTCGGTACACAGACGGCACTATGGGGGATTACTGCGGGGGTCTACCTTGCATTGCTCGGCCCTTACGGGATGCAAGAGCTCGGTCAGACAATCATGCAGAAATCGCAATATGCAGCAGAACTGCTCGCAGCGATTGATGGCGTAGAGATTCGCTTGCAATCAACCTTCTTCAAAGAGTTCGTCGTTGACTTCAACGGTACAGGCAAGACGGTTCGTGAGATTCATCGTCAATTGCTAGCTGATGGTATTCAAGGCGGTAAAGATCTATCCGAAGATTTCCCTGAACTCGGTCAATGTGCATTGTATTGCGTGACGGAAGTACATGCGAAGGAAGAATTAGAGACGCTTGCTGCAGCCATTCAGAGAGCATGCGTCGTGAAGGAAGAGGTGGAATCGGTATGAAACGGATCGTTAGAGACCATAAGGTGAGAAATTTCCATCAAGCGAAATGGGATGAGCCGATCATATTCGAGCTTCATAAGCCGGGTGAACGCGGTGTTGAGGTTCCGCAAGCAGAAGCGGCGATTGAATCTACCGTAGGTGATGGCATCTCTCGCATTCCGGATGGAATGAAACGCACGACGCCTCCAGCCCTTCCGGAGATTGGTCAGGCGAAAGTGCTTCGTCATTATCTTAGACTATCCCAAGAGACGATGGGCTCCGACTTCAATGTGGAGATTGGCCAAGGGACATGTACGATGAAATACATCCCGAGAGTGAATGAGATGATGATTCGGACGCCGAAAATCATGGATCTGCATCCGTTACAAGATGTAAGTAATTCGCAAGGGATTCTGGAAGTCTTCTACAAGCTGGATCTCGCGATGCGAGAAATTTCCGGGATGGACAAATTCACGTTCCAACCAAGCAGTGGAACACAAGCTTTGCTCGCTATGGCTTCGATCGTGCGCGCTTATCATAACTCCAGAGGCGAAGGCGAACAGCGTAACGAGATCATTACGACGATCTTCTCGCATCCGTCTCAAGCGGCAACAGCGGTCGTGAAAGGCTATAAGATCATTACATTGTATCCGGATGCGGATGGCTTCCCGAACATCGAGGAGCTGAAGAAAGTGATCTCGAGCCGCACAGCAGGCTTCGTCGTAGCGAATCCAGAGGATACAGGCATCTATAATCCACGGATCAAAGAGTTCACTGACCTTGTTCATGAAGCGGGCGGGATTTGCTATTACGATCAGGCGAATGCGAACGGACTGCTCGGCGTAACACGCGCTAAGGAAGCGGGCTTCGATATGTGCTTCTTCAATTTGCATAAGACGTTCGCTGCACCGCATATGTGCGGTGGGCCGGCGACGGGCGCGCTCGGTGTCGTGGATACACTCATTCCGTTCCTACCGGGGCCGATCGTGGAATACGATGGCACGAGCTATGATCTGAAGGAAGTCGGCGACTTAAGCATCGGTAAAGTCCGCAGCTTCCACGGGGTTGCACAGACGATTCTTCGCTCCTATGCATGGGTTCGCAGCCTAGGTGCCGAAGGCTTGCGTCAGGTGGCACATACAGCTGTGCTGAACAATAATTACTTGTATCACAAAATCCTTCAAATCCGCGGCGCATCAGCTCCATATGTGAAAGGGAACCGCTTAGAGCAGGTTCGTTATAGCTGGGAGCAAATGACGCAGGAGACAGGCGTAACGACAGAGGACGTAACCCGCCGGATGTGTGACTTCGGTCTTCACTACTGGACTAGTCATCATCCCTATGTCGTGCCACAGCCATTCACGCTGGAGCCTACCGAATCTTATTCGAAAGAGGATTTGGATGAATACATTAATGCCCTCCAACAGATCTCGGACGAAGCGTACAGCAATCCCGAGATTGTGAAGAACGCGCCAACGCGCAGTACGGTGCACCGTATCGAGGATTCGAGCTTTGATGACCCAGAGAAATGGTGTATTACGTGGAGAGCGTATTTGAAGAAGACGACGCCGAGCGAATAATGGCGCACGTATAAGTAAAATCCAGAGAAACTAGCTTCTACCATCTGATGGTCGAAGCTAGTTTTTTTGTGTTGTGACGACTATCGGATATAAATATTAATTTACAATATTAGTTAAAAGTGATATCATTAAGATATCTTAGAGATATTAAGGAGTGAGTTGTATGTTTCAGGAGAAGAATAGTCCTAGCGTGAATGGCTTTTGGGGATTACTGCTAGCGCTTGTGGCCATCGGGGCAGGTGTGTATGTTCTTATTGCGGGTGGCAGTGCTTCGAATGGTCTTTTGATTGCATTAGGGGTCGTGCTTGAAGTGATCGCCGTCATCTTGTTGACAGGGCTAACGATCGTGCAGCCGAATCAAGCGAATGTCATTACCTTTTTCGGTCAATATTTAGGTGTCATTCGTCAGAGTGGTTTCTATATGACGGTTCCTTTCTCATCTCACAAGAAAGTATCCTTGCGTGTTCGCAATTTTAATAGCGCTAAGTTAAAGGTTAACGATGTGGAAGGGAATCCGATTGAGATCGCAGCTGTTGTCGTATTTTCCGTGGTGGATTCGGCGAAAGCGCTGTTTGAAGTGGATGAATATGAGACGTTCGTCGAAATTCAGAGTGAGACGGCGTTACGTCATGTTGCGAGTAAATATCCTTATGACGGTGCGGATGGAGCAGGCTTCTCGCTGCGCAGCAACGCGGAAGAGATCGCGATGGAGCTCAGCACAGAACTTCAGAATCGTCTTGCCATTGCAGGGGTTAACGTGATTGAATCTCGACTAACGCACCTTGCCTATTCAACGGAAATCGCAAGTGCAATGCTGCAGCGCCAGCAGGCATCAGCAATCATTGCTGCACGTGAGAAAATCGTTGAGGGTGCTGTAACCATGGTTCAAATGGCAATTCAGCGCCTAGAGGCGGATGGCGCTGTGGAGCTGGATGAAGAGCGCAAAGCTGCGATGATTAACAATTTACTCGTCGCGGTAGTGTCGGATCGGTCTGCCCAGCCGGTGATCAATACGAGCTCACTGTACTAAAGGAGTAATCCGTTACCATGGCAGGTAAGAAGAAGAGTTTTCCTCTACGCCTTGATCCGACCATATACGAGGCTTTGGAGCGCTGGGCAGCGGATGAATTTCGAAGCGTAAATGGTCATATGGAATATTTGCTGCGTGAAGCACTAAGAGAGGCGGGACGTCTCCCCGTGGTGAAGCGGCACAGGAAGGAGGAGGATTCGGATGACGAGTAATTCGAAGAAGGACTTCGTTCGTAAGAAGTGGTGGGAGCCGAAGAGTACGGAGGTTCTCCGTCAATATGCGCATACCAATCATGGAACCTATCATGCCTCCTCCTTGAAAGGCTTCAACTACACACCGCAGCATGTGATGGTCAACGCCCGCAAAGGGGCAGGGGAGATGCAGGTGATCATTATCGAATCGGGGAATAATGCAGGTTCGTCCGATACGTTAGAAATCGTATACACCTATCGACCACGACGTAAGCTGGAATTCTCTTTGTCTTCAGCGAAGCGGATCGATTTCTGGCTGCAGCGATTACGGCCGACAACGATGCCTAATGCTGCACTGGCTAAGCTGTTTAAGGGTAGTTCAACCCACCCTAGCATACTCCGGTCTGTACTGAAGCACGAACAGCTTCACGACAGGCTCATTGAGCATCCCAGTGCGGAAATTCGACTGCGCATCGAAGACCATAACGCTAAGCTCACGTATCGTGAACGTATCAAGAAGCTTGATGAGCACAATATAGCTGCGAGTGTGGAGATGATGGAGCAGCTCATCGAAGCACTTCAGGATCAGAGTGTTATTTATGAATCGCGATAATTTGACATTCGGCATCATTTGCGCCATATAACGAAAGGACCACCCTTGAGTTCAATCTGAACTCAAGGGTGGTCCTTTTTTATTGATTAGAAAATCGCTTCTGTCTCGACAATAACTTTCACGTTCTTAATACTGCGGTCTTCTGGTCCTTTGACCGGTAACCCGACTTCGACATGATCCATGATGTAATTAATGTTCTCTTGCGAGATCACTTCACCTGGCAATAGAATCGGGATGCCTGGCGGATAGACGTAGATGAATTCCGCGATGATACGTCCTGCGGATTCCTTGAACGGAATCACTTCCGTATCTGCGTAGAACGCTTCACGCGGTGTCAAGGAGAGGTGCGGGATCTCAGGGATCTTCACGACCACTTCTTTCACTTCATTCATGTTGTAGAAGGCTTCTGACATTTCACGAAGCGCTCGGAGGAGCGTATCTACCGTTTCCTGTCTGTCCCCTGGTGTTACCAGACACAGAATGTTGTACATATCACTGAGCTCTACTTCGAGATTGTAATGCTCGCGCAGCCAGTTCTCCGCTTCATAGCCAGTCATGCCAAGATGGCGAACGTGGATCGTGACTTTCGTCGGATCGTAGTTATACGTCGCTTCGTCGCCTAGGATCTCATCGCCGAAGCAATAGAGGCCAGGTATCGAATTGATTACTGTACGGGCATACTGCGCGAGTCGAATAGCTTCTTCTGCAATGGCATGACCGTTAAGCGCTAGATTGCGACGGGATGTATCTAATGAAGCGAGCAGGATATAGGATGTCGATGTCGTCGTCAACATACTGATAATCGTTTGTACACGCTGCTGATTAATATAGCCGTTCTTCGTATTCACATTAAGCACCGAACTTTGCGTCATAGAGCCGCCCAGCTTGTGCACGCTTGTCGCTGCCATATCAGCGCCTGCTTGCATTGCAGACATTGGCAGATCCTCATGGAAATGAATGAGTACACCATGTGCCTCATCGACAAGAACAGGTACGTGGAAGGAATGCGCTAGATCAACGATTTCTTTCAAGTCGGCACAGATGCCGTAATACGTCGGGTTAATGACCAGAACAGCCTTGGCATCCGGGTGTTTCGTCAATGCCCGGCGAACGGACCGCGTCGTGATACCATGATCGATTCCGAGATTCTCGTCACGTGCCGGCGAGATAAAGACCGGACGCGCGCCAGAGAAGATGATGGCGGACATAATCGATTTGTGAACGTTACGTGGGACGATAATCTTATCGCCTGGCGAACAGACGGACATGATCATCGTCATGATCGCGCCGCTTGTTCCTTGGACAGAGAACAAGGTGTGGTCCGAACCGAAGGCGTCAGCAGCAAGCTTCTGTGCCTCTTCAATTACGCCAGTCGGCTGATGCAGGTCATCTAGGGGAGCAATATTAATCAAGTCTATAGAAAAGGCGTTATCGCCGATAAATTCACGGAATTCTTGATCAGAGCCGGCTCCTTTTTTATGGCCTGGGATGTGAAACTGAACGGGATTGCTCGCAGCATGCTGCCGAAGAGCAGTGAACAAAGGTGTACGTGAATGATCCATTCTTTCATCCCAACTTTCTCGAATTAATAAACAAACAAGGAGAAGTATAACAAAAACGTGGGGGAATGCAAGCAATTTATTAGTGGATATTTGGAAGATTTCATGGACAATGTGCAATTTTTCCATCATCTTGGGCCACACTAAAGAAATAGGTGTACCTGCGGACTTGAAAAGGACGACGAAGTTGAAGGAGGAGTTGGTTGGATATGGAAAGGGCGAAGATGAAGGGGAAGCTGCGGCACTTGTTCTCCCCATTTGTTATTGAATTGCTAATCATTCTATTTCTTGTGGAATTTGTGAAAGGAGCGCTGCTCGTCACGATCCTTCCCATTTATATGGGGACGGTCCTTGGACTCTCAGCCTTTGCGATTGGCTGGGCCTTCTCGCTACAATATATCGGTGATAACATATTCCGCAGTCCGCTAGGTTGGATTACAGAACGAGTAGGCTACCGAATCAGCATGCTAGTGGGATTGATCATCACCTTCATATCCGTGGGGCTCATCGCTTTTACCTCGAATTTATTTCTAATCGTATTTGCCTGTTTATTGCTCGGGATCGGGACGTCTCCGCTCTGGCCATGCGTTATTACAGGCACGACACAGGTAGCGGGAGAGAAGGCGCAGGGGACGGTGCTTAGCATTGTCTATTTCGCTTGGCTCAGTGGAACCGGAGCGGGACCTATTGTCATTAATTTTTTTGTTACTAAGTCGTATGCACCGGCTTTTCGAGTCTTGTTAATCTGTATGGCTGTCGTCACGATTGTTGCTCTTTTTTTGCCGGGAAGACAGCAAACAGAGGAGCTGCATGCGCAAGAGGGCATACCGAATTTGAAGTCCAACGCGAGGCTGTCTGTTCAGAATCTGTCTGGTAAAATACGAGAGACCTTGCAAGAGGTGCGGCGCAATCTGCACGTAAGCTGGCAATTTTTCGTCGCGCTTTTTCTGCAGACCTTCTCGATCGGCTTACTTACACCGGTGATTACTCTATATGCCCGAACGGTCATTGGCCTCACGCCAGGACAGTACAGTGTCCTGCTGATGATTGGCGGAGGGATTACCGTGCTGGCGCTTATTCCGATGGGAAGATGGGTGGATAAGATTGGGACGAAATGGTTCTTGCACATCGGATTTGGATTAACGGCCGTCACGTTGTTCTTCTTCGCGACTGCACGCTCGATGTTCCTTGTCTATATCTTGGTCTGTCTCATTGGCATTGGTTACGCACTGATCGTTCCCGCGTGGAATGCTTATATTGCTTCCGTAATTCCGAAGTCTGAGCGAGGGGCCGTCTGGGGATTTTTCCTTACGATTGAAGGATCAGGGATGGTTGTTGGTCCGATTATATCGGGTAGACTGTGGGATATTCTTGGTACGCATGCGCCGTTCTACGGCAGCAGTTTGGTGTTAGCCGTATTATTCGGGATTCATTGGTATATGACTTCGAGACCACGTGCAAAAGTGACGGCTTGATGACAAAAATAAAAGGCAGTACGGTGTCCGATAGAGGTCACTGTACTGCCTTTTCATATTCACTGCGAAGATTAGAATGCGAGTCGATATAGCGGCAATAACTGCTCAAAGGTATGCTCAATGGTCGAGAGCAGTTTCTCTCCGTCGGTAAGCAGCGGATTATCGCGATCAATACGTAGGCCGCAGAGTACTTCTGATTTCTGAATGTGCTGCAACTTGTGAATGATGGTCTCGAAAGCCTCCTCATTCATGTCTGCATGCGATGTTCCCTCTGGCTTCATATGATCGAGAGACCAGAAGAAGTTCGACGGGACTGCTGCACGTACGTCTTGCAGATGCTCGGATAGATGCTTTGCGAACACCTTCTTATTATCACTCTCATAGATGACAGCAAAAATAATGAAGAGATGTGACTCGAACATGCCGACTTGAAAATGCGGATGAGCTTTGTAGCCGCGTTTGTTATTCGCCCATGCGACCCATGTATCATTAGGCGGGTTGATGGTGCGTCTTGCATGCTTCGCGACGTGGGGAAACATCTCTTCTCCACAGAGTGCCGTAAGATGGGGTGCAAGTTGGTTGCCAAGCTCCGTGAGTTTCGGACGGACTCGCTCGATTAAAGCGCTCATACGCGCTTCTAGCCCAGGAATAGCGAAGACATCGAAGTCCGCTGCAACAAAATTCGTATTTATAGCTTGTGTATTGGTTGTCATGATGAGGTTAGGCCTCCTATGTAAGGTAAAAGATTGCAATTTGCGTTCGATCTCTTAATGATAATTTGCTAAGGATGTCGGAAATATAATTTTTCACCGTACCTTCGCTAAGGAAGAGCGTCTGCGCAATTTCTTTATTGGATTTACCCGCAGCGATGAGTTCCACGATCTGTTGCTCAGCTTTCGATAACTGGTGCTGAGCAAGCTTCGCGCTGCGATCCAATGAAGCTGGGTTCGGTCTAGGTTCACTGACGAGGGTCGCGAGCTTCCTCGCAATATCCGGATGAATGAGCAAGTCGCCGCGATGTACAGTTCGAATGCCTTCCATAATCCGTTCTGGAGGTATGTTCTTGAGCAGATACCCGCCCGCACCGTTGCGAATAGCCTCCACAATATAATCATCATCATCGAATGTCGTTAAGATGAGGACGGCAATATGAGGCGCATGTGCCTTGATTAGCTTCGTTCCTTGCACACCATCGCATTCGGGCATCCGAATATCCATTAGCACGAGTTCGACTTCGGGATGCGACTGAATGAAGGCGAGTGCCTCATTTCCATTCGCGCATGTACCCACGACCTCAATATCCTGCTGTAAATCAAGGATCATCTTCAAGCTCTCACGGATGAATGCATCGTCATCCACGAGGAGGATTCGAATCATAGTGTTGCTCCTTCCGATAAGGTACTTTCTTTAGGATAATGCGGCAGGCGCGTGATGATGCTGAATTGATCGTCACAAATCCAATGGAGCTGTCCACCGATTAGATGAACACGTTCTTCCATGCCCCGCATGCCTATGCCTTTCCGTATTTGCTCCGAATCTGGCACGCCCCCATTATTGCTGATCCGCATTTGGATCTGATCTGGTTCGTAACATAGTAGAATGTGAACCTCGGTTGCTCCCCCATGGCGAAGCGCATTCGTGATGGCTTCTTGCGCATTGCGGTAGAGTACATATTCGATGCTAGGATATAGCGCGTAAGGCAGACCTTCCACGTGGTATTCCATGGCAATTCCGAAGGTTTCACGGGTCGATTGAATCAAGTGATCCAGCGAATATTGCTGGGAATCTTGAATAGGCGGCGCAATGCGTCGTACGGTCCGGCGAAGCGTCTCCATGGAATCGCTCATTTGATCGCGAACCTGTTCGAGCATGGCGATCGCTTGATCGGGCTTCGTCTTGTAGATCTGTAGAATGGCTTCCGTCATCATCTTCTGCCGTATAAGTCGATGTCCAAGATCGTCATGGATGTCTTTCGAGATCCGATTCCGTTCCTCGAGCTGAGCGAATTGCTCCACCTGCTTCGCGTATTGGACAAGTCGTGTTCGGGCATCGCTGAGCTCCAGATGGCTTAAGCTTAGTTGATCGTACAGCGTTTCCGCCTCATTCTTCTGAACCGAAGTCATGCGAATGCCGATCAGCAGCAGGGCGGTAAGCAGGAATGTCACATTGGCGACGAACACCATCATGCTAGGCTGATGGATTAGTGTGATGTTATACCCAATGAGCAGGAGAAGACAACCAGCGATCTGGTGATTCAGATCTTTCCATGGTGTCGATTGCTCGAACAACGCGACTAACGGAGATAACAGCATTAAGAACGTGATGCCTTGGTAGTGAAGACTGATATAGGTGCAGAGCGCCGTTTCTGCTGCGAATAGGATAAAGGCAAATGGTTGCAGCTTTAGTAATCGCACACGAGCTAGCAGCAACGTCATGAGGGTGAATGCGACATACACAGCGGGGGATCCGATATCTCCCCACCAGATCGTTCCGATGGCCGGAATGACTAGGAGGAGATGGCGCATCCAGGATAAAATGGCAAACATATTGGCACACCCTTCGTCCAAAATCATGAAAATAGTATACCACACCAAGCCATCATGGTCATGAGATGACTTTAGTCACCTCAACTTCATGACGAATCGGACGTGTGTGACCGAGAAATATCTCCTACAATGAGTACATACCACATAACGGAGATGGAACGGAAGGGGATATAAGGCGATGAGTTTTGTTGAATTGAAACAAGTGTTGAAACGTTATGATACGAAGGTGACGGTGAACCATTTAAGCCTCAAAATCGAGAAGGGTGAAGTATTCGGCTTATTAGGACCGAACGGTGCGGGCAAGAGTACGACGATCCATATGCTGACTGGCCTCTTGCCTTATGATCAAGGTGAAATTCTTATCGATGGACGATCAGTCCACAAGCATACGATAGATATCAAAAAGAAGATCGGACTTGTGCCGCAAGACTTAGCGATTTATGAGACCTTAACGGCACGCGAGAACGTGACATTCTTTGGTCGATTGTACGGTCTTAGCGGCAAGCTGCTGCGTGAGCGGGTAGACGAAGCACTCGATTTCGTCGGGCTGAAAGATCGTGCGGGAGATAAGCCGGGGGCCTACTCGGGCGGGATGAAGCGCAGATTGAATATCGCTTGTGCCATCATGCATCATCCAGAGCTTATCATTATGGATGAACCGACTGTAGGGATTGATCCACAGTCTCGTAATCACATCATGGAGTCGATTCGGAAGCTCAATGCCATGGGATCGACGATTATATACACGAGTCATTATATGGAAGAGGTTGAAGCGATCAGTACTCGGGTCGGGATTATGGACCACGGCAAACTGATTGCATGCGGTACGAAGGAAGAACTGCTTGAACAACTTGGACGTGATGAGAAAATGTTTATTACCGTGGATACATTGCGAGATTCCGTTCTCGTTGAACTTCGCCAGCACCCGCATATTCTGAGTGTTGAGGTTCTGGGGAATGAGCTAGAGATGATGCTGAAGCCAACGGATACGGTATTTCAAGATATTCTATTCATTCTGTCAAATCATCAGATTAAGCCGATATCTTTCAAACGTGAAGAACCGAATTTGGAGACGCTGTTCTTATCATTAACAGGACGTACCTTGCGTGACTAGGGGGGGGGAGGATTATATGCGTAACATACTACATGTCATGAAACTAGAATTGCTTCAAATTTCACGGATGCGAAGCGTTCTTCTTATCTTGTTCGTCTTACCTCTCTTATTGATCTTCGTATTAGGATCGGCGCTGTCGAGTCAATTCTCTGCGGATGAATACACGCCTGAGCAAGTGAAACTTGCGGTATATAACCAAGATACAGGCATGATGAAGTCGATCTTACAGCAATTCTTACAATCAACGAAGACGCAAGAGATTCTAGAAGTAACGAATGTGGATTCCGAGATGGAATTGAAGAATCGTATTCAAGCACGTGAAGTGGATGGCGGACTTATCATTCCAGCTACATTCTCCACAGAGATCATGGGTGGCCATACAGCAGGGTGGACGTACGTCGCAGGACCGAGCAAGAGCAAGAATGATATGGCACGTATGATGCTGCAGACTTTTACAGATCAGACGACGCAATCGCAAGCTGCAGCCATAGTCCTTGGCGTGAACGGAACACCGACCAATAGTTCTAGCCAGAAGGCAGAGTCGATAAATGCGGTGAAGATCGGCAAGCTGCAGGATAATCTCTACGAAGCGAGCTCCTTCCAGTATTATTCTTGCACAATGCTCATTATGTTCTTGTTGTTCGGGGGGATGTCATCAGCGATTAGCTTGCTGCGGGAGCGGGAGAACAAGACGCTCCAACGGATGATTGCCGCGCCAGTAGCTGTCTCTCACGTGATCTTGGGCAAATTACTCGGCGCAACGATCCTGTCGATCATGCAAGGTGCTATTATTATTGGATTCACGGGGCTCGTATATGGCGTAGACTGGGGAGTTCACCTCTTAGGGGTTGGTCTGACGGTTTTATTCACGGTTATTGCATCGATTAGTCTAGCCGCGGCTTTAGCAGGCATTCTGAAGAGCAGTAAAGCAGTGGAATCGATATATTCAACCATTGTATTCGTAATGACCTTTCTAAGCGGCGGCATGGTTGTATTCGTAGGTGGAGAGCTAGAGAGTGCAGGGAAGTTCACCTTGAATTATTGGGCAAATGGGAGTGTTTTTCGATTCATGATGGGTGTGGATGTGAATACGGCGTGGCATTTATTATTCGTATTGATGGGCATCGCCGGTGTACTGCTTCTTCTGGCAGTACGATTCGCAAGAAAGGTAGGGAGCATTTATGAATAATAGCCTAATCATAGCTGGATTCTTCATTCGTCGTATGCTCGGCAGTCGAAAAGCATTACTCAGTCGGATTATCATCCCCGTTGCTGTCATCTCTGCCATCATTGGAATTACCGCATCTATGGGTGCTGAGAATATCCGAGTTATCTACTACAATGCGGATCAAGGTCAGCTCGGGAAGCATGTGGTGACTGGATTGCAAGGCAAACAGAGCTTCACGGTCGAACCGGTTGACAGCATGGAAGAGGTGAAGCGTCAGATCATTGCGCATCAAGCGAGTGGGGCTCTCGTGATTCCACGGGATTTCTCAGCAGTCTTATGGGAAGGCAAGCTGCCTGACGTAGAGCTATTCGAACTAACGCAGACCAAGTCAACCGTCATGCTTCGCCAATATAGCGATGCTGAGATCTCTCGCGTGCAGCAGGCTATCATTCAGACGAGAGCAGCAGATGCTGCGATAGGGCAAGATCATCAAGCGTTGCTCGAACGCCTGCTAACACAGCAAGAACAGTCTGCGATTAAGACGAACATAGATCCAGGGCACTATAATTTGAATCCTTACTTTAATACGATTATCGGGCTCATGCTCATGTTCCTCTTAATGATGAGCAGCGGCGGCATCCATATTATTATGGAAGACCGGGTAAATCGAACGATGCAGCGGGTATATAGTGCTCCGGTTCGCGCTTGGGAGATAACATTAGGGAATTTCCTTGGGAATGCAGCGCTCGGTACGATTCAGATTAGTGTCACCTTGCTCTTCACGCGTTATGTGATCGGGTATGATTACAATGGCATTCCTTTATTGGCGCTGTTCCTTGTACTCGAATGTTTCTTGCTCGCAGCGATAGGAATGACTAGTGCGATAGCTGGAACAGTTCGAGATACGAAGAGTTTGGGGCAAGTGAACAATATTCTAGTAACACCTACATGCATGCTTGGGGGCTGCTTCTGGCCGATCGCGATTATGCCGGATTTCATGCAGAAGATTGCTAATTTCGTTCCTCAAAAATGGGCGATTGACGCGGCTATGAAGCTTGCTGATGGGGAGCATCTCATGGCTGTAGCCTCGAATCTAGGGATTCTGCTGCTGTTCGCGGTTCTGCTGCTATCGATCGGAGCATCGATTCTTAGACCGGCCCAGAAAGCATTATAGTTATCAGACGAGAAAGTCCCTTTGGGGGCTTTTTCTTCGTTTTATGAAGAATCAGGCTTGAAAATAGTCAATAAACCAAGTTACCGAAACATAAAATAACGTATAAGATATTGTAAAACCATAAGTTGTCAACATTTTCTAATGGAGACTAGGCTTGCTGGAGGATTCAATCACATGAAGGGAGGAATTGCCATGAACAAGAGCTACGAAGTGGAATATTGCAACTTGGAGCTACGGTTCGATCGAAGAACAATCCAGAATTTGATTCGCGATTTGATTCATGAAGGCTACTCCTTATATTGGAGTGAGAATGAATCATTATTTATCATTTCCGTGCGTACAGGGCGTAAATTGGTCAAACTACGGTTCCAGCGGATTCAGAATCGCTACAAAATTGTAGGCAACTACACGATTAAAGATGAGAAGCTGTCAGAGTTTATGGAGCGCCTGATCGGAGACACTCGCGGGCATGCGGTTGTGAAGCGGTTTAAAGATCGACAAATTTTGATCGAGAGTATTTTGTTTGGGGAGTTAATTCTGCTCGTCGAAGTATCGGGTGTGGATCACCGGATTATTTTCCAGAAGCGGCCGCTCGTCACCACTGAGGAAATGATTCGTGCATTCCAATCGACACGCGCGGAAGAACGAATCGGCGTATTGCGTATGGAGCTTGATTATGAGCTATCAAATTTGTATGAAGCGTTGGAGCGGGAAGATGATGAATGTGTACAGCAGTGCAAAGAAAAATTGCTTGTCCTGCGCAGTGAAATGCTGCAACTTGAATGCTAGTAGGGGTTGTATGCTATCCAGACACCTCACGGCTGTTGGGGTGTTTTTGGTGTGAGGATGGAGTTAGGGGTTCACTTCTGCATATAAAAAGAGTAAAATAGGTATATTGAGAAAATCTACATATACAAAAGGTAAAGGGTGGAAAACCAAATGTCGAAACAGCAAATCGGGGTAATTGGTTTGGCGGTTATGGGGAAAAACCTCGCGCTAAACATTGAGAGCAGAGGATTCACGGTCTCCGTGTACAATCGTTCGAGAGAGAAAACAGACGATCTTGTACAAGAGGCGCAAGGCAAGAACTTATTCGGTACCTATTCCGTTGAAGAGTTTGTACAATCGCTAGAAACTCCTCGTAAGATTCTGATCATGGTACAAGCAGGTAAAGCAACCGATGCTACGATCGAACAACTTCTTCCACATTTGGATCAAGGGGACATCATCATTGATGGAGGAAATGCTTACTTCCCTGACACCGTTCGTCGCAGCAAAGAATTAGAAGATAAAGGTTTCCGATTCATTGGTACAGGCGTATCCGGTGGTGAGGAAGGCGCGTTGAAAGGTCCTTCGATTATGCCAGGCGGACAAGAAAGTGCTTATCAATTGGTAGAGCCAATTCTTACAGCGATCTCCGCGAAAGTAAATGGCGACCCTTGCTGTACGTATATCGGACCAGACGGTGCTGGACACTATGTGAAAATGGTGCACAACGGCATCGAGTATGGTGATATGCAATTGATCTGTGAAGCATATGATCTTCTCAAGAACGTTCTTCACGTTAGCGCTGAAGAATTGCATGAAATCTTTACAGAGTGGAACAAAGGTGAACTTGATAGCTATCTGATCGAGATTACGGCAGATATCTTCTCCAAATATGATCCAGAAACGAAAAAGCCTATGGTAGATGTGATTCTTGACTCTGCAGGCCAAAAAGGTACAGGGAAATGGACAAGCCAAAGCGCGCTTGATCTCGGCGTTCCGCTCTCCATGATTACGGAATCCGTATTCTCCCGTTTCTTGTCTGCAATGAAAGAAGAACGCGTTCAAGCTTCCAAAGTGCTTAACGGTCCGAAAGTATCGGCATTCGACGGCGATCGCGCTGCGTTTATCGAATCTGTTCGCAAAGCATTGTTCACAAGTAAAATCGTATCGTATGCACAAGGCTTCGCTCAAATGCGTGCGGCTTCTGATGAATACGGCTGGGATTTGAAATACGGCAACATCGCGATGATCTTCCGCGGCGGATGCATTATTCGTTCCCGTTTCCTACAGAACATCAAAGATGCGTACGATCGCGATGCAAATCTTCCGAACTTGCTTCTTGATTCTTACTTCAAGGATATCGTTGAGAACTACCAGGATGCATGGAGACAAGTCGTATCGGCAGCTGTAGCAAACGGCGTTCCGGTACCAGGCATGTCCAGCGCACTAGCATACTACGACAGTTATCGTACAGAAAGACTTCCAGCGAACCTGTTGCAAGCACAACGCGACTACTTTGGTGCGCACACGTTCAAACGTGTTGATATGGAAGGTACTTTCCACTTCAACTGGATGGATTAATCTCGGACCGGCTCTCTCGATCTTGAGGATACAGTCCGTGTACGGCTTCCATTAAGAGCTGGCGGAGTCGGTTGATTTCCTGATCATGTCCTGTGCGGCGATGAATGAGCAGTGTGGCAGCTTCAGCGAAATATTGGAAATTCTCTAAAAGGCGTGGTTGTGATAGATCCAATAATCGTGGGTCTTTATCAGCCACCCTTTTTTTAATGAACTCCAGCACATAAATAATGTCATCCTTGCATAATGAGTGATTAGGATCAAAGATTCGATCTAGTCGTTGCGTTACGTTGTGTTTGTTCGATGTCTCCAACTGCATGGGAAGGCTCACTCCTATCTCAAAATTAGGAAAAAAAAGGCTATTAACATCTTTACGATTAAAAACCCTTTTTTATACGTTTAGAATTTAATAATTTCCGGGGGTCCCCGTAAAGTACCTGAATTACCTCTAAGACAAAGCACCATTTTGTAAGGTTATTATACATTCTTTTCTGGGTTTCAAATGTAATCTTTCCGTAAGTGTGGTATGATATGGGAAGTTTCGCTCACAGAAGATTCGGCGTTAGAGGTGAAAAACTGTTGGAAAATATCAAAAAACGCAATCTTATTCTTATCGGCTTTATGGGTACTGGGAAGTCATCGGTAGGGAAAATGCTAGCTGAAATGATGAACTATAAGTTCGTTGATACGGATTCATATATCGAATCGAAGGCAGGAAGTTCAATACCTGAATTATTTGCTTCACGTGGTGAGGATATCTTTCGTCAATTGGAACAAGAGGCGATTCAGGAAATATTGCATAGCGACGGTCTTGTTGTATCGACAGGTGGCGGCTCCGTACTACGTGAAGAGAATCGGGCTGCGATGCTTGCCGGTGGACAAGTCATTGCGCTAACGGCCGATGCAGACAGCATTATTGCTCGCGTGTCGCAGGATCCGAATCGACCGTTATTGCAAGGAAGTGTGGAAGAACGTGTACATACGCTGTTAGAACAGCGCAAGGATGCGTATCGATTTGCAGATTTGACGATAGATACAACAGATTTGTCTGTGGATACGATCGTGGGGATCATTCTCGCCCATCATCGATAAGGTATTCGAAGCTTAGAGCTGGCTCCAAGCAAGCATGCCGCCTTCCATATTCTTGAGCCCTTCAAGGCCAAGTTCAGTGAGATACTCGCAAGCTCTCTCGCTTCGGTATCCACTGCGGCAGATCATAATAATTTCTCCCGTCTGCTTAATTTCATCGATGCGATCAGGTATTTGACCGAGTGGGATGTGCACTGCACCAGCAATCATGCCTTGAGCGACCTCTTCGGGCTCACGCACATCTATCAGATTTAATGATTCACCGCGTTCAAGTCTTGCTTTTACTTCCTCGGGTTGAATTTGTACAATGTTCATTAGGTAGTCCCCCATTACTTTTCATGAAATCTGAACCTTATTTTAACATACATTATTGAAGGAGTGAATCAAGGTGGATGTGATTGTAACCCCAACTTCGAGGCTTGAAGGAGAGATTCAAGCCCTATCTTCCAAAAACTATACGACGCGTTATTTGCTCGTTGCAGCACTTGCGAACGGGACGAGTACAATTCATTTCCCAGCTCATAGTGAAGACAGTGATGCGATGCGTCGTTGTATTCGTGATTTAGGCGCTGTCATTGAGGAGGATGAGACCAAGATTGTTATAACGGGCTTTGGTAATCGTCCTGCGAATGTGAGTGAACTGAATGTTGGCAATGCTGGCGCTGTATTGCGCTTCTTGATGGCTATTGCTGCATTATGTCCAGAAGTGACATTTGTCAATACGTACCCGGATTCACTTGGCAAACGCCCGCATAATGATCTTATTGATTCGCTGCAGCAAATGGGTGTTGAAGTCGATCACCAAGAGGGCAAACTTCCGATTACGATTCGCGGTGGAAATCCGAAAGGCGGTAAAATTACCGTATCCGGGAATGTTAGCTCGCAATTCCTAAGCGCATTGTTGTTCCTGACACCGATGTTGGAAGAAGACAGTGAAATCGAAGTCTTGCATGATCTGAAATCAAAGGTTGTTGTAGGTCAGACTTTAGAAGTGTTGGAACAAGCTGGTATTGTCATTCATGCGAGCGATGATTTGATGCATTACAAAGTGCCTGGCCGTCAGCAATATCTAGCGAAGGAATATATCGTACAAGGGGATTATCCAGGATCTGCCGCCGTACTTGCTGCTGCAGCTGTGACGAATTCCAATGTAAAAATTCATCGTTTGACAGAGAATAGTAAACAGGGAGAGCGTGCGATTGTGGATGTCCTCCGCATGATGGAAGTGCCGCTTACCCATGAGAATGGAATTGTTCATGTGCAGGGGAATCAGCAGTTAAAAGCACTTGAGTTCGACGGGGATGCCGCAACAGATGCGGTGCTTGCGATGGTCGCAGCTGCCGTATTCGCCGAAGGTACATCAAGGTTCTATAACGTAGAGAATCTACGCTATAAGGAATGTGATCGAATCACCGATTATTTGAATGAGCTTCGCAAAGCGGGAGCGAATGTTGAAGAGCGCCAATCAGAGATCATCGTTCATGGCAGACCTGAAGGTGTTGAAGGCGGCGTTGAGATTAATGCGCATTATGACCATCGCGTCATTATGGCATTGTCGGTCGTTGGATTGCGTGCCAAGGCACCACTTCGGATCAAGGATGCCCATCACGTGGCGAAATCGTATCCTATTTTCTTCGATCATATGCAATCCATCGGCGCACAAATCGAGTGGGTTTAAATGGTAGTTCAAAAAGTCATCTTTTGATCACGAAGTTTTTCATGGGGTAAACTCGGCATCGAATCTGGCGTTCACCCTTGAAGTCCGGTACTCATTTAGGTTTTGCCTAAACTCCGTTCCTCCTTCTTCGGATTCTCGCAACCTTCTCGGTGCTGAAAAGCCGACTTTTTGAACAAATAATTATAATTACCGGAGGTGCTTGGAATAATGGCGTATCAGAACCCGTCTCAAGAAGAAATTCGTGAAATACTCCGCAGTTCGAATGTCATAGCCGTTGTCGGATTATCAGAGAAGCCTGATCGAACTTCCTACATGGTAGCTGAAGCCATGCAGCGCAGAGGTTACCGGATCATTCCGGTGAACCCTGTCGTGGCAGGCACGAAGATCTTAGGTGAACTCTGTTATTCATCTTTGAAGGATATCCCGGAACAGGTGGATATCGTAAACGTATTCCGTAGGAGCGAATTCTGTGAACCAGTTGCTGAAGAAGCTGTAGCAATCGGTGCAAAGACGCTCTGGCTCCAACAAGGGATTATCAATATTAACGCAGCGAATATTGCTGCAGGGGGCGGCCTGAAGGTCATTATGGACGTCTGTATTAAAGTCGCTGACTCGGTGTTGTTACCCGGCGGCAAATAATAACGGAATCGGGACCGTAGCTTGAAGGGGGGTTAGCGCATGAATGGGCTCGGAGCGTTGCAGCAGTTCGGGCGAGCGATTATGCTTCCTACCGTTGTGCTACCTGTTGCAGCCTTGATGTTGTTTCTCGGCAGCATGCCTTGGGAACCGATCGGCCTTGGGTCGATCGGTCATGTCCTGAACGTTGCTGGGAATACAATTTTCATGTATTTGCCTTATATTTTTGCAGTGGGTGTCGCTCTTGGACTCGGGAATAACGATGGTACCGCGGCGCTAGCGGCACTGCTCGGGATTTTCATCGAACAGCAAGTGACATCGTATTTTGGTGCTACAGAATCCCAGCCGAGTATTCTCGTTGGTATTCTGGTAGGGATACTTGCAGGCTACATAACGAATCGATACAAAACCGTTCAGCTCCCGGAGTATATTCAATTTTTCGGGGGGCCGCGGTTTGTTCTGCTTGTGATGAGCTTTGTGATGCTGGTATTCGCCTCGGTGATGGTCCTCATCTCAGAACCTTTGCAGCAAGGGGTTATTGCGCTAGGCAATTTCCTGTTGTCCTTAGGCGGCTTTGGCGTGTTTTTATTTGGTGTACTGCAGCGTGTGCTTGTCGTTGTTGGCCTGCATCATATCTTGAATAATATTTTCTTCTTTCATGTGGGTACTTTCGAGACAGCAGGCGGTCAAATGGTGTATGGGGATTTGCCGCGTTTCTTTGCCGGGGACCCGACAGCAGGTCAATTTATGACGGGACTCTACCCGCTGACGATGTTCGCCATCCCAGCCATCGCATTTGCGATCATTCAAGAGGCGCGTGAAGATCTCAAACCGAAGGTGCAGAAAATGTTCTTGATGTCTGCCTTTGTCTGCTTCTTAACAGGGATTACGGAGCCAATTGAATTCGCATTTCTATTCGTTGCACCGTATTTATTCGTTGTTCATGCGATCATCTCTGGATTAACGATGTGGATATGCAGTTATTTGAATATACATCTTGGGGTTTCATTCTCAGCTGGAGCGATTGATTTTGTTATTAATAGCCATTTAGGGACAAATCAGTGGCTTCTGATCCCGATCGGGATCGCGCTTGGTTTAATCTACTATAATCTGTTCCGCTTCGCTATCTATAAGTATCGGATTCCGACACCGGGCCGTGAAGAGGGCTCTGAAGTGGATGACTGGGCAGGGAGTCTTCCGTATCGTGCGCCGCTTATTCTCCAAGCACTCGGTGGCAAGGACAATATTATACGGATGGAAGCTTGCGTGACGCGGCTTAGGTTATCGGTTGTGAATGATCGATTGATCGATCGAAGGGCGCTGAGACTTCTAGGCTCTGCAGGTATGATCCGCTTAGGCGGAGGGGCCGTACAAGTCGTATTTGGTACCTATTCGGACGTGATTCGAGCTGAGATAATGAAGGTCGTCAATAGAGACCTGAATCAAGTGCTCTTCCATGCACCGATGCAAGGCAAGATGATCCCGCTGGATGAAGTGCCGGATCAGATTTTTGCGAAGAAGCTTGTAGGGAATGGGGTTGCCTTTATTCCGGATAAGGGTGAAATGGTCGCGCCGCTTGCCGGTGAGATTATGACGATCTACCCGACGCAGCACGCGATTGGTATTGTCACATCAGAAGGGTTGAACGTATTGATCCATCTTGGGATTGATACTTCAAGTTTGAATGGATATGGCATGACGGTGCTCGTGAAAGAAGGGGACCAGGTGGAAGCCGGTCAACCGTTGATGAAGTTCGATTTGGATTATGTGAAGCAGCATGCGACATCGATTGTGACACCGATGGTGATTACGAACTCGGAGATTGTACAGTCTTGGAGCTTTGCACCGTATAAAGCTGTGAAGAAGGGTCAAGCATCTGTGATGTCGGTTGTATTAAATGATAGGAATGTTGGAGGGAATGCAGAATGATACAGGGTATCGGCGCTTCATCAGGAATCGCAATTGGAAAAGCCTTTGTACTCCCGACATGGGAATGGGATTTGCCTGATCAGCGGATAGATTCCATCGATTTAGCGAAAGAATTTGAGAGACTGTATGAAGGGGTTCGTACCTCCAAGAATGAGATCGAGTTTTTGAAAAATGAGTTCCGGGAAGTGGTGGGACCGGATCAGTCGTCTATATTTGACGCACATATCGCAATTCTTGAGGATCCCGTGTTTATGAGTGAAATTCAAGCGATTATCGAACGTCAATACAAGGCGGCGGAAGTGGCGGTAAAGGAAGCGATCGATCATTTTGTCAAAATGTTTGATTTACTTGATGACGAGTATATGAAGGAACGTGCGTTAGACATTAAGGATGTTGGCAATCGTCTCTTAAAGCATTTATTAGGCGCACCTGAGATTACGCTGCCCTCGGATACAAACCCGTATCTGCTCGTAGCGAAGGAATTGTCGCCTTCACAGCTCGCGAATTTGAATCAGAATTACGTGCTCGGTATTGCGACATTACAAGGCGGACGCACATCCCATTCCGCGATTATGGCGCGTGCACTCGGGATTCCATTTGTCCTCGGATTAGAAGGCAAGCTTGATGATCCGATTCAGACAGGTGATATGCTCGTGGTGGATGGCGGTGAAGGTACGGTCTACGTTAATCCGGATGAAGAAATCCTTCAGCGGTATACACAGATTCGCGATGAGCAGATGGAGAAGAAGAACAGGCTGCGTCAGCTTGCTTCGGTACCGGCAGTGACGCTTGATGGTATTGAAATGCGTCTTGCTGCGAATATCAGCTCACTGAAAGAACTGAACGTCGCGCTGTCGAACGGAGCTTCGGGGGTAGGGCTGTTCCGAACCGAGTTCCTGTATATGGACAGGCAGCATTTTCCGGAAGAAGAAGAGCAATTCGATGTGTACCGCGAGGTGGCTGAGAAGGTATCGCCGAATACGGTCGTGATCCGGACGCTGGATATTGGCGGAGATAAACATTTAGATTATTTCGCGCTGCCGGAGGAGGACAATCCATTCCTTGGTTATCGAGCGATTCGTATTTGTCTAGACCGGAAGGGATTATTCAAGACCCAGCTACGTGCGATTCTGCGGGCGAGTCATTTCGGGAATGTGAAAATCATGTATCCAATGATTTCTTCGTTGGATGAGGTTCGTGAAGCGAATGCTGTGCTGGAGGAAGCTAAGCGTGAGCTGGATGAGGAAGGAATTCCGTATAATTCGCATATTCAGATTGGCATAATGGTGGAGGTTCCTGCAGCAGTCATGATCGCTGATCTCCTTGCAGAAGAGGTGGATTTCTTCTCGATTGGGACGAATGATCTAGTGCAATATGTGCTGGCAGTCGACCGGATGAATGAAAAGATTGCCCATATGTACAATCCGTTCCATCCGTCCATTCTGCGGATGCTGAAGATGACCGTCGATGCAGCGAAAGCCAAAGGGATCATGGTCAGTGTGTGCGGTGAATTGGCAGGAGACGAACGCGCCTTAGCGCTATGGGTAGCTCTAGGTGTTCACGATCTGAGCATGTCGGCTCATTCGATTCTGCACTTGAAGAGTCGTGTGCTTGAAATGTGCGAGAAGGAATGCGTGGAATTAAAGGATCGCTTATTCTCGTGTCGTACGAATCGTGAGATTGAGCAGTTGCTAAATGAATTTACGCGGAATAAATCGTAAGGCTGCGTCTGAAGCTTTATGAGGCACGCGTGTATAAGGTTCACCTGTTAATAGGAGAAAAGAGGCTGTCGAGTAATCGACGGCCTCTTTTTTGTGAGCTTGAGTTTTACTCTCCTGCGAGCAAATCACAGAAAGCTTTACCATATGGCGGCAAATCTGGCGGACGACGCGCAGAGACGATATGTCCGTCTACAACAACAGCTTCATCCACCCAAGTGGAGCCTGCGTTCTCCATATCATCACGAATCCCTGGAGTAGAGGTGACGGTGCGTCCTTGCAGGAGTTTGGCCGAGATTAGCACCCAGCCCGCGTGACAGATTTGACCGATCGGTTTGCCAGCTGCATCCATCTCACGAACGAGAGAAATGACTTTCTCATAACGACGCAGCTTGTCCGGCGCCCATCCACCAGGAACGAGTATGCCGTCATAATCGGCGCTATTCACCTCGTCAAAAGCAAATTCCGCTTCTGCAGGCACGCCGTATTTACCAATATATTTTTTACCTTTTTCAGGCCCAACCAAATGAACGATCGCCCCTTCTTCACGAACCCGATAGATCGGATACCATAGCTCCAAATCCTCAAATTCTTCGTCGACCAGTGCGATAACTTTTTTTCCTGATAACCGCATGTTTTACCTCCTAATTACGCTGTAGTACGAGTCTTTTAACCATTTGTCATGCATATGTATTTAACAGTATAACAAAGCGTGTGATAAATATCATGGCGTTTTTCCAGAATAACCATCTAATTTCCGTAAAAGTCATTAATTACATCTAGTCAAATCCGAACGAATCTGCGAATATAGTCGATAATAGTCTTTATTTTTTGCGAACAATTCGAAGCAATTTATAACTTACTATAATGGGGTGGTCAATGTGCACAAGCAATGTGAATGTGGACATGTTATGAATTTGTTACTAAGAACGGTCATTTTTGCAAAACAGACAGAGATTCAGAGTGTACCCGTCTTTACGTGTTCGAGTTGCGCGAAGAGTGAAGTCTATGTGGATGTGAAGGAAGATCTTACGGATCTTATTGCCAAGTACGGCAAGACTTCGACAGGGAAGCAGACGTTATTATTTCAAAAATTTAATGAGCTTGTAAACGTATTCTTCGAAATGTTCTCGAAAGGAAGCAGGTACGTCAATATCGCGGAGTTTGAGCGTATGCGTGAAGAACGTGTCAATCAGCTGCTCGACGTGTATTTGCTGGCAAAGACGATGAACGATGAAGAATGGATGGAAGATATTCAGAAAAGATTGAAACAACTCAAAAAATTTACTGCAAACCCTTACCGAATGAACATGAATTCATGATTAAAAGCGTGGTCACGTTGCGCAAAGTATGAATATGTCGTATCATTACATTAATATGTAGGATATGAACGAAAAATATTAATGTTTGGAGAGAAGGAACGTGACTGTAACTATTTATGATGTAGCAAGAGAAGCAGGCGTATCGATGGCAACGGTATCTCGGGTTGTGAATAATAACCCAAACGTTAAACCACAGACACGTAAGAAAGTATATGAGGCAATTGAACGCTTAGGATATCGTCCGAACGCGGTAGCAAGAGGTCTTGCGAGCAAGAAGACGACAACCGTTGGCGTAGTCATCCCAGATATTTCGAATTCGATTTTTGCTGAGATTGCGCGTGGTATCGAAGATATCGCGAACATGTATCACTATAATATTATTTTGTGTAATGCAGATAAGAAGAAGGAAAAGGAAATTCGCGTTATTAACACGCTTCTAGAGAAACAAGTCGATGGCTTGTTATTCATGGGTGGAGCCATTACAGAGGAGCACATTCAAGCGTTCCAGACAGCGGCTGTGCCGATTGTTCTTTGTGCAACGAAGGACGAGCAGGGTACCATTCCATCCGTTGATATTGATCATGAAGGTGCAGCATTTGATGCTGTGAACACATTGATTCGTCACGGACATCGTGAGATTGCCATGATTAGCGGTACGTTGCAAGATCCAGCGAATGGATTTGCCCGGTTCCAAGGGTATAAGCGCGCGCTCGAGAATGCTGGAATTACGTATCAAGAGGATCTGGTTCGCATCGGGAACTATCGTTACGAGTCCGGTGTTGAAGCGATGAAATATTTCCTTGGATTGCGTACCAAACCGACAGCGATTTTTGCTGCGACAGACGAAATGGCCATTGGTGCTATACATAGCATTCAAGACTCAGGACTTAAAGTCCCTGACGATTTCTCTGTTATCAGCGTTGACAATATTCGGATGGCTTCGATGGTTCGTCCTTTGTTAACGACGGTTGCACAGCCGATGTATGATATTGGTGCGGTTGCGATGCGCTTGTTAACGAAGTTGATGAAGAAGGAGAATGTCGATAATGCGAACGTTATTTTACCGCATGAGACGATTCTTCGCTTGTCCGTATCACATGTGAACAAATAAGAATCGATATAGAACGGGGAACAGAACGATGTCGTATCACAAAATCGGCCTGATTGGCGCGATGAACGAAGAAATTGAACTACTGCTTGGGGACTTGCAGCAGAGTAAGCGTTCGGAACGTGCAGGCATTACATTTTATGAAGGTGTCTTTCATGGAAAAGAGGTCGTTCTCTGTAAGTCCGGCGTTGGTAAAGTCAATGCTGCAGTAACGACGCAAATTTTAATTGATACCTTTGGCGTGGATAGTATTTTGTTTACAGGGGTTGCGGGTGCGCTGCACCCGGATCTGAATATCGGAGATATTGTTGTATCGACCGTATGCAAGCAGCATGATATGGACGTTCGAGCACTTGGTTTTGAGCGAGGCGTTATTCCGTATCAAGAGCGTTCGACATTCGAAGCTGCGCCTGATTTGATCGAGAAGGCAAGAGAGGCATGTGGGCGGTTGTTCCAAGGACGGTATCGTCTAGGGGCGGTATTATCCGGGGATCAATTCGTGGCAAGCCGAGAGCTTGTGCAAGAGCTGTATGAGACCATGGACGGCGCTTGTACGGAGATGGAAGGCGCCGCCGTGGCTCAAGTGTGCGATATGCACCGCATTCCGTTCGTCGTCATTCGCTCGATGTCAGATCGGGCTGATGGTTCAGCCCATGTGAATTTCGCTGAATTTACGATTCAAGCTGCGAAGCATTCGTATCAGATCATTGATGATATTCTAAGTCATCTGTAAGGATGGATAAGCGTGCATATGTCGATTTATGGGATATATTGCAGCGCGATCTCATTTGTCTTACGATTTTGAATTGAAATTTCCGAACGCCTCGGCATCGGTTCCCATTTGGTTTGGTCATCTAACCAGGTTGTTGGAATCGGGACCGGGGCTTTTTGTTGCCATCGTGCCACCCAACTCTCTGGTAGGGGCATCAAGGGATCCTGCTGTAATTGGGATAGGAGAGGATGGTCGGTCATTTCTAACCATAAGAGACTCCATGCCCGCGGGACAACGCGCCAAATGTCGTAACCACCGCCACCGAATGCTGTCCAGCGTCCGTCGCAGTATTGATGCGCCAATTGATGGATGATTGCAGGCATTTCCTGATAAATTCGCATGCTGCAGTGTTGATGCGAGAGGGGGTCATAGGCATGCGCATCGCATCCATGTTGGCTGACAATGATGTCAGGCTTGAACATAGCGGTTACACGCGAAATAGACTCCCGGAAGCAATCGAGCCAAGACTCATCTTCGGTATAGGGTTCCAGCGGAATATTGAAGCACGTTCCATAACCATCGGACTCACCGCGTTCCGTAACAAAGCCTGTTCCAGGGAATAAATATTTGCCAGTCTCATGAATTGAGTATGTACAGACATTCGGATCGGTATAGAATGACCATTGCACCCCGTCCCCATGATGTACATCCGTATCGATATAGAGGACACGCGCATTATAATGTTCACGCAGATAAGCAATGGCAACCGAAGCATCATTATAGACACAGAAGCCTGAACCACGGTTCGATAGAGCATGATGGAGACCGCCTCCCAGATGCAGTGTATGCCTGCTTTTACCGGACATGACGTGGTCAACCGCTGTAATCGATCCTCCGACGATGGTTGAGGTTACTTCATGCATTAGCGGGAAAAAGGGTGTATCTTCGCTTGTGAACCCGAAGAGGTTAGCTTGCGCAAGCCACATCGGCTCGGGATTGGGACTGCTTAATCCTTTGACGGAATGAAGATATGCGGGTTGATGAATCGTGAGCAGCTCGTCCTCCGTTGCGGATCGCGGTACGATAATATGCTCCGGCGAGAGCGCTTTGATTTCGGTCAGCAGGTCGTAGGTGAGTTCCAGTCGTTGCTGGTTAAACGGATGATCATCATTGAAACGATACTTTAATTCATCTTCATGATGGATGAACATAGCATTGATTAACATGCGATTGTGGTACCTCCTACCTTTGCCCACTAGCGAATTAGTACATAAATCGTTGTTGAAACCGTACACGATCGAACTGCTGCTCGGAGAGAAGTGGTACGTCTTTGCCGATACGGACCATAAGACAGTTGGCAGGATGGGAACAGATTTCTGGATCGTCAGTCGCATACCAGATCATGCCGACAGATTCCATCAATTTCTCCATCATTTTGCGGTAATCCCATACACTGAGTTTGCTGCCTTCCAGATCCCAGTGCCAATAATACTCGGTTGTGAACACAATATAATTTTCCATCTGATCTTCTTCAAATGCGGTCTGAATCATCTTTTTGCCTAGTCCATAAGAGCGGTAATCATTCGCGACTTCAACGGCGCCAAGCTCGACTAAATCCTGCATGTTCCCCTGAGACCAGCGCTCCATCTCATCAGCATAATGGAACGTGACATAGCCCACAATGGTATTCTCATGCCGTGCGATAATGATGCGTCCTTCCGGTAAATCCGCAATTTCGATCAGTGCTTCGTGTTGATCCTTCGGCCTTCGGAAGGCGTCAAGATCCGGGTGCATATCCAGCGCTCGCAGCACTTCAGGGCGAATGGGGCCTTCAATAATAAGCACCAGCTCTTGATGCTGCTGAATATGTGCATGATAGATCTTCCGATGTTCCACGGATTCAACTCCTTTCCTCATCTCCTCTCACTTATATCATGGAAACGAATCTTTGAAAAGGAATAGGCGAATGAACAGAGGTATGCTATAATGAGATTTGCCATAAATTATACAAATTTATCTTCTTGACATCACGAACTGCATACGTTGTAACATCGTTCATCTCTCAAGTTAGCAGCCTTTGGTACTCAGAGTATAGCGCATCTCATATTTTATGAGACTTGTAAGCGCTGTCGCTAACATTGCAGAGAAACTATATTTATTCTTACTGAGATATTATGGGAGGATGAAACAATGGGAAACGTGCAAGGTGAAATTATCGAGGCTGTAGCATCAACATCGAACATGGGCAAGTATGAAGACATGTACAGTCAATTTAAGTGGGAAGAGATCGAGAAGAACTTCTCCTGGTACACGACAGGACAAGTAAATATGGCATATGAGGCAATCGACCGTCACGTCGAGCAAGGTCTCGGTGACAAAGTTGCGCTCTATTATAGCGATGCAACGCGCGATGAGCAGTATACATTCGCAGATATGAGAGCCAAATCGAATCAGTTCGCGAATGTGCTTCGCAAGCATGGCATTCAGCGTGGGGAACGCGTGTTTATCTTCATGCCGCGTACGCCTGAACTGTATTTCAGCTTGCTCGGTTCGCTCAAAGTTGGCGCTGTGGTAGGGCCGCTGTTCGAAGCCTTTATGGAGACGGCAGTCAAAGATCGTCTCGAAGATAGCGGCGCGGTAGCTGTTGTGACGACGCCAGCACTTCTGGGACGCGTTCCAAGAGAGCAGTTACCTGATCTGAAGCATGTGATTCTGGTAGGATCAGATGTTCATGCAGGGGAAGGCGAAATTGATTTCTATGCTGAAATGGCAGAGGCTTCGGAGGAGGCAGAGATCGAATGGCTAGGACGTGAAGACGGCCTGATTATTCACTATACCTCTGGTTCTACGGGTAGACCGAAGGGTGTATTCCATGTTCAGAATGCGATGATGCAGCATTATTTCACGGGTAAAGTCGTGCTTGATCTCCAAGCCGATGATATATATTGGTGTACCGCTGACCCAGGCTGGGTAACGGGAACATCTTACGGGATTTTTGCACCATGGTTGAATGGCGCGACGAATGTCATTCGTGGTGGCCGCTTCAGTCCACAGGATTGGTACAATACGATTCAGAAATATAAAATTACGGTTTGGTACAGTGCGCCGACGGCGTTCCGGATGTTAATGGGTGCAGGCGATGACATCATTTCGCAATTTGATTTATCGAGCTTGCGTCACGTCTTATCCGTAGGCGAGCCGCTTAACCCCGAGGTTGTTCGTTGGGGCATGAAAGTGTATAACCAACGGATTCATGATACGTGGTGGATGACCGAGACCGGTGGACAGCTTATCTGTAACTATCCAGGGATGACGATCAAGCCGGGTTCGATGGGACGTCCAATTCCAGGTGTGGGCGCTGCGATTATTGATGATAGCGGGAATGTGCTTCCTCCGTATCGTATGGGGAATTTGGCGATCAAGACGCCATGGCCATCGATGATGCGTCAGATCTGGAATAACCCAGCGAAATATTCGGAGTATTTCCGGCTTGAGGGCTGGTATGTCTCAGGGGATTCGGCCTATATGGATGAGGACGGATACTTCTGGTTCCAAGGCCGCGTCGACGACGTGATTAATACGTCAGGGGAACGTGTGGGACCGTTCGAAGTGGAGAGCAAGCTGGTCGAGCATCCTGCGGTCGCTGAGGCTGGGGTTATCGGCAAGCCGGATCCAATGCGTGGAGAGGTGATTAAGGCGTTCATCTCGCTTCGTGAAGGCTTCGAACCATCGGAAGAGCTGAAGGCGGATATCGCGAAATTTGTCAAAGAAGGTCTTTCGGCGCATGCAGCACCGCGTGAGATCGAATTTAAGGATAAATTGCCGAAGACGCGCTCAGGTAAAATTATGCGTAGGGTATTGAAAGCTTGGGAGTTGAACTTGCCGACAGGCGACCTATCCACGATCGAAGATTAAGCAGATCTCAACTTGTCAATGCAACGAATGACTTAATTAGAAATTTATGTATTGACAAATTTATGAAATAAGATATATATTTTTTATAACAAAATATTTACAACCATAACATGTTACCTCATGAAGGGCATTCGTTATGAAGCAGGTAAGTCAGAGATGCTTCTATACGTATGCCCTTTTTTGTGTCGGTTTGATTGTATTATTTTGTAATTACTAGCAAAAGAGAGGGGTTTTCGAGTGCAAAAGAAATGGGGCAAATCAATTACGTTACTTCTCATCACGGCACTATTACTCATGCTAGCAGCAGGATGCGGCGCGAAGAAGGAAGAGACCAAAACGGAGCCGACGACAACGACTGAGACCAAGACGGAGACCAAGACAGAACCGACTACCGAAACGAAAACAGAACCAACAACGGAGGCAGCTGGCCCTGAATTAGAGGGCGACTTCGAACTTCAGTATTTCGTCGGAGGATATGGTGATGGATTCTGGAAGGAGACCATCGCGGAATTCGCGAAGAAATATCCGAAGCTGAAAATTAAAGAATCTGCTGGACCGAAAATTAACGATCAAATGAAGCCGCGCTGGATTCAAGGAAGTCCACCGGACTTCGTATATATCGATGGTGCTGGAGCTAATGCGACGCAAATGGTGAAAGACGATCAATTGCTAGACCTAACCGATTGGTTAGAGACAGCGAAGAATGAGGACGGCAAATTGATCAAAGATCTCTTGATCATGCAGCCGGTGAAATATGATGGAAAAATCGCACCAATTCCATTTGTATTCGGAACATGGGGCATTTTCTACGATAAAGCGGAGTTCAAGAAAAATGGCTGGAATGAGCCGAAGAACTGGGAAGAGTTCCTAGCGGTATCTAAGCAAATTCAAGATTCCAAGAAGATGTATCCATTCATTCACACTGGCAAATATCCATACTACATCAACGGCGGTCTTGTCGACACAGCCATCCTCGTTAATAACAACTATGACACTTCGATCTTCGATAAAATGCAAGCGCTTGAAGCAGGCGTCTTCAAATCCGATGCTGTTAAAAAAGCACTTGAGCAAGTGAAGCAAATGGTTGACGCGAAATTCATTGACCCAGCTTCTGCAGCCATCAACCACACAGATTCCCAGTCGTTATTCTTGCAGCACAAAGATGCGTTCATCCCGAACGGACTATGGGTAGAGAATGAAATGAAAAAAGACGTACCTCCAGGCTTCGAATTTGGTTTCGTACCATCGGTTACACAACCAGCTGGCGGCAAATTTGTAGCGATTCCGTACACATCTACGATCGGTGTTGCGAAGAAAGCGAAGAACCCAGAGGCAGCGAAAGCGTTCATGCAGTTCATTCTGACAGAGAAAAACGCAGTGCGTTGGGCTGAAATTACAGGCGCATTGGATAACATTAAAGCTGATTTGAGCCAGTCTGATAAAGTTAGCAGCTTGTCCAAACAGGCTAGCGGCTATTATAACTCTCCTGATACCATCGTTGCTCCATACATCGAGTTGAACGCAGACGTGGATAAAGTGAAACAGGATTCTACACAAGCTCTTGCAAACGGCAAAATCACTCCAGAAGAGTGGATGAACCGGATGGAAGCTGCAGCGGAGAAATCCCGCGGTAAGAAGTAATATCCATCAAACGTCATGAGGGCAGCCCCCTCATGGCGTTTATTAACTAAGAGTAGACCTATGGGGTGATAACCGTGAATCAAGCTCCATCGATTGGCCAAGCCGTGGGAAAGCCCGCAGCAGGTAAAGGGATGAATTGGAAAACAAAGCGTAAGCTGTTTATCTTCGTATTCACAGTACCTACACTATTGTTCTTCTGTTTATTTATGATCTATCCGATTATTCAAGGCTTATATGTCAGCTTCTTTGACTGGTCTGGTGGTTCGGAGACCAAAGATTTCATTGGATTTGATAATTATAAGGAAATGCTGAATGACCCGATCATAGGACATGCAATCTATAACGATTACTTTCTCGTCTTCTGGAAGGTGATTGGTATCGTTGGCTTAGGGACTTTTTTTGCGGTAGCGGTAACAAGATTGCGCTTGAAGGGTGCGGGATTTTTCCGTCAAGTATTCTTTATTCCGAATATCTTATCGGTCGTCGTCATCGGTGTTCTGTGGAATTATATTTATAACCCGAGTATCGGATTTCTGAACTCATTCCTGTCTTTATTTACAGAGAATAAGGTTGAGATTTCTTATCTTGGGGATGAAGCGTATGCGATGTGGTCTTTACTGCCGCCAGCGATCTGGGCAGGAGTAGGGTTTGTTATGGTTCTGCTGGTCGCATCCATTCTGAACATTCCCGCTGAGTTATACGAGGCGGCGAACTTGGATGGTGCTTCCCAATGGCAACAATTCACGCGGATTACGATGCCGCTAACGTGGGAACAGATCAAAGTGTCCATTCTGTGGGTGGTCATGACGACATTGAACGGTTCTTTCGTTATTGTCTGGATTATGACAGAAGGCGGTCCGGATAATGCGACTCAAGTTATGGGTTCCTATTTGTATCAGATGGGCTTCAGACAGTTCCATATGGGCTATGCATCGGCAATTGGCGCACTAATCTTGATACTTTCGCTGATTACGACACTGGCTCTGCAGCGCATTATGCGCCGCGACACGCATGAGATGAGTTAAATGATTGGAGATAATGCTTACGAAGTGAGTTTTCGCTCCGCGAAAACTCGGCTTATGCTTACGATGTGATTTTCCCTCTGGGAAAATCTTAGTCTATGCTTACGATGTAAGTTTTCGCTCCGCGAAAACTTTTAGGAGGACGCCTATGCACAAAAAAACGCTCGGTTCTTCAATCCTTAGCGCAATCATCTATGTGATCATGATTCTATGGGCGCTCTGCGTATTGTATCCTTTGGTATGGTCTGTATTTGGCTCGCTCAAAGATAATCAGCAGTTCCTGCTCAAGATGCCTTGGAGCCTGCCGGAATGGCCCTTGCTATGGGAGAACTTCGCGAATGTATGGACCAATTACAATGTTGGAACATACTTCATGAACTCGCTTATTGTTACGATTGTGAGTACGGTGCTAGCTTTGCTGTTATCGTCGACCACGGCTTATGTTATTGCACGTTTCCGATTCAAGGGGAGTCAGGCGCTTTATAATCTGTATCTCGCGTCGATGATGATTCCGTTGATTCTAGGGTTAATCCCTTTATTTTTCCTCTTAACCGATCTTCATCTAAGCAATACGTTATTCGGACTGATTCTGGTCTACACAGCGATGAACGTATCTTTCGGGGTATTCGTACTCGTAGGTTTCTTCAAGACGCTGCCTAAAGAGTTAGATGAATCCGCTTCAATTGACGGATCATCAGACTATGGGGTATTCTTCCGAATCATGTTGCCATTAGCGAGACCAGGCTTAATCTCTGTAGGAATTATGAACGTGCTGAACATCTGGAATGAATACGTGATGGGTACGGTCCTCGTGAACGATCCATCGAAGTACACGCTGCCGATCGGCATTGCTGTAATGCAGGCGGAGATGCAGTACCGGACCGAATGGGGCCCGTTGTTCGCAGGCTTGCTCTTATCGATCATTCCAGTTTTAGTTGTTTATTTCATATTCCAGCGACAAATTACGAGTGGTATGGTAGCAGGTGCGGTCAAGTAATCTCTGTCATGGATCTCGTACTACAACAGAAAAAGACGTTCAAATCATTTTTGATTTGAACGTCTTTTTTGTGTGTTGGTCATAGATTTGGTCGATATCTGTATGGAAATTTTGGTGATATAGTCATTTTCATCCGATGTTGTTGACTCATCGATAATGCTTTGTTCATAAGAATATCCGATTAATGAGAGATTATTTTGCTCCGCATAGGTGATGATTTTTGAATAGGTTCGGACTAACGCGTCCCAACCGCCTTTGTTGTATGCTGTCAAATAATGACCTTCAGGTTTGATAAAGATATGCGGATAATCGGATTCCTGATCTAGCTGGGTGTAGACATATTCATAATTAAATATTTCACCTTGAACAATATCATCGAATCGAGACATACTGCTGATCGATATCCCATCGTAGAGATCGTGCGCTCTACAGTTTTCCATATATGTATATAGGATGCGCTGGACGTCTTTTTCCTCTTTTAAATAGAGGGATTCACTCAAAGCCAAATATTCTTCTGCCCGTGGAATGATTTCAATGGAATCAATATAAGAATCTTTATTTTCAACGAGGGACGAGATTTTTTTGGTTAATAACTGATCTATTCTTTCGAGAACTCGCATCTGATCATTTACTTTGGATTTCTGCTCTACTAACAGGGAGATCAATTCATCAGGAGACCGGTTTTCCATATAGGCTTTAATATCTTTGACGGATATATCAAGTTCACGCAGGGCAAGAATGACAAGCAATAATTCACTTTGCTCGTAAGCATAATAGCGGTATTCATGTTTGTCCTTGAACTGAGGCTTGAACAACCCAATGTCATCGTAATACATCAGTGTCCGTTTGTTGATATGATGAAGTTTGGCAAATTCACCTGTGGTGAAATGATTTTTTGGAAGTTGGTCCATAAATCCCTCTCTTGACTATACAGTTACTGTATACCTTATTGTAGGGTCAGGTAGAAGTCATGTCAAATGACAGTAGATTGTAAGGTAGGGAGAGGAAAAAAATGATTGAATATCGATCCATGCGCGAGCAAGACATACCATCTTTAATGGGATTGTGCAGTACGGTATGGGAGTTTGAGAGGGACTGCTCAGATGACAAGATTCTGCAGCATATAGAGGGAGCTTTTCTGTACCTAGCGATGGCTTCTGGTAGTTTCTGGGCGGTAGCGGTACGAAACGGAGAGCCTGTCGGAGTTATTATCGGTCGTCATAAGAGTAAATATCAGCTCTACTCAAATTTGAAATATGGAAAAATGCTAATACCTGCAACTCTAAAGTTATTATTATCAACTGAAGGCCGTGCGTTCATTCGCTCTATCTTGACGGCAGACAGACTTCAGCAACGCATGTTAAAAAATGTACGATCGAACAATTATGACGGGGAGCTTGTCTTGCTCGTAACACATCCGGATGTACAGGGGAGGGGAGTTGGCAAGCAGCTGTTGCATTCGTTCATTTCGTATATGAAGAAGAATCGAGCTTCGAATTTTTATTTGTTCACGAATACAAAATGCAATTATCCCTTCTATGACCGACAAGGTTTTCATTGTGTAGAGAAACAACACGTTGAGATTCAACCAGGTATCGCTCAAACCAATTTTATGTATGAACTTCAACAATTGCCAGACGATGAGATGTGGCAGGATGCTTAAACGTGTTGTATATATTTTACTAGCTATTGTTGGATGTTGCTTCTTGGCCATTGGTGTATGTATCTATCAGAATAACTATCAAATGATTGAAAAAAAGTCACGATCAATACCTCAGCAGGTGTACTAACAGGAACTCTCGTGACACCCAAAGACTTCGAAGGGAAATTAGGGCTTGTTGTATTTGTTCATGGGGATGGTCCTCAGAATGATTCTTATGATGGTGGTTACAGACCATTATGGGAAAAGCTTGCAATGTCAGGATACGCTTCGTTGTCTTGGAACAAACCTGGGATTAATGGATCGAGCGGAAATTGGTTGCATCAGAGTATGGAAGATCGCAAACAAGAAGTGATCGAGGCGATTGCGTGGGCCCGTCAATTCCCTGAAATTGATGCGAGTAAGATTGGGTTATGGGGAGCGAGTCAGGCAGGGTGGGTGATCCCCAAAGTCTTACGGGACGACCGAGGGATTGCCTTCAATATTCTTGTTGCGCCCGCGATTAATTGGGTCTCACAGGGAAGATACAATACAAGCGCAGTCATGAAAGCTGAAGGCTACTCAGATCATGAAATTGCTACCAAAGAGCAGCAAAGTGATAAAATACTGGCGCTGCTCGATAGACATGCGCCTTATGAGGATTATCTGGCGGTGGTTGATACGGAAGACCCTATGAGCAGGGATCGCTGGGGATTTGCTCAAAAAAATTATCAATCGGATGCGATGAATGACTTGAAGTATAATCAGAGACCATTATTGCTAATCCTCGGAGGTCAGGATCAAAATGTCGATGTGAATAATACAAGGGAGGTCTATAAGCAGGTTATTGATCCAAAATGGTTATCCATCCGATATTACCCGAATACAGGCCATTCCATGATCAAAGAAAGCATTGCCTCGTCCGCCATATTAACGAATCTAACGGCTGTATTTTTTCCGAGGCAGCTCATGGTAGATGGCTACTTGGAAGATATCACCACATTCCTTCAATCCGTTAATCCAAAATCACCGTAACAGAGAAAGCCCTCTCATCTTCATCTCGAAGGTAAGAGGGCTTTTCGTATGATACTTTATTCAGATGCTTCCGCGTCTATTTTTTTCACTTCGACCCTGCGAATCCGGTGTTTATCGGCTTTCTTGATCGTAAATAGGAAGTCTCCATAACGCCATTCTCCGCCGCGGGATAAATCGGGATGCTGCTCGAAGAGCCATCCGCTAATCGTATCGACATGCTCACTCTCGAAATGCGTGTTCAGGATGTCATTGACTTGGGAGAGTGGAACCATCCCATCTAGGATATAATGGTCATCATTAATCTTCTCGACAGGCGCTTGTTCATCCGCATCGAATTCGTCACGAATCTCACCGACAATTTCCTCTAAAATATCCTCGATCGTTATCATACCGGAAGTACCGCCGTATTCGTCAATGAGTACCGCGATATGTGTACGTTCTTGCTGCATACGTTTGAGCAAGGTTTTGATCGGGATCGCTTCGGATACCGTCAGTACGTTATGAATTAATGGCTTGATGTTCGTACCGTCGCAGAGATCTTTATTTACAATGAACTGCTTCGTGTGAATCATCCCGATAATATGGTCTTTGCTCCCAGAGATGACCGGAAAACGTGTATACTGTTCGCGTTGTATAATCTTAAGATTCTCTTCCATCGACTGATCTGCATCGAGACAGATCATATCGGTCCGAGGAACCATAATCTCACGGGCTAATAGATTGTCAAAGGCAAAGATTTTGCTAACGTAGCCGTATTCCGTTGTATTAATTTTGCCGCTCTCGTAGCTCTCATTCAAAATAATCTGAAGCTCTTGTTCGGAATGGGCTTCATCATGCTCCTTCGCGGGTGCCAGTCCGAATAGACGGACGATAGCGTTCGCAGATCCATTGAACAACCAGATGAGCGGGTACATGATTTTATAGAAGTAAATAATCGGACGGGCTGTCAACAAACTGATCGTCTCCGCTTTACGAATAGCAAATGTTTTGGGTGCCAATTCACCGAGTACAACGTGCAGGTAAGTCACCAAAAGAAATGCGATAATAAAAGATATAATGGACGCTGCACGATCTGCAATTCCTAGTTGTTCGAATAGGGGATGCAGTAGTTGCTCGACCGTTGGCTCTCCTAACCACCCGAGGCCAAGAGCGGTAATGGTAATACCGAGCTGACAGGCGGATAAGTAACCATCAAGATTGGAAGTCACAATTTTGACAGCCATTGCATTTTTACGGCCTTCTAACACCAGTTGATCGACTCGGCTGGGCCGCAACTTAATCATTGCAAACTCGGTAGCAACGAAGAAAGCTGTTGCGATGATTAGTAATGCGACAAGAAATAGATTGAGAATAGGCATTAGATTCTCTAAAGTCTCCTTATGGCTTTATTTTATTTAATATGAGTTCTTATGAACTTATACTATGAACTAATTATAGGAGTAATATTCAATAATATCAAAGTCGATTTCGAATGCATTTCATCGTTATCCGTTCATTTTGGGGGTTTACATCCAGGGAATAGCATCGAATCGCTTATTTATGCTCGCTTTGACAATCAGAAGCGAAAGTCTTAAGATAAGTTCAAATGAACTTATTGCGAAAAGGGGATCTCCATGGAGATTTTTACGATAACACGATACCAAATGTCGGAGTTGCTCAGCGGTATAGCCTATACAGGTTCCAAATCACCGTTAGTGATCTTGCAGCAAGCTTGGGCCAAGACACATGCTGCTGAGAAGACGAGTGGCAAGATGCTCGGCGCCTTCGTTGAAACCTCGTTGCCGCCTATTTTTGAGAAATTAATCAAGATGACTGCACGCAGCACAGGATTTTCACTAAATGAAATTATCGCGTTAGGCAATCAGATTGAATACTCTCACTATTCGATTACGTCCGTACAGAATTGGGTGAAGCGAGATTTTAAAGACCTTATCAGTGTACCAGACCATGGAAAAAAGTATTCCATCGATCAAGCGGCACTTATTTTTATGATTGATGATCTAAAGGCTACGCTTGATTTTGATTCTATCCGTAAACTGCTTACGATTGTATTCGGCCAAGCGGAAGCAGGGAACACGCGTCGTCCTGTAAGCCCTTTGCAGATCTATACGGCATATACATCGATTTTTGAGCAATTGGATAAAAATAATGACCAGGTTTTGGATTTATCCGGACATGAGAGCGGGAAGAGGAATCAAGATCATATTTTGGAAAATTTAATCAAGCAAAAGGCAGATGAATATGCTGCGGGACTGAATGAAATTTCGGAGAAGGAGAGGGAAGCGATAAGTAACTTGGTATTCATCACGATGTTGTCTGTCCAGACTTCTTATTTTCAATCGATGGCCAAACGATTCTTTAACGCAACCTTATTCCTTCAGCATATGACACCGTAATACACGAAAAAACGCCCAGCGCACGATTTGTGCACTAGGCGTTTTTATTTATTCTTTGTAGTACGCTGCAGATGAAGGTGAGGATTCCCCCGCATCATTGACTGCAGTTACACGGTAATAGCCAGTAAGGCCAGTACCGATGTATTCAAAATGCGACTCTGGCGAAGAAGCGAGAAGGGTGAAGTTCCCATCTTTCTTATCGCTGTAGTAAATTCGATATTCTTTGACAGAGGATTTGGAATTGTTCTGCCAAGTTAATTCAAGGCCCATATTCGATGACTTCGCTTTTAGTTTACTAGGCTTGGACGGTGGTCCTGACTGCTCATTATCCTGTGGATTCGTGGTCTCGCCACTCGTATTCCCTGTTGGATCGGTTGTGCTTGGGTCCGTTCCAACGGATGATCCAGGATCTGTCGTCCCTGGATCTGGTGTGACCGGAATGCCTGGAAGGTTCGAACTGCCTCCATTGGCAGATACGATGGAGCTTGGTGCAGATTCTTTGCCTGCAACATCAACAGCCGTCACATAATAACTATATCCATTACTGCCGGATACGAAGTTCGAGAATCGAGTAGGTTGCCCTGTTAACACCGGTGTAGAAGTCACTTGATATCCGCCGCCGTTCATCGAACGGTATAGGCGATAGCCAACAACGTCTGCTTCACTATTCGGAGTAAAGGTGATAATCGCTTTCCCACCGGAATTCTGAAGCTGCACATTTTGCGGTGCTCCTGGTGCATGCCCGTCGTCTGATCTCGGATCTGTTTTGGATGGCGCATCAAGATCCGCATCCTGCGGCAGATAGGATTGAATGGATTTCCGGCTGCTGCTCGGCATTCTAGGCAATGCTTTTTGTATTTCCTCGATCAAGTCTTGAATGGACTTCTCTCGCTTGACGACAACCTTTTCTTGCACCATATCTGCAGGGGTCGCGTCTTGCGCGATATAATTGACGCCGTTATATGAAATGATCTTCATACTCGTAATGGCGTCATCTCGCTTAGTCGGGATGAATTTCTTGTTAAAGATATCGGTCACAAGCCGATTCGCTTGTCGCGTTAGATCCGTAGGAAGCTTACCACTGTAGCCTGACACGGTCATAGATACAATACCTTCTGGCTTCTCGAATGCTTTGGTCTGGAATAATTCCGGTCTGATATCAGTAACTTGATTCATAATCGTCGCCCAGATTTTACGAGCGCGCATTTTCCCGTCACCTGTCAACGTATTGATCTGCTGCTCATAACCCGCCCAGACGCCGAGTGTAATATCAGGTGAGAAGCCCATGAACCACACATCGCCATAATTTTGTGTCGTACCCGTCTTACCGGCAATTGGAATTTTACCATACTTCTTAAATTCTCCAGTCAATCGACCTGCTGTTCCTGAAGGTCCAGCAATGACCGTACGGAGCATATCCTGCATAATATATGCCGTCTGCTCGGAGTATACGGTTTGAGGGTTATTCTGATGCTGATAGATGATAGTTCCTCTGGTATCCACAATCTTCTGAATGATATAGGCATCGTTCAGAACGCCTTTGTTCGGGATCGTTCCGTAAGCATTCGTGAGCTCCTCAACAGAAACCCCGTACTTCAGACCCCCGATAACGCCTGTTTGCGCATAGTAATCTTCCGGTTGAATGGAAGTAATCCCGAGCTTCTTCACGAAAGCCCATGCGTTCTCGATCCCGACTTTATCCAGGAATATCTTCAAGGCTGGTAAGTTGAGTGATTGGTTTAATGCTTGCCTTGCCGTAACTAAGCCTTTGTAGCGATTATTCGCATTTTTCGGGATATGGAAGCCTTTTGTTCCGTCTTTGAGCACGATCGGTGCATCGTCAAGGATGGTAGCAGGTTGGACTGAACCATCTTCGATCGCTGGCAGATAGGCTCCAATTGTCTTCATCGCAGAACCAGGCTGACGAAGCATTTGTGTCGCATAGTTCATTTGTTCAACATAGTAGTCACGACCTTCGATCATCCCGAGGATTGCGCCTGATTTGTGATCGAGCATGACAGCTGCTGTTTGCTCCATGCCTTTTGTTTTGCTGTCCGGAGAGAAATTCTTCGGATCGCTAGCAATCTTACGCATTGCATCATAGATCTTCTTGTCGATCGTTAGATATATTTTGTAACCGCTGCGCAGCATTTGCTCACGTGCATCTTGCATAAGCTCCGCATTTTCTTTCTTACGCAAATCCGCAACCGTCAATGATGGGTTCTGTTGGAGCACCAAGGCCTCCGAAGCAGAACGTTCCGCTTCCATCATGAGGTAAGGGTATGTATTATAAGCTTTTTGATTCGGCTTCGCGAGTGAGGCCTTAATATCGAAGCTGAGGGCCTCGTCATATTGTTGTTTTGTAATTTTTGATTCTTCAAGCATACGACGCAGTACGAGCTTTTGGCGTTCGACGGCGCGTTTGAACCCCTTCTCGTTAAATGCGCCTTTCCCATTAAATGCAGAGTACGCACTTGGCAATTGTGGCAACCCTGCAATATATGCGGCTTGCGCGATATTGATCTTATTGATCTCGAGATTGAATATGCCCTTGGCAGCGGCTTTGACACCGAACAGATTGTATCCTGTAGAGCCATTACCGAACGGGACTTTGTTCAGATAAGCCGTTAGGATTTCATCCTTGGTCAAGAATCGTTCTAGCCGGATTGCGAGGAAAATCTCTTTGATTTTCCGATTGTTCGTACGGTCTAGATTCAGAAATACACGTCTGGCGAGTTGTTGCGTAAGTGTACTTCCGCCGGTCTGAACATCTTCATTCAATACTTTCTGCTTCACGGCCCGGAACACGCCGTTGATGTCGATTCCAATATGATGATAGAAATTATTGTCTTCAATGGCTAGTACCGCATCGATTAGTGGCTGTGGAATATCCTTCAGCGCGATTAATCGTCGGTCTTCGTCGGTTCGCAGTTGTCCCACTAACGTCCCGTCGTTAAAATATACGAATCCTGTCTCAGAATTCTCGTGTATCTTCTCATCAATGAGTGCGGCAGATCGAACAGGGTCTTCTTTGACAATGGAAGCAACATAGCCGACAACGGCACTGCCTCCGAATAACCCTATCGTAAATCCGACAAATAACAACCATTTCGTAATGCTCCAAGCGATTCGTCCACCGGATCTTTTCTTGGCAGCAGGTTTATCGGATTGTGTCTGCAAATTTTCTTCGTCCATGCATTGGCCTCCTTTTAACAGCACTATTATAGCATAAGTGGGGTACCTTTTGGAAAAGAGATCTGTGAGTGGAGAGGGGCAACGACGTAAAAAAGAAGAAAAAAACCCTCGATCCGAGGACCAAGGGTTTTCGAAATGCAATAATCGATCTTAACGGCTGTAGAACTCGACGATTTGTTTCTCATCGATTTCTTGAGGCAACTCAGCACGCTCTGGCAAACGGATGAATTTACCTTCCATAGCGTTGTCGTTGTACTCAAGGTAACCAGCAAGGTGGTTACGGTTTTCAAGAGCTTCTTTGATCGAAGAAAGACTACGGCTTCTTTCACGAAGGCTGATTACATCGCCAGTGCTAACAAGGTAAGAAGCGATATCTACTTTTTTACCGTTAACTGTGATGTGACCATGGGAAACCAACTGACGAGCGCCTGCACGGGAGTTTGCAAAACCAAGACGATATACGAGGTTGTCCAAACGGCTCTCAAGCAAAGTCATGAAGTTTTCACCGGAAATACCTTGCATTTTGGAAGCTTTGTCGAACAAGTTACGGAATTGTTTTTCGTTCAAACCGTACATGTGACGAAGTTTTTGTTTCTCTTGAAGTTGCATACCGTAGTTACTGATTTTTTTGCGTTGTCCACTTGGACCGTGTTGTCCTGGAGGGAAAGGACGTTTCAATTCTTTACCAGTACCGCTCAAGGAAATTCCAAGACGACGGCTTAATTTAAATTTAGGACCTGTGTAACGTGACATGTATAAAAGACTCCTTTAATGTTAAATTTAGTGGGGTCCTTTTGCGCCGAATTTTGTTTAACGTTGTACGAGTTCATCTCGCATTCAACTTCTGACATGAATAGTTCAGCCGCTGTCCTGTCAGCAACAAATTTCGTGAGGGTGACACAATCGTTACGCCCGATGCATTCATCAATAAATATTATATGAAATCTTAGACGAATGTCAAGTTATCCGGTACGTTAGAAAAATTTATAGTTCGAAATACCTAAAAATATATGAAGAACTGCTAGAATACTAGTGCAAAATATATGAAAAAACGTTATGATGAGAATAGGTTTTTCGTTGCAAGGATTTGATGACACAAAGCGGGTGGTGGGAAGCGTATGATTCATAATCTACGAAATGCTCAAGTAGAGCTCAAACAACATCATACAGTCCAATGGCCTACTTCACCCTCAAGTACTTACGATGATAATGAGCTATGGCTGCAACAACAAGATATTGCTAGCAGTGATTATCCATACATCGAACCGCTTATTATAGCAAGCTTTCAGGAATGGCTGAGTGTAATCTCAGATTTTCAAAAGCTTCATCTTGGTGTGTTAGCCGTATTCGACTATCAGGGGAAGATGATTGCTTCTAATCGAAGTGATAGCCCGGAAGAACCTGCTGCAGCATGGAACGAGCAGGTTGTACAAGCTGTCATTACAATGAAGGAACCTACGGTTGCTGTCTATACGCAGGCAACGATCGCTGTGCCTATTCTAAGTCGTAAGGGGCAGGAAGTGTTTGCCGTTGTAGCATACCAGCTGCCCGGCCATGTGTACGAGTCCAGTATGCTGGATTTGCTCTCCATGGCTGTTTTGACGTTACGTAATCATTTTTACCGTCGATTTGAGCATATATTTATCAGTGATTTGATGCAGCTGCAGAATTATTCAGATCGAGAAGCACGCAAGAAGACTGTGTTTTTTAATGTTGTCCAACGGATCCATGGAAAGTTTGACGTCGATTCTGTGCTCAGTGAAGTCATCGAGAGTATTTCGTTTCTATATCCATCAGCAAGTATGGAATTATATATCTCCTCAGATCATCGCAGTGCGAACGAACATGTAAAGCCGCTTATCCTTCATAACTTTACCGATGATTTGTGTGTGCGTGCATTTATGGAAGGTCGTATGATTCAAGAAACATCCTCGCAAGAATCAGAGAATGAACAGGTTAACATTGCCGTGCCGCTGAGTGGTAAGCAAGGGGTATACGGTGTGTTGTTCATTAGTCTTGAGATGCATCTGCTTGAGGATCTTGATTTCCAATTGATTACGATGCTAGCAGACACAGCCGGTACGGCCTTTGAAAATGCTAAGTTGTATGAACAATCGAATATGCTCATTCGCGAGCTGCGACTTATCAATGAATTAACGAAGCAGCTGAATCAGAGTCTGCGCTTAAGCGAAGTATTTGATTTTGCATTGAACGAGTTGTTGCATATTTTCAAGGCAGAATATTGCTCCATTCTTCAGTTAGATGGGGAGAAAAGCTTTTTCAAAGTCATGTCTAGCAATGTCGATGAGATCTCTAAGCAAATATACTCCACGGATTACGGGTTCAGCGGACTCGTATATGCAACGAAAGAACCGCTCATCCTTCTTGATTATAAAATGTTCAGCAAGGTTCGTTCTGAATTCATGGAGGAGACGGATTCACGTTCATTGATGGCTGTTCCGCTTGTCATTAATAATGAAGTAAATGGTGCAATCCTTCTATCCCATCGTGATGCGAACTACTTCTCTTATGACAACTTCAAGTTGTTTCAAGTACTTTCCACTCATATTGGTCTTGCAATCGCGAATGCCTCGCTGCATGCGAAGGTTCAACGGATGGCGAATCATGATAATTTAACAGGACTCTATGCTAGGCACTACTTGGATGACCGTGTTCACCAGAAGCAGAAGATTGATTTCTGCGGCTCTCTAATCGTCGTAGATATCGATTACTTTAAGCAGATTAATGATACGTACGGTCACCAGATTGGCGATAAAATATTACGCCAGGTCTGTGAGATTATTCGCTCATCGATTCGAGATTCGGATATTGCAGCGAGGTGGGGAGGAGAAGAGCTCGCGATCTATCTTCCACAGCTCTCGAAATCTCAAGCGTCGCGTGTGGCAGAGCGTATCCGGAGCCGTGTTGAGATCGAGACGAATCCAGGCGTAACGGTATCCTGCGGCATATCAGAGTGGAACTGGGATGACGATAAGATCAGTGTGGAGCAGCTCTTTTATAAGGCAGACATGGCACTGTATAAGTCGAAGAATAATGGACGTAATCGAATTACAATGGATTAATGCCAAGTACCCTTTCATTTAGAATGGGTACTTTTTTGTTGCGTGCAAAGTCCCAGAGCGCATAACTTCAAGGGTTCAGGAAAAGATATAAGGCGACTACGGGCTTATGGAAGGGAGCGTAAAGAAGTGTCTAGAAGTTGGGTGTGGGATCGATGGTTACGAGGGCTAGCTTATTTTTTTTCTGCGTGTTTACTGGTGAGTACGACGGGATGTTTTTCCATTGAGTCCAAGAAGGATCCGAATGAATTGTATCAAATGGCACTATCTGGTCTATCTGGTACTGATAATTTTACGTTTCGTGGTAAATCCGTTATCTATGGGGGCAATCAAGCCCTTATTCGAGAACCCATTATGTATCAAGGAAAGGTAACGGCACATCAGCTGCAAGGATTCCAGATGTCGATGGCGAACAAGCAAGAGACTTCTTTTGCAGATCGCTGGAATCCGCTGAAGCAGCTTGAAGAGATTAAGAATCTCTCGAAATCGATGGAGATTGATCCCTATGCATCGAATCGAACGCACATCGTTATGCGGATGACTTTGGCACCTGAAGCAGGAAAGAAGCTATTGATCCAGAATTTAAATGATGAAATGCGTAAATTAGAAGAACGGAAAATTCAAGTTCAGAACGTTCATTCTTTATCATTGCGTGATCGTTCAAATCTTCAATCAGAGCTCGGTCAAATTATATCTAATGGTAACAATAAATTACATAAAATGACAAAAGATATGCGAGTTAATTCGTCTTATACACTATGGATTAATCGTTCAACACTTCTCCCAGCAAAGCTTTACTCCAAGTCAAAAACGAACTATCACGAGGATGGCGTGAAACGCGAAGAGGTTGTAGTAACCGAATCCCAATTTGATGGCTACCAATGAATTTACGTTTAGATTTGACCATGGTACAATAACTGCATGCAATAAATCTATACATAATACCTGCTGTAAGGTGATATTAAGGGGAGGTTTACGAAGATGAGAGATGTGAGAATGGAGAAGTTAGCTCAGAACTTGGTGGGCTATTCTGTTGATGTACAACCAGGTGAGAATGTACTGATTGAAATGATCGGTACGGAGCGCGACTTATTAAAATGCATCATCGAAGAAGTAGCAAAACGTGGTGGACATCCATTCGTTGAGCTAACGGATCGTACAGTGCTTCGCGCTATGCTGATGAACACCAATGAAGAACATCTGAAAACATGGATGGAGTACGACCTTGCTCGGATGCAGAAGATGGATTGCTATATCGGCATTCGTGCGGGAGAGAACGTGAATGATCTTTCGGATGTACCGGAGAACAATTTGAAACTCTACAACTCCATTTACAGCCATCCGATTCATTCCGAGGAGCGCGTGAAAAGAACGAAATGGGTCGTATTACGTTATCCGAATGCAGCCATGGCACAACTTGCGAATACGAGCACAGAGGCTTTCGAGGATTTCTATTTCAATGTATGTAACCTCGACTATGCGAAGATGGATCGTGCGCAAGATGCACTTCAAGCACTGATGATGAAGACGGATAAAGTTCGTATCGTATCGCCAGGAACTGATTTGACTTTCTCCATCAAAGATATCGGTGCTGAGAAATGCTCGGGTCAGAAGAATATTCCAGATGGTGAAGTGTACACAGCGCCAGTTCGTGATTCCGTTAACGGAACGCTTCAATACAATACACCGACGGTGTACAACGGAATTTCTTTCGAGAATGTATTCTTCCGCTTCGAGAACGGGAAGATCGTTGAAGCGAAGTCGAATGACACAGCGAAGTTAAATTCGATTCTCGATACGGATGAAGGCTCGCGCTACATTGGTGAATTCGCAATTGGATTCAATCCATATATCTTGACGCCAATGAAAGATATTCTATTCGATGAGAAGATCGCAGGCAGCTTGCACTTCACGCCGGGTCAAGCGTATGACGTAGCAGATAACGGCAACCGTTCCGCGGTTCACTGGGATCTGGTGTTAATTCAGCGTCCAGAGTATGGCGGCGGTGAGATCTATTTTGACGACGTTCTGATCCGTAAAGATGGAATTTTCGTGATTCCTGAGTTGGAACCGCTCAATCCAGAGAACTTGAAATAACAGCTTGTAAATTTAGTGGTTGCGTTTACACAGAGGATCAATGTATCATGAAATTGTATAAAAATTCGTACTAGACGGAGGTCGTTCCCATGTCTAACAACAACACAGCTATCGTAGAGATTTCTCAAACAGCAAGTAAATTCCGTTCATCGATCGTACTACAAGCAGAGCACAAGTATATCGACGTCAAAAGTATTCTCGGCCTTTTCACAACACTTGTGAATAGTCATGCCTACGAACTTCACGTCCACGGTCCGGATGAAGAAGAAGCAAGAGCAGCAATGAAAGAAGTATTCGAGAAACACGGTTTGCAAGTAGCCGTTGTCTAATTGTGACATGTTCATGAAGAAAGCGTGCCTTCCGTAATGAGGGGCGCTTTTTTTCTATATTTTCTTGTGTAATAGCTCATAATCGCTTAATATTAGGATTAGCAGTATATTGATTTTCGGGCATAGAGGGGGGAGTTACATGTCTTCATCAGATTTCATGGAACAATTGAATCTAAAAGCTTTGTCTCTGCTTCAGGGAGATGCAGATAAAATCGAGAAACTTATTGAAGTTCAGATGGAGAATCTGGCAACCCGCAAGTGTCCTCTATATGAGGAAGTGCTTGATACGCAAATGTATGGATTCTCGCGTGAGGTTGATTTTGCCGTTCGTGCTGGCCTGATTGAGGAAGCAGTAGGTAAAGAGATTCTCAGCAAGCTTGAGCGGAACTTAGCGGTCTTATATGAGGCGTTAAATGTAAAAGGGTAGCTTCCATCATGGAGAGCTACCTTTTTTTTATTTATAGCGTATGACCTAGACGAGGAAGAAGGCAACGCCAAGGATGATATAGACCAGTAAGAGCAGGAAACCTTCGTACCAGTTGGTCTTTCCGTCCTGCGTGATGGATTTGGCAATAATAACAGATACGCCAATCGCGACGAGCTCAATCGTGGTGAAGACGAAATCCATCGGGTTTCCGAAGAGGAAGCTGACGAATACGAGGACAGGAGCAACGAATAGCGCGATCTGAAGGCTGCTGCCGACAGCAATCTCGACCGATGTGCCGATCTTGTTCTTAAGCGCCATCATGACAGCTGCACTATGTTCTGCCGCATTACCAACGATCGCAATGACGAATGCACCAAGGAAGAGCTCTGTGAAGCCGAATTTGGCCGAAAATTCATGTAAGGTTCCAACAAGCCATTCACTCACTAACGCTACCATGACAGTCGCTATAACAAGGAATAGAATCGAATTGGATTTGGACCAAGCGGGTTCTTCATGGTGATCGGGTTCCATCTCCTCTTGATCAGACAAGACATTCTTATGCGTGACCATAGAGAAGTATAACCAGAATATGTATGCTACAATCAGCACGCCTGCGACGATTAAGCTGAGCGTATTCGTCTCTGAAGGAGTGATCACCTTGGTGCCGGCGAACATCGCTGGTATGAACAAGGCCGCAACTGCCATGAGCATGAGGGTTCCGTTATGTCCAGCTAGCGATACATTGAATTTCTGCTCTTTGTATTTGAGTCCGCCAGCAAAAAGACTAAGTCCTAGGACGAGCAGCAGGTTCCCGATGATGGCCCCAGTCAAGCTGGCTTTCACCATATCGAACAAGCCTTCTTTGATTAGGAAAATGGCGATGATAAGTTCTGCTGCATTCCCGAAGGTCGCATTCAGAAATCCACCAAGCCGCTGTCCTGCATAATGAGCAACACTCTCAGTAGCTTTACCGAGGAATCCCGCGACGAAGATAATTGAAATCGCCGAGATAATAAATTGAGTGGTTGCATTCATCCCGGTATAATGAGCAAGCCCGCTCAATATAAATGTGATGATCAGCGCACCATAAAATAACTTCTGTTTCAAACTTTCCACACCTCGATAATTTTTTCTCTAACTATAAACCAATTTTTTCTTGAAGTAAATGTCTCGAGGTGCACTTATTTGCTTTCGATCATCAAAGGCATTAAACTATTGTTATTATGGCTATTGAAAGGAGAGGACAAGTCCATGACAGAAGAACTAGCACAATCTGGCGTTATTCGAATTTCTGATGATGTTGTATCTACAATTGCGGGGCTTGCAGCTTTGGAGACCCCAGGTATTAGTGCGATGTCGGGTGGGATCTCGGAAGGCTGGGCGAAGCGATTAACGGGGAAGAATGCTCAGAAAGGTGTCATCGTAGAAGTAGGTCAGCTGGAAGCAGCGATTGATCTGCGTGTTATCGTGGTGTATGGCTCCATGATCCACCAAGTATGCCGTGATCTTCAACAGAACGTGCGCGAAGCGGTAGAGAATATGACCGGCCTTCATGTCGTAGAAGTGAATGTGAAGGTGGAAGGGGTTACGTTCCAAGAGGAAGAGCAGCAATTGAAGGAAGAGACTCAGAAGCTGAAATGATTCAGTCCACGAGACACATATGAAGACGACTACGGATAGTAGTGATGACGACATAACCTGAAAAGACTCCGAAGAGATACGACCTCTCGGAGTCTTTATTGTTGTTAGAGTGACTTTTTGAACAACCTCTTAAAGCGTTATGCGGCGGTTCTTCGTGACTTTGGTTGTCGTATCCGAAGGTCGATTGGCTTCTCGGGAGATGCTGAGCAAAATTCCGATACTGCCGAGCATCATGAAGAGGGAGGACCCCCCATAGCTGATTAATGGCAGCGTAACGCCAGTGATCGGTATGGTCTGAGTTACCCCACCGATGTTAATGAAAGTCTGAACAGCGAATAGCCCCATAATGCCGACACCTACAAGTGTTCCGTAGCGATCTGGACAACGTAAGGAGACAATCAAGCCCCGCCAGATAAAGTAAAGGTAGAAGAGTAGAAATATCGCACTACCGATAAACCCCAGTTCTTCGCCAATGACAGCAAAAATAAAATCATTGTACGGATACGGAAGATAATGCAGCTTCTGAATACTCTGTCCAAAGCCTGCTCCCGTTAATCCACCATGCCCTAATGCCTTGAGTGAATTAATCAAGTGAAAGCCTGTCCCTTGTGGATCTTGCCAAGGGTCAAGGAAGGAGGTAAGCCGCCCTACGCGATACCCACCACCCGAGCCTCCGTTAATGAGGAAGTTGATACCCAAGACGATACTGGCTCCAACGACAAGGACAGCTATACAGGCGAATATATGCTTCAAATTCGCTCCGCCTGCAATAATGATGATGCCCGAACAAGCGATCAGGATCATACAGGAGCCTAAATCCGGCTGCAACATGATGAGTCCAGCAACAAAGCCGACGATCAGCATGACGGGAAAAAAGCCTTTTTTGAAATCGCGGAACGTCTCACCCTTCTTCGAGATGAGCGCCGCGAGATATAAGATGGTCGTTATCTTGGCAAGTTCTGTCGGCTGTATACCGAGCGAACCGATCCCAAACCAACTACGAGCCCCGTTAAGGCTCTTCCCGACGTAGGGTACAAGTGCGAGTAATATAATGGTCAGTATGAAGAACGGAATAAACAGCTTCTTATATTTCTCATATCGTATATTCATGGCAATCATCATTGCGATAAACCCAAGACCTGCCCACATCATTTGCTTCTTGACAAAGTATAAGGAATCGTAATTGAAGTTCTTATTGATGACTGCAATGCTGGAGCTGGCACTAAAGACCATAACGAGTCCGAAACCAACAAGCAGAACTGTGAGAATTAATAACTGAAAATCCGGCGTACCCCGTCGTTTTGTTTGAGATTCTTTATCTCTCATCTGCCCGTCCGATTAAGCTTCGAGGTTACGTTTAAGCTGCTCGATTTTCTGTTCGGCCGCACTGACGAACGACGCTGGGATTGGTGTTTCATAGTCTAGACCATGCGGGAAGGTTGTTATGCCCATATACACCGCTTCAATGGCAAGAATCGCATCCGGGTTCTCGAGTTTGCCTTCGATTGCGCGTGTATTGATACGTAAGTAATATTCTTTATTATTTTTTTTATCTTCCATCTTGTAATCGTATGTAGCGCGTGTGTATTCCCATTGCCAACGAACAAATCCTAATTTTTCTGCTGTTTCATCTAAATAGGCCAAGTCGCTTTTGAGACCGATTAAGCCTGTATTTTCAAATATCATCGTTATATATCCTCCTTAAATTGACTAAGCCTCCATATTCAATATTCATGATAGTATGTTTCCTAATGATACGCAAGCCTTCCCTCCCGAGAGTTGGGTGAAAATGGTTATGAACTTTTTGTGAAATTTAGGTGGACAATCTGTTCGGAATTGAGGAAAATGATAGAAATAAACATGAAAATCATGGGATAGTAGTTAACAAATCAAGGGGAGGGGAAACTTGCATGGAGATGAAATTTCGTGAAGATGTATTATTGAATATCTTTTCATCTATGGTGGAGTGGCGTAGATATTTGCATAAGAACCCTGAACTTTCCTATAAAGAAGCCAAAACAGCACAATTCGTTGCAGATCGATTGCGAACATGGGGAATTGAGGTAAAGACTGGGGTAGGCGGACATGGGGTTGTCGGAACGCTTCGAGGGGATTTCCCGGGAAAGACCATAGCGCTGCGGGCAGATATGGATGCTCTACCGATTCAAGACGAGAAGACTTGTGACTATGCTTCGACGGTACCGGGCGTAATGCATGCTTGCGGTCATGACGGACATACGTCCACACTACTCGGGATTGCGAATTACTACAGCCAGCATCGGGACATGATCCGTGGTGAGCTTCGATTTATTTTCCAACCTGCTGAAGAGACTTGCCCCGGCGGTGCGATCCAAATGATCGATGCAGGTGTTCTTGAGGGTGTCGATATCATTTATGGCGTACATCTCTGGACTCCGATTTCTGTCGGTAAGACGGCGAGTGTTGCAGGTCCCCTCTGGGCGGCAGCGGATGAATTCTTCATTGATATTGAAGGGCGAGGCGGGCATGGCGGTGTCCCACATGTGACCGTTGACAGTGTGCTCGTAGGAGCGGCCCTGATCATGAACCTTCAGACAATCGTAAGCCGTTCTGTGGACCCGCTGGATTCGGCTGTTGTTACGGTGGGATCGATGCAAGCGGGAACGATGCAGAATATAATCGCAGAACGATGTTCGATCATGGGGACGGCTAGAACCTTCAATCAAGAAACACGCAGTTTGATCAAACGTCGGATTGAGACGATTGTTGAGCAGACCTGTGCGATGTACGGTGCAGATGTCCATCTGAACTACTTAATGGGCTATCCAACGTTAGTGAATGATGCGGCAGAGACAGCGCGGTACCAACGCATTGCGACGCATTTGTTCGGCGAAGAACAGACAATTGAAGCGCCGAAAATGATGCCTGCTGAAGATTTTGCTTATTATTTGCAGCGCGTCCCAGGATGCTTCATTCTGGTCGGTGCGGGGAACGCGGAGAAGGGCATGCATTATCCGCATCACCATCCGCGATTTGATTTTGATGAGCAGGCGATGTATACGGCGGCCAAATTGTTAATACACCTCGCAGCAGATGCGATGATGAATGAATGAATGCTTAATTGGAAAAAATATTGACGAATATGAGATAATGAATGGGATACGGCTTGCGCTGCAAGCCGTTTTTCATTCGTTGAGGTTGTCATGGAGCAATGACGACATGTTGTTCGGAAGGAGGGCTCGATTAATGCTAGATCAGACAAATCGACCGTGTATTGTCCAATCGGATTTAACCGTGCTCTTAGAGACGGAGCATCCATCATCGCAGGAAGCGAAAGAACTGTTATTCCATGTTGCAGAGCTGCTCAAGAGCCCTGCGAATATTCATACATATCGAATTACTACACTTTCTTTATGGAATGCCGCTTCAGCAGGCATGACATCCGAAGCCGTGATTCATGAACTAAGGCGGTTCGCCAAATGGGATGTCCCAGCGAAAGTACAGCAGCAAATTAAGCTCTGGATGGGGAGATACGGCAGCTTAAAGCTTGAATTGCAGAGCGAAGAATTACAGCTCTGTGCGATGAATGAGACAATCATCGATGAATTTATAGAGGAGCGCAGTATTCAGTCTTATATCGATACGCGGTTAGATGCCAAGACGGTTCTGCTCAAGGGGCATGCCCGCGGCCTAATGAAGCAAGAATTGACGCGTCTCGGCTATCCCGTCCTAGATGCGATAGGGTTCCATGAAGGCAAGTCGCTGCCATTTGGATTCAATAGGGGTCAAGACTCGAGCCGTCCTTTTGTGCTGCGTCCCTACCAGGAACAAGCGGTACAGGCTTTTAAGGGAGAAGATGGTGGAGGATATGGAGGCAGTGGTGTTGTTGTGCTTCCTTGCGGGGCTGGTAAGACGGTCGTAGGGATGGCGGTCATGGAGCAATTCCAATGCGAGACGCTTATACTAACGACGAATGTAACGTCTGTGCGGCAGTGGAAAGCGGAGATCATGAGCAAGACGTCGCTCACGGAAGATGATATTGGCGAGTATTCGGGCTCCTGTAAAGTAGTCAAGCCTGTAACGATTGCGACCTATCAAATCTTGACACATCGGAAGCAGAAAGCAGATCCATTTGTACATATGCAATTGTTCCAAGAACGGGATTGGGGGCTTATTGTCTACGATGAAGTGCATTTGCTCCCAGCGCCAGTATTTCGAGCAACAGCTGAAATTCAAGCAACACGTAGACTTGGATTGACAGCTACCTTGGTACGTGAGGATGGATGCGAGAAGGACGTATTCTCACTCATTGGCCCGAAGCGATATGAGCTGCCATGGAAGGAGCTGGAGCAGCAAGGGTGGATCGCGACGGTGAACTGCTGTGAGATCCGCGTACCACTCTATGCGCCGAATCTGGAATTATACTGGCGAGCGGATGCGAAGAGTAAATTCCGAATTGCAGGAGAGAATCCTGCCAAGATGGATGTCATCCGCAGTCTGCTCGAGCAGCATGAAGGGAAACCAACATTGATCATTGGTCAATACTTGGATCAACTCGCGGTTATTGCAGCAGAGCTTCAGGCACCAATTATGATAGGCACGACGCCGCAAGCAAAGCGTCAGGAGCTCTACGATGGGTTTAAGCGTGGAGAGATTCCGCTGCTCGTCGTGTCTAAGATTGCGAACTTCGCTGTCGATTTGCCTGATGCTGCCGTCGCGATTCAAGTGTCTGGAAGCTACGGATCAAGACAGGAAGAGGCGCAGCGCTTAGGACGTATTCTGCGGCCCAAAGCAGGAGACAATACCGCTTATTTCTATACCGTTGTATCGCGTGATACCAAGGAGCAAGATTTCGCGCTTAAGCGGCAATTGTTCCTTGTTGAGCAAGGGTATCGATATGACATTCGGAATATATCCAACGTGACGAAGGAGGCGGCAGCAACTTGAATACGCAGGAGATTGCGTCCAAATTATCGGAAACAGATCAGCATACGTACCGACAAGCGTTGGAGGCTGCTCATAATCATGCCGCTTTGTCATTGTTATTAGATCAGCTCACACATGTCGGCCTTGAGACGCTGGATTTTGTTATGAGGCATTTTGGCATTCAGTCATTCGAACTGCCTCAGCTTCTGAAGCACGGAGGGGCGAGTATGAGTGGCGCCACTTTACGCGTTGGTATCTATGAACTACGACAGCGTGGGCTGGTATATGCGGTTCGTAAGGCATGGGGAGATCAATTGTTTTTTATTCCTACGGATTTATACGCTCCGTTGCAGCATCTTCGAATGCCACTGCAGCTGCAGGCTGCTTCAATCGAAACATCTGATCTCACCGTTACCCATGAAGCAGGAAGAGGGCTTGAATACGAGTTATTTTACTTGCTTGCTACGATTGCGAAGATCGGTGCTCCTCTAACGGCAAAAGGTACAATACATAAGAAGCATATACAGAAAATGCTGTCTTCACTCCAGATTACAGTTCGTGATCTGGTTCCGCTTCACTTGCAGTACCCTAATCTAGACACGTTACCCTCATCGATCGCATTGGTGCTTGATTTTGGATTTCGATTCGGACTTCTACACAAAACGCCGGAGGCTTACGAGCTTAATCATAATATGTTATATCCTTGGCTGTCGCAGAATCGGATAACGATGCAGCAGCGGTTTTGGCAGATCTGGCTTACCGTTCAACCTTTTCCAGAACGATGGATTCAACAATGCATGTATGCCATTGCGAGTGCGCCGCACGAACAGGGGGTCTGGTACACGGTAAGATCAATATCCTCGTGGCTTGTTATGCATCGAATAGACGTGAAAAGCCCCGAACGCACCTCTGAACAGGATATTGAAGATCTGATCCAAGTGTGGCTGTCCGTCCTCTGCGCATTCGGTTGGGTAGAGCTCGGTACGACATTGGATGGAGAACGGTTCTTTCGCTATACCATAAATTCAGGTCTGGAATTAACTCCTACTGATGTTGCAGAGGAACGGGAAGAACAGAGCACACAGATGAAAGGGTTCTATGTCCAGCCTGATCTGGAGATTATTGTTCCACCGGATGTCCCTTTCCTTACCCGATGGGAACTAGAATGCTGTGCGGATTTGATACGTTCGGACCAAGTTGCTGTATATCGGCTAACGAAAGATAGTTATATGCGTGCTGTTGATCAAGGCCGTACTTTACAGGATATGATTGAATTCCTAGGACAAAAGTCCTTATCTGGTATCCCGGAATCCGTCAAAGCTACATTAGATCACTGGCGTCAGCAGTATGGCAGAGTCTATTTATCAGAAGTTGTGCTGCTGCGATGTGTTGATACCGAAGTGGTTGAACGAATCCGAGGTATGGCACAGATCTTGCCACAGATTACACCGATTGGCGCCTACGATTTTATTGTTCCAAGAGATCAAGTCGATACACTTCGGTCAGTGCTTGATAAAGCTGGGGTTACGCCAAGAAGGCAGATGGAATCAACGGTTAGCGGTGAGACAAAGATTGGATTCGCTCGATATGATGCAAGTGTGAATGCTTCTGCAGAAGTATCTGCGGGTAATAAGGACGCTGAAGGGTTCCAGACATCAAGCCAAGGATTTATCTACACACAGCAGACGGTTCAATATTATGAATTAGACATATCTCTGCCTACACGGGAAGATCTCTTCCCGGAAATTGCCCGAATTTCTCCGATGTGGCTGCAACAATTACGTGCATATCACACGTCAACGATGACAGAGATCATCGAACGTGCTATAGCATGGCAGACGCACATCAAACTTGGCAATAAGACAGGATCGATTATCGTGCTGCCGCTTCAAGTTAGGTCTTCCGGGGGGGCGTGGAATCTCAAGGGTTTTATCGTCGGACAAGCAGATAGCGGCGTCCAGGAGGTCTCTAGTGATGCATGGGATCAAATTCAACTCATTCTACCAACAATAAACTAAATTTAAGGTTCATTGCAGACTATTTCATGGTATGATAGAGAAGAGCGATAAATTTAATAGAAAGAAGTTGAAATTCATGAGCGTATCTGAGATCAATACGATTGACATGGCCTCTCTGCTATGTAACGCCTATGAATTAGGCGATATGATTAATGGTTCTGCCGACGTGGCTGAATATATATATTGGAAGCAGAAGGTTGAGCAGAACGAGGAAGTGAAGCTTCTTCTACGGGAGTTCGATAAGAAGAAGGAGCTTTTTGAAGAAACCCAAAGATTTGGTCGTTTCCATCCGAATTATCATGAAGCGAAAGACGCTGTAAAGGCTGTCGAAGCAAAGATGGATGCGATTGAGGAAGTAAGACGCTTTAAGGAATTGGAACAACGCTTAGATGATATGCTCTATAATATCTCGAAGCTTATTGCCCATTCTGTCTCTGAGACCATTAAAGTGCCAAGTAATGATCCAAATCCAAAAGGCGGCGGATGCGGCAGTGGTGGCAGCTGCGGTTGTGGCGGATGATCGGGAGAAGAGGGGTTAGCGAACATGTTTGCGGAACGCACTGGTTATATTATCTGGGTTAGCGATGTAAAAGCAGCAAGGAATTTAGAGAAGTATGGAACGGTTCATTATATTTCACGTCGAATGCACTATGTTGTGATGTACGTTAATTCGGAACGTGCGGAAGAAACGGTCAAGAATATTCGCAGGCTTGCTTTTGTGAAGAGGATTGAAAGGTCCTACCGGAATGAAATAAAGACCGAATATAGTAGTAATGGTCCGGATAAGGCGAAATTCTATAACCTCTAGTCTCATAGGCATACACTTGTAAATAGGGCTTGAGAAAAATAGTGCATTCATGTAATATAGTGGGTATAAATGCTTAGATATAAAGACCTATCTAACCTGGAGAGTGATGCCCAATGAGAGATAAGGTGATGGAACGATACAGCACATACGAGCCTTTCTATGTCACCTTGGGTGATAAGAAAGTGGCCGATGTGGTCATAACGAATCATGCCAAATTTCGCTGGGCAGAGCGGGTTGAGCATGAGAAGACAGGTTATGATGATATTGCAATGTTTTTATGGGAATGCCTTAAACAAAATCGGATCCAGCCGTACTATCGGAATGAAGAAGATGTCTATCTAATTGATGATGATCTTGTTGTCGTAGCAGAATTTCCGATTCTTGAGAATGAGATTGATATCGCGGGTAATCCACTTCATAAGATGATTATTGTTACTTTCCTTGGCCGAATGTCGGAGACCATGGAGCTTCGAGATTTGAAAACGTATTATTCTTGGTTGCGGCATTCACGCCGAATGACATTGATTAAGAATAGTCGCAAAAGAAAGTAATAAGAGTTATTTAAGCATGCCGCTTGATGCGGTGTGCTTTTTTTTGTACAGGAATAGGAAAGTTATCGCTCCTGATCTGGTATAATGATGGTAATTCGTCTACGAATGATGTGAACTCGGGAGGGTGATTGCATTGAATTTTCATCAACTACATATCTTTTATACCGTTTCCGAGAAAGGCAGCTTCTCTGCTGCCGCGCAAGCCTTACATATGACGCAGCCAGCCGTGACCATGCAAGTGCAATCGCTGGAAGAGTATTTCGGTACGAAGCTGTTCAATCGTTCTACGAAGCGGATCGAGCTATCCGAAGCGGGCCGCGCACTGTTGCCATTTGCTCGTAGAAGTATCGAGTTGATTCGGGACACCGATATGGCGATGTCCAAGTTCACGCATATGCTTCAAGGGCGACTTCAGCTCGGTGCAAGCTTAACGATCGGCGAATATGTACTGCCTCGTATGTTAGGGCCATTTGGTCAGCAATATCCGAATATTGCGATTAGTATGAAAGTCATGAATACAGCGCAAATTCTAGAAGAGATTGCGAACCATCAATTAAATTTTGGATTGATTGAAGCGCCTGTACAGCACCCTGACATGCATATCGAAGCGGTGATGAAGGATGAATTAAAGCTGATTGTTCCTGCAAATCATCCGCTTGCTGAAGCTTCTGTGGTCTCGCTCGAGGATGTGCTTAAGTATCCTTTTATTGTGCGGGAGCAAGGATCTGGCACAAGGCAAGTCATGGAAGAGCAATTTGCGCGTAAGAATATAGATATACAGTCTGTTCGCGCCGTCATGGAGCTTGGCAGCACAGGCGCCATTAAGTCCGCGGTCGAAGCGGGTCTCGGTATTGCTATCATCTCGCCTTCTTCCGTGAAGCATGAGGTGACACTGGGGCTCGTGAAGATTGTCGACATTGAGGATTGTTCCTTTGAGCGCCAATTCTATTCCATTTATTTGAAATCAGCCTTGCTCCCGATATCGGCTGTGACGTTCTTATCGTTTCTTCAGGAGCAGCAATTGGACAAATAGTTCGTTAGACCTAGTGACTTCTCGAACTTCGTCTTGATCATCAAAAGATAATTTATTGAACTACCTCGAAAGGGAGTTGACACCGTGAATATGCAGCAAGGATACGTAGACTTACATACACATACAACCGCTTCCGACGGGATGCAGCCGCCAGCTGAGAACGTTCGTCTGGCCAGAGCAGTAGGACTTACCGCCGTAGCGATTACAGATCATGATACGGTTGCGGGGATTGAGGAGGCGATACGCGAAGGGGAACGCATTGGAATGACAGTGGTTCCTGGTGTAGAGATCAGCACTGTATTTGAAGGAAAAGATATTCATATTCTTGGCTATTACATCAATGATCACGATCCGATTTTCTTGGGACGACTTGCAGAGCTTCGCGCGACGAGAGATCGCCGTAATGACATGATGATCGCGAAGCTGCAGCAGCTTGGGATCAATATTACGATGGAGGAAGTCATCGCGAATCTTGGGAGGCCGCTCGCACCGGATGAGACGGTTGGTCGTCCCCACATCGCGGATACACTGGTTCTCAAGGGATATGTGAAGGATATGACTGAAGCATTTGATCGTTACCTAGGGTCCAGTGGTGCTGCCTATGTAAGCCCACCGAGAATCACGCCATCGACAGCTGCAGACTGGATCCGTGAAGCCGGGGGAACGCCGGTCATTGCACATCCGGGACTCTATGGACATGATGAACTCGTTGAGCAGATTATTCGAGAAGCGCGAATGGCGGGGATTGAGGTCTATCATTCGGATCATGGGGAGGCAGAAGAGAAGCGGTACCTCCAATTGGCGGAGAAGTATCATTTGATTGTAACCGCAGGTTCCGATTTCCATGGCGCCAGACAAGGCGTCGTGTTTCATGGTGAGTTAGGTGGACGCAGAATCTCTGTTGAAGTATTGGCAGCACTCGAGCAAGCAAGAAGCTAAGCGCACTATATTGAAGTTGGTTCGATGCTTGAGAATGGAAAGGTGGGATTTATATGGGATTTGATGGTTTTAACGCGATGATGGGCGGATTTGGAATGTTCGAGACATTCATATCACTCATTTTTGGCGCTGTTGCAGTCATCATCATCTTTTCGCTTGCAAAAGGGGTATCACAATGGAGCAGTAACAATAAGCAGCCGGTCTTAGACGTAGCCTCTCAAATTGTCAGCAAACGTACCCATGTAAGTCATCGTCATGATACGAATGACGGTCATTTCCATAACGCGACCAGTACAACTTATTACATTACCTTCGAAGTAGAGAGCGGCGATCGAATGGAATTCAAAGTGGACGGCCGTGAGTTCGGGCATTTGGCAGAAGGGGATCATGGCACCCTCAAGTATCAAGGTACACGGTATTTGGGGTACGAGCGCCTGCCCCGGCATGTATCAGGCCGCGAATCGTCCGCGGGTAAGCGCAGAAGTATGTCGTGATTTTTTATATCGAAAAAGAAGCTTCCACAACCTCGAAAAAAGTGCGTGGGAGCTTCTTTTTATGCTTATTTAGCTATTTTTCAATACATAAGACAGCTGCTTTAACTTATCCTCATCGGGTGTAATGAATAGCGTCTTCTGGTGATCATAAATAACGAACCCAGGCTTTGCGCCGCTTGGCTTCCGTACATGCCTTATTAATGTATAATCGACAGGCACCATGCTGGAAGACTTCGCTTGACTGTAGTGCGCTGCGAGCATCGCTGCTTCTTCCAAGGTCGAATCGCCGAATTCGCTGCTCCGAATGACGACATGGGAGCCTGGAATGTCTTTGGTATGCAGCCATGTGTCTCCCGGCCCTGCAAGCCGATTGGTCACATATTCGTTCTGGATATTATTCTTGCCGACATAGATTGCTATGCCTTCTGAAGAAGTGTAGCACTGTACAGTTGGTTTATCGTTCTTTTTCTTCTTGCCTTTTTTCTTCGAACGATCCCTCAAGTACCCTTGTTCGGTTAATTCCTCTCGAATCTCATCGATATCACGTAAGGAAGCATGCTCAAGCTGCTGCAGTAAGAGCTCCATATATTTAATTTCGTTCGCCGCTATTTTGAGCTGCTCTTCAATGACTGCAAGGCTGTTCTTAAATTTGTTATACCGTTTGAGGTAGCGCTGTGCATTCTCGGAAGGGCCGAGCAGCGGATCCAGTGGAATGCGAATGACTTCTTGATTTTCGTCGTAATAATTGACGACTTCAATTTCTTTCATTCCTTTCTCCACGGCATGGAGGGAAGCAAATAACAATTCCCCTTGAACACGATATTGGTCGGCGTCCTTGGCTTCTTCTATCGACTCATGCAGTTTATCAATCTTCTTGATGTTCTTGTTCTTCTCATTCTGTAGGAAACGAATGAGATCGCTGACGCGTTGCTTGACGGTATCACGTTCAGCTTTGTCCCCATAGAAAGCTTCCATACAAGCGCTAATCGATGGGAATGACCGATGCTGATCGCTGATCGATGTCAGCGGAATGGCGGAGAAGAACATCTTGCCTTTCGCATCTACGGCTATGCAGGGACTGAAATGCATCTCGCGAACATCGTTCATAATCGCCGAGAAAGCTTGCCATAGTGCATCGAGTTCTATGCCCTCGCCCGCCTGTGAAGCGCGATGTTCCATCTCGCGGCCAATGAGTGGACTAATCCCACTGAATTGTTCGACGAGACGCGAAGCGTAGGATGATGTCCCTTTTCGCTCTACAGATGCTTCCAGCTCGTCGACCACAGGGTCAAGAGTCATAACCGATTTGAATTCCGCTTCCTTGACCTCTAACGGATGCAGCTTATGCTGTTGCGGCGGCTCCGTGTACCCGAATCCTGGCATAACAATCCGATAGCTGCTGATCGCAGGCGTGACATGATGGATGCCGTCAAGCATTGTACCTGTCGTAGGATCGACCAAGATAATGTTGCTGTGACGACCCATTAATTCAATAATGATCTTCTTCGTCGACTCATCGCCAAGCTCATTCCGTTGCCGAATCGTGATATGCAGAATGCGCTCGAATGCAACTTGTTCCACAGATTCGATGATCCCACTCTCACAATACTTGCGCATAAGCATACAGAACATCGGCGCTTCTTGCGGATTAAGAAATTGCTGATCGCTAAATTGCACACGAGGGTATGTAGGATTGGCGGATAAGAGCAGTTTGAAATTTTCGCCCTGCGCACGAATTTGCAGGACTAAGTCACGTTCCGTTGGTTGATAAATTTTATTAATACGCCCACCGATGCATCGGGATAATTCCGAGGCAATGGCACGTGTAACGATACCGTCTAATGCCATAATACATTCTCCATTCTATTCCTTTGTTTCATTCTCAAGGAAGTCAATCGTACCTCTCTATGATGCCATACTTTGCGGAAAAACTTAATAGGAAGTGGGATAATTTCTGGCTTGTCTGAATACATTTACCACAGTAGAGGGTTGTTCAAAGGACTGGAAAAGCAGTTACGCATGCTGTGAGAGTCCTTGGATTATGGCGCGGAAGGGGAATTAAGGGACATGGAACAGAAAATGTGGCACCAGATGAATACAGAGGAGCTGCAACAAGCATTAAGTGTGGATGGAAGCAGTGGTCTGTCCTCGGTTGAGGCGAACAAACGCCTGGAGATTCATGGGCCGAATGAGTTGTCGGAAGGGGAGAAAGTCTCGCCGATTGCGCTCTTCTTGAACCAGTTCAAAGATTTCATGGTGCTCGTGCTAATGGGAGCCACACTGATTTCTGGCTTGCTCGGCGAATATTTGGACGCGATCACGATTGTGGCGATCATTGTCATTAACGGGATTCTTGGGTTTGTCCAAGAATTTCGAGCGGAGCGTTCCTTGCGTGCGCTCAAGAAGCTATCCGCACCGGCAGCGCATGTGCTTCGTGATAACGAAGTCATACAGATTCCTGCAGATCAACTGGTGCCAGGCGATGTGGTTCTGCTTGAGAGTGGAGACCGGATTCCAGCGGATATTCGCTGGACGGAGACGAATAGCTGCGATGTGGAAGAGTCTGCATTAACTGGGGAATCCGTGCCAGTCAATAAACATGCTTCTCCGATTGATGAAGCGAGTATTCCGCTTGGAGATCAGCGAAACTTCGGATTCATGGGAACGATGGTCACACGGGGTACAGGCCGAGGGATCGTAGTACGTACTGGAATGAACACCGAAATGGGTAAAATTGCCGATCTGATTCAGCAAACCGAGAGCATGGAGACGCCGCTTCAACATCGGCTGGAGCAGCTTGGTAAAATATTGATTGTCGTTGCTTTAGGTCTAACGGTGATGGTCGTGATTGCGGGCATTATGCATGGTCAGCCGGCCTACGGCATGTTCCTTGCAGGGGTTAGCTTGGCGGTTGCTGCGATTCCAGAAGGACTGCCAGCGATCGTGACGATCGCCCTGGCACTTGGCGTACAACGTATGATTAAGCGCAAAGCGATTGTCCGTAAGCTTCCATCTGTAGAGACCTTAGGTTGTGCCTCCGTCATTTGTTCGGATAAGACGGGTACGCTCACCCAGAATAAAATGACCGTCACGCATATGTGGCTTGGAGGCCGCTTGCTGCAAGTGTCTGGTGAAGGGTATGAACCGATTGGTCATATCCTAGAGGATAATAAGGCAGTCGATCTCAAAAATGATCAGGCTTTACGCCGATTAATGCAGATCGCGGCGCTCTGTAATAATGCGTCCCTCGCAGAGGCTTATCGTTCGGAGAAACAGAAGAAAAAGGTGAAGGAAGAATCCACATCAACGTGGGAAATCAAAGGCGATCCAACGGAAGGTGCTCTGGTCGTCCTTGCTTCGAAGGCGGGCGTGACCCAGCAATCCTTATACGGAATGTATGAGCGGGTCTGTGAATTCCCATTCGATTCGGAACGAAAACGGATGTCTGTGCAGCTCAAACATCAAGGAGGGCAGTTGATTTATGCGAAAGGCGCACCGGATATGCTGCTCGAACAATGCGCTTATATTTTATGGGATGGTAAAGTCGTGCCGTTCACTGGAACCCTTCGGCAGAAGGTGCTCGCAGCGAATGAAGGCATGGCGAAGTCAGCGCTCCGTGTACTCGGGATGGCTTACCGTGAAGTCAGGTCTTATGAAGAAGTTGCAAATGAAAATGATGCGGAGTGCAACTTGATTTTCGTCGGATTAACAGGGATGATTGACCCGCCGAGGAAAGAAGTTCGTGATGCGATTTCCAAATGCCGCCGAGCAGGCATTAAGACGGTCATGATTACGGGTGACCATCAGACGACAGCGGAGGCCATCGCGAATCAACTGGGTATTATTCAGCGCGGCGGCTTGCTTCTAACAGGGCAGCAATTAGCGAATATGTCTGATGATGATTTGGATCAGAAGGTGGATGATACCTACGTATACGCTCGGGTATCACCTGAACATAAGCTTCGTATCGTGAAGTCATTGCAGCGGAAAGGCCATGTTGTCGCGATGACGGGCGACGGCGTGAACGATGCGCCTGCGATCAAGGCGGCCGATATCGGAATTGCCATGGGGATCACAGGAACCGACGTATCGAAAGAAGCATCAGCGCTCATTCTTAGTGATGACAACTTCTCGACAATTGTGGCTGCCATTGAGGAAGGCCGAGGTATCTATGAGAATATTCGTAAGTTCATCCGCTACTTACTCGCATCGAATGTCGGGGAGATCTTAACGATGTTCATCGCCATGATGCTCGGGTTCCCGCTGCCACTCGTGCCGATTCAGATTCTTTGGGTCAATCTCGTGACGGATGGACTGCCAGCGATGGCACTGGGTGTGGATCAGGCAGAGAAGGATTTGATGGAGCAGAAACCGCGTGGTGCGAAAGAGAATATTTTTGCCAGAAGATTAGGGTGGAAAATTATTAGTCGCGGGATCTTGATCGGCGTATTCACACTTCTTGCGTTCTGGTTGACGCTGCGAGTGGATCCGAACAGCGCGGCGCAGCTCGTCAAAGCGCAATCCGTTGCCTTCGCAACGCTCGTCATGGCACAGCTTATCCATGTATTTGACTGCCGCAGTTCACGCTCCATCTTCCACCGTAATATTTTGCAGAATCGTTATCTGGTGTTGGCTGTGTTATCATCGATTGTTCTCCTGCTCGCTGTGCTCTATATCGAACCTCTGCAGCCCGTATTCAAGACAATGCCGCTGGATCTGAGAGACTGGGCCATTACCCTTGTTGCCGCTGGCGTGCCGACGTTCGTCATGGGGATTGGCAGTGTATTAACGGGCGGTAAGCCGCGGAAGACAACGCCAACACAGAAACGCAGTCCGCTCATAAAAAGTACAAACATTCGTGCATAAAGTGAATCCACTTCGGCGCAGCCTCTAAGATATGCTTATGGAAATGGTTGAAGTAGAGGAGTGCTATAGAATGAAATTCACGAAAATGCATGGGCTTGGGAATGATTTTATTGTCGTTGCTGGGGAGCAGGAGCTTCCTAGCAACGCATCAGAACTTGCGATAGAGACGTGTAATCGATTTTTCGGGATCGGGGCAGATGGACTTGTATACATACTGCCTTCTGAACGGGCGGATTTCCGGATGCGAATTATGAACTCTGACGGTACTGAAGCAGAGCAATGCGGCAATGCTATTCGTTGTGTTGCAAAATACGTATATGACCGCGGTCTGACAGATCAGCATGGAATTACAATAGAAACGTTAGGCGCTGGCGTTCAGCCGCTGCAGCTTGAAGTGGATCCCGTAACGAATACCGTCTCTCGTGTTCGTGTAGACATGGGTGCGCCGATTCTTGACGGCAAGCTCGTGCCGACGACGATTGATGCGAAGCAAGTGGTGAATGAGCCGATTGAGGTCAATGGTCAGACATTTCATTTTACAGCGGTATCCATGGGCAATCCGCATTGTGTCATCTACGTAGATGATGCCGTGAACTTCGATCTAGAGTCATGGGGGCCGAAGCTTGAGGTGCATTCGTTCTTCCCGCGGAAGATTAATGTAGAGTTCGCGACCGTGAAATCGAAGGAATATGTGGATATGCGTGTATGGGAACGCGGTGCGGGACCTACGCTTGCTTGTGGGACAGGTGCTTGTGCGACGCTCGTCTCTTCGGTGCTGAATGGATTAACGGACCGGACAGCTGTTATTTCGCTCAAAGGCGGCGACTTGCATATTGAATGGAATGAGACAGACAATCATGTGTATATGACGGGACCTGCGGCGATGGTGTTCGACGGAATGTTATAATTCAAACCGATGAACGTTGAAAGATGACGTCCAAAATGCTCCGAAAGGAGCATTTTTTTGTTTATTGAATGGTTGATTTTGGGGGTCCTCATAAAGTACTTGAATCAGCTTCGAAGTCAAGGCCGCCCTGTGTGGGGTCATTTTGTGCTTATTTTTTCATATGAATTATGATACAGTAGGTTTACTTAAACTTAATGGGGTGGGGTTCATGAAGATTGATTTACGTCAAGCATTACAGCAGCAAATTCTCGTAGGTGACGGAGCGATGGGGACCTATTTGTACAACATGGGTTTTCCTGTGGGCATTTCCTATGAGGAGTTGAATCTGCTCCACCCGGACGTTATCGAGAATGTTCATCGGGAGTATGTTCAAGCGGGAGCGCAGCTCGTAGAGACGAATACCTTCTCTGCGAATGCTGATAAATTATCCAAATACGGCCTCGAAGGCAAAGTGGAAGAAATTAACCGTGCCGGCGTTCGTATCGCGCGTCAAGCTGCGGGGGAATCGGCTTATGTCGTAGGCGCTGTCGGCCCGATTCGTGCCGGTCGCCGTAAAAATATTGTAGTAGATTATTTACAAGATTGCTTCGAAGAGCAGTTTCGTGCGCTGCTCGCAGAAGGTGTCGATGGGATTCTATTAGAAACTTTCTATGATGTGGAAGAAATGAAGATTGCGCTCGAGAAGCTGCGAGAATTAAGTGATCTGCCGGTCATTTGCCAATTTGCTGTGGAAGCCGGCGGTACGACGATGGACGGGTTCTCGTTAGAAGAAGCTTTCAAGATTATTGAAGCTGCAGGTGCGGATGTTATCGGATTTAACTGCCATACAGGTCCTAGAGGAATTCTTCATTCCGTTGAAAAAATTCAAGGATTCTACCATTTGCCGATCTCCGTGTTCCCGAACGCGGGTATTCCTGACTATGTTGATGGAAAATATATGTATATGACTTCTCCGGAGTATTTCGGTGAATGCGCCATCAAGTTCGCGAATATGGGCGTACAGCTTATCGGTGGATGTTGCGGAACAACACCGGCGCATGTCGAAGCGATTGCAAAGGCGCTTGTTGGATTCGTACCGAACGCGGAAGGAAATGTACAAGTGAAGGGTCCGTCCAGCACGGGCGTGTCTGCGGCCAAACAAGTTGTTGTAGAACCTCCTGCGGGTACAACGGGGAATCCTAGCATTGTGGATCTTGTCAAGCAGCGTCATACGGTCATCGTTGAACTAGATCCTCCGCGTGATCTGGACATCACGAAATTCATGAAGGGTGCAGCGGCCTTGAAGGATGTGAGGGTCGATGCGTTGACGTTAGCTGACAATTCTCTTGCAGTTACACGTATGAGTAATATGGCCCTCGGCAATAAAGTTAAGGTAGAGACGGGATTGCGCCCGCTCATTCATATTGCATGCCGTGACCGTAATTTGATTGGAACACAGTCGCATCTGATGGGCTTCGATGCATTAGATATTGATCATGTACTCGCCGTCACAGGGGATCCCGCACGATTTGGCGATTTACCGGGATCTAGCTCGGTCTATGATTTAACTTCTTTTGAGATTATTCGTATGATCAAACAATTAAATGAAGGCGTTGCTTTCTCTGGGAAACCGCTGAAACAGAAAGCGAATTTTATCATAGGCGCAGCGTTTAATCCGAATGTAAAATACTTGGATAAAGCTGTACAACGCCTTGAGAAGAAGATTGAAGCTGGCGCGGATTATATTATGACACAGCCTGTCTATGATCCAGCATTAATTGAACGAATCTATGAATCCACGAAGCATCTGGATATTCCGATATTCATTGGTATTATGCCGCTTGCAAGCGGACGCAATGCCGAATATCTTCATAATGAAGTGCCAGGAATTCAGTTATCTGATGAGGTTCTCAAACGGATGGCTGGCCTGGAAGGGGAAGAGGGAAGAAAAGTAGGTATCGAGATTGCGAAGGAATTGCTCGATACTGCGATGCCGCGGTTTAATGGAATCTACTTCATGACACCGTTCATGTTCTATGAAATGAGTGTTACGTTGACGTCGTATGTCTGGGAAAAAGCCTCAGTGCTCCAATCCACTATGTAGAGGAAACTCAAAAGCAGACTTTTTGAACGCATACTTGTAACGATTATTAGAATCAATTATTATAGTGTAATGGATGTGGTCCCAATGGTTTTCAGTATGACAGGATTTGGTCATTCCGCGAGACATTTTGGCGGCTATAGAGTGCAGATCGAGATTAAATCCGTTAATCACCGCTACTGTGAGACGGTTATCCGTCTTCCGCGGGAATGGACATGCTACGAAGATGTACTGAAACGTATCGTCCAGCACCGTCTTGGACGTGGACGAATTGATATTTTTATCAACAAAGAGAAGGAAGAAGATGCTCTCAATGCACCGCATATCAATTGGTCTGCAGCACATTCTTATGTGCAAGCAGCTAGTGCGCTTCGAGAGCGATTCGGATTCACGGATACGTTAACATTGAATCAACTGATGCAGATGCCTGATGTTCTCGTTGCGCGTGAGGATTCGACGCTTGTGAACGAAGAAGTCGAGGAGCATTTGGTAGCTGGCTTACAAGAAGCACTGAACGGATTATGTGAGATGCGTGCTAGAGAGGGGCACCATCTCGCAGAAGATACAGGATCTAGATTGACCACTTTAGAGGCGATTCATCAAGAACTTGTCCACCTCGCCCCGACCGTCGTCTCCGAATACCGAACGAAATTAAGACAGCGGCTAGCGGATTTGCAGGATGCCACCTTCAAATTCGATGAGCATAAATTCGGTATGGAATTAGCCCTGTTCGCAGAACGTTGCAATATTGATGAAGAATTGACTCGGCTCAAGAGCCATTTCGGGCAATGCCGTACTTTGTTACAGATGCATGAGCCGATAGGACGTAAGCTGGATTTTCTAATTCAAGAAATGAATCGTGAAGTGAATACGATTGGATCGAAAGCGAATCACCTTGCGCTTGTAAATCGTGTGGTTGACATGAAAGCCGAACTGGAGAAAATTCGTGAACAGGTCGCGAATATGGAATAATGCATTTATTATAGGGGGAAACCAGAAATGGCTATCAAACTGATTAACATCGGTTTCGGGAATATCGTATCCGCGAATCGAATTATCTCGATCGTAAGCCCAGAGTCCGCGCCAATTAAGCGGATTATTCAAGAAGCGCGCGATCGGCATATGCTGATTGACGCAACCTATGGTCGCCGTACGCGTGCGGTTATTATTACAGATAGCGATCACGTTATTCTATCTGCAGTACAACCTGAAACTGTAGCGCATCGCCTCTCGACCAAGGATGATGACAACGACGAATGAGATGGAGAATACTATGAGTAAAGGTTTATTAATTGTGTTATCCGGCCCTTCTGGTGTAGGTAAAGGTACGGTATGTACCGCCCTGCGCAAAAAGATGCCTAATCTAATCTATTCCGTGTCTGCAACGACGCGTCAGCCGCGTATGGGTGAAGAAGAAGGTGTGAACTACTTCTATAAGTCCCGCGAGCAATTTCTGGATATGATTGAGCATAACCAACTGCTCGAGTATGCTGAATATGTGGGGAACTATTATGGAACACCGCGCGATTTCGTCGAGCAGACAATCAATGAAGGCAAAGATATTATCCTTGAGATTGAAGTTCAAGGTGCTTTGCAAGCGAAAAAATCTTTCCCGCAAGGAGTCTTCATCTTCTTATTGCCGCCTTCCTTGGATGAGTTGAAGGATCGTATCAAAGGTCGTGGCACTGAGAATGATACCGTGATTGATCATCGGATGTCTGTAGCAGAAGAAGAGATCAATATGATTGAGTATTATGATTATGCCGTTGTCAACGACGAGATCGAACATGCATGCAGACGGATTGATTCGATTATTACCGCTGAGCATTGTAAGATCCCGAAAGAATAATAGCGCCAAGGCTTTATTGGATTTTTATTAGAAAAGAATGAGGTGTTCAAATGCTATACCCTTCGATCGATGAAATGATGAACAAAGTGGACAGCAAATACTCGCTAGTCGTTGCAGCTTCACGTCGGGCTAGACAATTAAGAGACGGATCCAAGTCTGATCTTCGCAATCCGAAATCCCACAAATTCGTAGGAACAGCGCTTGAAGAGATCTACGGTGATTTTGTTCAAATTGAGCGGAACGCTGAACCTAGAGATTAATCACGAATTATAAAGATAAGGCTCGTTCTTCCTCGACAACCGAAAGGTTGTTATTTTTTTACCACAATAGAATTTATGAAATTCTCTAAATGGAAACGTAAAATTCTATTTGGCGATAAAAACTACCTCTAAACGCGGTCGCTCATCTTTGAAGGACTTCGATAAAGGTTTTTCTCACTAAAACAGAATTTATGAAGTTTCGTTGGATTGAGATGCCAAATTCTATTTATTGATAAGGGGGGATACCCATGTTGAACGGAAAGAAGATTATTCTAGGGATTAGCGGAGGTATCGCAGCGTATAAGGCAATTACGCTATGCAGCAGACTCGTGCAGCATGGTGCGAACGTCCATGTCATCTTGACGGAGTCTGCCAAACATTTCGTGACGGAATTGACATTGCAGGCGTTATCACGCAACCCGGTATACACGGATACGTTCGATGAGCGCGATCCGTCCGTCGTATCTCATATTCATCTCGCTGACGAGGCAGATTTAGTCGTAGTCGCACCCGCAACAGCCAATACATTGGCTAAAATGACGTATGGCCTGGCAGATGACATGTTAACGAATGTATTGCTTGCAACGACAGCTCCTGTGGTTGTTGCCCCTGCAATGAATGTACACATGTATCAGCATCCTGCAACGGTTCATAACATGAAAGTGCTCGAAGAACGCGGGGTGTTGTTTATTGAGCCGGGGACAGGTCAACTTGCTTGCGGGTACGTCGGACAAGGAAGACTCGCTGAACCCGAGGATATATTCCACTTCATCGAGCGCTTCTTCGCGGATCAGCATCGTGCGGCGACGCAGCAGGATGAGCCATTGCTGTTAGCAGGTCGCACAGTGATCGTAACAGCAGGGGGGACGGTTGAACGGATTGACCCTGTTCGTTACATTACGAATGATTCCTCCGGCAAAATGGGATACGCGATTGCGCGTGCAGCACGGGATTTGGGTGCGCATGTGCAGTTGATCGCAGCAAGTACGGATGGGCCTCCGCCGGAAGGTGTCGAGGTCATTCGGGCGATGTCAGCACAAGACATGTACGATCGTGTGATGGAACGGATGGATGAAGCGGATATTATTATCAAAGCGGCAGCAGTCGCGGATTATCGTCCTGCGAAAATGGAATCCAGCAAGATGAAGAAGACCAATGAACGGTTGACGCTGGAGCTTGAGCGTACGCAAGATATTTTGCAGGAAATTGGGAGACGTAAGACGCAACAGTTCGTCGTTGGATTCGCGGCAGAGACGAATGATGTGGAGCGCTATGCGCTTGATAAATTATCGCGGAAAAACTGTGACCTTATGGTCGCAAACGATGTGACTGCGGAAGGCGCCGGATTTGGTGTGGATACGAATATTGTTCATATCTATGACCGTCAGGGTCTTGTTGAAGCACTACCGCAAATGTCCAAAGATCAAGTTGCGCATCGTCTACTCCGCATCGTCTCTGAACGGTTGGCGGGTGGACGCGGTTGACACGTTATGCAAGAGTGATTGTCGATGTGCCGAGTAAGCAGACCAATCGGCCATTTGATTATATGATTCCGGATACGATGGAGCCTTGGATTGAAGTCGGCAGCCGGGTCGGGGTGCCATTCGGACCAAGAACTGTGCAAGGTTTTGTGGTGGGGTTCACATCGGATGAGTCATTAGAAGTGAATAAAAGTCGCATGAAATATATTCAGGAGCTCTTGGATCTCGTTCCTCCTTTATCCCCCGATTTGATCGAGCTGGGCGCTTGGATGAGTGCAAAGTATGTATGCCACGATATTGCCGCACTGCAATCGATGATACCAACCGCGCTGAAAGGCAAGGTTGAGCGCGTGCTGCATGTCTCGGAGACATATCAGGATGATGAATTGCTGTGGCTTCCAGAGGAACGCAGTGTGCTTGAGACCGTTGAGCGTTTAGGGCCGATGAAGCTTGAACAGGTGACCTCGATGTTCCCCGCGCATGAGAACTTGATCAAACGCCTGCTAAAGCAAGGGTACTTAATCGAGACGCAATCCATCAAAGACCGTGTCGCGAAGAAGAAAGTGAAGACGGTGCTCTTAAAGATCGAGGAAGAAGAAGCGGAAGCGATACTCGCTTCGTTCCCAACCAAGGCCCGTCGGCAGAAGGAAGCTTTAGAGTTCCTCATGCAGACCTGGCAGCCGATGCTCATGACGGATTTGCTCACAGAGCTGCATACGACGAGTTCAACGATTAAAGGGCTTGAAGATAAAGGTTATGTGGAAATCCGGGAGATGGAAGTGTTCCGTGATCCTTATGCGGATCGTCGGTTCAAGAAATCGGAGCCGATGCGTTTCACCGAAGAACAGCAGCACGTATATGATAGGATAGAGGCATCGCTAGACACACGCGAACATGATTTGTTCTTGCTGCACGGTGTTACTGGAAGCGGGAAGACGGAGGTCTACTTGCAGTCGATTCAGCATTGTATCGCCCAGGGCCGTGAAGCCATCGTACTCGTCCCGGAAATCTCCCTTACGCCGCAGATGGTGGAACGATTTAAGAGCCGATTTGGCGCGTTAGTCGCCGTGCTGCATAGCAGACTCTCTCATGGTGAGCGGTATGATGAATGGCGCAAAATTCGCGAGCGCAAGGTGAAGGTTGCGATTGGTGCGCGTTCAGCGATATTCGCGCCATTCGAACAAATTGGACTTGTGATTATCGATGAGGAACATGAGACTTCGTATAAGCAAGAAGAGAGTCCGAAGTATCATGCTCGAGATGTGGCAGTAAAACGAGCTGCGCAGCAAGGGGCTGTCGTCATCTTGGGTTCGGCTACGCCTTCGCTGGAGAGCTATCGTGCTGCCGTTGAAGGGCAGCCTTTGCCGGGCTTCGATGATCAAGCTCCGATGCGGCTGCTGTCTATGCCGACGCGGGTTGGCGGGAGAGATCTTCCGACGGTTCATATCGTAGATCTGCGTGAAGAGCTTAAGAACGGCAATCGGTCGATGTTCAGTCGTCCGCTATATCAAGCGATTGAAGACCGCCTCAAGAAGCAGGAGCAGATGGTCCTGCTTCTTAATCGGCGCGGGTATTCGACTTTTGTCATGTGCCGGACTTGCGGATACGTGGCTCAATGTCCGGAGTGCGATATCGCCTTGACCTATCATCAGAAGTCGGATCACTTACGCTGCCACTATTGCGGTCATGCCGAGAAAGCGCCCAAGACATGTCCTTCTTGCGAGAGTGAGCATATTCGCTATTTCGGCACCGGTACGCAGCGCGTCGAGGAAGAGCTCTCCAAGCTGTTCCCAGGTATTCGAGTCATTCGGATGGATGTGGATACGACGACGGAGAAAGGCTCCCATGAAAAGCTGCTCGGTCAGTTCCGAGATCGTCAGGCCGATGTTCTCTTAGGCACACAGATGGTTGCCAAAGGACTTGACTTTCCTTATGTGACACTGGTCGGTGTCATCACAGCAGATTCGGCGCTGAACATTCCGGATTTCCGTGCAGCGGAACGTACCTTTCAGCTGTTAACACAGGTAGCAGGCCGCGCAGGCCGTCATCACCTGCCTGGGGAAGTATTCATTCAGACGTATACGCCTGAGCACTATTCTATTCAACATGCATCGGAGCATCATTTTGAGGCGTTTGCTCGGGATGAATTGGAGCATCGCTGGAAGCGGGCCTATCCGCCTTATTGCAATCTGATTCTGATTACGTTCTCGCATGAACAGCTTCCTTTGCTGGTTCGAATGAGTGAGAATTTCGCGACACGCGTGAGGGAACAAGCGATTGCACACGGATGGAGTCAGGCGCTGGATAGTCCTTCGGAAGATGCATTCGAATTGCTCGGGCCCGTTGCATCGCCGATGCCGAGGATCAAGAATAGATACCGATTTCAATGTATGTTAAAATATCGGGGGAACGTTGATGCCGTGCAGCTTGTACGCGCGATTTCCGCGGAGTTCGATGAACATGTCAGAGGACAACAACTGCTTATCAGTGTGGATGTCGATCCCCAAATGTTAATGTAACGACTAGATAGAGAAAAGTGAATGAAGGAGGGTGCTGTGATGGCCGTTCGAGTTATTGTGCAAGAGCCAGATCCGGTGCTGCATAAACGTGCAAAAGAAGTAACGGAGATTACGCCTAAAATTATTAAATTGATCGATGACATGGCAGAGACGATGTATGATGCGGATGGGGTTGGCTTAGCTGCGCCGCAAGTGGGCATCCTTAAGCGTGTTATTGTGGTTGATTGTGGTGATGAGCATGGGTTGATTGAAATGATTAACCCTGAGATACTTTCCAAAGAAGGCGAGCAATTCGGTTCAGAGGGGTGCCTAAGCATCGTTGGAATCAATGGTGATGTTCGTCGTGCAATGACGGTTACGGTGAAGGGATTGAATCGTCATGGCGAAGAAATTATTATTACAGGCTCGGAGCTGCTGGCACGCGCTTTTCAGCACGAGGTTGATCATTTGAATGGGATATTGTTCACAGAGCTTGCCGAGAAACTCTACGACACTACCGAACGGAAAGGCAAGGAGAATTAAATGAAAATTGTATTTATGGGGACGCCGGAGTTCGCCGTTCCAGCACTTCAAATGTTATTAAGCGAAGGATATAACGTAGCGGCAGTCGTCTCACAGCCGGATCGGCCAAAGGGTAGAAAACGGTTATTAACACCGACCCCTGTGAAGGAAGTAGCGATTGAGAACGGTATTCCTGTGCTCCAGCCGATGAAACTTCGTAGTCCTGAATCGGTCGATGAGCTTGCCAAGTTGCAACCTGATTTGATCGTAACGGCTGCGTATGGACAAATTCTACCCAAAGCGGTTTTGGATCTTCCGCGATTAGGCTGCATTAATGTACACGGTTCGCTTCTGCCCGAATACCGCGGTGGAGCGCCAATCCAACGTTCGATTATGAATGGGGAGACAGTTACCGGTGTTACGATTATGTATATGGCGGAAGGTTTGGATACGGGGGATATGATCTCGCGCGTCGAGGTGCCGATTACCGACGAGGATACGGCGGGCACGATGTTCGAGAAGCTCAGTATTGCTGGAGCGAATCTGCTTCGAGAGACGCTGCCTGAATTGATTGCTGGACGCATCGAAGCCGTTAAGCAGGATGATTCACTCGCTACGTATTCGCCGAATTTGACGCGTGAAGATGAGCGAATTGATTGGTCACGCAGCTCGAGAGACATTTTCAACCAAGTTCGCGGTCTTGTTCCGTGGTCGGGTGGGTTCGCGCTCTGGCAGGATGAAGTGTTCAAGGTATGGTCATGCCGTGTGTCAGCGAGCGCTACGGATGCTGTGCCGGGCACAGTCCTTGCCTGCGATCCGAATGGCATTGAAGTGAAGACAGGAGACGGTTCGATCATTCTGACGCAAGTTCAGCCTGCTGGTAAGAAAGCAATGGATGCTGCGGAATTTGTGCGCGGCGGGAAAATGACGAAGGGAACGATACTAACGTGAGTGGGGCGGCGAAAAGAAAGGTATCTGCTCGTGAAGTTGCACTTGATGTCTTGACCCGTGTGGAGCAGGAGGGCGCTTATAGCAATCTGCTCTTGAACCAATCGCTCCAGAAATTGCAGCTAGAGCGTACGGAGGCTGGATTTGCTACGGAATTGGTCTATGGGACAATTCAACGACTGAATACCATTGACTATTTCTTAAGCTCATTCGTTAGCAAAGGACTTGCGAAGCTGCAGCCTTGGGTACGAAATTTGCTGCGCCTAAGCTTCTATCAGATCTATTACCTCGATCGGATTCCACCGCATGCGGCCGTGAATGAAGCGGTGAACATTGCTAAACGCAAAGGTCATCAAGGGATCTCAGGCATGGTGAACGGCGTGTTACGGAATGTGCTGCGTAATAAGGAATCGCTTAGCATTCCTGAATCGTTGGATCGTGTTGCCCGTATCGCGCTCTCCTATTCGCATCCGGAATGGATGGTAGAACGTTGGATCCAACAGTATGGTGAAGAAGCTGCCATTGCGATGTGTGCTTCGAACAATGAAGCACCACATGTAAGTGTTCGAGTGAATTGTGTGAAGACGGATCGGGATTCCATGCTCGAAGCGATGACGTCAGCAGGCATGGATGCACGGCCGTCCGAGATATCGCCTGCAGGCATTGTGGTTGATAGCGGCGGCAATATGGCTTTGACGGATTGGTACAAAGATGGACTCTTCTCGGTGCAAGATGAGAGCTCGATGCTTGTTGCCGAAGCGCTGAATCCTGAAGCTGGAATGGAAATATTGGATTGCTGTGCGGCCCCAGGCGGCAAAACGGCGCATATTGCAGAGCTGATGAATGATACGGGCCATGTCTTGGCGAATGATGTACATCCACACAAGCAGAAGCTGATTGCGGAACAAGCCTTCAGATTGAAGCTAGGGTCGATTGAGACGAGAGTGAGCGATGCGTTATCTTTGGCTAAGCAGCTGAAGCCTGCGTCCTTCGACCGCATTCTGCTCGATGCTCCTTGTTCAGGACTTGGCGTAATTCGGCGTAAACCAGACTTGAAATGGGCAAAGAAGCCGGAAGAAGTGGAACAGATTGCAGCGCTGCAATCGCAGCTGCTCGATGAAGTTCAATCTCTTCTTCGTCCAGGCGGAATTCTCGTCTATAGCACCTGTACGACTGAACCGGAAGAGAATGTTCGTATGGCGGAGGCTTTCCTTGACCGGCACCCGGACTTCACTTGGGCTGGAGAAGAATCGGCGAGTCCGGCTTGGCTCGATATTTGCGAGAAGACTGGGGAGCCTGCGAATCTAATTCAGATTCTACCGCATCAGTTCCATTCGGACGGATTTTTTATCGCAAGATTCATGAAACGCAAATCCTAATCCATCAAAGAACCTCCTATTCCACAGGTTTGTGGGAGCGGGAGGTTCTTTTGTAAATATATAAACTGCTCGTGAATTAGCGAGTCGGGTTGCCAATCACGCCCGGATACGTATAGTTGAGAGGTTCGTCAAAAGTTATATAATCGAGGTTCACCATCAGCATGAGAATGCGTTGTCCTGTTGTCGGATCGCTGATGATAATGTGATCGCGCCCTGCTGCTTCGATGACGCCGCGGAAAATTTTGGCGTTCCATTCGCAGTTATTTTCATATGTCATGTAGAATGTACCGGTTTTGCCGAGGTTCATACGAAGGATATTCTCTACATAAGATTGCTCGTATTGAGGTGGAGCTACTGTCGTCCCTGATGGTGTAATCACGGCACCGGTTGTGGCAGTCATAGGCCCGACGGGCGTACCAGGTGCTGCCCCTTGCGCTTGCATTCCTTGCATTCCTTGCATTCCTTGCATTCCTTGCATTCCTTGCATTCCTTGCATTCCTTGCATTCCAGGGTTCATTGGAGCGGCAGCGGGATAACCGGGCATGGTGCTTTGCGGCATGGGGATTCCTGCTGGTGCTGGAGCGGGAGCTGGCATCATATATCCATAATTTCCTACTGATCCTCGATAAACATAATTCATTGCGTTCTATTCCTCCTCAAATAATATCTCTTGTTAGGTGTTAACGTGAACGATAGACTTTTGGGCAGACTTCTCCCTCAGGGATATAGAAGCAATGCAATTTGAATCTGCCGCTTAGTTCTTGGTTGTACCATGTCGGTGGACAGTCCCCTGATGGACGGAAGTACCATAAGGCATTGCTTGCCGGCCATATTTGTTCGCCGTTAACTGCTCTTTGGGCGAGTCGGATGTCTCTATCGCGTGCCTTTTGATAGAAGTATCCTTTCTGGACAGCTTCGAATCCGCCAGGACTTTGGTAGACCATATCGTTGATACTGCGAATATTCAAGAAATCAAGGCAGTCAGCTAAAATTCGGTTAATTCCAACATTGCCGACCATCAACATGCCTTGTTCACCTTCACCTTCTGCCTCTGCTCGCAGGAGTCGTGCTAGTACTTTTATATCTTCGGAATTTGCTTTGACGACAGCCATATCACTATTCACCTCTTCCGTCTCTGACGTGGTCATTCACCCATACCTATCATATTGAGCGAGGGGGTAAGAGGTGATTACTTTCTTGGAAAAATTCCTCCCTCTTTAGCCAGGGGGTTATTTATGTTAAAATAGGACGAATGAGATAAACTAAGTAGAAAATGGACTGAATAGGTTGTGAGAAAAATTGGATAAACCATTTATTTATGATTTTACACTTGAAGAACTGCAAACATGGGCCAAGGAGAACGGGGAACCTGTATTTCGAGCGGCTCAAATCTTCGATTGGATTTATGTGAAACGCGTAGATAACTTTGAACAAATGAGTAATTTGTCCAAAGAACTCCGGCATAAACTGGAAGAGCAGTTTCAATTTGTAACCTTAAAAGAAATTACGAAGTTTGAATCCAAGGACGGTACGGTGAAGTTCCTCTTCGGCCTACACGATGAACATGCGATTGAGACGGTTGTGATGAAGCACAACTACGGGAATAGCGTGTGTGTCACGACGCAAGTGGGCTGCCGTGTCGGTTGTACGTTCTGTGCTTCAACCCTAGGTGGATTGAAACGAGATTTAACTGCAGGCGAGATTGTTGCGCAAGTCGTTCAAGCTCAGAAAATTCTCGATACCCGCGATGAACGCGTAAGCAGTATCGTGATTATGGGAACAGGCGAACCTTTCGAGAACTATGAGGAGACCATGAAGTTCTTACGTATTATGATTCATGAGAAAGGTCTTAATATTGGGCAGCGTCACATCACTGTCTCGACAAGTGGCATTGTACCGAATATTTATAAATTTGCGGACGAGAATACACAGATTAATCTAGCGATTTCCATCCATGCTCCTAATGATGCACTTCGCTCGAAGCTCATGCCGGTGAATCGCAGATTCCCATTCACTGATGTTATGGATTCACTTCGTTACTATTTGGCGAAGACGGGACGCAGAATTACGTTCGAATATGCCCTCATTGGCGGTGTGAACGATCGTCCTGAACATGCGGAAGAGCTTGCTGATGTGATCAAGGACATGCTCTGCCATGTGAATTTGATTCCTGTTAACCACGTGCCTGAGCGCAACTACGTAAGAACACCGCGTAATGATATTTTTGAATTCCAACGGATTCTAGAGCGTAAAGGAATTAATGCGACCATTCGTCGCGAACAAGGACATGATATCGCAGCGGCTTGCGGACAATTGCGGGCGAAGCATTTGGAAGCCAAATAGCGAGGTGAGAGCCATGAATATGGTACAGCGTTCCGATGTTGGGCGCGTTCGAACAGTCAATGAGGATCTATCTTGGGTACAAGCTCTGGATAGCGGGGTAACACTCGCAATTGTTGCAGATGGAATGGGTGGTCATCAAGCGGGGGACACCGCGAGCAGGCTAGCCGTTGAGACGGTCTCGCAGCAATTGCTGTCGCTCCGTTCGGGGCTTTCTGCTGAAGAATTAGGAGATGCGCTAGCTGCAGCGATTCTGCGAGCGAACCGCGTGATTTACGAACTCGCTTCGCAAGACAGGAAGTATCATAATATGGGGACGACGATCGTGGCTGTCCTTCTCGATGGTCTGAAGGGCATGATCGGTCACATTGGAGATAGTCGCGTCTACAAAATAAATGAAGATGTGATCGAACAGCTGACAGAAGATCATTCTCTCGTGAACGAGTTGGTGAAGAAGGGTCAGATTAGCAGCGAAGAAGCGCAGCATCATCCGATGAAAAATGTTGTGACTCGTGCATTAGGAACGGACCCCCATGTGTCCGTAGAGTTAATCCCTGTCGCACTTACTGAGCATGATACGCTTATGCTGTGCAGCGATGGGTTAAGCAATCGCGTTACGGAAGATGAAATGAAGCGTACCGTCAATACGGAACAAGACTCTCTTGCTGCGAGAGCGGATCAACTGCTTCAATTAGCCCTGCAAGCGGGCGGCGAAGATAATATTACAGTTGTTCTATTGGAACAGACATCAAGAATTAACGACAGCGCAGTAAGGGGGTGGGCGGAATGATTGGTCATGAACTAGGCGGACGATACGAGATACTAACACGAGTAGGCGGCGGCGGTATGGCGCTTGTCTATAAAGCCCAGGACCTATTATTAGGACGTAACGTAGCCGTTAAAATTTTGCGTCAAGAGTTCGTCCATGATGAGGAGTTTATTCGTCGGTTTCGTCGGGAGGCCCAGTCAGCGGCAGCCTTATCACATCCGAATGTTGTAAGTATCTATGATGTAGGTCAAGAAGAAGACATTCATTATATTGTGATGGAATACGTCGAAGGTCAGAATTTAAATGAGTATATTAAAGAGAAGGCGCCGCTCCAGGCCGAAGAAGCGATACATATTGCGATGCAAATCTGTGATGCTTTGGATCATGCGCACCATAACGAGATTATTCACCGTGACATCAAGCCGCATAACATTCTTATTGGCAAAAATGGCCGTGTGAAGGTGACGGATTTTGGGATAGCTCGTGCTGTGACCTCGTCTACGATTACACATGCAGGTTCGGTGCTAGGGTCTGTGCATTACTTCTCGCCAGAACATGCAAAGGGCGTTGCTACAGGGGCGAAGTCGGACTTATATTCGCTTGGGATTGTGCTCTATCAGATGCTCACTGCGCGTCTGCCATTCCTTGGTGAGAGCCCGATCAGTGTTGCGCTTAAGCATCTGCAAGATGAATTCGAGGAGCCGCGCGTGGTCAATCCTCTGATTCCGCAGAGTGTAGAGAACATTATACTGAAATCGATGCGCAAGAATCCACAGGAACGCTATCAATCGGCCAAAGAAATGATGGCAGATCTGGATACAAGCCTATCAGCGGATCGTCGGTTCGAGAAGAAGATTGGCTTCGAAGACGATGCATTTATCGATGAGCAGAAGACACGTGTTATTCCTGCCATTAAGCCGGATCGTATTGCGCCGAAGAAAGCTGCAGCTCCGATTGCTCGTGAAGTGAAAGAAGAGACAGAAGAGCAGGAGAACGAACGTACAGAGCCCAAGAAGAAGTGGGTGAAGCCAGCCGTTTGGGTAGGAGCGACTGTCGTGTTTCTTGCGATTATGCTCGGGGTCGTGCTGTACGTGCAGAAGCTTGTCTATGTCCCGGAGGTAACGCTGCCGAACCTCGTGAATCTTACGGAGGAAGAGGCAAGGAAGCAGTTGTCGGATCTGAAGATTGACATCGAAGAGCCGGTCAACCGCGTGAATAAGGAAGGCTTCGCGAAAGGGATCGTATTCGAGCAGAGTAAGCCGGAAGGCACGAAGGTGAAGGAAGGCTCTACGATCTCGATTTCGGTCAGCGAAGGGGTTCCAACATTCAAGATGCCGGGGTTGACCAATAAATCGTATACGGAAGCACGTCAGATGCTAATCGATCTGAAGGTGCCGGAGAGCCAGATTACGAAAGTGGAAGAAAATAATGATAATGTGGCAGCGGGCCTTGTGTTCGCGCAAACGCCTGAAGCTGGTACGGATAGTGACCTCACGCAGGTGCAAGTACGCCTAACGGTTAGTAAGGGCAGTGCGGCGCTCCCGATGCCGAATTTGATTGGCAAAACAGAAGAGGAAGCGAAGGCGCTAATCCAATCGAGTGGGTTTAAGCTTGCAGCGGAATCAGGCGGCGTGAAGCGCGAGCCGAGCTACTTCCCGAAAGGCGAAGTATTCAAGCAATGGCCGTATGAACCGAAAGAGAAGGTCGAGCCAAATTCAGAGGTCATGATCTACGTGAGCTCAGGTTATCCGCCGGAAGCGATTGAATACACATTCAATCTGCCGGTTGCACCAGTTGAAGAGGGCAAGAAGAGCTCCATTCGGATTGTCTATTCCGATGCTCGCGGAGAAAATATTGAATGGGGTCCTGCTCAGACCATTTCACATGTTCAGACGTTTGCCATCGATCTCGTGCTTGCCCCGAATAAAGATGGTGTCGTTAATGTCTATCGGAACAAAGAGTTCCTTGATTCGTATCCTGTCTCTTACTTTGATGCGAAGAATGGAACGGTTCAGATTCCGCAAATCGATGTCCCTGCAACCACGGACCCTGTTACGGATGGAACGACGACCAACGAATGGACCGACAGCAGCTTCGATACGGGGAACAATGGAAACGGTAATGGCAATGGCAACGGCCATGGTAATGGGAAAGATAAGAAAGACAAACATAATGATGACTAAGCCACACAATCGAAGCGGAGGGATGCTGCCATTCGAAGAATAGGAGCGAGAATATGCCTCAAGGATTAATTGTTAAGGCATTAAGCGGTTATTACTACATTGAAGCGTCAGGTGAGCTCATTCAATGCCGGGCGCGCGGGATTTTCAAGAAAAGAGGCGAGTCGCCGCTTGTTGGCGATTACGTTGAATATACGCTTACGGAGAACGGGGAGGGGATGGTCGATGCGATCTCCCCTCGCTCTTCGGAGCTGATCCGTCCGCCGATCTCCAATGTGGAGCAAGCGATTCTTGTCTTCTCGGTTCAAGAACCGGAACTTAATCTACAGTTGCTCGACAAATTCCTTGTTCATATTGAACATGCTGGACTGGATGTTGTGATCTGCTTCACCAAGGAAGACTTGCTCGATGAGTCTTCATCGGAGAAGGATGTTGAGGTTAGCGTGTCTTCCATTGCGGAACGAGAGTTAACGCGGATTGAGGATGCTGAGGCGCTGTACAAACAGATTGGCTATACTGTCATTCGAACAAGTTCTGTGACGGGACTTGGTAAGGAAGAGCTTATGGCGCAGCTGACGGGAAAAATCAGTGTCTTTGCTGGTCAATCCGGGGTGGGTAAATCTTCGATGCTTAACGCACTCTTGCCAGGGCTTGCACTGGAGACGAATCAGATCAGTATGAGGCTTGGCCGCGGTAAGCATACGACAAGACATGTGGAATTGATTCCTCTGCCTGCTGGGGGATTCGTAGCGGATACGCCGGGATTCAGTCAGCTCGACTTCTTAGAGCTTGGTGTTGAGGCATTAGGTGACTGCTTCCGGGAGTTCCGGGACTATGCGGCAGGGTGTAAATTCCGAGGTTGTACGCATCTGCATGAGCCGGGCTGTAAAGTGCTTGCTGCTAAAGAAGCGGGTGAGATTTCGGCGAGCAGGTATGCGCATTACGAGCTGTTCTACAATGAAATGAAAGAAAAGAAACGGAGGTACTAAACGATGAAACATAAAATTGCTCCGTCCATTTTGTCTGCGGATTTTGCCAAGCTTGGGGATGAAATTAAAGAAGTTGAGCGCGGTGGAGCCGACTGGATCCATGTGGACGTGATGGATGGTCATTTCGTGCCGAATATTACGATTGGTCCGTTAATTGTGGATGCCATTCGTCCGCATACAACGCTACCACTTGACGTTCATCTGATGATTGAGAAACCTGAACAATATATTCCTGTATTCGCTAAGGCAGGTGCGGATTGGATTACGGTTCATGCTGAGGCATGTACGCATCTCCACCGTGTCATCCACTTGATCAAAGAGCAGGGGGTTAAGGCTGGCGTCGCTCTGAATCCAGCAACGCCGTTATCGGCGATTGAGGAAGTGCTTGAAGATCTGGATATGGTCTTAATTATGACGGTGAATCCGGGATTTGGCGGTCAGAGCTTCATTGAGAGCACGTTGTCCAAAATCACTAGACTGCGCAACATGTTAGATGCTCGTGGATTACAGCATGTGCATATCGAGGTGGATGGTGGAGTTAACGAAGAGACCGTTGCGCGTGTCGTTCAAGCAGGTGCAGACGTGCTCGTTGCAGGCAGCGCTGTATTTGGGCAACAAGATCGCAAAGCAGCAATGGAACGCATTCGAGATCGCATGACATCGTAAGGAGTGACTTTCGTGACAGCACTGTGGTTAATTGTAGCCAGTCTATTATCGGGCATATTGCTCGGGACTTATACGTTAATGGCGTCGCCTGCGAACTTAATCTGTTCCTTGCTGGCGCTTGTGATTACGATTTATTTCTTCCGTAAATATGAACGCCTTGCGATTCGGATTTGGTATGTCGTTCTATCGATCATATTCTTCCTCCTCTTTATTGTCGTGATCACGATGATTCAATTTGTGAAGACGAATCCGATACCTGCATCGATTTAGGATTTGGGCTTATCCTTATCATTCTCTATGGAATAGGGCATGCCGTTCCCGCATATGATGGATACATAAGTGTGCGGGAGTGGGGGTTCTTTAGAAAATGTTGGGAGGGTGGAGTATGAAATTTTATACATTCAAGTTACCGAAGTTCTTGGGAGGCTTTGTAAAGGCGATTCTGAATACGTTCCATAAGAACTAGCGCGTAGTAACGCGCTAATCTGCGGTATCGTCTTCTTCATCCTGTGGTGGAGTCAAGACTTTGTATAGGCTAGCTGGAATTATGATACTTATAAAAGTTTTTTACATTTAAAAAAGCACCTGCGAGCAGGTGCTTTTTGCTTATGAGTTTATCAGTTATTATACGCGAGCTACTTTACCGGATTTCAATGCGCGTGTGCTAACATAAACACGTTTTGGCTTGCCATCTACCAAAATACGAACTTTTTGAACGTTAACGCCCCAAGTGCGTTTGTTTTTGTTGTTTGCGTGGGAAACGTGGTTTCCTGTTTTTGGCGATTTGCCAGTTACGAAACATTTGCGAGACATTGAGTACACCTCCTTGTTCGAGACACCTGCATAAAACAATACTTATATATAATAGCATAGGCAAATTTGCTTCGTCAACTCACCTAAAAAACTTTATTTATTTATCTTATCTATTATAGTACAATGTTGATTAGTCCATAATACACAAAAAGGAGTGGAGAAAAGAGAGATGACTATTCAACTCACCATGGAAAGTGGAAAAGTGTACATATCTGATGATGTCGTAGCGATCATTGCAGGTTCTGCTGCTCTGGATTGTTATGGGCTGATAGGAATGGCTTCGCGCAAACAATTGAAGGATGGCATTGCTGAACTGCTCGGCCGTGAGAACTTGGCTCGTGGTGTTGAGATTCGTAAGGTGAATGACCAGGTTCAAATAGATTTATACATTATTGTCAGCTATGGTACGAAAATATCCGAAGTTGCTCATAATATTCAAGTTAAAGTGAAGTATGTACTGAATGAAATCGTCGGAATTCATGTTGATGTGGTGAATGTGTTTGTGCAGGGCGTACGTGTAATAAGTTAGGAAGGGGAATACACCTTGAGGAAGTTTTCATTGGATGGGGCAGATTTTACAAGCATGGTCTTACGGGGTGCAAATCAATTGCATCAGTATTCCGATCATGTGAATTCATTAAATGTGTTTCCTGTCCCAGACGGAGATACAGGAACGAATATGAATTTAACGATGGCGGCGGGCGTGAATGCACTACGGGAGAAGAGCTCTCCGTCGCTTGGGAAGAGCGCTGAGGTGCTGTCCAAAGGACTACTGATGGGCGCACGTGGGAATTCGGGAGTTATTCTCTCCCAATTATTCCGTGGATTTAGCAAATCCGTCGTAGGGCTAGATTCCGTCAATTCAAATCAATTTGCTGCTGCACTGCAGAGTGGTGTGGATACTGCTTACAAAGCAGTCGTCAAACCCGTAGAAGGGACCATCTTGACCGTTGCGAAAGAGGCTGCCAAGCACGCAGTGCAAATTGCTCGCCGTACGACAGATATCTCGGAACTGATGCGGGAAGTGCTCCTGAAGGCGAATGAGGCTTTGGCGAACACGCCAAACCAACTGCCGGTGCTGAAGCAAGTCGGTGTCGTGGATTCGGGGGGACAAGGACTCGTCTACATCTACGAAGGGTTCTTGCAAGCTATTGAGGCTGGCGAAGCTTCTCATACGGACGTGCCAGCGCATCCTGCAACTACAGCTTCCACTGTAGATTCAGTGAAGCATACGGTGTCTGCACAATCGCAATTATCAACGGAAGATATTGAATTTTTGTACGATATGGAGTTTTTCATTCAGTTAAATTTAGGAAAACCGCAAAAGAAATTCGACGAGCACCGATTCAGGAAAGCGCTTGCGAAGAATGGGGACTCGATCATCGTGATCGCGGATCAAGAGATTGTGAAGGTTCACGTACATTCCAAAGCGCCAGGCGATGTCCTGAGTGAATCGCTGCAATATGGTGAATTGATCAAGATTAATATTCTGAATATGCGTGAGCAGCACCGTGATCTACTAGCCGATGGCGGTGATGTTACGCCGATGCCGGAACTGTATCCTGCTATTGATAGAGAAGAAGCGGGAACTGTAGAGACGGTTGTTGAACCTCCAGCAGATGAGCTTGCTGCTTATGGGATGATTTCTGTCTCGATGGGACAAGGGATTTCGGATATCTTCACAAGTCTTGGCGTAGATGTCGTTCTCTCAGGTGGGCAGACGATGAACCCGAGTACAGAAGATTTCGTCAAGGCGATTGAGTCAATCTCTGCGCAGCATATCTTGATTCTTCCGAACAACTCGAACATTATTCTTGCGGCACAGCAAGCCAAGGAACTCGTAACGGACCGTGAAGTGACGGTATTGCCTTCGAAGACAATTCCGCAAGGTCTTGCAGCAGCATTTGCTTTCCAAGAAGACGAATCCGTCGAAGTGAATATTGAAGCGATGGGGCAGGCCATTTCGCATGTGCAGTCAGGTCAAGTGACGTATTCGATCCGTGATACGAGCCTAGATGGCCTTGAGATCAAAGCGGGTCACTATATCGGGATTCATAATTCCAAAATTGTCGCGACAACCGATTCCATTGTGGAGACTTGTCAGGACTTGCTTCGCCAAATGATCGGCAGCGGCGACGAGATCGTCACGATCTTGGTCGGAGACGATGCAGAAGAAGAGACAACGGGGCAGTTAACGTCATGGATGGCAGAGCAATTCCCAGATGCGGAAGTGGAGATTCATCCAGGCGGACAGCCAATCTATCATTATCTGTTCTCCGTAGAGTAAATCTTCGATAATAACTCGCATTGCGTATACCTAAGCCTTGAATAAGGAGGAATTGGATATGGGTCAAGTGCGTATTGTAACAGATAGCACCGGGGATATCCCTCGTGAGATAAGAGAGCAGTATGATATCCGAATGGTTCCACTGAAAGTGCATTTTGGTGATGAGATGTACATGGATGCGGTAACGATCGAGCCGGCACAATTCTATGATAAGCTTACGAAATCGGAGAAGCTCCCGACGACGTCGCAGCCTTCTCCGCTTGATTTCACTGAGGTCTACAAACAATTGTTAGCGGAGCCAGATACCGAAATTATATCGATTCATTTATCTGCGGCTTTAAGCGGTACGTATCAGTCGGCTGTTCTCGCGAAATCGATGGTTGAAGAAGAGGATACCTCCAATGAGGGGCGCGTATCCATAGTGAATTCCAGATCGGCTTCCTACGGGTTCGGGCAGATGGTCGTGCTGGCCGCACGGCTTGCAGAGCAAGGGAAGTCGAAGGATGAAATTCTAGCGATGATCGCGAGATTTCAGCAGGAACGTAAATTGTACTTTCTTCTCGATACACTCGATTTCTTGCAGAAGGGCGGCCGTATCGGGAAAGCCTCGGCTGTACTCGGAACGTTACTGAACATTAAGCCGATCCTATCGATTGATGAGGAAGGCGAAGTGCATGCTGTCGATAAGGTGCGTGGTCAGAAGAAAGCGATGGCACGCGTTGTCGACATGTTCAAGAAGGATTTTGAGGGCAGACAAATACATATTGCTGCGGGGTATGCGACAGAGCGCGGTGCGTTAGAAGAATTAATTGGTCTTATGCGTGAGCAATTCGATGTAGCTTCTGTGGAATATACAACGATAGGCTCGGTCATCGGAACCCATACGGGTCCAGGTGTAATCGCACTCTTCGTGACCCCGGTGAATGAGGGTTAGCCATGGAACAGATGGACTTAAGACAAATTTCATTACGTAAAGTAAGTGGCGTGAGTGCTCCGAAGGAACTAGAGCTTCACGCCTTTGGCATTTTATCGGTAGCGGATCTGCTCGAATATTATCCCTATCGCTATGAGGACTATCGGCTAAGAGATTTAACCGAGGTGAAGGATGGCGAGAAGGTCACGGTAGAAGGGAAGATCGCGAGCCCTCCCGTCGTATCGCGATTCGGACGGAATAAGTCCCGGATGACTTGTAAGGTGATGATTGGCGATTTTCTCGTGACAGCCACGTGGTTCAACCGTCACTTCCTTCAAGAGCAGATCATTGCCGGACGAGAAATCGTGTTAACGGGAAAATGGGAGCAGAAGCGGATGCAAATTACGGTCGCGGACTCGGAGTTCCCAGACCGAGGGAGCGGGCGAAAAGGCACGCTGCAGCCGGTCTATACCGTCCACGGCAAGATTACGCAGACCTGGATGCGCAAGACGATGGTACAAGCCTTAACACAGTTCGGTGCGATGATTGAAGAGGTCCTTCCGTACGCTTTGGTGGAGCAGTATCATTTTATGCCTCGCAAACAAGCGATTGCACTTATCCATCATCCGCAGAATACGGAAGAAGGGCAGCAGGCCCGCAATCGGATGGTCTATGAGGAATTGTTCATGTTCCAGCTGAAGCTGCAAGCGTTCCGGACGTTGACGCGTGAACGTATGGACGGCATTGCGCATCAAGTGGAGAATCGCACGGTACGAGAGTTTGTGCGCAGCTTGCCTTTCGAGCTAACCGATGCACAGAAGCAGGTCGTCACCGAAATATTAAGTGATTTACGCTCTCCTAGCTGTATGAATCGACTGCTGCAAGGGGATGTAGGTTCCGGGAAGACGGTTGTTGCTGCAATTGCATTGTTCGCTACGGTACGGGCTGGGTATCAAGGCGCGCTGATGGTACCGACAGAGATTCTCGCCGAGCAGCATTTGCGATCACTGCAGAAGCTCTTCGAGCCTCACGGTATTCAAGTCGGTCTGCTCACAGGCAGTGTAACGGGGCGCAAACGTAAGGATCTGCTCGCATCGCTGCAGATGGGTATGATCGATATTGTGGTTGGTACGCATGCGTTGATCCAAGAGGATGTATTCTTCAGACAGCTTGGTCTTGTCGTGACGGATGAGCAGCATCGGTTCGGAGTGAATCAGCGGAGTATTCTGCGGCGCAAAGGGATGAACCCGGATGTGCTGACGATGACAGCGACTCCTATTCCACGGACACTCGCCATTTCTGCCTTTGGTGATATGGATGTCTCCACGATTTCGGAACGCCCCAAAGGGAGGAAGCCGATTCAGACGTTCTGGGTGAAGCACAGCATGCTGGAGCGCGTACTTGGCTTCATTCGCAAAGAGGTGGATCAAGGTCGCCAGGCCTATATGATTTGTCCGTTAATCGAAGAGTCGGAGAAGATTGATGTCCAGAATGCGATTGATCTGCATGTACAGATTCAGCAAGCGCTGCCTCATTATCGTGTAGGTCTTCTTCATGGTCGGATGAGTGCGCAGGAGAAAGAAGAAGTCATGCAGCAATTCAGTCGAAATGAAGTGCAGGTACTTATCTCGACGACGGTTATCGAGGTTGGGGTGGATGTGCCGAATTCCACATTGATGATCATAATGGATGCGGATCGATTTGGGTTATCGCAGCTTCATCAGCTTCGTGGTCGCGTTGGTCGGGGAGAACACCAATCCTATTGTATTCTGATCGCAGATCCTAAGTCCGAAGTGGGTCAGCAGCGGATGCAGGTCATGACGGAGACGGATGATGGCTTCGAGGTATCTCGGCGGGATTTGGAGCTGCGTGGTCCGGGGGATTTCTTCGGTACGAAACAGAGTGGTCTTCCGGAGTTCCGTCTTGCGGATATGGTAGCGGATTTTGCTGTTCTGGAACAAGCGCGTGATGACGCAGGGAGACTCGTCAATGATGCGGCGTTCTGGACATCTGCGCAATATGTTGGGCTTCGCAAGTTCCTGCAGCGTGAACAAATTTTCCAAGGGGATCTGTTAGATTAGTTCAATTGACAAGCTGCCTGCGCATATACTGGGAATATTGCATAAGTCGTTTCTCAGGAGGTGTCTACGGGTGAGTTATGTCAAATATGGGATTAGTCCGGATTTCGTGGAGCGGGTCAAGACCAAGACGAAGAATCCGCAAGTGAAAGACAAATTGAAAAAAATGCTGGATGGCGTGAACAAACACGATCTGCAGGATCGAACGAAGGTGCGCCGTCTCGTCAAATCGGCTGGGGTCATTCTGAATGAGAAGATTTCGGGAACGCAGGAAGATCAGATTGTTGCGTTCGTCTTGGCGCAGAAGATTGATCCGAATAATACGTTTCATCTCATTAAGCTGTGGGGGATGTTTCGTTAAGGTTGTGATGCCTGGTTCTCAGGGAAATGCCCGTTCTTCGATTTTAGAAGGCGGGCTTTTTGCTCCATATAAGTAGGAAGTCATTTTTATGTGATTTGGGCAACATATGCTACAATAGGAAGCGCAGGGTACATGAACTACGTACATACGGGAGGGATTTGACGTGACAAGATTTCAAGCTTTCGTGGTAGATAAACAAGATGAGGAAGTCATTACGCAAGTCAAGACGTTAACGATGGAAGATCTGCCTGCTGGGGATGTAACCATACGTGCTGCATATTCCAGTGTGAATTATAAAGACGGCCTGGCGACACTGCTGAATGGCGGTATTGTGAACCAATATCCGTTCATCCCGGGCATTGATGTTGCAGGGACGGTTATTGAGTCGAAGGACGAGCGGTTTGAAGAAGGAGATTTCGTGCTAGTCACAGGTTATGGGTTAGGCGTGTCTCATTTTGGCGGGTATAGCGAATATATTCGAGTACCAGGGGATTGGATCGTTCATCTCCCGGAAGGCATAACGCTCAAAGAATCGATGGCGCTTGGTACAGCTGGGTTTACTGCGGCATTATCTATACATAAGTTGGAACAACACGGTCTGAGGCCGGACCAGGGAGAAGTATTAGTCACGGGTGCATCTGGCGGCGTAGGGAGTCTGGCGGTGGCTATGCTATCCAAGATCGGCTATCACGTGGTGGCAAGTTCGGGCAAGACGGAGGAGCATGATTTCCTACGTAAATTAGGGGCGAAGGAGATTCTCTCACGGGAAGATGTATCACCTGAGCAGATTAGACCGCTCAGCAAAGCACGTTGGGCAGCTGTTATTGATCCTGTGGGTGGGAATACGCTTGCACATGCACTTAGTACCACCAAGTACGGTGGGGCTATTGCGGTGAGTGGAATGATCGGTGGTGCGGGATTCCCGGGCAATGTGTATCCATTTATTTTGCGCGGCGTACATCTCATTGGGATCGATTCCGTCTATTGTCCGATGGACGAGCGAATTGCGATTTGGAAGCGGTTAGGTTCGGATCTGAAGCCGGATTTGCTGCTCGAGGAGATTGGGCGTGTGACGACACTTGCGCATTTGTCACATGAACTGAAGATAATCCTGCAAGGGAAGCAACGCGGGCGGTTGATCGTAGCGTTGTAACGTGACAGGAATCGACATAATTTGGTAGACGGTCGATACTTGTTCTGATACAATAGGGGTAATTGGAAAATATTACGTTTGCGAAGAACGCAAGCTGAGGAGATAACTCCCGGTTTGTGTTCTTTTTTTGTTGTCATCAGCATAGGGAGGTGGATTCGTTATGAGAGTAAGACTGTCATCGTACTTGGACTGTGGCTTGAAACATCGAAATACGGACCTATTGGGAAGTCGAGCATGTGAGGAAACGGGGGCAGTACAGGGGGCTGGAGCTTGGGTTGGGATACGTAAAGTTGAAGGCGTTATTCATCAGCCTTGGTTCAAGAAATTGCAAGAACATCGTCAAGGGGGGGATATTACGTAAAAATAGAGATGAAAATAGCAGTAAAGCCAGGTGTAGGGGTAAAAAGGATGTCAGCTCAATCCGATAAGGTAAGAGCGGGGATCCTTTTTTTACAAGTTTGTAGAATGAAATCAAATTAGAAGAAAAGGGAGCGCTGCGGCGCTCCCTTTTTGCGTTGACCGATGAGATGTGATTCATCTTGGGTGGTTATTCGTTGCTTCCGAGCGAGTTCTTCTGTAACGGCTTGATGATGGCATAGGCGAAGGTGAATAAAGGACTGGCCCATAGGAATATCGCATAAGGCAAGTATTCGACGACCGGAACGCCCAGCGTCGATGCGAAGAAGGCGCCGCTGACTCCCCAAGGAATTAAAGGATTCACGAGAGTTCCACAGTCCTCAAGCGTCCGGGAGAGCGTTCTCGCCGGAATTTGGCGCCGCGCATATTCGTCCTTGAACATTTGACCAGGTAGAAGGATCGATAGATATTGCTCCCCCGTCATGCCGTTCACCGCAATGGAGGATGCGCCTGTCATAAGCACGATGCTGCTCTTCCGCTTCAGCGGCGCGATTACGGTGCGGAAGAAGGCTTCAATGACGCCGCAATGCTGCAGCAATCCGCCTAGAGATAAGGCGATCAAGATCAGAGAGACGGACCACATCATCGATTGCAAGCCGCCGCGATTGACTATCGAAGCGACGGTCTCGTTCGTAATGCTGCTCTTGTAGCCGCTCTGCATGACTTGGAACCACATGTCGATTGCACTCTGATGCTGCACGAACGCGGTGATCAAGAGGCCTGTGACGATCCCTACGATTAGCGTAGGCAAGATGGGTACACGTCTAACGGAGCAGATCAGAACAGCTAATGGCGATAATAATGTTAGCCAATGGATGTTGAAGCCCTCATGCAGCGCAAGCTTAATCTGTTCCATCGAGCTTAGAGCAACCGTGCCTGTTCGCGCCCCGAATAAAAAGAAGATCGTCGTCAGGACAAGTGCTGGAACGGTGGTATAGAGCATATTGCGAATATGTGTGAATAGCGTCGTACCTGCTACAGCGGGCGCGAAATTCGTCGTATCGGACAGCGGTGACATTTTATCGCCAAAGCAAGCCCCGCAAATGATGGCCCCTGCAGCTAATGTCGGTGAGACGCCTGTCGTCGTGGCGATCCCCATGAAGGCTACCCCAACCGTACTGACGGTTGTGAACGAACTGCCTGTGAACAAAGAGATCATGATGGTCACATAAAGCGCGCTCACGGCAAAATAATTCGGCTGAATATAATCCATGCCGTAGTAGAGAATGGTCGGCACGGTACCGCTCATCATCCAGACGGCGATAAGAATCCCGATGAGGGATAGGATCAGAATGGGCATGATCGCAGTCTGAATGCCGCGGATGATCGCCGATTCGATGCTTGTCCAAGGGATACCGAACATCCACAAGAGGGCGGCGGTTCCGACGGTCGTCGCGAGAAGCGGGAGATGCGGCTCTGCTTTTAAGAGGAAAATGGAGATGAATAGCAGGGAGAGAATAAAGACTATGAGCAGCATGCTCTTGGAGAAACTGAGTTGTTTATTCACGATGTTGGGCTCCTTAAATACTTTTTAGCTTTTATGCGTTAAAGTATAAAGGATGTGCATGGATAACGTCAATGTTATGAACATACAGAACAGGATGATTTTAGTGGGAAGGGGGTTTCAGTTGGATATCCTCGGCCAGTTTTATCATCCTGTGCAAGTCAGGTTAAATCTAGGCACCGATTTCCATAAAATTCACTTGCATATCGAACATGTGTTTGGTATATAATAAATACGAATGTTTGTTCGTTATATGTAAATGAGTTAGGAATATGACTTGGAGGGTGTTAAATTGAGTCAACCAAGCGAAAGGGTCATCTTTTTAGCGGACTGTCAGAGTTTTTATGCGAGCGTAGAGAAAGCAGATCATCCAGAATATAAGAACAAACCGGTAGCTGTGGCAGGAGACCCTGCGCGAAGGTCGGGTATCATTCTGGCGGCCTGCCCTATTGCGAAGAGCTTCGGTGTCACGACAGCGGAACGGCTCGGGGAGGCGCTCAGGAAATGTCCGGATCTTGTTATTATGCGCCCTCGTATGCAGCATTATATCGATATATCCTTGAAGATAACGGAGATATACGAAAAATTTACGGATCTTGTGGAAGTGTTCAGCATTGACGAACAGTTCTTAGATATTACGGCAAGTCAGTCCCTTCTGGGGGATCCCATCACCATCGCGAGGGCCATTCAAGACCAAGTAATGCATGAGACAGGAATACGCATACGCGTAGGGATCAGCTCGAATAAGATACTGGCGAAGATTGCAACCGACATATGGGCGAAGAAAAATAAGAATGGGATCTTCATTCTGTCGCCATCCGATCTTGAGCGTACACTATGGCAGGAGCCGGTCCATAAGATGTATGGCGTTGGCTCCCGAATGACCGCACACTTCACGAAGCTCGGCATGATGACGATCGGGGATATTGCACGAACGCCGTTGCCAGAGCTTAAGGATAAGTTCCGCGCACGGTTCGGCAAGCAGTCGGATATTCATGCCGAGGTGATGTGGCGAACGGCGAACGGTCTGGATAACAGCCCCGTGTCGCCAGGCACCTTCCATGCAGCGCCCAAATCGGTCGGTCATATGATGACCTTGCCGCGGGACTATGCGGATGCTTCGGAAGTCGATACGATTCTGCTCGAGCTGACGGAAGAGGTCTGCCGCGACTGTCGGCAGAAGGGTTATATGGGATCGGTCGTGACGGTCAGCTGTATGTGCAGCCCTTATGAGACGCCAACGGGCTTCTCGCGTCAGATGAAGATGGCCGATCCGACGAACAATACGAACAAAGTGTTCGAGACGGTGAAGACACTCTTCTATAAGTATTGGGATCAGATGCCCGTGCGGCGTGCCGGTGTTATGCTGAGTGCACTAACGGATGACGATGCATATCAGTTGACGTTGTTCGAGGATCAAGAACGGATGCGGGCGCTCGATCGAGCGACGGATCGTATTAAGGAGCGATATGGCAGTGCTGCAATCATGCGGGCATCGTCTGCCACGAAGGCGGGTCAAGCGTCGGAGCGGTCAATGAAAATTGGGGGGCATTATAAATGAGTAAGAAGCTGGAAAATAACGGTCTATGGGAGTCCAGTCGCATGATGCTGCCACAGCATCGGGAGGCCTTGCTAAATAGACATCATGAAATTCTGAGTCTTCGTTCAAGCCATCCAAAGAAGGAAGATATTGAATTAATACGCGATTATATTCTGCTCCCCATTATGTATACGCTGGTAACCAAAAAGATCTCCGAAGTAAAACTCTCTTCTGAGACGCTAAAGTCGCTATATGCCAAAGCAGCACAAATCCTTGCGGCTAATATTTACAAAGATTTGTCCAAGGTGAAACAAGAAATGATGGAAAAAGAAATTCGTGTCTTTAATGAAGAAAAGCATGAAGATATATTGGAGTTGCATTATGCCTATCGTGATTATGAGGATCGTTTGATTATAACAAAAGAATACATGAAGGCGGAAATAAGCAAGAGATTAGCTCGATACACGGACAGTCTTATAATAAACTTAAGTAAAATGTAATAATAAAAAATGAATGAGTTATTTACATGACCTACTACAACTGTTACAGGTATCAATGGAATTAAAAAAAAGATGACCCCTGTTCAATACGCAATACAGAGATCATCTTCTTCAATCTGCCTAGACTTTTTTTGAATGACACGGGAGATTACTCATAATTAGTTACAATATATCTTCCTTTGTCCTCTTGCCATTTCAGGGTATAGATCTTGTTCTCCGGTGTTGTAATTTTAAATTCTTCTTTACTGCCTTCCACTTTCACGGCATCGAATGTCGTATCGATTATGGAAGGATTGAAGAATGGAACCGCAGCGCCGTCCTCTCCTTTGTTCAAGACCACGTTGTCGTCTACCGTCTGGTCTGTAACATAATGGGCCATGATTTTATCGACGAGCGGTGCATCGAAGTATCCAAGCAGCAGTTCTTTCGCTTTATCTCGTCCGCCTGTTGCCGGATCTAAGATCGGCGTGCCGTCTGCTGCGGTTTTTTTGTGGAATAATATTTTGACTTTATCTACCGCAACACTAGCATCGTTATAGGCAATCTGCTTGTCCATCGGATCGGCTTCTTTGGCCGGTGTAGAGCAGGCTACAACGGATAGAATAAGAATGACTAGAATGAATACGGTCGTGAATTTGTTACGCATTTGAATTCTCCTTTTATTCTGTAATCATCACCATAGTCTAATCCGTTTTCTACCAAATTCCAACATGTAAAAAATTCCAATAGTGACGATCATCGTCCATGCGCGTAATACAGGTAGGAATTTAAAAAAGATGAACCCTGTTCAATACAGAGATCATCTTCTTCAATCTGTCTAGACTTATTGGATTCTATTTTCTTTTATAATGGGGCATATGTGAATTATACGATTCCCTTATTACCAAATGTCGATTGATTCGAATCGTTCACATCAGAATCCCACGTATTTGTAGCGCTGACAGCATTGTTGTTCGTCATGAAATCGCCTGTATTAAACGACCCTGAGCCGGCATAGGATTTGCTGGTACTTTCTGGTGATAATTGTATTGCATCGCCAATATGCACAATTCCAGATGATCCTACGCTTATGATTTTTATATTTCCAACTATGGAAGGCATACGTAATACCACCTCTATTGGCAAGCAAGATAATGCATCTTATGCCGTCATTCGCCTAAGTGACACATTTCTTATAGGCAAGATGAATATCTAAAGTTATTTCCTCAGTACCTGTCGTATCTGTTTGAACCTCGATTCACTTTCAATTAAGCAGTTTGAACCAATTTGAATAATGGAAGAAGTATCCACTCCTTTTATTTCTATCCCCCTTACTTTTATGAATTTCGATTCGTTAACAATATTCATCTGTACAGGGGTCAGTGCTGTCGGTTCTGGAATTTCTTTTGAGAAAATTGGATACTCGTTAAAATCCCCTTCTGTTCCAAGATAATTAGATATCTCTTTTTGAAAGACGAGAGCTTTTGAATCAGGTGTCAGCCTTTGTGCATCTCCTACAATTAGAATGGCACTCGCCGAAATGCTTTCAACCAGTAGCCACGGAACGAATGAAATTCTGGTCATTTTATCATCTTGATGGTAACGGAGCCGCTGGAGTGGGGACTAACGACTCTGGGGGAGTATCCGTAATAGATGAACATTTAATCACTTCAGTATCGCCGACCATCAATACAGAAGACGTGGACACACTCGTCACACGGATTGAAATTACATTAATTTCTTTATTAATGACTGTCATTTGCATGATGCTGAGCTCCCTTCGGATCAGTTTGAATCGTTGTAATATGCTGTTCAATCGCCATTTGAATGTCTCTTTTCACATGATCCAATATATATTGTCTAGCAATTGACGCATCCTTAGCTGTTTCTTTATCCATTTGGTTGATATAATGATGAATTCTGTCATGTACTTGTTTTTTTAAATCACTTACCATGAGTTGTCGATACTCTTGATCCACATGTACTTGGTGTGTTTTCGTAAAGGAATCAATTGTATCCGGAACTTGATTTTTTAGATACTGGTCCATCGTTTTCGATGTGGAATCATAAAGGTCGGATTGTTTATCCTTAGAACTTTGCACCCAATTCAAACCGTTTTTTTCCATTTCATCCATTGATTTTACTCCATCCGGAGTTACCCCGATTACTAGTGTCCCGCTTAAATTTTCTACTTTTAGCATATCAAATCGATACTCGATTTTATCTATTGAAATTTGCTTTTGATTTCTGGTCTCTGTCAATTCTTTTTTTAATTGTTCGAGGTTTGTTTCCAATTTGTTTATCTGATCCGTTTGCCAGTTGATATAAGTATGAAGTTGACGAAAATAATCGCTCCAATTATTTGAAGCTTGATTCATGGCTGTTCCTCCTAAAAAATATTTACTAATAACCTGGAGGTGGCAAAGGGACTAAAGGTTCTTCAGATTGACTCTCCGCGGCTGGAGGAGAACCACTTGTGTTGTACGAATTTGATAGTGGATTCATAACACCCGTACTGCCAATCTGCAATATGGAAGAATTTGATATCGAACTCACAGTTAAGTTTTGAATTGTAATACTCTGGTGGACTACAAGATTCATACGATACCACCTTCATTCCACGGTTTATTCCGGATTATACAACATATGCGGCAAATGCCTATTTGTTACTGCAACAATGGATGAACACCTAAAGACTCAACTTACATACAATATAGAAAATATCGGTTAGAGAGGTGACAAGGGTGAGAAAAACACCGAGAGATACGTTTGATTGGAAAAATTTTGATGAGTTTTTTGGTGGAAAATTACCTTCCATGGAAATGGAAAATGGAGTTCCTTCGCAAAATTGGGTTGAAAATTATGTACAAGGTATATTGAAAAATATCCCGACAACAGCTAAAAAAAACAACTTGTTAAAACACGATATATTTCAAACCCATAATTTTGTATTTATCAAAGTCGCCATTCCCCCAAATGTTAATATTAGGGATTTACAGTTATCCGTAAGTCCTAACCAGATCATGATTGAGGGACTTCCGGAAAATCAGCATCATGTCATTAAACTCCCAGAAATCGTAAAGTTTCGAGAAAGCAGAGCTAAATTCAAAGACGGCATCTTGCAAATCAAGGTAAGAAAAAATATTGATGACCAGAAATTTCATGATGTGTATATTAGTTATGAATAAAAGGTACCATTTGAGCTCGATAAGACGCTTTATACCCAAAATGAAAGCCAGTCTTCAATTGGTCAATATACCATCAAATGAAGTTCTGGCTTTTTGTCCTAAACAATATATAAGAAATCAGGTGTTGGGAGATAGGACAAGACTTAATAGTATTGCTCCCTTGTGCGGAGATCAGCATGAGGCTCGGTCGATATATTGATCAGTTCGTGAAAGTTTAATGGAGCGGGGAGAGCGTGAGGATTCGTATTCAGACTGTATGCGATAGAAAAAGGAGCGACCTTGTTATAAAGGTTGCTCCTTTCTTGTATGTATATCTCACGCTATCTTCTATTCGACGATGGATAGTGAATCAGCGTCGTATAACGAATCGCCTTATCGGTATCGTTATAATACGTATGCGGCTGGTCCGCAGCGAATCGAATGGCCAGGCTTGGCTTCAAGGTATACGTCTCGCCCCCAACTTCAACGCGCAGTTCGCCTTCCATCACCATAATGAACTCCTCAACGCCCTCATAGTGAGCTTCGGACGTATGCGAGTTGCCAGGTTCAATGACGACATTGTAGACTTCAAATCCACGGTCTTGCTCAAAAGGGAAGATCGGATAGGCACGGTATGCGCCGTCTTCTTCCACGAGTGGTGTCGTATCCTCCATTTTCACCAGGGTGACCTGGGGCGTGGAGTCCTCCATCAAGGTGGCGAAGGAGATGCGAAGGCCGTTGACAATTTTCCATAGAATCGAAATCGTTGGGTTGGTCTCCCCGCGTTCAATCTGCCCGAGCATTCCCTTGCTGACCCCGCTTAATTCAGCGACGGCATCCAGGCTAAGCTTTCGTGATTTGCGTATATCTTGCAAGTTCTTACCGATTTTCTGGTGAATTTGTTCCTGCATGGTTGTCTCCTCTCAGCTTCTTCACACGAACTTTAAAAAAATCATCCAAATACATGCAAAATAATAGTGCAAAATAACGCACAAATGTGTAATATATTATACATAGGAAGATTGAAGTTGATGAATATAGGATGAATCGGTGAAGCCGTATTTACTCTATTTTATGAGAAAAGATGGAGAGGGGCAATCAAATGTTGAGCGGAAATATGATGGGGTTAGTAAAAGATGAGCGAAAGCCCGGTACCGTGTATAAAGAAGTACCTATTCCTACCTGTGGCCCCCATGATGTACTTGTTCGTGTTAAGACATCGTCCATCTGTGGGACAGACGTCCACATTTACAAATGGGATGAATGGGCATCGAAAACGGTTGTAACGCCGAACGTATTCGGGCATGAATTCGCTGGGATCGTGGAGGCGGTCGGGGAAGAAGTCACGAATGTAAAAATCGGAGATTACGTATCGGGTGAGGGGCATGTGGTATGCGGTCTCTGTAAGGCATGTCGTACCGGAAATGCGCATGTATGTAAGCATACGAAGAGTTTCGGGATTACGATTCCAGGCTGCTTCGCGGAATACGCGATCGTACGTGCAAGCAACATTATTCATAATGATCCGAAGCTGCCCTATGAGATTGCATGTCTGCAAGATCCATTGGGTAATGCCGTACAGACGGTCCTTAGTGGAGATATCGTAGGGAAGAGTGTGGCGATTATCGGCGTAGGGCCGATTGGGCTCATGGCGGTTGCGGTTGCCAAAGCGTGCGGCAGTGGTACGATTATTGCTGTAGATATTAATCCGTACCGCTTGGATATGGCCAAGACGATGGGTGCGGATGTGATTGTTAATAGCAGTGAAGCATCATCAATTGAGGCGATTATGGAAGCGACGCACGGCGAAGGAGTCGAGGTGATTCTGGAGATGTCAGGTCATCCGCAGGCGATTCGGGATGCTCTGAAAGCGGCTTCACCTGCGGCACGTGTGTCTCTGTTAGGAATTCCTACGAGAGAAGTGTCCATTGATTTGGCAGAGGATATTATATTTAAGGGGCTGCAGGTGCATGGCATCACAGGCCGTCGGATGTATGATACATGGTATCAGGTCAAAGGCTTGCTGGAGTGCGGACGCATTGATTTGAAGCCGCTTATCACACATTACTTTACACTCGACCAATATGAAGAGGCATTTGAATTGATGATGTCTGGCAAATGCGGGAAAATTGTATTCAAGCATGATCCTGAATTGTAAGACGCTGCATATTTGAATATAAATGAGGAGGTACTTCAGATGAACGGATTTGAAGTGATTGCACAGCAGTTGCAGAGCTTGAACGAAGCGGGGCGCTATCGTCCATTGACGGTGTGGGAGGATGGATCGGACGCATGGATGACATTACAGGGCGGCAAGCGCGTGCTGCAGATGTCTTCCAACAATTATTTGGGACTTACACATCATCCGAAATTAATGCAAGCTGCTATTGCGGCGACGGAGAAGTATGGGGTAGGCGCAGGCTCGGTTCGCACGATCACGGGCACGCTCGCGATTCATGATGAATTGGAGCAGAAGCTCGCGGCTTTCAAAGGAACGGAAGCAGCGCTGGTCTTCCAATCCGGATTTACGACGAACCAAGGGGTATTAGGAACGATTCTTGGTGCAGATGATGTCGTCATTAGCGATGAACTCAATCATGCGAGCATTATTGATGGTATTCGTTTGACGAAGGCAAGTCGCCGTATCTTTGCCCATAAAGATATGAACCAGCTGGAAGCGGTATTGAAAGAATGCGGATCCTTCCGTCAAAAGGTTGTTGTGACCGACGGCGTATTCAGTATGGATGGGGATATTGCGCCATTGCCTGCGATTGTAGAACTAGCGGAGCGTTATGGTGCGCTTGTCTATGTGGATGATGCACATGCGAGCGGTGTATTAGGGAAGCATGGCAAAGGCTCGACCGATCACTTCGGTCTGAACGGGCGCGTACATTTCCAAATCGGAACTTTGTCGAAGGCGATTGGCGCTGTAGGAGGTTACGTTGCGACGGCGCAAGTCGCGAAGGATTATATGATCAATAGTGCGCGTGCCTTCCTGTTCAGTACGGCACTGCCGCCGTCTGTCGCAGCCAGCTGTATTGCGGCGATCGAGGTGCTGCAAGGCGAGCCTGAGCTAACCGAGCGCTTGTGGCTAAATGCGAATGGATTCCGTACGAAGCTGCAGCAGCTTGGATTTGATACGGGAGATAGCGAGACCCCGATTATCCCGATCATCGTCGGGGAATCCGCGCGGGCGCTTGCCTTCTCGAAGCGATTGCTGGAGGAGGGCGTATGTGCGCAGGGTATCGTCTATCCAACGGTGGCGATGGACAAAGGCCGCGTGCGACTGATCGTAACGGCGCAGCATACCGAAGAAGACCTGAAGTTTGCAGCCGATGTGTTGGAGCGTGTTGGGCGCGAGTTCGGATTGATTTAATAGGTATGCCAAAGACCAAGTGCAGCAGCGCTTGGTCTTTTTTATTTTCCATGTGTGATATGATAGAGGGAACAAGAGGGAGGGGGAGCCGATGCGTAGTTCTGCGCGAGACGCTTATCTCAGAGATATTGTATTTCATCGACAAGGTGTGCCATCCATGGATCATTATCCATTCAACCTGCCTGTGCTGAAGGGACTGGAGGGGCTCCCTTTTCATCCGAAGGTCACGTATATTGTCGGTGAGAACGGCATGGGCAAATCCACCTTAATGGAGGCGATTGCGGTTGCGCTCGGCTTTAATCCCGAAGGGGGGACGCTGAACTTCACGTTCTCTACCCGTGCAACCCATTCGAATTTGTATGAATATATCCGCCCCGTACGTGGGATGCGTAGGCCGCGTGACGGTTTCTTTTTCCGAGCAGAGAGTTATTATAATCTGGCGACGAACATCGACGAGTTGGATGAACAAAAAGCTTCAGCTCCTCCCATAAAGGATTCATATGGCGGAAAATCACTGCACGAGCAATCGCACGGTGAATCGTTCTTCGCGACGTTTATTCATCGTTTTGGCGGGTACGGATTATATATCTTAGATGAGCCAGAGGCAGCGTTGTCGCCGCTTCGACAGATGTCGATGTTGTCCCGCATGCATGAGCTGGTGCAAGCCAACTCTCAATTTATCATTGCAACGCACTCCCCGATTCTCATGGCGTATCCAGATAGCGTGATCTACAATTTGACGCCGAATGGGATTGAGCGGACAACGCTGGAAGAGACGGAGCATTTTATCATTATGAAGCAGTTCATGAATAACAGAGAGCGGATGCTGGATGAACTGTTTCGCGACTGAGGTGGTTGATAATATTTATTAGAGAGATTTGGATGCCGAGGGGCGGTGAACTAAGAAATGGTCACGCATAGAGATCTTCTGGACAAAGATGTTGTGCGCATATGTACCTTTCCACAAAATGCGGTTGAATCGTTCTACGCAAGTCCTAAGTTTCGTTATCCTTGGACCCCTGATCAAGTGATGAAAGTCGTAGAACAACGCCGAAGCCCAACGGTTGTCGTAGATTCTGAGGATAAGACGATCGCTTATTCGAACTTATATGATTTTGATCTGGAAGAAGGCTGCTGTTGGCTTGGAAATGTGCTCGTCTCACCTGCCTATCGGGGAAAAGCTGTCGCATCCTTTTTAGTTGAAGTCATGATGAAGAGAGCTAGGGATGAACATGGTTGTACGAGAATGAAGCTCTACTGCCACAATACGAATACAAAAGCATTACTTCTGTATAGCAAGCTAGGCTTTAGACCCTGTGGTTCTAAAATCGTCTTGAATCATGAGGGACAGCGCATTGTAGCGATTGAAATGGAGAAAAATCTGATAGAAAGTCCTGTCGCGTCCTCGTAAAGAGGGCGTTTTCTATGGACTTGGGGGAATTGTATGACGGATCATCTTTCTTTTAACTTTACGACTCTAGCGTATTTGGCTCAGGGGAATTCAAGACAGCGGGAAGTCTATCGGGTTTTAACCGAGCTCAGAATATGCACTACGCTGCAAGCCTAAGCGGGAGATCCGGGAACTCAAGCAAAATGGCTTGAAGACAGAGCCTGCTTTTGCGAAATGGTTGAACCTTGACGGAGATCCCTATGTGGCTTTGTTAGCGATGTATGATTGGAGCGATGAGAAGCTGCGGCAGTTGGTGGCGTCACGTAAGCAGATTAGCTAAATAAGCAGGGTAGATTTCATGAAACAATCTATACAATACGAACAAAGACGCTCTCACATAAGAGCGTCTTTTTATGGTTTCGAACAAACGTTCGTTTTGTGGAGCAGTTTAATTAAAAATAGGTTACCTCGATTTCCATATTATTAGTATAACTTGGGAAAAATTATAAGTCTATATTTAATTTTTTTGGTGCCTTATTATAGGAATACCTGGCCGGGGAAAATGTGGAGAAGAGGCGATTGATTGAAGTTGCATGTATGGGATGTTAATTTGAAAATTCGCCTAATCGGCGAGGCTCTGTTCAATTTGTTGTATTGGATGTACTTTCCTTTCATTACGGTCTACTTTAGCGAAGCGTTAGGTAATCAGACGGCAGGGATGTTGATGACGATTCCGCCGCTCATTGGTATACTTGGTAGCATGGTTGGAGGGAGTCTAGCTGATCGATTGGGACGTCGTCCCACGATGTTGGCAGGTGCTTCCCTTAAAGCAGTTATGTTCGCATTGTTTGCGCTGTCCAGTTCCAGTTCGCATTGGGTTAATTATTTCGCATTTATTGGCGTTGGATTAGGTGGTGCCCTCTATGGACCTGCCAGCGACGCGATGGTAGCGGATCTTATTCCCGATAAGGACCGACGGCAGGTGTTCGCTACGTTTACGACAGCTAATAATATTGGTGCTGTATTAGGACCCGCATTAGGGGCATATTTTTTCTTTCATTATCGAAGTGAGCTGCTATGGACCTGTACAATGGTTATGCTGCTCTACGCTATTGCAATCTTTCTAAGAATTCGCGAGAGTAAGCCGGATACCACCCAGAAGGTTCCATCCAATGCAATTTTAACTTCGATCCAAGAACAATGGAAAGGCTATGGCATCATCTTTCGGGATAAAATATTTGTCCTTTATATTCTGGCAGGCGTCTTCTCCGTTATCACAATCATGCAATTGGATCTGTATCTAGCGGTATATATCACCCAAGAAGTCCCATCGCAATCCCTATTCCATTGGCATGATTGGTCGCTCCGGCTTACGAGTACTGAAGTATTGGGATGGATTCTGGGGTTAAATGGGCTGCTGTTCGTTCTATTTGTCTTACCCGCTACAAAGTGGTTAAATCGCTTAAGAGATCGCGACGTGTTCATTCTGTCATCAGCTCTAGCTGGGGTGGGGATGTTCGCCATTGGATTGACAACGAACATTTGGTTATTGTTCCTCATCACAATTGTGTTTACATTTGGAGAAATCATACGCTCTCCGGTGACCAATAACTTTGTAAGCCAGTATGCCCCTGTGAACGCTAGAGGGCAATATATGGGGGCAGCTAGATTGCAATACACGATTGGAAGATTCGCAGCACCCTTGACCGTTTTTTTATCGGCATGGGTGCCTCCAATGGGCGTGTTTACCTTCATCCTTGTCTGTGCACTCATGAGTATCGTTCTTTATATTAGGCTTTTTAAGATCTATCCGTATAAAGATCCTGCATCCAGATAGGAATGAAGGTAATCGGAACATACCATTCCAGCCAAATGTACGGGCCAAGTGTTTGCAGCGCTTGGTCTTTATTAGCTACAATAACATAGAGAAAAAGATGGATCATAGTAGAAAATGAACGAATCCACAAGTGCTGAGGTATTGGAGGAACGCATATGGCATGGGGTTTAGAGATAACCCGAGAGATGAAAAGGTTACCAGGTGGACGGTATTTTTAGCGGTTATGAAGGAGATATGAGCGGAAACAGGATTCGCAATCCTTTGTTAAAATCGAAGATTATGACTGGGAGAGCTACATAGAAAGCTAGAAGAGGTTCAACAAGTAACAAGAGTGGAGGAAGAAATCATGTACAAAGCCATTATATTTGATTTGGATAATACCCTCTTAAATTATTCATTAAGCGAGCTGGATTCGATGAAAAGAACCGTTCGCGATCACCAATTATTAGCCGATGGAGAGATGGAATGGGGGGCGTTTTGGGCGACCTATACCAAGCATAACTTTAGGCATTGGATGGACTTCGTCAATAAAACCGGCACGCATCAATCGATCGAAGATGTCCTGATTAGTTCTTTCCGAGACACCTTGAACATGAATCCATCTCAGCATGAGATGTTATCGTATACGTATTGGAATCATTTTTGCAATACCTGTTATTTTGAAGGCGGGGCGGAAGAAGTGCTGCACTCCTTGAAGTCCCAATATAAGCTGGGGATTATCTCGAATGGTATTGGTGATGCACAGCGAAAAAGGCTAACCGTAGGGAACGTCCGTGACATGTTCGAGTCAGTCATTGTGTCAGATGAAGTTGGCGTAAGGAAGCCAAGAAAGGAAATTTTTGAGCTTTCGCTGAATGAGCTCGAATTATTCAATCACGAAGTATTGTTCATTGGCGACTCGTTGTCAGATGACTATCATGGGGCGAAAAATGCAGGGATCGACTTCTGCTTCTACAATCGCGACGATATTCAGATGACGAGTGCATATCAGCCGAAGTATGTTGTTAACGAATTGCAGGAGCTGCTGAAGGTTATTTAATGCATATGAATGGCTAGTTTCAATTGTCATTGGATTGCCATATAATCTCTTGGGCCCAATCTCACTGAAGATCCATCGCACCGTATAATAGATACCATATACCATAATGTGGAATTAGTGTGCGAGTCTGATTTTTATAGGGAGTGTGAATTCATGTTCTGGAAAAGGTGGAAGTCGCATCAAGAACCCTCGACAACGCCAGTGATCCAAGAGGGGAATAAGCAGAGCCCATCGAGTGAATCGAACACCGAGTCGATTGCGAATGAAGAGGTTCGTGAGGAGCTTGGATACATGTCCGTGACAGAGCTAGCGATTCGAGATTATGAGCGAAAAGGTGGATTTCAAGATTTACCAGGTAAGAACAAACCGCTCGAAGTTTCCCAGGGTGATGTCCTGCATTCGGTCCTTAAGACGGCGCATGTGCTGCCTGCGTGGCTGGAATTGCAGCATGAAATTCGTGATGAAATACGGTTGCTTCTGGAGCAACAAGATGAGCAAACGCTGATGAATATGAACGAGCGAGTGGATAAGATTAACCAAAAGATCGGCAAATATAATCAACTCGTCCCGAGCAGTCTATTCCAGAAGCGGAAAGTGTCAGCGGATTCGCTACATGAGCAATATGAACATTGGATGTGAGCATATCGCGTACGATAATATGTGCGAGGGGCAGAAGGAATTCTGCCTCTTTTTGTCGATAGGGATCGCCGTAATTGTTGCAGATTGTCGAATAGCAATTCCCTAAAATTTACAAAAAAATTGCTATGAAAATCTAAAAATGTGTGATAACGTAGTAGCGAATAGATGTCTATTTTTACCTCAAAAGTTAAAGCGCTTTAACTTTTGAGCAAACACAATGAAGGTGAGACTAGCCGCTGATTTCGTTTTTTATGCTAAAAAATGAAGGAGAGTTGTGATGGACACGACAAGAACGTTGTACAGGAAACCGAGGGCATTGCTTTTAAGTTTGCTTTGCTTTGCGATGGTGGCTGCCTCGCTTATCGTCCCGGCTGGACAGCCAAAGGTGCATGCGGCAGGTGAAATGAAACCGTTCCCACAACAGCTGAGTTATCCCGGGATTATAAAGCCGAATCATGTGAGCCAAGCTTCGATGAATGCTTCCGTAGCTGCGTATTATGATTATTGGAAAGGTAAACATCTTAAGAATAACCTGTCCTCGCTCCCTGGCGGGTATTACGTGAAGGGTGAAATTACAGGAGACGATGATGGCTTCACTGCCCTGGGGTCATCGGAGGGCCAAGGGTATGGGATGGTCATTACCGCCCTAATGGCGGGCTATGACTCGAATGCGCAGACGATCTATAACGGGCTCTTCAAAACGGCAAGAGCATTCAAAAGTAAACACAATTCCAATCTGATGGGCTGGATTGTCGCAGATGATATTAATGCGCAAGGATTTTACCCTTCGGCGACGGACGGGGATATGGATATTGCTTATTCGCTCCTATTGGCGGATCGTCAGTGGGGCTCGAATGGGTCTGTGAATTATTTGGCTGAAGCTAAAAAGATGATTAATAATGGGATCAAAGCCAGTTACGTGACGACGAATAACCGATTGAACTTAGGGGATTGGGATGCGAAAAATGCGCTGAACACGCGTCCATCTGACTGGATGCTGTCGCATCTGCGGGCATTCTATGATTTTACGGGCGATCAGACGTGGTTGAATGTCATCGATAACCTGTACAGCGTCTATACGCAGTTCAGCAATACGTACTCCCCGAATACGGGGCTGATCTCGGATTTCGTCGTGAAAAATCCGCCGGAGCCGGCGCCCGAAAATTATCTAGAAGAGTTCAAAGAGACGAACCAGTACTTCTGGAATGCATCACGGGTGCCGCTTCGCATCGTCATGGACTATGCCCTGTACGGGGATACGCGCGGTAAGACCATTGCTGATAAGATTGCAACGTGGATCAAAGGCAAGACATCCGGCAAACCTGCGAATGTGAAAGATGGGTATCAAATGAATGGTACGGCGATCGGCAGCTATGCATCGGCTGTCTTCGTCTCACCATTCATCGCGGCAGGGACGACGAATACAAGTCATCAGGCTTGGGTCAATGCTGGATGGGACTGGATGAAGAACAAGAAAGAAAGCTACTACAGCGATTCGTATAACCTGTTGACGATGCTGTTCCTGACAGGCAACTGGTGGAAACCGACACCAGGAGGTGTTGCGGATACGCAGCCGCCGACTGCGCCGACGAATCTGAGTGCGACGGCAACATCGAGCAGCCAGATTAACCTGACATGGTCTGCCTCCACGGATAATGTCGGCGTTACGGGATACCGCATTCTAAGAGGCGGTACACAAGTAGGCACATCGACCGGGACGTCTTACAGTGACACGGGATTAAATGCGAATACACCGTATAGTTATGTGGTGCAAGCGTTGGATGCAGCGGGGAATGTGTCTCCGAACAGCAATACGGCGACGGCCACGACGCAAGCTGGGACGCCGGGGAATGGAACGAACTTGGCTCTGGGTAAAGCGGGAACAGCCAGCACTGTCGAGGGAGCTGGATTTGAAGCTTCCAAAGCGTTCGACGGTAATGCAACGACGCGTTGGGCGAGTCTGGAGGGAGTTGATCCGCAGTGGATCTATGTCGATCTAGGCTCCGCGCAATCGATCAATAAGATTCGGTTGAATTGGGAAGCGGCATATGCTTCGACCTATAAAGTTCAAGTCTCAACAGACAGCGGAACGCCAACAAATTGGACGGACGTCTATTCGACGACATCCGGTAAAGCGGGCGTTCAGGAAATTACCTTCTCAGCACGTAATGCCAAGTATGTTCGCGTATACGGCACGTCGCGCGGGACGGCTTATGGGTATTCCCTCTATGAGTTCGAAGTCTATGGACCGGAGTCGACTAGCTTAGACCCAGGCGTTCCGCAGTTGCAGATCCCTGTCACGTTGTCGGTGACCCAAGATACCTATTCGCGTGGCGGCGCCTACAGCAATGACAATTACGGCACGGAGACCTCCTTGACGGTGAAGAAGAGAACGACGAATCAAGACGTGAATCGCGAAGCGTACTTGAAGTTCGATACCTCATCGTTAACGGGGACGGTAAATTCGGCCATTCTGAAGGTATATCTCGTCAATTTCCATAGCAATACGACGTCGCAAGTTCTTCAAGTGCAGGGGATCAACAGTGATACATGGGATGAATTGACGCTGAATGCAAGCAATCAGTCGACGGAAGCGGGTACGCTGCTTGGTTCTGAGACGTTGAGTACAGCGGGCGCTTACGTGAGCTTTGACGTCACGGCGTTCGTGAAGGGTCAGACGGATGGTGTCGTCAGCTTCCGGCTTGTCGGAGCGGATGAGGATACGGGGGCGAATTATGCTTCCAAAGAGCATACGAATGCTGCTTATCAGCCTGTGTTGTTGATAAATGGTGGCGGGCAATAGTTGATAAGTAAAAACACTCCCCATAGCTTTGGCTAAGGGGAGTGTTTGGCATGATGAAGTAATTCAACCCCTCAAGACCCCGTCGAACGATAATGCCGAACTCCGATCCGCCAGACGAGCAGGCACGGAATCAGGAACAGAATCCCTACGAGCGGGATCAGTGCATAGAACGGACTGTCACTGCCTTCACGGCCGACAATGTAGGTGAGCGGCAAGTAATTGAAGCAGGCGAAAGGGATGACGAAGGTGAAGAAGCGCTTGACCCATGTCTGATAAATGCTTAGCGGATATTGCGTCATTTCACGCCCGCCGTCGGTGAAGATGTTGGCGATCTCCAGACCCTGCACGGTCCAGAAGCTGATCGATGCCGCGAGAATGAATATCCCGGTGAAGATGAACACCCCGCTAACACACATCAATACGAGGGTTAGGGTCTTGAGCAGTGTCCAATCGATCTCGATATGTGTCGCAGCCCAGATGAGCATAACAATGCTAAGTACGAGTCGTCCGATGCGAGCGAACTCGAAGCGCGTTCCGAGAACCTGTACGACGGTATTGCGCGGACGGACGAGTAATCGGTCGAAATTACCGCTCACGACAAGACTGGAGAACGTATCGAATCCCCGCGCGAAGCATTCCGTAACCGAGAATGCCACATATGTTACTGCGAAGCAAAGAGTCACCTCGTAGAAGCTCCACCCTTGAATTTGCCCGAACCGTTCGAACAAGAAGTACAACGCCGCGAACGAGGTGAAGGGAGTCAAGCACTGTCCTAGCATCAGGAGCAAGAACGAGGTACGATATTGCATTTGTGATTTGAGCTCGAGCCCCATATATTTGAAGAAAAGTCTCATATCGATTAACCTCCCTGCACAACAACGCGCTTCAGCGCTCTGTCCATGGTGAATTTGCCGAATAGGATGAGGGCTGCTAACCAGAGGCACTGTGCGAGGATTCCGGTTAAGGCCTCAGCCTTCGATATATTTCCTGTGAATACACGGAACGGAAAATCAGCGGTCCAATGAAAAGGCAGTATGTACACAATTTTCTGCATCCAATCAGGCATTAGCGGTACAGGAATAATCAGCCCTGCGAAAAATTCCCCGAATATACTAAACAACAAGAGCGAACCGGCAGGAGACATCGTCACGAAGACGGAAATATAGATGAGCATCGAGAGCGCGACGATCATGAGTAGTCCAATCAAGAGCGTAGCGAGAAACAGCAGGCCGGAGACGATATCCGGGGGCAATTGAAGCCGATAGGGTTCAGGTAGAAAGGCGACGACGATAAGAATGGGGAAGCATCTGAGCAATGCGCTGGACAGTCGTTGTGCCAGCAGTTTGGCGTACCAGAGTCCGTAAATCTCACTAGGTCTGCATAGCTCATAGGCAATATTGCCGCTCGTGATCAGTTGGAATAACTCGTTATCTCGAAGCCATAGAACAATTAATGCGAGAAAAGCTTGTTTGAGCCACGTATACGTAATGACTTGGGAGAGCGTCATTGACGGGGCTTCACTGGCATGGGCATAGAAGGCTTGAAAGATCATGATGAATATAAAACCGAAGAAAAATTGCGTGCCGACACCAGCAAGAGCTGCTGCACGGTATTGTAGACCGTTGCTAATTCGTAAACGGAATACGGAGAGATAGGGCTTCATCATAGCTCATACTCCTTGTACATCTGTACGATGATATCCTCAATTGGCTGGGTATCGATGGTGACATCTAGCAGTTCGACTTGTGAGGATAGACGAGTAATAGCGTCTGAGATCAGAATTTGTTCCGTATCTACACTAAGGATTGCACGATCAGGGGTCCATGAGAGGAGCGATGCACCGGGAATATCGAGGGGGTTCGCATTTTCGCGATATTCTGCCGTGATGGTCCTTCGTGTCCCGAATTGACCGCGAAGACCTTGGACGCTGCCGTCATAGAGGAGCGTTCCTTTGCCGATGAGCAGGATGCGATCTGCAAGGGCTTCGATATCATTCATATCATGTGTGGTGAGAATGACGGTGACGCCTTTTTCTTTATTGATGGTCTTGATAAAATGACGCACGGCGATCTTCGAGACGGCATCGAGGCCGATCGTTGGTTCGTCGAGGAACAAAATGCTCGGACTGTGCAGGAGTGAAGCGGCAATCTCGCAACGCATACGCTGTCCAAGACTGAGCTGACGCACCGGGGTGTGAATGATGCCGCCAAGATCCAGCGTATCGACGAGCAGTGTAAGATTGTCGCGATATTCTGCCTGCGGAATATTGTAGATGTCGCGCAGCAGCTCGAACGAATCCATGACAGGGACATCCCACCACAACTGCGAGCGTTGTCCGAAAACGACGCCAATGTTCTTGACATATGGCACGCGGTCTAGCCATGGGGTATACCCATGAATTGTGCAGGTTCCACTGTCTGGTACGAGAATCCCGCTCATAATTTTGATGGTGGTCGATTTGCCGGCGCCGTTAGGCCCGATATAACCGACGATTTCACCGGGAGCAATAGAAAATGAGATGTCACGCAGCGCTTCCACGTTCGTGTATTCTCGGTGGAATAGCGATTTAACCGCATGCTTGATACCTGATGGGCGCTTCGCCACCAGGAACGATTTACTGATTCCGTTTAATGTGATCACTTCCATAACCCTCCATTCTTGGTCAAGTGACAGGAAGAAGATATTATCATTTCCAGATGCAGGATGTCAATCATAAATTTATAAGCAGAAATTCGGCTTAACACCGGGCTTTTCACTCATGAAAGGAGAATGAAGATGGAATGTCAGATTCGAGCGGTATTTTTTGAAATTAGTAAAATTTAGGTTGTCGTGAGGCGGCGCTGAAGATATAATAGATAAAATTTCCAAATAAGGAGGACTTGCGATGAACGAAATTATTCGGTATTATTCGGCTTTTGACGAGTGGGGAAGATTGGATCGTGAGCCCCTCGAATATTTGGTGAATTGGCATTATATCCAGAAGTATCTTCCGCAGACCGGTACAATATTGGATAACGGAGCAGGCCCGGGCAAATATGCCATGGCAATCGCACGGCAGGGCTATCAAGTGACATTAACGGATTTGACGCCGCGGGTTGTAGAGCAAGCTGAAGCAAAGGCGAGGGAATTCGAACTTCATGATCAATTCGAAGGATTTCATGTGCGGGACGCGAGACATCTGGAGGATATCCCGTCAGAATATTATGATGCAGTGCTTATGCTCGGCCCTTTATATCATTTGCAGACGGATGCAGACCGAATAGCTGCGATGAAGGAGTTATATCGTGTAACCAAACCTGGTGGTGTGGTATTCATCGCCTTGATGACACGAATTCGCAAGCTGCAGACGGCGTTATTGTACCCAGACATGTGGAAGCCGCTCGACCATATGGATTCGATCAAGTCTTTTATGGAGACAGGGATTTTTAACCACCAAGATGAGGGGCGCTTCACAGGTGCATATTTCTATCCCTTGGAAGAGATTAAGCCGTTCATGGAATCTAGCGGGTTCGAGACGATCGAGCTGATAGGGTCATCCAGCATTGGCGGACGGTTCACCGAGGAGAACTGGAACGATTGGCGCAGCCGTGGGGAAGAGGAGTTTAATCAGATGATGGAGCTTCTCTATCAATACGCCACAGACCCATCTATCCTTGGCATCTCATCGCATTTGCTCTATATTGGCCGGAAGAGATAGCCTTTCTTGAATTTGTATAAAAAAATGATCGATTCAAAGAGAAAAATCGGGCATATGGCGTAATGGATGAGTAATAGGATATAGGAAAGTATAGGGCGGCTTCTTCTCGTTGTGAACGGGAAGGGGCCGTTTTTTGCTAACGGTATGATGTGTAGAGTTGATTATATTTATTTTTTCCTTATGAGCGTGTGTTGAATAGGTTTAGAATAGAAGTATCTCTAGGCAAAAGAAAAAGAGAGCATGCACGCGCATACTCTCTTGATTTCTATGATGTGGTTTTCTGAATTTTCGCAGGATTGTTGATTTTGTAAGGTACAGGGTGTTTGGTTAGCTTCTTGGCAACGATTTTGGCATCAAACGTAATCGTGTCCCCAACTTCCAGCTCGAATTTCTTCAGTGTTGCACTATGACTTGACCAGGCAACGCCGACTTCGAGCGGAGGGTCGATAATGGCTACGGCTTCGTAAATGACCACTTCATCTTCCGTATCAGAGAAGTTATTCGGCACCGTGGTGAATTCTTGGACGGTAGCGGTCATTTTCACTTTCTCTTCCGGTAGTTCTAGCTTAGGTGCCTTACCCTTTTTAGCCTTGGTCTTGGTTGCAGCTACCTCGACTTGAGGTGCTTCGACTGCTTCTGCTTTGGGCTCTACCTGTGCAACCGGTTCTTGCGACTGCTGTTCTGGTTCGGCTTGCTCGGCGACTGTCTCTAGTTCAGGTTCATTGGATTTATCCGTCGCTGCTGTGACTCTCGACCCGAAGGTGGAAGCCTGCATCTCCTTCAGATAGGAGGGGTGAATGCAGTGCAACTGCTCTGGGCCTAGTTGAATGACGGCAGTCAAGTCATCGACGTAACCGATAATGTCACAAGGTTGATTCATGCCGCTTCCTTTGTAGTAGAAGGTTTTGGTTTTCACGGCTTTGTCGGATAAAAGGCCCCATTCTTTGCATTTGTCCATTTGTTCGATTTCGTTCTCGAAGGCTGTATATGTAGTGGGCTTAATGATAAATGTCATTTCCATTCGTTTTCTCCGCCTTTCTGGTTTTAACGGTTCTATTTTACCATGATTTCATAGAATTTCATCATTCGAATGGCTCGAACGGTGAGATATTAAGGGAGGAATACATACCATGGTGTCTGAAAATATCAAAATATATACATTATCGAGCGATTATTCCATTCAGAGTGCAGACCCTGAGGAATGGGGGATTTTTTGCTCCGTATATTATAACATGGCGTATAATGGCTTTTTTAGAGAGGAGACGTATGTCGCTTCAGGAAGTCCTGCCTATTGGATTTGTAAAGGGGATACCAGAATAGGCGGTGTACGGATGGGTCCGAATCGGATTTACTATTTGTTCTTCATCCCGCCGTTCCATGATGCACCTCAAGTGATGAAGGGGCTTAAGCAGCTATTGCTTGCATGGTCGGATCGAAGTCAACCGATAAAAGCTTTCGAAGTGCTCCCGGATCAAGTGGATTTGTTCGCACGTGCAGGATTCTGGCCTGATACGTTCCGATGCCGCTGGATGCAGCGACCGACGGAGCATTTTGACGTAGTGTGGGGAGAAGAATTGCGGATTGATACGTTGCAGCGGGAAGAAAAGAGCGACGGGTCTTACCGCTATGTGAATGAACAAGAGATTACGGCGTGCGAGTACGCGAGCTTTGTAAGGGGGCTTGACGCGACACGGAGAGGACAACTGGCGAAGGAAGATCATACGCCGTCCGTAGACCCGAATTATACGAATGAAGTATTGATGAACGCCTCGACGCTCGTCTATGACAAGCAGACGAATGAACTAGTTGCGAATTGTCGTATCGGGTTGCAGGGAGATTATGCTGCCGTGTATTCAATTGGTGTGCTTCCAGCGTATCGGGGGCGTGGACTTGCCAGCTTGATGCTCCAGCGGGCGCTATCGGAATTGAAAGGTTCGTACCCTCTGCTGCGGTTATATGTGATGCAGGGAAATGATGCAGAGTCGGTGTACTTGAATCTGGGATTTGTGCCAGGTCCGCTGGAAGTACAGACAATGGTGATCCCGCCGTTATCGGAATAGGGAATAGGAGATGAAGTTATGAATATAGCCAAAAGAGTCGTTATTACGGGTGTGACACAAGGATTAGGTCGGGCCATGGTCGATCGGTTCGATGAGCTCGGGTGGATCGTCCATGGTTGTGGGCGTTCGGTAAATAAAGTAGAGGAACTTCGAACGGAGTTCGCGAATCATAATTTTGAAGCGGTTGATGTTGGGAATGCGCAAGCGGTATCGCGCTGGGCGGATCAGGTGCTAAATGCGTTCGGTGCACCAGATCTGCTGATCAATAATGCGTCCATCGTGAACAGGAATGCACCGATCTGGTCGATTTCGGACGAAGAATTCGCGGATGTGATACGTATTAATGTGAACGGTACTGTGAATGTTATTCGATCCTTCGTGCCTGCGATGATTGATGCGCAGCGGGGAATGATCGTTAATATGAGCTCCGGCTGGGGGAGAGAAGGCGAAGCCGAGCTTGCGCCATATTGTGCATCCAAGTTCGCTATTGAAGGGCTGACACAGTCGATGGCTTTGGAATTGCCTGAATCGATAGGCGTTGTCGCCTTAGATCCCGGCGGCGGTATTCAGACGCCCATGCTAGCGGCTTGCGGGCCGCAATATATGTCCGGTTCTCCAACACCGGAGGCGTGGTCTCGTGCTGCAGTTCCCTATATATTGCGACTTTCGACGAAGGATAATGGCAAATCACTTACATGTCCACGTGTGGGATGAAATATACACATGCAATGAGAGGAAGATACAGATGGAATTAACGATTACGAATGCGTCGAACATGAACGATAAGGCTTATGTACGAGACAAAATGTTCGAATTTAACATGATGCATTTCCCGGACGATCTGAAGGGGAGGTACCAAGAGGTGAACCTGTTCCTGAAGGATGACGCAGGTCAAATCTATGGCGGGATCATCGCCGAGATTTGCTGGAACTGGATGGAGATCCAATACCTGTTTGTCGATGACGCCTGTCGTGGAGCGGGGTATGGGAAGAAGCTGCTCGCGGAGGCTGAGAAGCTGGCGAGAGAGAAACGGTGCGAATTTATGAAGCTGGATTCGTTAAGCTTTCAGGCGTTAGATTTTTACAGGAAGCTGGGCTTTGAAGTCTATGGGGTGATTGAGAACGCGGGAAGGCATACGCATTATTATTTGAAGAAGGATTTGGACGCATTCGGCGATCAATAATGTCTTCGAGATGAGGTGAAATCGATGTTTATAGCAGAGGGGCAACTTTCCATACGGAGAATGCGGGATCACGAGGAAGATTATGCGCTCATGTTCAAATGGTTGAATGATGAGAAATTGCTGCGCTATATCGAAGGGCCCAGTAAGCGGTATACGATGGAGCAGATTATTGCCAAATACGCTTCGCGGGCGAGAGGTGAGCATGACGTTACGCCTTGGATCATGGAATGGGACAATACAGCGATTGGGTATGTGCAATTCTATCCGCTACAAGAGGATGAAATAGAATTATACGAGGCGAAATCAGACCAGCCTCAATACGGCGTAGATCTATACATCGGCGAGACCGACTATTGGGATTCGGGGATTGGGACGACGGTATTAAAATCGGTTGTTCGGTATTTATTGACGGAGCAGGGTGCTGCTGACGTTTATATCGATCCTCAGACATGGAATACAAGGGCCATTCGAAGCTATGAGAAATGCGGGTTCAAAAAGGTTAAAGTGCTCACTGCACATGAATTGTTCGATGGCGAGTATCGAGATAACCAGATTATGCGTGTATCGCTGGATGAACTGAATATGCAAGTCTACTTGGATAACATCGTTACGTTGTTTCGGGACGAGCTACAGGACAATCTGGCGGGTATTTATTTGCATGGATCGCTGGCGATGGGATGCTTCAATCCGTCACGAAGCGATGTCGATTGTTTTGTGGTAGTCAGAGAGAAATTGACATTGGAAAATAACAAGCGAATCGCCCAATTGGCGCTATCTGTGCACGATGGGCTACCGAATACACGTGGATTCGAGTTCAGTATCCTATTGGAAGATTACCTGAAATCCTTCGTCTATCCGACGCCTGTCGAATTTCATTACTCGGACTATCACCGGGAGCGCTATCTGACAGATGAGAACTATCTGTGCGGAGGTTACGAAGATAAGGATGTGGCTGCACAGCTGATGGTTACCTACCATCGAGGGATTACATTGTACGGTACTCCTTTACGTGAGTTGTATGAGCCGATCGATCGTTCAGTGTACCTCGCCTCCATCCTGCATGATGTCGAAGAAGCAGCGCAAGATATTATCAATAACCCGCCAGCGTATCTAACGCCGATGTACGTAACATTGAATTTGTGCAGGGTACTCTATTATATCCGGGAAGACGTCATTGCATCGAAGCGTGAAGGTGGAGCGTGGGGCGTACAAGTACTACCTCAGCTTTATCAAGCTTTGGTTCAGCAATGCCTTGACGAATATAACGGGAAAATCGATCGAAGTGATGTGGAGCTATCGGAGTTGAGTGAGTTTATTCGTTATATGTTAGGTGAGATTCAGGTAGGAAACAGTTCTGCTTGTTGATTATGATGGTATGGTGTAGGAGCAGAACCAAGATGAGGTTTGTATGGTGAAATGTGTAATGTTGGAGAGGGTTCGCTGATATAGTGTAAATTGTGTGTAATGCGAAGTTCGTAAAAAAGACGTTATACGACAGAACGAAGTGATTATTTTCAAAGGAGCTAATTTATGAAGATTAAGGTGCAACTAACCAGTAAAAACGAAGCATATATAATAAAAAACTTATACCCTCTCTATTTATACGATTTATCAGAACATTATGTCAGATTTCCAAATATTCATGGAATTTACGAAGATAGTGATGACTTTAGAAAATTGAGTGATCAATATGAGGTTCAGAATATTTGGTGGGAAAAACCAGATTGTTTACACCCCTATTTAATTTTAGTAGAAGATAAACCAGCGGGGTTTATTCTCATTGCTACACCCCCACATTGTGCAGAGGGAATTGATTATTTTGTTAATGAATTCTTTTTACTCCGCCCTTATAGAGGTCAAGGTATAGCAGAACAGGCAGCTATTAAAGTGTTTGAACAATTTAAAGGGAGATGGGAATTGTTTACCAACCCATCTGAAAGAAACATTATAGGGCAAAGATTTTGGCGGAAGACCGTTTCTAATTATAGTAAAAAGAATTATGCTGAATTGTATGGAGATACTTTTGACGGACATAAACTGATTTTTCGATTTGATAATACAGAGAAGTAAGTTTTTGAGAGTATCTCAAAGTTCCGTCGTATAACACTGTTTTCCTACGGCGTCGCGTACGCTCCTTGGTCTGCCCGAGGCATTTCGAGGTAGAGAAGCCACTTAGCCTTTCGGGCTCAGGAACACAAGAACGTTATATGAAAGAACGGCAAACCATGCATCAAATGAGGGTGAATACTACGATGCTTATTGAAAGAGTTACTTATCCCGAACAGTACAATTTGAATTTGTTGTTAGACGATAGCATATCTGAGGGATATAAAATGGTTCAGAAATTACATGATGAATACACGGATGGAAGTAACAGGTTTAATAGATTCGGAGAATCTTTATTTGTAGCAATAATTGATGAGGAAGTCATTGGGATAGGTGGTTTGAATATTGATCCTTATCTAGATCTTATTGATGTAGGTCGAGTGAGACACTTATATGTTTTACCGAGGCACAGAAGTAGTGGCGTAGGAAAGAAACTCTTAGGGATGATCATTGAGGAAGCAAAGAAGTATTTTCGGACATTAACTTTATATACTGAGAATCCAGTTGCTGATAAGTTGTACAGAAATATTGGGTTCTCAAGAGCAGAAGGAATACAAAAAGCAAGTCACGTATTGAACTTGGAAGGAAAAGAAGGGATGTAAATGAAAGCGTCGGTATACCAAAGAAGGCCGATCCTTCATATAACAATGTGTTTACGCATCGAGGGACAAGCCCCTCGGTCCCGGAAGTAACGACGAAGAAGCGATTGCCGGGACACACCTGCACCACCTAACCGCATCGCGACCGGACCTAAAGGTCTTTAGGTGGTGAGGCGTCGTGAACACGGAAACGTTAGCTGAAAGCCCCTAAGAGCATAAGACAGAACCAACGTATTTCCAAAATAGGTCTTGTTTTTAAGGAGGTAAAACATGGATTGCACTTCACCGATTGAAGCGGCGTTAAAGGTGAAACGGTGGCCTAAAGATACCATAGCGGCGGGTCGTCGTCATACCGTTGGTCTTAAATCGGACGGAACGGTGACGGCTGTGGGTGATAATAAATATGGCCAATGTGATGTAAGCGGCTGGCGCGATATTGTGGCAGTTGCGGCTGGTAATGTTCATATGGCGACGAATACGGGTAATGCTCATACAATCGGTCTTACATCTTACGGCACGGTGGTGGCTGTGGGTTGGAATAAACATGACCAATGCGATGTAAACGACTGGCGCGATATTGTAGCGGTTGCGGCGGGTTGGCGTCGTACCATCGGGCTTAAATCGGATGGCACGGTGGTTGCTGTGGGTCGAAATAATGAAGGCCAATGCAATGTTAGCGGCTGGCGTGATATTGTGGCGGTTGCGGCGGGTGACTGGCATACCGTCGGGCTAAAGTCGAACGGAACAGTGGCGGCAGCGGGTAATAATCGGTATGGCCAATGCAATGTAAGCAGTTGGCGCGACATAGTGGCGACAGCGGCGGGTTACCTACATACCGCCGGGCTTAAATCGGACGGAACGGTGGCGGCTGTTGGTTGGAATAAGCATGACCAATGCGATGTAAGCGGCTGGCGCGATATTGTAGCGATAGCGGCAGGTAGTTATCATACCATCGGCCTTAAATCGGACGGAACGGTGGCGGCTGTTGGTTGGAATGAGCATGGCCAATGCAATGTAAGTGGCTGGCGCGATATTGTGGCGGTAGCGGCGGGTTGCGCTCACACTCTCGGCCTTAAATCGGACGGAACGGTGGTTGCTGTGGGTGATAATAGATATGGCCAATGCGATGTAATCAGCTGGCGCGGCATCCAACTACCCGGCAATTAGTTTTAAATCAATTTGAAGGTACGTGAATGCGGGAGCGTTATCTGAAACAACATGAATCACTATTAAAACCATTAATTATTCCGATTGGAGACTAACATCAATGACTGAGAGAAAACCAATATTCTTAATTACAGGTGCAAGTGGATCAGGAAAAACTACTATTATCCCCGAACTTCTTAAACAGTGTGCTGAATACATAACACTGGATTTGGACGCAATATACGGCCCATTAAATGAATGGACGTTAATTAAAAATGTTTGGATCCATTTTGCCAAACAAATAAGCTTGAATGGTCGGACTACAATTTTATGTGGGACTTTTATGCCTGGAGAGTACGATGAAATGGACTTGAAAGATTACTTTAAACCTTACTTTATTGGTTTATATTGTGATGATAGAACGAGAGAGTTAAGGTTGCAAGCAAGAGGTTGGTCTGACGAGCTCATAAATGACCATAAAGAATTTAACGACTGGATATTGAATAATGCAGCAACGGCTTTTAATCCTAGTATGCCATTAATTAATACAAGTTCAATTTCTCCTTCCGAGGTAACGGAAAAAATCAAGGGTATAGTTAACCAAGTGGAGGGATACGCATAGGAGTCCTCGTTAAAAAGTAACGATTAATCAAAAAAGTCTAAGCATAATCTATCTGTCCCAGGAAGAAATCGGATTAGAGAACTCAATATATCCCGATACACAGATGAATCTCTATGGAGACAGTAAGTCTTTGATTACTCTTGCGGGCTTATTTAATTTAGTCCAAAGAGAAAAGAGCATGATCGTTTACCTTTTCAGAAATGCTGAAGAAGGATCTGATTTTGCTTTCTTTCATGGTACAAGCAACCCATTAAGTTTTAGTGACTTTGCAGATATTAGAAAAAGAATATATAAAGCAAATATTGTAGGCAATTATGACTTAAAGACATCACAAGAAAGAAAAGATGATCGTATGCATGAGGCATGGAAGTTTAAAAACATTTATTCAATTCGATCTAGCGGGCAGTTGATTTCAATGAGTACAAATTCATTAGGGCTTCGACTAGCAGAATTGGTCTGTAAGGAACTAAGTGATACTGATGAAGGACATACACATTTTGACGAATGGTCTACTCAGGGAAGCATTGAATTGATAATAAGAAACAAAGACACGGATATGATATTTCGATGAAGAGGGTACTTCCGAGATTTCAAGAAGCAGAATCAGGTAGACACAGCCATTCCTCTTAGATAAGAGCTATCTAAGGGGAATGGCCGTCGGGAATGCGGTAACGTTATCTGAAAGGCCCACAATAAATAAACAGAAAGGGGGATATCATCATTATTAACTTATATGAACTCGAAAGAGCGATAAAGAAAGATAAAATTGAAAGTTGTGTTGTATACGAAGAGAACTCAACTTTATTTGAATATTTTAGAAATCGAAAAACGAAAGATAAACAACTCAAAGTAAATTCAATTACAAAGAGTGTTCTATCTGCATTGTATGGAATTGCAATTCAACAGGGGTATATTGAGAATGAGGACGTTCCAATTTCAAATTATTTCAGCGAAATCGATGATACAAAAAAAGGAATTACAATTAGACATCTTTTGACGATGTCCTCGGGTTTGAGATGGTCTGGAAATGAAGCTATGATTCCAACAAAGAATTGGGTGAAATTCATTCTTGAACAACCTGTTGAATCAGAACCAGGAAAGCAAATGAATTATAGTTGTGGTAATTCACATTTACTTAGCGCTATATTGCAGAAGGCAACAAAAATGAACACAGTGGATTTTGCAAAAAAGAACTTATTTTTACCTTTAGGTATTCACGATTTCAATTGGTATCAGGATGCTCAAGGGATTGCAATAGGTGGATTTGGTTTGAGAATGAAGATAGAAGATATGTTGAAATTTGGGGTGTTGTATTCACGAAATGGAGAATGGAATTCGAAACAACTGATTCCTGCTGGATGGATTGAAAAATCAACAAATAATAATTCTGTTACAGAATCCTTGTATGGATATCATTGGTGGATAATGAATAGTAAGAATGTAGACTGTGAAGAAGATAAGACATACTATGCTATGGGTATGGGAGGCATGAGAGGGCAATATATATTTGTTAATCAAGAAAGACGATTAGTTACTGTATTTACAAGTATCTTATCCGATAATACCGCAGGTCCAATACAATATTTCGAAAACTATATTTTAAATAAATAAGGGACAGATCAGTTTTTCAAAGAAGGCGTGCCCATCAGAATACAACGTATCTACGCTGCGGGCTACGCCCTTGCTTCGCCCTTGCTTCGCCCTTGCTTCGCGAGAAGTGGGAGGACGAGAAGCTGAATCAGAGAACAACCCTGCGAGAGTCCGTTGGACCCAGTCGCTATGCTCCTTTAAGTCTCTCGGGTTCGTAGATGAACGTTAGGTGAAACCATCAATAACAATTCTGAAAATTATTGAAAGAGGAGAAAAAATGAAAGAAATAAACTATACCAATTACTTTTGGCAGGATGACGAAATTAGATTGAGAGCTATTCAAGCAGAAGACTGGGAAGGACATTATTATAATCGTTTTGATACACCAGCTCGTCGGTTATTGGAGTGTGCTGTTGAATTACCGCCCACAATCGATGAGGCAAAGAAATTTACTGAGAAATATTCTGACTTTTCATCTGGAAATGGACGAATAATGTTTACCATTGAGAACTTAAACGGTGATAACATTGGAGGAGTAAACCTAAATAGTATAGATGAGAGGAACGGAACATTTAGTATAGGAATACAAATTGATCGAGATTATCGAGGTAAAGGATATGGAACTAGAGCCTTAAGACTTCTCCTAAGATATGCCTTCTTTGAACGTAGACTAAACAAATTTAATGATTGTGTACTTGAAGGAAATGAAGCTTCTGCAAGAATGATGAAAAAGCTTGGCTGTATCCAAGAAGGTGTCCGTCGTCAAGTAATTTACACAAATGGACAATATTACAATCTCATTCTCTTTGGGTTGACAAAGGATGAATTTGTAGAGAACGAAATAACTCAATAAAGCTTTGGTGCTACCCCTAAGTCGGCATCAGGAATACAAGAACGTTAGGTGAAACCACCAGAAGCAAAGGAAGTGCAATAATATGAATCTCTTTCAATCAACTGAAAATATAATAAAGAAACATAATGAAATACTACCATTTTCAGGGACGATTTTAGTCCAACAACAAGGAAAGGCCTTAGAGCAAGGATATGGATATGCAAATCGTTCCGAACGAATACAAAATAGTTCTTATACAAGATTTGGAATAGCATCTGGCAGTAAAATATTCACTTCGGTTGCTATATGTCAGCTTGTTCAAGATGGGGTATTGTCTTTTGATTCATATTTAAAAGATTGTTTAGAAATTTCTTTTCCTAATTTCGATTCCGAAATTACAATACATCATTTATTAACACATAGTTCAGGAATACCAGATTATTTTGATGAGGAGTTCATGAATGATTTTGAAGAACTCTGGAATGACTTACCCATGTATTCCATTCAATCACCCAAAGATTTTCTGCCTATGTTTCAAAATGGCCAAATGAAATTTTCTCCAGGAGAAAGATTCTCATACAATAATGCAGGTTTTATTCTACTAGGTTTAGTTGTGGAGCAGAGAACTGGGATGGAATTTACAGAATACGTTGAGAAGAATATATTTCAGCGCTGTGGGATGACAAATTCAGGTTATTATAGAATGGATCAGCTACCTGAACGAACAGCTATCGGGTATATAGATAATGATGATAATACTTGGAAGAGTAATATTTATTCAGTTCCAATCAAAGGTGGACCTGATGGGGGAGCATTTACGACAGTTCATGATTTAGGTAGGTTTTGGGATGCATTGATTAATCATCAATTGTTGTCTCAAGAATACACTAATATTTTGTTGACTCCACATATAAAGAACAACGATCAGACGTATTATGGATACGGTGTTTGGATAATGATGCTTGATAACACCATTTTTAAATACTATGTAATGGGTAGTGACCCGGGAGTAATTATGCAATCATCAGTGTATCCAACAAGCAATATACATGCACATATTATCGGTAATATTAATAAGGGTGCTGGTATGATAGCAAGTAAAATTGATGAAGTAATCTATAAAGAATCATGAAAGTATCTCAAGGTGACAACACGAGTTTCACGTATCGGCTGCGCCTCGGTTAGAAGATGCATATACAGAAGAGGCAAACTCACCAACACAGACTCCCACCTAAGATAAGAGCTATTTAAGGTGGGGGTCTGTTGTGAATGCGGAAACGTTATAGGGAATCAGCACAATACATATTCATGGGGGATTAACCAGTGAAGATAGTTAGTCAAGTTCAAGAAGATGAAGTAATTGCAGAGTTTTTATTCGCAGAGATTAACTCAGAAAGATTTAAGGAAGGAATATTAAATGCACTTAGAGACCATGATTTGAATTTACTAATTAAACCCAATTTGAATGATCAAGCCGAGAACCAAATTAGACGAGATATTCTGGGTCAGACAAGGGGGTTTGGTCGCAATACGGATTTGTTTGAGAATTTCCCTACAGAAGTTAAATGGTATAAAGCGTTTTTTCAGAAGCAAGATCTAAACGAAGTAATGTACATCAACTATAGTTATTGGAATGAATTATCAAGTTATACTAGACTTCCTATGCAGGCATCGAAGAATATCATGAATCAAATTGAAGTCTTTGGAGTTAGTAACCAGGGATTTCTAGATATCAACTTAGCGCTCAGGAAAGGAAAAGTATTTCCAAGACTAATATTTGTGTCGATGAATCAGGACTCGCGAGTAGTCGTATTAGAAGGTCACGCGCGGTTGACGGCTTATTATATAGATAGCGATTATATACCAGATGAACTTGAAGTAATTATCGGGTTCTCTGATAAGTTTAGCGTATGGGACTTATATTAAGAGCGTTTTGTAGGTTGTTCATAGAAGGTGCTGACATTCTATAAACACTGCATTCAAGCATCGGAGCCTTATGGTGGTAGGACGTCGTGAACACATTAACGTTATGCAAAACCACTTTCTACAAGGAGGTCTGGATGAAAAAACTTATTATATCCTCAATACTATTATTTTTTGTCATGAATCAATCAGTATGGGCCAGTTGGGCATTCCAATTTGTAGTTTATTCAGGTAATACTTATATAGTGACAAGTGAGATTATTAGTCCTAACCAAATTGAAAAGAAGATAGGTCAAGTAAGTCATTATTCAGATAAAGAAGGAACATATAGTGGGAATTTTTCAAATACGTATCCAAAGGGTACTAAATATTATTCAGTAATAGGAGTCTATAAAAACAAAGAAATTGCTATAAAGACTGAAGATAACATTTATATAAAGGCAATTTATCAAGGACCTTACGTTTCTAAGAGCTTGATTTATGATTTGTATTTTTGGATGAAAACGTTGTTTGTAATATGTGGATTAATAATAATATTTTTCATTTACAAGAAAATAAGGTACAGATCTTTGTAAGTGAAATTGGCATAATAATCAATCAAGATTGGAGACTATATAAAGATGAAAGACGAAGACATAAAAATTATTCAACTTTATAATGATGCACCAAAGGTACTCATGGAAGTATTAAACGGCTTAGGTGAGAGAGAACTAGATTTATCCAGAGGAGAAGGAAAGTGGACCATACGAGAAATAGTGCATCACATAGTAGAATGTGATCTAAACTATTTTCAAATTAATCGATATGCACTTGCTAACACTGGCGAAAAGTATATTTTTAATGAATTCGACGCGGACGTATGGAATCAAACGATGAATCATAGCCAGAGAGCCATAAAGAACGAGGTACAATTGTTCAGTATACTTCGGGGATACATTTCGTATTTGTGCGAGGTCATACCTGATTCTTTGGATCGAATCTTAGTACATCAAAATGGAAAAGCAACAGTAAGGGATGCATTAAATCATGATATCAATCATTCATATCACCACATTGAGCAAATAAAAGAGACAAGAAGGGTTCATAACATACAACGAACCGATTTGGAGTTTTGAAGAGAGGAATAATAAAGATGATAGAACTAAAAACGAATGAGTACGATAAGATAACTCCTCTTATAGCTCATAAAGAACATGAGTTCATTTTTGTATTTGTTCAATCTGTTATTGATCGTAATCAACCAGGAAGGATTTTTGTTAATAATATGGACCATCCAACTGCTGGGTTGGTGGCTAGCCGTGGCGGGAAGTATTATCTATTTGGAGACGAACAAGATCTATCGTTCAATCGATCCTTGCTTGATTTCTTAGCTAATCCCGATAATCACGCTCATTTTTATGATTTATATTTCTCTTCAGATTCTTGGATCTCGACGATTAAAGCCCCATTACATGATAATGTGGTTGAGTTAAAAAGATCTCATTATATTTTAAGTGACACGGCAATCGTACCTGATGCACATCATGTCCAGTCTGGAGCGTCTCAATTAACAAGAATGAATACACAGTTATATGATAAATATGTACAGGAAATGGATCATTCGTATTCTTTGCTTTGGGATTCTGCGGAGATGTATCTTGAAAGAGCAATTGGCTACTGTTTTCTGAATGAATCAGGTTTTGTAAGTGCATGTAACACCTTTTATTTGGGTAGAGGATATATTAAACCAGACATCATTACACTTTCAGAGTATAGGAATCAAGGTCTAGCTTTTACACTGTGTCAGGAATTTATTATACAAAGTAGGCAGCGTAAGTTAATTCCTTATTGGGATTGTGATTCTGGCAATGATGCATCTAATCAATTAGCTAATAAATTAGGATTTAATAAAGTTGGAGAAGTACCAATTTTAGGTGGCATGAAGATAAGCAAGTTATTGCTAATTATTTAGTAAAGTATAACTACCAGATCTAGGTTGTGCAGTTGATTGGATGATGGCAGGGAGGACGATATGAAACGAAGGTCTATGGCATTATTGTTCGTGCTATTTTTTCTTTTATCGGGTTGCGTCCATCCAGACAAGAGCAGTGACAAGGAATCCCCAGATGTTGTTTATAAATATATAGGATATGTCGTCAAACATAAGCCAGATCAGCTTCTAGTCACAGCTTTCTCGTCCAATGCATCATCTCAGAGCGAAGCGATTTGGGTGAGAACGAAAAAACAATATGAACTGGGAACGAAAGTTGCAGTTGAATTTAACGGCGAAATTGAAACTTCATATCCAGGTCAAGCTGCTGCGAAGAGCATTGAAATGATAAAGGCAGATTCACCGCAAGGCGCTGATATCACAGCAGAAGATATCGTTGCAAGAGCATTGAATCACTTTAAAGACAGTTCTGTTCCTATCGTAAAAGCAGTTGAATATCTCTCCAATGAGAAGTTGTGGCGCGTGACTCTATTTGATGATGCGCGGTCCAATCATTCAGAACATGTCCTTGTCTTTACGCAAGATGGTGAACTGAATAAATAAAAAAACATGCTGCCTACTCAGGCAGCATGTTCTGTCATCCGGTGAATTCTTGGACCCATGCATTGTTGTAAAATCCGACCCCGAGTTTGGTGAAGTTACTGCTTAAAATATTCGCTCTATGGCCTTCGCTATTCATCCAGTCGTTCATAACTTGATCTGGTGTCGTCTGGCCTTTGGCAATATTTTCGCCAGCAGCATTATACGTGATCCCGAATTTTTTCATCATATCGAATGGAGATCCGTAGGTTGGTGAATTGTGGTCGAAGTAATTGTTCTGAATCATGTCCTGCGCTTTGACGAGCGCCATTTTGGATAAATTCGCATCCATCGTAAGGGCATTTAACCCGGCGTTGGCGCGTTGTTGATTCACAAGGTTTAGGACCTCTTGATCAAACTGTTGGGAAGATGATGGTGTTTGGTTATTCGGACTTTTGCTAGGATTCTGAACTGGGCTTGGAGCAGGACTTGGAGCTGGGTTCTGTGTTGGATTCTGTACTGGATTTGGCGTCACAGGTTGATTACCCTGAGCCGGGTATTGCGATGGCGCTTGGCCTCCGACAATCCATTGCAGCGGTGCGCCTGGTGCTTGTTGGATTCTAACCGGTTTTCGAGCGCCTGGTGTAGCTGTTGATGAAGCTTGGGTCTTAAGTGTTTTAGGGATTTTCGTATGGGAATGTGTCTCTATACGTGTCCCCGGTGCTACTTGCTTTGTTGACATTCCTCCATTGGGGGATGTACATCCTGCTACCAGTAATATTGCGGTTAAGGCAATATATTTCTTCATGTGTCAACACCTCGATGCATTAGTATGGTGATGTTCATCATGATTATATTTTCCCGGCAAGGATGAAATTATCCTGAGCGTTGTATAATCCCCATCACATCTCCATATCCAAATCCACATTCATGTATTCGCTCAAATAACGCTCAATCTCAGCTTTAATCAAGCTCCATAACATGGAGAACGTATGGTGGTATCCCCGGCATACATAGAGGACTTCGACGCCGGATTTGGTACGTTTCTCTTCGTAGACCTTCAGTCCGTGGGCACGGAGCTGCTTCCGTATACGGACCAGATCATCATGCACTTGGCGCTGTACTTGCTGTAAATTGCGAACATAGATGGTCGGCATCTTGAGCGGTGCCATACCAAGGGTCTGCATATCTCGTTCCAATACATCCAGTACGATCGGGAGGAGAATATACTGCTTAACGAGTGTGAAATCAACCTCGGTCTGGAGGGGGACAGATTTCATCGCGAACACTTCCTATGCTTAGAATGTTTAATTCATATTTCGAACACTTGTTCTTATTATATTCATAATAGCGAACAAATATTCGTATGACAACAACAATTTTTGGTATCTGCGTGGAAGTTGTTTGCTGGTTGGCTTGTCATTAGTTATCATAGGGAGAATGATAATGAAGGCGGGAGAGAGCTGCATGATCGTACATAAAGGAGATATCTTGTTCCGGCAGGGTGACTCAGGGGAATATTTATATCATATTAAGCGTGGCATATTCAAAGTAACAAGGGTTCATCCGAATGGGAATCTGGTGTTATTTAACATCTTGTATCCGGGAGAAATTGTTCCGCACCATTCGTTGATTACGCCGAAGGATTTCCATGGTACGGCAACAGCAATTACGACCAGTGAGGTGGAGTTGATCCCAGCCGAGGCGTGGTATAAGGAGCTGGAAGATAACCCGGACAAAGCCTTATCCATCGCCAAAATGCTGCAGGAAAAATTGCGCTTCATGCAGCAGCGCATTGATCATCTGACGATTGGTTCTCCGGGAGAACGTCTGAAGCTACTGGAAGAATGGATGTCCAGCTATGCACGGAACGAGACGTTGACGGATTTGTTGACGCAAGAGGAGATTGGACAGCTCATTGGCGTTCGTCGAGAGACGATTAATCGCTTATTACGCAATCAGAGTTGAGAACACTCACACATACAACGCAAAAAAAGGAGGCCTCATTGTCCGAATAGACAAGTGGCCTCCTTTTGCATTCAATGAAGACGTTATGCTTCTAAGCTGCCAGCTGGGCCGAAGAACTCGTAGTGAATACGATCCGTGCTCACACCTAGTTGTTTCAACGCAAGATTGATGGCTTTCATGAATGGCGTTGGTCCGCAGAAGTAGAATTCAGCTGTATTCACCGTCGCTGCAGGTAGTACCGACTTCAGCCACTCAAGATCAATGAAGCCTTGATGATCATAGCGATCGCCAGCGATCGGTGATTCATAACAGACATAAGACGTCAGCGGTACATGCTGCTCCGTTAGTGCCGCCACATGGCCTTGCATCGCATGCAATTCGCTATTCACGGCGGCATGAATGTATGTTACAGGACGCTCAGGCTGCTGCGCTACAATCGTATTCAACATACTTACCAGCGGTGTTAATCCAACACCGCCACTGATGAGTACGACAGGTGCTTCGCTGCCCGCAGTCGGATCGAGTGTGAAATCGCCGGCTGGGGCACTGATTTCAAGTGCATCCCCAAAGTGAACATGGTTATGCAGGTAGCTCGAGACAATGCCAGCAGGCTGTGAATCGCTGCCTGCTTCTCGTTTAACCGTAATTCGATAGTAATCCTGTCCCGGCGCATCCGATAGGCTATAATGACGCAGATGCGTGTTCACACTCCCCGGTACATTCGTACGAACAGTAATGTATTGTCCCGGTAAGAAGGATGCGATGGCCTGACTATCCGCAGGTCTCAAGTAGAACGACGAAATGACGCTGCTCTCTTGCACTTTGCGTGTAACGATGAACTTTCGGAATCCTTCCCAGCCGCCGGGCTGTCCCGCTGCCTGTGCATACATTTCGGCTTCGACGCCAATGAAGGCATCGGCGATCACGCCATAAGCTTCCGCCCAAGCGCCGATAATCTCATCCGTTGCCGCATCGCCGAGCACGTCTTTGATGGCGATCAAGAGATGTTCGCCGACAATCGGATAATGCTCAGGTTTGATACCGAGTGCGCGGTGTTTGTGTCCAATTTGCTTGACGACGGGAATGATCTGCTCAAGCCGATCAATGTTGGCTGCAGCCGCATAGACCGCATTGGCGAGTGCGCCGGATTGCTTCCCTTGACGTTGATTCGCATGATTGAAAATATTTAGCAGTTCAGGATGATTGGTAAATAGCAGTTCATAGAAACGCGAGGTAATCGCTGTCCCATGGACTTCGAGGACAGGAACGGTCGATTTAATAATGGCAATCGTAGATGGATTTAACATGGTGATAACCTCTTTTCGTGATAAATGTCACTGATTGCTCTAAGTATAGTTCGCTCCTGCCCCCAGAAATGTGATTTGGCGCACACGAAAATAGAACGTCTTGTGAACAAATATAGTTCAGAATTATCTGACAATTCAACCTTTCCTGGATGAAGGGATCTGTGGTATAATGATGACAGATGAGCTTTAAAATCTAAATAAGAAAGGATCAGGATACCATGTGTCCCCGAAGGACGAATTCCCAAAGGACAGTCTGGAAACGTTATGATCTCTCCTACACTTAGCGTCATAGTTGGAAGTTTACAAGTCGACAAGTTCGAATGACCAACCAACTATGAAAGAAGCGTGTAACGTATGATGGTGCGAAGGACGAAGCCTCAGGCGAGCTCCCTCATCGTTGGTTGGAAAGCTAAACCCAAACCAATGATGTTAAGAGGGAACGACAATGAGGAGAAAAGAAGAACGGATTCAACAGTTGCAACAAGTCGCTATGATGTTAGTCGGTACGTTTTTAATGGCATTTTGTTATTATCACATTAATTTTCAGAACAATTTGGCGGAAGGTGGATTTGTAGGTCTAGCGCTGCTCGGGAAGTATGCATTTGACTGGTCACCTGCGGTTACGATGATTGTGCTCGATATTCCGATACTCATCGTCGCCATGTTCGTGAAAGGGCGCAAGTTCTTACTGAATACAGTAATTGCGGCAGTTTCCCTTTCGGTGTTTTATGACATTTTTGAGCAGTTTTCACCGTTAGTGATTGACCTGAAGGAGTATATGCTCGTAGCTGCGGTACTTGCCGGGGTTATGACCGGGTTCGGAGCCGGGATCGTCATTCGATTCGGCGGAGCAACAGGCGGGGATGATATTCTCGCGTTATTCTTAAGTAAATGGTCAGGTTTTACGGTCGGAACCATGTTCTTTATATTGGATGCTGTAGTGCTATTATTATCACTTGTATACTTACCGATTGCAGAGACCATGTATACGATTCTCGCTGTGAGTATCGCAGGCAAGATGATTACGTGGATCGCCACGTACGGATTCTCGAAGAATTCCGTATCTGTCGCTGCAAGGAACTAACGTACATGACAACCACCCCGGATCTCTCCGATGAGAGATTTGCAGGGTGGTTTTTTTGTATTAATTTTCCGGGGCCCCCCGCAAAGTACCTGAATCAACTTCGAAGCGAGGTCTCCACTTTGTGGGGATGTTCTTAAGAATCAGGATGGAGCAGCTTATCATTCACTTCCTTAATCGCTTGCTGTAAGCCCATTTGATTGTAGGTTTTGACGTTCTCTCGCCACAGCTTGATCGGATCGTCCTTACTAAGCACGACTTCCGTCAAATCCTCCAGCGGATTGATCGCAGCACTGATGATGTCCTTGTGAGGCGTGGAGAGCGAGATGATTGGATATTTGAAAGGGGTTGCCCGTGCGTTATTGAGCAGCCATCGCATTTCCTCCAGACAAGCGAGAATATTGCGTTCCCCATAATTGATTTTGTTCATTTCGTCGAGGCGGTAGGTTCGTTCCAATCCCCAAGAAGCGAGGGAATGCAGGGTGTTCGTTGAAGGATACAGCTTCTGAATGCTGACTGGTTGTCCTGATGCTTCGCGAGGGCGTGTAATGACGATCTGATTGCTGCTTTCCACGTAATCTTTGCCCTCAATGCCGTACTGCATTAATTTTTTTCCTTCGGGTGAGAGGAGGTAGTCATAGAGCTGCAAGATGCGATCCATCTTCTCATCACTCATTTTTGCGCTGAAGTAACTTTCAGTCCAGTAGGTTGGTGCGACATAGAAATATCGATTTCCGTCCTCCGCGGGCCACAAATGCAAGATTTTCACCGCATCATAGAAATCTTGGTTCGGATGATATTTGTTCCACAGCGCAACCACCTTGCTCATGCTCTCAGGCGTCCCCTTATACGCCAATGCACCAGCCTTCCCCTGCGTAAATTTGTTCAACGCATCATCTTCCTTCATGAGGAAGAAATTCGGATCCAGCCCGCCGCTCTCGTACAATTGACGGAACTGCGATGCAACCTGCTCCATTTTCTGCGAGGCATAGTAAGGGATCCATTGGTTGTTTTCCTGCACCCATTGATTGGCTGCAAATTGCGGGAATGTCGGACTGAACACCCAAGAGAGATAGTTAATGCTTGCTGCTGTTAGACCGACAGTATCTTGCAGACCATTGCCATCGGGATCCTCTTTGGTGAACGATTCAAGTAGAGTGGAGAACTCTTCGAAATTTTGCGGGTCAATGCGATGCAACTGATCCATCCAGTCTTTACGGACAAATACGACACGTTCCATCATCCATAGATCGTTGGTCGGATAAGCAATGCGCGGCAGCATATACAATTTCTTCTCTCGACGGAGTGCGAGCGTATCGGGGATTTGTGCAACTTTATAGACGTTTGGGTATTTGGATAAGTCACTCGGCAGCGGTCGAATAAGCTTTTGTTTGATCCAGTCTGCGTAAATGCCAGGTGAATTGATAACGAGGGAATGGGCGAATAAGTCGGGGAAATGACCTGAAGCGGCCCATATCTTGAATTTCTCCTCATAGTCTGTCTGACTCACTTGAATGGGTTTGAAGGTAATATTGAAGTCATGTTCGAGCTTCTGCAGCACGGCATCCTTCTTCTCGAAGTCTCTGCTAATGTCCCAGAAGGAGATAGAAATGGTGAGGTGGTTGCCGATATCAGACGTTGGTTCTGGCGATGCCGCCTCGTCGACGTCTGTCTTCTCGCATCCGGCGGCTATCATGATGAATAGGGTTGTGAATAGTAGTATGACGTAAGCTTTGATACGGACCATTCCATCACTCCCTGCATACATTCTATTAAAAAAAATAGTAATGGAAAAGTTTGCTAGAGTAAAGAGTTTCGATGAGCAAATGGCAATATTTATGATAAGATATCCATAATTGATGCTGCCATTCGCATTCGTGTAACGCTTGGGGGGGACAAGCAGTGGCTTTTTATCGTAAACTATCGATTCGCTCGCAGCTGCTGTTCATCGGACTACTGATTACAGCTGTGTTGTTATTCATTATTATGATGACGTACGTTCAAATGTCTAGCATTATCAGCAATTATAACGAACAATACACAAAAGATATGAGCGCGCAGATCAAGGAGACGGTGCACGCGAACAGGGATGTCATTGATCGTCTCATGACCAATATTGCGTACAACCCAGATGTGCAGAATTTCCTAATTGAACAGAATAACGTGCAAGTGTATGGATATTCCAAGCGTATGAATAGTCTGCTCATTAACACGACCACGCTGAAGGAAGGCATTCTGGATATTGTGATTCACGGCGAGAATGGGCGTTGGTACGACCTATTCGGGGGGGAGAGATGGACGGCGCCTTTCACCGATAAAATTTCTCCGCAGGATTCGATTCATTATTTCGGATTGCAGCATTTTGAAGGTGCCTATCAGGTGGAGAATAGCCTGCTCGTTGGGATGAAGATCAAATCCTTCCAATCGGGGGATCGATTTACATCGGTGATCGGAACGCTGTTCTTCGTGATTGATCCGAAGGCATTAATCGGCGCCTCTGGTTCGATCTCGAAGCAATATGCGATGCAATCGTATTTGGTAGATCGGGATAATAAAATCTTCTCGAGTAGTAATGATCCAGATGAGGTTGGCAGCGTACTTAATGCGATGATTACGAGTGATGCCCCGTCTGGGAAATCGAGGAATGTGGAATTGAACGGGACCAGATATATCGTGCAAACGGAAGATTTGCCGGAAATCAACAGCGCAATCATCAGCATTATGCCCGAAGACGAGCTTATGCGCGATATTTCCAAAGTACGCAAATTAGAACTGATCATTTTTGTCATTGGTGCCGTTATGATGTTCATCTTGTTCAGGTTGATCATCAGTAATATTCTGCTCCCACTCAAGAAGTTAATGGTTTTCATTAATAACATCAAACGCGGGGATCTGGATACATTGAAAAATCGCGTTCATCTGCAGGGTTACGCCGAAATAACGGTGATGTCGAACGGGCTTAACAATATGCTGGATGAAGTGGATACGTTAACGCGACAGCTCCTGGAGACGAATGCGATGCTCTATGAAGCGGAGCTGGAGAAGAAGAAATCCGAGTTATCGTTCTTACGCAGTCAGATTAATCCACATTTTCTATATAACACGCTCGAAATGGTCAAAGGGATGGCCGCTGTCAAAGGTGCCCATGAAATTCGAGAAATCGCCAAATCACTCGGGCAGATTTTCAGATACAGCATTAAAGGGGGAGACACGGTGTCCCTCAAGACAGAGATGGGGATCGTCGAGTCTTACATTCAGATCCAACAAATTCGATTCGGTGATCGGTTCCAGGTACACTATGCGATTGCAGACGAGACGCTGATGTGTCAAATTCCGAAGATGATTCTCCAGCCGCTGGTTGAGAATGCCGTATTTCATGGTCTGGAATTGAAGGAAGATCAAGGGATGTTGACGGTTAGAAGCCTCATGAACGAGCGGCAGGAATTAGTCATTACCGTTGAAGATAATGGGCTCGGCATTGCCCCCGGGCGGCTGCACCAGGTTCAGAATGCGTTGAATCAATATGAGAATATCGAGCGAGATCCGGAAGAACCGCAGATTTCCAGCATCGGTCTTGCCAATGTCAATAATCGCATTAAGCTGACTTATGGCCATCCATATGGATTGTCGATCCATAGCACGTATGGGGAAGGAACACGGATTCAATTGCTGATGCCAACGAGGGGGAGAGAACATGGACAGATATAGCGTGTTCATCGTCGATGACGAGAGCTGGGTCGTTGAGAGTTTGAAGGTAAGCGTGGATTGGAAGCAGTACGGTTTTGAGGTGGTCGGAGAGGCTTACAACGGACTGGAGGCGCTGCAACTCATGCGGGATCTGAAGCCGGATGTCGTCTTTACCGATATTCGCATGCCGGGGATGAGCGGGCTTGAATTAATCAAGAAGGGATCTGAGCTCCCCGTCCTTCCCAAGTTCGTCGTTGTGAGTGGTTACGCAGAATTTGCTTATGCACAGCGGGCATTGAATTATGGCGCGACAGCATACTGCCTCAAGCCCTATGATGATGAGGAAATTGCAAATCTGCTGAAAAAGCTGAGTAAGACATTAAATATCGAGCATGACCGTTCCGAGACGCAGCTGATCCAGCTTCTTGCCGACAACAACGAAGACAGCGCGGAGAAAATTAAGCAGGCGTTCGAGAGCCGAGGACTTCACATGGATATGGGACAAGCAGCGGGTCTCATGGTATGTACCTGTGAAGGAGATCCATTCGTCAGCTTGGATGCCATTCGGATTCGTGTTGGCAAATCAAAAATGTTATATATCATGGCTTATGATCAGCTCGAGGTTATCATGACGGAGCTTGAGACACAGATGCCGGCAGGCGTTAAAGGGATCGGCGTTAGCGGGAAAATCGATGCTTATCCAATGATAAGCAAGGAGCTCGAGCATGCGACACTTCTCTCAAATCAATATTTCATGACAGCTCGAGCGGGCGTGTATCGGTGGAGTCCGGCATCACGAGGCGTGCTGAAAGAGACGTTCAAAAAAATCGGCGCGGCCATAACGAATCAAGATTTCACAGCGCTAGGACAGCTCTCGGATGAGGTCAGCGGGTTGTTACAACAAGAAGGGTATACGATCAAAGATGCGCTTCGTTTGTACAATGTGACGTTGTCCTTTCTCTACATCTTAGACGAGGATCAGCAGGAACAAATGGTCATGAGTTATGAGCAGTTGATGGATACGTTCGAGAATGTCTCCGAGATGAATGCGTACTTAAGATCATTATCGATGAAGCTTAGCCGCAGACAACCTGAATATGAGACGAGAGAGACAACGAATGAGACCTTCGTGTCGATCTTGCAATATGTCCATGAGAACTACCAGAGCACAATTACAATTCAGAGCCTCACGCAGAAATATTACATCAATCCGAATTACTTAAGTCAATTGTTCAAAAAAGAAGTCGGTGAGACGTTCACCTCCTATATGACGAGGCTGCGGATTAACAATGCATGCAATCTACTGGAGCAGACGAATTTGCGGGTGACTGCTATTGCGGAAAAAGTAGGGTATCAGGACTATTTTTATTTTACGCGGATGTTCAAGAAAATCACTGGCCACACCCCTACACAATTTAGAGAACAAATGGCAAGATGATCAAGGCTATAGAGCCTTCTGTCGCGATTCGGTATGTACAAATCTTAGGATAACTATGGACGGATATTAGATTTCGTAACAGGGAAAGTTGTTTTCCCTGTTTTTTTGTGGCTTCCTATGTAGGAAAACAACGAGAATAAGTGAATACAACATTGTCGCAAATTGTTCTATAGTAAATACAAACAAATTGTAAGCGATTACAAAGTGTTAAGCTTTTGTAAATCTAACATCAAAACGAGGGGGAAATGAATTGAACAAATTTAAAGCATGGACCATGATACTCATTTTGACGATGGTGATCTCGATTGTCGGGTGTTCGAGCGGTAACAACGCTACGGAGAAGCCCGCTGAAGGGGCGAAACAGACAGAAGCTGCAGCAGGTACAACGGAACCGACGACAACGACAACCGAACCCGCGAAAGAAGAGCCTAAAGAAGAGGAAAGCATGGATTTCGGCGGCAAACCGCTTCGTATCGGCCAATGGTGGGGGATGGACGCCTACTTGAATGATGAAGAGAAGGAAAGACAGAAGAAGGTTGAAGAGAAATACAATACGAAAATTGAGTATGTGACGGTTGAAGATACAAATGCGCGTCTGATCACATCTTCCGTAGCAGGCGAACCATTCGCTGATATCGTCATGATTCCGCTTCGCGAAGCGTTCCCGAAATTGGTTATTGAAGGATACGTGCAAGCGATCGACGACAAGATTGACCTGAATAACCCGGCGTTCGGGAAAAACCCAGTAACACTATCGAATGGTAAATACCAAGGCAAGCAATATGGCGTAACGCTGCCGTACACTGAAAGCCACGGTTTGTATTATGACAAAACGATGTTGACGAAGATGGGTCTGCCAGATCCTTACGAATTGCAAGAAAAAGGCGAATGGACGTGGGATAAGTTCCTCGACATTTTGAAAAAGGTCAAAGCGAACGGCAAGAAGCCGCTCTACGTGGATAGCCCGCAGCTCTTGGCATTCTCATTGATCGCAACGAACGAAGGTCAAATCGAAGATGATGCAACGAACAAAATTACGATGGATGAGCCGAATGCGATGGAAGCCATCCAATTCTTCAGTGATCTGTACAATGTCCATAAAGTCGTAGACTCCGAACAGAAATTCGGCAGCGGTGAAGAAGCCTTCGTTAACGGTTACCGCTGGGATAACCTCGGTTATGTCAAAGACAAACCGAACGATATCGGCTATGTGTTCTTCCCGAAAGGTCCGAAAGCTACGGCCTATGTAACCCCATATGACAAGATGAACCTATGGTATGTTCCATCCGGCGTGAAGAATGCCAAGGCCGTTCTAGCAGCATGGAGCGAACTCTATGAATTCGATGTCGAGAAGGGCAAACAAATTCAGCTGCAAAAAGAAGAACCAAACATGAAGAACAAAGAATCCCTCGATACGATGAAGAAAATGTTCGACAGCACGTACAAGGTCATCAACTATAAAGCTTACGTCGGTCTCTCGGATGTGGTAGAGGAAGCATTTAAGAACATCGCTAGCGGTAAAGAATCTCCTGCACAAGCGATTCAGCGGGTTAAACCGATGGCGCAAGCCGCGATGGATGTAACGACGAAGAAGTAAACATTTCTTGTAAATGATGTAATCGAGTACCCCGAAGCAGACCGCTGCTAGGGGTACTTCCATTACATAGGAGGGGAGCCTTATTGATGCGGAAGAATAAATATCGAATCGCGATCATTGCCCTGCTCACTGCGATATGCATCGCTTCTCCGCAGCCGTTACAGCTTGCGCCGGTGAATTATGCACAGGGAAATTCAGCCGAAGTCGAGTCAGAGATCAAGCTAGGATCTACGAGTAAAGATGGCTATGACCAATATATTGCGAAGTACGCGCAAACACCTAGACCAGAACGGGAGCTGATCGTTAGAGGCGAATCGTACTCGAAAGCTGAGGGTATGAGCCTATCAGTCGTGGATGGGATCGATGGCGCAACGGGAAAAGTGATCCAAACCGGTGAATCGGGGACTGTCTCGTGGGACATCGATGTGCCGGAGGAAGGTCTATATCAAGTAGCGGTTCGTTATCAAGCAATGGAAGGCAAAGGCTCGGATATGGATCGGGAGTTTATGATTGACGGTAAGCATCCGTTTGCAGAGAGTAAGAATCTCGTATTCCGCAGGCTATGGAAGGATGCGGGCGAGACGGTTCGGGATGAGAACGATAACGACTTGTACACTGCACAGGTCGAAGTGCCCGCTTGGCAAGAAGTGCTCATCGACAGCTCGGATGGGCGGTATGGAGAACCGTATTCATTTTATTTTTCCAGAGGAAAACACGTCATATCACTCGTCTCCGCGAAAGAGCCGATGATGATTGATTATATAAAGCTGCGCCAGCCGGATAAAGTGCCATCTTATCAAGAAGTAGCAGACAGCTACAAACAGAAAGGATTTCAGGAAGCGAAGGACGCGATGATCAAAATCCAAGGCGAGAAGGCAGGGCTCAAATCAAGCTCGATGTTGGTTCCGATGATGGATCGCAGCCCGGCCAACGAACCGTACAGCATGTCCAAAATTCGCTTAAATACGATTGGTTCCTTCAACTGGTCGGAAGCGGGGCAATGGATATCCTGGGACGTGAAAGCACCCTCAGATGGATTGTATAAGATCGGCGTGAAATATAACCAAAGCATGCAGCGCGGTGTGACGTCCTATCGGAAGCTGCTTGTTGACGGCAAGGTGCCTTTCGCTGAAGTGGAGAATATGGCTTTTAATTTCTCGACGAATTGGGAAATGCAAGAGATCGGGGATGGCAAGTCGCCTTACTTGTTCTATCTGACGAAAGGCAAGCATCAAATCCGGATGGATGTCACGCTGGGAGAGATGGCGGTCTACCTGCGAACGATTGAATCTAGCGTTCTCGAATTGAACACCTTATATCGCCGCATTGTCATGATTACAGGCACCGTTCCAGATGAATATCGCGATTATCAGTTGGATAAGAAGCTGCCCGAGATGATTGACTCGTTCCGCAGACAAGCGAATATCATCCGTACGATTTCACAGCAAATTGAGAAATCAACAGGCGGCGGTAGTGATCGTACGGCAACCCTGAATCGGATCGTGGTGCAGCTGCGGGATATGGCGGAGAATCCAGGCACTATCGCTCAAAGGCTAGAGACGTTCAAATCGAACATTAGCTCACTCGGTTCATGGATCTATTCGATTAACTTTATGCCGCTATCCATCGATTATTTGGTCGTGGCCTCGCCGAATCAAGAAATGCCTAGTCCGAGCGCGACCATGTGGCAGAACATCAAGCATCAAGTCGGGACGTTCTCGTTATCTTTCTTTACCGATTACAATGAGCTCGGGTCAACGCATGGCCAAGAAGGCAAGAAAATCAAAGTATGGATCACCTTAGGTCTTGATCAAGCGAAAGTATTGAAACGAATGATCGAAGAAACCTTTACGCCGGATACAGGCATTGGTGTGGATCTTCAAGTGGTAACGGAATCGGTATTGCTGCAGGCGATGCTCGCGGGACGTGGACCGGATGTGGCCTTCCAGGTATCGAATGAGAAGCCGCTCAACTACGCGCTGCGTGGCGGCGTTGAAGATTTATCGAAGTACCCAGGATTCAACGAAGTGAAGAAGGAGTATAGCGATAGCTCCTTTGTTCCATTCGAATTCAATGGCGGTGTCTATGCGCTGCCGATGGATGAATATTTCCCGGTGCTCTTCTACCGCAAAGATATATTGGATGAGCTGAATATGAAGGTACCGCAGACATGGGATGATGTCTATGCGATGGTGCCAGAGCTGCAGAAGCACAATCTGATCTTCGGATTCCCGATTCAAGTACTCGTTAAGACGGGATCGAACGTTCAGGAGAGCGGAAGCTTGCCGCTGAATCCGACGTTCGGGATGATGCTGTATCAAGAAGGCGGTAGCCTATATTCCGAAGATAAAAAGACCAGTGCGCTAGATTCCGAAATTGCGATGAAATCATTTATGCAGTGGACGGAGCTCTATACGACATACAAATTGCCGTTGTCAACGGATTTCACGAACCGGTTCCGCAGCGGTGAAATGCCGATTGGTATTGCCGATTATCCGAAGGTCAATCTCGTGAATGTTATCGCGCCGGAATTAAAAGGGCTGTGGGATTTCACGCTGACGCCAGGTACAGCAATGCCAGACGGTACGATTCGCCGTGATGTTCCTTCAGCCGGTAACGGTACGGTCATGTTGAAGAGCAGTAAACACAAGCAAGAAGCATGGCAATTCATGAAATGGTGGGCGAGCTCGAATACGCAGGCATGGTACGGCAAGCAGATGGAAGCAATGTTCGGCATCGGGGGACGTCTTCAGACCGGGAACAAAGTCGCTGTGGCGCAGCTTCCATGGCAAGTGAAGGACTATAAGACACTCATGGAACAATGGAAGTGGACGAGAGGCGTTCCTGAAGTACCCGGCGGCTATTTCACAGGTCGACATCTGGACAATGCCTTCCGTAGTGTCGTGATCTCCAATGATGATCCGCGTGAAGCGCTCGACAATTATACACGCTTAATTAACGACGAAATGAAGAAAAAACAACGAGAGTTTGGGTTGTCGAACGACTAGAAAGAGAGGTGATCGAGGTGCCTAATCCGGTTGAACTAAACACTAGCTTACCTGAACCCGGCCGCGTTGTTCCGTCGCCTGTTCCTCGGAGGCAACCTGGCAAATACGCTGAGCTCTGGAAAACGATGAAGCAGCAGAAGCAAGGGTATGTGCTGCTCGCGCCTTATTTTATCTTATTCTTCATTTTTACTGCTTTCCCCGTCGTGATGGCATTTGCCCTGAGCTTCACCTATTACAACGTGCTCGAGTCACCGAAATGGGTGGGCTGGGAGAACTATGCGACGCTGTTCCTGAAAGACGAGATCTTCCTCGTGGCACTGAAAAATACGTTGTTATTCGCGCTCATAACAGGGCCGATTAGTTATATTGCTTGCTTCATGCTGGCCTGGCTGATTAATGAATTATCGCCGAAAATTCGCGCCCTCGTAACGCTTCTGTTCTATGCACCCTCGATTTCGGGGAATGTGTATTTGATCTGGCAGGTCGCTTTTTCCGGTGATTCCTTCGGGTATGTAAATGCCTTCTTGATGAAGTGGGGCTTCATTCTCGAACCGATTCAATGGCTGCAAGATCCGAAATACATGCTCGTCATCATTATGATCGTTCAGCTCTGGCTCAGTCTGGGTACAGCCTTCCTCGCGTTCATCGCGGGTTTGCAGAGTATGGACCGGACCTTAATTGAAGCGGGTGCGATCGATGGGGTGAAGAACCGTTGGCAAGAGCTGTGGTACATCACCTTGCCATCCATGCGGCCGCAATTGCTGTTCGGCGCCGTGATGCAAATCTCGAGCTCCTTCGCAGTGGCGGAGGTGGCGACGAGCATGGTTGGGTTCCCCAGCCCGCAGTATGCCGCGCATACGATCGTCACGCATTTGAACGACTACGGTACGATTCGGTTCGAGATGGGATATGCTTGTGCGATTGCGACGATCTTGTTCGTGATTATGTTAGGCTCGAACATGATTATTCAGAGGCTGCTCAGGAAGGTGGGTGAATAGATGCCATGCAACTCCAAATTCGGTTACGGAGAGAGAAGAAAGTGAACCGTTCAATGCCAGTCGATATCGCAATTTTTGTTCTATTGGCTGCAGCAGGCGCGTTCATGGCGGTTCCATTCGTCTTCATGATTAGTACGGCGCTCAAGCCGCTCGATGAGATGTTCCTATTCCCGCCAACCTTTATCGTGCGTACCCCGACATTGGATAACTTCTACGATTTGTTCCTGATCTTCGCGAACTCGTGGGTGCCGCTATCCAGGTACATCTTCAACACCTTTTTCGTGGCCTTTCTAGGGACGGCAGGTCATGTCATTCTTGCTTCGATGGCAGCGTATCCGCTTGCCAAGATGAATATTCCAGGCAAGAACTTCTTGTTCGGGCTCGTTGTCCTATCACTGATGTTCGCATCGCAGGTTACGTCGATTCCAACATACCTGACGATGACATGGATCGGTTTACTGAATACGTATTGGTCACTGATCTTCCCGGCATTCGCGACGTCGCTTGGACTCTTCCTGATGAAGCAGTTCATGGAACAGATACCAGATTCCCTGCTCGAAGCCGCGAAGATTGATGGTGCGAGCGAATATCGTATCTTTTGGAAAATCGTCATGCCGATCGTGCGGCCTGCATGGCTCACGCTCATTATTTTCTCATTTAAGGGATTATGGGGGACGGGTTCAGGGAGTCAAGGCGCTTCGTACATCTACAGCGAGCAGCTCAAGACGATGGACTATGCATTTAGTCAGATTTTATCCGGTGGCTTCGTCCGTTCCGGTCCGATGGCAGCCGCTGCCCTTATCATGATGATCGTGCCCGTGGCGATATTTATTTTCACGCAGAGCAATGTCATTCAGACGATGTCGACATCGGGGATGAAAGATTAACGATAGAAGGGAGGAGCGCGCGTGGCGATCAGAAAGATAACGGTCTGGCTGCTCATCATCATGTTACTCGCGGGGAGTACGCCAGCAGAAGCGGCCGTGCCAGATCACGGTTATAACTATTCGTACTGGAGAGAAGCGGAGCCAGCGCCTTATCCATATATAAACGAATTTGAAGTGTACGGCTCGGGTCTAGGGATTGGGGATTTTAATGATCCCCAAGATGTGTATGTAAGTAAACGAAATCATATTTATATTGCCGATACGAGCAACAACCGGATTGTGCACCTGGATGAGTCAGGGAAGTTGGTCGGTGTGATATCCTCGTTCGATCATTCAGGCAAGCAAGATACATTCAATAAGCCGAATGGCGTGTTCGTAGATCCAGACAATAACTTGTATGTTGCCGATACGCAGAATAGCCGTGTGGTTCAGCTAACAGACGAAGGGAAATTGCTCAAAATTTTCGGTCCTCCGGTATCGAGTATTATTCCGAAGGAGTTCCAATACTTTCCGCTGAAGCTGTCGGTGGATAAGACAAACCGCCTTTACGTTGTGGCACAAGGGGCTTTTGAAGGGATCATGGAATTCGATATCGAGGGGAATTTCCGCGGCTATGTAGGGACGAACAAGGTGCGATTCAGCCCTATTGATCTCTTCTGGAAACGATTCTCCACGAAGGAACAGAGCGGTCAGATGCAATTATTCCTTCCTGTGGAATTCTCCAACTTGGATCTTGATGATCGCGGCTTCATCTATGCGGTCTCGTCGGAGGCGAATGCGCCAGAGCCGATCAAACGGATTAATCCAGGCGGTGAGGATATCTTACGCCGTGAGGGGTACTTCGATCCGGTCGGGGATGTGTCCGCGATTCAAGTAGATGCAGCCAAGCAGACGACGGTTCAGAATGCAGGCAGCTCGGTCTTCGTCGACGTGATCTATGATGAGAGCGGGATGTATAGCGCGCTGGATTCGAAGCGTAACCGCATATTTACGTATAACAATGACGGGAACATGCTATATCAGTTCGGCGGTACGGGAACGAACGTTGATCATTTTCAGAAGCCGACAGCGATGGATATGTTAGGGGATCGGATGGTCGTGCTCGATGGGGGGACGAACCGCCTCGTCGTATTCAGTCCAACCCGCTACGGATCGTTAATTCGTGAAGGCGTGAAGCAGCACTACAACGGTAAGGAAGATCAAGCTGCGAAGAGCTGGGAAGAAGTGCTCAAGCTGAATGCGAACTTCGACATTGCCTATATCGGGATCGGGAAGGCGCTCTTGAAGAAGGGTGATAACAAGCAGGCCATGGAATACTTCGAGAACGGCAATAATCGCAAGTATTATTCTCAGGCCTTGAAACGATATCGTACCGAATATATGTGGGACAATTTCGGGACGATCATGACGATGCTCTTCATGATTGTGGCAGCGATCGTTGCCGGACGACTGTATATGCGTAGGAAGCTGGCGACGACCGCGCATTATATCGATACAGGTGTGATTAAGATGCCATTTCGTACGATGGTGCGTCCATTCAGCAGCTTCTGGGAATTGAAATATGAACATAAAGGCAAGGTCTGGATTGCATTAGGGATTCTTGTCTTGGTCGTCATTACGATGATCCTGAAGCGGCAGTATTCCGGGTTTATCGTTAATTTCAATAAGTTAGATGAGTTGAATAGTGTCGATGAATTGAAATTTATTGTGCTCCCGTTCCTATTGTTCTGTATCTCCAATTGGTCGCTCACTACCTTGATGGACGGAGAAGGCAAATTCAAAGATATTGTGATGGCTGTCGGGTATGCGACACTGCCGCTTGTCATCATCTTCCTGCCGCAAGTGATCTTCAGCAATGTCATCACGATCGATGAGACGCCGTTCTATTATCTGCTCGATTCGATTGCGTACCTATGGTTCGGGTGGTTATTGTTCATAGGGACGATGACGGTACATCAATATTCCATTGGCAAAACAATACTGACGTTAATTCTGACCGTACTGGTGATGGCGTTTATCGTCTTCTTGGGTCTCCTCTGTTTCAGCTTAGTGCAGCAGATGATTACCTTCATTGAGGCGTTATACCGCGAAATCATCGTTCGGTTGTAAGGGGGGATCGGTGTGAGACGTAAAACAGTAGGCTGGTTGCTAACGGGCTTGGTTAGTGCCATCATCATCGGGTATCTTGGGATACGGATGATGAACAATGGAGATGACACCAAGCGAACGGCTGCGAATGCGACGAACAACGTGGCCAGCACAGAGAAGTCTGCCGAACCTGCCCGATTTGGCGACAGTGTTAGTGGCCCTAGTTTGGTGGCGGAGACGCAGGCGCTTCAGCTGTATATGGACCCTGCGACAACGGAGATTTCGGTGAAGGATAAGCGCAGTGGGCATACCTGGTACTCGAATCCGCTCGATCGTGAGTCGGATAAGAAAGCAGAAGGCATCAATCGCGATAACTTATCGTCGCAATTCTCCATTGCCTATAACAATGATAAAGGTCAGAACTTCTACGTGAATAATTTCGCTGAAGCGATCAAACGCAAACAGTTCGAAATATTTAAGACGGAGAAGGGGGTAAAAGTCGTCTATCAGCTCGGCAACTTCCAAAAAGGGATGGAAGCCATTCCGCAGATCATTAGCAAGCAACGGATGGACGAGATGATCTTGAATAAAATTCCCGATGAAGGAAAGAAGTTCGAAATTGAGAAACGGTTCAAATTCGATGAAGCGAAGCAAGTCTATACGCGCAAAGAGATGCCGGAGTACGTCGTCAAAGATGTCGTCGCAATTCTAGATTCCGTAGGCTATACGGCCGAAGAAGCGGTGAAGGACAATTCGCAGAACCAAGCAGGGGGACAGAAGTCCACGGCGGCAGCCAGATTCACTGTGCCGATCGAATATTATCTGGACGATGCGAACTTCATGGTGCAAGTTCCTGTACGTGAAATGAAGGATACGAAGGAATTCCCGATTGATTCGATCCAAGTGCTAGAGATGTTCGGTGCTGCAGGTGTAAATCAGTCCGGCTATATGTTCGTTCCAGATGGATCGGGCGCACTGATTCATTTGAACAATGGGAAGACATCCGTTCCACCATATGACATGCCGATGTATGGCAAGGACCTGACGCTAAGAGAGAAGGATGTCGTGAAGGAGTTTAAGCAAACATCAAGGATGCCTGTATTCGGGATGAATCAAGGTGATCAAGCCTTCTTCTGTATCATCGAAGAGGGAGATGCTATTGCCTCCGTGAATGCGGACGTCAGCGGTCGTGTGAATACGTACAACCGCGTCAGTGCGAAGTTCCTGCTGAAGCCAATGGAGTCGTTCACGTATCGTGCAGGCAGCGTGAAGAAGGATAGTCCCATGTTCCCAGCGCTGTATCAAGGGGATATTAAGCTGCGCTATGCCTTCCTGACGAAGGAGTCGGCGAGTTATGTCGGCATGGCGAAGTACTATCAAGATTATCTAGTGAAGAGTAAGAAGCTATCCAAGCTGGAAGCTGCTGCAGAGACGCCATTTGTTCTGGATCTGGTCGGCTCCATTTCGGTCCGGGACACGTTCCTCGGGATTCCGTATCAATCGGTGAAATCGTTAACTAGCTTCGAACAGGCGAAGTCGGTGCTCGCGATGCTGAAGCAAAGAGGCGTGAGTCAGATCAAGCTTCGTTATTCCGGTTGGTTCAATCGAGGAATGAATCATGATTATCCGGATGATGTTGATATTGATTCAGCACTGGGCGGAGTTTCAGGGTTGCAAGATTTAATCCGTTATGCGCATGAACAGAAGATCGACCTCTATCCAGATGTATCTTTCTTACGGGTGTATACAACCGGACATGGTTTCAAGCCCAAGCGGGACGGAGCGAGCTTCTTGTTCCGGGAAGGGATTGCACAATACAAGACAGATCTGGTAATGGGAAGTCGCGGCGATCTGGATTACTATCTCCTGTCGCCGAAGAAGCTGCCGGACCTTGTCGGGAATTTCCTGAAGGACTACGAACCTCTGCAAGTGGGCGGTCTGTCGCTGCGTGATCTGGGGGATGTAATGAGTTCCGATGTCACTTCAGGGCGAACGATCGACCGTCAGCAGAGTGCTGCGATCATCGCGGATAGTGTGAAATTAATTCAGGAACGGGTTGGCCATACAATGGTTAGCGGCGGGAATGCCAACGTCTTGCCTTATGTGAAGACGATTGTCGATGCGCCGCTGAAGAGTAGCAAGCTCAACATTGCGGATGAAGAAATCCCGTTCTATCAACTCGTACTGCATGGCTATATGGATTACGCGGGGACACCGATCAATATGAGTCCGGACCAGAGCTATAAGTCGAACGTGCTGAAGACGCTCGAGACCGGCTCCAATGTGTACTATCAGTGGTTCTATGAGAAGCCTTCCGCTGTGCGAAATACGATGTTTAATGATTTATATTCGGCGAGTTATACGAATTGGCTGGATGAGGCCATACAGTATTACCGGGAGACGAACGAAGTGATGCGAGGACTGCGCACGCAGGCGATCGTCAATCATGAGAAGCTCGCTGATCATGTGTACCGCACGACGTATGAGAACGGGACATCAATAACGGTGAATTATAATCAGACGGACGTGCTGGTGAACGGTACCACTATAGCGGCTGAAGGTTACTTGGTAGGGGGTGCAGGGCGATGAGAAAAGGGTTAACGATGTCACAGAAAAAATCATGGATTGGCGTGATGTTCGTTGTTCCATGGTTCCTCGGATTTGTGTTCTTGTTCGCGATTCCATTGTACGAATCGCTCGTGTACAGCTTCAATAATCTTACGGTAGCGCTCAGCGGCTTCGATACGAAGTTTGCGGGCTTGAAGTTCTATCAGGAGATCTTCTACAAGCATCCAACCTTCAATCGGATATTGATGGATTCGATCGTCAGTCTGCTCGTCAATATCCCTTCGATTGTTATCTTTAGTCTATTCGCTGCCTCCCTGCTGAATCAGAAATTCCGCGGTAGGGTGCTGGCTCGGGCAATTTTCTTCCTTCCGGTACTGCTTGCAACGAATTTGCTCTCCATCGAGCAGAGCAGCGATCTGGCGAGCGTGGCGCAGACCGTGACCGGCGGCGTCGATGGAACGGGGCTTACGAGCTCTGAGCTAGAGACCTTGATGCTGCAATCGGGCTTCGGCAACGAATTAACTTCTTATATTACAGGTTCGGTGAATCGGATTTATGAAATTATTAGCCACTCCGGTGTGCAAATTCTTGTTTTCCTAGCAGGTCTCCAATCCGTATCTCCATCGCTGTATGAAGCAGCCAAGATCGAAGGGGCAACGGGCTATGAAGCCTTCTGGAAAATTACATTTCCAATGGTAAGTCCGCTGATTCTGACGAACATTGTCTATACGGTGATTGACTCGTATAACTACAACAAGCTGAGTGTGTTGATTAACGAGACGGCCTTCAAGGCGCTTAACTTCAGTCTGAGTGCAGCGATGTCGTGGGTGTATTTTATCGTAACATCCATTATCCTGCTTATCTTGGTCCGTGCGGTGTCAACCAAAGTGTTCTATCACGACTAATGCGGAAAAATTAAGGGGGGATTGTTCTGAAACAAGTGGTTATGAACAAGAGGGCAGCGTATGTCCGGTTAGCTCGTGAGAAACAGCCGCTCCTTAAAATGCAGAACTGGGCTTGGATCCTCGTTAGGGCGATACTCATCATAGGACTTTGCTTCGTCATCATATATCCGCTGTTCTTCAAGATTTCGATTGCCTTCAAGGACCGGGTAGATATGTTAGATCCAACCGTCCTATGGCTTCCGAAGCATTTCACGCTTGATAATTTCAAGTTCGCGGCGAGTACGCTGCATTATGCGGATACGTTCTTTAATTCGCTCCTGATCTCATTGATGACAACAGTTCTGCAAGTGATCTCCTGCTCGCTGGCTGCTTTTGGCTTTGCGAGGCTGAAATTCAAGGGAAGCGGGGTTCTCTTCGCACTGGCTGTATTCACGATTGTGGTGCCATCCCAGACCTTAATGATACCGACCTACTTGAACTATCGATTCTTCGATTTTGGCGGTCTGATCGGATTATTCACGGGCGGCAATGGCGTTAACCTGCTGGATAGCTACTGGCCCTTCATTCTGCAGTCGGCGATGGGAATGGGCATTAAGAGCGGACTATTCATCTTCATTTTCCGGCAATTTTTCCGTGGCATACCGAAGGAGCTGGAAGAGGCCGCTTATATGGATGGCTGCGGTATACTCCAGACGTTCTATCGGGTTATGCTGCCGAACGCCGTTCCGGCGATTGTCACCGTCTCCTTGTTCTCCTTCGTCTGGATGTGGAATGACAACTATTATGTCTCCTTACTTTTGACCCGGATCAAGGTTTTGTCCACGATGCTGCCAACGATGTGGACGGCGACACAGTTCGAAGACGGATTGTATGCGTATATGATTAAGAATACAGGCGAGCTGCTATTCATTGCGCCGATTATCGTGCTCTACGTGATTCTCCAGCGTTATTTCGTCGAGAGCGTCGAACGTACGGGGATCGTCGGGTAGCGACGATCTCAGGTGGCGGATCTTCTTAATACGTATAACCAGGGAGAGAGTAGTGTATTACTAGATAGCATATACGTCTTAGAAGCCGTAAAGGAATCAAGGAGATTAAGCAATCGTGAAGGATACCAATGTGTTAATGGATGTCGTTATTGTTGGTGGGGGACCTGCTGGTCTTAGTGCTGCACTCTTGTTAGGTCGATCTTGTCGCCTAGTCGTTGTTATCGATGAGGGCAAAGCAAGGAATAGCGTGGCTTATGAATCGCATGGATATCTGACGAGAGATGGCGTGAAACCATCTGATTTTAAAGAAATAGCTATCGCGCAAATGAAGGCGTACACGAACGTGCACATCGAACAAGATGTTGTTGAGCAAGTACAGCAAGAGCAAGGTATATTTCGCACCTTAACAAGAAGTGGGCACACATTCAGCTCCAAAAAAATCATTTTTGCGACAGGAATGAAAGATCATCTCCCACCTATCCCGGGTCTTACAGAAGTCTACGGCACTTCCGTGTTCCCCTGCCCATATTGCGATGGATGGGAACGCAGAAATGAACCTTTAGCCGTAATGGGTAACGATGAACGACTCTTTCACTTCGTCAAGACGATATATAGCTGGAGTAAAGATTTGATCGTGCTCACAAATGGTCCCTCAATCATCACAGGGGAAGAGAGAAGAGAGATGGAAGCGCATCGTATTAAAATGATAGAAACGGAAATCCTTGCAATGAAATCCAATGAAGGAAAGCTGGATGAGATCGTGTTCATTGACGGTCAGTCGATTCCCTGCAAGGGGGGATTTCTTCTCGATACAGGAGCCAAGCAAGCTACGCTCATCCCATCGACAATGGGCATTCCCATGAATGAAACGGGCGGTTACGTGACAACGAGCGATTACGGTCATACCGCGATCGAAGGTGTCTACATTATTGGGGATGCGAAGAATTCATTTACGGGTGTCATTGGTGCCGCTAGAGAAGGATATTACATCGGAGAATTGATGAATAAAGATTTGATTGAAGAAGAATGGGATGCTCATCGTACACATGCTAATCGCCACCCTGGTCTCTCGTAAGAGATTCAGGGTGGTATTTCTTTTTGAAGGACGCTGTTACGTAGAGGGCAGGTTCTTCGTGTTCCGATATTGCTTCGGAGTCAAGTCTGTATATTTCTTGAAGATCTTGGAGAAATAGCTCTGATCGTAGAAATTAAGCCGCGCGCAGATATCCGATAAGGAGAATTCACTGAAAGCCAGCAGCACTTTGGCTTCTTCGACGCGTTTGCGTTGGATATATTCACTTAACGATATGCCAACTTCTCGTTTGAATAACTGGGATAGGTAGCTCGAGTGCAAGTCGGTTAATTCAGAGAGTCTCTGCAGGGAGATTTCTTCATGCAAATGGTTGAAAATATAATGTTGGCATATGGTAACCGCCTTGGTGTAGCTCTGTTCTTTGCAGGCCTTCACGCGGTCCGTCAATTCTAGGAAGGCATCGAGCTCCACATTTTTGAGCTGCTTCATTTCCGTCAATTCTTCAATATGCTGAATGTATATGTCGCTGAGGGTAAACGCAACCTCCGAGTGAAGCCCCCCGTCAATCGCTGCTCGTGTGGCTAACGCAATGCCGATGATGGAGAGGTTTTTTCTGCTTCGTAGATGGCTTTTCTTCGATAGAACTCCGAACTGTTCTTCAGGCAGCACTGATACGCACTTGAATAGCGCTTCACGATTGCCGTCGCGAACACTGTTAAACAAATTGCGTTCCACTGCGGGATCATGATGGTAATGATTGTTCTGTCTGCGATTCGAGACATAGAGATCGATATTGTCAATCGTATCATCCGCAAGCTCAAGTTCATGATTCAGCTGGAGCACCTCAACGACATCGAGCTTCTTTCGATAGATCAAGTAATAAAGCATCATACTCGCATGCAGCAGCTGCATCTTGTTCAAGACAGGCGCAAGCTCGAAATACTGTGCGATCGCCTGCTTATGCATGTGGGGAAGCTGATAATCATTCACCAGCTTGTCCAGCATTTCCTTGTGCATCTCCTGGTAGAGGGAAGGGCCTACGATAATCGTACCGAGATGCTGCTCTTCGAGTTCAATTCGTACGGCGAAGAAGTTCCCAAGAAAGCTTGTCGTTCGTAGGATCGGGAACTGCATAGGATGCTGGGGATCAGCGAGTTGGCTGTAAAGCTCTAATTTATGCTGGGCAAATGGATCGTCACTAGAAGGGTAAGAATATTCAAATTCTACGTCACCCGACGCATTGATATAGACGGTGGATATTTTATTATTCTCGAACATCAGCTTGCAGATGTATTCCATATCTTCGATTTGTAGTCTCGGCTCCATGCTGTATGCACCCCTTACAATTAATGAATCACAAGGAAATTTGAAGGAAATACAAATAATGTTGATAATATACCATAAATGCGCGATGGATTGCATTATGATGATTTCACAACAAAAATGTAAGCGCTTTATTTAATGAAGGGGGAAAATCCATGTCGGTGAAGCAAGTGGGTTGGGGAGAGCGAATCAGCTATGGGATTTCGGATACGGCATCGAATTTGATTTTTCAGATGATCTCGATTTATTTGATGTATTTCTACACAGATGTCTATGGATTGAGTGCGGGGGCGGTCGCCACCTTGTTCTTGGTTACGCGGGTGCTTGATGCGTTCGCCGATCCGGTTATGGGTATCATTATTGACAAGACGAACAGCAAGTGGGGGAAAAGTCGGCCTTACTTCTTGTGGCTTGGGATTCCGTTTGCCGTCATTGCGATGCTGACATTCTTGACGCCTGACTTCGGCGATACGGGAAAATTGGTCTATGCATACATTACGTATACGCTGTTAGGCCTCGTCTACTCCGGGATTAACATTCCGATCACCTCGATCCTTCCCAGCTTAACGAGCAATCCGCAAGAACGCACGGAGCTGGCATCGGTCCGGATGTTCCTTGCTCTGGTAGGGATGATGGTCGTATCGATTGGTACACTTCCCATTGTGAATGCGCTTGGTGGCGGTAATCAGCAGAAGGGATTCTTCTATACAATGGTTCTGTTCGGGATAGTCGGTGGGATATTCTTCTTGATCACGTTCTTAAATGTAAGGGAGCGGGTAACGACCGGGCACGATAACCCGCTGCCTCTACGTGAGTCAGCTCATGCGATTCGAGGTAATTGGCCGTGGGTTGTGCTGCTCATCTCCGGGTTCCTGCAGATGGGGATTAATGCGATGCAGACACAGTCCGCGATTTATTTCTGGACGTATAATATGAAGAAACCGGAAATGGTCTCACTCGTTATGGGCATTAATATGTTGGCACTGGTTACGCTCGTATTATCCTCCTTCGTGGCGAAGCGGATCGGCAAGCGTAATACGTCGATTCTCGGCTCCAGCTTGATGATTATCGGGTTTACCGTGGCACTGATCGGTAGTTATAGTCTATCCGAGTCGATGCTGCTTGCGGGTCTTGTGATCAACGCGCTTGCAATCGGTTTCAGCATGAGTATGGGCTTCGCGATGATTGCGGATACCATAGATTATGGGGAATGGAAATCAGGCGTACGTGCGCAAGGTCTGTTGTCCGCGGCGACGAGCTTTGGCGCTAAGGTCGGGATGGGGGTCGGCGGCGCCTTGTCGGCAGCGCTCTTGTCTTGGGCGAATTATGTTCCAAATGCGGCACAGCAAGCAGAGTCGGCACTCAATGCAATTCGGATCAATTATTTGTGGGCCCCACTGATCTCCTCAGTAGTAGGGATTGGCTTGATGCTCTGTTACCAGCTAGATAAGAAGCTAGGAATCGTGACGGAGGATTTGGAGCGAAGAAGAGGCGTGAATCCTACAGATCGTGGAGACGGTAAGGGGAATCCACACAGTGGGACGCCAGTAAGCAGCTAATCTGCATATAAGAAGCGACTGTATCACGGAGATATTCTCCACGATACAGTCGCTTTTTTCAATTAAAGTCTATTTGTATTAAATTGGTTATATCGGTAAAATGTTCATAGTGATAGCTTGATAGGAAGGAGAGAATATCTAGACGGAGGTGTTGCTGATGAGAACATTAATAAGAGGTATGCTAGAGTTTCTTAGGATGACCGTGTTGTTGCTGCTCTTTATGGGGATTATCGGAGAAATGGAAAATTCGGTGATCAGGATGATCATAGGTCGTGAGGGATATGATGGTTTTCGATTTGGCGGGAATTTTATGTTCCTCATCGGAGACTTGCTGTTATTTATGGTATTTTATCGGAATTACTTGCAATTCAGGGGTTGGTATACCGAGGAAGCAGAGCGTCTACCGAAGCGGGTCACTCGCATGATGCTAGGGTTTGGGTTCGCATGTATCTTATTACCGATAACGATTGCGCTGTTACTATAGAGGGATGAGAGGGATAAATTGTGAACCGGTTCATGATTGGTCAATATGGTAGTTATGATGAGGCAAAATATGAGCGGGATTTCCGAGCGGGGTTCTGGGGTGTGGAGGCCTGTCTGTTCGAGGATGATCAGGATCTGGAGAAGTTGGCTCGACAAGCAGAGGAGCGAAAGTTTAACGTAGGAATCCATTTTCCGCTGCGGGCAGGGCGTTCCAAGCTGAGAGATGCGTTGTTCTTGGCGCAAGATGATATGGTACGGGCGGATGCATACAAGCTTGTGCAAGAAGAGCTTGAAGCGGTGATGCGAGTGAAGCCGGCATATATTTTGTTCCATTATCCGAAGCCTGTTATCCTAGATGACTGCGTGAATTGGTCGACGTGGCGGTTCAGTGATCCAGCAGAGTTCGTGATGCAGAGCCAATTTTCTTTGGAGGAATTGGTGGATAAGAGCGAGGTGCTATTTCAGTGGATGACGGAGCGCGGTGAAGCATATCATTTCACCCCTGTACTCGAATTTGATGCACTCTGCCCTTATTTATATGAATCAGATTACTTAGAGACCTTATTACAGCGCTATCCGACAATTCGAGTATGCCTCGATACAGGCCGGCTGTTCCTCCAGCAGCAAGTTGATCCGAACTTCGATGCTCGCCAGGTGATCCGGAAGTATGCGAAATATGCGGATATCATTCATTTGTGGACGCTTCAGTATCAGGACGCACAAATTCTGCATTATCATTACCCCGTGTTCCCTGAGCAGAAATTAGAAGAAGGATGGGCGCCGATTGCCGATTATTTACGCATTATTCGTGAAGAACAGCCGCATGTGAAAATTCAATTCGAGCATCAGTTGAATCTGATCTCGGAGGAAGATTTGTCGAGATGTTATGCATGGGTGGATGAGATGTTGAGCGGGGCGCATAACTGAGGTGCGAAATAGATGATAGAAACGAATAGATGTAGATTAACAGAGATAGAACAGCATGATTTGGAAGAAGTGGCGCAGCTCTATGTGAATCCTCAAGTTCGGCTGTATCTTGGCGGTGCAATTGATGAAGAGCATATGCTCCAAATGAAGTTGCTAGAAGTGATGATGAGAGTCGAGCAAGGCGCACATTACTTTGTTATTCGGACGATTGATCATCAAGAGTTTATGGGCTTGGTCTCATTAGACCCTTATCACGATGGAATACATACAGAAATCTCGTATGAGTTGTTACCGCAGTGGTGGGGAGCGGGATATGCTACGGAAGTGATCGAACGCGTAATAGATTATGGTCTGTACACACTGGAATTATCGAACTTGGTAGCAGAGACTCAGACAGCGAACAAAGCTTCATGTAAGCTATTGGAGCGGGTGGGTATGACCTTGCAGTATCAATTACATCGTTTTGGTGCTGAACAAGTAGTCTATCGGATAGATCGAGATCGTTAAACAACATGGGAGGCAGTATCATGCAGCATCAACAAGATCAAATCAAGAACATCGCATCGCACATTCCGGCTCTTCAAGGATATCGGGAAGCCGTATACATTGACAAAGGCTATTCGCCTGACCAGAAATTCATGATGCGTCGTGCGAATGGGGACCAAGTGCTGTTGAAGGTGTTCCCGCTTCAGGACTATGCATGGAAGGAGAAGGAATATCAGACGCTACTGCACATGGCAGCCTATGAGGTTCGATGCTCTAGACCGATTGCGATCGGCCAAATCCCAGAGTTAGGCTTAAGTTATTTGATTATATCTTACATCGAGGGTGAAGATGGGGAAGTAGTTGTTCCTAAGCTCCCGGAAGAAGTGCAAGTTCAGATCGGTTATCAAGCCGGGCAAGAATTGTTGAAGATTACGCAGATGCCAGCCCCTTCCTCCATATCAAGCTGGTATGAACGCAAGCTGAAAAAGCATAGACGATATGTGGAGCAATACCGAAGCTGCGGCTATAGGCTGCGCAATGGTGATAAAGTGATGGCATTTATTGACGAACATATCCATCTTATGGTCGACCGTCCGAACCGGTTCCAGCATGATGACTACCATCTGGGTAATCTCATCCTGCGAGATCAGCAGCTGCAGGGTGTCATTGATTTTAGCGCGTTCGACTGGGGCGACCCGGTTCATGAATTTGTGAAGATCGGCATCTTTTGCAGCGAGACGAGTGTTCCTTTTTCGATCGGTCAGATTCGAGGTTACCATGATGGGAAAGAACCAGATGAGCTGTTCTGGAAGCTGTATGCATTATATCTTGCGATGACCCTCATTGCCTCGGTGGTGTGGGTGTTGAAGGTGAAGCCCGAAGAGCTGGACATGATGATGGATAAGATAAATCGAGTGCTAGATGACCATCACGATTTTGACGTTTTTAAACCCAATTGGTATGTGTAGGAACGTATAAGTCAAATCGAAGAGGAGCGTTGTGACATGTCTTACCCGATTCGCGTTCGACCTACAGCATTGATACTAGATAATGATTCGATTTTGTTAGTTGAATATAAAGATGAAGAAGGAGTTCATTATAACCTGCCGGGAGGCGGTGTGGAACCTGGAGAATCGGTTACGGAGGGTGTACGTCGAGAGTTAATGGAAGAGACGATGCTCGAAGCGAATGTCGGGCCGATCGCCTTTGTCTATGAGTATGCGCCGTATTTGAACGTGCAAGATTCTGGCTCCGATATCCATACGCTGTACCTGGTGTTTGAATGTACTCCGATCGAAGGATCACGCCCGAGATTTCCAGACCGCCCTGACGGAGATCAATCTGGGGTCCGATGGATTCCGCTCGCAGAGCTGGACGGCATTATTTTATACCCAAATATCAAAGCGCATATCAAGCAATTCGCAGCCGAACGAAGAACGATTGAGCTGATCGAAGATCATCAATTGGAGCCCTATCCACGGCAAGTCGAGCTTAGAGAGCTTCAGTCGGTAGAGGATCACGCACTTTATGAGATGGTTCGAGAGATTGGCGAAGGTCAGAATGGATTTGTGAACAGTCTATATTCCAATGAGATCGGAGAGTTTCAAGCCAAACTTCGTCGAAACTTTGAATGCGCCCAGGGCTTGAACTTGCAGGAAGGCTACGTGCCGCAGACGATCTATTGGCTCTATGTCCAGGGTAAGCCTGTTGGATACGGGAAGTTAAGGCATCATCTCAATGATCGATTACTTGAGCACGGGGGACATATTGGGTATGTCATTCGACCGTCTGCTAGAGGCAATGGTTACGGGAATATTTTATTGCGAGAGATTCTAGATGAGGCTCGTGAGAAAGGCATTCCTGAAGTATTGCTCACTTGCGACGCTTCGAATACAGCATCCCGTAAGGTAATTGAAGCGAATCAAGGGATGCTGGCCGAGATGACAGAAGACGCCTGCAAGTATTGGATTCAGTTATTCTCGTAATGCACACTCCATATCCAGAAGGCTTTTCAGAACATGATCTCGGGCCGTACTAGCTTCGTCATTGCACACCGTTTTCCATCCATTCGCGAGTCAGACCTGATCCTTTACATGAAGGACGGAGAGTGGAAAGCATGAAGAATTATTGGCTAGGGGTGGCTGCTATGCGCGATATATTATAGTCGGTTTGCTGCTGTGTAAGTTCGTATCGTGATTGAAAAAATGTCTATACAGTGTCACGTGAAAGCGCCCGGTCTATGAACAGATCGGGTGTTTTCGTGTTGTTTATTCTGTTGTTGAAGAAGTACATATCATAATAGCAGCAAGCTGGGATTAAGGAAAATAATGGTTGAAAAAACTAATAGTATTAGTTATTATAAAACAAATGGTATTAGTTTTCGCCTTGCAAGTGATATGAACCATCAAACATAGAACGGAGTATACCCAATGTCCCCAAGAATCGGAGCAGATTTGAACACAATCGTACAGACGGCCGTTGAAATTGCTGATCAAGATGGGTTTTATGAAGTCACATTGACTCGAGTGGCCCAAAAGTTAAACATTCGCCCGCCTTCCTTGTATAACCATATCGATGGTTTGCAGGAGTTGCGGAAGCAGATGGCGATTTACGGTTTACATGAGCTGTATGCCGCATTATTAGAAGTGAATGCTAGTGTTAAAGAGCTGGATCAAGGGCTGCACGCGATCGGCGAGGCTTATGTCGATTTTGCTCGCAGGCATCCGGGTCTATATGAAGCCACGTTCCAAGCTCCTGATCCGAGTGACCCTGAGGTTGAACGGGCGGGTACAGATATTGTGATGTTTGCAGTTCATTTCTTAAGAAGCTATGGGTTGGAAGGAGATGAAGTGATTCACGCGACACGCGGGTTACGCAGCATCCTGCACGGATTTTCCTCCCTAGAACAAAAGGGAGGGTTCCGAATGGATCTTGAACGAAATGAAAGTCTGCATGTGATTATTAATACGTTTATCGCTGGAATTCGTAAATTGGGTACAAATTGTAATGAATAAACGTTAATAAAGGGAGCGAGGAGAATGAACTTTATTTTGTTTATGATTCTTTTTGTGGCAGGCTGCGGATATTTGGATGCTCGTGCACGGCGGTTCCATGAAAAGGGAGGGAAGTAACATGTTCGCAGGTCATTTTGGTCTTGCTGCTGCCGTGAAAGCGAAGGCGCCACGGTTACCGTTATGGGCGTTAATGCTAAGTACGCAATTATTAGACGTGGTCTTTGTACCATTTCTTCTAACAGGGAAGGAAACGATTGTACCGATATCTGGGGAGACAGGGTATGGCGCAAATATGATTCATGCAGATTATACGCATTCACTAATCGGAGCATTGTTTATAGCAATGATAGCTGGATGGGGTGCATGGCGGCTGTGGGGCAGACGAGGCGGAGTTATCATTGGATCGGTGGTATTTAGTCATTGGTTTCTCGATCTTCTCGTACATCGTTCGGATCTTCCCATACTCCCTGGGAATTTCGGCAATCTTCCATTGCTTGGCTTCGGGTTATGGCAATATCCTGTTATTAGTATCACACTCGAGTGTATCTTACTCATTAGCGGTATTATTCTATACTATCGATCATTCTCCAGATTAAACGAGAATCGTCAAGGTCAGCGTTGGGTAATTGCATCGACCTTATTCATGAGCTTATTGTTCGTTTTGGCCATTGGTACAGACGTACTCAATCTTTCTTTAGATTGAACCAAGTGAAAACACTTCAAGGCGGATAATCGAAGGATACAAGGATGCCGTGGAATGGATCGTTCATTTCACGGCACTTTTTTGTAGCTGGGCGCGATGAATGAATGGTGGTACAATGAAAGCTGATCTGGGCAAAAATAGGAGACGAATCTATTATTTTCGAGTTGAAAGGGTTGAGTATCGTGTTCGAAAAATGGGAGTACCGAACATTGAAGTTCAAAACGGGCGGATTTATGGGTGGTAAAATTGATGAAGAAGAGTTTCAAGAGGAATTGAATCGGCATGGTGAAGAGGGATGGGAGCTCGTCTCTTGCTTCGATACAAGCCAGTCTTCAGGCAGTTCTAGGGATATCGTTGTCGTATTTAAGCGTAGAAAATAGGTTTTTATCCATGAACAATAGGAGACATGAAATTTAGAGAATCAAGTTAAGCTGGTTTCTGAATCATGTCGTTATACATATTTGAAAGGGTTTACATACGACTGGGCGAATATAATCTTCATGAAAGTTAGGAGGCGTAACAGGTGAGCGATGCCTATGAAGTTGAGTTGGTGTTGGATACGCAATCAGATTTAGGCGAAGGTCCTGTATGGGATTATGAACGCGGGTTATTGTACTGGGTGGATGGCCTGCAAGGGCTTGTTCATATCTATGATCCAAAGGAACATACCAATCGATCCATTTCGCTCGATCAATACGTTGGCGCGATAGTGCTTCGTAAGTCAGGTGGGGCAGTGGTTGCTGCACACCATGGGTTCTATACATTAGATCTGGAGACGGGTGCGCTGGAAGTGATCCATGACCCCGAGGCACACATCCCGACGAATCGATTCAATGATGGCAAATGCGATCCGGCAGGACGCTTCTGGGCAGGTTCCATGGATGTCGATGAAATACTAGACAATGGTACCCTGTATTGTCTACATCCAGATCTCCTTGTAGAACCGAAATTGACACCGCTTCGAATCTCAAATGGGATGGATTGGAGCCTAGATCGGACTAAGATGTATTTCATTGATACGCCGACGCGTGTCGTCATGGTTTACGATTATGATGAGGCTACAGGTGCAATCAATGGCGGGGTTCCGGTCATTCACATCCCTGCAGAAGTAGGTTATCCAGACGGAATGACGTTGGATGCTGAAGGGATGATATGGGTTGCACATTGGCAAGGGCATCGCGTGACACGTTGGAACCCGCATACCGGTGAACTGCTCGATACGATCCATGTTCCTGCGCCGCTCGTCACGTCCGTTGCATTTGGCGGCGAAGCGATGGATGAGCTGTACATTACCACTGCGCGAGGCGGGCTTAGGGAAGAGGCGTTGGCAAAATATCCGTTATCCGGGGGATTATTCCGGGTGAAGACATCGGTCAGAGGATTAGCACCGTATCGATTTGAAGGATAGGACTTGATCAAGTTGATTTCTGTAGATTACAGATTTCAACTTGTTTTTTGTTTGTAATTATATGGATGTACAGGTAACATATGATCATGACGGGAAGTAGATGCAAGTGAAAGAGGGTGTATGATCATGGAGGTTTCTGCTCTGGTACACCTCATGTTTGTCCTTTTTATTTTACTTTTTTTCGTAAGCCTATTTCGATTCGTTCGACGAATTGTAATTCATACCAAAAAATGAATATGAGGAATGTGATAAGGATATGGTTATTGCAGTCGATTTGACCTCCTAGAATGAAAAAGTCATCATTTTAGGAGGGGTTAAACAATGATTTTCAATCCGATTGATATGGATAATTGGCCTAGAAAACCTTATTTTGATCATTATTTGAATCAGGTTCGATGTACCTACAGTGTGACAGCTAACATTGATATTACAAGACTGCGGTTAGAAGTGAAGAGTAAGGGGATGAAGATGTACCCCGTGCTTAATCACATGTTAACTACAGTGGTAAATCAACATCGAGAATTTCGTACTTGTTTTGATTTGGATGGAAGATTAGGGTTTTGGGACCGTATGTCACCTAGTTTTACGATTTTCCACGATGATGATCAGACGTTCTCTTCGATTTGGACGTTGTATAGCGAGGATTTTGATGTGTTTTACAATCGATATCTCGATGATATGAGCAGATATGGAAATGTCAAAGGATTCATGACGAAACCGAATGTGCCACCGAATACCTTTTCGATTTCAAGCATTCCTTGGGTCAGTTTTACAGGATTTAATCTGAACATATACAACGAGGCAACGTATTTACTGCCCATTTTCACAATAGGCAAATTTTTTGAACAAGATGGCAAAGTACTGTTGCCTTTGTCGGGACAATTCCACCATGCGGTTTGCGATGGTTATCACGCTGGTGTATTGTACAATGAACTTCAATTACGAGCAGATACGTGTGAGCATTGGTTGCTTCTTCGTTAAATCAAGTGAACGGGCAGGTTGTCGCAGCAACGGCCCGTTTTTCATGAATTTATAGAACAACAGCATCTCTTCATTGATTGGAGGATTACTATGAAACCTAAAGTGAGATCTACGACTAGATTGCGGTTAGGACGATTGTATTTTCAATGCAAAAGATATGTGGAATGGTATTTCGGAAATACGAAGTTCGCCAAGCAGGTTCTTGTCCAAGAATTTGACTATCCAATAATGAAGCATAAGACGCCGCTATTGCGACAGTTAAAAGATGTGGATATGTGGCTGCAATATAACAAGATTACGAATTTGAAGCTGGCGATCCAACAAGTAAACCGAATCGTGATTTATCCTGGGGAGACTTTTTCGTATTGGAAGACGATTGGCAACCCCACGCGTAGAAAAGGATACGTTGAAGGCATGGTATTATTCTACGGGAGCTTCAAACCAGGAGTTGGCGGGGGGCTGTGTCAGCTATCGAACCTGATCTATTGGATAACCTTACATACGCCGTTAGAGATAACGGAGAGGCATCGGCACAGTTATGATGTTTTTCCTGATTCGAATCGAACGCAGCCATTTGGGAGCGGGGCGACCTGCGCCTATAACTATTTGGACCTGCGAATATATAATCCAACCAATCAGCCCTACCAGTTATGTATTCATATGGACGATGAATATTTATATGGGGAGTGGCGATCGACCTCTGCTCCGATGCATTCCTATGAGGTATATGAGAAAGAACACCGGATTACCCAGGAGTACTGGGGAGGGTATGCAAGATACAACTCTATTTATAGGAAAAAATATAATCTGGCTGGTGAGTTATTGGCAGATCAATACATTACGGAAAATCATGCACTTATGATGTATCAACCTTTCCTAACGGCGAAGATTGAGGATCCATTGAAATGTTGAGGAAAGTATTCAAGGCTCTAGGGATATTCTCTGTCGGGATCATCGGGATATTCTTCGTTATTCAATTTCTAGTTATGGTGATTGTGCTTATGGGTGGGTTTCATCCAAATTGATCGATCAATAGAACTATCGAAGGACGTGACGTATCATGCCCTATTTTGAGAGAACAAGAAGAATGTCCGTTATATGTATCGTTGCGGGGATACTGCTACTCATTGTGTCGATGATCTTGTTTATTGCAAATAACCTTATGGAACTGTTGCGGGATGGTTTTACGAATCATTTGGCGGGAATCTTTGTATCACTCACGATATTTCTAATCTCTATCTTTACGCTCATCACAGGCATAGCCTTACGACACATCGTATTGGATGCCAAAGAAGATATGATGCTGATCGAGAAACGGATTCGAGAGGAAGCAAGTTCGAGGAGATGAGTGTTTCTCAGACACCATGAAGTGATCCGACAGGACATGGAATTAGCAATTTCGGTGATGCTTCCCCTTTGTGCGTATGGAGATTACCTTGCTTATATACGTATATTTTTTCGTTTCGGTAGGCAGCTTTTCCTGCTTAATTCCATTCATCGCGTCTTAAGTAAATTAATTGTGCTTTATTGCGATTAATAGAAGTAATGATTATAAATCCATCACTGCCATTTACTGAAATTGAACAGAGTAATTTTTGTTATTTTTAAACTATAGTCTAAGGTAGCATAAGGTGTGATATCAATAAACACATAGTGTTTATAACGATCTGCCTGCCTTATTTTTTATTAAATATGATGGAATTGCTAAAGGGGCGTATAACTATGAGTTCAACTATAGCGGTACTTATCTTTACACCCTTAATCATCTTTGTCTTACAGCTTACAATAAAATTTATAACTGAATACAAGATTAAGCGCTTTGTTGATCAAGATTTTATGAATAGAAAATTTAAAGTTTCTTATTTAATGTATCTTGGTGTAAGTTTATTTTTAGTTATTGGGATAGGTGTAATATCTGTTAATAATGATTTGTCTGGAATTATTATGGGAGCCATGTGTTTTCTGTTTTTCTTGTATTCGCTTTATCGACTTCAGAATCTTTATGTTGTTATTCAAGAAGGGAACGTTGTTTATAGAAATGGGAAGAAACAAGTGATTTTTTTCTTTAAATAGTATTAAAGAAGTAAAAATAAGTCAGGGATCAATTGATATTAATAGAAATCGTAAAGAAATCATTCAGATCCCGATTTATATTAATAAGCTTAGTTTATTAGTAGCTATGCTCCGAAAGTATAGGCCATAGTATGTAATAAGACGAAGATTTTTATCTATTCTAAAAAGTCAGTTGGATTGTAGTGACCTAGATGCTAGCGGGAACTATCTATGGAAATCGACTCACTTTTCGGAGTAGGTCCAATCAAGTTACCGGAGGGACATCCATAGTAGCAGGAACTACAGCAGTCGCGGCTGCCTACTCGGATTCTGTTGCGACACTTGCTACTACGAACTTGGCGAAGTCTTCTTCGTATATGTTTAGTAGTGAGCTTTAAACTAATCGTATGTGTAATGAAGCGAAGGAGTTGATAGGAATGCATTTAGAATCACAACTTCATGATTACTTTTCCTCGAAGGCATCGAACTTAGAATTTAGTGAATCGGTATTCATTGCTAGTAAAGGTAGGATCATCATCAATGCAGGGTATGGGCTAGCGAATCGAGAACATGGCGTTCCGAATACACCGAATACGAAATTTAGGATTGGCTCCATTACGAAACAGTTCACGGCAATGTGTGTCCTCATGCTAGAACACCAGGGTAAGCTAAGTCTTGAAGATCCTCTTTCTACATATATACCATCGTTCCCGCATGCATCGTAAATCACCTTGCATCACTTGCTAACTCACACTTCAGGGGTTCCTAATATAACCCAAATCTCTAACTTCCAAGAATTCATGAAGCATCCCGCTCCTCCTGACAAAATTATAGAAATGTTGAAGGATCTACCTTTAGATTTTATGCCAGGGAGTCAGTTCTTGTATAATAATTCTGGGTATATCATACTGGCCCATTTGATCCAAGAGATTTCAGAGCAGACTTATGGTGAGTTTTTGAGGAAAAGTATTTTTGCACCGCTAGGTATGGAAGACACTGGGTGTGACAACCATCATGAAATAATCCTCCATCGGGCATCTGGTTATGAATACAGGGATGGGCTCATTAATGCGGAATATATTGACATGACGCTTCCTACAGGTGGAGGCAACCTCTATTCAACATCTGAAGACCTGTATAAATGGGATCAGGCACTATACGAGGAGTCACTCGCCCCTCAGAACGTTATAACTCGCATGTTTACGCCCTATTGGTCCAATTATGGTTATGGTTGGTTTATTGACACTGGAAGTGAGTCTAGCAGAAGGGTGTACCATGGTGGTGGCATTGTAGGTTTTAAGAGTGAAATTAGTCGGTTTATTGACGACAAATTGACAATGATATTCCTTAACAATCTGGCGACAACCGATGTAGGTCAGATTAGTGCTGACGTTAGGAGATTTCTGACGAATAAAGAGTTTATTTGAGCGATTGTCAACGAGGGGTAAAGGATTATCACGATTTCGTAGAATTACAACAGGAAAGCATTTAGGAGGATCACATCACGATGTTGAAATCACTTCAGGCGATCATGGATTATCGTCAAGGAAATAAAGAAAATTATCAGATTGGTTCGCATTGGCTGCATTATTTAGTGTCGGCCGAGGAGCGAGTCGTCAATATGGAGCGAATTCAATCCTTACAAGAGCTTGTTCATGCAAACCCGGTATTGGATTACGTAGAGAGAAGTTTGCGGCTGCTGGATTCGATGTCGCTCTCCTTTTGGATAAGGGAAATATTGGAAGATGTTCTGTGCTGGGCAGAGGTGGCAAAAGGCGGTACGCTTCGTGATCGCATCCAGTGGCGAGAACGAGGGATCAATTGTTATGTACATAATAGTGGGTCAGCGGAGCTGTATCTGGACCATGCGGAAGATCGGTTAAGCGCGCGAACATCAGTCATTCATCGGTTGATTGAAGCGCACGGTCTTATAGGACAGCAAATTCGTGGTGAGGTCCCTGCCACAGAAAGCGTTATTTTATCGGACATGGTTACAGAGCAGTGGATCACTTCATTAGAGCTTGAGAGCCTCTTGATTGCACTGAATTATTGCGTAATTGGAGCGGTATCTCTTGAGCTATGGCAGTCTGTTCAATCTGAAGTAGAAGAGCGAATCCAATATATTGCGCGCCATACGACGTTTCCTAACGAGTCGACCAAGGAGCGTATTCGCAGGTTGCGTGCTTCTTCGATTCGACGCGGTGAAGATTTTAATACGGATTATGATATGCTCGAGCGTATGTATTCACTGGGAGAACGATTAGTGCCGCTGGATTCGGTCACGATGTGGTATGTTGAGGCAGCATTGCAGCATTTTTCATTAGAGCAGTTTTTGAAGATCATAACGATCATCTTGCAGCAAAAGTCTCAGAACGATCCGTTGAAGCACATCAGCTTCGAGCATGTTATGAATACGATGTATTACGACTATAAAGGCACGAAGAAAATCAACGTCTACAAACAGCGGATTATCGAAAAATATTTAAGCGAGTTAACCTGGGACGTGATCGAATCTGGAGCTATGGCACAGCTTAATCCTCATTTGACGTATCGTGTAGAACGGATCAGCCACATCCTAGATACGGTATTCTTCCAATTCGAGTTCTCTCCTGCCGCTGAGAAGTTGATTGATTTCTGCGTTGAAGCGGAGAAATCTCCCTTGTATGAGCAGGCCGTATTGATGTTATTTGATTTGTTCGACCTGCGTAGAGACGCCTATGATCGGTTCCATAACGAAGAAGAATACCTTGCTGATATGAACCAAACCGCAGACTACAAGAAGATTATTCTCGACTATATTGTAGGTGCAAATGTTCTAGATATCGGACCAGGCGGGGGTGTACTGCTGGATCTCATCGAGGAGCGAATGCCCGATATCACACCGATAGGGATCGATATTTCGACGAACGTCGTTGAAGCATTGAACCGCAAGAAGCAATTAGAAGGCCGACGTTGGGAAGTTATGCAAGGAGATGCACTGAACTTGAAGGATTATGTTCAGGCAGGCGGCGTGGACACCGTTATTTTCTCATCCATCCTTCATGAGCTGTATTCTTATATCCCATATCAAGGGCGGAAGTTTAACCTGGATACCATTGCTGCTGCGCTAAAGAGTGCATTCGATGTGCTGGCTACTGGAGGTCGCATTATTATTCGAGATGGGATTATGACACATCCGGTGGAGCAGCAGCGTAAGATTAGATTCCTACAACCAGACGGGATTCAGTGGCTTGAACGGTATTGCAAAGATTTTGCCGGAAGGTCCATTACAGTGGAGAAGTTAAGCGACAACGAAGTGGTGATGGCAGTGAATGATACGATGGAATTCCTCTATACCTATACATGGGGTGAAGAAGCCTATATTCACGAGGTCCAAGAGCAGTTTGGCTATTTCACGCTGCCTGATTACATGGAATTCATTCATGCTACCTTAGGGGCTGAGGCGAACATCCTTACGAGTCAAGCCTATCTTCAAGCAGGGTATAGCGAAGCACTTCAGGATAAAATTCAGATGATGGATCTAGCGGGACGAGAAGTGCCTTTACCGGATAGTACTTGTTTTATTGTGATTGAGAGGCAAACATAAGAGGAATGAACTGGGATTTTGTTGATACATTGTCATAGCAATTATTTGGGAAATTCAGTAAAATGATAGAATCTGAATTAGGGGGGCTGCATCTTGTCATTAATCGAAGTGTTAGATAAAGGCTATGTAAGGCTTGTAAACCATATGGGATCCGATTTATCGGTCGTGAATGCGGCACGTGTATCGTATGCCAAGGAATCCAATGAACTAAATGATAAGGACATTAGACTCATTAAATTCCTAGCACGAGAAGGTCATACATCGCCATTCAGGCATGTGATTTTGCAATACGAGATTTATGCGCCCTTAATGGTTGCTAGACAGTGGTGGAAATATGTGATTGGTTCGGCACATGCGGAAGGTACGGGAGATAGTCTTGAAGCATGGAATGAATCAAGTCGTAGATATATTACAGAGGAGCCGACCTTCTATATTCCAGGTTCAGATCAATGGCGCAGCAAACCAGAGAATTCCAAACAAGGAAGCGGCGAGGTATTAAGTAGTGAGATCGGTACGATGCTTACTCAAGAATTACTAGAATACATCGAACTTGGTGTTCAAAAATATGAATCGGCCATTGAGAATGGTGTGTGTGCGGAACAAGCTAGGTTGTTTCTACCCTCCTATGGCATGTATGTGAGATGGTACTGGACGGCTTCACTACAATCGGTATGTCACTTCTTGAACCAGAGACTTGAACATGATGCGCAACAAGAGATTCAAGATTATGCCAAAGCCATTCTAGAATTAAGTAAGCCATTGTATCCTGTATCCATTCTTGAGTTGATTGAGAAATCCGAATAGGAAAGTAGAGGCTAGTTCATGTCAGAATATTATTGGGATCAGCAAATCGAATATTTACAGAACACGCGATGGCTCTATTACAATGATGACTATTTGAATTTTCTTGTGAGAGATGTATGGAAGATCGATAGCCCCGTGAATCTCGTGGATTTCGGTTGTGGGTTCGGTTATCTTGGGCTGAAGCTGCTCCCTTTATTACCGAAAGGCTCGAGTTACACGGGATTGGAAAAAGGCACGGAATTGATTCAACGAGCTAGAGAGATTTTTGCTGACCTCCCTTTTCCAGTGGAATTCATCCCATGTGACATAGAGACGATACATATGGAGTCGAGGTATGATATTGCCCTGAGCCATGCTTTTCTATTACATATGACGGATTCGAAGAAAATCCTTCAGAAGATGATCAATAGCGTACGTGATCAAGGTCGTGTCATCTGTTTTGAACCCCATTGGATCGCGAACGCATCGAATTATGCGTTAGATGGTGTCGATCAATCTAACGTGATGCGACTTGGTGAGCTTCAGAAATTGTATGAACTAGATGCGAGGCGAACCGGGAAAAACGGTAATATCGGTATGCTGCTGCCTATCTTGTTCAGTCAGTTGGGGCTAAAAGACGTGGATTGCAGGGTAAGCGATAGAGTAAATTTCCTTGATCAAAATATGGACGGAGTGAAGAAGGACGCGTTGTATCGTTCTCTTCGAGATGAAGGCCTAGGGCAAATCCCAGGTGACATGGAGGAAACAATCCAACATTTGATCAAGCGGGGGTTATCTCACGTAGAAGCGAGAGAACAGGTTGAGGCTGAGCGGCGATTCGCCGCGGCTTTTTCAGAACAATCCTGGTTAACTTATGCACCTAATATGAAAATAACATTCGGAACGAGGTATTGTAATTGATTAATTATCAGGTGTTGAACGAAGATCACGTTCATCAACTCAAAGAAATCGATCGCTCGGAAGAGATCAATCTGACCTATGAGATGCAAGAAGGGCAATTAACGGAGATTCCAGCAGGTCATGAATGCCCGAATTGGGATTCAGATGTCCTAGATGAGATTCAGGAACGATTTGTGTACGAGATTCGCCATGGCGGGATGGCACTCGGAGCATTCGATGAAGACGTGTTAGTCGGGTTCGGTGTACTAGCGCATCAATTCCGAGGAGACTTGAAGGATCAGCTCCAGATCGATTTGATGTATGTATCAAGGAACTATCGAAGACAAGGGATTGGTACGCGTATTTTGAACGAATTAAGTGATGAAGCGAGAAGACGAGGTGCGAAGGCGCTGTATATTTCTTCAACAGAGACAGAATCAGCGGTATCCTTCTATAGTAGTCAAGGCGGCCAACTCACTGAAACCGTGGACCCAGAGCTGTTTAGTAAAGAGCCATTGGATATCCATATGACGAAGAAACTATAACGTAGAATCAACTCGTGGTTGATTATGATAGAGAGCTGTTCCTAGCCTTGGTCGCTGGGTGCAGCTTTTTATCTATCCTAATTCAGGATAGATAAAAACCGTCTTATTTGGTAAGATGTGTAATAAAATGCAGGGGGTGCTCCTGATGAAACCACCGATTCTACTTGATTTCCCGAGTCAATTTGAGACTGAACGTCTATTGATTCGACTGCCTTTACCTGGTGATGGGCGAGTGGTCTATGAAGCCATCACAGCATCTATCGAAGATTTGAAGCCTTGGCTTGCTTTTGCTCACAACGAACAGTCGGAAGACCGTTCAGAGGCGATTATACGCGAAGGGCATGCGAAATTTTTGCAGCGAGAAGATCTGAGGTTGCTTATTTTTCATAAAGATACACTTGAATTCATCGGTTCTTCTGGATTGCACAATGTGAACTGGAACATACCCAAGTTCGAGATTGGTTACTGGATCGATTCTCGTCATGCAGGCAAAGGCTATATGACCGAAGCGGTGCAAGGGATTGCATCATTCGCATTTGAGACGTTGAAGGCGCGACGCGTCGAAATTCGATGTGATCGATTGAATGTGAGAAGCCGAGCGGTCGCGGAGAGGGCGGCTTTCGAGCTCGAGGGGATTTTACGGAATAATAACCTCTCTCAAGATGGTCAAGAGCTAAGAGATATGCTTATATTTTCCAAAATACAGATTGGGGAGAAGACGAATGACTGACATGCAGATAGAGAATGTGCAAATGACAACAGAGTCCGAGGAAGCAGATTACAAGTTCGTCTGTGATCAGTTGTATAACTACAATGTGCGTGCTACGAACGGGTTACTGAAGAAACCGGGGCAGGATATTAATTTATTTTTGAAGGATAGTACCGGGGCTGTTGTGGGCGGATTGTTCTGTGAGACGTGGTCCTATGGACTGTATCTTGATGTGTTCTGGATTGATGAGAAGTATCGGCATCAGGGTTATGGGGAGCAGATAATACAGGAAGCGGAGCGAAGAGGGAAAGAGCTTGGCTGTGTGTTTGCGCATACATGCACATTCACCTATCAAACGCCGGACTTTTATCAGAAAATGGGATATGAGGTTTTTGGCGTGAACGATGAATACCCGGATGGGATTAAGCAGTTCTTTTTGAAGAAGAAACTGACAAGGGATCTTCCATGATGAAATCACCCGGAGGTTCTATTTATCCTTATCCCTATAAGGGCGGTGAGATTCATTGTCTGAAGTATGGGAGCAAATATACGGATGAGGCAGCCTTATTCGAGTTGATGAAACAGGAAGAAGCGTTCATTCTACAGATGAATCGTAAGCTGAAAATTTGGGTTGATCTGTACCATACTTCCTTTACGGCGGAGGTTCTGCAAGAGCTTGTGATGCATCTGAAGAATTTGGAGGATCGTATTGTGAAAATCTCATTTGTAGGTTTATCCGGGTTCAATCGGTGGAAGCTGAAGCGACAAATGAAGCGATCTGGCATTCAACTGCAAATATCTTTCTATGCAGATCCGGAGGAAGCGAAAACTTGGTTAGTGGTTGAGAATTGAGGAAAAGGAAGGAATAATCGATGAAAGTTGCTTATCTTGGACCGCAAGGTACCTTTTCGGAAGAGGCGGCTAACCGGTATTTTGGCGGAGAGAATGCACAGTTTGTTCGATGTGACTCCATTCCAGAAGTAATTGAAGCCGTTGGAGAACATCGGGTCGATAAAGGTATTGCACCCTTGGAAAATATGATGGAAGGCACGATCAACATGACAATCGATAGCCTGCTCTCTTACAAGGATGTGCATATTGAAGGAGAATACTTGTTACCTGTTTCTCTGCATCTTCTCGCGAATGAATATACTGAACGATCCTCTATTCAAGAAGTGTGGTCCATACCGCCGATTTTCACACAAAGTCGTCAATATATTCGAAATTTAGGAGCGAAATGCGTCAATTACGATACTCCGCCTCAGCGGCTTTGCAGGTGAAGCGAAGTGGTCGGAAGGATGTTGCGGCGATTGGACCAGCGCTGCTGGCTGATTTGCATGGTCTCCAAATTTTAGAATCGAATATTGAAGATCACCCCGATAACGAGACACGGTTTATCGTTGTAAGCAGAGAGGAGATAACCGGGCTGCAGCGCAAGAAGACGATGTTCGTCATTACACCAAACGAAGAGTATCCCGGCGTCCTTTCGGCTATTTTGAACATATTAAGTGCACTTTCTATAAATCTATCTTGGATTGAATCGCGACCTACAGCAAGGAAGTTGGGTACATATCGGTTTATATTGGAGTCGGATAGCGATTGCAGTTTCGAGACGCTGAACAAAGCGATCACGATATTAACCACACTTGGTCATGAGATAAGAGTGCTAGGGAGATATGATTCGAGGCAATCGTGAGAACCTACAGGAGGTCTGAAAATGAGGATTTTCGATTAACAGGTTCTCGGGTAAAGGAGCGTACTAAAAAAGGAGTGAGCCGATGGAAATCATTACGATCATTTTATTCTTAGGATTTTTCTTCGTGATTGGGTATTTACGGGCGATCTGGCAGGAGTTAAGAGTCATCAGATCCAAACAAGAATAGGTGAGGAGCATGTCTTGAGGGATATGCATTTAAAAAGTATCTGCTCCATGTGCAGCAGGCTATTATACTATTTTATTGCGGCTTAGTAGAAATATAAGATAAGTATTATTGGGGGATATACATGTCGAACTTCAGTACGGACAAATCAGTACATAACGTGATGGAACAATCTTATGATCGTCCACTTGGCGTAAGTCTATTAGCGGTCATTCTCATGATTGGGGGAATTACAACCCTCGTTATGCAGATCATGGCGTGGAATACATTAAACGATGCCTCGACGATGTTTGGTGTATCGAGTCACTTTCTTCAAGGCGCCATTGCGTTCTTAGGTCTTCTCGGTTGTGCTGCAGCCGTGGGGCTGTGGATCGGTAAATCATGGGGGTGGTGGCTGGCGCTGTTGTATTTCGCTTATGCAGTAACACGGAACATGACCGTCATTCTCTCCATCTCCAATCTAGCGGATCAATTTAATGTATCGGGGCAAGAGACCGGAAGCTATTATCTGAAGTTTGGCGTTCGAATGCTATGGAATGGCTGCCTGATGTATTATTTGTGTCGTGGAGAGATGGTTCTATCCTATTTACAAACGGAGCGGACGAACAAATGGAAGGCGTTAGGTATTGTATTTGTGATTAGTATTGTCCCTTTTGTTGTGGTAGCCTTTACTTCATAGCGAAGGTTATTCATCATACATAAACATATATTCATTGTCAGTACAAAGCGACAAGACAGGAGAAGCCTATGAGAGCACGTAAATTACAACCAGGAGATGAGATTCGTGTTATTTCTCCTTCTCGAAGTATGGCGATGATCGCAGAGGATCAACGGGAGCTGGGGAAGCAGAGACTTGAAGCATTAGGTTTTACCGTTACATTCGGACAACATTATCTGGAAGTCGATGATTTTGTGTCATCTTCGATCAAGGCAAGGATTGAAGATTTGCATCAAGCTTTCCTCGACCCGAAGGTAGCGGGTATTCTAACAACGATTGGTGGCTATAACACTAACCAGCTGCTCAGTGACATCGATTTCTCGATTATCCAATCGAACCCGAAACGGCTGTGCGGATATTCAGATATTACGGCGCTAGGCAATGCGATTTATGCGAAGACAGGATTAATCACCTATTCCGGACCACATTTCTCGACGTTCGGGATGCTGCATGGATTGGAGTACACGACAGATTATTTTCGGAAAATGATGTTGGAGGACGAGACGATCTCGATCCTTCATTCAGATACTTGGAGTGACGACGCATGGTATCTTGATCAAGAGAAACGGCATTTTATACCGAATGAAGGTCCATATGTGATTCAAGCGGGAGAGGCCGAAGGAACGATAATCGGTGGAAATCTATGCACATTGAATCTACTGCAAGGCACAGCCTATATGCCGAGCTTAGCAAATTCAATTCTATTCATCGAAGACGATCTGGAATCTTCACCACAGACCTTCGATCGGGATCTGCAATCTCTCATTCATCAGTCGGGATTTGAAGGGGTGCAGGCCATTGTTATCGGAAGATTCCAGCAGGCCTCCAGAATGACGCAAGATTTATTGCGCCAGATCATAACATCTAAAAAAGCATTGTCGCATCTTCCGGTTATTGCAGACGTGAACTTCGGGCATACCACGCCGCAGATCACGTTCCCGATTGGCGGGCGTGCGCGCATTCATGCGAGTCATGGGAAGGTAGAACTGATCATTTCAGAGTGAGCAGACCCTTCTGTACCGATATTATTAAGTGAACGTTGACCGATGATCCTGATCGAAATGAGGCGATTCCCATATTGAACGACGCATGGAGCGAATTCAAAACGATCTCGAAGCACCGCATGGTCCATCATTATTTACCGAAGCTCGAGATCAGTCTACGCGCACTAAATCAGGATATGATCTGGCATAAAGAATCGCAGCAAATGAACAGCATTGGCGGTATCGTGCTGCATATCACGGAGCATGTCACGAGAAATACAACAAGGTTAGTACAACCAGATGCAGTGTTTACCAAAGGGATCGAGAATTCATTTCCCGATCTGAATATGACCCAAGATCAGCTGATCCATCACCTAACGGAGGTATTTACAGCCTTTGAAAAAGCAATCAACACAGTGGATATAATCGATATGTATTCTATATATCATCTCGTTGAGCATACAGGATATCATCTGGGCCAAATTGTTGATCGTGCACAGCGGATAACAGGCGTACAGTTCCAATTCGTCCAGAATGGTATCCATGAATCCGCATTGATGCAAGCTATTGAACGAGAATACAATGATAAGAAGGCAGAATAGCAATGGACAGATTTACTGAACTGCTATCTTCCTTCGAAGTTATTAGCGGCACATCTCTCAGCGAATACGCATACTTCGATTACAGCTGATGAAGTCGATCAGTCCCTGCAAGAGAGTTATACGAAGCGGTTATATTAATGACATCTGGGGTGATCGCGAGATGACACAACATAAGCGGATACTATTCACAGGCGGCGGATCTGCCGGACATGTGACCGTGAACTTGGCCTTGATTCCAAAGCTGCAAGCACAGGGCTGGGATATTCAATATATGGGTTCTAAGCAAGGCATTGAATCACAACTGATTCATAACCTTCCGAATGTGAAGTATCATGGCATTTCGACAGGCAAGCTACGCCGCTATATGGCACTTGAGAATTTCAAAGATCCTTTCCGTGTCATTCAGGGGGTCTATGAGGCTTATCGTCTTATTCGCAACATGAGGCCAGATATCGTATTCTCCAAGGGCGGATTCGTCTCCGTTCCGGTCGTACTTGGCGCTTGGCTCAATAAAGTCCCAGTTATTATTCATGAGTCAGATATGACACCGGGTCTTGCGAACAAAATTGCGCTTCCATTTGCGAATAAGATTTGTCTTACGTTTCCAGAGACTCTAGATCATATACGGAGTGCTAAAGCAATTCATGTTGGGGCGGTCATCCGCGATGAGATTCTACAGGGAAATGCGGAGCGAGGCCGGACACGAGTTCTTTTTGACAAGAAATTGCCTGTCCTGCTGATTATGGGTGGAAGTCTAGGTGCGCGTAAAATTAATGAAGCCGTGCGTAAGAATATCCGTAAACTAACGAAGATATTTCAAATCGTGCATATCTGTGGAAAAGGTCAAGTGGACGCCGCAGCGGAGCATCCGAGATACTTGCAGTTCGAATATATGCATGAAGACCTTGCAGACGTACTTGCCATGACGGATATTGTCATTACCAGAGCAGGCTCTAACTCCATCTTCGAATTTCTAGCACTTGGTAAGCCAATGCTGCTCATTCCACTGCCGCGGACCTCGAGTAGGGGTGATCAGATTCTAAATGCAGAGTCGTTCAAGCGTGCGGGTTATGGCGAGCTACTTATGGAAGAAGATCTGACAGACGCTAATTTTTTGACCAAAGTGATGACGCTGTATGATCGAAGGGAAGTGATTGCAGGAAATATGCGAGCATACAAGAGAAATGAAGCTGTGAATCGCGTGTTGGAGCTGATCGGGCAATTCTCGAAATAATGTCCGTTTACTAAATAACAAGTCCTCCTCGATGATCGCATTGAGGAGGACTTTGTGTTGAGTGGACTACTAGAAGAAGAATCTTCGTCTCTCACTGATAAGTACTATCGCAAGCAAGTCAAAGAGTACGAGAGGAATAATGAATGGGAAGAAGGAGATGTGTACCTTTTTGTCACGATCGCGTTGATCCATTTGGAGGTAGACTTTATTACCGCTAACTTTCACAATTTTACCTTGATATGTCATCCCTTGTTTTGTTGTGACTTGAACGTATCTATTCATATATTGTAAGCTTTTTTGATAATTACTCGACATATTCATATGGGTGCCCCTTTCATAAACTGATGATACTCTAGTATATGAAGGTATTGCAGGAAGGGTGTGGGTCGTCCCTGAAAATATATATTCTTGAAAAAGAGGCAACAGAACATGCAGATAGAAGAAATCATGCTCGAACTACGAGAACAAGGGGTTATTGCCCCTCATATCAATACTTGGAAAGCGCTTAGCGGAGGGACGGTGAGTACGGTCTATGCGCTAATCTCAGACGGTGAACCTACGCTTGTGGTCAAAATCAATGACCCGAAGACAGTCCGGTTTGAGTCTTCTTATCTAAGAGCCCACGAAGGCAATCCGCTATTCGCCCGGGTGGTCTATATTGATGCAGATTATCGATATTTTGTCTATACCTATCAACCCGGTGAGACGGAATATCCGAGGGATCGGAAAGCTGAAACTCTTCAGACATTAGTCAGTGAGGTGATCAATCGATCAATACCTATGGTAGACTCGAGCGATTTTGGTTATGCGGATGAGCCTTCGGCATCATGGAAGGAATTCTTAATTCTTCGATATCAATGGGCACAAGTGACAATTGATACACGTTTATCCAACGCTGACCATAAGCTCGCTCAGCAGCTTATTCACTCGACCCAAGATCAAGCATTACAATATTTGCTGCACGGTGACTGTGGGGTACATAATTTTCTGTTCCAGCAGGGTCAGTTGACGGGTGTGATTGATCCCATTCCAACGATAGGTGAACCTTTGTATGACCTAATCTATGCCTACTGTTCCTCACCGAATCAATTGGATACAGAAACCATTCAGCAAGCAGTAGGTCGGATGGAACCGAAGTTTACCATCGGTCGAGATCTGTCTCGTGAGGTATTAATCGGGCTGTATTACCGAATCGCGACTTGCATCTTACACCACCCACAAGATTTCGAGACATATATGGAGGCGTGGGAATATTGGAAGAAACGAAGATGAATAAGTCACAAAGTGTTGCCACGTATGATAAAATGGAGCAACAAATACTTGATATGGCAGATCATTTCACGCAAGGCTGCCTAAGGTTGGATACTAACATGAAAGTAGGAGGAGGTGCATCGTTTATGGGATATGATAATCAGCAGCTTACATCGGAACATGCGGTCCAAACGCTCCAGCACGTCCGGAGCATTTGCAGCGTTTTTCCATCGGTAGAGGAGCATATCGATGGGTTCGGGCACACCTCCCTTCGTGTGAAGGACAAGCCTTTCATCATTATGGGGGAAGATAAGGAAGGTGTTTCGCTTTCGATTCGGACAAGTCAATCGACACAAGAGATTTTACTCAGTCAAGTGGACAGCCTGTTTTTCAAAACACCCTACATTGGTCAGCATGGATGGGTGACGCAGCAGATAGAGCCTCCCACGGATTGGGATGAAATTGAAGATTTGATTCGAGAAGCTTATTTGCGGACGGCACCGAAGAAGTTGGCTGCACTGGTGCAGGACCCTGCAAGGGACCGATAGACAAGAAAGAAGCCCAGGATAACCTGAGCTTCTTTCTCGTAGCAATCTATATAAATGTTGTTGGGGGGCGTTCCTTATGGTGTTGCTCTCTTGCTATGTTCTTAGTATAGAAGTGAAAGATGAATAGAAGATGAGATGAACCTTAAAATAAGATAAAAAAAGAGGAGTTTTGCATCAAAATGATTAAAAATATGGTCGTTGGCGATGAAATTATTAATTATTTTCTATTAAAAGAAGCCGAAGTGAAACAGACACGCACCACCCCAGCGAAGGATTATTTCGATATGGTTCTCTCCGACCAGAGCGGCGATATTCCAGCGAAATTTTGGGATGCGACGCAGACGGATAAAGAAACGTTCTTCCCTAGGCAGCTGGTAAAAGTGAAGGGTATCGTACAGAGCTATAATGACCGATTACAATTTAAGATTGAGAAAATAAGACTTGTGAATGAAGAAGATGGCGTCCAGTTGACAGATTTTATTCGGGCAGCACCAGTTCCTGCAGAACAACTAGTAGAGACGATCAAGCGCGTGACGGCAAGTATTGAGCATGATACGGTCCGCCGTATCGTTGAATTCTGCGTGGCGAAGACCGAAGATAAGCTTCCACACTATCCGGCTGCCAAATCGAATCATCATGCCTATTTCGGGGGACTTGTCTATCATATGAATCGAATGCTGGAGTTAGGCGAATTTATATGTAAGCAAAGACCCTACTTACGCCCAGATCTCGTCAAAGCGGGAATTATTCTTCACGATATTGCTAAGCCCGAAGAGATGATCGCCGAGCTCGGGATTGTCTCGGATTATAGCGTATCTGGGAAATTGCTAGGACATCTCGCCATTGCCTACGGGTGGATTACCGAAGCGGCAATTCACTTGCACATCCCATTAACCGATGAGATTGTTATCGCACTCCAACATTTGGTCTTATCGCATCATAATCTAGGAGAATGGGGAAGCCCGGTACAGCCGCAGCTGCCTGAAGCCGTTGCCCTTCATTATATCGATCAGCTGGATGCGAAGCTCCAAGCGGTAGAAGACGTACTCGCTACGACACCAGAGACAGAACCTTGGACCAAACCGATTCGGGTCATTGAGAACAAGCCGATTTATCGCATGAATTGGTAGGAAAGAAGGCCAATCCACCCTATCAACTCGCCGTTACGGCTCCTATCCTATCTTCATATGATGCCACTATAGGAAATAGAAAGGAGTGGTTGAGGATGGAGGCTTATTATGGTTGTCTTCGGTGCGTGAACAGACGTGTACGTTTATTGACATCGGATGGGATCTGGCATGAAGGTACGATTGAGAAAGTGGATCGAAACCATGTCCACCTAAGAACCGAGCGGAGAAAAGATGCGTGTACATCAGGATTTGGCTTTGGTGGCTTTGGCTTCGGGGATGAGATTCTAACGCTAAGCTTATTTACATTACTTGCGATTGCACTGATTTGAGTCGGTGGGAAGCTCTCCTTCATTAAAGGGGAGTTTTCTTATTTTGGAATAGAAAAAAGCCTTCGTGAACCTATGCTCACAAAGGCTTTTTTCTGGAGCCCTCTTGCGAGAGCTCCATCATGGGAGAGGAGAAACCGGACGAAGAGCTTATGGGGAAACGTAAGTCTTCTCCGCGGTTGTCTACGACATTCGATGATGTCGATAACTTAAGGATTGCCCGTCTGAGCAGATTTATACATCGCTTTTCGAAAAAAGAAAATTCGTGGCATTCCGACACGGGTTTAGGTTTATTTTTCAACATAGCGGAAAATGTGGTACGATGAAAAAAGTCAGTGGAGGAAATTTAGAATGGGTGAGAATTACAATGAGAGTGATTTCAGGATCGGCAAGAGGCCGTTCATTAAAAGCAGTACCTGGTATGGGGACAAGGCCGACGACAGATAAAGTAAAAGAAGCGATATTCAGTATGATCGGTCCGTATTTTGATGGCGAGTATGTTCTCGATCTGTTCGCGGGAACAGGCGGACTTGGCATTGAAGCGCTTAGCCGAGGTGCGGAACGTGCCATTTTCGTGGATATGGATCCGAAGAGCATCGAGGTGATTAAGCAGAATCTAAAGACCGTGAAGCTGGAGAGTCAAGCGGAAGTCTATCGCAATGATGCGATGCGGGCAATCAAAGCGCTCGAGAAGCGGGCGAAAGGATTTGATCTGATTTTCCTCGACCCACCTTATAAAATGACGAACGTCGACGAGATGATGCTTGATTTGGCACAGCGGGGTCTGGTGCAGGAGGATGCAACCGTGATGGTAGAACATGACGCCAGCCATACATATCCAGAACAAATTGGCGATTTTAGGCAGATTCGAGTAGCGAATTACGGTGAGACGACCGTCACGATCTATCGGTATAAGAAGGAGGAACAAGCATGAGTGAACAAAGCCCAAGAGCGCCGAGAGTCGCTGTTTATCCAGGCAGCTTCGATCCTATCACCCAAGGGCATATGGATATTATTGAACGAGCAGCGAAGCAGTTCGATACGTTAATTGTAGGTGTGCTGAATAATCTAAGCAAAAATCCGTTATTTACTGTGCAAGAACGAATGGATATGATTCGAGAAGCGACACACCATTTGCCGAATGTTGAAGTGGATAGCTTCCGGGATTTGACGGTGAACTTCGTGAAATCGCGTCAAGCGGATGTCATCGTACGTGGTATTCGTTCCGTAACGGATTTTGAATATGAACTACAAATGGCGTCTACGAACAATAAGCTGGATTCATCGATTGAGACGATCTTTATGATGACCAACCCGAAGTATTCGTATCTCAGCTCCAGCATTGTCAAAGAGATTGCTCGCTTCCAGGGTTCAGTGAATGATCTGGTCAGCCCTGAAGTTGAACAAGCGCTTCGATCGAAGTATCGCGATATTTAAGCTGTCGATGATCTTTTAGGGTGAAGTTCGATGTCGAATGAATGTCATCAATCCTGAGAGCAACATAATGATACCGAGAATACTGACGAATAGAATAGGAAGTACATACCATGCGTTAAAATCATTCATCAGCTTGAACCATTCAAGCGGATGACCCTTGTCTTGCGCACCCCAGACGGGAAGGAAACTCGGGGCAATTCGTCCTAAGAGCAGCTGCAATGGATTCCAACATGCCAAAGTGATAAGTACAGCTACGATGCAATGTAGTAATCGCGATAAGATAAAGTAGATGTAGCTCATATCCGTGGATTGCGTCTTACTGCGGATTTGCAAGTGTGCGCTGATACCGCTCCAGGCGAGAATGCCGCTAAGAATGGCCATTTGCATTAAGTTGGAGGTCAAGTCTGCTGTACTTATCCCATAGGCGCCGAGATGCAGCTCCAAAAACCCTTGGACCCAATAGGGAGCGATGTTCATCGGGAATAGGAGCTGTACGATTTGCGCGATGATGGAGAAAATCATCATGTATCCGCCGACCATCATGAGGGTCTGTACCGCAGAAGTCACCGCATCGCCGAGCAGTCTTCCGAAAGTACGTCCATCGGCCTGATGTGCTTGCTCCATGGCTTCGAGAATCTGCTGCCAACGCCGCTTAGGCGCTTGGCTATTTGGGGATGCTAAGTCGGAAGCGTTCGAATCACCCTCATGTTCTCGCGTCGTAAATGGGGCTGTAAATACATCGGATACCTCTGAAGAAGTCCCTGATTTTTCAGCCGGATGTATGCTTCTTGGCGAAATGCCATAGAGAATAAATCCGGTTAAGAGTGCGGAGGCCCAGTGAAATATAGCGAGAGCTATACCCGCATGAGGCTGCTGGAGAAATCCTACGCCAATGACGACGATGATGAGAATTGGATTGCTTACATGCGATAGGGCTAGGAGCCGATTAGCCTCATGCTTCTGTAGAACTTGCATCTTGCGGAGCTTGGCTGTCGCTTCTGCGCCTGCAGGAAAACCAGCTGTCCAACCAAGCGCTAGTGCCCATCCACCGACGCCGGGAATCCCGAAAATTCTTCGCATCACGGGGTCAAGCAGAACTCCAAGTCCATGGGCGAAGCCGTAGGCCATCATGATTTCGGATATAACCAGAAAAGGAAGCAGTGCAGGAAAGATGAGCTTCCACCACACGGAGAGTCCTTGGAGCGATGCTTTGAAAGCTTGATCAGGGTAGAGCACGATGCAGAATACCAGGAGAATTGCCCCAAAACTGAAGAGCAGCGTCATCCAGGGACTTGTACGAATATTTTGACCATACAACATAAGTTCCACCTCTCCACGCATAAACAAGAATAGTACATGTCTACGCGAAGAGACGAGCATTTAGACTAGAAGAAAGCGTTCAAAAAATCAGCTTTTCAGCACCGAGTAGGTTGCGAGAAACTGAAGAAGGAGGAACGGAGTTTAGGCAAAACCTAAATGAGTACCGGACTTCGAAGTTGAACGCAAGATGCGATGTCGAGTTCGCTCCAAGAAATACTTCGTGATCAAAAGATGACTAGGAAGAGTGATGGGAATAGAAAGGAAGATAGTAAATGGATTCGAATCGACGAGCAACGAGAAGCAGTAGTGTAAAGTTTGTCACGTATTTTTTTGCACTGATTGTAGCGGTGTATGTACTGGTCTTCATGCCGACACCTTATGTGATTTATGAACCAGGAAGTGCAGATGAGATTAAACCACTGGTGACGGTGAAGAATGGCGACCCGGAGGAGAACGGGACGTTCATGCTCACGACCGTTCTCCGCAAAAAAGCGAATGTCGCGTTAATGCTGGCGAGCGTCTTCGATAAGAATGAGCAGCTGTCCAAGGAAAATCTGGGCGGCAGAACGCAGCAAGAATATACAACAGAACAATTATTCAATATGAGCAATTCTCAGACCAATGCCATGGCGGCAGCTTATCTGCATGCCAAAATACCGTTTGATGTCATCATGGATAAATTAGTTATTATCTATAATAATCCGCAGCTCGAGACGAAAAATGACTTCCAGACAGGAGACCAGCTATTAAGCCTTGATGGAAAGAAGTTCAAGCAGTATGATGAGCTCATTACCCTCCTTCAATCTAAAAAAGTTGGCGATGTCCTTAAGGGGAAAGTCCTTCGGAACAACAAAGAAACGGATGTAACGGTTGAATTGATTGAATTGAAGGACGCGAAGGGAAATTCTCGTCCTGGGATGGGTGTGAATTTCGGAATAGAACAGAAAGTCGTGCCGCGGGGCAGCGACAAGGAGATTCAATTCAAAGTTGAGAATATTGGCGGTCCATCTGCCGGGCTGATGTTCACCTTGGAGCTTGTGAACCAATTGACACCCGGTGATTTGAGTAAAGGTTACCGGATAGCGGGGACAGGTACAGTGAGTCCCGATGGTACTGTAGGTCCAATTGGCGGGATTCCGCATAAAATTGTTGCTGCTGATCGCGAACACGCGGATATTTTCTTCGCACCTGCTAAAAATTATGATGAGGCCAAGAAAAAATACGATACGATCAAGACGAATATGAAGCTCGTCAAAGTCGATACGGTCGATGATGCGCTGAGTTATTTGAAGGCGTTGCCTGATAAAACGAAATAATGGTTTAGGAAAAATCGAACCACCCACGCTTATCTGGGATAGCGGATGGGTGGTTCGTAATAATCACGGAAGAGCATACGCGCAGCATTCACTTGGTCTCGGAAAGCCGTGGCATAAATGCTCGTCGCTCGAATATCCAATGCCAAGAAGGGGTGCTCCATCTTCTCCGTATCCGGTACATTTGTAATGATGGGCAGCTTGGCACTCTTCTTCATTCGTTTGAGTAAGGCTTGTCCTTGCGTGGAGAAGCCGAGGACACGGATGTAGGATAATCCATCACGCAGTTGGTCCGGCGCAAGCTGGGTCTTGCTATGATTCAAGAGCAAGTGCGTTAAGGTACGCTGCAGCTTCGCTCGCGTATAGCGTTTGGTCTTGAGCTGATCGAGCAGAGCTTCGACGGTGAGCGATGGCAGGGCGGGCAGCGCTTGTAGGATGCGCTGCTCGAGCCCTTCGGTCACCTCATGATGCGCTGCGAGTGCTGCAGCGTCCTGCTGCAGCAAGGTGTGGAACAAGGGAGCGGCGAATGCCTCCCATGTGACCGGGCCGCGCCCGGCAAGCCACTCACGCTGCAGAATATACAGCGTACTTGGCGGCACGTAGGGCGCGAGCGGCGCGAGGTCGCCGCCGCCTTCCGCGAGCAGGCGGCGCAGGGCCGTCGCGCTCGCGATATGCGCATCTGTGATGCGCGGTTCGTGGTAGCCCGCTGCGCGGCGTGCTACCGTCAAGGGCTTGATCGGGCTCTGCAGGCGCAGCAGAGCCATGAGATAGTGCAGCCCTAACGAATTGTTGGGCTGCTTCAAGATCGCGGCGAGCGCCTCCGCATCGCAGTCGTCTGCGAGGGCGCCCGTGCCACCGCCCGCGAGCGCAGCTGCGGCGCTTCTCCCGGCCGCTGCCGCGAACGCGGCCGGGTAGCTCGCGCCTTGGCGCAGCTCGGCTCGCAGCGCGTCGCCGAGCCCCGCGGGCTCGCGATGCAGCAGCTGCGCGAGCTGCATGAGCAGCGCCAGCTCGCCATGCTCGCTGCCGAAGCATAGGGCGTCGCAGACGCCCGTCGCGTCCAGCAGGCCGACCGCGCCGAAGGCAAACCACTCGGCGGGCTGCACCGCATACGCCGCCGGCAGCTCGATGACGACATCGACGCCCATGGCGAGGGCCATTTCGGCCCGCGCCCATTTGTCGACAATGGCTGGTTCGCCTCGCTGCAAATAATGTCCGCTCATGACGGCGATGACCGCGTCAGCCTCAGCTTTCCATTTGGATTGCTCCAAATGATAGAGATGGCCGTTATGCATCGGATTATATTCTACGATGATGCCGACAGTTTTCACCTGTTTTCATCCTTTCGAATCCGTGATATATTTTCATGAAGAAACCTGATGAGATAGCAGAAATTCACGCTTCTAGCAGGCGATAGATTCTTTTGGACAAGCTTTTATCTCACTATAACATGTTGACAAATCCCTAGTAAAATCGATATAATAATTTTTGTCTGTTTGGAGTGATGTATATGAACTTTAATATTCGTGAGCTCATGTCAAAAGATACGACAATAACCTTTGATCAATCCATCGATATGAACCGTGTCATCGAAGGGCGACCTGATATTACATATATCAGCCCGGTGAAGGTTGAACTTATGGTAAGGCCTGAGATGGGCGGCGTGATTGATGTACGAGGGGAGTTAAACGCAGAGCTGAAGCTTCAGTGTTCACGTTGCCTGACTCCGTTCGCGAAGAGCTACGTCATTCCGTTTCATGAGCGGTTCAAGCTAGCGGAATCTCCTGAGGAAGCCGAAGAGGATGAGAATTTCGAATTCGTCTCTGAGGAGAGGGTCGATCTCGTACCGTATATGGAGGAAGAAATGTATATGAATCTTCCGTATGCTCCGTTATGTGATGAAGATTGCCAAGGCTTGTGTCCAACTTGCGGGGTTAATCGTAATGAGAAGCCCTGCGGTTGTTCGAATGAGAAGATTGATCCGCGGCTCGCTGCGCTCAAAGATTTCTTTAACAAAGATTAATCTAAGAGCGCACATCAGCTATCGGAAGAAACAGCAGTGTAATTTTGGTAAGGAGGTGGGAACACATGGCAGTACCTCAAAGAAGAACGTCCAAAACACGTCGTGACAAACGTCGTACTCACTTTAAATTGGCGGTACCTGGAATGGTAAAATGTGAACAATGCGGAGAGTTGAAACTTGCTCACCACGTTTGCAAAGTTTGCGGAACTTACAAAGCAAGAGAAATCATCAAGCAATAACATAAGTTTCGAGGTAATAGTGCTTCATCTCACGATGAAGTGCTATTTTTTTTGCGCAAAAGCTTTCTTTTTCAGCGCCGATTCACTATACTATAACCTAGTACCTGGTTCTAATGAGAATGGAATCAGTATGAAAGGCGGTAGGTACCTATCGAACGATTACCGAAAAGACAGCGGCAGCAGATGCTAGTGAAGATCATCGAAGAGAATCCGTTCGTGACGGATCAAGAGCTGACCCGCCAGCTGAAAGTTAGCATACAGACGATTCGCTTAGATCGGATGGAACTAGCCATCCCGGAGCTTCGGGAACGCCTCAAGATGATGGCAGAACGCTCCTACGACCAAGTTCGCTCCTTGCCCCTGCATGAAGTCATTGGGGATATTGTTGACCTGCAGCTCGACCGCAGCGGCATCTCGATCTTCGAGATTCGCCCAGAACATGTCTTCTCGCGGACGAAGATTGCACGTGGACATCATATATTCGCGCAAGCCAACTCTCTGGCGGTAGCCGTCATTAACGAAGAGATCGCGTTGACTGCATCCGCAGATATCCGATTTATCCGCTCCGTGCATCTGGAAGAGAAATGTATCGCTAAGGCGTACGTTCGCTCGATTTCCGGTCAGAAGGGCAAAGCTAAGGTTGAAGTGTTCTCCTACGTAGGTGAAGAAATGGTGTTTCAAGGAAACTTTATCATATATCGAACCAAGAATGAGTCGAACATCGAAGGAGGGAACGAGGAATGAAGATCGCCATTGATGCGATGGGTGGGGATCATGCTCCTGCTTCGAATGTAGAAGGCGCAGTAGCGGCAGCTCAGACGTGGAATGATATCGATGTCATACTCGTTGGAGACGCAGCGATTATTGAACCGCTCCTTAAGGAAAGACCGAGTAATCTACATATACATCATTGTACTGAAATAATTGGACCTGAGGATGAACCTGTAAAGGCGGTTCGCCGCAAGAAGGACTCATCTATGGTTGTCGCTGGACGTCTTGTGAAAGAAGGACAGGCCGATGCCATGATTTCCGCAGGGAACACGGGCGCGCTCATGACGACCGGATTACTGGTTGTTGGGCGTATGGATGGAATCGAACGTCCAGCACTTGCGCCGATGCTGCCAACGATGGATGAAGTCGGCGTGTTAGCGCTGGATTTAGGTGCGAACATGGATGCGAAGCCGGAACATTTGGTACAATATGCGGTGATGGCGAGCATTTATCGGACGAAGGTTCATGGAATGACGAAGCCGCGTGTAGGTCTCTTGAACGTTGGAACGGAAGCCATGAAGGGGAATGAGCTTACCAAGGCGACTTATCCACTTCTCGAAGAGGCACCGATTCAATTTGTCGGCAATGTCGAGTCTCGCGATGTTTTGGAGCGTAATTGCGATGTGCTTGTCTGCGATGGATTTGTAGGGAATATTTTGCTGAAGACAATGGAGGGTACGGCAGGTACACTCATGTCTGTACTGAAGAAAGAATTCACGAAGAATCTATGGACGAAGCTCGCGGCAGCGATTATGATGCCAGGACTTAAAGGACTTAAGAAAACGATGGATTACAAAGAACACGGCGGAGCGCCGCTGCTCGGTCTGAACGGATTAGTGATTAAGGCGCACGGATCTTCGGATGCGAATGCGGTGAAGAATGCCGTTCGTCAGGCAAGAATCGCGATTCAGAGTCAATTAATTCAGACGATTTCAATGGAAATCAGCAGGAAGTGAGTGTTGTAGAAATGAATTTACATCCAGTTGGGATTTTGGGAACAGGCAAGTATGTACCGGAACGTATTCTCACGAATGCAGATTTAGAGAAAATGGTAGAAACGAATGACGAATGGATTGTTACGCGCACAGGAATGAAAGAACGACGTATTGCGGCGGATGATCAAGCAACCTCGGATCTTGCTTACCACGCGGCGCTCGCAGCGATGGAGAAGGCTGGTGTAACAGCAGACGAAATTGATCTCATTATTGTCTCGACGATTACGCCGGATACGATGTTCCCGTCAACTGCTTGCATTCTTCAAGATAAGCTCGGTGCGAAGAAGGCGGCAGCTTTTGACTTGTCGGCAGCTTGCTCCGGTTTTATTTATGGTCTAGCGACAGCGAACAATTTCATTGCAACAGGCATGTACAAGAAGGCGCTTGTAATCGGTGCGGAATGTCTATCTCGGATTACAGACTATACAGACCGTAATACATGCATTCTGTTCGGAGACGGGGCAGGTGCAGTTGTACTTGGTGTTGTTCCTGAAGGACGTGGCTTCAAATCGTTCGAACTTGGTGCGGACGGTTCAGGCGGCGAACTGCTTAAGCTTAGCGGCGGCGGATCGCGCATGCCAGCATCGATGGAATCGATCGAAGGAAAGAGCCATTACATCCACATGGCTGGAAGTGAAGTGTTCAAATTCGCTGTTCGTACGATGGGGAATGCAGCGGAAGAAGCGCTCGCGAAAGCGAAGCTTACCAAAGAAGATATTGATCTCTTGATCCCACATCAAGCCAATATCCGTATTATTCAAGCATCCGTGAACCGTCTGAATTTGCCGGAAGAGAAATGTATGATCAATCTGCCGAAGTATGCAAATACGTCTGCAGCATCGATTCCTCTTGCCCTTGCGGAGGCTGATGAAGAAGGCCGGATTAAAGAGGGCGATTGCATCGTTCTTGTTGGTTTTGGTGGCGGGTTAACTTGGGGCGCATCCGTTATCGTTTGGTAATCATTCATACTTTTTTCTTGATTGATCTATGGAAGGAGCATTACTTTGTCTAAAATTGCATTTGTATTTCCAGGTCAAGGCGCACAAGCGGTTGGCATGGGAAAAGACGCATATGATTCCGTTGAAGCAGCACGCAGCGTGTATGATCGCGCAGACGAAGTCCTGGGTTTCCCATTGACGGAGCTTGTTTTTGAAGGACCCGATGCAGAGCTTAAGAAAACTGTAAATACACAGCCGGCACTGCTCACAACGAGTGTGGCTTATTATGAAGCGTTGAAATCGAAGGGCATTACACCGGATTTCGTAGCTGGGCATAGCTTAGGGGAGTACAGTGCGCTTGTTGTTGCGGGCGTATTATCTTTTGATGATGCCGTGGCCATTGTGCGTGCTCGCGGACAATATATGGAAGAAGCTGTGCCGAATGGTCAAGGCGCGATGGCTGCTGTTCTTGGGCTCGAACGTGATGCGCTTGCCGCACTTTGTGTTTCGGTGTCCGCCGACACGGGTGTTGTTGAGCTAGCGAATGTGAACTGCCCAGGGCAGATCGTCGTATCCGGCAGCAAAGAAGGCGTAGATGGTATCGTTGCTCGCGGCAAAGAAGCTGGAGCGAAGCGTGTGCTTCCGCTCGAGGTAAGTGGTCCGTTCCATTCCTCGCTGATGAAGCCAGCAGCTGCGAAGCTAGGCGATACTCTCGCAAGCGTTGTGATGAAGGATGCAACCGTGCCTGTTATTGCAAACGTGACTGCACAGTCTGTGACTCAAGCGGAAGAGATCCGCAAGTTGCTTGTAGAGCAGGTCTATTCTCCTGTGCTATGGGAAGATAGCGTGCGCTATTTGATCGATCAGGGTGTGGACACATTTATTGAGATTGGTTCTGGCTCGGTTCTTGCAGGCCTGATCAAGAAGATCGACAAGAGTGTTCGTATTGTGTCTGTCAACAATCTAGAGGTTCTTGAAGGAGATCTTCTGGCTTAAGTGATGGCATATTCGACTAAGGAAAGCAAGAGTTGTGAATGATGTATAGGAGGTGTTCGTACGTTGACGAATGCATTAGATGGAAAAGTGGCCGTAGTAACAGGTGCATCCCGTGGGATTGGCCGCGCGATTGCGATGGAATTGGCGCAAGCCGGGGCTGACGTCGTCGTGAACTATGCCGGGAGCCAGGGCGCTGCTGAAGAGGTTGTTGAAGCGATCACGGCGCTTGGCCGCAAAGCGATTGCTGTACAAGCCAACGTCGGGAAGAACGATGAGGCTGAAGCGTTGGTGAAACAAGCGCTTGAGGTGTTTGGCCATGTCGATATATTGGTGAATAATGCCGGTATTACGCGAGACAATTTAATTATGCGGATGAAAGAAGACGAATTCGACGCGGTCATTGAGACCAACTTGAAAGGCGTATTCAATTGCGTGAAGGCTGTGACACGTCCAATGATGAAGCAGCGTTCCGGCCGCATAATTAACATTTCTTCCGTTGTTGGTGTGCTGGGTAATCCAGGTCAAGCGAACTATGTGGCTGCCAAAGCAGGCGTCATTGGGCTTACTAAAGCTTCTGCACGCGAACTCGCGTCTCGTGGCATTACAGTCAACTGTGTTGCGCCAGGATTTATCGAGACAGATATGACAGACAAGCTGTCCGAAGAACTGCGCACGCAAATGCTGGGGCAGATCCCTCTCACACGTCTTGGACAACCGGAAGAGATCGCGAAGGCGGTTCGCTTCTTAGCGTCCGATGATGCAGCATATATGACAGGCCAGACCCTCCATGTTGACGGCGGCATGTACATGTAGTTAAATGGTACAGCTGGCATTTTGCACCACATGGGAATTTTACTGGTCTATTGTATGGTAATTTAGTTAAGATTCTCGTATAATACCAAATGAGGAGGTGAACCGGATGTCCGAAGTATTGGATCGCGTAAAACGAATCGTTATCGATCGTTTAGGCGTTGACGAGGCAGAAGTGACACTTGAAGCATCTTTTAAAGATGACCTTGGCGCTGATTCTCTCGATGTCGTTGAATTAGTGATGGAATTGGAAGATGAGTTCGATTTGGAAATCTCTGATGAAGATGCAGAGAAAATCACTACTGTTGGTGAAGTTGTGAAGTACATACAATCTCATACCTAAATCGATTGAGTCCCGTTGGTTCAACGGGACTTCTCCACATTATTCATTCTACACGCATAACTAAAGGTTCCACAGAATTATTGTCATTATGATAAATGCAAATGTTGCAGTCTATATATAGAGGTGATTGTGTTTGAAGCAAAGAGTTGTTATTACAGGAATGAGTGTTGTTACATCCTTAGGTTCGGATTTGAATACATTCTGGAATAACCTGATGGAAGGGAAATCCGGCGTATCCAACATCGAGGCTTTTGATGTAAGTGAATACCCGACACGAATTGCAGCATCCATTAAAGACTTCAATCCGGATGAGTACATGGATAAGAAAGAAGCTCGCCGTATGGATCGCTTCGTACAATTCGCTGTTGCAGCCAGCCTGAAAGCTGTTGCCGATGCGAAATTAAATATCCAAGAAGATACAGACCCAGAGCGTGTTGGCGTGATGGTCGGCTCCGGAATCGGTGGCCTAGGAACTTGGGAAGATGAGCACAATAAGCTGCTTGAAAAAGGTCCGAAACGGGTTAGCCCCTTCTTCATTCCGATGATGATCGCAAATATGGGGTCAGGACAAGTCTCCATGATTCTTGGCGCAAAAGGTCCGAATAGCACGACAGTAACGGCTTGTGCGACAGGGACACATTCAATTGGTGATTCATTCCGTACCATTCAACGTGGTGACGCTGATGTAATGGTCTGTGGTGGTGCAGAAGCGACGATTCGTCCAACAGGTATGGCTGGGTTCTGCGCAATGCGTGCGATGTCAACACGTAATGAAGAGCCAGAGAAAGCAAGCCGTCCATTCGATACAGATCGTGACGGATTCGTTATGGGAGAAGGCGCAGGTGTTCTTGTTCTTGAATCTCTCGAGCACGCACAGAAGCGCGGAGCACATATCTATGCAGAGGTAATCGGCTATGGTATGAGCGGTGATGCGCATCATATGACAGAGCCGGATCCGACGGGTGCTGCTCGATGTATGACCAAAGCGATCCAAGATGCTGGCATTACGCCAGAAGTCGTTGATTATATTAATGCGCATGGCACATCGACTCCGGTCGGTGATAAATCAGAGACGACAGCAATTAAGCTCGCTCTAGGCGATCATGCTTATAAAGTTGCCGTAAGTTCAACCAAGTCAATGACAGGTCACTTGCTCGGCGCTGCAGGCGGCGTTGAAGCGGTAATCTGCGGTCTATCTTTAGAACATGGCGTTATTGCACCAACCATCAATTTGGACAATCAAGATCCTGAGTGTGATCTCGATTATGTACCGAATGTACCGCGTAAAGCGGATTTACATGTGGTGATGTCGAATTCCTTCGGCTTTGGCGGTCATAACGCGACCATTGTGCTGAAGAAATACGAAGCGTAAGGAGCCATCCTTTTGAGTGCGGACTTAAGGCATTTACAACAAAGTTTAAATATCCATTTCAAAAATCGGCAGCTGCTGAAGCAGGCGTTTACACATGCATCATATGTCAATGAACATCGTTTCGGTCAGCATCAGGATAATGAGCGCCTCGAGTTTCTCGGGGATGCCGTGTTGGAATTAACCGTATCGGAGTTTTTATTTGAGGCCCATCCGAACAGACCCGAAGGGGAGCTTACGAAGCTGCGTGCAGCGATCGTATGTGAGCCTTCACTCGTGAAATTTGCGGAAGCCTTGCAGTTCGGGCAATATGTCCTGCTAGGCAAAGGGGAAGAGCTAACAGGTGGACGGATGCGTCCAGCACTGCTCGCAGATGTATTCGAGTCATTTATTGGCGCGTTATATCTCGATCAAGGTCTGGAAGTCGTACGATCCTTTCTGACGAAATATGTGTTCTCCCAAGTGTCGCAAGAGGGCAAGATGCAGATTAATGATTTTAAGACGCGTCTTCAAGAGTTTACGCAGCAGCACAATATGGGGCTGCTCGAGTATCGGATCGTCGAAGAACGAGGCCCGGCGCATGAACGAGAGTTTGTCTCGGAAGTGCATATGGGGGAAGAATGTTTGGGCCGCGGAACAGGGCGTTCGAAGAAAGAAGCAGAGCAGCAGGCTGCTGCTCAGGCGCTCGAACGCATTGTTATTCCGAAGTCGTAGGAGTCATAGGTAGGAGCAAGAGCAAAAGAGCAGCGAGGCGTAAGCCTTTTACGGGTCCACGTTCGCTCCTTTTGCTCTTCTTTGTGAACAAACAAGTGTACAACCTTTTCAAATGAGGTGAATGATGAACGATGTTCTTGAAACGGATTGAACTGCAAGGGTTTAAATCTTTCGCAGACAAAACTGAACTCGAGTTCGTCCAAGGGATTACAGCGGTCGTCGGGCCTAATGGGAGCGGTAAGAGTAACATTTCAGACGGGATCCGGTGGGTGCTGGGCGAACAGAGCGCGAAGAGCCTCCGCGGTGGGAAGATGGAAGATATTATTTTCGCAGGCAGTGATGCGCGGAAGGCCGTGAACTACGGGGAAGTATCTTTGACGCTCGACAATACAGATCAAGCGCTGCCGCTCGATTTTAATGAGGTGACGGTTACCCGTCGCGTTCATCGCAGCGGCGAGAGCGAATATTTGATCAACAAGCAAGCATGTAGATTGAAAGATATTACGGAGTTGTTCATGGATACAGGGATCGGGAAGGAAGCATACTCGATTATTGGACAAGGACGTATTGAGGAGATATTAAGTACGCGGTCAGAGGATCGCCGTGGGATTTTTGAGGAAGCGTCAGGAATTGTAAAGTATAAATCGCGCAAACGTGAAGCCCAGCGCAAACTTGATGAGACGGAGCAGAACTTGCTGCGTATTCATGACTTAGTGAGCGAGCTTGAGGATCAGATTGAACCTTTACGGGAACAATCGACGAAGGCGATTCAATACAAGGAACTTCGGAGTCAATTGAAGTCCAAAGAAATTTCGATGTATGTCTATCAAATTGAACAGATTCATCAATCTTGGCAGGAAGCGAATGCGAAGATGACGAAGCTGCAGCAGGAACAGCTAGAGCTCTCGACGGTCGTGAGTCAGCATGATGCAGGACTGGAGAAGCACCGCGTTGAAATGCGCAAGCTAGAGGAAGAACTTGAAGGTCTTCAACAGGCGCTGCTCTCATATAGTGAAGAGTTCGAGAAATGCGAAGGCTATGGCGAGGTCTTGAAAGAGCGCCACAAAAACTTGAAACACAATGAAGGGCAGCTGACCCAGTCACTGGAAATGCATGAGCGTCGGATGCAGGAGAAGGAGATTGAGGAGAATACCTGTAAGGTGAAGCTCGATGAAATCGAAGCACAGCAGGCAGATCTTAAAGCAAGACTCACGGAGGAAGAATCGCGTCTCATTGGCGTTACGGGCGGGGCGAGCATTGATACCGAGGAGAGCTTAAAAGGTCAACTCCTTGATGTGATGAATCAGATGGCCCAGCTTCGGAACGAAATTCGCTACATCGATCAGCAGAGTGAGACACTTGGACGTCGTATGGAACGTATGGGTGATGAGGAAGCGAAGCTGAAAGAGCAGAAGATACAGTACGATGAATCTATGCGCGCCATTGAACAGAAGCTAGTGGAGACGGCTGAGCTCGTTGAATCACTACGTAATCAATTCATGTCAGAGAGCGATCGTCTGCGTGAGGTACAGCATTTATTGGATGAGGCGCAGTCGACGGCTCGCCGATGGGAGCAGAAGCTGGATGCCCTTGTATCGCGCCGTGACACGATGAAGGAGCTTCAGGACGATTATGACGGGTTCATGATCGGGGTAAGAGAAGTGCTGAAGGCTTCCCGCAATGGATCTTTGCATGGGGTTCATGGCGCTATTGCAGAGCTAATCACCGTCCCTGAGAAGGTGGAGACTGCCATGGAGACCGCACTTGGGGCATCGATGCAGCACATCGTCATGGAGAATGAAGCATTGGCTCGGGAAGCAATTAGCTTTTTGAAACGCCGTCAATTGGGACGGGCTACGTTCTTGCCGCTCAATGTCATTCGGCCGCGCACATTATCGGACAGTGATCGCAAGCTACTGAGTAGTGCCGAGGGCTTCGTCGGAATCGGGGTCGATCTGGTACAGTTCGACCGCAAATATAGCGATATGATCGGGAGTCTTCTTGGGAACGTCGTGATCTCAGAGACCCTCGAACAGGCGAATAAGATTGCGGCGAAATGCCAATATCGATTCCGCGTCGTTACCCTAGAAGGGGATGTTGTGAATGCCGGCGGTTCCATGACCGGGGGTAGTGTGCACAAGAAGAACACAAGCCTCTTGAGTCGAAATCGTCAGATTGAACAATTAGAAACAGATATTAAGCAGACCGAAGCACAGCTTACGAAGTTGCAGGCGGGCGTCAAGGATATGAAACAAGAGAGCAATGCTTTGCAGCAGAGACTGGAGAAACTGCGTGAACAGCGCGACAGCAAGAGAATGGAAGAGCAGCGTCTTCAGGCCGAGCAGAAGCAGCTTGAGCATGAATCACGTCATGTGAATGAGCAGCTTTCGCTGATTACGCAAGAAGGCGATGGCTATGCGAAGGAATCGAATGAATTCGTGAGCGGGCGCGAGGTTGCTGTTCGTAAGCTCGAAGATTATCAAGTCGATGAAGCGCGCATCCAACAGGAGATTCAAGCAGCAGAGTCGATGCGGAAGATGAACGAATCGGCGAAGGAAGAATTGCAATCCCAACTAACAGATCTAAAGGTTCAAGCCGGGAAGTGGGATCAGGAGAAATTTTCCTTGCAAGAGCAGTTAAGACGTGTTCGTGAAGAGAAAGCGACGTATGTTCGTGATCTGGCAGGGGCGAAGAAATCTCTCGAGCAGATCCAGAAGGATTATGAAGTCTATGATCGTGAACGCGTGAAGCAAGTTGAAGATTTGAACCACTACAAGATCCAGAAGGAAAAGACTGCTGAGCAGATCGATTTCAAACGCGCAGATCGCGCGGAATGGGTCCGGAAGCTAGAGCTTGAAGAGAGTGAAACCAAGGAGCAGCGTACAGCCCTTCGAAACGTAGAAGAGCAACTGCGTCATACGGAGATTCAAGTGAATCGTCTGGATGTGGAGCTCGATAATATTCTTAAGAAGTTGAGTGAGGAATATGAGCTTAGCTTTGAGCTGGCGAAACATCGGTATCCGGTACCTGAGGATGTGCTCGGAACTCAGCAAGAGGTTCGCGATCTGAAACGTCAGATTTCGGCGCTGGGAGATGTCAATCTCGGTGCGATCGAGGAATTCGAGCGTGTGAATGAGCGGTTTACGTTCTTGAATGAGCAGAAGGATGATTTGATCGAAGCGAAGACAACACTCTACGAGGTTATCCGTGAGATGGATGATGAAATGGGCAGACGGTTCCGAGCAACCTTCGATGCGATTCGCAAGGAATTCGTTATCGTGTTCTCGAAGTTATTCGGCGGCGGTCGTGCAGATCTTGTCTTGATCGATCCAGACCGCATCTTGGACACAGGGATCGATATCGTGGCACAGCCTCCTGGGAAGAAGCTTCAGAACTTGCAGCTGCTATCAGGTGGTGAGCGGGCATTAACGGCAATGGCCTTATTGTTCGCGATCTTGCAGGTCAAGCCTGTTCCATTCTGCGTGCTCGATGAGGTTGAAGCGGCACTCGACGAAGCGAATGTAACGCGATTTGCACAATATTTACGTGAGTTCTCAGAACAGACACAATTTATTGTTGTAACCCATCGAAAAGGAACGATGGAAGAGGCAGATGTGTTATATGGTGTTACAATGGAAGAAGGCGGCGTATCGAAGCTTGTATCGGTTAAATTGGAAGATGACGATGCAGTCATCGCTTAGTTGAATCTAACCGCCTAAGTAGCAACTTGTTAATTTCGTATGGAGGGGTACCATGAGCTTTTTTAAAAAGTTAAAAGAGAGCATTTCTAAGAAAACCGAAGCGGTTACCAACGTGTTCAAGGACGGCTTAAGCAAGACGCGTACAGCGCTTGTGGAGAAAGTACAGGACCTCATTACACGGCGCAAGAAAATCGACGAGGAATTCTATGAAGAGCTAGAAGAAATTCTTATTGGTGCGGATGTAGGCGTGAATACGGTTATGAAATTAATTGATGACCTGCGTCGCGAAGTACGTCAACGTAAAATTGAAGATGCTGCGGAATTGCAGCCTGTTCTCTCGGAGAAACTGATTGGGCTTCTACGCAGCGATGAGAATGTTAGTATCAAGATGAATCCGGACGGGATTACTGTTATTTTGTTCGTGGGTGTTAATGGTGTAGGGAAAACGACGACAATCGGTAAGCTTGCGCATCGCTTCAAGCAGCAAGGCAAGAAAGTGCTTCTCGCAGCAGGCGATACATTCCGTGCCGGTGCGATTGAACAGCTTGAGGTATGGGGGGAGCGCGTGGGCGTGGATGTGATCAAGCAGCAATCCGGTGCTGACCCTGCGGCGGTCATGTTCGATGCGGTTCAAGCCGCGAAACAGCGTAATGTTGACGTATTGCTCTGTGATACGGCGGGTCGTCTGCAGAACAAATCCAACCTCATGGATGAATTGAATAAAATTTACCGTGTTATTCAGCGTGAAATTCCTGGTGCGCCGCACGAAGTTTTGATGGTACTCGATGCGACAACAGGTCAGAATGCGCTTAGCCAAGCGAAGCTGTTCGGTGAGAAGAGCGGCGTGACAGGTCTTGTTCTGACGAAGCTCGATGGAACAGCCAAAGGTGGGATCGTGATTGCGATCCGTCAAGAACTGAATCTGCCTGTGAAATATATTGGTCTCGGAGAGAAGATGGACGATCTGCAAGAATTCGATTCAGAGCAATTCGTCCATGCACTGTTCGCTGGTCTAATTCAAGAGGCGGAAGCAGCCGAAGGTACGGAAGAAGAGCAGCAGGGTTAAGTATCTCACTGTCACTACTCACCCATTTGGCGTATATTGAATCAAACAAATTTAGAAAGGAAGTGCAGTATGGCAGATACTTACACGTATTCCAGACGGGAAGAAGTAGCGAATGCCATTACGCACGGGATCGGTGCATTTCTAAGTATTGCGGCTTTAGCGCTATTAATCGCTTTCTCAAGCCTCTTTGGTACCGCGTGGCATGTCGTGAGCTTTACGATCTACGGCATCACGATGATGCTGCTCTATGCTTCGTCGACACTCGTGCATAGTTTTCCGGAGGGTAAGGTCAAGGATCTGTTCGAGATTTTCGATCATGCCTCGATTTACTTGTTCATTGCAGGAACCTATACACCGTTTTTGTTCGTCATTGTACGAGGAAGCTTAGGCTGGACGTTGTTCGGGATTATATGGGGCATTGCGATTTCAGGTGTGGTATTTAAGGCCTTCTTTACGAAGAAGTTCCTGTTCCTTTCTACGTTGTTCTATATCGCGATGGGCTGGTTGATTGTTCTCGCTTGGAATCCTTTGGTCGAGACACTGCCTACCGGAGGGATTGTCCTTCTGATCGTTGGTGGGATCTTGTATACACTAGGAACGATCTTCTATGTATGGCGCGGCTTTCCGTATCACCATGCGATCTGGCATTTATTCGTACTCGCAGGATCTGCGGCGCATTTCTTCGCGATTTTGCTCTATGTTTTGCCGATTAGATAATTTTCTGAAGATGTTAAGGTTTATGCCTTGACATCTTCTTTTATTTTGGGTAAGATAAGTCATGTTGAATTGCTGTAAAGGACTTTTCCTTGACGGAGGGAGTGGCTGAAGGCGTGAAAGAGGAGAATATGCTCGACAAGACGAATCGGGTGAATCTACTGTTTGCCTTTTATGAGCCGCTGCTAACGGAGAAACAGCAGACATTCCTGAAATGTTATTTTCATGATGATTTCTCACTTGGAGAGATCGCTGCGGAATTTAGTATAAGCCGGCAGGCTGTATATGAGCACATCAAACGGGCGGAACAAGTTCTCGAGAATTACGAAGTGAAGCTTGGACTTGTGCGCAAATACGAAATGCGTCATACTTATATGGAACAATTAAGCGAAGTACTTAAATATATACCTCAGGAACATCAAGAACAGGCGAGACTAACACTTGAGAATTTACAGAACATGGACGCATGATAAATCAAGGACGGAGGTGACGGAGATTGGCATTTGAAGGATTAACGAATCGGCTTTCCAGCGTATTTAGTAAGCTGCGCGGCAAAGGGAAAGTAAGCGAAGAAGATGTGAACGAAGCGATGCGCGAAGTTCGACTCGCACTTCTGGAAGCGGACGTGAACTTTAAGGTCGTGAAGGACTTTATCGCGAAAGTCAAAGAGCGTGCCCTAGGTCAAGAAGTAGAGAAGAGCTTCACGCCAGGCATGGTCATTATCGACATCGTTAACAAAGAGTTAACGGATCTTATGGGCGGAACGAATGCGAAGCTCGCGAAGTCGAACAAACCGCCGACCGTCATTATGATGGCAGGTCTGCAAGGGGCCGGTAAGACGACGACCAGCGGTAAGTTGGCGAAGTTGCTCCTGAAGCAGAACCACAAGCCGCTATTGGTGGCAGGCGATATTTATCGTCCCGCAGCGATCAAGCAGTTGCAGGTGCTCGGCGAACAGATTAAGGTTCCTGTCTTCACGCTTGGAGATCAGACAAGCCCGGTTGAGATTGCGCGTCAAGCTCTCCAACATGCGAAGGACAATGGACATGATTATCTGATTATCGATACGGCGGGTCGCTTGCATATCGATGAGCAGCTGATGGAAGAGTTGAAGCAGATTCATGCCACAGTGAAGCCGGACGAAGTCTTGCTCGTCGTCGATGCGATGACAGGTCAAGATGCGGTTAACGTCGCAGATAGCTTTAATAAGCAGCTTGAACTTACGGGTGTCGTCCTGACGAAGCTCGATGGTGATACACGCGGTGGTGCGGCGATTTCGGTTAAGGCTGTAACAGGCTGCCCGATCAAGTTTGCGGCACTGGGTGAGAAGATTGATGCACTCGAGCCATTCCATCCGGAACGTATGGCTTCCCGTATTCTCGGCATGGGGGATATGTTATCTCTGATCGAGAAAGCTCAATCCAACATTGATGCAGAGAAAGCGAAAGAAATGGAACGGAAAATGCGCGATGCATCTTTTACGTTCGATGATTTCTTGGAGCAAATGCAGCAAGTGAAGAAGATGGGTCCTCTGGATCAGATTCTTGATATGATTCCAGGTATGGGCAAAGTGAAACAAATGAAAGACATCAAAGTTGACGAGAAGCAAATGGGCCGTATCGAAGCGATTGTGCATTCGATGACCGCAAGAGAGCGGAATGAGCCAGATTTGATCAATCATAGCCGTCGTAAGCGGATTGCAGCAGGCAGTGGGTCGACATTAACCGATGTCAACCGATTGATTAAGCAATTCGATGATATGCGTCGTATGATGAAGCAGTTCTCCGATATGATGGGCGGCGGCGGTAAAGGCGCCAAAATGATGAAGAACTTAAAGAAGCAAGCCGGAAAAGGCGGTATGAGACCATTTCGTTAATGGTTCAATATAGACTTGTTAATTAATTGAGGGAGGTGAATTTCGTGGCAGTTCGTATTCGTCTAAAACGCATGGGTGCTCATAAAGCTCCTTCTTATCGTGTTGTTGTTTCTGACTCTCGTTCTCCTCGTGATGGTCGTTTTATCGAGGAAATCGGTTTCTACAACCCAGTTGCTCAACCAGCAGTTGTGAACATCGATGAAGAAAAAGCACTAAAATGGCTTCAAACGGGCGCTCAAGCTTCCGATACTGTTCGCAACTTGCTTAGCAAGGCGGGCGTAATGACTAAGTTCCATGAGCTTAAGCAATCGAAATAAGCTGTTGATTCGGAGGGAATCGTATGGAAGATTTAGTAAAAGTTATTGCTAAGGCTTTAGTCGACCATCCGGAGGATGTTCACGTTGAAGTTGTGGAGAAAGAGCATGTCATTGTCTATGAATTAACCGTTAATCCTGACGATGTTGGGAAGGTAATTGGTAAACAAGGACGGATCGCCAAAGCACTTCGTACGGTTGTAACATCTGCAGCAGTGAAAGTCAGTAAACGGGTAACCGTTGACATCGTATCTTAAGTGATCAGAGAAGGGGTTGGGATGAATATCCCAGCCTCTTTTTCATATCGAACGATGAGGTTGCACATGATAAGAGCAGCCTTTTACATAGATCAAGATATATTCTAGGAGGTTCTTATGTCGGAACAATTATATACTGTAGGTAAAATTGTCAATACACATGGGATTCGTGGCGAACTTAAAATCGTGCCACAGACCGACTTTCCCGATGAGCGTTTTCAACCGAAAAGCAAGCTGTTCTTCCAACACCCAGAGACGCTGCAAGCAATCCCAGTCGTTGTAGAAAGCTCCAGGTTGCAGAAGAATGTATATGTATTGAAATTCGAGGGATACGGCAATATCAACGATGTCGAGAAGTACAAAGGATGGCTGCTGAAAATTGCAGATTCTGAGCGTAGAGCCTTGGATGAAGATGAATACTATTATAGCGATATCATCGGATGTCAGGTCGTGACAGACGAAGGTGAAGAACTTGGCGTGATTCATGAAATTCTGAGTCCTGGTGCGAATGATGTGTGGGTTGTGAAACGGAATAAAGGCGATGATGTTCTGCTGCCGGTTATTGACGATGTCATTCTGGATATCAATGTTCAGGAGAAGATCATTAAGGTTCACGTGATGGAAGGGTTAATATAGTATGCGAATGGATGTCCTTACCTTATTCCCGGAGATGTTCGAAGGGGTTTTCAATAGCAGTATTTTAGGAAAAGCCCAGGAGAAAGGAATCGTGCAGCTTCGCGCACACAACTTCCGCGAACACGCCAACAATAAACATAATACGGTCGATGACTACCCTTACGGGGGCGGTGGCGGGATGGTTCTCAAGGCTGAGCCGATTTTCTCGGCGGTAGAGTCCTTGATCGAAGAAGATGCCCCGAAACCGCGTGTCATTCTAATGTGCCCGCAAGGGGAACGCTATACACAGGCGAAGGCCGAAGAGCTAGCCAAGGAAGAGCATCTCATCTTTATTTGCGGACATTACGAAGGCTATGACGAGCGGATACGTGAATATCTGGTGACTGATGAGCTGTCTGTCGGAGATTATGTTTTAACCGGCGGTGAACTGCCGGCGATGACGATTATCGATAGCGTGGCGCGGCTGCTCCCAGGTGTCCTAGGAAATGAGACGTCAGCCGTTACAGATTCCTTCAGCACAGGGCTTCTGGAATATCCGCATTATACGCGGCCTGCCGATTTTCGCGGTATGAAGGTACCGGATATTTTGTTATCCGGTCATCATGCGAATGTGGAAGCGTGGCGTAAGCAGCAATCGTTGCGCCGGACGTTAGAACGGCGGCCTGATCTGCTAGAGCATGTGGAGTTAAATAAGAAAGAAAAGAAATGGCTACAAGACATATTGAATGAACAGGCTTAGCGCGAGAATCAAATATTATTCGATGATACACCTTTCAGCTTCTAGTCTGGAAGGTGTTTTTTTGCAGCTTTGAAAAAGAAGAATGTCGCAGAATTGACGATTATCAGTCAATTCTGTGACATTCGTAGGTACATATCACGATTTTGCTGCCGTTATTCGCTCTTCAAGAATTTAGTTGCCTTTTGGTACCGTTACCGTTGCACTGACCGATGAACTCAGTCCCGCATGATCAAATACCGTATACGTTACCGTATATACACGGCCAGTTCCGCGACCTGATCGTTCTGCGCGCAGCTTAAACGAAGTGTCAGGCGTTCCGTACGCAGCATCTTGAATATCGTTGCTCGTATTTCCATCACCCAAGCTATTATCGTTCTCATTGCTCGTGATCGAGGTCAGCTCGAAAGATGAGATACCTGAAATACGATCACTAATCGTTAATGTAGCTTCAATAGGCACCATTTTATGATTTGGTGGCGACAATACTGTTTTGTCTAAGGTTAATGCTATCGTTGGAGGGGTTTTATCGATTTTGAGCTGAATTGATTGCGGTTTCTCAACATTACCAGCGTTATCTATATCACGGTATTCCACAACATGGACACCTTCCTCAGCAATGGTGAACGGAGCACTGTATACCAACCAATCACCGTTATTGATGCGATATTCCGTTTTTTTCACGTCTATCACATCGCTGTAAGTTGACATTGTTACAGTGACGTCCGAAGTATACCATCCATTGCTTCCATTTGGGGATGGCGGGTCCAGGGCAACCGTCGTCATGGGCCCTGACGTGATCATCAAATCGATCGTCGATGTCGCCGTATCTCCAGCTGGATCGGTGACGATAACCTGGAATTGATCTCTGCCCGTATAGTCTTGATTCGGTGTATACGTCCAATTGCCATCGGCGCTGACGTTAACCGCACCGTGAGCAGGAGCGGCGCCTAAAGAATAGGTTAATGGATCTCCGTCCGGATCTGTTCCCACAACGATGCCGCTGACCGGTGTATTCACCAAAGTGGTATATGTTGCATTGGTTACTGTTGGTGGCTCATTCTCACGGAACAGCAAGCCTTGGATATACGATTCTCTCAGATCCTCAGCATCATAACGCAGTTCAAACCAACTATTTACATGCTGATATAACACATCAATTTCTGCTGCATTCATATGGTCTAAATTCGGGATATTGCTGCCGTTCGCTCGACCCTGAGCAATTAATGGTTGAAGGTAACGATGATAGAAGTTATCATCATCAGAATCGCCATTAAGCCAGGTTGTGTCCAGCTGAGAAGCTGTCTCGTTAAATTTGTTCCAAGCTTTACGAATGATATTTTTCTGGATAGCTATTCGCTGTTCTTCAGTCGGTGCTTGGAAGTCGAGTGTGTTGAATCTTCCGACTTGGTGCACATGTCCTCCCCAAGTGGGAGAGAAGCCGGAGGGGGCCCAACGAATCATGCTGAACATCCAGTCTTCGCCGTTCAGCGGTACAGCATCATAATAGGTCTCCCATGGAATCATAACGACAGTGCCCCATCCCGTAGGGATTTCTTCATTCGTTACGGTGACATTTCCTTTGAGAGGACGATTATTGCGATTCTCCGTCTGCCATTCGTAATACTCGATCGGGCTATCATTCGTAGGTACAATCATCTGATGGTAGGGGACACCGTCTAGCCCAGTCTGCAAGAAGAGCTCAATGGAACTGTTCTTCAATTCGCCGTTTGTTTCCCTTTCAGACTCGTTAGATTGGAAGAAAATACAAATTCCATCCTCATTGTACACGATATAGAATCCGGTATCGCGAGTACCGCCGGGCGCTATCGGATTTTCCACCCAATATTGGACAAACCGGTTTTCTTTATAATCTGGATTGTTGAAGAAACTACTATTATACCAGTCCGATGGTGTAGCCAAATGTTCAGTCGTATATTTCACTTGGTATGCTAGTCGATTCACATCCTGCGCCGCGGCCACATTTGGCAAGCCTGAGATGACGGGTAACAACATGAGCATCAGCATTAGCAACCATCGCAACGTTTTATTCGCCAAGGCTATCTCCTCCTTATTCCGCATGGGCTAGGTTGAGCAACTTCATGATGTGCTGGATCATTTCGGATCGAATGAGATCCGAATTGGTCGAGCGTTCATCGGTCTTTTCCAGCCAAGTCAAGGCCTTAGATGCTGCTGCGATGCGAGCCGCATTGCCTGAAGCAAGCGCATCTTGTGCGACCAGCTTGAGTTTGGTCGCATAACGGATATCGTCGATGCCTTCGCGGAATCCTTCCCATGCCATTGTGTCGATCACATCTGTTTTCGTCGGATATACGAAGTTGAATCCGCGGAACGTAGCATCAATGTACTCACTCCATGCGCTGACGATATCGCTCTCGAAATACCAGATATAGTTGTAGGTTGCATCGTAATTCGCTTTATACAGCCACATGCCGTGACGCTGACGCATCAAATCCGGGTTCTCCGGTCCTGAATGCGGATGAGCGTAGTTCGTTATTAGCTTATCGCTGCCCAACGCATGCCAAGCATCTGCTTTCTCACGAGTTGGCTCCCCAGCCCAGTCAATGAATTCCTCCGTTGTCGGCAACTCCAGGTGGGTTGCATTCCCTGTCGCGAACACTTTCGCACCCACATCCTCCTTGATGTAATCCCAGAGAGGCTGCTGCCACAGCAATCGATTCCATTCTGCTTCATCCCACCCGTCAAAGTAGATGTTTGTATGGCCGACTGCAGCGGAGACGGCATCAAACGTCTGTCGTATGTAATCCTTCGCAGGTTCAAGCGTTGCCAAATATGCGTTGTACTTGCTCTCCATCGAAGTTCTATTCGCATCCGTCGGATTCGCTTCATAGGCTTTCTTCGCAATTAAATAACTGTTCCATATGCTATAGTATTCATTCGACGTGAACGCAGGCCCTGCGCCAAAGAACGGATTCAAGTGCACTCCGGCTTGCTTCATCAGTTCTATTTGACGAAGGAAGTTCTGTGGACGATCGACGTCATATGGTGAATGTGGCGGCAGGTTCACAACATTATGCTCCACCAAGTTGCGATAGTGGTTCAGCAGCGTCTGCTCTGCAAGCTGTGTATTTCCTCCGTTTCCTTTTAATTCATTCTTCATCGTGGAGCCATGCATCATCATGACGTAGAAATCCTTGTTCAGGTCATAATAGGTTTTCGGATCCGGCAGCTCGAAAGGCAGCACGTGGATCTTGAGCGTCATTTGCCCAGCAGGGGCTCCGTTTGCCGTTATACCAATCGTTCCTGTGTATACTCCTTCTGGCGTACCGCTAGGCACTTTCGTCGTAACCCACATCTGTTTTGACTGGCCTTGCTTCAGAGCGATCGGCAGCAATACCGGGCTATCCTCAACCGGTTGTGTCCATCGATTGACAAATTGAGGAGGGCTCCCAGATATATTTACATATTGCGACCCTATCGGATAATCGACACGTAGGAAATTTTTCTTCTGCCCATCGTCCAGCTTGATTAGATTCTCATCGTGCAGTAGAAGTTCGGGTACTAGCACGTCCTTGGTGTCGTCAAAGAAATAACTCTGCCAAGCGGTTCCGCCTTGATACCATGTCTTCACTACGTGCATGTCTATAGCGCTTGCTGGGATTGTGCTGCCGCTACTCCCTTGAAGGTCATAGACTGTAAAGGTAACAGAGCTTACATCGCTTAATGGAGCGAGTACGAACGAAGCCGCTTCGAATTCACCTTGCGCGGAGACAATCTTAAGCTGATCGCTTACTTTACCGTCCGCAGGGAGGTTATCAGGGAGACGCATTTCCGGACTAAGCGCCTTTACCGAATACACGATAAAGGGGGAGTTAGCCCAGAGTTCAGCAGAACCGCTGGGATTCGTATCCTTCACCAGCTTTAAAGCGTATTTCAATGCTTTATCCGTTGTTAGGCCCTGCGCATAGGATATCTCAGAAGTTTCCAACAAGGCATTTGCTTGATCGCGCACGCTTTCTAGAAATTGCTTCAATGGCACACGGCTTGTCGTTGTGATCAACGAATTGAGTTTGTTGATTTGCGCGGAAAGTTCGCTTCTCGACCCATTTTCACTAGATGCTTGAACCGAATGCGGTAATCCCGTCCATACCATTAGCAGCAAACAGACCGTGATAGCAGCCACGAAAAGGCGCTTTCGCATCATCTATTCCCTCCCATAAACCATATTTTTCGTCACGGTTAATTGTCCTTTTTCAGCATGGCAATCACATCAATCTCAACGAGTAGGTTGAAATTCAATTCACAATATATGAGAGTACGAGCAGGAAAGGGCTGAGGGAGCAGTCTAGCGTAGATTTGATTAAATGGTTCATAATGTTTGCGGTCGGTTAAGAAGACATTGACTTTAACGATATCCTCCAAATTCAAGCCTGATTGAATTAGGATTCGTTCAATGTTACGAATCGTCGCGATGGTTTGGCCTTCAAGATCATCCGACACAATTTCACCCGTTTCTGGATCCAAGCCGGCTTGACCTGATACAAACAGCAATGTATCGGATTGTGAAGTGTTTGAAAAAGGGGGGGAATCTGTTCCGTATTTCGGTATTTTTTCGTTCACCACGCATGTTCCTCTCCAATGATAAATCGATAAATAGCGTTGAGCTCTAAAAGAGAAAGAAAGGCCGTTGATCGTTGCTCAACAGCCTCTCTTGATGCTTCTATTTGTCGTAGGAACTTACCACCCTAGAGCCTTGCGGGCCGTAGCTGCATTAGTATTATATTTTTCAACGAATGGGATAATCTCATTAAAGTCTCCGCCTTTTGTTAGCTTGGTTTGAATTCTTCCCATAACACCATTCATTAAGTAACTGAACTCCGTAATCGCAGGGTCTCTTGAGAATACAGGCATATTTCCGTTCATCTTGATGGCTTCAACGTTTTTACCTTTCCACATCTCGACTTGATCATAATAGCTGTCTAATGCCGGAGTTCTTACAAATGCGCCGGAACCATTTTCGATCATGGTCTTCTGCGCTTCTTCACTGAACAAGAAACTGATATACATAAAGGCCTCTTCTTTATGCTTGGATCCTTTCGGAATGGCAATCGCTCCAGCTTGATGAACAGTAGCTTGCGTAACCTTTCCTTTCGGCATTGGAAGAACATCCCACTCGAATTTAGCGTTCTCTTTCAAGCCTGGCAAGTACCAGTCCGCTCCTATCATAAATAAGAAATTGCCCTTATAGAAGGCTCCATCCTGATCAAAGCCTAATGATTTGGCTTCTTCTGCCGTAGGCTGGATATGCCACTTGGTTGTTAACTCTTGTACCCACTTCAAATCGGCTAATACACCAGGCGAGTTTGCTACACTTTGCGTCATATCCTCATTCATGAGACGATAGTTGGCAGCATTGCCATTCGCTATCGGCATAATTTGAGATAAGTCGCCACTTAAGCCGATTCCGCCCCATTCGTTCGCGCTTGGGTTCGTTGCTTTCTTAGCCATTTCGAGGAATTGATCGTAAGTCCAATCGTTTGAAGGCATCTCTTGCCCGGATTTCTTTAGCAAATCTTTGTTCACAACGACCCACATCGGGATATCGGAGTATGGGATCGTGTATTGCTTGCCGCCTGTTTGAAACGCTTCCAAAAATCCTGGAACCGTAGCTGCGTTCTTAATTCGCTCATCCTTCTCTACATAAGGTTTCAAGTCTTCCAATAGGTCGCCGCTCATCCATTCAACTAAGCCGTTGTCCAGGAATACGAGATCAGATTCTTCACCAGCGACAATGTTTTTAATGATTCCTCCGTTAATCTTCGTAATCGGCTCAATGGTGATCCATGGATACATCTTGTGGAATTTGTCAAACAAAGCTTGGTTAGGACCTACAAACCAAGTGTGCAGCTTCAAGGTCACGGGGTCTTTCTTCTCGGGTTCAGGCGTAGGTGTAGGAGCAGGGTCTGGCTGCTTTTCACCCGTTTGAGCAGGTGGATCCTTTGGCGTATCCGTTGCGGAATTGCCTCCGCCGGAACATGCTGTTAAGACGAGAAAAAAAGTAAGTATGACCAGTAATGAACTCCGCAGCTTGCTATGACGTGATTTCATTCGAATTCCCCCTAAGTTATGAAATAGATTCAAGTACATGCAAAGCACTGGATTCTGTTTCCCTCTGGGATGTCGGAACATCATGGACGAAAGCTAAGGCCTGTAATCCTCCTCCTTCTGCGTCATTGCGGTCTCGAATGCGGCAACTATATTATTCATAAGGTGGGATAACATGGAAGTAGTTCTTGAGACGATTTTATCATGTTAGTTTTTCATGTCAACAAACTTTTTTCACGTATGCTAAAAATTATTTTGTTAAATTCATGTACATGAAATTATTTTATATTTACGATGGTTATTTTATTTGCTATGATGATCCTAAATATGGAAAATGTTAATATTTCTCAGTTCATGGGGGTATCGATCTATGGGGAACGTAGAGTTCAACCACGTGTACAAATACTATAAAGGTGAAAGTAATCCTTCTGTTCATGATTTTCACTTAACCGTTGAAGATGGGGAATTTCTCGTTATGGTTGGTCCTTCCGGATGCGGTAAGTCAACTACGCTGCGAATGTTGGCAGGCTTGGAGGACGTATCGAAAGGAGACATTTATATAGATGGAAAATTCATGAATTATATATCTCCTAAAGATCGCGATATTGCCATGGTATTTCAGAATTATGCGTTATATCCGAACCTGACCGTCTACGAAAATATGGCTTTGGGATTGCAGCTGCATAAGGTTGCAAAGCACGATATTGAATTGCGGGTGAATCGGGCGGCAAGGATGCTTGAAATATCGCCATATTTAACCAAAAAGCCGAATCAATTGTCTGGTGGCCAGAAGCAGAGAGTTGCACTAGGACGTGCGCTTGTCAGAGAACCGAAAGTATTTTTGATGGATGAGCCGCTCTCGAATTTGGATGCCAAGCTTAGAACGCAGACTCGAATGGAAATCAGCAAGCTGCATAAGCAGTTGAACACCACGATGGTGTATGTGACGCATGATCAGACAGAAGCGATGACAATGGGTACGAGAATTGTCGTCATGAAGGACGGAAACATTGAGCAAGTAGCCCCACCACAGCGATTGTATGACTCCCCAGACAACCTCTTTGTAGCTGGATTTATCGGCACCCCTCAGATGAACTTTCTTCAAGGAACGATTGCAACCCACGACGGCGAATATTTCTTCGAAAATAAAAGATTGAAGTTGAAAATACATGACTCCTACATACCGCATATCAAGGCAGCCAACAGCAAAATACGAGAGGTGATTCTGGGGATTCGGCCGGAATACGTTGCTTGCGAAGGCTGGGCTCTTGATGCCTACCCGGAATGGCAAACAACAGCAATTATCGACATGCTTGAGCCGATGGGCTCTAATACATTCTTATATGCAACGATAGGAAAAGAAACGATAATATCCCGTGCGGAACCTCATACTCCGATTCAATCAGGTGAAACTGTAAAGCTGGCGATCCGCATGGATAAGGCCCATCTGTTTGATCGTGAAAGCGGGGTATCTTTGGCGGTGCGGGGGGGTCGTTGATGACGAAACTAAGAAGAAGCAGATGGCTTATCACATTAGGTATATTTCTAAGTTGTATTGTTCTCTTTTTTGTATGGCGATCATTGTCAGAGAAAACCGAGGTATTTCCGGCAATCAAGATGGAAGCGCTTTATAACATATTAAGTACTTCAGAGAGCAAGCAAATGTCCTATATTCAATGGCAAACCAGCGATGAATATCACAAGTTCAAGCCGATACCTGAACACCAAGCCGAAATCGTCGTGCGGGCAAAGGATTTTTCAGCTTCAGCGGAACAATCCAATATCAAAGCTCGCCATGATCCGGATAAAAATGCAATCGTAGTAGATTGGAACGACCAGAGAGGTTGGCTGGAGTGGCAATTCAATGCTCCTGAGGACGGCTTGTATGATCTGACCATAGATTACATGCCGATCAAGGGCAGCTTCTCGCCAATCATTCGCGGAATTCAGATCGATGGGAAATATCCATATACAGAGGCGGAGCGAATTACACTGGATCGACAGTGGCATGACAGTCAATATCCGTACGAACGCAATGCAATCGGCAATGAAATTCGCCCTGTTCAAGCGGAGGTATTGGCATGGAGCTCAACTCGAGTCTCAGATTATTCAGTTTCTGCGGAACCATTGCGATGGGCTCTCAAGAAGGGAACTCATACGATCCGCATGGTCGGTGTCAAGGAACCTGTATCGATCTATTCACTGACTTTGTCAGCGCCACAACTCATACCGAGTTATACCGAATATGCAGCTCAGAACGATACTAGTGGAGCACAGGAAGATTGGTTTCAAATTATAGAGGCGGAGCAGTTCAAACAGAAATCATCCGTCAGCATTCGAACCCTTAGCGTTTCCGAGCCGTTCGTTCAACCGGACCCGAAAGGACGATTAGTCTATAACGCGATTGGCGGAGATACATGGAAAGACGCGGGCGATACACTCGAGTGGGAGATAACCGTTCCGCAAGCGGCACGCTATGCCATCGATACGAAATATTTTCAAGGCTACAATGGACATTCCAGTGTTTATCGTACGATAAAAATAGATGGCAAAGTACCTTTTCAAGAGATGCTGCATTATAAGTTCGAACCGAATACCGAGTTGAATATCAAACCTCTGTCAGATGCGGCCGGTAATGCCTATCAATTTTATTTAACAGAAGGGACCCATCGACTAAGCATGACGGCAGATACCTCGCTCATTCGTCCCGCGATTCTGGCTTTGTATGCATTGAATGAAAGAATGACAGACATCGAATGGGATATTCGCACGGTGTCAGGCAATTACGGCTTCGGTTCGGCGCAGAATATGGATTCCAGCCGCGTCTGGGAGATGGACAGATATGACCCGGAGATGGAATCCAAGCTGCAGTCGCTGCTCTCTGACATGCGGACAGTTCGCGATTATATGAATTTCTTGAATGAAGCGGTAACCGATTCGACAACAGCGCTTAGTGCATCCATGAACCAGCTTGAAGAATTAATAGCTGATGTGAACAATATACCAAATAACATAACCGTTTTTTCGGACATGAAATCTAGTATCAATACTTGGATCAAACCGATTGAGAGACAAAAGATTCAACTGGATTATCTAGTCGTCCGCAGCCCTAAGGCAGCCCCGGGATTACGACTACCAAATGCATGGGATAAGACAGCTTATACAATGACGAACTTCTTCCGCACATTCATGCAACGATACGACACCAACGAACCTCAAGACGACGAAGCTCTAACGATATGGGTACAGCGGGGTCGCGACTACTACGATTTGCTCCAATTCATGATCGAGCAGGACTTTACACCTAAGACTGGAATCAAAGTGAACCTTAATCTGATGCCTGACCAGAAGGTGCTGCTGATGAGTAGTAGCGCAGGTACGCAACCGGATATTGCGCTCGGCGTAGGGATGGAGACACCGATAGATTTTGCTATGCGCGGAGCAGCGCAGGATCTGTCCCAATTTCCCGGCTTTGAAGATGTGAAGTCCAGGTTTAACCCTGGTGTTATGCGCTCCTACACATTTGATGGGGGAACTTATGGATTGCCCGAAACGCAGAATATGAACATGATGTTTTATCGGACGGATCTTTTTGAGGAGCTTGGACTTCAGCCGCCGGATACGTGGGATGATGTACTGACCCTATTGCCGACCCTGCAGGAGCACGGGATGACGTTTATGTATCCGAAGCTGCCGCTTATTAACAGGCCGTTTATGCCGCAAAAGCCTGATTTTATCACAGCATTTAACCAGCAAGGTGTAGAGTTGTATACTTCGGACGGTTTAAAGCCCGATCTTGCGTCATCCGCCAGTTTAACCGCGTTCAAGCAATGGACCGATTGGTATACGAAGTACAACCTGCCAAGAGAAGTGCCGGTGTTCTTTAATCACTTTCGCGCTGGAGACATACCAATTGGAGTCGACGATATCAGTACCTATATTCAGCTGACTGTGGCGGCGCCTGAGCTTGCGGGTCACTGGAAGATGCTGCCGATCCCGGGAGTAAAGCAGCCAGACGGCACGGTCTCACGCTGGACTTCGCTCGGAACGACCTCGGCATTCATGATGAAGCAAAGCGATAAGCAAGAAGAGGCGTGGAAGTTCCTAGCGTGGTGGACATCGGATGAGACGCAAAGCCGATATGCGAGTGACATCGAATCATTCGCCGGTATCGAATATCGGTGGCAAACGGCTAATCTTGCTGCGATGCAATCGGTGACTTGGCCGGTAGAAGACCTGTCGATGTTGAATGAGCAGCTGGCATGGGCCAAGAACATGCCGTTTGTACCAGGGTATTATTTATTACCGCGTGAAATGGACTTTGCGTGGAACGAGGTTGTACTTAACGGCAAGCCTCCTAAAGAAGCATTGGAAAAAGCGCAGAAATCCTTAGATAGAGAGATGACTCGTAAACAGCTTGAATTCGGCACGACACATAAAGATGATCTGTCCATTACCCCATACGATCAGCCGTATAGAAGGGAGAGTAGGCCATGAATACAGCACCATTAGCACCATTGCCTCAAGATGGTGTATCCGAAATGGATAGAGTGAAGCGAACATCACCGCGATATAACCAACGCATCAGACAGTTTGCGAAGGAATGCTGGCAGAGCCGCATGTCGTATTTGTTTCTGGCGCCCTTCATGCTTTGTTTCTTGTGTTTTATCCTGATTCCGGTGTTCATTGCTGTATTTCTCAGCTTCACGAGCTTTAACGGCATTGAATTTCCGCGATTTATCGGCTTCAACAATTTTATAAACCTTCTGACACAAGATACGACATTTATGAAATATACGCTGCCTAATACGTTAAAGTTCGCGGTGATCGTCGGGCCTGGCGGCTATATTCTTTCCTTCCTATTTGCGTGGTTGATCCATCAGCTGCCAAGCCGAATACGCGATGTGTTTACACTGGCTCTGTATGCTCCCTCCATGGTCGGGGGTGTTGCTCTATCGGTCATATGGATTGCCACCTTCAGTGGTGATCAGGTTGGGTATCTGAACAATTTTCTAATGAAAATCGGGTTTATTGATACGCCGCATCTTTGGCTGCAGGATCCTAAGTATTTAATGTGGGTCATGATCATCGTCTCGCTGTGGACCAGTATGGGAGTAGGCTTCTTGGCCATGCTCGGAGGCTTGCAAACCGTCAATACAGAGTTGTATGAAGCGGGCAGAATTGATGGCATTAAGAGCAGTCTGCAGGAGGTTTATTATATTACGATTCCATCGATGAAACCTCAGATGCTGTTCAGCGCAGTGATGGCGATCGTTGGTACGTTGAAGGCAGGCGCCATATCCACCCAGCTAACAGGTCAAACGATTACGCCGCAATATGGAGGCCATTTGATCACGAATCATATTGATGATTATGCATTTCTACGATACGAATGGGGTTATGCCTCAGCTTTGTCTGTTGTTCTGCTGATTCTGAGCTATGGATTGATGAAGCTTAGCTATGCCTTATTTAGAACGAAGGAGGACGAATAGGTGATACGCAAGATTCGCAAGCAAATGACCTTATCCCGTGTAGTTCTTATCGTCTTCTTAAGCTGCATCGCTGTATTCATGCTGCTACCGATCATATTCTTGTTCAACAATGCGTTTAAGCCATTAAATGAACTGTTCTTGTTCCCGCCGACGATTTTCGTACAGCATCCGACGCTGCGTAATTTCGAACAATTGCTGCTGCATACCGCAGCAGGAGTCGTTCCGTTTTCTCGGTATTTGTTCAATAGCCTGCTCATTTCCGGTATTACGCTCGCAGCGGTTGTGTTGGTCAGCACGATGGCCGGCTATGTGCTGTCGAAGCATCGGTTTCATTTTAAAAGACTGATCATGGCACTTATTATGATTTCGCTCATGTTTGTACCAGAAACAGTCATGATTCCGCGCTACCTGATGATGAGCGGTTTGAAACTCACTGACACTTACTTTGCGCACATTCTACCTTTCATCGCCGCTCCTGTAGCCGTGTTCCTCATGAAGCAGTTCATAGATCAGATTCCGGATGCCTTAGTGGAATCCGCCAAGCTGGACGGGGCAACGGAAATGACGGTGTTCACACGAATTATTATTCCTCTTACGGCTCCTGCAGTAGCAACGGTATGTATTATTACGTTTCAAGCCGTCTTCTTGGACACCGAAACATCAATGAATTACATCACGAACGAGACGATGAAGACGATGGCCTATTATGTGACAGCCTTTACTACGAATGTCCCGGGCGTTGCAGCTGTTAGTATATCCGCGGCTGTAGGTCTTCTCATGTTTGTGCCGAACCTGATCCTCTTCCTGTTGTTTCAACGGAAAATGATCCAAACTATGCTGCATTCAGGCGTGAAATAAGATGGGGAGGGTGGCAAAATGAAACTTAATATAAAAATCATGTTGTCTTTATGCTTGATGTGCTTGCTCTCCCCGATGATTGCAGCTGCACAAATCCCATATGATACCTTTTTCATCGATGTTCAAACAGGTCAAGCGATCATGACGCAGCCCTTGTATACGCCTGATAGAGTAATTGATGGTAACAGCATAGGAATGCAGCTTTCTGGACCATCGGATATTTTTATTGCAAGCAATGATTACGTGTATATCGCGGATACAGGCAATAATCGCATCATAGAGCTTGATCCAACCGGCAAATATATCCGCAGCATCGGTGATCAGGATGGCTTAGGCAAATTGAATCAGCCTGAAGGGGTGTTTGTAGCTGACGATGGCACGATATACGCGGCAAATACGGGAGACCAAACGATCGTGAAGTACCATGCAGACGGGAAGGCAGCGCAAGTATTCGCGAAACCTGAATCACATCTGCTGTTTAAAGAGTATCATTTTCTTCCTACCAAGCTGGTCGTCGATCAACGCGGCGTCATGTATATCGTGGTGAAGGATACGTACCAAGGTCTGTTTCGCATGAATGCCAAGGGAGAGTTTACGGGGTTCTTCGGAGCGAATAAGACTACGCTTTCCTGGATGGATCGATTTAAGCGCATGATCCTCTCAAAGGAACAATTAGACAAAGAGGCGGCGAATCGTCCGAATCCAATCGTGAATGCTACGGCTACTTCGGATCACTTTATTCTGACAACCACGGTAGGTAAAGACGATGGACAGATCAAGAAGCTGAATGCCGGCGGTGCTGATGCGTTCAAGAACAAAGACTTGTGGGAAGATCAATTAGTCGATGTCGCCATCGATCATGACGGGTTCATGTACGGTATGGACCGTGAGTTCGGTATGATCAGTATTCATGAACCGAACGGGACTACGCTAGTTAACTTCAGTCAAGGCAATAAAAATGCGCGTCAGCTTGGCGTTACAAGCTTTCCAACCAGTATAGCCGTCAACAGCAGCAAGCAGCTATGGGTAGCAGATGCTGCATTAAATATGATTCAAGTTTTCAGCCGCACTAGCTTTGGCGATACGTTCCTAACGGCAACGAAGCTGTACTATGAAGGTGATTACGTAGCCAGCAAGCCTTACTGGGAAGAAGTGATTCGAGAGAACGGAATGCTGAATATTGCATATAACGGCTTAGGCAAAGCTGCTCTGCAGAGTGGCGATCATGCTGAAGCGATTGCCAACTTTAAGAAATCCCAGGATGCTCAAGGCTATTCCGATGCTTTCTGGAATGTCCGTTATGATTGGCTGCAGAGACATTTTATACTTGCACTGGCGCTTGTCATTATTCTGGTGTTGGCTCTACGCTATGCCATTCGCAAATGGCGTCAATATGCTCGTTCTCGAACATGGCCGAATCTATTGCAGCGATACGGCACAGAGGTGAAGGATGCTTTCTACTTGATCGTACACCCTTATGAAGGCTTCTATCGGCTTAAGGAACGCAATATTTCCTGGCTCGTCGTGATACTCATTTTATTGATGGGAGCAGGTGTACATATCCTTTCACTGTTCGCATCCGGCTATGTCGTCAACCCATTCGATCTATCCAGGATCAATATTAAGCTCTCAATTGGAATCATGATTGTTCCGTGGGCTACATGGGTCGTCGCTAACTATCTTGTAAGCACAATTAAGGGTGGGGAAGGCCGGTTTCGAGAAGTATTCCAAGCAAGTACGTATGCGCTCGTACCCTATATCGTCATGACAATTCCGATCATTGTTCTTACGAATATCATTGTTTCTGAGGAAATGATTGTGGTTGATCTGATGAAGCAAGTGATGTGGATATGGATGATCGTGCTGTTCTTTATTATGACGCAGGTTATCCATAACTTCGACTTTATGGAGACGTTGAAGATCGTTCTGATTACGTTGTTTACAGTAGCCGTGATTTGGATCTTCTTCACGATCATGGCGGGGCTAACAATAAACTTGCTTGACTTTATCAAGCAGCTGTACCGGGAGGTGACCTTCAGTGGCTAATGTGGCTAAACGATTATGGCCGAACAGCATAACGCTGAGGTTCTTGATAGGGCTCACGGCGGCCATCCTCATGATCGCGATGATTGTAATCATTGCGAAATGGGATCGGTTACCTAAGCTTGCGGAAATGAGTATTGCGGCTCCGACGCCTATGTCATTGAAGGTTCTGCAAGCCGAAGCGTGGATACCACACGATGTTCAAGCAAATGGCTTTGCGAAGGCAGCGGATAATGAACGGTACACATTGTTGGTAGATCCGAAGACGAGTCAAATTGCTGTGCTTAACAAGGCGAACGGTTTTTTGTGGAGAAGCAATCCAGCTCAGGAGAGCATAGCAAAAGAAACGGTCAAGGGCACATTGCTTGAGAATCTTCAATCTCCATTTGTGATGGAATATGTATCCGAGGGGGATACAAGAAAGATTTTAACGAATGCGCTCGACACAAAGTTGAAGGCTAGCTATATCCGAATGGCAGCCGGCATTCAGGTTACCTATTCCTATGAAAAAGAAGGGCTATCGTTCGTGATTCAGTATCAATTAACGGATCATGGTCTCGAAGTGGCGGTGCCTGACGAAGGGATCAAGGAAGCGGGCGAATTCAAAATGTATTCCCTAGATATTCTCCCATTCTTCGGAGCTGTATCGGGAACGGAAGCGGGTGGATATCTGTTCGTACCGGATGGTCCAGGAGGACTCATTCATTATGATTATGAACGCCCAGAGGTCGTTAAAGGTTATGAATTCGCCATTTACGGTGATGATCCATCGAACCTGAAAGATCGCAACATGTTATCGGTGAAGCGGGAGGCGATCAGCTACCCCGTATACGGCTTAGTTCGCGGCGATCAAGCCTTTACGGCGATTGTCGAGGAAGGAAAGTTTACAACGACAATTAAAGCCCTTCCGTCCGGTATTGTAGGTTCCTACCACTCGCTGAGTGCCAACTTCAAGTATCGGAACGAGTTCGGACGGAGGGTCAGCGGGTTAACGAGCGAAGTCGTGAACACCATCCAAAAGGAACGGATGAAGTCGGATCATCGTGTGTTATTCCGTTTTCTGTCCGGCAAGGATGCGAATTATGTGGGTATGGCGAAGACATACCGTAGATATATGCTGGAGAACGGCTTGCTTGGCGAAGCTATGCAGGCGACGAATGAAGTTCCGCTCCAGCTAGCCATTGTCGGTGGGGGAACCACAGCAAGATTCGGTGGATACGGTTACGAATCAGCGACGACATTCGAGCAGGCTGGCATGATGATTGATGAGCTTATGCAGCAGGGCATTTCCAACATCAACGTGATGTATGAGGGCTGGCAAGACAGCGGGCGCATGTATTCGGATCAACGTCTGCCCATTGTATCGGAATTAGGCGGGTCTCAAGCCGCAAAGAACTTTATCAAGAAGATGAATGAGAACGGGATTCACGTGCTGTTCGAAGACTTCATCGGGTGGAAGGATGAGGACTATTCCAGTTTCACGATGAAGTCGGACGGCGTCCGCAGCCTGGATACGACGGTACTTCAAGAAAAGTTCGGCATGGCAGGGAATGAAAGCATATTTGGTAGCATGAAAACACGGTTCATCGTGAACCCGATTCTGGCGATCCGTAAGCAAAAGGAAGTTATCGATGCGCTGAAGGATATTGGCGTTAATGGAATACTCTACGCTGACGGACCGGGCAATCTTGTCTATAGTGACTATCAGACGACAGCGCCGCTGACTAGAGCCGACACAGCTTATTATTATGAAGAACTGCTGAAATACACAAAGAATCAGCTTGGCTCGGTGAGCGTTCATCGAGGCCATGATTACGCGCTAAGTCATTCCGATTATGTTGAGGATATTACTTCCTCTCCAAGCTATGATTTTATGGTTGATGAGACGGTGCCATTCTACCCGATGGTTATTCACGGCTCGGTTCCGTATTCGACTTCTCCCGCGAATTTGCGAGAGTCCTATGAGGATGACTTTCTAAGAGCCATTGAATATGGTGCCATTCCATCTTTCAAATTAACGTATTTGCCAAGCAGGGTGCTGAAAGGTACGGATTATGGATATGTATACAGCAGCGAGTTTGCCGTATGGAAGGAACGGCTTGTTGATGAATACAACCAGTTCAATCAACTGGCTTCGGTTTACAATCAGCCTATGATTAATCATGAAAAGTTATCTGATCACGTCTATAGGACGACATACGAGGGTGGAACACAGGTCACGGTGGACTACAATACGAAACAATTCAAAGTGACCAAAGGGGGGGAGTAAGATGAACTCAATCAAGGAGCGCCGGAGAAGCTATTTACAATTCCGCTGGAAAGAGTATGGCGTCGGATACTTGTTTATGCTCCCTTGGCTCATCGGATTTGTCTTATTCGTCGCTTTCCCGATCGGTTCGTCGTTGTATAACAGCTTCAACAAAATATTGATTACGAGCGATGGCTTTCAATACAAGTGGGTCGGCTTGGAAAATTATAGACAAATGCTGGTCGTAAATAACGCATATCCGATCATATTGATCAGTTATTTTCAAGAAATGATCGCGATCATCCCGCTCATCCTCATATTTTCATTTTTCGTCGCGTTAATGCTGAATCAGAAGTTTCCCGGCCGCGGGCTTATGCGCGCTGTATTCTTTCTTCCGGTGATATTTGCAACTGGACAGGTGCTGATGGAGCTGTTCGTGCAAGGCGCCGGAGAGCTGCCATTTATGAAGGAATACAATATTAATGCGTTTGTGGAACAATTCTTCTATGGCGGACTTGCGACAACGATCATTAATGTACTTAGCAAAGCGGTTATCATTCTATGGTATTCCGGCGTACAAATCCTGATCTTTATTGCTGGTTTTCAGACGATTCCAAAGTCATTATATGAAGCGATTCGTGTAGACGGGGCTTCGCCGTGGGAAAGCTTCTGGAAGATTACGTTTCCAGGCATGGTTCCTTTTATCGGGCTCAACGCCATCTTTACCATTGTTGACTTGTTTACATTTCCGTTCAACCCTGTCATGGAAATCGTCGGACGAAATATGTTTGAGCCGAGTACAGGCTACGGGTATGCGAGCGCAATGGCATGGCTGTATTTCGCCATCTTATTGCTGTTGCTGGGAATTGTGCTAGGTGTTACCTACAGGTCAACCAAAGGAAACGGGGGATTACGATGAAGCTAGCTGAGAGCTACCGGCAGATGCGATTGGAAGTATCACAATTCCTAACGAGCAGGCAGACACAAAAGGCGAAGAAGCTCGTCCTAGGTCAACATGTGAATGACGGCATACTTGCCAAATTCATCATTATCGCATTGCTGACCGTCATCGCCTTCTTGTATTTGAAGCCCCTTATTTATATGGTCTCGACCAGCATGAAGAGTGTTTCTGACCTGATAGATCCAACCGTAGGCGTTATCCCGCGTACGATACACACTAAAAATTATATAGACGGCTGGATCGGGCTTCGTTATCCTGAAGCATTCATGAATACGCTGGTCATCGCTTTCGTCGGATCAATCTTGCAGGTGTTTTCCTGCGCGATTACCGGCTATGCGTTGGCGAGATTAAAGTTCCCAGGCAAAAATCTATTTTTCTTTCTCATTCTGGTCACTTTCCTCGTTCCGCCGCAAATTACGCTAGTTCCGCTGTATATGGTATACAGCAAGCTAGGCCTGCTGAATTCGCCACTTGTATTTCTCATCCCTGCACTTTTTGGTCAGGGAATGCGCGGCGCTTTATTTATTATCATCTTCCGCCAATTCTTCTTATCCCAGCCAAAGGCGTTGGAAGAGGCGGCCAAGATGGATGGCGCTTCAGTGTTTCGATTGTTCTTTCGAATAATGCTGCCGCTTGCGAGCTCGGCGTGTCTCGTTGTATTCCTGTTTTCATTCATATGGTATTGGAACATGTATTACGAGCCGTCGATGTTCCTAAGCAAAGACTTTATTCCGCTATCATTGCGATTAAGCTCATTTGAAACTGAGTTAATGGGGAACTGGGCCATTAACTACAGCACGGCTGTTGGAAAAGACCCGATATCAGAAGGGCCCAAGATGGCGGCGGCATTCTTAATCATCGTACCGCCATTGGTCGTGTATCTGATTGCACAACGATGGTTCACAGAAGGAATTGAACGTACAGGAATGGTTGATTAGTTGGTAAATACAGAATGAAGGGCAGGAATGGTTATGGTTGCACAATCTCCAAAGGTAAAATCAGCAGACCGTGTATTAGATATCCTCGAATTATTTACAGGACAGAAGGATTCATACAATCTGACCGAGATATCGAAAGAATTGAATATGCCTCCCAGCAGCACCTACTTGATCCTGCAAAATATGCTGAACCGCGGATATCTAGAGACCGATCGACACGGAAAGCAGTTTCGCATTGGCTACAAGCTGTTCACGATTCGCTCAGGCTATATGCGGAGTACGAGTCTAACAGGAGAGTTCAGCCAAATTGCGCAAAAGATCGTGGATGATCTTAACGAAACGGTCAGCTTAGCGATTAAAGCAGGCGATCAGCTTCTATACATCGGAGAAAAAGCAAGCACGCAAGCGCTGCGTTTTAATCCGAATGTCGGTACGACGTTGCCGCTGCATGCGACAGCATCAGGTAAAATTATGCTGTCAGATCTGACAATGGAAGAGCTCCGCATATTGTATCCGTCCGATCAATTGGAACAGACGACGGAGAAGACGATATCCAGCTTCGAAGACTTGATTACTGAGCTCGAAAAGGTGAAACGAGCAGGATTCGGCTATAACATGGGTGAGACGGTGGATGGCGTCCATTGTGTAGCTGGCGCCGTCTTGGATGCTGAAGATCGCATTGCGGCTTCAATCAGCATATCGATTCCAGCTCTGCGCATTACAGAAGAGGTATGGGAGAGAGTCCACAGCTGGATTACACGCTCTTGCGAGGAGTTAAGCTATAAAGTTTACCGCCAGCAATGATTTCTTGCTTCGATGTCATTTCGTTGATAGGAGGATCTGTTATGAACATTGCGGTGGTTGGACTGGTCCATGAAACCAATACGTTTGCTCCCGGCAGGACGGACTTGCATGCATTTCAATCCGAATGGGTACAGGGTAATGATGCATTCCTGTCACGTTATACAGGTACACGAACATCCATGGGGGGCGTGATCGACGTAGCCTCAGCATATGGATTGGAATTGACAGCCGGATTCTATACATCGGCGACGCCAAGCGGAATGATAACATCAGATACGGCTGAAGTATTAATGCAGCGAGTGGTAGATTCAGTAGATGAAACTGCTGACGGCCTCCTCGTGATCCTTCACGGTGCCATGGTCGCAGAAGGAATCTCGGACTTGGAAGGAGAACTTCTCCGCCTTATTCGAACGAAGGTAGGCAAGACGCATCCCATTGCGTGTACGCTGGACCTCCACGCTAATATTAGTGTGGATATGGTTGAACTGTCAGATGTCCTCGTAGGTTATGATACGTACCCGCATGTCGATGTGTATGAACGCGCTGCAGAAGCTGTCCAACTTCTTGTTCGTATGATCCGAGGGGAGATTACACCTATACGTGCGTGTTCTCGTCCGAATATGCTTGTCGTTCCACAGATGATGATGACGGAAGAACCGGGTCCCATGCAAGAAATCATGGAGCGGGCATTCGCGATCGAACGAGCGCATTCCGTGCTTAATGTAACGATTGCCGGAGGCTTCCCGTATAGTGATGTGCCGGATGCAGGTGTCTCTGTCGTCGTGACAACAGATGGAGATCAGGAGCTAGCGGATCGTTATGCTGAGCAATTAAGCCGGATGTTCTGGGATCGAAGAGAGCGATTTAGGTTTGAAGCTCTTGATCCGCAAGCAGCTGCTGCAATGGCATTCTCTAAGCCGGCAGGACCAGTCATTCTTGTAGAAGGCTCAGACAATGTAGGTGGCGGTGCTCCCGCTGACGCTACGCATGTCCTTGCCCAGTTGATCAATCCACCGAAGAAGAGCCTGATTGTCATCCGCGATGAAGCTGCTGTTCGAGCTGCCCATCGTCTAGGTATAGGCGGACAATTTCACGAACGCATCGGCGGTAAGAGCGATGCGCTTCATGGGCTGCCTGTCGAGGTATCCGGCAGAGTTCGGCTCTTAGGTGATGGAGAGTATACCCATATCGGTGAGTATATGACGGGTCAGCGGGCATCGATGGGAAAGACTGCTGTCATTGAAGCAGATAAGCTGACCGTGGTATTAACAGAGCGCAGAACGCCGCCATGGGATCCGGGGCACTTAAGCTCCATCGGGATTCGCGCACAAGACTATCATGTGATCGTGGTGAAAGCGGCGATCGCCTGGAAGACCGCCTTTGGCTCCATATGCAAGTCAATCATTCCCGTAGATTCGCCAGGCTGCTGCGGTTCAGATTTATTTGCTCTGACATACAACCATCTAAGCCGGCCCGTATTTCCTTTCGATCTATAACGGTAATTCAAAAAGGAGTCATGCCACAATGTCAACTTTCAAAGCATCAATCGATAAATATGCTCAAGCACAATCTTATGTAGCCGGGGGAGTGGCCAGTTCGCTTCGGGCATCCATGAAGCCGGTTCCGATCTATGCGGAATCTGCACAAGGAGCTAGGCTCCGTGATATCGATGGCAATGAATACATCGACTATATGTTGGCTTACGGGCCGCTCATCTTAGGGCATGCGCATGAAAGCTTGACTACCGCCATTACTGCAGCTATGAGCAATGGCTTTACTTACGGATTGCAGCATGATGGAGAGATAGAGGTTGCTAAACAATTAATCGATATCCTTCCATGTGCAGACAAAGTAGCCTTCAGCGGCTCAGGAACAGAAGCAGTCATGCTGGCGCTTCGATTGGCGCGCGCATACACGGGTAAATGTAAAATCGTACGTTTCCACGGCCACTATCATGGTTGGTCTGACTCTATTTATACTTCATTCCCCGGCGCAGGCATTGTACAAACCGGAGATAAGCTCGGGTCAGGATCTGTTCTCCCAGGAACGATGGGGCAGAGTTACAATAGCTTGGAAGATATGATCTTGCTACCATGGAACGACCCAGATGCGCTGGAAACAACGCTGCGGTCGCATGCCGGTGAGATTGCCGCAGTGATCTCTGAGCCGATCATGTGCAATTCGGGCTGTTTGATGCCGAAGCCAGGCTACCTGGAGTATATGCGCCAATTAACTGAAGAGCTGGGCATCGTACTTATCCTTGATGAGGTCATTACAGGCTTCCGTCTCGGTTTAGGAGGAGCTCATGGGAAGTTCGGCATCAAGCCAGATCTAATTACGATCGGCAAAGCTTTGGGCGGAGGCATTGCGATCAGTGCTGTTGCGGGAAAAGCACAGGTTATGAAGCTGATCGATGACGGAAAAGTAACTCATCTCGGAACATTGAACGGGAACTGCATCGCGACTTCAGCAGCCCTTGCGACCATTCAGGAACTGGCTAAGGATCATGGCGTGGCCTTTGAGATAATGGAAGAGCTATTCGTTACATTGGCGGATGGTTTACGCAGCAGCCTAGCGAAGCACGGTATGAAAGGGATCGTCAACCAAGTAGGACCTGTACTACATATGATGTTCATAGATGCAGATACAGTCAATGATTTTGATACGTTTAACACGAGAGATGCAGGGATGTATGCCCGATTTGCAGAACTTATGCTTGGCGAAGGTGTGCTGCTGCGAATGAACGGATTATGGTACATCTCAACTGCGCACACACAAGCCGATATCAACCATACTCTTCAAGTTGTTGACCGTGTTCTGAGTCAATTGAATGAATAAGCGGAGGTAACGAATGCAAGAGGAGATTTATCATTATTCGTGCAAAAAAGTAGAGCTTCGTCTTGATCAACAGCGTATGATCTCTTGGGATGAGATAGAGGAAGTGGTGCTTGTCGAGACGGCGTCCGGCGGGTCTGCCCGGATGTCAACAACAGCGAAGGCATGCTGGACGGAGGCGTATGTTTGTTTTTTATTCCGCTGTCAGGATGATCATATCGTTGCAAATTATACGAATCGCGACGATCCGATATATAATGAAGATGTCGTTGAGATCTTTATTGATGAGGCAGGCGATGGAAGACGATATATCGAGCTTGAGCTTAGCCCAAAGCTGGTTGTATTTGACGCGGTCATTGAGAATGATCTAGCTGGACATATCAAGCTGGACATTGCCTGGAATCTTGATGACTTGATTACAAGCGTGTATCGGTTGGAGGATTCGAAGTATCCTTATGAATATGAAATCATGATCCCGCATCATGCATTCTCGAACTCTATCGCAACTGGGAAGCAGTGGAGAGTAAATCTATATCGTATCGATGAGCAGAAGGATGGAGCTAAAGAGTACTTGGCGTGGTCACCTACGAAAGCAATCGATTTTCACAAACCGGAATACTTTGGATATATGAATTTCATAGAATGAGCGACCGTGTATATACCCATTTCCATATAGCGGAAGTATGTATTTACTGATAAACTATGGATGACATATGAAGTAACTAATGTGAAAGAGGAAGGATTCCATATGGAACAATCATCACCAAGAGTTAAATCTGCTGACCGTGTGCTGGATATTTTTGAATTATTTACGGAAGAGAAGGATTCCTTTACGCTTACTGAAATTGCAAAGTCGTTAAATATGCCCTCCAGCAGTACCTATCAAATATTGCAAAATATGCTGAGTCGAGGTTATCTGGAGACAGACAGTTCAGGAAAGAACTTTCAACTGGGCAATAAAATTTTTGAGATTCGAGTGAAGCATCGCCTCAATACGGATTTAACGAAGGAATTCTACAGATCAGCAACCAAGATAGCTGAAATATTGAATGAGACTGTGTTCCTGAGTATTCGCAGTGGAGACAATAATGTGTACATTGCGGAGAAACAAATTGCGCAGCCAATGCGCTTCAATAACAACTTAGGTTCCGTGCTGCCCCTACATGCATCTGCTTCTGGGAAGATATTATTATCGCGTATGTCAGACGAAGAAATTGACTCATTATACCTTAATGAGCAATTGTTGACCTACACAAGCAAGACGGTTTCGAGTGTCACAGCGTTGAAGGCTGAGCTTATTAAAGTACGTGAGGAGAATATCGCCTACAATTATGGGGAGTCGATTGAGGGCGTTCATTGCATTGCCGGACCCATTATCGATATGGAAGGTCATGTGGTTGCTTCGGTCAGTGTGTCGATTCCGGAAATTCGCATTACCGATTTGTTATGGGAGAATGCCCATCTTTGTATTTCAAAGGCCTGTAATGAAATAAGTAATCGGATGTATTTGCAAAACTAAGTTATCATCTAAAAACGATCGTGATCAGTCCTGGCTGAGAGCGGTCGTTTTTTGTGAGAGATTTATTTTCACAGATAAGAAAAAGTTAAGCATATATGAAAAAATCAATTGACTATATATAACAGTAAAGATAGAATTTTCTTAAAGATAGCTATATTGGAGGGGAATAGATGACTTCTAATCTGCTTGCTGCGATTACAGAGCATGTTACGCGTTTTGTACAGCTGCCTAATGAAAAAGGACATAACGCGGTATGGGACTTTGTACGTTCTCCCGATGATCGTTTCTATGTTAGTGTGTGCGGAGAGAATGAAAAGCCGTTAACGGCCTTGCTGTACGAGTATTACCCAATAACCGGCGAGCTTAGACTGATTGTCGATGTTGAGAAGGCTTGGATCGTAGATGCAGAGCAGATGCCCCCGAGTAAGATCCATACAAGCATTGATTTTCTTCCTGATGGGAGATTAATCATGGCGACACATAATACAGCCCCCGCGCCAGGGCATAAGCAGTGGATGTTCGAGCAATATTACGAGCATCCATGGGAAGGTTATCCCGGTTCTATTCTCATGATCGTAAATCCCGATACGAATGAAGTGGAGATCAAAGGGATTCCTGTTCCTAGAGAGAGCATTTATGGCGGCATGCTGGGCAATGATCCACGATTCTATTATTTTATGGGCTATATGAGAGGTCATCTGTACCGATTGGATCTGCATACGAATGAAGTGAAGGATTACGGTAAAGTATCCGAATTCTCCTCCTGTCGCTTGCTGAAGGATGATAAAGGACGCTTTTATGGAAGCTCTTACACAGGGGGGATATGGAGGTTCGACCCTGAAACGGAGACGGTGACCGATCTGAAAGTCAACTTTCATTCTCCGCATGGCCATAGACATCGAAGACAATTTATATTTGGCCTTCATTCACCCCGCGGCAGTATGTTTATGGTTGATAATATGGATGGAGAAATGATAGAGATTCACACAGAAACGCTAGAGGTAACACGACATGGCCATATCCACTTGCCGGAGCAGATCCCGGTGGAACCGTATGGTATCGGAGGATTGGCTGCAGATGATCAGTTTGTCCTTTATTACGGATTAAAGACGAATGACGGCTATAGCCCGATTCGCTTGGTCAGATGGGACATTCTGAATGGTGGAAAGCCAGAGAATCTAGGATTAATTACGCCAAACGGCAAGGATTCACAGTACATTTGCGAAATGATCTTTGATCGAGAAGGCTGGCTTCATATGGTGGATGTATGTGGTGAATTTTCACCTTATATTCTCGCTGTTGATATGAATAAGCTGCTGCCGCCTGGACCAGATGCGCCATCCGCCCCGCTTAGACCCTATTATGAACCAAGCTACAATGGTGTCGGTGTACCCGCTTATATGCATATTGTCGCAAAGAAGACTCGAACGCTGCCGTTGCATCAGCATATGGATTGGCGGGATACAGCAGTCAGCCATGTGCATGCTTGGAGCGGCAAGGTGTACTGTGTTAGCGGGCAAGACCAGGTACTTCTGTCTGAATCCGACTATGCTGACGGTAACCCTCCGCACATAACTACTGTTTATAGCAGCGGAGCGCCGATATCCTGTATCGACGTGAATCATTGGTCGATCGCTGTCCTGACAAGCGATCGTCATATCTTGATCGTCGATCTTCTATCAGGAAGCTGTACGAATTACATTCAGCTGCCAGCGGAAATCGAGCTTGTTAAGCTGCTGATTCTCCTCGAGTCAGGGGAAATCCTAGCTAGCAGTCAGGATAAAGCACTTCATCTTATTGAATTCATGGATACCAGCGGCGACTGTCATCTTCGAACGTTGAAAAATATTGCGCTGCAAACGGAAGATTCATACGTTATCCCACTGAATGAACACAGCCTGCTGCTATCTGGATGCAATGATGACATTTTGCTCTATGATCTGGATACGATGTGCACTGAGCAGCTAGAGGTGAAGTCTTCATCGATAAGGGGAAGATCGTTAAAGGCGATGATTACAGGCGGAGCAGTATTAGCGGATGGAACGGTTGTGGCAGGTACATACGACGGTATGCTGTTCACGTTGTCACCGGATTTAAGAAGGCGGTGCTCCTACGGCAGACTCTACTCCAGCGGACAGCTCCGAAACTTCATCAAGTTGAATGATCATGAAGTTGTTGGCGTGTATGGGGGTATTCGAGATGCAGGACATATCTTTCATTATGAGCGTGATAGCGGCTTTGTTGATCTAGGAAGACCTCGCGTCGTGAAAGATAACAATGAGCTGTCTACAATTAATGCGGAGTGGGCGAACATTCATTTTATATCCTGCATCGCATATTCTCCTGACGATGATTCTCTGCACATTGCTTCAGGCGAAGCATATGGAAGCGTAGTGCGATTTACTGGAGTTCGGGTTCAGGGAGCAAGTCCTAATTGAACTTAGGAGTTGAGTAGGGTGAACACACATGAGATGATTCGATCCGCTTATCGCAGGGTTGAGGAGACCTATGATATCGTCGTTTGCGGCGGCGGTCTTGCTGGATTATGCGCGGCTGTTGCTGCCGCACGACAGGGCGCAAAGGTATGCCTTGTTCAGGATCGTCCTGTATTTGGTGGTAACAGTTCTTCAGAAATTCGTGTGCCGCCGCAAGGGGCTGCAAGCTCGCATGCCTATGCGAAGGAAACAGGCATTATCTCCGAACTGCTCATTGAGGAGCGAGCGCGTAACCATGAGGACCCGACAGGCGATAATGGCTGGATCAACAGTGTCTGGGATTTGGTACAGTACGAGATGGTTATGGCAACGTCGAATTTGAGCTTTCGGCTGAACACCGCGGTAAAAGGTGTGTTAATGAAAGATGAAGTAACAATAGAGGCGGTTGTCGCACAGGTCAATCATGCGGAGACTGAACTCGTCTTACGAGCCAATACGTTCATCGACTGTACGGGCGACGGCATTGTTGCGGCATTTGCCAGCTGTGAGTGGCGTATGGGCACGGAAGGTCGAGATGAATACAATGAGCCGCACGCTCCTTTACAGGCAAGCAGCGCGGTTATGGGCAATTCCATTCATTTCAAAGCAAAGGATATGGGACGTCCTGTTCCATTCACAGCGCCTGATTGGGCGGTAAAGTATGAGGATCCCGATTTCTTCTACAAGCATGGGCGTTGGCCGGGGGATACGAAGAGCGGCTATTGGTGGATCGAATTATCGGTCCCTTGGCACACGATTTATGACAATGAAAAGCTTCGGCATGAACTGACAAGACATGTAATGGGAATATGGGATTGGATCAAGAATGGTGACAGTGAGTTCAGAGATATATCGGCGAACTATGCGCTTGATTGGATCGGGCAAGTACCAGGGAAGCGCGAGAGTCGACGCATTGTCGGCGAATACTGGATGACGGAGCATGATCCGCTGCAGAAAACGGTGTTTCCTGATGAGATTGCCTATGGCGGCTGGTTCATCGATCTGCATGAACCAGGCGGATTGCTGGCTCTAGTTAGCGAGAGAACAACTTCCGAAGGTCACGACAGCAGCTACGGAGCTACGACCTATGTTGGCCCATACGGTATTCCGCTTCGCATATTGATTGCGAAGGGAATGAACAATGTCATGATGGCCGGACGGAATGTCAGCGTGACGCACGCTGCTCTAGGTACGGTGCGGGTTCAAGGCACAACAGCTCTCATGGGGCAGGCTGCGGGAACGGCTGCCGCAATCGCGATTCAGACTGGCATGTCTGTAAGAAAGGTGCCAGAGCTTGCTGCACGCGAAGTTCAACAGGCCTTGCTGCGTGACGGGTGCTTTCTATTAAATACGTATAACGAGGATCCAGACGATCTCGCGAGATTGGCTTCCGTATATGCGAGCAGCGAGGCTAAGCTGTCGGGCGCAGAGCCTTCACTTCAAGTTGAGTCGAGAATCAATGAAGCGTTAGCCAGTCGGCGAGGACAATGGATCGCTGTCGGCGCTGAATGCATTGACATGCTATCGTTATGCTTGAGCAACTTATCTGACACGGTGCAGACGGTCGATGCTCGCTTATATGCGGTCGAGCATATATGGGATTATCGCACTGAGCCGGGGGAAGCGCTTGCGATTGCGACACTGGCAGTCGATCCCGGCAATAAGCAATGGATCGATTGGAAGACGGACCTAGATGTATCACGGCTGAAAGGTCAATACATTCGATTGGATCTGCTGGCTAATCCACTCGTTTGCTGGCACGCTGCCGACAAGGTCGTTCCTGGTCATGTCAGCGCTTATGATCTTCTGAACGGATTTATGCGCAAGTACGGCAACGGACTGACCATGAGCTTCCGCATCTTCCCGGAACAAGCCTGCTATAGCGCCAATCAGGTGTTAAGCGGTGTTACTCGGCCTTATCGCAGCACCAATCAATGGCGCTCGGATCCGGCGAAGTCTCTGCCGCAGTGGGTCGAGCTTTCCTGGTCCGAACCCGTTCAAGCGAGAAGCATTGAGTTGACTTTCCCAGGATATATTCTTCGCGATTATCGCTCCTATCCAGCCTTCTACCGCGATCCGAAGTGTCCACGAGATGTGAGTGCGGAAGCATTTATTCAAGGTCAATGGTTAGAGATCGGCAGTCTGGCTGGCAATTATCAGCGCAAAGCCACGATTCGACTGGAACAGCCTGTTCAGACGGATCGCGTACGAATAACGGTGCTCGCAACGAATGGCGATGCATCTGCATCATTATATGAGATCCGTGTCTATAATACATAACCTATGAGAAAAGGTGAGATCGATGAATGTGCTGGATAACAAGGTCATATTGATCACAGGAGGCTTAGGAACTTTAGGACGATCTGCGATTAAGATGTTTTTGGATAGAGGCGCTATCGTGTACGCGTGCGATCGCATCCCGATGGATGCTTATCCTGCCATACAGCAGCTACTGTATCAATATGGAGAGCAGAAATTCCGCTTCATGCAAGCGGATGTATGCGAAGAAAGCGACATGATCTCTATTATAGATGAGATTGAAAGCGCCTACGGGAGATTGGACGGCACGTATCATACGGTTCATACGAATGTATGGAAGCCCGTATTGGAGCTTACGTTGGCGGAATGGGAAGCTACAATTCGCGGAACGCTGACAAGCACATTTGTCGTGAACAAATATACGCTGCCATTAATGATCAAGTCAGGCGGCGGCTCGATCGTCAACACTTCATCCATCCTCGGACAAATACCTTCAAAAGGCTGCCTAGCGTATGGCGCTGGCAAAGCAGGCATTAACCAATTTACCAAAGTACTCGCGCTTGACTATGCCCAATATGGAATCCGGGCTAACGTACTCGTTCCCGGTGATTTCGGATCGATAGAGAGCTTGGCGGTTCAGTCGGAGCAAGCTAAGGCAGTGATGAAGGACAATGCGATGCTCGGACGCAGTGCAAACTCAGATGAAATCAATGAAATGGCCTGCTTCTTGTTGTCAGATGCTTCTTCCTATACGACAGGAGCATTATTTACGGTAGATGGAGGATTCCATCTATGAAGAACTATTTGATGCATTTATGCACCCGCGAAGAAATTGCAGAGCGCGCGGGTCAAGGCTGCGCAGCAGTTGTTCCGCTAGCGGCAACAGAGCAGCATGGACCGCATCTCCCCGTGTACACGGACAGCCTAATCTGTGAACATATCATTCATCGCGCAGGTGAACAGGCTGCTCTTGAAGTGCCTATCCTAATCACGCCGGTTCTGCCAATTGGCTGCTCACAGCATCACTTGTCATTTGGCGGTACCATCTCGTTCTCATCCACTACCTATCTACGAGTATTGAAGGATATCGGTGAGAGCTTAGTGCTGGACGGCTTCAGCAAGATCATCTTCGTGAACGCGCATGGCGGCAATGATCCGATCATGACGCAGACGGTCAATGATCTTGCGGTAGCGCATCCCATCTGGACGGCATCCGCTTCCTATTGGAGCGTTGCAGGCGAAGCGCTGCGCGCAATCAATGCGCATGAAGTTGGGATGGTACCTGGGCATGCGGGCGGATTCGAAACGGCAGCGATTCTAGCCATTCGACCGGAGTTGGTTAGAGCGGATCGAATCGGAGATGAGCATATAAGTCGTGAATGGATCAACTCAGGACCTCCAGGCGCCTTTATCGGTAGGCATGGTGAGCTGACAGGCTATGACGGCTACACGGATTCCGCACATACTGCTACAGCGGAAAGAGGCAGACTCTATCTGGACACGATTATTGCCAGCTTATCGAATTGGCTGATTCATACAGTTCAAGCAATGAATAAAGGGGAGCAGGGCAGATGACCAAGATTAGCTCAGAGAGTAATCCGAATCACAAGCGAATTGCTGCTATCGTAACGGAATACCGCTATAATTCGCATGCCGACGTCATTTTAGGCCGATTGCTGGGCGACTTTGCTTATCAACCGCAGATTGAGGTCGTATCGATCTACACCGATCAAGTACCTGTGAACGATATGAGCAGAGAAGCGGCCGCCAGATTGGGCATTCCAATCTATCCGACGATTCGGGAAGCGATTCGTAATCAGAAGGGAACAGGCCCGATCGATGGAGTCGTCATTATCGGTGAACATGGAGCCTATCCATACAATGAGAAGGGGCAGATGATGTATCCGAGACGGCGCATGCTCGAAGAAACGCTCGCCGCGTTAGAGGAGCTTCAATTGGTCGTGCCCATATTTTCAGATAAGCATCTATCCTATGAGTATCAGGATGCTGTTTGGATGTACACACAATTGAAAAGTCGGGGGATACCGTTTATGGGGGGCTCATCCATACCATTTTCGGAAACGGTTCCTCCGCTAAATCCTCACAAGCTCCTATCCGCAGCCGAAATATTGGTCGTCAGTCATTCACCTTTAGTTGAAGCCTATGGATTTCATGCTCTAGAAGTTCTGCAATCGCTTGCTGAGCAAAGAGAATGCGGAGAATGCGGCGTACATTCCGTACAATTCATGCAGGGACCTGAAGTGTGGGATTGCATGGATCGCAAGGAATGGCCGGAGGATTTATTGCTGCAGGCGCTTGACACTTACCCGGATCTTCCTAACGTTCACCCGCGCGAACTTGATTCCAATCCTATGCTCATGGTTGTCCAATATGCAGATGGCTTAAAGGGCTATGTGGTTCAGTTTAATAAGCTTGTTGAACAATGGGCAGCGTGCTTCCGCACGAAGCAAGGTGAAACGGCTGCTGTTCTCTTCAATAGCGGGTTAGATCGTCCCTTTGTTCATTTCGAACATTTGACCAAGAACATTGAGCACTTGATCATGTCAGGTGTGCCGCCGTTTCCGATGGAACGTACACTGATGACGACTGCACTGACCTGCGCGGTGGTTGATGCTGCCTATTACGGACCGAGTTATCAGTCGGAGAAGATTGATATTGTATATAAACCGATGGTCAAATGTATACGGAATACGCCTTAACTCATTTGATAAATCATTGAAAAGATATGATATGTAAATTAACTTTACATTATTATCATGTATTACTATAATAATCAAAATGCTAAATGATCATTTTTTAAGCATCGAATCTAGTGAGGATAGGACTGAGGTAATGATGGAGAACGTTGTAACGGACAGAAAAAATGACACCGAATTAATAGAAGCATTCGCGAAAGTAGCGCCATACTTGAACAAAATAATGCATGACGATATTTCCGTTAGTGTATACAACACAGAGAAACTGATGATCTCTGTTCCAGCGAAGACGTTCTCACTGAATCTCAAGCCTGAAGAGCCGCTGCTGGAAGGAGATATTCTAACAGAAGCCATTCGCAATGATAAAGAAATATCCGGCATCGTTCTGAAGGAATTGTTCGGTGTTCCATTTGCTTCGCGAGTTATCCCTATACATAATCAGCACGGTGAAGTCATCGGTGGCGTCGGTGTTGGCTCTAGCTTAGAGAAGGCGAATGCGCTCTTTCATGTTGCTGAAGATTTGTCAGCTACCGTGGAAGAAACCGCTGCTTCTTTCTCCTCAATCACGAACTCTGTTATGGAGTTGGCTAACCGGCTAGTGGATGTTTCTAACCATATGAAAGATGTAAGCTCTGGTGCACAACAGATCGGGAACATATCGATTGTTGTTAAGGAAGTCTCAGACCAGAGCCATCTATTGGGTTTGAACGCAGCGATAGAAGCTGCCCGCGCAGGTGATACGGGACGTGGTTTCGGGGTTGTCGCGGACGAAATCCGCAAATTAGCGACCTATTCGAAGCAGAATGCGTTCCAGATTGATGACATTACGAAGAATATGCAGATAGCGATTCGCAATTTAGAGCAAGCGTTTCAAGGAATTAACGATTATATCAACCATCAAGTCACTTCTATTCAAGAATTGTCTGCAACAGTACAGCAGATCAATCAGAATGCCCAGCAGCTGTCGGTGATGGCTGAGAAGAATCTTACAATTGAAAAGTAATCTATATCATCATCGTTATATACAGCAGCTTATTTGCTCTTTATTCCTAGGGAGTTGATAGCTGATAGGTCCTAACGCATAAATCGTATGTCCCATGAGGCATCTTCCAATTTTTTATCTGGAAGGTGCTTTTTTACATATATGCCCTAATTCGTTTAAGTGAGTTAGCATTCTATGAAAATATTAAACAGTAATCTAATACTTAACTTATAATCGTCTAATTCGAATCTAGTATGATGAAGGAAATTATTGGGATGGAGTGAGTAGTATGAAAGCGATGGTGTTACAGTTCTGCCAAAAGAGCATACCCGTATTTCCATATCATGCGAATGCAGATATTCAAGCTTTGAGACGGAAAGTGAACGAGTTGAAATATGATTTTATGTTCCGTAAACGTTGGCGCCGAATTATGTCCATAGACCTAGGTAGTGAGGTTGCCATTTTCCAATATAATGACGGAACGAAGTTATATTTGGAAGTTGCAAAAGGTGTCCGAGGTGATGTGAATGGCAATTCAGCAGACATCCAATCAATACGTTGAGATTGGGCTTGGGAATGATCGGTTTGCGCTTCCGATTCAGGAGATCCACGAGATTATTAAAATGCAACCCATCATCGAAATACCGAACACCCCAACTTCACTGCTCGGCGTCATTAATCTTCGGGGGAAATGTTATACCGATTGTCAATATCCACAGTTACTTAGGTATGCCAAAAGTACCAGATACGAAAATGAATCGGATCATCATCGTGAACTATGAACAATCTATGGTCGGCATTGTGGTTGATCAAGTCATACAGGTCACTTCTTACTCCCAAATCGAGCCACTTCCCTATGGAGAACAACACCATGATGGACGGCATGCAAATCATGTGGCCAATGTGCAAGGTGAATTAATTAATATTATTAGCATGGATCAAATATTGTAAATAAAATGTAAGGAAATTATGTTGTCGAGGAGTTAAGTGATGTCAATACCTTCTCATTTAAGTGAATATATGAGTGTTTTTATGGATGAATTGGATGAACAAATTCAAATCATGGAAGAACAGTTGCTGAAATTGGAAGCGCAGGGCGTTGAGGTCACAGTTATTCAGACTTTATTTCGAGCTGCGCATACCTTAAAGGGATCTTCGGCAGCGATGGGATTTGATGCTCTGAAAAATTTGACGCATGGGATGGAAAATGTTTTCGATCTCATTCGTAATCGTCAATTGGTCGTGGATTCTGCGCTGACAGGCGTCTTATTTCATGCGACAGACTATTTGAAATTATTACGGCACTCGCTGCTCGAAAGGCAGCAAGATACGGTCGATATTGATCCTCTACTCGTCTTGCTAGAGCAAATTACCCAGCAGAATTCGACCGAGAGTAAGCTAGCTTACGATCCAGCGGTTATGGCAGGAGATCAAGGATCATCTGGGCTTGTAGTTGAGCTGAATCGATTTCAGCGAAATGTGGCAATTCAAGCGTTGCATAATCAACATGAAGTTTATTCCATCTACTGCCGAGTTCGCTCGGATGCGGTAATGAAATCGGTCAGAGCACTGCTCGTGTATCAAGCGCTGCAAGAGAGTAGTGAAGTGATTGCTGCCTTCCCGCCCGTTACGGACATCGAAGACGAGAGTAAATTCCTCGGCGAATTTATTCTCGTCGTTGTAACGAAAGAGTCTCATCAGTTGCTCGAGGAGCGGTTAAGCGAAATCTCTCAGATTGAAGTTATACATATAGAATCGATTCACCCCAACAACTTGGATCAATACTTGAATGAAGAAGATATATCTCGCAATCTCTCATCGGACGAACAGATAGGGAAGTCAGATGCATTAGGAACTGGTGATCAACCACAAGTACGTCGAAGCCAGACCGTTCGCGTCGATGTAGATCGATTAGAGCAGCTTCTCAATCTTGTTGGGGAATTGATTATTGATAATACAAGGTTACATGAGGTCACTTCCCGGATGATGCAGAAGCAGCATCGGGAGGATACCGATTTAGCAACGTTAAGCGGTATTGCCAATCATTTTGGTCTGATCATTGGCGACCTGCAAGAAGGCATGATGAAGACACGAATGCTTCCGATTGAACATTTATTCAATCGGTTTCCGCGTATGGTACGTGATATGGCACAAGCCACGAGCAAAGAAATTGAATTTGTTATGGAAGGCAAAGAGACAGAGCTCGATCGGAAGCTAATTGAAGAGATTAGTGACCCACTCATACATATTTTGCGTAATGCGGCCGATCATGGCATTGAGTCCCCAGAAGAACGCTTACGCTGCGGTAAACCGCGAGTAGGAAAGCTAATATTGAAAGCAGCGCATCAGGATAATCAGATCATGATTTCCGTTGCCGATGACGGTAAAGGGATTGACCCGATCAAAGTCAAAAAGTCCGCGATACGAAAAGGGATCATTACGGAGCATGAGGCGGAACGGATGACGGAGAATGAACTGCAGCATTTGATATTCAGATCAGGTTTATCAACGGCAGAGCAAGTAACTGATTTATCTGGGCGCGGCGTAGGGATGGATATTGTACGCGCACACATTGAGAAGCTCAACGGTCTGATCGATATCCATTCGACTGTCGGAACGGGGACAAGCATTACGATCCGTCTTCCTCTTACCTTAGCCATTATCCGGGCGCTTATGGTGGAGTTGGATGGACGCATGTATGCAATCCCCTTGATGAACGTTGTGGAGATCATTGCGCTTCAACCGAATGAGATTAAGATCGCACATGGTCGGGAGGTTTGCTACATTCGAGGGAATGTCTATCCTTTCATTCGACTGGATCAGAAGCTTCAAGTTGCTAGCAGAACTCAAGTCAGAACGCAAGCGCGACGTACGACCGTCATCATCGTCTCCTTCGGAGATAAGCAAGTATGCATAGCGGTAGACCGGACACTCGGAAACCGTGAAATTGTTATGAAATCATTAGGAACATATGTGGGCGAGGTCCCTTATATTTCGGGTTCGACGATTACCGGGGACGGAGGTATTGCACTTGTACTGGATGTTCATGCGCTAGTGAACGAGGAAGGCAGCAAGATCATGATGACGACGAGCGCACAGACGTTAGGCATGAAAAATAGAGCAGCAGAGGTGACGATCTTCCGGCTTGCTGAACATCACTTTGGTATTTCGGTTCATGATGTTCGAGAAATTATTCAAGTGCCTGACATTGAAAACATTCTGCACCCGTCTCCTTTTGTTCAGGGGATGTTCTCACTGCGGGGGGAGTATTTGCCGCTGTATGATCTTCACCGGTTCTTAGGACTGCAGCGCCATGAATTTTCGAGTAAAGCACGCATTATTGTGATGGATTCGAGCCAAGGTACAGTAGGAATTCTGATCGATCAAGTGATGGAAGTGTCCACACTAGATGAAGAAACACGTGTGGAAGATATCCAGGGACCAAGAAATTCACCCTCAGGGATCGTAGGCGTATACAGCAATAAAGGGCAATTAGTTACGCGATTACATCTCGATGAAATGATTACAGAAACAATGAGCTAGTCTTAATTTGATCGAAGGGGTCACAGATCATGAAATTAAAAATTAGTGCCAAATTAATAATTGTGTCCGTCATCTTACTCACGGTACCAACATTCTTTACCGGACTAACCGCTTACAATAATGCGAAACATCATCTTGATGAAGTCGGCATGGTCAACCTGAAGAATAACGCGCATATGGTGTCTGAATTGATCGATGTGTTGAACGTCGGCGTGGAGGGTGGTCTCATTTCGCTGGAGGAAGCCCAAGAGCAAGTGAAGACGAGAATATTAGGACCAAAACAAGAGAATGGTACGCGACCAATTACGAACAAATTCGATCTCGGTGAATCGGGTTATCTCTTTATTCTTGATGAGAAGGGTACCGCGATCGGACACCCGAGCATGGAAGGGAAAAATATGTGGGATTCCGCTGATCGCAATGGAGACTTCTTCGTTCGCGAGCAGGTGAATAAAGCACAAGCAGGCGGCGGATATACCTATTTTGACTATAACTTACCGAACTCCGAGGAGATCGAACAGAAAATCGTCTATTCTGAAAAAGCGCCGCACTGGGGATGGATTATCTCCTCCGGTTCTTACATGTCCAGCTTCAATAGCGGAGCATCGAGTATTGCGACGAATCTAATCATCGCCTTCGCTATTACGATTGTTGTTGGCGTCATTATTATTTTCTATCTATCAAGACACATCTCAAGACCACTGAATATGATCGCACAACGATTGGATATGATCGCAAAAGGAAATTTATCGATGAAACCGCTGCGATTTAAAATGCGGACGAAAGATGAGGTCGAGCATTTGACAGCATCGACGAACACGATGGTTGAGCAGCTGCGCGATCTTGTTGGACGTATTATTATGTCATCGCAGAATGTTGCCGCAGCATCTCAAGAAATATCGGCCACTACAGAGGAGATCGCAGCGGGCGGTGTGCAGCAATCATCGACGGTTAATGCGGTTACGGAGTTGTTCCGAGAGCATACGATGGCGATAAATGTTGTGGCTCAAAATGCAGAGATGGCTGCTGAACTTTCGGATTCAACACAAGATAAAGCGGAGAAAGGCGGACGAGACGTACAAGATTCGGTTTATGCGATGAACAGCCTCTCCGACCAAATGACACGCTTGCAGAATGATTCGGAGCAAATCGGGGAAATCATTGAAGTCATTGATGAAATCGCTGAACAGACGAACTTGCTCGCATTGAATGCTGCTATAGAAGCTGCGAGAGCAGGAGAGCAAGGTAGAGGATTCTCGGTCGTTGCGGATGAAGTTCGGAAGTTGGCGGAACGAAGCAGTGAAGCGACGAAACGAATCGCAGGAATCATCAAAGATATGCAGCACAATATGGGACAAAGTGTCCACGCCGTGAATGGCGCCGTTTCATTGACGGAACAAACGGGACAGACCTTTAATGCCATTCTAGATCAAGTGGTAGGTATGGCTAGACAGGTGACAGAAATTGCGGCAGCAAGCGAAGAGCAAGCTGCGCAATCGCAAGAAATGATGAACTCCATTGAGAGCATTGCTGTTGTTAGTCATGAATCTGCAGCTGCAGCCGAACAGACAGCCAGCTCCAGTCAAGAGCTAGCACGGTTAGCAGAAGAATTGAATGATATGGTAGCAAGCTTTAAATTAACGGAATAAGCGGTGGTAAGTGCCATTAACCTTGAGCATGAATTTTGATTCATGCCCGGGGTTATTTTTTTCGATTTTATAGGAATAAGTAAGCGCTTTATATCGCGCCAGTGTTATGAAGTGGTTAATACGCTTCCTAACAGTTTCCTAACAAAATCCTTATCATAGACGCTGTTGTCGAAATATAGTATATTGGGGGTACAATTTAATAAGAATTTAAAACAATTATGAGGTACGTGTTAAGAATAATACGCAAATTTGTAAAAAATTGTCATTAAGGGTGATCTTCTTATGGATAAAGTACTTATTATCGAGGACGATAATATGATTGGTGAGATGCTAACGATGTACTTATCGGAAGAGGGCTACGCCGTAAAAAGAGTGGATACGGGATTAGATGGCATGCTCGAATTAGAGTTGTTCCGACCGGACGTCATTCTATTGGATTTAGTTCTTCCGGACATCAATGGAATTGAATTATGCAGTAAATTGCGTGAAGTATCACTCGCGCCAATCATTGTCGTATCGCTTAAGATGGAGGTCGCTGATCGAATTAATGCTTTACAAGCAGGTGCGGATGATTTCCTAAGTAAGCCGTTCAGTATGCGAGAACTCACGGCAAGGATTAATGCGAATATTCGGCGCATGCATTTGCTCGAACAGTCGATGGCGGATCGTGGTGACTTGAGGAATATGACGGATAATGTAGAGAGTTTAATATCTTTGGATCCGGAACGAAGATCTTTATATGTGAATCATCGTTATATTGAGACAACGTTCTCAGAATTCGAAATTATGAAGCTATTCTGTGCCAATCAAGGAAAGGTATATACGAGGGAGGAGTTGATTAATGCACTGCGAGGGTTCGATTCTTTCGTGACAGATCGAGCAATTGATGTACATATTGCGAATCTTAGGAAGAAGATTGAAGGTAATCCGAAAGAACCTAGATTTATTAAAACGGTATGGGGGGTAGGTTATAAATTTAACGTTGAATAAGAACACGAACAACACTGTATGATGATCTACAGTGTTGTTCGTGCAATAAATAGTTCGATCGCATGCAAAATGCGTGTTAATTGATAGGTTAAATCTTGCAACATTTGATCAAGTGCAGTATCGTCCTTGGGTTTATCATCCTTCAACCACCGTTCAACCTGGTTCGCTGCTTCATATAATTGCTGTGCAGATAGATTCCCCGCGGTACCCTTCAACGTATGAATCATGCGCCTTGCTGTGTCATGATCTTTCTGTTCAATCATATCCATGAAATGATCTATAAAGAGTTTGTATTCCTGATGGAAGGTGGCTAGCATTCGGTTTAATATATGCACCTTGCCATTTAATCGATGAATCGCTTGTTCGACCATAATCCCATGATCCTCAAGAATTTGATACGGATGATTGCGATCAAGGATGACATCTTCTTCCTTCCTAGCTTCTGATCCGAGTCGTAAACCTGAACCAAGCCATTTGTCTAATGTCTGGAACATCTGATCGACATCGATCGGCTTCTGAATCATGTCGTTCATCCCTGCTTCAAAATATTGCTCACGATCCTTCTGAATCATATTAGCAGACATCGCGATGATCGGCAGTTGCTGATAAACGGGGTTACTACGTATTCGTTTGGTTGCTTCCAATCCATCCATCTCCGGCATATGGATATCCATCAGGATGAGATCCCATTCTAATGGTTCGAGCAGCATCAACACCTGACGTCCATTCTCCGCTACGCCAACGGAATATCCACGGCTTTCTAGTAACTCCACCGCAATTTGTTGGTTAATCTCATGATCTTCGGCTAGTAAAATACGATAAGGCCGACTCGAACCAGCAGCGCTCTCCTTATAGGCAGTGATCTCGTTGATTTCATATCTGGTATTGTCAAATAAGCTGCTGAGAATGTGATGAAGCTTGAAAATCTGAACCGGCTTCAACAGAACGGCATCGGGGCGAAGCTGATCCGGCAGCGAGAAGACGGCTTCTCTTCCTGGCGTAGTGGTCATGAGGAGTGTGAGAACGCCTAGGCAGCGCGCTAGCTTTTGCATTCGAACCCATGTCTCTTCACCGTACATGTCCGCAGCATCCATATCAAGAATAACAATGTCTGCATGATGATCTTGCATTTCAAGCCAATTCGTCGCTTCCTTCCATGAGAGACAGGAATACACTTTGTGACCCAAAGTATGAAGCATCGATTGCATATGACTGTTCAGCGCCGTCTTATCTGATACGAACAGCACTTCCTGCCTTACGATGGCGTCGACTGGGGGTAGCAGTGCAACATTCGCATCCTGTGTAAGACGTAGGGGGATGGTGAAGGAGAAGGTGCTGCCTACCCTAAACTCACTGTGCAGTTGTAAATCTCCTTGCATGATATCTACTAATTTTTTGGAAATCACAAGCCCAAGTCCCGTCCCGCCGTATTTGCGGCTTGTCGAGTTATCTGCCTGAGAGAAAGGTTCAAATAAGCAGCGCTGTTGCTCTTCAGAAATGCCAATCCCGGTATCGATAATCGAAAATTTAATCTCGAGCGACTCTGCTTTGCGTCTCATGTTCTCAGCCCGTATACAGACCATCCCATAATTCGTAAATTTAATCGCATTGCTGATCAGATTTAGCAGGACTTGTTCGAGTCGCAGGGGGTCTCCTAGTACATAAGCTGGCCAATCATTTGGTAAATCCATGAGGATGACCAGATCTTTTTTGGCTTGGAGCATACTGCTCGTCTCCGAGAGCTTGTCGAACAACCCATAGAGATTGATTTTCGTCTCTTCGATTTCAATTTTTCCAGCCTCAATCTTGGAGAAGTCCAATATCTCATTAATGATGCGAAGCAAGGTCTGGGAAGAAGCCAATATTTTGCGCAAATAATCCTGTTGGATCGGTGTCATTCCCGTCTTCTGAATCAATTGCGTCAAGCCAATGATCCCATTTAGGGGCGTCCGAAGTTCATGGCTCATCATCGCGAGGAACGCACTTTTGGCTTGATTCGCCGCCTCAGCGGCCTTCTTAGCATCCATCAATTCCACTTGATCCCGCTTTTGCTCTGATATGTCTCGGCAAATACGAATATAACCGATAATATTCCCGTTATGATCTAGCATTTTATTGACATTCACGGAGATCGGAATGCGTGTGCCATTCTTATGTACGTAGAGGGATTCTGTATCATAGGATGTCTGATGATTTTCTTCGAATACCGCTTGAAATACCGTTGTATCAGGCGAAATGATTCTTCCAAGTTGAGCAGACAGTGTTGCGGCTGTCCGTGCGATCGTATCTTGATCCTGCAGCAGCATAATGCTTTCCTTGTTGACGACTTCCTTGGATGTGTAGCCTAGCATTTTCTCAGCGGTCTTGCTGAAATAAGTAATTCGGAACTTAGAGTCAACAACGATGATGGCATAATCATTCTGATTAATAATCGCTTCACCGGTTATGAATTTCTGCGTAATGTTCGTAAGAAAAGGAAATCTCTGCAAATAATAAGCGAGCAGTAAATAGGTAACGATAACGGTAGCTAGAATACATAGTGTGAAATAGAAAAATAATGACTGTGAATAATTGTTCAATTCTTGTAACGATAGGTCCTTTGGCGTACTGACTGCAACCGACCACTTCGTTAGCGGAATTGGCGCATAGCTGATAAACTCCTCTTGCTTCAATGTCTGAATAGATTCTACGCCGGTTTGCTGCTCCATCATCTTCGTAAGAATGGCTTGAAGCCCGGGACTCGCATCTGGAAATTTGCGATCCAGCGTATATGTAAAACCAGGATAATAGATGATTTCTCTGTTAGCATCAACCAGAAAATGATACCCGACATTGCCTTTATGGTAGGGCTTCATAATCTCCGGGAACGTATCGAGTAGAATGTCGACGGCAACGTAACCAATGGTCGTTCCTTGATCTTGAATGCGATGGGCGACACTTACGACCCATCTGCCTGTAAATGCATCGAGATAAGGCTGGCTGTATGTTGTCTCATCGGATGCCGAGGCCTCGGCATACCATCCACGAGAGTTAATCTCGAAGCTCGGGCGAGATATTAGCCCGCCGCTCCCCACAAAGAAGTTCCCTTTCTCGCTGGCAATCCATACGAGCGATAATCGGTCGTCGATGGCAGCAGTTGCATTCAAGGAGATCATGACGTCTCGATAATCCGGATTCTGGGTGACTTCTAAGTGGGATTTCGCCGTCTTTAGCAGTCGGATCGTCGAAGGATCTGTTGTCATATGTTCCACAGTAGCGCCGAATTTCTCGAATAATGCGTTGACTTTCTCGGCAATAGATGCGCTCTCAGCTGTGAGTGAATTCTGGACATCTTGAATAATGATTTCTTTTGTCTGATAGTAGATAATAATTCCTGTAAATGAGGAAATGGCCATAATGCAGACGAGGATAATGATCGATAATTTTAACGATACGCGGTCGAATTTCAAGATGCCTCTTCGCAAGGAAGGGCGTGATTTGCTTCTCATAGTCATCCTACCTTTGCTGGACAGTCGAAGTATTGGCTAATTATAGCATTAGAGGAAGCGGGCGCCTATCCCTTTAGAAGGATGTCTGCAATTTTTGGACGATTCACTTTGTGTTTCTGGATCTACAGCACTATACTAGAATCAATTGGATCAAGTAAGGAGAGGCGGGGGCAATTTGCGACAGAATGTAGTGAGCCGTATATTGCTAGGATTCGGATTTGTAGTTATTGGAATTTCACTGCTCATGGGGTTTTTCCTCGCGATTGCGAGCGGGCATAATGGGTTTGCACTTGCTGCGGTGATGGTATTAATCAAATGGTGGGCTTATGGTGCCATGATCGGGCTGGCATTTATCGGACTCTCCGAAATCGTCAAGCTGCTGCAAGCGATTCATGACAAACTAGAGAGGTCGGATCGTTCTGTCGTACAGGCAGTAGAGCATGATGAATGGGATAATGGAAGCTAAAGAAATCACTTGTGTTCGATTGCTAAACATGATATAATATCATTTGTGTTAATTCGGTGGTCCTCTACGGGCGATGAGGTGGAGCAGCAGCTCCCTGAGGCGTATGAACACCTGAGTGGAAGGAGGGAGTCATAGATGAATATCGTACAAGCGATTACTCAAGAACAACTTCGTAAAGACTTGCCAAGCTTTCGTCCTGGAGACACTTTAAAAGTACACGTTAAAGTTATCGAGGGAACCCGTGAGCGTATCCAGCTTTTCGAAGGTGTTGTGATTAAACGTCGTGGAGGCGGAATCAGTGAGACTTTTACAGTTCGTAAAATTTCTTACGGTGTAGGTGTGGAAAGAACTTTCCCGCTTCATTCCCCAAAAATCGATAAACTCGAAGTGGCTCGCCGTGGTAAAGTGCGTCGTGCGAAGCTTTATTATCTTCGTGAACTACGCGGTAAAGCAGCGAGAATTAAAGAGATTCGTTAATGTAAGACCAAGGGGCTTGTTACTACAAGCTCCTTTCGCATGTATAGCGGTATGAATACGCTTTGAAATAGGGAATGTAATATAAGGAGGGAAAGCGATGACGAATCAAACGGATTCTCATGAGACAGAACCAAATGAACCACAAGAACAGCCTGGCACAAGCAAACTGAAAAGTGAAGCAGTGGAATGGGCAAAGGCCATTGCTATTGCTGTCGTCTTAGTCGTAGTCATACGTTGGTTCGTATTTGCTCCCTTCATGGTAGACGGGCCATCGATGCAGCCGAATTTTCATACAGGTGAGCGAGTCATTGTGAATAAGTTCTTATACGATTTCCGTGCGCCAAAGCCGGGTGAAGTCGTTGTATTTCATGTTCCGCAAGAGAAGCGTGATTACATTAAACGTGTCGTTGCTGTTGCAGGTGATACGGTGAAGGTTCAAGGCGATGATGTCTATGTCAACGGCAAGAAAATTAGCGAGCCGTATATCCAAGGCGTCTTGGATGAGTACCATAGCAAAGGGGAACAATACAACAATCTGCGTGATTTCCCTAATGCTGACGTGACAGAAGAGAAGGTCCCAGAAGGCCATATCTTCGCCATGGGTGATAACCGCCGTAATAGTACGGATAGCCGAATGATTGGATATATTGATTTAAAAGAAGTGGTAGGGCGTGCAGAAGTTGTATTCTGGCCGTACAAGGATATTACAATAGTAAATCACTAGACGTGAATTTTGAGTAAGGGTGGTGAGAGACGGTGACGATACAATGGTTCCCTGGACATATGACGAGAGCACGTCGTGAGATCCAGGAAAAACTGAAATTGATCGATGTAGTGATAGAACTGCTCGATGCTCGTCTACCGCTGTCAAGCCGCAATCCGATGATTGATGAGATTTTGCAAGGGAAGCCAAGAATGATCGTGCTGAATAAAGCTGATCTGGCGGACCCGGCGGTGACAGAGAAATGGGTAACATATTTCAAAAATGAAGGCATTACAGCATTTCCGATCGATGCGTCGAACGGGACTCGCGTACAGGACATTCCTGCACAAGCGAAGGTGCTATTTCATGATAAAATTCAGAAACAACTCAATCGAGGCATGAAGCCGCGTGCGATTCGCGGATTGATCGTCGGAATACCAAATGTAGGAAAATCGACATTAATCAATAGACTTGCAGGCCGCAACATTGCAGCCACCGGAGATCGCCCAGGCGTCACGAAGGGACAGCAGTGGATTAAGATCGGAACGGAAATGGAACTGCTGGATACACCGGGAATTCTATGGCCGAAGTTCGAGGATCAGGAAGTTGGCTATCGACTAGCCGTTACGGGTGCGATCAAAGAGCAAGTCATTAATATTGAAGACGTTGCCTTTTTCGCGATAAAATACATGACGCAATACTATTGGGATACGTTACAAGAGCGATTCGAACTAACGAAGAAACCCGAAGATCTGGATGTTCCTGACGAAATCGTTCAGGTGATGGAAGAGATCGGACGTAAACGTGGTTGTATTATGAGCGGTGGCCGCGTTGATCTCGAGAAAGCATCTGGTGTCATTCTACGCGAACTACGCGCGGGCAAAATGGGGCGTTTCTCGTTGGAAGTCCCGTTGTCGTTTATGCTGTAAACCTATATGGATTGATAAAAATAAAACCGTGCAATTTGTGAAGTTCTCCCTATTGGATAGGAATCACAAAGAGCACGGTTTTTTTGTGTTTTATGGTTTTATGGTTTTATTTTGTTATTACATCGTTTCTTTGGAGCCCCGTGGGAACAAGGTGTAGCTGAAACTGACCAGGAAATCGATGCCCAGAATGAGTGACCAACCGCGTACGACATTGAATAGCGCTTCCGTACGGGTCTTATCGTCAACAACGAGGATAATGCCATAGAGTATAGCACAGCCAATCAACCATGCAAGGAGATGAAGCAGCCAGCCGATACGCTCATGGGCTGGACCCGTTTTCGGTTTTTTCACAGGTGCAGGACCATTCGCGAATCGGTATGCGAACCGCTCGTCAGCCCAGCGAATCATCCGGTGGCCATAGGCAATCGAGACGCCAATGTATACGGCTGCGATGCCGTGGACGAAGGTGGCGACAGCACCTGATCGTAAATCTAACAATGTCGCGATTAGCAGGGCAAGGTCGACGACGGGTGTCATAAGCAACAGCCCTGCTCCTAGTTTTTTGCGGTTCAAGATGTAGCGGCAGAAGAGTCCCGCAATGACAAATACCCAGAATCCAATTTCACAGCCAAAAATGAATGCAGTAATCATGATTGGTCTCCTTTACACAGTAACGGTTGCCTTGTAAGAAAGGAACGCGTCCGAATTCTTTTTAATACAAATGTATTATTTACTCGTCGTTATTTTAGCACGATTGTATTAAAAAAACAATGGTGATACAATGAATACATGCCTAAAATCGTAAATCATGATAAACGTCGGGAACAACTCGCAGAAGCAGCTTGGCGTGTCATACGCCGTGAAGGTTTGGAAGGAGTAACTGTGCGCAGTGTTGCGGATGAAGCGGGGATGTCCCTCGGTTCACTTCGGCATTATTTCGTGACACAGTCCGAGCTGCTCGCATTTTCGATGCGGATGGTCTCTGATCGCGTCAATCAACGTATTGCTAAGTTACCGTATAACGGCGATCCTCGCCACGATATCGAATTGGTCATTGGGGAGATCATGCCGCTGGATGAAGAACGGCTTGCTGAATCGGAGGTCTGGATTTCGTTTACCGGACGAGCGATGGTCGATCCTACCTTCCGAGTGCTTAGTCTGGAGGTGCATGAATCACTATATGACGGATTTCGTCGGATGATTAATGTACTCATACAGTTGAATTTAACGGATGAAGGAATCGATGCTGAGCTAGAGACACGTCGATTGCATGCCCTAGTGGATGGTCTTGTCATTCACAGCATTACGAATGCAGAGCGACATGATCCGGATGAAATGTGGCGCGTCGTGAAGCTTCATTTAGACCAGCTCATCGTGAACGAATATAAACCATAGTCTCGTAAAATGGAGTGCCTTAAATAGAAGATCACCGCTATAGGACGGTACAGGTCATCTTCTTAGGGCGCTCTTTCTGTGTTAAAATAGAGAAACGTGGATGGGTACATAGCACGTGGGTTATTAAGGTTGAGAGAGTTAAGAGGTGTAGTTCGTATGGAAGAAGTGGATATGCTAGAATTTGAGCGTGAATATGCAGCGCAGAACTATAAGAGGATTGCTGGAATTGATGAAGTCGGACGAGGGTGCATGTTCGGAGATGTCGTTGCAGCGGCGGTGATCTTAGAAGAAGGTCTTGAAATTGAAGGGATCAATGATTCGAAGAAGTTAACTGAGAAGAAACGAGAGCGCCTCTATGATGTGATCATCGAGCAAGCAGTTGCCTATGCCATCGTAAGGATTGATGCGGAGACGGTGGATCGAATCAATATTAAACAAGCAGCAAGACTTGCGATGAAGCAAGCGGTAGAGCAGCTATCTGTAGCGCCGGATTTCCTGTTAGTCGATGCGGAAAAGGTAGATTGTGACCTCCCTCAGCTCGCGCTTGTGAAAGGGGACGCACGAAGTCAGTCGATCGCGGCGGCTTCGATTTTGGCAAAAGTAACACGTGATCGTCTTTGTGTGGAGGAATGGGATGCAATGTATCCCGAGTATGGAATTGCGATCCATAAAGGATATGGGACGAAGCTTCATCGGGAGAAAATTGCGACACTTGGACCGACACCGATGCATCGTAAGTCGTTCATTCGGAATATTTTGGCTGAATTAGAACAGCCTGTTTTGTTCTAAATGGTCTCTTTCGTATCGTCATGATCGGGAGCGATTCGACCGATAAATAGAATAGAGATGACTCTCGAATGCCGTCGCTTAAGATGAGAGGGACGAGGAGGGATATAGGAATGAATATCGGACAAATGGTTCGCGGTCTGCTCGGGGATGTGAAACCGGGGGATGCGAAACAAGTTGAATTAAAGCCGGGTCAAGTCGTTCGTGGCGTCGTGACAGAAGTGTCAGAGGATGGTCAAGAAGCGGTAATGAATATAAACGGTACGCAGGTGAAGGCCAAATTGGAAACACCTCTAGCACCGGGACAGACAACCATGCTGCAGGTGCAGCCAGAGACCGAGAATGGGCTAGTCGTACTTAAGCCTTTGCAATCCTCACCAGGTGTGCCGATCGCTGAGCAATCGATTGGGGATGTACTTAAGTCCGTTGGCTTACCGGATCAGAAGTGGGCACGCGAGCTCGTACAGTTGATGCAGCAAAATGGTGTGCCCATCACGAAGGAAACGGCGGAGCAGATGCGTGCTGTTATGGCGCAGATTCCGCAAGGAATCTCGCAGGAAGATTGGATGCAGGCTTCTTCGCTCGCATTCAAACGTGGTCTCCCGCTGACGCAAGAGACGGTGAAGGCGCTGCATCAAGTGTTGTTCGGCAAGCCGCTTACGCAACTGCTTGCCACGCTCCAACTCCAGCTCGCGGACGCGCTGGAGCAGCAGCCCGCCGCGCCGCAGGCACCGCGCGGCCAAGGGGAAGCCCCGCCGCCTGTGGCAGGCGGGGCCCCTGCCCCCGCGCAAGCGCCAGCTTCGCTTGGCGGCGCGCGTGCGAGCACAGCACCGCTGCTGCTGACGCAGGCAGCAGCGGTGCTGCAAGAGCTTGCCGCGGCTGCGCAGCCCGCGGGGGCGCCTAGCGCGGCCGGCACAGCCGCCGCGCCGGCGCAAGCGCAAGCTGCGCCAGGTGCGAATGCCCCGAGCGCAGCAGCGCAGGGTTTGGGTGCGCCAGCTTCGCAAGGCGCACCGGGCGGAGCCGCAGCGAGCGAAGCTGCTGCGGCCATGCGGGCCCAGGCAGCCCCGGCTGAGCCGGGGGCTGCGCGGACCGCGCCAGCCGCGGCGCATAGCGGAGCAGCGCCTCTGCCGGCATCACCGCAAGGGCCGCAATCCGCCATGCGTGTAGCACCGCAGCATTCGTCGGCATTGGCCACTCCTGCAGCATCGTTGCAAGGCGCTGCTTTGCAAGAGCACCAGAACGTTACAGCGAATTCAGCTTCAGCCGTGTCTGTATCAACCGAAGGAGATGCTCTTCCACAGAAGACCATGCAAGAACCATGGATTGGTCGTGTGCTGAAACTGCTTGGCGTAGAGCATGAGCAGACAACGTGGAAGTCGTTGGAGGCATCAACGTTACCCCAAGGAACAGCGACGAAGGGACATGACCCCGCTGTACCTATCCAAAATGCTAATCTGGGATCGGGTACACAGCAAGCACAGGAGCTCGCGAAATTGGTAAGGTCGGCAGCTGAGCTTCCGTTGAATGTTGTGCCATTACCACATGCTTCGGGGACAGCACAGACGTCGCCCGAAAATCTCAAACTGGTCCTTTTACAACTTATACAATCCGAGGATGTGCCGCCTGCGATGAAGGATACAGCGCAGCAGCTCATTAACCAAATTACAGGTCAGCAATTAATGTTATCGAATGATCGGAGTGCTCCCTTTGCTCACGTGAGTCTATTTATACCACTTAAGAATACCGAAGGCGAAGAGACGGCAACGGTACATATCCAGACGCGCAAAGGTAAACGAGGCGATCTGGATGCGGGGAATTGTCACCTCTGGTTTGATTTGAACTTACGGGCCTTAGGCCGAACGATTGCTGATGTGAATGTCGTCGATCATATCGTGTCGCTGAAGCTGCTCAATGATCAAGAGTGGCTCGGTCCTATGGTCCAAGAGCGACGTTCAGAAATGGAGACTGCGCTCTCGCAAATCGGATATCAATTAATTTCGTTGCAGACGGCTCCTGTTCCAGTACAGCAAGAACCATCGAAATCGGCTGCTGTACTGGGAGATCATCCGGCTGCGGCCTATACGCCAACAGCCTATAAAGGAGTGGATCTTCTCGTATGAACCGGGTGAACCCGAAGCAAGAATCTTTGCCCGAAGGTGTCCACTTCAAGAAAGCCGTTGCGCTGAAGTATGAGCCAGGTCTTGCAGAAGCGCCTAAGATCATTGCCAAGGGACGAGGCCATCTCGCCCAAGCCATTCTTGATAAAGCCAAAGAAAGTGGCGTCGCCATTCAAGAAGATCCGTCGCTTGTCGAGGTGCTCTCGAAGCTAGATGTTGATCAACAAATTCCTGCGGAACTGTACCAGCTTGTTGCAGAAATTCTCAGCTTCGTCTATCGAACAGATCAAAATGCAGATCGTAGGCAAGAGTTATGAATCGTAGAGCACTCGGTGCAGAAGCAGAGAAATTAGCAGAACAGTATCTTCGCGCACAAGGATATCTTTTCATGGCTCGGAATTGGCGATGTCGCAGCGGGGAGATTGACCTTATTTTTCGAGATGAAGGGGTTATCGTATTCGTCGAGGTACGAAGCCGTTCGAATACATCGCGTTATGGGACGGCGATAGAATCCATTGATGCTCGGAAGCAGCGGCAGGTGCGTGGGACGGCAGAGGTATTTCTCTACCAACAGCGATTATCAGCGAATGCAGTTCGGTTCGATGTCATTACCGTTCATTTTCAAGGAGATAACGATCCAGAATTGAAGCATTGGCATGAAGCTTTCTAAAGGATTCGAGGAGAGAAGGGATATGAGATGAAACAAACAGTGGCTGCACTACATAAGGAAATCGTTAAGACACTAGAACTTCAATATGTTGTCTACTTGCCGACTGACTTTAATCCAAATGCTGAGAAGAAATGGCCAATGATTTATTTCCTGCACGGCATCAATCAACGCGGTTCAGATATAGAACTGGTCAAGAAATACGGGATACCGAACAATCTGGAGGCAGGCGAAGAGCTTCCGTTTATTGTGGTCTGTCCTCAGTGCCCGGCAGGTTCGTTCTGGCCGCTAGAGAATGATGCATTGATGGCTCTGCTCGCTGAGATTGTAGAACAATATCCTGTAGATCAAGACCGGATTTATTTGACAGGTTATAGTATGGGCGGCTATGGCTCATGGGATTTGGCATTGAACTATCCCGATACGTTTGCGGCTGTTGCGCCAGTCTGCGGCGGTCTTGTACCAGGACGTAACCCTGAATCATTGAAGTCATTACCGATATGGACGTTTCACGGAGATCAAGACAGCGTGGTTCCGATTCAGGAATCCAAAATGATCGTACATGCACTCGAATCCATGGGTTCCTCGGTGAAATTTACGATCTATCCGGGTGTGGACCATGACTCTTGGACAGAGACCTATCGGAATCCCGAACTGTATGCGTGGTTCTTGCAGCATGTTCGGACTTCGCAATAATGTAATTTGAAGAAGAGTCATCCTATCACAGTTCTTTGAGATCTGGACGAGATGACTCTTTATCATTTGTGCTTACGAGAGAACGATAGAGTTCCATTTAGCAGTAAAATAATGTAAAATATATAAGAGAGAGGGGAGATTTCATTGTTCAATCGCAAGTCTATTCGTCGTGCAATTCTATTATCTCTAAGTCTATCAATGTTATTCGTAGGATTACCTGCAACACATGTAAGTGCAGCATCCGCCGAGACGTACATTCTGCTTGATGGTTACGAGCTGCCATTCTCGGCTGCGCCTACGGTAATTCAGGGCAGTACGATGGTGCCATTTCGCAGTATTGCTGAAGCTTTGAACATTTCAGTGGAATGGAATGCGAAGGCGCAGACGATTACGGCTAGAAGTCAAGGCGTGTCTGAAGCAACGACAGTGATTCTAACTCTGAATAAGAAGCAAGCCGTCGTGAACGGGAGCGCAGTGAGCATACCGATAGCTCCGGTTCAGTTGAAAGGTACAGTGATGGTGCCACTTAGCTTCTTCAGCAAACAATTTGGAGCAGAAGTCGCTTGGGATGCGGGGGCTAAGCAAGTTTTGATTACATCTCCGCAGCAATCCTTATATCGATTGGGTTTCTATGCGATCTCATCCTTTGCGGAACGTTCTTATGTGAATGAATTTGATGGTGTTGCCTTCGGTTGGGCACGAATTCAAGAAGATGGCACCGTGACCACTTCCGGCAAAGACTTCTATTGGCCCAAAGCTTCCGGAGATGTGAGTCCAGAATCGATCGTGACAAACGCAGTATCGGCAGGTGTGAAGCCAAGTCTGATGGTATTCGCTGGAGACCGAGGCGGTGAACTTACGAAAATGATTGAAGATGAACAGCTTCGTGAGAAAGCGATCACGGATATTGTAACGTTGGCTCAGGACAAAGGCTTTGGTGGCATTACATTGGACTTCGAAGGCTTAGGATTGACAGGAGATCGCGAGCAAGCCAAGCAGAGCTATACGAAATTCGTGAAGCAGCTTGCTGAGCAAGCGGGTCCAGCAAATCTTAAGCTCAGTTTAGCACTGCATCCTTTGAATAGCTCGTATAAGGGCTATGATTATAAGGCGCTGGGGAAAATTGCAGATCAACTGATTATTATGGCCTATGCGTATGAAGGGGAGAAGGGGCCAGAGCCGCTGAAGCGCGTCGATGAGGCGATCAAGCTTGCATTACAGGAGACTTCGAAGGACAAGCTGTTGCTCGGTATCTCAATGGGCAGTGAAAACGATCAATCGATTTCTAGCAAGATCGGCTTAGCTAAGCGTTATGATCTTAAAGGAATCGCCATCTGGCGAATTGGTCTAATCGGTGATACCGCGCTCGCGAAAATGAATCAGAGTACCGTGCGCGAAAGCGGGCAGTAATTGTTATAGCGATGCGAAAAGGCAGCACACGAGTGCTGCCTTTTCTTTTTGCTCATATAAGAATGCTCTATTCTTATATTTCTGAATCCTACACCTTCAGATCCAGATTGCCGCCTAAATTCGGTTGAACGCTTTGCTCCATCATTTTAACGATGTTCTGGCCATTCTGGGTCGCTTGATCATTGGACATCTTAAGCAATCTGATACTAACAGCCTGAGATAAACTGTTCTGTTTCATCACTGTGGATAAGGTAGAGATGTTCATCGTTGTTTGCCTCCTCAAAATCACGTTACCTATCTAATATCGGTATGATCAGCGATTCGTGTGAATGCTATCGAAATATGCTAATAATAATAAGAGCGGTATTCAAATAGACGCTGTACCCTCAATATTTCGATCCAAATTGCGATATTGAATCGCCTCTGCGATATGTGCCACATCGATTTGTCCTTTACCATCCAGATCGGCTATAGTTCGAGCGAGCTTCAGGATACGATCATTGGCCCTTAGACTAAGCCCTAGCGCTTCATAGGTGTGCTCTAGCAGTTGATCCGCTTCACGCGTCGGTTTCGTATATTTTCGAAAATAAGACCCGCTCAGTTCACTATTCCACGCAATCGGTAGATTTCGATATCGATGTAATTGAACCGCTTGGGCAGCTAGAACTTGCTCGAGCATTTGAGCGGAAGACATCGGATTCTCATCCTGTCGATGATTTAGCACCCGTGGTACTTCGACCTGTAGATCTATTCTGTCCAGTAGAGGTCCTGAGATGCGGGAACGGTAGGCAGTTATTTTGTTCAGGCTGCATGTGCAGCGTTGTCTTGAAGTCTCAGCTCCCCAGTATCCACAAGGACACGGATTCATTGAAGCGGCTAGCAGGAGATGCGAAGGATACTTATAGACCGCCCTTGTTCGACTTATAGTTACCGCTCGCTCTTCAAGCGGTTGACGCAGCACCTCGAGTACATTTCGTGTAAATTCCGGCAGTTCATCGAGGAAGAGCACGCCTTTATGAGCGAGACTGACTTCGCCTGGTTTCGGGATCGATCCACCACCAATCAGGCCGCCTGGCGAGATCGTGTGATGAGGCGCGCGAAAAGGTCTTTTCCGAATGAGTCCGCCGTGGTCATCACTTAGTTTTCCAGCGACACTATAGATTTTGGTCACCTCCAGGGCCTCATTCTCAAGAAGAGGCGGGAGAATCGTAGGGAGCCTGCGAATCAACATCGTTTTTCCCGTACCTGGAGGTCCAACTAATAGAATGTTGTGCATCCCGGCTGCTGCAATGATAAGGGCTCGCTTAATCTGATGATGACCGATGACATCCGCATAATCTTCGAGAATCGCATTATTCGTATTGGCAACGAGCGTAGGAGTGGGATGACTGGCAGGGTGATAGAGAAGATTCGTAAGATCCAAGGTAACTGCTGATTGAGGATCTTGATAGAGCTCTCTCAGATGATGAATGGCGTAGATGTCCATATCCTCTATCATGGATGCTTCCAATTTATTATCGGCAGCAATGATCACTTGACGAATGCCGCAGCGCTTCGCGTGTTCGATCATCGAGAGTACGCCGGGGACTGGCCTGACCTCGCCGTTCAGCGATAATTCTCCAATCATAAGAAATTGATCAACCGAATCGATTCGAAGCTGCTCGCTTGTCGTCAGAATGCCCAGTGCAATCGCTAGATCAAAGGCAGAGCCTTCCTTACGTAGATCTGCAGGCGCTAGATTGACTGTTATGCGCGCTAATGGGAACGTGAAGCCGCAATTCTTGATAGCTGCTCTTACGCGATCAATCGATTCACGTATGGCTGAATCGGGTAGTCCGACGATCGACATATGGGGTATGCCGTTGCTAATATCCACTTCAACATGAATGATTCTTCCGTCTACACCGTAAACACAGGCACTGTTAATTTTTCCGTACATTACACAAAAACACCCTTTCCACGCGAAATTCGCGGAAAAAGGTGCTTCCTTATTTCCAAAATTGGACTGTAATTTATAAATGGATTCAACTTATTCTAATCAAAACCTATAAAAACTGTCAATCCACTATATTAATTGAGTTTATGGATAGAAGACGGGATAAAAGTAAAATATTGGCGAAAGACTCTAGCGATGTGTTACAATATTTCCTATATCATGGTTCCCGATCTTCAGTGAGTATAAAGAGAGGTGACTGATTACATGTATAATCAACGATTAACATGCTGGGGAATGGGATCATTCATTCTTGTCATTCTGCTAACTTTAATATTCATGTTTTTGAATCCATATGATGGTGCTGTTTCCGTCTCGACCAAGTGGATCTGCGTAACGTTGTTATTACTGCCAGCCTTATCTGGTATTTTATTTTGGTTAAGCAAACAACGTATTTTATTGATGATTTCATTAATTTGGGTTTTTCCCTATTCCCTCTATCTAGGTCTTGCTTCAATACCAAGCCTATGGAATCTGTTTTTAGTCTCTTTCTTGATTAATCTGTATGTTCTGGTGCGAATTAGCAAGAAAACGAGTGCGCCGAATATAAAGAAAACGAACCTTAATCGCCATTAAGGTTCGTTTTTTTATTTAATCTGTTGTTACTCTTTAGGAGATTCAAAGTCATACAATGGCCCAATACAACTCGTAGAAACAAAATCAACAATTGGAGTAAAAGCAGCAAGTATCAGCATAGTCAGAGATGCGAATAATGTTTGTTTTTTCATTCAATCACCTCCTTCCTATAGTTCAACTTATAGAGAAGAGTAGTTCTAGGTGTTGTGACTTCTTCTTTCATTTTCTTCTTTGTTGCGTTGCAGCGACATGACAATTAATATGAAGAAACAAAGCAGAGAAGATGTGATACTAATATAGAAATTCATATCCAGGTCTTCACCATAGAAGTTAGGAAACGTCAATGAAATGAACAATAAGATCGCGATGGAAGTGACGATATATCGCACAGGGGATTTAAAATTAATCTTCTGCCCAAAAAGGTTATCGAAATCGAAAGTCATCGCATCACCAAGCTTATGAACGATATAAGAGATCACACAAATGATTATAAAGGTAGCAAGTTGGATTAAATAGGCACTATATGTATAAGGTGTTGCATCTTCTGGTGCAATTGCTTTTGTAAAGAGCAATCCATAGATGATAAGCAACTGAATCGATAGCACGAAAATATATCCCGTTACACTGATCCATATGGAGTAGGTTTTATTTTGTTTAAACACGAATCTCATAATGAGTACAACGGACGGTATCAATATCCATAATGAGTATTTTTGATAATCAAGATAGATAATGAAATGCGAGACGATGGCAAGGACAGCAGTAGATGCTACTATTTTTATGACCGTACTTCTATTCTTAAGGGGTAGGTTAAAAATGCAGACAATAAATATGAATATCGATGCAAAATCAACCATGGAAAAAATATAAGGCAATATTATTGCCGCCATAGCTTGTTCAGTCCTTCTTTAGTTAGTGGGATAAGTGTCATTGATTGTATTAAAAAGGCCATTGATAGAGTTGATGATTTGAAATAATAAAGATTAATCATAACGCATAGCAGGGCAATGATTTTTAGGGTTAATTTACTATGCATTGTGGATTTCAATTTTAGAATAGGTGCTAGAATAGCAAGGATAACGAATGAAAGATATGAAATTTGGTTCATATATTCGGAGTAATCAAACATAGGCAACACGATCAACAAAATACTGGAGACGATATAACATGCCGTGCTGTCATTCAGATGCCAAAGGCTCCCACTCAACATGCGAAGAATCATAAAACCAAAATAAAATACTAAAAATGATTCGACATGATGTAGGAGGAGTGACATGATGAAGCCAGTTAAAAGGACAGATGCGTTCGTAAAGAAAACATGAAGTTGAAATATCGTTTTTTTTAATGAAATCGGGTTATATTTACTATGTTCGTAAACATATGTTCCCCATTTGATTGCGAGTTTCTCGAGCATCGTCAACGTCTTCCTTTTGTCATAAATTTCATAATAAACTGTCGGATGATGTTGTATGTTGGATGATAATGTAATAATAGCACAAATGTGCGAAAGTGTCGTCGTTGCATATTTCATATGATAAAATTCCATTTTATTTCCTATGATGAGCGTTTATTCTACGAAATATTTCTTTCCTTCCAAAATTCATTCCACAAATCATGTCAATATTCGAGTTTTAAAAAGATCCATAATTATCCAATTAATCTCAAAAAGTGATGATTCTTATATCAAAGAAATGTATATTGTTCATAGAAAACTAAGGTAAGCGTTTTAAAAAAGTGTTACAATGGATTCGGCTTGTATAATCTACCATTTCGTAGATTGTGAGAGCGAGAGTGTCCGTGAAGGTTCAGTTTAGTTCGCAAAAGTTTAAGGAGGATTCTAGAATGAATATCCATGAGTATCAAGGAAAAGAAGTCCTGAGACAGTATGGAGTTGCCGTTCCCCAAGGGAAGGTTGCGTTTTCTGTAGATGAAGCAGTTGAAGCGGCGGAGTCATTAGGTACCCCTGTTGTCGTGGTAAAAGCACAGATTCATGCTGGTGGCCGCGGTAAAGCGGGCGGTGTTAAAGTAGCTAAAAATCTGGATGAAGTGCGGACATATGCTGAGCAAATTCTTGGTAAAGTTCTCGTTACCCATCAGACAGGTCCAGAAGGTAAAGAAGTTAAGCGCTTGCTGATCGAGCAAGGCTGCGATATTAAGAAAGAATATTACGTTGGCGTTGTTGTAGATCGCGGAACAGGTCGCGTTGTTATGATGGTATCCGAAGAAGGCGGCATGGAGATTGAAGAAGTTGCTGCTCATTCGCCAGAGAAAATTATTAAAGAAGTCATCGATCCAGCAATTGGATTGCAAGCATTCCAAGCTCGTAAATTGGCGTATGCCATTAACATTCCTACTGAGCTTGTGAACAAAGCGGCTCAATTCATGATGGCTCTATACACCGCATTTGTCGAAAAGGACTGTTCGATTGCCGAGATCAATCCGCTTGTCGTGACTGGCGATGGCCAGGTTATGGCGCTCGATGCGAAGCTCAACTTTGATTCGAACGCATTGTACCGTCACAAAGACATTCAAGCGCTTCGCGATTTGGATGAAGAAGATCAGAAGGAAATTGAAGCGTCGAAATTCGACCTTAGCTACATTGCCTTAGATGGCAACATTGGATGTATGGTTAACGGTGCCGGACTTGCGATGGCGACAATGGACATTATCAAATATTATGGCGGCGACCCTGCGAACTTCCTTGATGTAGGGGGCGGTGCGACCAAAGAGAAGGTTACTGAAGCCTTCAAAATCATCCTTTCCGATGAGAATGTGAAAGGAATTTTCGTTAATATTTTCGGCGGCATTATGCGCTGTGATGTCATCGCTGATGGCGTCGTTGCGGCAGCGAAGGAAATTGGCCTCGATCGTCCACTTGTCGTGCGTCTTGAAGGTACGAACGTTGAGATCGGCAAACGCATTTTGAATGAATCCGGTTTGAACATTGTATCCGCGGATTCGATGGCGGATGGCGCTCAGAAAATCGTGAAGCTCGTTGAAGCTGTTTAATATAGAAGAGGATGTGAATAACCCATGAGTATTTTGATCAATAAGAATACAAAAGTCATTACACAGAACATGACAGGTAAAACAGGGATGTTCCATACCAAAGGCGGCTTGGAATACGGTACTCAAATGGTAGGCGGCGTTGCTTCAGGCAAAGGCGGCATGAACGTCGATTTCGAACTTGAGAACGGTTCTGTAGTGACATTGCCAATGTTCAATACTGTCGTTGAAGCGGTTGCTGCAACAGACGCGACAGCAAGCGTGATCTACGTTCCGCCAGCGTTTGCTGCGGATGCGATCATGGAAGCAGTAGATGCAGAGCTGGAGCTCGTTATCTGTATTACGGAAGGAATTCCTGTTCTTGATATGGTCAAAGTGAAGCGTTACATGGAAGGCAAGAAGACGATCCTGATCGGACCGAACTGCCCAGGCGTGATTACGCCGGACGAGTGCAAAATCGGTATCATGCCTGGATATATTCATACGAAAGGCCATGTTGGCGTCGTATCCCGTAGCGGAACACTGACTTATGAAGCGGTTCATCAATTGACGACGCGCGGTATCGGTCAATCTTCGGCTGTCGGTATCGGCGGCGACCCTGTGAAAGGTTCGGAGTTCATCGATATTCTTCGATTGTTCAACGAAGATCCAGACACGCAAGCTGTTATTATGATCGGTGAGATCGGCGGAACAGCAGAAGAGGAAGCAGCGGAATGGATTCAAGAGAACATGACGAAGCCAGTCGTTGGCTTTATCGGCGGGGCTACAGCACCAGAAGGTAAACGTATGGGTCATGCGGGTGCGATTATTTCCGGTGGTAAAGGAACAGCTGCGGAGAAAATTGCGAAGCTTGAATCTTGCGGTATTCGTGTTGCACCAACACCTTCCGAAATGGGATCGACACTTGTGGCTGTACTTGAAGAACGTGGCATGCTCGATAAGTGCCTAACAAAATAAGGTCTAATTAAATAAGTTATACCTGAGTGAGGTAAGCAACCTTTCTACATCCGTCTTCGCGGTGTGTGGAGGGGTTGCTTTTTTTGTCTTCGCAAGTCATGGGCTTGCAAAGGTATATTATTTTATGCACAATGAGGAAGGAGTTTGGGATAGATGATAGAAGATCGCCTCATATTAATAGGATTGCACCAGTTAGAGGGCATTGGGTCAAGGACGATTTATACTTTGCATGAAAATTTGCAATCGCTCCGTGAATTGTTTACTTTAGATAAGATGGATCTCGTTGCAATGGGAATTCCATTAGAACGAGCTATTTATATGAAGGAACACGTTACACCGCAGAGAATCGAACAAGTTGTAGACCGTTATAATCAGCGTCACATTGACATCGTTACGATTTTGGATCCTGAATACCCTGAACTGCTCCGGGAGACGCCAGCACCCCCTTGGGTACTATATACGATGGGCAATCTAGCACTACTAAAGGAACCTTCGATTGGTATGGTGGGTACACGCGTTCCAACGGCCTACGGGAAGAAAGTTGCGGATTTGCTGGCTATTGATTTGTGCGACGCAGGATTTACCATCGTCAGTGGTCTAGCAAGAGGGATCGATAGCTGTTGTCATCGTGGTGCGCTGCAGGCCAAAGGCAATACGATAGCCGTACTTGGGACTGGAATTCATACGATATATCCACCTGAGAATCGCTCTTTGCATGAGGAGATTATTGCAAATGGACTGGTTGTATCAGAGTACCCGATAGGGAAAAAGTCACACCCAGGGCTATTTCCGCTACGTAATCGCATTATTGCGGGCCTAAGTTTGGGTACGCTTGTTGTGGAGGCAGATGTGAAGAGTGGCTCGCTAATAACTGCGGATGCTGCGCTTGAGGCTTCACGGGAAGTATTCGCCGTTCCGGGTCCTATAACATCGCCGAAAAGCCAAGGAACGCTGAACTTATTACGTCAAGGTGCGAAGATTGTTGTCACCGCTAATGATATTACAGAAGAGTTTCCCTTCGTGCAGACGAGTGCTCGATCTACGATTATTTTTGAACCTTATTCGATGCCGGCATTGACAACACAGGAGGAAACCATATATCGTTTAATCGAACCGGAACCGATTACTTTTGACACACTTCTGGAAAAAAGTGAAAGTAATTTTGGACATTTGCATTCAGTTCTGTTATCTTTACTAATAAAAAAGGTAATAAGTCAACTACCGGGTTCCGTGTATATAGCGAATTCATAACAGAAATACAAATAATGTAAAGTTTGGATGAGATGGAGAGGAGGATGAGCCTATGGCGGATTCACTAGTCATTGTGGAATCACCTGCAAAAGCAAAAACAATTGGTAAATATCTAGGCAGTAAGTATATCGTGAAAGCGTCTATGGGGCATGTCCGGGATTTGCCGAAAAGTCAAATCGGGGTTGAAGTTGAAAATGATTTCAATCCAAAATATATAACCATTCGTGGTAAAGGCTCTGTTCTGAAGGAACTGAAGGATGCGCGCAAAAAAGTAAAGAAAGTCTACCTCGCAGCTGACCCGGATCGCGAAGGGGAAGCGATTGCATGGCATTTAGCGAATGTTCTAGATATAGAAGAAGGTGAGAGCTGCCGCGTAGTATTCAACGAGATTACGAAGCAAGCGGTCAAGGACGCATTCAAGACGCCTCGTCAAATCAATATGGATTTGGTGAACGCACAGCAAGCACGCCGTATCCTAGACCGACTCGTTGGTTATAAGATCAGCCCCTTATTATGGAAGAAAGTCAAAAAAGGATTATCCGCTGGCCGGGTACAGTCCGTTGCCGTCAAGATCATTATTGATCGTGAAAATGAGATTGATGCGTTCATTCCTGAGGAATATTGGACGATTCAAGCGAAGCTCGTAATTGGCAAAAATGAATTTGATGCGAAATTCCATTCATTAGATGGCGTGAAGCATGAATTGCATAATGAAGCGGAAATGAAAGAGATTCTGGATGCGATAGCGAAGCAGAAATTTACGGTATCGGAAGTGAAAGAGCGGGAGAGACAACGTCATCCTTCGCCACCGTTCATTACGAGTTCATTGCAGCAAGAAGCAGCACGTAAGCTTAACTTCCGTGCAGCAAAAACGATGTCCGTCGCACAGCAGCTGTACGAAGGTGTTGATTTGGGTAAAGAAGGCACCGTGGGTTTAATTACTTATATGCGTACGGATTCCACTCGAATTTCCGTTATCGCACAAGAAGAAGCAAAAGCTCTTATTGTGGATAAATACGGAAGCGATTTCGCGCCGGAGACACCAAGACAATATACGAAGAAATCGTCTGCAAATGCACAAGATGCGCATGAAGCGATTCGTCCTACATCAGCACTTCGTGAGCCGGATGAGATTAAATCGTTTATGAGCCGCGATCAGTACCGTCTATATAAATTGATCTGGGAACGCTTTGTAGCAAGCCAAATGACATCGGCGATTCTCGATACGATGACGGTGGACATCACAGCAGGGCGTACAACATTCCGTGCTGTTGGATCCAAGGTGCGCTTCAAAGGCTTCATGCAGGTTTATGTGGAAGGTAACGATGACGGTTCAACGGATGGCGAAGATAAGCTGCTTCCTGCGCTAGCACAAGGCGACGCCTTAACGAAGAAGGATATCGAACCGAAGCAGCATTTTACACAGCCGCCGCCACGTTATACGGAGGCTCGATTGGTCAAGACGCTGGAGGAACTCGGCATCGGAAGACCAAGTACTTATGCTCCAACGCTAGAAACGATACAGAAACGCGGTTACGTCGCTGTGGAGGAGAAGAAATTCGTTCCGACAGAGCTTGGCGAACTTGTCATTGAGCAAATGGAGCAGTTCTTCCCGGAAATTCTCGATGTTGAATTTACGGCCCATATGGAAGAAGATCTCGACCATGTTGAAGATGGTGAGGGCGAATGGGTAGCAGTACTTGCGGAGTTCTACAAGTCATTCGAGAAACGCCTTGAAGTTGCCGAAGAGGAAATGAAAGAAATCGAAATCGTTGATGAAGTCTCCGATGAGATTTGCGAGAAGTGCGGTAAACATTTTGTATACAAAATGGGGCGCTTCGGTAAATTCCTGGCATGCTCAGGCTTCCCGGACTGCCGTAACACGAAGCCGATCGTGAAGGAAACGGGCGTTGCGTGTCCGACATGCCATGAAGGCCAGATCGTAGAGCGACGCAGTAAAAAAGGCCGTGTATTCTACGGCTGTACAAGATACCCAGAGTGCGACTTCGTATCTTGGGATAAACCAATCTCCAAACCTTGTCCAAACTGCGGCAAGTTGATGATTGAGAAGCGTACGAAGCAAGGGATCAAACATCAATGTACATCTTGCGACTTCAGCGAAGAGGTGCAAGAGCAAGAGGATCAAGATTAAATTGAGAATCATCTCTTTTCAATAGAATTAGATGATAACAACCGTATACGTAAAGCGTGCCGCACAGTCCCTTATTTAAGGGACTGTTTCGGCGAAAGCGCTCATTTCGCCATTCCGACCTAAACCCTACTTAGCGTCACTAGCTCGCCCATTTCCGGGTGTCCAGAGGGCGTAGCCCTCGGGGTCCCCCTTAAAGCTTTCTGGAAGAAAGCTCTCATCGTAAGCATTCGCCGGTAAGGGGGATTTAGGGGGATGGAAAGATATTTTATAAGCATTAAATAAAGAATATTAAATAAATTGTATAAGGGGGAGTGGGGGAAGCCCCCACAGCCTCAAGGAGGAACCAACATTGTCAGAACAACAAAGAGTCACCGTCATCGGAGCAGGATTAGCAGGCAGTGAAGCAGCATGGCAGATCGCAAGTCAAGGTGTGCCGGTTACGTTATATGAAATGCGCCCAGTACAGAAAACACCAGCGCATCACACCGATAAATTTGCAGAACTCGTATGCAGTAATTCTCTTCGTGCGAATGGATTAAGTAATGCGGTAGGTGTCATTAAAGAAGAAATGCGCATGTTGAACTCACTTATTATTGGCGCAGCTGATCGTAATGCCGTACCAGCTGGTGGAGCGTTAGCTGTTGATCGTGACGGTTTTGGGGATGAAATCACAAATACGCTTCGTGAGCACCCGCTTATTGAAGTGCGCAACGAAGAAGTGCAAGAGATTCCTCAGGACGGGATTACTGTCATTGCAACAGGTCCACTGACATCACCGAGCCTCTCTGCGCAAATAAAAAATTTGCTGGGTGAAGAATACTTCTACTTCTATGATGCGGCAGCTCCGATCATCGAGAAAGATTCGATTGATATGAACAAGGTATACCTCGCTTCTCGTTATGACAAAGGTGAAGCTGCTTATCTCAATTGCCCAATGACGGAAGAGGAATTCAACGTCTTCTACGATGCACTCATTTCTGCAGAGACAGCAGCGCTCAAAGAGTTCGAGAAAGAGATATATTTTGAAGGTTGTATGCCAATTGAAGTCATGATGAAGCGCGGGAAGCAGACGGCATTGTTCGGTCCGATGAAGCCCGTAGGTCTAGTCAACCCGCACACCGGACAACTCCCTTTCGCAGTCGTTCAGCTTCGTCAAGATAACGCGGCAGGCACACTGTATAACATGGTTGGCTTCCAGACGCATTTGAAGTGGGGCGAACAGAAGCGGGTGTTCTCGCTTATTCCTGGTCTAGAGAATGCAGAATTTGTTCGATATGGTGTAATGCACCGGAATACGTTCGTTAACTCGCCTAAATTGCTCAGACCGACCTATCAGTTCAAAGGACGAGATAATCTCTTTTTCGCAGGGCAAATGACAGGCGTAGAGGGCTATGTGGAGTCTGCGGCTTCGGGTCTGATTGCAGGGCTCAATGCAGCGCGATTTGCGAAGCAGCAGGAATGCCTTGTTTTCCCACATGAATCCACGCTCGGAAGTATGGCGCATTATATTACGAATGCGGATCCTGCGCATTTCCAACCGATGAATGCGAATTTCGGACTTGTTCCTCCACTGGAGAAACGTATTCGTAATAAGAAGGAAAAAAATGAAATGATCGCGACGAGAGCACTTGATACTGTCCGTAATTTTGCACAAGAGCACCAACTCATTTATACTTAATATATTGAGATTGATGACACTTAAAGAAGCAGCTGCTCATAGCTGTTTCTTTGTTTAGGAAAAGGCTTTTGGTGGTATTGGGGTTCACACAAAGTACCTGTATCGACTTCGAAGCCAAATCCTCACGTTGTGGGGTTATTTTAGGAGGGGGATTGCCTCATGGAAATGGCATTTCACGCGACAACGATATGTGCAGTTCGACATCAAGGTAAAGGCGCTATTGCAGGGGACGGACAAGTGACGTTCGGAAATAGCATGGTTATGAAGCAGCATGCGAAGAAAGTTCGTCGTTTATATCGAGGGCAGGTTGTAGCAGGATTTGCGGGTTCAGTCGCAGATGCCATTACGCTATTTGAGAAGTTCGAAGGCAAACTGGAAGAACATCATGGGAATCTGCAACGTTCCGCTGTCGAACTTGCCAAAGAATGGCGCTCAGATCGCGTTCTTCGGAAACTTGAGGCCATGATGATCGTAATGGATCATAGTGGATTGTTATTAATCTCGGGGAATGGTGAGATTATCGAACCAGATGATGGCATCCTGGCGATTGGTTCAGGGGGTTCCTTTGCTCTCTCAGCAGCTCGGGCATTGCAACGCCATGCGCCAGAGATGGAAGCGAAAGAGATGGCCAAGGCATCACTTCAAATTGCTTCTGAGATCTGCGTATATACCAACGGGAATATTATCGTCGAAGAAATTTGAGAAATTGTGATGGAGGGATGTAGATGAGTAATCAATCGCTAACACCGCGTCAGATCGTTGCGGAGCTAGATAAGTATATCGTCGGCCAGAAGAATGCGAAGAAATCGGTTGCTGTAGCACTGCGTAATCGTTATCGCCGCAGCTTACTCGATGAATCAGTTCGTGATGAGATTGTTCCGAAGAATATTTTGATGATTGGTCCTACAGGGGTTGGTAAGACGGAAATCGCTCGCAGACTCGCGAAGCTAGTTCAAGCTCCATTCGTCAAAGTAGAAGCGACGAAATTTACGGAAGTGGGCTATGTAGGCCGCGATGTGGAATCGATGGTTCGCGACTTGATCGAGACCTCCATTCGTATGGTGAAATCAGAACGAATGGAACAAGTGAAGGACAAGGCGGAAGAAATGGCTAATGAACGAATTGTTCAAATCCTCGCTCCTTCAGCAGTGAAGAACAAGAATCAGAAGAATCCATTCGAAATGCTGTTTGGCAATAATGGCGGGAATACACAACAGGAAGAGGCAGAGCCGCAAGATTCGAATCTTACAGAGCGCCGTCGTCAGGTGCGATTTAATCTACTTGCTGGGAAGCTGGAGAATGATACAATCGAGATTGACATCGAAGATGCTGCACCGAATATGATGGATATGTTCGCTGGCCAAGGGAATGAGCAGATGGGCATGAACATGCAGGAAATGTTCGGGAACTTGATGCCCAAACGAACAAAACGCCGGAAGTTAACGATTAAAGAAGCACGGAAAGTGCTGATACAGGAAGAATCTGGGAAATTGGTTGATATGGACGATGTTACGCAAGAGTCCATCAGACGCGCTGAGCAATCCGGCATTATCTTTATAGATGAGATTGATAAAGTTGCTAGTTCGGGCAGAGGATCGGGTCCTGATGTATCTAGAGAGGGCGTACAACGTGATATACTCCCGATCGTTGAAGGTTCGACGATCATGACCAAATACGGTCCTGTGAAGACGGACTATATTTTATTTATTGCTGCTGGAGCGTTCCATATTGCGAAGCCATCGGATCTGATCCCAGAGCTTCAAGGTCGATTCCCGATTCGGGTTGAGCTTAATAGCCTGTCCTTAGATGATTTTGTATCAATCTTAACAGAGCCGAAAAATGCATTAACGAAGCAATACGCAGATCTTCTTCGCACAGAAGATATTGAGATTGAATTCTCGACGGAAGCCATTCGCGAGATTGCACACATTGCTGCAACCGTTAATCAGAATACAGAGAATATTGGTGCACGCAGATTGCATACGATCCTAGAGAAATTATTAGAGGATTTGTCATTCGAGGCGCCAGAATTGACTCTAGACAAGATGACGATTACCCCAGAGTATGTCCGTGAGAAATTAGGGGATATCGCGCAGAATCGTGATCTCAGTCAATATATTCTGTGATCCTTAAGTTGAACTAGGAGGTTACGAAGGTGACACTACTCGCCAACACACGTGCTTTGAACAAACTGCTGCAGCGTGCAGATGGCAAGGCTGTCAATTTCCGTGAAATGTCGGAGATCCTGCGAGATGCCATTCAGGCCAATATCTATGTCGTGAGCCAAAAAGGCAAAGTATTAGGATATGGGGTCATGGATGACACGGAGTTACAAGCTCTGGAGCAGACAGCGAATGAAGTTCGTTTCCCCAAGGAAATGAATCAATTTCTTCTTTCTTTTGGTGAAACGGCATGGAACACCGATGCAGGAACACAGAATCAAGAAATATTAAATCGAATTTCGGCATTTTTCTCCCATTCGATTGTCACAGTCGTACCGATTATTGGTCGTGGGGAAAGAATTGGTACTATTGTACTAACGAGTCCTAAAGCCCTATTGAAGGATGATGATCTTATTTTGGCGGAATATGGTTCTGCTATTGTAGGAATGGAAATCAGTCGAGACCGTGCAGATGAGCACGAAGTGGAGAGTCGCAATAAGTCTTCAGTTCTATCTGCGGTCAACTCTCTTACCTATAGTGAGTTGGATGCGGTCGAACATATCGTCCATGAATTAACAGGTAGTGAAGGACTGCTCGTAGCATCCAAAGTTGCGGACCGCGCAGGAATTACCCGCTCTGTTATCGTCAATGCGCTGCGCAAACTCGAAGGTGCTGGCGTCATTGAGACTCGCTCGCTCGGGATGAAAGGAACGTATATTAAAATTGTAAATGATCAATTTATAAGCCATATTACCCGTTAAATTGTTAAGTGTTTTTAAAGCTCTATATAGAATGACAAGAGTCCTATCTTTCGATGAAAGATAGGGCTTTTTGCTTATTGTGAAAAAAGGTAAACTCAAAGAATATAATGATATACTGGCAGTATACAAATTTCTGCATATTTTTTATTACACGACAAATAATGACTAAAATATTGTCGAAATAAGGAGGATATTCAGGATTTTTGTAGAATTTTATTATTGCTAATTTAAAATGAAAGTGGGGAAAATTGTGAATTTGCTTAGTGGCGCAAGCTATGAACGCTTACAAGGCGCGATCGACACCTCGAATTTACGTCAGAAAGTCATTGCGAACAACATTGCCAATGCAGACACGCCGAATTTCAAGAGATCTGACGTCTCCTTCGAAAGTATGTTGGAACAGGAAATGGATCGGAATTCATCTTCACTGATCGGCAATCGTACAGATTCCCGGCATTTCTATATCGGGCCCAAATCAGGTTCGATGGTATCACCTCAAGTGACTACAGATGAGACTACGGTGTATAACAATAATCTCAACAATGTAGACATGGATAAAGAAATGTCACAGCTAGCCCAGAACCAATTGAAGTATAATGCCCTCATTCAACAACTAAATCACGATATTAAAATGAAACGCGTCGTACTCGAAGGGAGATAATGCGCTTGAACATTAGTAATAGTTTTAATATTAGTGCTTCTGCATTGACCGCTCAGCGTCTGCGAATGGATGTTGTCAGTTCCAACATTGCGAATGCAGAGACAACGCGTGGCAGGTATGTTGATGGGAAATTCGAACCTTATCGTCGGAAGATGGTTGTGATGCAGCCATACCAAGAGAAAAGTTTCGCGAATGCACTTCAAACTGAGCTCGGAGAGCCAGATCTCGGAAGGGGTGTGAAGATTACTCAAATCAAAGAAGATCAGGCGCCATTCAAGCAAGTCTATAATCCAACGCATCCTGATGCAGATTCAAATGGTTATGTAAGCATGCCTAACGTTGATGTGCTGAAGGAAATGGTGGATATGATTTCTGCGACAAGGGCATATGAGTCGAATGTAACGGCACTAAATGCTTCGAAGTCGATGTTTATGAAAGCACTTGAGATTGGTAAATAACAATACACCTATCGAACGGGGGGGAAATGATGATACAGAATACCTTGTTGGCAGGCGTAACGCCGAAGCTGACAACGAACATCGCTCAGAATACAGCAACACCAGCAGAAGTCACCAAACAATTTAGTGATTTTTTAGGTGATGCGTTGAATCAAGTGGATGCACAAGAGAAGAATGTACAAAAAATGAGCGATAAGTTTATTTTAGGCCAAGTGAATGTTGATCAATTGATGATCGCATCCGAACAGGCGACGCTAAGTCTTCAGCTGACGACACAAATTCGCAATAAAGTGATCGAAGCTTATCAAGATATCATGCGTACGCAAATCTAATTAGAGATACATATTTAGCAAAGTTTCGGATGGGGTGACGGTGTGAACGAGAAGTTCGTCCAGTATCGAGATAAAGTGACTCAATTCTGGGGTCAATTCGGGAAAAAGCAAAAAGTATTGTTTTTATCAGTAATCGGCATTCTGCTCGTCGTCATTGTCCTGTTGTCGTATCAATTCTCGAAGGTTGAGTACGAGACAGCTTTTAGAGATTTGAATGAAGTCGATGCTGCAGCAGTGATGCAGAATTTGGATGCGAGCGGTGTTCCTTATAAACTAAGTGCTGATGGCAAGTCGATTTCGGTTCCAAGCGCATCAGCTTCCAAAGTAAGAGTTGATATAGCATCGCAAGGCATCGTGAAGAACGGATCGTTAGGCTTCGGTGCTTTTACGGATAGCTCGTCAACGTTTGGTTCAACTGATCGTGAATTCGATGTGAAATATAAAAATGCACTTAATGGCGAAATTCAGCAATTATTGAATCGGATGCAGGGTGTTAGTGATTCAAAAGTGGTTGTGAATTTACCACGTGAAAGCGTCTTTGCAGGTATGGAAGAGCAAGAAGCTGCTTCAGCCTCTGTGAATCTTAAATTCAAACCTGGGTATCGACCTAGCCAAGAAACAGTAGATTCCTACTTCAATCTCATTAAGACTGCGATTCCGAATCTAGCACTAGATAACATTACGGTGACAAGTGATGAAGGCGAGTTAATGTCTTCCTTGAAGAACGGTAATGCATCGATGTCAAGTGCGATCGAAGAGCAGATGCAAATTCGTAAGAAATTCGAGAACGATGTTCGTTCAAGTGTTAAACAATTTTTAGGACGCTGGTATTCTCCAGATAAAATTGAAGTACTCGTTGGCGCATCCATTAATTTCGATAAGAAAAACTCGGAACAGAAACTTGTCGAACCTGTGAATAAAGACGAGATCAAAGGGATAGAAATTAGTGTTCAAGAATCTCAGAAAACCTACAGCGGTAAAGACAGTCAGGCTGGTGGTGTTGCTGGGACAGGAGCGCAAGAAATTCCAGGATACCCTGGCAGTGACAATAGCGGCCAGTCCAATTCGGAAGAAAGCTCCAAAACGACCAACTATGATGTGAATCGTATCACGAACCAAATTCAATCTAGTCCGTTCTCAGTCAAAGATTTGAGTGTCAATGTTGCGATTGAACCACCAAATGGTGATCTTGCTTCATTTACGCCAGAGAAAAAGAAAGAAATCGAGACGGTGCTTGTCAATTTTGTTCGCTCAAAGCTCGCAGATTCAGGTCTTGATTATTCAGACGAAGTACTAGCCAAAAAAGTTTCAGTTGTTGCACAAAATTTTGGTTCAACAGCCGCAGCATCGGAAAAAGCTACCTTAACCAACACATTATGGATTGGTGGAGGGGTACTTGCACTAGCATTGCTCGCTGGGATCGGATTTATGGTGTATCGACGTAAGAAGAAGCAACAGGAAGCATTCGAAGATATTCCACTTGAACCAGCGTTGGAATTCCCTTCAATTGATTTTGAGAATGTAACGAACGAAAATCAAGTTCGCAAACAATTAGAAACCCTTGCCAAGAAAAAACCAGATGAGTTTGTTAACTTGTTACGTTCTTGGTTAGCAGATGAATCGAGGTGACATAGGTGGCAAGAAATCAGAATCAAGGCTATCAAGTGTTAACAGGACGTCAGAAGGCGGCGATTCTGCTCATTTCTCTCGGTCCGGAAGTATCGGCGCAAATATTTAAACATTTAAGAGAAGATGAAATCGAACAACTTACACTAGAGATTGCGAACATGCGCAAAGTGGACAACACGGAAAAGGAATCCATTCTAGCGGAATTCCATCAGATTTGTCTCGCTCAAGAATATATTACGCAAGGTGGTATTACCTATGCGAAGGAGATTCTAGAGAAAGCGCTTGGGTCGCAGAAAGCGATTGAAGTTATTAATCGATTGACGGCAACCTTGCAAGTTCGTCCGTTTGACTTTGCTCGTAAGGCAGATCCGGCACAAATCTTGAACTTCCTTCAAAATGAGAACGCTCAGACGATTGCGCTTGTATTATCATATTTGCAATTCGAACAAGCTGCTGTAATTCTCTCCTCATTGCCGCAGGAGAAGCAAGCTGAAGTTGCAAGACGCGTTGCGATTATGGACAGCACATCACCTGAAGTAATTAGTCAGGTTGAACGTGTCCTTGAACAGAAATTATCTTCGACGGTTACGCAGGATTATACAAATGCAGGCGGTATCGAGTCGATCGTACAAATCCTTAACGGGGTTGACCGTGGTACGGAGAGAACGATTTTGGATTCCTTGGAAATTCAAGATCCAGAGCTTGCTGAAGAAATTAAGAAACGGATGTTCGTCTTTGAAGATATTGTTAATGTGGATAATCGTGCGATTCAACGTATTATTCGCGATATTGAGAATTCCGACTTGCAGCTTGCGCTTAAAGTGGCGAGCGAAGAAGTACGTGATGTTATTTTCCGGAATATGTCCAAACGGATGGCAGATACATTCAAGGAAGAAATGGAATTTATGGGACCTGTGCGATTGCGTGATGTTGAGGAAGCTCAGACCCGCATCGTAGCAACGATTCGTCGTCTGGAAGAAGCCGGTGAGATTATTATTGCTCGCGGCGGAGGAGATGATATCATTGTCTAATTTGATTAAATCGTCTCAATATGTCGCGGTGAAAGATCCCAAATATATTGAGAAGGTTCAATATATGACAGGTCTCTCAGCGGAGATGAATATCGCAGATGAGAGCGAAGTTCACGCGAAGAGAGAAGCGGAATACGCGAGGATTCGCAAACAAATTATGGATGAAGCAGCTGTCGTTGCTGAAGAAGAAGTGCGACATGCATCGGAGGAAGGCGAGCGCATAGTAGAGGCTGCGAGAGCAGAAGCCGATCAGTGGTGGCAAGAGCGTCGGCAAGAAGACGAGCAGCTCATTGAAATGTCGAAGCTGGATGGTTTTGAGCGAGGATATCAGGAAGGCATCGAGCAGGCACAAGAGGCTACACGCCAACAAGTGGAGCAAATGCTGGCAGAAGCTAAAGCGATTCTAGAGCAAGCATATCTGGCCAAAGATCAAATCATTCAAGAGGCTGAACCGTTTCTTGTAAACCTAAGCTGCTCGATCGCAGAGAAAATCGTAGATAAGCATCTATCGATGGAGCAAGAGTACGCCGTTGAATTGATTCGTAAGCAGTTAACACGGAAGAGAGAACAAGGGATGATCACGCTTTGCGTAGCGCCAGAGCATTTGGCATTCGTTCAAGCGGCGCGAGAGGAAATGATTCTCTCAATTGATTCCCAAGCGGAACTTCAAATCCTCCCGGATTCTTCAGTAACGGATTGGGGTTGTGTGATTCGTTCTTCTTACGGAAGTATTGATGCACGAATTGATACACAGCTTGCTGAGATTAAGAAACATCTGCTGCAAATTGCACTGCATCAAGATGATCGCTCCCAGGAGGATGATCATGCTTAATGCAGACAGATACATAGAACATTTGAAACATATTGATCCCATTCGCGTGAATGGGAAGGTAACACAGGTTATCGGGCTAACTGTTGAATCGGAAGGACCGGATGCGAGCATCGGTGAAGTCTGTTACATCTACCCTACAAAGGCAGCACAGCCACTAAAAGCTGAAGTTGTAGGATTCCGTGATAATAAAGTAATTCTTATGCCTCTGGGTGAACTTCACTCCATTGGACCAGGATGTGACGTGGTTGGTACAGGGAAACCGCTAACGGTTCAAGTTGGATCTGAACTGCTCGGGAAGGTTCTCGATGGTCTTGGACAACCGCTTGACCAATCACATCTGCCAAGTCGTATGGCACATTATTCGACACACAATGTTCCGTCGAATCCGCTTAAGCGACCGCGTGTTGCTGAACCTATTGGAACGGGAGTACGTGCAATAGATGGATTGCTTACGATGGGAAAAGGTCAGCGTGTCGGTATTTTTGCTGGGTCAGGGGTAGGTAAGAGCACATTGCTCGGGATGGTGGCACGGAATACATCAGCAGATGTGAATGTTATCGCATTGATCGGTGAGCGGGGCAGAGAGGTACTTGATTTTATTGAACGTGACCTTGGACCCGAAGGGCTTGCTCGTTCTGTTGTCATTGTAGCGACGTCGGATCAACCTGCATTAATTCGAATCAAAGGTGCGTTGATTGCAACGACAATAGCCGAATATTTCCGTGATCGTGGATTAAATGTCATGCTGATGATGGACTCCGTGACGCGCTATGCGATGGCGATGCGTGAGGTTGGTCTTGCGATTGGTGAGCCACCAGCAACGCGCGGATATACACCATCGGTTTTTGCGAGTCTTCCAAAATTGCTAGAACGTGCGGGAACGGGGCCTACAGGATCGATAACAGCGTTCTACACGGTACTCGTTGACGGTGATGATATGAATGAACCAATCGCTGATGCGGTTCGGGGTATTTTGGACGGTCACATCGTGTTGAATCGTTCCATAGCACATAAAGGTCACTTCCCAGCGATCGATGTGATGGCGAGTATTAGTCGGGTGATGAAGGATATTGTCGATTCCGAACATACGAGTGCAGCGGAGAATTTGAAACGTCTACTATCTGTATATAAAGAATCGGAAGATTTAATCAATATTGGTGCCTATCAGCGAGGTTCAAATGCTCAAATCGATATGTCGCTCGAATATATTGATGCTATTTGGAATTTTACGAAGCAGAAAGTCGATGAAAAAGTAACTTATCAGGATGCGCATGAACAATTAATCATGCAATTCGGAGCTAATTGATCGATGCGCGTAGTTTCGATGAAATTGAGGTAAGGAGTGCTGAAAATGGCAGTACGGTTTCATTACCCTTTTCAAAAAGTGGTTGATCTAAAGGGAAGTGAAAAGACGCAAGCAGAATGGGTGCTCTCTGCATCGATTGGCAAGCTGCAACAGGTTACGTCTGTACTTCATCAATTGGAAGCTGAGAAAGAGAGTGCACTAGATTCGATACAAGAAGCGACAATAGCGTGTTGTGTGTCGAGTTTACAATCGATGCAATCCTATCTTAGTAGGATCGAACAATCGATTCGAAATCAATTGAAGGATGTTCAAGTGGCGAAGACCGATGTCGAACGTAATCAATTGCATTTGACAGACAAAATGAAGGATGAGCAAGTGTGGCAACAAGCGAGAGAAAGAGCCAAAGAACGGTATCGTTATGAAATGCAGCTTCGCGAGCAAAATGAGCTTGATGAAATGGCGACCGTGCGCTTTTCCTTATCGGCTCGTTAACGCTTGAACGATCTCATTATGGGTTCTTAGAGATCGTTGATTCAAGAAGGAGAGATCGGTTTGAAAGAAGCGGATATCGAGAAAAGTTCATACAGTGGATTTGAGCGGTTTTTGTTTTTTGTGACACCTATCATTTTTACAATTGTGTTGTTATTCGTATTGCTCGCATTGTTCAATTTCCCGGTCCGTAATACGATTCTTGAAGTTGCGCAGAAAATCCCGATTGTTAATCAGTGGGTGCCTGAGCCGTCTTCTGGGACGACCCAAGTGGGTACCGATGCGAAGGCGAAGAATAACAATCTAGAGAAAAAAGTTGAAGAATTAAATCAGTTAATAGCTGCAAAAGACGTAGAACTGAAGAAATCGACATCATTAATTGATCAAAAGGATCAAGAAATTCTGACCCTTAAAGAGAACGTTCAGCAGACGAAACAAGACTTTGAAGAGAAAAAACAGACAGATCAAGAATATCAAGCTCAAATTACGGGGCTTGCTAATATGTATGCCAAGATGCAGCCATCCAAAGCGGCGCCAGTAATGGAAAGCTTGACATTGGACGAGCAGGTGCTGGTGCTTCAAGCGATGAAGCCGAATGATCGTGTGAGAATTTTGGAGAAAATGACGCCGAAAGCCGCAGCCGATGCATCGATTCTATTGAAAGATGCGCAGTCAACAGAGAACTTGGCAATTGCAGCTGTGCAAGCCCGGTTAAACAAGCTTAAGAATGATGAGAAAAATAAGGCCAAAGATAAGCTGGACAATACGCAGTTGATCCAGACGTTCCGCAACATGACGCCTAAAAGTGCAGCTTCTCTCATTCTAGAAACGGCGAAGATTAGTGAGGAGAAGGCGTTGCTCATCCTCAAATCAATCGATGATTCGACTAGATCTCAAATCTTAACGGCCATGACAGATAATAACGCAAAAGATAATAAAGATACTGCAGCAATCGCTGCTAAGCTATTATCCAAAATCATGCCAGCCAAGTAAGTGTTCGTGCTTGAAAGGAGGTGAAAAAGATGGAAATGATGATTCAATCTACATCAGCTTCGATCAGTGCGAAATCTTCGAATGCTTCGGCGACTAAGAATGTGGCTGGCACGGATAAGTCGGGTAATACCTTCGGGCAAGTGCTGGGTCAATCTATGAACGGTCAAGAAGCAGCAAGTGGAACAGGCAATACTGCAACGGTAAATGTACAAACCTTGATTAAAAGTGCATTAGCAACGGATTCTACAGGAGAAATCAGTACAGATCAGTTGATTGAAGCGCTAATCGCTTCACTGCAGGAAGCAGACGGGAATATTGAGAACAATCCTGATCTATTGGGCCAATTGCAAGATTGGATTAAGATGGCAGATGAGTTTTTGGCAGCACTTGTCAGCCCTCAAGTGAGCGTGCAGGAACCAGCGAATAAACTCGCAGAATCCGACTTGGCTTCAGACCCTGGAACATTGCGTTTTGCGGTTCAAGATAGGCTGATGCAGCTTGCAACCCTTGTTAAGGAAGTGGGGACAGCAGAGTTACATCAACCACCTGTGATGAACAAGTCGATGGGCGCTGAATTCATGCAAACCTTGCAATCGATGTTAGGTGATATGACAGAGCAATCGGGCACACAAGTGACGAAGCAATCCAATGCAGCGGGTCAAGCTGCACAGTTGATCCAAACATTGCAAGCGATTCTGAACAAAGGGAACGCGGTAAATTCGGATTCAAATGGTGTCAGAACGACGGATCTTAACGCTGATCGTGCCGTGCAACCGACACCGCTTGTGGGAAATGCTGTGAAAGTAACTAACGAGAATAATTCGTCGTTACAACAGAATACGTCCAATCAGTCGCAATCAGCTTTGTCAGATGATCAGCCATGGCTGAATCTAGATAACGATAAGGATGTATCACCAATCGTTACTGCCGGTCAAATGGCACTTCGCGCGCATGATACGACGGTTCTTCGACCAGCAGCGCCTGTGATACAAGCACAGAACTTTGCACCTGAGATGAGCCAGTTCATAAAGCAGTTGGATATTGTGAAGTTGAATGGAATATCAGAAGCGAAGATTATTCTATTCCCTGAGCATCTCGGTCAAGTAGATATTCGAATTTCGGTTCAGAACGGCCATATTGTTGCGCAATTTATGACGGAACATGCAGCAGCCAAGGACATGTTAGATATGCAAATGGCTCAACTCCGTACAGCACTGCAATCCCAAGGTCTGCAAGTTGAGAAGCTCGAAGTCACGCAGAACCAGAACCTGCATTCCCAAATGTTCCATGATGGACGTCAATCGAATCGTGGACAAGGGCAGGGAGATCAGCAGACGAAGAATCAGGCAGCAGGGCAAGAGGATGGGTCAATCAGTCAATTGCAATCGAATATACAAGAGGAACAAAACATCCGCCTGAATGGGTTAAGTCGAGGCAGTTCCTTCCATGCAACGGTGTAGAAAGAGAGTAGGTGAAAGCAATGGCAAATAATCCGGTCTCAACTTCAAATATGTGGCCGAACTATAGCCCAACGAATGTGGCTGCAGCAGCGAAGAAGGAACAGAAATCGCTCGGGAAGGATGATTTCTTCAAAATCTTGATTACGCAAATGACGAATCAAGATCCGACACAGCCGCTTAACGACCGTGAGATGATCGCTCAGATGGCGCAGTTCTCCTCGGTCGAGCAATTAATGAACATTAATAAACTGCTTACATCGATGCAGCAATCCCTAGGCTCTTCATCAGGTTTGATCGGTAAGCAGATCAGTTGGAAGACTGAAGGGGATAAGCCGGAGACCAAATCAGGTATTGTAGAATCGATTATTATCCGTGATGGGATCCAATACGCCAAAGTTGGGACCGATGAAATTGTTCTTAGCAAGGTTGAGAAGATTGAGAACCCTGCTGACAAGGTGCCTCCTAAGGATGAATTGAAGCCTGATCAACCTAAACCTGAACAACCTATAGCTGAACAACCGAAACCTGATGAACCGGTGAAGGATGAGAACAGCAAAAATCCTGAGGCGGATAAACCTTCGAATCTACCAGAGGCTAGCGGATCATGACGGATCGTATGACCGTAGGCCAGCTATACACGGGTAAGATTTCTCCTGCTGGAGTAAGGCCAAAGCCAGAGCGTCTATCGAACGCAAATGATACAAGCTTTGAAGAGATACTGCAAAGTAACTTTGTAAGGTTCAGTCAGCATGCGGAAATGCGCTTACGTCAAAGAGGTATTCAAATGGGCCCGGAGCAGCTATCAAAGCTAGAGACAGCTATTGATAAGGCAGCAGCGAAGGGTGCGAAAGAATCTCTCGTGCTTTTGCCAGATACAGCATTGATCGTGAACATTAAGAATCGCATGGTTGTGACCGCAATGGATCAATCATCGATGAAAGAGCATGTGTTCACACAAATTGATAGTGCAATAGTTCTTACATAAAAAGGGCTGGACCTGATAAGGAGGCCTAAGATTGCGGATCGACCGAAGCAATCTCTGTATGACAAACGATTAGAATGAGGAGGATATCTATTCATGCTAAGATCGATGTATTCTGGTGTTTCAGGTATGCGCGGCTTTCAGACAAAGCTTGATGTCATCGGCAACAACATTGCGAACGTGAATACGGTTGGATTCAAAGCTGGCCGTGTTATGTTTAAAGATATTATGAGCCAGACGGTTGGAGGCGCTACAGCTCCAAATGGTACTGCTCAAGGCGGGATTAACCCGAAGCAAATCGGACTTGGTGTTACTGTAGGTTCGATTGATACGATTCATCTCGGTGGTAGTGCAATGACCACGAACCAACCATTGGATTTGCGGATTGATGGCGATGGATTCTTTGCAGTTCAATTGGAAGGTCAGACGACGCCATTCTTGACTCGCGCAGGGAATTTCCATATCGATGCCGATCGCAACATTGTAACAGGTGATGGGATGAGAGTCGTAGCTTCCGGCGGAGATATCATTGATTCCTTGGATGATACGGTGACAGGACTTACGGTTGCCCAAGATGGAACACTGATGCTAGCAAAGAATGATGGAACAATCGAACAAGGCCCGAAAATTGGGATTGTTAAAGTGGTCAACCCTGAAGGTTTAGAGAAGATCGGTGGCAACTTGTATCGGATGACGGGGAATGCGAATCCCGATGGCGCGCTCGAAGTCGTCGATGCGAACAGCACTGAATTTGGAACGGGAGCCGTTATTTCGGGTCAATTAGAAATGTCTAACGTTGAATTGACTGGCGAGTTTACGGAAATGATCGTTGCACAGCGCGGTTTCCAAGCTAACTCTCGTATTATTACAACTTCTGACGAAGTTCTACAAGAAGTTGTAAACTTAAAACGATAAGATCGGATGATTAAGTAACGGAGGGGATGTTCCCCTCCACATCTCATAGGAGGGTAGCCATGATCTCACTTACGCGGCTCAACGGTTCCCAGGTATGGATTAATGCTTTACTTATAGAGAGTGTCGAAGAATCACCCGATACATATGTTACGCTCGTTACAGGTAAGAAAATCATCGTACTGGAGAAGTCAGTTGATATCATTCGTTTGATGAAAGATTACCTAAGCAGTATTGGCGTGCAAGGCGCGACCATCAAGTTTCAGCAAACGGAGGGACAATCATGAAAAGAATGTTGCCATGGCTTATTACCGTCCTACTTGCCATTACATTAATTATTGTTGCAGCATTTCTCTTGTATAATTACTGGTCTAACGATTCCAAAGGTTCGAAAGTGGACAGCGCAATAAGTCAAGTGGAAACGAAACAATTGACAGCGGACCAAATCGTTGAGGTCTCTTCTCAGATTACGGATATCAAGACAAACTTGGCTGATGCAGGCTATGTCGTGATGATGGGCTTCTCTTTCCAACTTGATAGTAAGAAGACGAAAGAGGAATTCGATAAAATCAAAGATATCAATATTAAACCGATTATCATTAAAACACTAGCGGATATGCAGCCGACGGAACTGAATGGTGCGAAAGGCAAAGATCAACTCTGTGCGAAGCTGACGAATCTGATCAATAATGCAATGCCTAGTGGGAAATTGATGAATGTGGCAATTACTGATTTTATAATGACGTCCATTTAATTGGAGCAATGGCATAGAATGATTCCTTTAAGGGGGTGAAACGATTGGTTGATGTATTGTCACAAAATGAGATCGATGCCTTGCTTGCGGCACTATCTTCTGGCGAGATGGATGCAGAGGAACTGAAAAAAGAAGAATCGCAGAAGAAAATTAGATCTTACGATTTTAAGAGAGCAGTTCGTTTCTCCAAGGATCACATTCGAAGTTTGACGCGAATACACGAGAACTTTGCTCGGTATCTGACGACGTATTTTTCAGCGCAATTACGTACTTTTGTGCAAATCAGCGTCGTGCAGGTCGAACAATTGCCGTATGACGAATTTATCCGATCAATTCCAAAAATGACGATATTAAACATTTTTGAAGCGGAGCCGCTAGAAGGTCGAATGGTTCTTGAGGTTCACCCTAACGTAGCTTTTGCGATGGTTGATCGTTTACTCGGCGGCACCGGCGTGGCTCCTTCCAAAATAACTGCCTTGACAGAGATCGAGACAATGGTCATGGAACGGATTTTCAGCAGAGCATTTGATAGTCTTCAAGAAGCTTGGAAGACGGTCATCGATATTGCACCGCGACTCGAAGCACTTGAGACAAACCCGCAATTTATGCAAATTGTTTCACCGAATGAGACGATTGCGTTAATCTCGTTAAGCACCAAAATTGGTGATACGACAGGGATGATCAATCTATGTATCCCACACGTTGTTATTGAACCGATTATGCCTAGATTGTCGGTACATCATTGGTTCGTCTCTCAGAAGAAATCGAGAGTTCCTGAAGAAGTCGAGGTACTTCGACAACGGGTGAATAAAGCGAAATTGCCACTGATTGCTGAGTTGGGTAATTCACAAATCTCCATACGCGAATTTTTAAGTTTATCGGTGGGTGATGTAATAACGTTAGAGAAAAAAGTTGAAGATGGCCTATCGATCCGCGTCGGAGAGAAATTGAAATTTCTCGGCAGTCCTGGTGTTGTTAAAGATCGCGTGGCGATTCAAATTGATGAAATTGTGAGCGAAGGGGTTGAGGAATTTGACGAGTAAAGACTATTTATCTCAAGAGGAAATTGATGCTCTATTGAATCAATCCTCAGCATCTTTTACAGATGAGGGTTCGAAGTCTGAATTATCCATCAATGATTATTTAACCGCACTGGAACAAGATGCTCTTGGAGAAATTGGTAATATTACGTTTGGGAGTGCAGCAACTGCGCTGTCTACACTTCTTGGGAAAAAAGTCGACATTACGACCCCTCAAGTGTCCATCATTTCACGTGAAAATTTCAGCAGTGAATTCCCTAAACCGCATGTCGCAGTACATGTGACATATGTAGATGGGTTTGAAGGCATTAATTCATTGGTGATTCATACGAGAGACGCACAGGTCATTGCGAATTTGATGCTTGGTGGAGACGGGCAGATTACTGAGGATGAAGAACTGAATGAGATTCATATTAGTGCTGTACAAGAAGCCATGAATCAAATGATGGGATCATCAGCAACGTCGATGTCGACGATCTTTAATCGGTTTGTAAATATCTCTCCTCCTGGTATTGATATTCTCAATATTGAGAGTGGTAGAGGACTACAGAAGCTACCTACAGATGATTATCTGGTTAAAGTTTCGTTCCGCTTAATTATCGGGGATTTGATTGATTCGACGATCATGCAGCTTCTTTCTATTTCTTTTGCCAAAGAGTTAGTTGCATCGCTATTGGGTGAAGCCGCTGAACCAGAAGTATCAGCACCGATTGTGAATGAGCCTGTGGTCGCAAGTGAGCCAGCTTCACCAATGTTTGTGAATCCGAATGCAGGCTTCAGTGCCGTCGATCCTACGATGCCTTATGCGGAACAACCACATGCGCAACAATCGATGATGGCTCAGCAGCAAATGCATGGGCAGCCGATGTATGCACAACCTCAAGGTTATCAACAACCTGGTTATGGTGGGCCGATGGGTCAACCTACGATGATTGGTAATAGCGCGAATCGAAATGTGCAGCAAGTTCAATTTGCTAGTTTTCAGAATACTCCTTATTTACAGACAGAGGAAACTAATCTAAATTTATTATTAGACATTCCGCTGAAAGTGACTGTAGAATTAGGTAGAACCCAGAAGCAAATTAAGGAAATTCTCGAATTATCACAAGGATCGATTATTGAATTGGACAAGCTCGCAGGGGAACCTGTCGATATATTGGTGAACAACAAGCTAATTGCCAAAGGTGAAGTTGTCGTAATCGATGAGAATTTTGGGGTTCGTGTCACAGATATCGTAAGTCAATGGGATCGTATTCAAAAACTACAATAAGCTCTAGGGAGGATTTTATAACATGTCAAACCGTATTTTAGTCGTAGATGATGCAGCTTTTATGAGAATGATGATTCGTGACATTCTGACGAAGAATGGGTATGAAGTCGTAGGTGAAGCACAAGATGGTGCACAAGCGATTGAGAAGTTTAAAGAATTCAAACCAGATTTGGTAACGATGGATATTACGATGCCTGAAATGGACGGAATCTCTGCATTGAAAGAAATCAAGAAATTAGATGATTCCGCAAAAGTAATCATGTGCTCCGCGATGGGACAACAAGCGATGGTTATCGATGCGATTCAAGCAGGAGCTAAAGACTTTATCGTTAAACCATTCCAAGCTGACCGGGTTATCGAAGCGATTAAGAAGACGTTAGGATCCTAAATCGAATGATTTCGTTCCTAGCAGAAGATCCAAACACAAACAATAATATGAGCTACTCTGGTGCGGTGATGAATATCATCTGGGTGCTCATCGTTCTCGTAATCATTATCTTTCTTATCGTGTTTGTCATTCGATTCCTAGGACAGAAAAATCGCAACTGGAGCCGAAACCAAGCGATTCGTACGCTTGGGGCGATCGGACTTGCGCAGAACAAATCGATGCAAGTGGTAGAGATCGGGGATTCGATCTACATTATCGGTGTTGGCGAAGATATACGTCTCATCGATAAAGTGTCGGATCCTGATGAGGTTGCGGTTATCCTAGCTTCCTTTGAGCAGAATCAATCGAAACAAGGGCAAGAAATCGCGCCCTTTATCTCGAACTTGATGAAGAAACTTCGTAAATCGGAGGATTCGGCGCCTATATCGCAGGAGGAACTGAATACCTCCTTTCATGAAGTGTTCCAGAGCAAGTTAAACCGAGTGACAAGCCGGAAGCAGAAGGTAGAGGAATTGCTTCAGGACGAAAATAATTCAGATCGGTTGATGGACAAATGAACAAAAAAGTATTGGTATGCTTAACCGTTGTATTGTTCTTGGCATCGCTGATGGTTGTACAATCTGCATTCGCGGCAGACCCTATTCCCAATATACATTTTCAAATTGGCGATGGTGGTGAAAAGCCCGGTACGAGCTCGTTGTCTTTATTGCTGATTATCACGATCTTAAGTGTGGCACCTGCGATATTGCTTCTTATGACGAGCTTTACACGCATTGTGATCGTACTCGGGTTCGTACGAACCTCCCTTGGGACTCAGCAGATGCCTCCCAATCAAGTATTAATAGGTTTAGCGTTATTCATGACACTATTCGTGATGTCTCCTACAATATCTGAAGTGAACAAAGTTGCCTTGCAACCCTATCTAAATGCCCAAATCTCTCAGACGCAGGCACTAGAAAAGGCCGCAATTCCGATGAAGAAGTTCATGTTCAAGCAGACAAGGGAGAAGGATTTATTGCTTTTTATGAAATACACAAAGACGGAGAAGCCGAAGAGCTATGAAGACATTCCAATTTCAGTACTTGTACCTGCGTTCGCAATAAGTGAGCTGAAGACTGCGATGCAGATGGGTTTTATGATTTTCATTCCGTTTCTTGTTATTGATATGGTCGTGGCGAGTACGCTTATGGCCATGGGGATGATGATGCTTCCACCGGTCATGATCTCATTACCTTTCAAAATATTACTGTTTATACTGGTCGATGGTTGGTATCTTGTTGTGAAGTCATTGTTAACAAGCTTTGGCACATAACGGATCAGGACAGATAGAAGGAGGACGCAAGTGACCACGGATTTTATTATCGGGCTTGCTGGTCAAGCAGTATATACTGTCTTGAAGGTTAGTGCGCCAATGCTTGTGCTGGGATTGCTCGTTGGACTTATCATTAGTATTTTTCAGGCGACGACGCAGATTCAAGAGCAGACACTCGCTTTTGTTCCTAAAATCGTTGCGGTAATGCTGGCCCTTCTCATTTTTGGACCATGGCTCTTAACAACCATGATTGATTTCACGACCAATATTCTTGACAATTTAAATCAATTTATCGGGTAGGCGTGAGCGAATGGATTTTATACAAGAGGCTCTCCCTGTTTTTTTGCTAATTTTTTGTCGGATTTCAGCATTTTTTGTAACTGCTCCTGTCTTTTCATCTCGAAATGTGCCGAATCAGTTTAAGATTGGTTTATCATTTTTCGTAGCATTGATTATTTACTTAAGTTATGGCTTAAGCCAGAGGGTACCCTTCGATACCCATTACATATTGCTTGTTATGAGAGAAGTGCTTGTTGGATTACTCATTGGTTATTGTGCGGTTTTGTTCATGTCAGTTATTAATACAGCAGCGAGCTTTATAGATATGCAGATCGGGTTCGCGATGGCGAATGTGATTGATCCGTTATCCGGCCAATCTTCTCCCATTATGGGGGGCTTCAAATATGCCGTTGCTATTCTAATATTCCTGATCATGAACGGCCATCATTATATGCTCGATGCGATGTTCAAGAGCTATGAATGGGTGCCATTATCAAATGACGTGTTCCAGCGAATATATGATGGGAGTGTCTCAACATTCCTTGTCACGACATTTACGAATACTTTCCTGCTCGCATTCCAGCTTGCAGCCCCGATCGTGGTTGCCTTGTTCTTAACGGATGTAGGACTTGGATTTCTTGCGCGGACAGCTCCGCAATTTAACGTATTCGTCATCGGGATTCCGCTCAAAATTATTGTGGGCTTAGCGATTCTTCTACTCGTGATCCCAGGTCTTGCTTATTTATTTCAACAGCTTTTTGGTACGATGTTCGATTCCATAGAACAGTTAATTCAATTGATGGGCCATTCAGGTGCTGCAACGTGAAAAGAGGAGGGGTAACGGTGAACTTGCGGTATCAACTGGACCTTCAACTTTTTTCACAGGAAAAAACGGAGAAAGCAACACCGAAAAAACGGCAGGAATCTAGACAAAAAGGTCAAGTCGCGAAAAGTCCGGATCTGTCAGGGGCTTCTGTCTTGTTAGGCGCATTTATGTGTCTGCTCATGCTTGGTGGATTCTTCAAAGAACGATTAATGAATCTCTTTACAGAGCCGCTGCTGCATCATATGAATATTTCGTTCACCCAGGAGACCATATTGCAATTTTTTGGGCAAATGGCTTTGAAAATATTAATTTTCATGGCGCCCATATTCATTATGGCCATTGTTCTTGGACTCTTAGCGAATTATTTGCAAGTGGGGTTCTTATTTACGGGAGATCCGATTAAGGTGAAGCTGAGTAAGATCAATCCGATCAATGGGTTCAAGAACATTTTCTCGATGCGATCGCTCGTCGAATTTATGAAGTCGATTATTAAGCTAACAGTGATTGCCCTTCTCGTGTATACATCCATTATCGGACAGAAAGCAGAAATTTTGCAGCTCTCGCATCAATCGATTGAACACATTTTCACTTTTGCTGCGAAAGTTACACTAGGTCTTGGGATTAAGATTGCCGCCGTATTGCTTGTACTCGCAGGTCTTGATTATCTGTACCAACGATATGAACATGAGAAGAGTCTTCGCATGTCCAAGCAAGATATTAAAGATGAATATAAAAAAATGGAAGGGGATCCGTTGATAAAAGGAAAGATTCGTGAACGTCAACGCCGCATGGCCTTATCGCGTATGATGCAGGAAGTGCCCAAAGCGGATGTGATTATTACGAATCCAACGCACTTTGCTGTCGCCATTAAATATGACGCCACAATGATGCAAGCGCCACAAATTATCGCAAAGGGGCAAGATTACGTCGCTCTAAAAATTAAGGAATTAGCCAAAGAACACAACATCGTTACGATGGAGAACAAACCGCTTGCGCGTGCTCTATATGCGCGGACGGAGATCGGAGATTCCATCCCTGCAGATCTGTTCCAAGCGGTAGCAGAAGTATTGGCATATGTCTACAAGTTAAAAGGCAGAGTCAAATCTCGGTAAAAAGGGAGGTAGCGAATCATGAAAATAAGAGATATTACTGTTCTCGCAGGCATTATTGGTATCGTGCTTATGATGGTCCTGCCCATCCCTTCATGGCTGTTGGACGTATTATTGATCATTAACATCTCGACGGCGTTAATGATTCTTCTTATAGCGATGAATTCGAAGGAAGCATTACAGTTCTCGATTTTCCCAGCTTTATTGCTCATCACGACGTTATTCCGATTAGCGCTTAATATCTCGACAACGAAGTTGATCTTGACGCATGGTGAAGCTGGACATGTTGTCGCGACCTTCGGCCAATGGGTTGCGCAAGGTGAAATTGCGGTTGGTTTTGTTGTTTTCCTCATCTTGGTTGTCGTTCAATTTATTGTTATTACGAAGGGTTCTGAACGGGTAGCTGAGGTAGCGGCACGTTTTACCCTCGATGCGATGCCAGGGAAGCAGATGAGTATTGATGCGGATTTGAACGCAGGACTCATCAACGAACAGCAAGCAAAGGAACGGCGCTCTAAGATTGAGAAGGAAGCAGATTTCTACGGTGCAATGGACGGGGCGAGTAAATTCGTCAAAGGGGATGCCATTGCATCGATTATCATTCTAATCATCAACTTAATCGGCGGATTTATTATCGGTATGGCTGTTCATGGTATGCCTTTTGGTGAAGCCCTTAGCCGATATACAATTCTATCGATTGGGGATGGCTTAGTGAGCCAGATCCCAGCATTGCTGATCTCGACAGCAGCAGGTCTGATCGTGACGCGTGCAGCTTCGGATGGTAACTTGGCACAAGATCTTAGTGCACAGGTGTTTGCTTATCCGAAGCTAATCTATATTGTCGTCGGTACGATTACGATCCTTGGATTGTTTACACCGATCGGCCCATGGGCTACGCTGCCATTCGGAGCTCTATTATTGTTCGCTGCGCGGAAGATGCAGAAGACGATGGATAAGAAGCAAGCGGAAGAAGAGCTTCAGGTGGAAGAGCAGCAGATTGAAGAAGTCCGGAGTCCTGAAAGTGTGATTAACTTATTGCAGGTTGATCCGATTGAATTCGAATTTGGGTATGGTCTGATTCCGTTAGCAGATACGCAACAGGGTGGAGACTTACTCGATCGTATCATTATGATCAGGCGTCAATGTGCTTTAGAACTAGGACTTGTGGTCCCTGTTATCCGAATCCGCGACAATATTCAACTAAAACCGAACGAATACGTCATAAAAATTAAAGGAAATACAGTGGCTGGTGGTGAATTATTAATTAATCATTACTTGGCCATGAGTCCTGGGTATGATGATGACTCAATAACAGGGATTGACACAACGGAACCGGCTTTTGGCCTACCTGCGTTATGGATCGATGAGCCTACGAAGGAACGTGCCGAATTGGCGGGTTATACCGTGGTTGATCCACCTTCCGTCGTTGCGACGCATCTTACGGAGATTATTAAGAAGCACGCACATGAGTTGCTAGGTAGACAAGAGACGAAAGCCCTAGTAGACAACGTCAAGGAATCTTATCCGGTTCTTGTCGACGAGCTGATCCCGAACATACTCACAGTTGGTGAAGTACAGAAGGTACTGGCGAAGTTACTTCGTGAGAAAATTTCGATTAGAGACCTTGTGACCATCTTTGAGACGCTTGCTGACTATGGGGCGTATTCTAAAGATCCTGAAGTATTAACGGAATACGTGCGACAATCCCTTTCTAGACAAATTACACAGCAATTTACATCACAAGGCGAGACACTACGAGTTATCACAGTGGGTCCTGCATTAGAGAAGAAAATTGCCGAGAGTGTACAGTCTTCTGACCAAGGCAGCTATTTGGCGTTAGATCCGAATTCAACGCAAGTTGTGTTCCAGAAGATAACGGAACAAGTACAGCGGTTAATCCAATCAGGTCATCAACCGGTCGTATTGACATCACCAACGATTCGAATGTATTTGCGTCAAGTGATCGAACGAATGATGCAGGATATTCCCGTATTATCTTATAGTGAATTAGAACCGAATGTCGAAATTCAAAGTGTAGGGGTGGTGAACTTATGAGAGTAAAACGTTATATCGTAGAGACCATGCCGACAGCGATGCAGCAAATTCGGGCAGAGCTAGGAAATGATGCCGTCATTTTAAGTACGAAAGACCTATATATCGGCGGATTCCTCGGGATGTTCCGTAAGAAGCGTATCGAGGTGGTTGCAGCAGTCGATAAGGCTCCAGTACCATCTGCGAAATCTACGGATACTCGCCAAGTTCACGGCCTAACGACACAGCAAAAAGCAGTGGATGAAGGAGCAGTTGCTACGTTGATTGCTGCTGCATCCCCTGCATCGAATAAGCACGTGGCATCGGCCTATCGATCAGCTCAGAATCAGGAGATCGGATCAACCGTCGCATCAGAGCAAGCAATTGCGCCTCCAGCACGAATGGTCATTCAGACTGAACCACCTCAGGCGCCTGATCGGAGCCATATCATCAGAAGTGTAAAGCCAAATCAGGTACAACCGGATCGCGAAGAATTGATCTTTGATGAATTGCGTCAGGTGAAAGAATCGATCGTGAAGTTATCGAAGCAGTCTATGGGTATTAATGAAGATGAAATTTATGAATCGGTTATTGCATCACTTCGAGAGCAAGAGATTGCACCCCATGTGATAGATTCGTGGCTAGATCAGTATAAGCAAATACTTGCCCTCGAGGCTCAGGAAGGCTCAGCTGAACATTTTGCGGATTTTGTGCGAGAGCTGCTCAGACAGAATATTGCTTCCGTTGCACCGGAAGGCATACAGAGTCATACACGTGTCATCTATGTCGCTGGTCCTACAGGCGTAGGGAAGACAACAACCGTAGCGAAGCTTGCAGCGGATCAATTATTCCGTCATGGGCGGAAGGTTGGATTTATTACTTCAGATACATATCGGATTGCCGCAGTTGAGCAGTTACGTACGTATGCGACAATTCTCAATATTCCATTAGAAGTTGTGAACTCGCCAGCTGATCTCATGCGAGCTATGAAGTCGCTTGAGCATTGTGATTTGATTTTTATGGATACGGCTGGCCGTAATTTCCGCAATGAACTTCTTGTCTCTGAGCTGAATAGTTTGTTGAAGCCATTAGATTCAAGCGAGACGTACCTGGTACTCAGCATGACCTCGAAATATCGGGACATGTCGAAGATTATAGAGCATTTTCAGAAATATCAATTGGATAAGGTGATCTTCACGAAGCTAGATGAGACAGGTACCCATGGTTCAATTCTCAACGTTATCCATGACTATCATTTGAAATTGTCTTATATAACCGATGGGCAGAATGTGCCTGAAGATATTCGACTGCTTCAACCCGAGCGGCTCATTCAACTTATTTTAGGAGAAGAAGTGAATGTATGATCAGGCACAAGCGTTAAGGAATCTTGTCAATCGTCACAATAAAATGCAAGACTCCCACCACGATACACGAATTGTTACGGTAACGAGTGGTAAAGGCGGCGTGGGGAAGTCGAACTTTACGTTGAACTTTGCGCTTGCATTACAATCGCTCGGACAGAAAGTGCTTGTGTTTGATGCTGATCTCGGCATGGCGAATATCGATGTCTTAATGGGTGTGAATTCGAGGGTTAACCTATACCATCTATTAAAAAGAGAGAAGACGATCTGGGAGGTTATTCTCAAAGGGCCCAATGATCTTCATTTTATTGCGGGGGGATCGGGGTTCCAAGAACTACTTACACTTCCAGAGGAAGAATTGTTGTATTTCACGGAACAGGTTCATTCCATCTCTGGAGAATATGACATCATTCTGTTCGATACAGGGGCAGGGTTATCTAAAGAAACATTGAATTTCATTCTTTCTGCCGAAGAGACCATTGTTGTAACAACACCAGAACCAACATCGATTACCGATGCTTATGCGTTGATTAAAATCGTACATCGAATGAATAACAAGGTAGCTTTTCGTTTAGTTGTTAATCGGGTGTCGGACCTTCAGGAAGGCATCCAGACATCGAATAAAATTAATTTAGTGTCAGAACAGTTTCTAGATTTGAAAATCCCTACCCTAGGGTATGTGATGGATGATCCGAATGTCTCAAATGCGGTGAAGAAGCAAGTACCTTTTACGATTGCATTCCCGCAGAGTACATCTAGTCGAAGTATTGAACAGTTAGCTCAAGCTTACCTAAATAAATCAAGTCAACCGCAACGAATGCCTTCGGAAAGTGGAGTAAAAGGATTTCTATCTAGAATGCTGAAATTTATGAAATAATCCTTTTCAAAGGAAGTGAGGCAGATGCAAGTCTTCAAAGTATTGGTTATTGATGATTCCGCATTTATGCGTAAATATATTTCCGATATGGTTACATCGGATACACAATTCGAAGTTGTGGACACGGCGAAGAACGGGCAAGAAGCTGTTGAGAAGGTTAAATCATTAAATCCAGATGTCATCACGATGGACATTGAAATGCCGATCATGAACGGCTTGGAAGCGCTAAAGGTCATAATGGAAGATCATCCGACCCCAGCCATCATGTTGTCCAGTTTTACGGAGAAAGGTGCAAGAGAAACAATTCTCGCGTTGGAGATAGGGGCATTTGACTTTATTCAGAAGCCATCGGGGACGATCTCTTGTGATATTCATGTTGTTTCGGAGCATCTGCACCAGAGGTTGCGCGCAGCTATTAGCTCCAATATGAAAAAGTGGCCTATCAAAATAGCACCATTTCCCGAGTCTCAGCCAACCGTGCCTGCTGCTCCAATGGTACCGGTCATCTCTGTAACACCAGCACCTGCGGATACACCAACGGTTCCAATAAAGCCGGCATCTATCGATTATGTTCGGAAACCTGTCATTCAGGAACGTTCAGAATTACAATATCGAACGCCTGGAATACTGCCTAAGAAGCAGGAACCTATAAAGCCGAAGAAGCCAAATTCGGACCGTCAATTACATACGGCAGAAGTGATTCGTGAGACGGCTGCTACCCTAACACCTGTTCCTTCAATTGAAGTTCCTGAGCCGAAAGTTAGACAACCAAGGCAAACAAGCTTCAATCAATTGGTCGCGGTAGGCTCTTCGACAGGAGGACCTCGGGCGCTTAAGGAGCTTCTAACTGGGATTCCAGAAGATTTTCCAGCGCCAATTGTGATTGTGCAGCATATGCCAGCGAATTTCACGAAGTCACTAGCGCAGCGGCTGAATTCCTTTTGTCAAATTCGTGTTGTCGAGGCAGAGAATGGTGATCGTCTTGAACCAGGCACGGCATATATCGCGCCTGGCGGCTGGCATATGACCATCAGACGCGAAATCAAAGGGACGTATGTTGCTGAGCTTAACAAGCAGGATCTTAGAAATGGACATCGTCCATCCGTAGATATCTTGTTCGAATCATTGATTCCGTTAAAAGAACTAGAGAAGCATGTCGTATTACTCACGGGTATGGGCAGTGATGGCGCTCGAGCGATGAATGCACTCACGGAACATGGGGTTCAGTCAACTTTTGCTGAGAATGAAGAATCTTGTGTTGTCTATGGGATGCCGAGATCTGCGATCGAGCTAGGCTGTGTTAAACATATTTTGCCGATTCAAGAAATGGCTCCAAAATTGCTGCAAGTCGTCAAGTAAAATGGAATTGTGATTTCACTGAGGGGGTGCTTGTAATGGAAATGAATCAATATTTATCAATGTTTATTGACGAGTCAACCGATCATTTGCAATCGTTGAACGACAATATGATGCAGCTTGAGAACAACCCAGATGATATCAGCATCGTACAAGTCATATTCCGTTCTGCACACACATTAAAAGGCATGTCCGCGACGATGGGATTTAGCGACCTTGCGTCACTAACGCATCAAATGGAGAACGTGCTCGATTTGGTGCGTAACAACGAGCTGAAGATGAATGAATTTATCTTCGATACGCTATTCAAAAGTTTAGATGCACTCGAGACGATGGTACAAGATATTACGCAAGGCGGCGAAGGAAAAGCGGATGTATCTCACATCGTCGCAGCACTACAATCGATCGTACGCGGAGATTATGGACAAGCAGGGGCTTCGAATGAGGCACAAATCTCAGGGGCTCAGAATACGACGACAGAATTCCGCCTTGATGAATATCAATATGCAGTATTAGAGCAATCGATCAATACGGGACTTCCCGTGTTCTATCTGGATGTCGTGATTCGGGAAGATTGTGTTCTGAAGGGTGTTAGAGCCTACATGGTGTTTAATGCCCTTGAAGAGAATGGTGAAGTCGTTAAGTCGAACCCATCTGTTCAAGATATCGAGCAAGAAAAATTTGATCGCAGCTTCTCTGTTTATTACATATCTAAGATCGATAAAGAATCGCTTTACCAGTTAATTTCGAGTATCTCCGAGATTGAACGAGTGCATATCCTTCCTGTTGATGAAGAGTCATTGATTCAAATCAGCCAGGAAGATGAGCAAGTCAACGAAGCAACTTCACAAATTCTTCAAGCTGTTAAGGAAACAGCAGCAACAGCGGCTCCAGTGGTGCAAGCAGCTAAGGAAGCAACGTCTGTCCGTCCATCGGCGCCATCCAAACCGACAGCTTCAACAGGAACCTCTACATCTTCGCATGGTGGATCAAGAACGATACGTGTAGATATCGATCGTCTTGATGTATTAATGAATCTATTTAGCGAATTATTAATCGATCGTGTCCGACTTGAGCAGCTTGCCAGCGATCTCAAGAGCCAAGACTTGACGGAGACAGTCGAGCATATGGCGCGTGTAAGCGGTGATCTTCAGAACATCGTTCTGAAACTGCGCATGGTTCCGATTGATACGGTATTCAACCGCTTCCCGCGGATGATTCGCGACTTGGCGAAATCGCTCGACAAGAAGGTTGATCTCGTAATCACGGGAGCGGATACCGAGTTAGACCGCACAGTGATTGAAGAGATCGGGGATCCACTTGTTCACTTGCTGCGTAATGCAGTAGATCACGGAATTGAGTCGATTGCAGAGCGTTTAGAAGCTGGTAAGTCTGATACCGGCACACTTGAGCTTCGTGCATTCCACAGTGGTAATAGCGTCTTTATTGAGATTCAAGATGACGGCAAAGGGATTAATCGTGAGAAAGTATTGAAAACGGCGATTAAGAATGGCGTTGTTCGTGCGGATGAAGCGAATGCGATGACGGATGAGCAAGTCTATCAATTGCTATTCGCACCTGGATTCAGTACAGCGGATAAAGTATCGGACATTTCTGGTCGTGGTGTAGGACTCGATGTTGTTAAATCGAAAATTCTCTCACTAGGCGGCAATGTAACGGTTGACTCTAATTGGGGCTCGGGTTCGAAGTTTTCTGTTCAATTACCTCTAACCCTATCTATTATCGCTGCGATGCTCGTTCGTGTGGGCGAAGAGAAATACGCTCTACCATTGTCTTCAATCGTGGAGACGATGATCGTCGAACATAAAAATATTAGACACGTTCATGGATCAACAATGATTGATTATCGTGAATCTGTCATTCCAATTGTATCATTAGCAGATGTATTCGATTGTCCGAAGTCGAGTGAAGTAGAAAAAGATACTTCCGATGTGATTGTGATTCGTAAAGGCGAGCGTCTTGCGGCATTCATGGTCGATGATTTCATTGGTCAGAGTGAGATTGTCATCAAGACGTTAGGCAAATATTTAACGAATATCTACGGCATTTCTGGAGCTACAATTCTCGGAGACGGCCAAGTTGCACTTATCATTGATCCAAATGCACTAGTGAAATAGAGGGAAATAGATAAAGGAGGTTCTACCCATGGGAGAAGATATTAAAGTTATCGTATTTGCACTCGGTACAGAAGAATATGGTGTCGAAGTGGATAGCGTCAAGACAATTGAGCGTTTGACTCCTATTACACGCGTTCCCAAGACATATCACTTCGTAAAAGGGGTTATCAATTTACGCGGTGTCGTTGTTCCTGTGATTGATTTACGAGGTCGCTTCGGTCTGCCTGAGACAGCTCATACGGAACATACACGTATCATCATCGTCAATGTGAATGACATGGAAGTCGGCTTTATCGTAGACACAGCAAATGATGTAATCGATCTAAACACAGATCTGATTGAATCCCCTCCTGAAGTGGTTGGCGGAATCAAAGCAAAATATTTGCGCGGTGTAGCTAAGATCGGCAACGATCGACTGTTGATCATGTTGAATCTACCTGAAGTGCTTAACAAACAAGAGATTATTCAACTTGAAGATATGGGAGAATAAGTAGTGGACATTTTTCGGAATTTAGCAGAAATCAATGTTGATGTTCTGAGAGAAGTCGGAAATATTGGTGCGGGCCATGCAGCGACTGCGTTATCTCGGTTGGTTGATAAACCAATTGACATGGCGGTTCCAGCTGTACGAATGCTGCCTTTTGATGAGATTGCGGAACAGGTAGGTGGCCCTGAGCAGCTTGTTATCGCGACGTTCCTCCGTGTGGAGGGCGATGCTCCAGGTAATCTATTTTTCATTTTGAAGCCGCATGCCTCCAAAAAATTACTCCGTTCCTTGTCCGGAATTGAAGTCATTTCGGATGATGACTATACGGAAATGGAAATATCCGCACTGTCCGAGATTGGCAATATTCTAGCGGGTTCCTATCTATCATCATTAGCAGATTTTACGGGGTTGTATATGACCCCAACCGTGCCAGCTCTAGCAATAGATATGGCGGGTGCAATTTTAAGTTTTGGATTGATGCAATTCGGTCAAATGGGCGATGGCGCACTTCTAATAGACACGACCTTCTTAGAGGGAGACGAGGAAGTGGAAGGACAGTTTTTTCTTATTCCTGACCCATCGTCTTTTGCGAAAATATTTCGTGCATTGGGAGTACCTTACGAATGATAGAAGACTTGCAAATCGTGAAAGTAGGGATGGCGGATTTGAACGTCGTCCATGGAAGTGGCATTATTCGAACGACAGGGCTTGGCTCTTGTGTGGGATTAACATTATACGATTCGATTGCGCATATCGCCGGATTGGCCCATGTCATGCTTCCCTCATCAGATACAGCGCGTGAAGGTCAATTGAATCTGATGAAATATGCGGATACGGCGATCCCTGTATTGCTGGAGAAGATGGAGAAGCTTGGGGGGCAGCGTAGACGGATGGTGGCGAAGATGGCTGGAGGTGCCCAAATGTTCGCTTTTAACTCCATGTCGGATACGATGCGGATTGGACCGCGGAATGTTGAGAACTGCAAAGAAATGTTGATGAAGCTATCGCTTCCTCTTCTTGCAGAAGATACGGGTGGAAATTTCGGTAGAACGATTGAAATGAATTGTCAGACAGGAATATTACATATTCGAAGTGTTCAAATGGGTGTGAAGGAAATATGAAGATGTCAGGGAATATTCGTTGGAATCTTGGGTTTGGCATTGCAGGGTTTGCGTTTACATTTTTGCTATCCGTTCAGAACAACTTGTTAACGACAAGTCTTGTACGTAGTGTTTATGCTTTTCTGATCTGGTTTGTTATTACTTTTATCTTAAGAGCCATTCTTTTTCAACTTCTTGCCAGCAAAGAGGTTGTGGAATCATCCACTGTTCAAGGTTCGGATGATTTGGTTGGTGGACAGCTTGATCTAGTCATCCCAGATGAGACTGAAGAGCTGCACGATTTGCTAAGACCAACACCGAAAGAACAAAAAGCCGTTCAGGAAGGATTCGTGCCTTTGAATCCCCCTAAGATTGTGAAGGTAAGTGATCAAGATCCTGAACAAATGGCAAAGGTAGTTCGTCACCTGACAGAAGATTAAGGAGGGCGAAATGTAAATGTTAGAAAATAAAATCTCTCATTTATCGAACTATGACCTCTGGGAAAGCTGGAGAGAGGGTGGACAGATTGAAGCAAAGAAACAATTGATAGAGCAGTATCTATCGATCGTTGATTATGTTTCGAATCGTCTTGCCATCGGCTTACCTAAGAATGTGAGTAAAGATGATCTTGCTAGTAATGGCGTTGTAGGACTAATTGATGCCATTGAGAAGTTCGATTACAAACGGGGATTACAGTTCGAGACCTACGCCTCATGGCGTGTTCGCGGGGCGATACTCGACGGACTGCGTCAAGGAGACTGGGTGCCTCGTTCCGTTCGTGAGAAGTCGAAGAAGATTGAAGAGGCCTATCAAAACCTGGAGCAGCGTTATTTACGTTCTGTAACAGATGCTGAGATGAGCGAGTACCTGGAAGTGTCCGAAAAAGATTTTCAACAGATGCTGCAGGACGTTGCGGTTACAAGTGTCTGCTCGCTAGAAGATCCGATCCGAGACGAAGAATCCGAGACACGACTATCTCTGCTCATTGATGAGAAGGCGAAAAATCCGGACTACAAAGTAAATGAGTTTTTCTTGAAAGAATCCTTGGTCAAAGGCATTGAGAAATTAACGGAGAAAGAGCGAACGGTTGTCTCGCTTTTCTATTATGAGGATCTATCTCTAAGTGAAATTGCGGAAGTTATGTCGCTCTCACCCTCACGAATCTCTCAATTGCATTCTAAGGCGATATTGAGGTTGCGCGGTTCACTGGATAAGTATAAAAGTCAACTTCTATATAACTAGGTGATGGATAGAGGAGGGTGTAACGTTTATGGCAAAGGAAGTCCGATTGAACGAATTCATGGACATTTCTTTATCAGAGAACAAAATCGAGGCCTATTTGCAGATCAATGAACATTTTGACAATAGCACTTTTACTTCAGATCAACTTGAGGCATATCTGAGAGAGAAACGCATCCATCATGGCATTCAAAAGAATATTTTGCAACAGATCGCCCAGACACCTAGAGCATTCCAGAACAATTATACGGTTATTGCCATGGGAACATTACCAACAACAGGGACAGACGGATATATCAACTATTCCACAAAACTTATCAAACAAGAAAAGAAACCGATGGAACTTGAAGACGGCTCCGTTGACTATCGGGAAGTTATTCAGCTGAATAACGTTCAGAAAGGTCAGCTTATCGCAGAGCGCGTATTGCCTACAGAGGGAACACCCGGAATGACCGTAACAGGCGAGGAAATTCCACCGAAAAAGGGCAAGGAGGTTCGATTCAAAATCGGAAAGAATGTCGTCGTCGATGCAGAACAGAAAGCGATGTATGCTGCGATCGATGGACTGATTGCAAAGACCGATAAGGATAAAGTGAATGTATTTCCAGTCTACGAAGTGAATGGGGATGTGGATTATAATATCGGTAATATCGATTTCATCGGAACCGTTGTTATCCGAGGAAATGTATTAAGTGGTTTTCGTGTAAGAGCTTCAGGTGATATACGCATCAGCGGTGGTGTTGAGGGCGCAGACTTAGAAGCTGAGGGTTCGATCGAAATCACGGGTGGTATTATCGCAGGTAATAAGGGTTCGGTACGTGCACGTATGAATGTGAAGAGTTCGTTCATACAAGACGGAAATGTTTTCGCAGGTAATGATGTCGTTGTATCGCAGAGTATCATGCACTCCACGATACGTGCAGGAAAAAATGTGATCTGTGCAGGAACGAAAGGGCTAATTGTAGGAGGCTTGATTCAAGCGGGAGAACGTGTTGCTGCACGAACCATTGGTAACACGACGTCCACGGCTACGGTGATTGAGGTGGGGGTATTGCCTGAATTGCGTAATGAGCTGCTTGAACTTCGCGGTCAGCTGCGTGCATTAATTGAAAGCTTAGATAAGACAGATAAAGCGCTCTCGCTGCTAGATCAGCTTGCTTCATCAGGGCAATTGTCTGCTGATCGTCTTGCGATGCGTGTCAAATTAACGTCAACGAAGAAACAAAACATTCAAGAACAGTCCGAGATTCGTGAACGGATTCTTGAAATTGAGAAGAAACTTGAAGATACGAACACGGCACGTGTAGATGCGATGAAGACCATCTATGGCGGTACTAAGATCGTTATTGGACGTTATACACGGTTCATGAAAGATCCTGTTGAGCGAATTAGCTTTCGACTTGCGGAAGGCGATGTGTCGATGAGTCCTTACGTATAGTAAGGAAAGGCTGATGACGTCTTCTATGAATTCTGAGAATCGGAGGGTTTGCTATGGTTAGACCTATCGAAATGCAAATGTCAATTCCAAGATCGCAGGATGCATCTTCAGTACATCATCAGACGTTACATAAACCGTTCGTTGATCAGACGTTGCTTGCAGAACAAGCGACCCGACAGACAGAACAGCTTCGATCCAAGAACACACAGGTAGATGAGACTGTACAATTACCTCTACATGAAGAAGAACGACGTCACAAGCAGTCATCAGAACGTAATAAGCATAAGCGCAAGCCGTTAGAAGGGAGCTCAGAACAAGACACTGAGGTCCCTATTCATCCTTATAAAGGACACCGCATTGATCTAACTCTATAATTTGATGGAATAAAGGTGATTTGATTGAATCTTGACCCCCTGTGGTACATTGTCATCATTGGTGCTGCGGCTATTTTTTATGCATTTATGATCCCAAGACAGCGCAAAGAGCAAACCGGCAATCAGAGTGTGATCGTACGGGAAGTGGAAGAGACACTGGAACATTTCATGGACGAGATTGATCAAGATAATAAAGAACTCGTTCAACTGGTCACGCAGATGAAACAAGACTTCGTCCTTCAGCAGAATGTGCTAGGACATCGTATTGAACAGCTGGAGCATCGTTGTCAGCAGCTCGAACTGCAGCAGGTGCAGCATACGATGGTGAATGAACACGTAGCCGTCGCAGTAGAGCCGCAAGTCGTCGTGGATCCCACCGTGCCAAGCGCCGTTCCCGTTGTGGAAACGCAGCGTGATCCCGAACCCGAACTTTCTATGGAAGATGCGTCGATTAAAGGACGCTATGCTGAAATATTTACACTGTACGAAGATGGGAAGTCCATGGATATGATTTCGAAGAAAACGGGGCTCCCTCGCGGTGAAATCCAACTCATCCTTCAGCTGTCGAAGCAGGAGGCGAGTCGTGATTAATAAACGTAATTTTTTACTAGGATTGGGGAGTGGTCTGATTCTTGGAAGTGTACTCCTTCAGCTCATGCTCGCTGCAAATCCTGAACAGCCAAAGAATACCCGAAGCGACCTAAGCTCATATACAGTTGAACAGCTTGAAGGAGCAGCTGATAAACTGAATATGCGTCTTGTGAGTGCTGGTTCGAAAGTATATACAGAGAATCAGTTGAATGACTTATTTAAAACGAAGGAAGCGGAATGGCGTGCCTCGTTACCATCGATAGAGCAAAAACAAACAAAAGATAATGCCGTATCCGCATCCTCTAATGAGGAGAAAACGGAAGCGCCTAAAAAGACGCTCAAGATTGTCACGGGTATGACACTCATTAAAGTCAGTGATAAACTTGAGGAGTTAGGCATCATCACATCATCTGAGAAATTTGTTGAATACGGGAAGAAGCATCAGATTAACAGCAAAATCCGTACAGGATCTTACGAATTGTCTGCCGATCAGTCGTTTGCTCAAATCGCTAAGATCATTACGACGAAACCTTAGTCGAAAAAACGAGTTTTTCCGTATATCATGCTTGCATCGAAATATGACTTATGATATAGTAAATGACGGTGTTAAAAACACACGCTATTTAATTTCGATAAGGGTGCTTCTATTGTAGGAGTCTTGTCGAAAGATGAGATTAGCGGCGGACAAAATAAAACCATATTAGGAGGTGTGTGAAGATGGCAGTAATCTCCATGAAACAGCTACTAGAAGCTGGGGTACACTTCGGTCACCAGACTCGTCGTTGGAACCCGAAAATGGATCGTTATATCTTCACTGAAAGAAACGGAATTTACATCATCGATTTGCAAAAAACGGTGAAAAAGGTTGAGGAAGCTTACAACTTCGTTAAATCGGTTGCTGAAGAAGGCGGCACGATCCTATTCGTAGGAACGAAGAAACAAGCTCAAGATTCTGTTAAAGAAGAAGCTGAACGTTGTGGCAACTTCTTTATCAACCAACGTTGGTTGGGTGGAACGTTAACTAACTTCCAAACAATCCAAAAACGTATCGATCGTTTGAAAACGTTGGAAAGATGGGAAGAGGACGGCACTTTCGAAGTTCTTCCGAAGAAAGAAGTTATCTTGCTTCGCAAAGAGAAAGATCGTCTTGAAAAATTCCTAGGCGGAATCAAGAACATGAAAGGTTTGCCAAGCGCGTTGTTCGTTATCGATCCACGTAAAGAGCGTATTGCAGTAGCAGAAGCTCGTAAATTGGGTATCCCAATCGTTGGTATCGTTGATACGAACTGTGATCCAGACGAGATCGACTACGTTATCCCTGGTAACGATGATGCGATCCGTGCAGTTAAATTGTTGACTGCGAAAATGGCTGATGCGATGATCGAAGCAAACCAAGGCGAAGACACACAAGCTTAATTAAATGATAATTAAATGAAAAGGGTGGTTGGTAGGTGTGAAACCTCTCGCCGCCCTTTTTTTGAGAAAACAAATTGATCGTCAAATGAAATGACGAATTTAACTTTGGAGGGAATATACAATGGCAGTTACGGCTAGCATGGTAAAAGAACTTCGTGAAAAAACAGGCGCAGGTATGCTTGATTGTAAAAAAGCGCTTGACGAGTCTAACGGAGATGTAACAAAAGCAATTGAAATTTTGCGTGAAAAAGGTTTGGCTGCTGCAGCAAACAAATCCGGACGTATTGCAACTGAAGGCGTATGTGAAGCTTACATCCATGCAGGTGGTCGTATTGGTGTTCTTGTGGAAATCAACTGTGAAACTGACTTCGTTGGTAAAACAGATCAATTTAAAGAACTTGCTCGTGATATCGCAATGCACATCGCGGCTATGAGCCCTCGTTATGTTCGTCGTGAAGAAGTTCCTATGGAAGATCTTGAGAAAGAAAAAGAAATCCTTCGTGCACAAGCACTTAACGAAGGTAAACCAGAGAAAATCGTTGAAAAAATGGTTGAAGGCCGTATCAACAAATACTATGAAGAGTTCTGCTTGATGGAGCAATCTTTCGTTAAAGATCCAGACAAAACAATCGAAACATTGTTGAAAGAAAAAATCAGCACAATCGGTGAGAACATCTCCGTTCGTCGTTTCGTTCGTTACGAGCTTGGCGAAGGTATGGAGAAAAAAGTGGATAACTTCGTAGAAGAAGTTATGGCTCAAGCAAAAATGTAAGCTAACGCTTACTTATCTATACAATTTAATCATTCATAGTTAAAAGGTTGGAACACGCTGTGTTCCTTCTTTTTTAACTACATAGAACGAAAGCTTGTGTTTTGAACTGCAATAGGGATGGACGAATCATCCGAAAGTGGAGGGTAAATCATTGAAACAACCAGTATATAAACGAGTCGTCTTAAAAGTAAGTGGTGAGTCTCTTTCCGGCCAAAATGGCTTTGGTATCGAGTCTGATGTTATTAATTCCATTGCTGAACAAGTAAAGGAAGTCGTTGAACTTGGCGTTGAAGTTGCAATTGTATGCGGCGGAGGCAACATTTGGCGCGGAATCGCAGGCAGCGAAAAAGGAATTGACCGTGCAACAGCTGACTACATGGGTATGCTTGCTACAGTAATGAATTCCCTTGCCTTGCAAGACGCGCTAGAGCAAATTGATGTCCCAACACGCGTTCAGACTTCTATTGCAATGCAGCAAATTGCCGAGCCTTATATCCGTAGACGTGCGATTCGCCACTTGGAGAAAGGCAGAGTTGTTATTTTCGCAGCAGGTACGGGAAATCCATTCTTCTCGACAGATACAACTGCAGCACTTCGTGCGGCTGAGATTGAAGCAGATGTCATTCTAATGGCGAAGAATAAAGTAGACGGTGTCTACACGGCAGATCCATTCAAGGATGAGACTGCAGAGAAGTTCGATCAATTGACTTATCTAGAAGTGTTAAATCGTAATCTTGGCGTGATGGACTCAACAGCTTCTTCATTGTGCATGGATAACAATATTCCACTTGTCGTCTTTGCAATTACGGAGAAGGGCAATATCAAACGTGTTGTACAAGGTGAGAAGATCGGAACGATTGTAAAAGGGAGTGTAGACTAATGCCACAATCAATCAAAAAAAATGCAGAAGAACGTATGGGGAAAGCAATTGAATCCTTGAAACGCGATCTTGCAACGTTGCGTGCGGGTCGTGCGTCGTCATCGATGCTGGATCGTATCCAAGTTGAATATTACGGTGCTCCAACCCCAGTGAATCAGCTTGCTAACGTGAATACACCAGATTCTCGTACCCTTATGATTCAGCCTTGGGATAAAACCTCATTAGGCGCAATTGAGAAAGCAATCTTAAAGTCAGACTTGGGATTGACACCAGCGAATGACGGAACTCAAATTCGTCTATCGATTCCTATGTTGACAGAAGAGCGTCGTGTGGAGCTCGTGAAATCGACGAAGAAGTTCGGAGAGGACGCGAAAGTAGCCATTCGTAATATCCGTCGTGATGCGAATGATGAAATTAAAAAACTCGAGAAATCAGACATTTCGGAAGATGAATCTCGTCGCCACCAAGAAGACGTTCAGAAAACAACGGATAAATACATTGGTGAAGTTGATAAAGTAACCGCATCAAAAGAGAAAGAAATCATGGAAGTATAATGTAAGGCCTGCTGCCCCTCCGAACGGTGGGGTTTGTTGTCTTTTTTCTACTTGTGTGTAGTTCTCATCATCTAGGTTGGAGGAAATGGAATGATTAAGCGATTCCAGAAATGGTTGGATGAGAGACCCAAGGGTCAAACGTCATTCAATTTATCAAAAGATAATATTCCTGAGCATATCGCGATAATTATGGACGGGAACGGCCGCTGGGCCAAAAATCGTGGGTTACCGCGGATTGCCGGGCATCACAATGGGATGAAAGCCGTGAAGAAGGTCACGATTGCCGCAGATGAGCTTGGCGTTAAATGTCTTACGATGTATGCTTTTTCAACGGAAAATTGGAAGCGGCCTAAAGACGAAGTCGACTTCCTCATGAAGCTGCCTGAGGAGTTCCTATCCATTGAACTAGGGGAGCTGATTGAGAAGAATGTTCAGGTTCGAATGATGGGTCATAAAGAAGATTTGCCAACGCATACGCTCAAAGCTATCGAAGAAGCAGAACGTCAAACGAAGACCAATACGGGACTTATTCTAAATTTTGCATTGAACTATGGTGGTCGTAGAGAGATTGTGGAGAGTGTTCGCGAGATCGGGCAACGTGTGTTAAATGGTGAATTACGCCCTGAAGATATTATGGAGTCTGATATCGAACAGCACTTATTATCGAATCATTTACCGAATCCAGATCTTCTCATTCGGACGAGCGGGGAACTCCGTTTAAGTAATTTTATGCTGTGGCAGTTGGCTTATAGCGAATTCTGGTTCACAGATGTATATTGGCCTGCGTTTACAGAAGAACATTTGTATGAAGCAATCGCTGAATACCAACGGAGAACACGCAGATATGGCGGTCTAGTATAACTTCGTAGGAGTGGATATCATTGAAGCAACGCATCATTACCGGGATAATTGCAGGGTCAGCATTTCTTGCCTGCACTGTGATCGGTGGACCTTGGTACCAAGGACTTCTAATCGTGTTATCCTTAATCGGCTATTATGAATTTGCCCGAATGAACCATTTTCATTGGTGGAACATCACCTCCCTGCTCGGTTTCGCAGGTGTCATTTATTTCGTATTCCCATGGGAAGGGTTTGACGTCAGTGTCGAACCGATGTGGATGTGGCTTCTCATGTTTCTTTTCTTAACAATAACCGTATTATCCAAGAATCGAATTGATATTGATCGAATCGCTGTGATGTTTCTTGGCGCAGTATACGTAGGCGTCGGATTCCAAGCAATGATTACAACACGGTATACACCAGATGAACATGGATTGTTCTGGACATTCTTATTGTTTGGTTGCATCTGGGCCTCCGATTCAGGGGCTTATTTTACAGGACGTGCATTCGGGAGAACCAAGCTGTGGCCTTCTATTAGCCCGAATAAGACGATTGAAGGCGCCTTTGGCGGTGTTGTCATCTCCGTTGTCATTGCACTGTTATTTGCTTGGTACGCACCGGATTTGCTTCCGATTGGTAAAGCTGTTGGGATCGGAATTGTTGCCGCTGTCGTTGGTCAATTAGGCGACTTGATCCAATCGGCATATAAACGCGTTCACGGCATTAAAGATAGCGGGAATTTTCTACCGGGGCATGGCGGCGTATTGGATCGCTGTGACAGCTGGTTGATTGTGTTTCCGTTCGTGCAACTGCTGATGCTGTTGCCGCACGCATAAGGGAGAGGGACGATCGTGAGAAAAATAGCAATATTGGGTTCGACAGGTTCAATTGGTACGCAAACATTGGACGTCATTTCCCATTACCCCGATCAATTTAAAGTTGAAGGATTGGCAGCAGGGACGAATGCTGCTTTATTTATAGAGCAAATCCATCGATTTAAACCACGTAAAGTATCGATTGCGACCAAAGAGCTTGCGGATCAACTGAAGCAGCAGATTCCCGCCGATATCGAAGTGTATTACGGGGATGAAGGACTTATAGAAGTTGCTTCACGAACGGATGCTGATTTTGTCGTTACGGCATTAGTAGGGAGTCAGGGACTGCCCTCGACTTTAGCTGCGATTCGAGCTGGGAAGAACATTGGTCTGGCGAATAAAGAAACACTAGTTACCGCAGGACACATCGTAACCTCCATGGTTCGTGAATATGGCGTGACGATGCTGCCTATTGATAGTGAACACTCGGCGATTTTTCAATGCTTGAACGGAGAATCGATGGAGAGTATCAAGAAAATTACGATTACGGCATCCGGCGGCTCCTTCCGCGATCGCACTCGGGAACAGCTTCAAGGCGTGACCGTTGATGAAGCGCTGAATCATCCGAATTGGTCGATGGGAGCGAAGATAACCATTGATTCAGCGACGATGGTGAACAAGGGACTCGAAGTGATTGAGGCGCACTGGCTGTTCGATTTACCTTACGAGCAGATTGATGTGCTCATTCATCCGGAGAGTATTATTCACTCCTTTGTTGAATTTAACGACAGTAGTATCATCGCGCAGATGGGCAACCCCGACATGCGTGTCCCGATTCAATACGCACTTACATATCCTGAACGGATCGCTTCACCGGCTGCTTCGCTTGATTTAGCTCGGATCGGGAAGCTGCATTTCCGTGAGATGGATTATGACCGTTATCCTTGTTTAAGAATGGCGTTTGAGTGTGGTAAAATAGGGGGTACAGCACCAACGGTTTTCAATGCGGCGAATGAAGTGGCTGTTGCACGATTTTTACGGGGTGAAATTTCGTTTCTTCACATTGAAGATATCATCGCATCTGCCCTTGACAAGCACCAGCAGATTTCTATGCCTACGTTAGAACAAATTCAAGAGACAGATCGATTGACACGACAATTGGCATTGAACATCCCTTTTGGGTTATCCTAGGAATATACGCTTAAAAAAACTTATGCCAAAGCATTCTCGTGAAGCGAAATAGAGAATATTGATAATTTATATGGACATAAGTGAGTGAAGGGAGGATGCTGTCAGTTGGAAATGGTTCAGATCATTTTTTTAACGGTATTAGTCTTTTTCGTCCTCGTGACGATTCATGAGTGGGGGCATTTCTATTTTGCGAAACGTGCCGGTATTCTCGTTCGTGAATTTGCAATTGGATTTGGACCAAAGCTGTTCTCCTTTAAGAAGAATGAGACACGGTATACGTTGCGACTTCTTCCGTTGGGAGGATTCGTACGGATGGCAGGTGAGGATCCTGAGCTGGTTCAGATTCAGTCAGGTCAGACCATAGCTGTGCGATTGAATCAAGATCAAGTAACAAACCTTTATCTAGACCAATTGGATCAACGTAAAAATGTGGTGCGTGGTACGGTTGAGGAAATCGATCTTGAAGAGCACCTATTCGTGAAGTTGGATGTGGATGGTGATATCCAGACACTTGCGGTTCATCCACAGGCCATGATGGTGACCAAAGGTCAGGAAACCCAGATTGCACCTTATAATCGCCAATTTGGAAGTAAAACAGTAGGTCAGCGTGCAATGGCTATATTTGCCGGACCTTTAATGAACTTCTTCCTTGCCTTTGTTTTGTTCGCGGCGTATATTATGATGGCTGGTGTGCCAGAAGAGAATCCGAAGCATCTCACAATTGGACAAATTACGGAGGGTAAACCCGCGGATCGTGCAGGACTTAAACCGGGGGATATTATCGAGACGATTAATGGTGTAGACATCGGTGCTGATTCTACCAAGATGATTGAGATGATTGGTAAATCGACGGATAAAGTCATGCATTGGAAGATCACGCGTGACGGTGCAACGAAAAATATTGACGTAACGCCAGAACTCATCGAAGGGCAGGAAGGCGGCAAGGTCGGAATCGTACCTGTTACTCCAATGCGTTCTGCATCATTTGTGGAAACGATTAAGTATTCGGGTATTGCCATGAAGAATACAACCATTCGCATATTCGATGGATTCCGAATGCTGATCTTTGGTCAGTTCAAATTGGATGATCTAGGTGGACCTGTTCGTACTTTCGAAGTTACGGGTCAAATTGCGAAACAAGGGATTGATCAATTAACGTCATGGGCTGGAATACTCAGCTTGTATCTCGGGATCTTTAACTTGCTCCCAATTCCGGCACTCGATGGTAGTAGACTTGTATTTATCGGTGTTGAGGCAATCCGAGGCCGCAAGGTTGATCCGAATCGAGAGAGCATGGTGCATATCATTGGATTCGCCATGTTAATGTTGTTGATGCTGGCTGTCACGTATAATGATATTTTACGGCTAGTGAAAGGATAATCGACATCTTTTGTCGAATTGAACAATAATAATCATAATGAGCTATAGCATTTCATGGGAGGCATTTAGATTCGTATGTCGAAAGAGAAGCAGTTCGTAACAGAAATTACACCACAGCAAGAGGATTTCTCGCGCTGGTATATTGATGTCATCAAGAAAGCTGATTTAATGGATTACTCTCCAGTTCGTGGATGTATTGTATTCAAACCAGATGGCTTCGAAATTTGGGAACACATGCAGGACGAGTTGAATCGCCGTTTCAAGGAAACAGGTCATCGTAATGCATACTTCCCAATGTTCATTCCGGAGAGCTTCTTCCAGAAGGAGAAGGAGCACGTTGAGGGCTTCAATCCGGAGCTTCCTTGGGTAACCGAAGCAGGTGGCGAGAAACTAGAAGAGCGTCTTGCGATACGTCCTACTTCAGAGACCATGATCGGACATATGTATTCGAAATGGATTCAATCCTACCGTGATTTGCCGGTATTAATTAACCAATGGGCGAACGTTGTTCGTTGGGAGAAACGTACGTTGCCATTCCTTCGTACGAGTGAGTTCTTATGGCAAGAAGGCCATACGGCACATGAGACAGAGGAAGAAGCTCGTCAAGAGACAATGCAAATGCTTGAAATCTATCGTGATTTCGTTGAGAATTATTTAGCAATCCCGGTTATTATGGGAGCGAAGACGCCTTCTGAGCGTTTCGCCGGTGCTGTCGATACGTATTCGATCGAGGCAATGATGAAAGACGGACGTGCTGTACAAGCAGGAACATCCCATTATCTTGGCACGAAATTTGCTGTTGCATTTGATATTAAATACCTCAGCAGAGAGAACAATCTGGAGTATGTCCATACTACTTCATGGGGTGTGAGTACACGTCTCATCGGATCAATGATCATGGTTCACGGTGACGATCGCGGTCTTGCATTGCCACCGAAGGTTGCACCAACGCAAGTGATCATGGTTCCTATCGGCCCACCGAAGACGCGTGAGCAAGTGATTGGACGTACCGACGAGCTATTCCAAGAACTGAAGAAAGCAGGCGTACGCGTTCGTGTCGATGATCGTTCGGATGTGAGTCCTGGCTGGAAATTCAATGAATATGAGATGCGCGGTGTGCCGCTTCGTCTTGAACTTGGGCCTCGTGACATGGAGAACGGTGTAGCTGTTCTTGTATCGCGTATTACAGGGGAGAAACGTGTCGTGCAGCAAGATAACCTTGTTGCTGAAGTGAAAGGCATGCTTGAAGATATTCACCAAGAAATGTTCAATCGTGCGAAGCAGTTCCGTGAAGATCACTTCAAATCGGTGGATACACTTGATGAATTGAAAGCTTCGATGGAAGACCAGCGTGGATTCTATCTTGCAGGATGGTGTGGATCGGCTGCATGTGAGTCGCAGGTCAAAGAAGAGACAGGTGCGACAAGCCGTAATATTCCGTTTGAACCGCAAGAGCAGAAAACTACATGCCTATGCTGTGGAGAGAAAGCGGAACATACTGTCGTATTCGCTCGCGCTTACTAATATTATTTAATTAAGTTGAAAAGCTTCTTACGAAGATCTCGATGATTCGTCGATACCTCTTTTGCAGAAGCTTTTCGATTTTGTAGGGGGAACATCATGGGAAATTTGGGGGAGAAAAGAAAACGGTTCGAGGTACTTCTCAATCAAGCTGAAATTCCTGGCAGCATGATCGATGCTTATTTTACAGAGGGTTACATCGATCGTGTGGAGACGAGCCGTACGAATCGAGAATGGATCATATATATTCGTCGTGAGTCGATCTTACCTTCACCCGCTTATCGTACCTTTGGTGTGCAAGTGCGTGAACGAATGTCTCACATTGCCAAGATCAAACTCATTCTTGAATATTCGGATGCGGTGACGACAGGCGAGATCGTCGAAGAATATTGGGGACTATTCCTGGAGTGGGTTCAACGAGAAGTCGCTTCAGTTCAAGGGTTTATGAGCAAAGCAAATATACAGGCTGAACAATCGAATGTGCTCGTTACTTTAAATGATACAACCTCACTGGAATTAGCGCGTAAACGTAGTATTGACGATGCAATCGCACGATTCTATGAGCAATATTTCAATCGCACAGTACGTGTTAAGCTCCAGGCTGGGGAATTCAATGCGGAAGTGTATGAAGAATTCCAACAGAAGCTGGTTGTTCAGGAACGTGAAGTTATTCAGCAGATGATGACAAGCATTGAACAAGAGGTCGAGAGCGATAGCGGTAGTGCTGAAGATTTGAAGTTACAAGTGGGTTATGAGATCAAAGAACAACCTGTTCCGTTGGAACAAATTCAAGATGAAGAGAAGAAGGTTACGATTCAAGGTGCAATTTTCGGGCTTGAAGTGAAGGAACTTCGTAATGGTAGTACGCTATTCACGTATTACTTGACAGATTTCACGGATTCCTTGCAAATGAAGATGTTTGCGAAGAACAAAGAAGATGTCAAGATCATGAACTTACTCGCGAATGGCAAATGGGTGCGTGCACGAGGGAAAGTGGAATATGACCGCTTTATGCAGATTCCTGAGCTGGTCATGATCCCTTCTGACCTTATGGAGGTTAAAGCTCCACCGGATCGGATGGACAATGCGAAGGAAAAACGTGTTGAATTCCATTTGCATTCCACGATGAGTACGATGGATGCGGTCACTTCGATCGATCAATATATCAAGACGGCTGCCAAATGGGGGCATAAAGCTATCGCAGTTACAGACCATGCGAATGTGCAGTGTTATCCAGAGGCGGATAAAGCAGCGAAGAAAAATGGCATTAAGATGATTTATGGCTTAGAAGCGAATGTCGTCAACGATGGCGTTGATATTGTTCTGGAGCCACAGCCGATTGAACTGAAGAATGCGACATATATTGTGTTTGACGTCGAGACCACGGGACTATCGGTAACGAATAATAAGATTATTGAGCTTGCCGGGGTTAAGATGTGTGAAGGACGAGAGGTTGACCGGTTCGCCAAGTTTATCAATCCGCATGAGAAGATCCCATACAATATTACACAGCTCACGAACATTACCGATGAGATGGTGAAGGATGCACCGGAACTCGATCCAGTCGTTCGAGAATTTGTAGAATTCGTAGGTGACTCGATTCTGGTTGCCCATAATGCACGGTTTGATATGGGTTTCTTACAGCACGCGCTAAGACAGCTCGAAATCCCTCCAATAACGAATCCGGTTATTGATACACTTGAGTTAGCAAGATTGATTCACCCAACGTTGAAAAATCACCGACTAAACACATTAGCGGCTAAATATAAAGTTTCTCTAGAAAATCATCACCGAGCGATTGATGACTCCATTGCATTGGGCGGTATTCTATTTGGACTCTTACAAGATGCTGCCGAGCAGAAGAACATTACGATGCTGGATCGGCTGAACGATTACGTCGGTAAAGATTTATCCAACGTGCGCCCATTCCATTGCGGAATCTATGCGGTAAATGACGTTGGCAAGAAGAATTTATACAAATTGGTCTCCTTATCTCATACGGAAAATTTCAAACGTGTCGCATGCATTCCGCGTAGTAAACTTACAGCACACCGTGAAGGGCTAATCGTCATCTCGGGATGCGAGAAGGGCGAATTGTTCGAGACGGTACTCAATAAGACAATTGAAGAGGCGGAAGAGATCGCTGAATTCTATGATATTCTTGAGATTCAACCGCTCACGATGTACATGCATCTCGTTGAAAAAGGATTGGTCGGCAGTCCGGCTCATATTGAACAGGCCATTCAGACGATCTGTAGGATAGGCATGAAGCTGGACAAGCCGGTTATTGCGACAGGGAATGTGCATTATTTGAATCCTCGGGACAAAATTTATCGGGATATCGCTATTCATGGGATTACCGGATTCAGCCCGCTCAAAGATATTCGTAAGCCGGATGCACATTTGCGAACGACGGACGAGATGCTGGAGGAATTCGCATTTTTAGGGAAAGAAAAAGCTTATGAAGTGGTCGTGACGAATACCAACGCGTTAGCAGATCGGTTCGAAGAAATTAAATTGTTCCCGGACAAATTGTTCACGCCGAATATCGACGGTGCGGATGAAGAGATTCGCAGCACATGTTATCAGACTGCTAGAGACCTGTATGGCGATGAATTGAATGATATTATTATACAGCGGCTTGAAAAAGAACTTATTCCGATTATCAAATTTGGATTCTCTGCGAACTACTTGATCTCTGCGCGGCTTGTGAAGAAATCGAACCAAGACGGTTATCTGGTCGGTTCACGGGGTTCCGTTGGATCTTCCATCGTTGCGACGTTCTTAGGAATATCAGAGGTTAATCCATTACCGCCGCATTATCTATGCCGAAACTCAAACTGTAAGCATAGTGAATGGTTCACAGACGGTAGTGTACCGAGCGGATTTGATCTGCCGGACAAAAACTGTCCAGATTGCGGTCAGCCGATGAAAGGTGAGGGACAAGATATCCCGTTTGAGACCTTCCTCGGCTTTAAAGGCGATAAAGTTCCCGATATTGATTTGAACTTCTCTGGGGATTATCAGCCAGTTGCCCATAATTTCACGAAAGAAATGTTTGGTGAGAAATGCGTATTCCGGGCGGGTACAATCGGTACGGTTGCGGAAAAGACGGCGTTCGGATTTGCGAAGAAGTATGAAGAAGATCAACATAAGAAGTGGCGCGGTGCTGAGCTGAATCGACTAGCTTCGGGATGTACTGGCGTGAAGCGAAGTACCGGACAGCATCCCGGCGGGATTGTGGTTGTACCGGATTATATCGATGTTGAAGATGTAACGCCGGTTCAATTCCCGGCAGATGACGTTAATGCAGATTGGAAAACCACCCATTTCGATTACCATGCGTTCGAAGCGAACTTGCTGAAACTCGATATTCTGGGGCACGATGATCCGACGATGATGCGGATGCTCCAAGACTTAACGGGTGTTGACCCAACATCCATTCCAATGAATGATCCGAAGGTTATGAGCTTATTCAATTCTACGGATGCAATCGGTGTAAGACCGGATGAGATTCGTACCCCGGTTGCGACGTATGGTATTCCTGAGATGGGGACGAAATTCGTTCGCCAGATGTTAATTGAAGCGAAACCATCTACCTTTGCCGATTTGCTGCAAATTTCGGGACTATCTCACGGAACGGGCGTATGGCTTGGGAATGCACAAGATCTGATTAAAAGTGGAATTTGTACGATCAAGACGGTTATCGGTTGTCGTGACGAGATTATGTTGTTCTTAATTTATAAAGCGGGTATGGATGCGGGGCTTGCTTTCAAAATTACGGAGAACGTTCGTAAAGGGAAAGGACTTTCCGATGAATGGATTCAAGAGATGAAGAATTGCAAAGTTCCGCAGTGGTACATTGATTCTTGCCTCAAAATCCAATACATGTTCCCGAAAGCCCATGCGGCAGCATATGTTATATCGGCCGTTCGCTGTGCTTATTACAAGATTTACCATCCGATTTCATTCTATGCAACGTATTTCTCTGTACGTGGTGCAGATTTTGATCTGGATGTATTATGTCAAGGGTATGATGCAATCCAGAAGATGATCGTGGAGATTGAAGCGAAAGGTTTCCAAGCGACACCAAAGGAGAAGAACAGCTTATCCATTCTAGAGATGTCGCTGGAAATGACCGCGCGTGGATTTACGTTCAAACCAATTGATCTTTATCGTTCGGATGCAACGAAATTTATCGTGGATGGAAATAGCTTGATTCCTCCGTTTGCAGCGATCCAAGGGATTGGGGAGAATGCGGCTCGCAGTATTGCTGCGGCAAAAGATCAAGGCGAATACCTATCGATTGAAGACTTCCAAATGCGTTCTAAGGCAAGTAAGACCATTGTTGAGGTTCTGGGACAAATGGGCTGCTTCCGAGGGCTGCCAGAGAGCAACCAATTGTCGTTATTCTAGAGATTGCTTCGGTTCTCGACTGCTGACGCTACTTGTCATTGCGTTATGCGTATGTTATAATTTTTTGGTAATGATGATGATATAACTGTCGCGAAGAAGAGTGGGGAAACCCACTCTTTACCTTTTGGTATATAGCTTTTCAGATAGTGAGTCTTAAATCGTAAGGTTACAGGGAAGAAACAAGGGGGTAACATCTTGAGTACACCGAAGATTAAATCGGTTGTGGAAGAAATGATTCAGCCATATTTGGATGAAAATGGGTTCGAACTCGTTGATGTCGAATATGTGAAGGAAGGGAGCAGCTACTTTTTGCGCGTGTTCGTGGATAAGGAAGGCGGGATCGATATTGAAGATTGCGGCCTTATTAGCGAATTTTTAAGCAATCAGCTAGATGCGAATGATCCAATTCCAGAAGCATACTTCTTAGAGGTTTCATCGCCAGGCGCTGAACGACCGCTCAAAAAGCCAGAGGATGTTCACAAAGCAATAAACAAAAATGTGTATGTGACTACATATGAGCAGATTGACGGCATGAAGGAATTTGAAGGTATATTACTTTCCTTTGATGGAGAAGAAATGGTCATTGAAGCGATCACGAAAGGGAGAAAGTCGAAGAAGACGATTCCTTACGCGAAGGTTGCTAGTGCAAGATTAAGTATTCTGTTCTAACCAATTGATGATGAATAAGGGTGAAGGATTGAAAGGGGGAGCTATTCCGCAATGAGTATGGATTTTATTGAAGCGCTTCATGAAATTGAGCGCGAAAAAGGGATAAGCAAGGATATTTTGTTTGAGGCAATCGAGGCCGCTTTAATTTCAAGTTATAAACGTAACTTTAACACGGCACAAAATGTTCGCGTTGACATGAACCGCCATAATGGCGTGATCAAAGTATACGCGAGAAAGACCGTTGTGGAAGAGATTCTTGATCCTCGGATGGAGATTTCCCTCTATGCGGCACGTGAGATTAACCCGAACTTCCAAATGGGGGATATCGCAGAGATCGAAGTAACACCACGTGATTTTGGACGTATCGCTGCACAGACTGCCAAGCAGGTTGTGACACAACGCATCCGTGAAGCAGAACGCGGCTTGATCTATAATGCGTATATTGAGAAGGAAGAAGATATCGTTACAGGTATCGTTCAACGTCAAGATTTACGTAATGTCTATATTGACTTAGGTAAAATTGAAGCGGCTTTGCCGTTAAATGAGTTGATGCCTAATGAAAAGTTCAAGCAAGGGGATCGCGTCAAAGCGTACATCACGAAGGTTGAGAATACAACAAAGGGACCACAAATTTTGCTCTCCCGTACACATCCGGGTCTGCTCAAGCGTTTGTTCGAGCTCGAAGTGCCTGAGATTTTTGATGGTGTTGTTGAGATTCGTTCCGTGGCTCGTGAAGCAGGCTTCCGTTCCAAGATCGCAGTATATTCGCGCAATGAGGAAGTTGATCCAGTAGGATCCTGCGTAGGGCCGAAAGGGGTCCGTGTTCAGACGATCGTGAACGAGCTGAAAGGCGAGAAGATCGATATCGTCTGCTGGTCCGACCGCGTTGACGAATATGTAGCGAACTCACTTAGTCCATCCAAAGTCTTAGAGGTTCAAGTATTCGAACAAGAGAAAATGGCGCGTGTCATCGTACCGGATTATCAATTGTCCCTTGCGATTGGTATTAAAGGTCAGAACGCTCGTCTTGCAGCGAAGCTTACGGGCTGGAAGATCGATATTAAGAGCGAGACACAAGCGGAAGAAGAATACGGACGCGAGAGAACAGGCGAGACGATGCATCAGGATTCCGTATCGATCGACTAATTGATTACGCGACGGGGGAGGGGATCGTATGAGACCTAGAAAAGTACCGCTGCGAAAATGTGTTGCTTGTCAGCAAATGATGCCCAAAAAAGAACTGATTCGTGTGGTGAAAACGCCGCAAGATGAAGTGTTAATTGATTTGACTGGCAAAAAAGCAGGACGCGGCGCTTATTTATGTGGTAAGCTGTCCTGTTTCAAGCTGGCTCATAAGAGCAAGGCGCTAGATCGTGCATTGAAGCATCAGGTACAGCCTGAAATATACAACCAACTGGAGCAGGACTTTATACGCGTTGAAGATGAATTCATTGCGAATAAAGAGCGGGCGGAGGATGAAGATGAGTAAAGTAAAGTCCCACTTGGGACTTGCAATGCGTGCAGGGAAGTTGATCACGGGTGATGAAATCGTGCTCAAGGCTGTCCGTGCGGGTCAAGCTCATCTCGTTATTGTCGCAGGCGACGCTTCAGAGAACACCAAGAAGAAATTTCGCGACAAATGTCATACGTACAACGTGCCGCTTGCGATCGGTTTCGATCGGGGAACTTTGGGAGAATGTATCGGTAAAGCCGAACGCGTCGTTCTAGCAGTGACAGACCCAGGTTTTTATCGAATGATCAGTAAGGAAATGTTGATATTGTCGGAGGTGGAGTATATTGAGTAAACAAGACAACAAAGATAATAAAGATAAACTAAGAGTATATGAGTACGCGAAGTCTTTAAATATGAGCAGTAAAGAAATTATTACGATCATGAAACGGCTCGATATTCCTGTGAACAACCATATGAGCGTGATGGAGAACGATACCGTGGGCCGTGTGGAACAATTCTTCCGGGATATTAAGGCGAATGCAGCAGCGAAACGTTCGAGCACTGACAAAGGTCAAGTAAGTGCGCCATCGAATCCGCCTGCTTCAGGATCGCAAGTGAATACTGCGAGTACACCAGCGTCTAAGGCAAACGAAGTAGCGACTATCTCTGCGAAACCGAGCCAAGTGAAGCCACAAGGTCAGCGGGATGGAGGAACAGTTACTCAATCCAAACCAGTTGGCCAACAGCAACAGCCGAACCGTCAACGTGATGGGCAGTCAACTAACCCATCGCGTGATGGACGTGATCAAAATAAACCTCGCCAACCTGAGAAGCAGGGGAATTTTCAAACGAATAACAATTCAAAAAATCAGGATCAGCGCAGAACAATGGGGAACCCTAACGGAACAAGCAATGGAAAAGCAAACTCCGGGCAACGACCAGGCCAAGGTAGACCAACATTCCAAGGAAATAGTAATAATTCACAAGCTACGAGACCACAAAATCATGGGAATCAGGCACAAGCTCCCAATAAATTCAATGGAAACTCTGGCAAACAAGTGGATGAGGGAGAGGAATTCGTGTCAGTAACTAAACCAGCAACAGCACCAAAGAAAACGAAGCCTAATCAAAAACGCTTCGATGATAACAAAGTCAGCAGCTTCAAAGGAAATCAAGGTGGCTATAACAACCGTGGAGGAAGAAACCAACGCGGCAGAGGCCAACAACCTGTTCAAGAAAAACGTGAGAAGATCGATAATACACCGAAGAAAATTATTGTGCGAGGCAATATGACGGTTGGGGAAACCGCTAAATTGCTTCACAAGGATGCTTCTGAAGTCATCAAAAAATTAATTTTCTTGGGTGTTATGGCTACCATTAACCAAGAGCTTGATCTGGATACGATTCAATTGCTTGCTACAGAGTTCAAGGTCGAAGTTGAGATCAAGATCCCTGTTGAGGAAGACCGTTTTGAAGATGTAGAAGAAGTAGATGATGAAGCCGATTTGAAAACACGTCCTCCTGTCGTTACGATCATGGGTCACGTTGACCATGGTAAAACAACATTGCTTGATGCAATTCGTTCGACGAATGTAACAAGCGGTGAAGCGGGCGGAATCACGCAGCATATCGGTGCGTACCAAGTTGAAATTAACGGCAAGAAGATTACGTTCCTCGATACACCAGGTCACGAAGCGTTTACAACGATGCGTGCACGTGGTGCTGAAGTAACGGACATTACAATTATCGTAGTAGCAGCGGATGACGGTGTTATGCCACAGACGGTTGAGGCTATCAACCATGCGAAGGCAGCAAATGTACCGATTATCGTAGCGGTGAACAAAATTGACAAACCAGGTGCGAACCCGGATAAAGTGAAGCAAGAACTTACAGAATATGAATTGGTTCCAGAAGAGTGGGGCGGCGACACGATCTTCGTTAACTTATCTGCGAAACAACGTACGAACTTGGAAGGTCTGCTCGAGATGATTCTTCTCGTTGCGGAAGTGAATGAATACAAAGCGAACCCAGATAAGCGTGCTCGTGGTACGGTTATCGAGGCTGAGCTTGATAAAGGTCGCGGTCCAGTAGCTCGTATCCTTGTTCAACATGGTACACTACGCGTTGGGGATGCATTCGTTGCAGGTAACTGCTTCGGTCGTGTCCGTGCAATGGTGAATGACAAAGGTCGTCGCCTGAAAGAAGCAGGTCCATCAACTCCAGTTGAGATTACGGGTCTGACAGAAGTTCCACTTGCGGGCGATCCGTTCATGGGCTTTGAAGATGAGCGCAAAGCACGTGCTATTGCTGACCGTCGTGCAATTACACATCGTCAATCCGAACTTAATGCGAATACACGTGTTACGTTAGATGATCTGTTCAAGCACATCAAAGACGGCGAGATCAAAGACCTCAACGTGATTATCAAAGGGGACGTTCAAGGTTCGGTTGAAGCATTGAAAGGTTCCTTGGCGAAGATCGAAGTTGAAGGCGTTCGTGTTAAGATCATCCACAGTGGTGTAGGTGCGCTTACTGAATCCGATATTATTCTGGCAGCCGCTTCGAATGCCATTGTCATTGGGTTTAACGTTCGTCCTGATAACCAAGCTAAGCTTACTGCAGAGCAAGAGAAAGTTGATGTTCGTCTGCACCGTGTTATCTATAGCGTGATTGAAGAGATCGAACAAGCGATGAAAGGGATGCTTGATCCTGAATATCGTGAGAACGTGGTTGGTCATGCAGAAGCACGTAATATTTTCAAAATCAACAAAATGTCGATCGCAGGTTGTATGGTTACATCCGGTAAGATCATTCGTTCGGCAGAAGTTCGCGTCATTCGCGAAGGTATCGTAATATTCGAAGGCAAAATCGATTCCTTGAAACGCTTCAAAGATGATGCCAAAGAAGTAGCACAAGGCTACGAGTGCGGTATTACCATTGAACGCTTCAATGACATTAAAGAGGGAGATATTATCGAAGCCTTTGTCATGGAAACGGTAGAGCGTAAGTAGAGAGGTGACACACCCATGGCTAAAATTCGTGTAGGACGTGTTGGCGAGCAACTGAAAAAGGAACTCAGCCAAATGATCCAATCGGAGTTAAAAGACCCCCGGATCGGTTTCGTGACCGTGACTGGGGTTGAAGTTACAAATGATTTATCGCAAGCTACAGTATACCTGAGTGTACTTGGTGACGATGAACAAAAATCAAATACGTTAAAAGCGTTGGCGAAAGCTAATGGATATCTTCGATCTGAATTAGGGAAAAGAGTCCGCCTTCGTCACACCCCGGTGTTAATCTTTAAATTCGATTCCTCGATTGAGTACGGTAGTCGAATTGAAAAGATCCTCGGTGAAATTCAAGATGGAGAGTAAAATGATGAAGTTGAATTCTAACGATTCGTTGTATGCAGAAGAGCTTCAAGCTGCATACAACTTCATCAATCATCATGACGATTTTCTGGTAGTATCACATGTCCAACCGGACGGTGATGCTGCCAGTTCAACCGTCGCGATCGGTTGGTTATTGTCACACCTGGGTAAGAAATTCACGATGATCAATGAAGGGGCTATTCCAAGCCGATTAGACTTCTTGTGGTCCGCGAATGAAATACATAATTATACACTTGCACCACCAAACCGTACTTTTAGCACGGTTATTTGTGTAGATTGCGCAGATTTCTCAAGAACCGGTAAAGTACAGCAGCTCTTTACAGAAGATCGATTCCTCTTAAATATTGACCATCATCCGACCAATGACAGCTTTGGTACGGTGAATTTGATCAAGGCAGATGCTGCAGCAACAGCAGAAATCCTATTCGATCTCATGAATCAATTCGGTATTGTGTGGGATGCCCAGATTGCTACGGCATTGTATACCGGGATTCTAACGGATACAGGTGGGTTCCGCTATGCGAATACAACACCTCGTGTTATGGAGATTGTATCTCTGCTTTTAACGTATGGTGTGAATGGACATCAGCTTGCCGATCATTTGCTAGAGAAGATGTCAATGGCACAAATGCTCCTTTTAACGAAAGCGTTATCCAGATTGACTTTTACCGATGCTAATCGTGTGGGTTATATTTATGTGACACCAGAAGATATGTCGGAGACGGGTGCTGTTAATGAGGATCTAGAAGGTTTGGTGAATTACCCGCGTAACATTGAAGGCGTGGATGTTGGGATTATGTTCAAGCAAGTAAGCAATGTAGCAGTCAAAGTTAGCCTTCGTTCGAATGAGCATGTGAACGTAGCTGAAATCGCTCAATCTTTTGGCGGTGGCGGTCATGTCCGTGCGGCAGGATGCAGAATCGAAGGGAATTTGAATGATGTGATAAATCAAGTTGTAGAACGAGTGAGGCAGCAATTATGATAGATCTTGATGGAATTTTACCCGTATTGAAGCCGGCAGGCTGGACATCGCATGATGTCGTTGCAAAGGTGCGTGGGCTGATTCGTATGAAGCGAATTGGCCACACGGGCACCTTAGATCCTGCGGTGACAGGTGTATTGCCGTTGTGCTTAGGACGAGCTACGCGATTAGTTGAGTATCTTCAAGAACTTCCTAAGGAGTATGAAGCCGTTCTCCGCCTTGGGATCGCGACAGACACTGAAGACTTGACGGGAGAAGTTATCGAACGTCTGGATCCGGTTGAAGTAACAGTGGAGCAGGTCCAAGAAGTCATTCAATCGTTCGTCGGTACGATTGAGCAGGTTCCGCCGATGTATTCAGCAGTAAAGGTGGACGGGAAGCGATTATACGAGCTTGCTCGTGAAGGTAAAGTCGTGGAGCGTAAATCGAGAGAGGTCACGATCTACAAGATTGAGGTGCTGCAGATTCGGCTTCAAGGATCTGAGCCAGAAGTTCACTTCCGCGTCCTATGTTCCAAAGGTACTTATATTCGCACGCTATGTGTCGATATAGGGAAAGCATTAGGTGTACCGGCAACAATGGCTTCGCTTGTGCGAACGATGTCTGCCAATATGACGAGAGAACATGGTCTTACGCTCGAACAAATTGCGGAATACAAACAGCAAGGTAGTCTGCAAGAGCATCTCATTCCGATGGATGTATCGGTATCCCATTTACCCGCGCACACCATTGCTGCGGATAAAGCATATCAAGCTGTTCAAGGTCAGAAAATATCCGGCATAGCGGTATCTCCAGTCGTGGGTGTACCTGGATGTATTCGTTTGTACTCGCCAGAAGGACAATTTTATGGTATCTTCGAGAGAAAGCCAGATGAGACATTCATAAGACCGGTCAAAGTGTTCTTACCGTAAATGGCTTGCATTGTAGCAAATTCTGATGATGAGAATTGCAGGTGTTGATTAACGTGAAAAAAATTACAATATCTTATCCGCTCACACCAGAGCAAATGGAACAATTCCGTAGACCGCAAGCGATGGCCCTTGGTTATTTCGATGGCGTTCATCTTGGACATCAACAGGTGATTGGTGGAGCCGTTGCTTATGCTAGAGCACATGGCATTCCTGCTTCGGTCATGACATTCCACCCAAAGCCGCGTGAAGTATTGCGTAAAGAAAAGCACAGTAACTATATCACGCCGCTCAGTGAGAAGCTTGAAGTTATGGCACGCCTAGGTGTAGATCAGCTATTTGTTGTGCGTTTTGATGAGGCCTTTTCTCATATATCTCCGACAACTTTTGTTGAAGAATTCCTTACTGCACTTGAAGTCAAACATGCTGTGGTAGGATTTGACTATGCTTTTGGCTATAAGGGCGAGGGAAATCCAGAAATGTTACGGGAGCTTGGCAAAGGTCAGATGACTGTCGATGTGATTCAGCCTTGGTTGCTATCGGGTCTGAAGGTGAGCAGTACATTAATTCGCAAGCACTTAAGTGAGGGCGAAGTGGAGGAAGCTAATAGACTCCTTGGTCGACCTTATACCGTTCATGGAACCGTGATTGCAGGTGAAGGTCGGGGCAACACGATTGGATATCCGACGGCCAATGTTGACCCAACCGATGCGTACTTAATTCCATGCAATGGGGTATATGCTATTCAGGTCTATCTTGCTGAGAAGAAGTATGATGGTGTCATGAATATCGGAGTCAAGCCAACCTTCCATAAAGATGGGATGAAGCAGACGCTTGAAGCGCATTTGTTCGATTTCAACGAGGATATCTATGGGGAACAAGTTCGTATTGAATTTATCGAATATATTCGCCCGGAGCAGCGCTTTAGCTCGGTCCAAGAATTAATCGCACAGATTCATCGTGACGCAGATACAGCGAGAGCGATTCTAGCTTCAAAGTAGACATTTACATTCCTATATCGAGTGTGATATACTGAATAACGTTGTTGTCTAATCGGACAACATCATTAACCTTAGCTTGGTTATACGTCTCACCATCGTTGACGAGGCTAATGGCGATTATATTGAAGGAGGTGAATAGGATGGCTTTAACTCAAGAACGCAAAACGCAACTGATTGAGGAACACAAAAAACATGCAACTGATACAGGTAGCCCTGAGGTGCAAGTTGCTGTCCTAACAGAAAACATTAAGAACTTGACAGACCACTTGCGTACGCATAAGAAAGATCACCACTCACGTCGCGGTCTTTTGAAAATGGTAGGTCAACGTCGTAAACTTCTTGCTTATTTGAAAAACAAGGATGTTAGACGTTACAGTGCTTTAATCGAAAAGCTAGGACTTCGTCGCTAATATACGACAAACTGCAGCCTGGTTGTTCACCGCATGCGCTTCGATGCCGTGCGGGTGCAACCGGGTTGCTTTTTATAAAAAAGGAAATAATAATAGTAATACATACAAAATGATGAAAGAAATAAGGAGGGGTTTCATGTTAAAACGTGTTGAATTGCAGTTGGGCGGAAGATCGTTGATTCTTGAAACGGGTGTCCTGGCCAAGCAAGCAAATGCTGCGGTTAAAGTACAATACGGTGACACTGTCGTTCTATGTACAGTCACAGCTTCGTCCGAACCTAAAGATTTGGACTTTTTTCCGTTAACGGTCAATTATGAAGAGCGTCTGTATGCGGTTGGTAAAATTCCAGGCGGATTCATTAAACGTGAAGGAAGACCAAGTGAAAAAGCAATTCTATCCAGTCGTCTAACGGATCGACCGATTCGTCCGTTATTCCCAGAAGGATTCCGTAATGATGTACAAATCGTAAATCTCGTAATGAGTGTGGATCAAGATTGCTCTCCTGAGATTGCTGCGATGATTGGTACATCTGCTTCGCTCAGTATTTCTGATGTTCCATTTAACGGACCGATTGGTGGCGTTATTGTTGGTCGTGTTGACGGTCAGTTCATCATTAACCCAACGGTAGCCGAAGAAGAGAAGAGTGATCTTCATGTCGTGGTAGCAGGCACGAAGGATGCGATCATGATGGTTGAGGCGGAAGCGAATGAAGTAGCGGAAGAAGTTATGCTTGAAGCCATCATGTTCGGACATGATGAAATCAAGAAAATCGTTGCTGTAATTAATGATTTCGTCGCGCAAGCTGGTAAAGAGAAAATGGCAGTAAAATTGCATACGGTCAATGAGACTGTCAATGCAGAAGTTCGTGCATTTGCCCAAGAACGCCTTGTGGAAGCCGTTAAAATTGCGGAGAAACATGCGCGTCAAGATGCGATTGATGCGATTAGTGCTGAGGCAATCGCACATTTTGAAGGACAATATATTGAACAGGACGAGCTTATGGATGATGTGAAGGAAATTCTTCATGACATCGTTAAAGAAGAAGTTCGTCGTTTGATTACACATGATAAAGTAAGACCAGACGGTCGTAAATTGGAAGAAATCCGTCCAATTTCTTGTGATATTAATATTCTTCCACGTACACATGGAACAGGATTGTTCACACGTGGACAGACACAGGCATTAAGCGTATGTACACTTGGTGCATTGGGCGATGTTCAAATTTTGGATGGTATCGGTTTAGAAGAGACCAAACGATTCATGCATCATTACAACTTCCCACCATTCAGCGTTGGGGAAGCAAGACCTCTTCGTCCTCCAGGCCGTCGTGAGATTGGACATGGTGCCCTAGGAGAGCGTGCGTTGTCCAAAGTTATTCCTTCTGAGGCTGAATTCCCATACACGATTCGTCTTGTATCGGAAGTTATCGAATCCAATGGTTCGACTTCGCAAGCGAGTATTTGTGCGAGTACACTTGCAATGATGGATGCTGGGGTTCCGATCAAAGCACCAGTAGCTGGTATTGCAATGGGTCTCATTAAAGATGGGGAGCATGTATCCATTCTTTCTGATATTCAAGGTATGGAAGACCACCTCGGCGATATGGACTTTAAAGTTGCAGGAACAGCTCAAGGCGTAACTGCGATTCAAATGGACATCAAAATTGATGGAATTGATCGTCAAATTCTTGCGGATGCGTTAAAACAAGCAAGAGAAGGACGTATGCATATCTTATCTAAAATGTTAGAGGTTATTGGTCAACCGAAAGAAAGCTTGTCGCCATATGCACCGAAAATTATGACCATGCATATCAATCCAGATAAGATTCGTGATGTAATTGGTGCGGGTGGTAAGATCATCAATAAGATCATTGAAGAGACTGGCGTAAAAATTGATATTGAGCAAGACGGTCGCGTATTTATCGCTTCTTCCAATGCCGAGATGAATGAGAAAGCTCGTTCGATCATTGAAGGTATTGTAAGAGAAGTGGTTGTCGGCGAAATCTATCTAGGAACGGTCAAACGGATTGAGAAGTTCGGTGCATTCGTAGAGATTCTTCCTGGCAAAGATGGCCTTGTGCACATTTCACAACTTTCCACAGAGCGCGTTGCGAAAGTTGAGGATGTCATTGCAATTGGTGACACAATTACTGTTAAAGTCACTGAAATTGATCAACAAGGTCGTGTCAACTTGTCCCGTAAAGCTATTTTAACGGCAGAAGCTGCAGAACAAGCTTAAACAAATTTTTATAACAACGAAGAGACAGAGATGATCTGTTTCTTTTTTTGTCTAATTGGACATATTCCCCCTTGCTAACTCATAGATTAGGACAAATTAGTCGAGGGGACGAATTGTCGATGATGCGCAAGAAACTATTTATGATCATAAGCAGCTTCATCATTTTTCTGCTACTTGCAGAATGGACGGGGTATCGGGAGACGATCGCCGTATGGAGAGGCACGCAGCCTACGACGAACGCTTTTGAATGGTTCAAAACCGACGCTTCTGATGCACTCATGAAACGGATATTGCAAGAAGCCGATCAACGTCGCGTACCACCAATAGAGCCTCGAATTGATCGAGTATGGAAGCTGATTCCCGGATATAATGGGATTGAAGTAGATGTCGAGAAGACCTATCAATTAAATCATGCATCCACCGAAGGCGATCCAATTAAGTTTGTATACAAGGAATTGACGCCAACGAAGAGTTTGGATGACTTGCCAGCAAATCCGATGTATCGGGGTAACCCGGAGAAACCGATGGTATCGTTAATGATTAACGTTGCTTGGGGCGATGAGTTTATTGGGCCAATGCTAGATACATTAGATGCTGAACAGGTGAAAGCGACTTTTTTCTTCGATGGGAAGTGGCTCGATTCGCATGTCGATATGGCGAAGGAGATTCAGCGGCGCGGACATCAACTCGAGAATCATGCTTATTCGCATAAGGATATGAGTAAGTTAAATGAATATGAAGCGACGCAAGAAATTGCGAAGACGCAGAAGCTGCTTAAGGAAAAGCTTGGCGTCGAGAATAAATGGTTTGCACCGCCATCCGGTGATTTTGATGCGGAGACGGTACGCATTGCGCACAGTCTCAAATTAAAAACCGTGTTATGGACACTGGATACGGTTGATTGGAAGAAGCCAACATCGAGTTCCGTGGTCGAGAAGATTAGTCGAAAGGTTGAAGCGGGTTCACTCATCCTAATGCATCCGACAGCATCGTCGAGTGGCGCTCTTAAAGGGATGATACGTGTCATTAAAGAGCGAGGATACACGCTAGGTACGATCGATGAGATGGTATCGACCACCAGAGTGAAGAATGCGAAGGTTGAGGGACCGTAATATTTTTGGTACGATTAGAGGAGTCAGTTTTGTTCGGCAAAATTAGAAATACCAAAACATAAATGCCCGGGTTCACGTGAGATGAATTCTCTCCAGCCGCTCTTGTCCGCCCTTTTCTTATGATTGGATGAGAGGGGTGAAAAGGGCTCCCAAAGGGCGGACGTAAACTCTTCCGAGACTTCATTCTCCCGCTTTAGGGGCTATTTATATTTTGAAATTATTCTAAGATTTTGTGACAAAACTTTGAGGAGGATATACATGATCAAAACAACACTAAGCAACGGCCTCCGCGTCGTTATGGAGCAAATTCCGACCTTCCGTTCAGTCTCCTTCGGCATCTGGGTTCGAACAGGTTCCCGGAACGAGCAAGTGGCGAACAACGGGATTTCGCATTTTATAGAACATATGCTCTTCAAAGGGACAGATCGGTACACCGCGAAGGAAATTGCAGAGACATTCGATGCCATTGGCGGCAATGTTAATGCATTTACATCGAAGGAATATACGTGCTATTATGCTAAAGTTCTCGATGAACATTTGCCGATCGCGGTGGATGTCCTCGCAGACATGTTCTTCGCTTCGAAATTTGATACGGAGGACATGGACAAAGAGAAGAACGTGATTCTTGAAGAAATTGCGATGTATGATGATACGCCTGATGATATGGTTCATGATTCCGTATCGCGTGCTGCTCTAGGAGATCATCCATTATCCTACTCGATATTGGGGACAGAAGAGCGGCTTAGAGCCATGACTTCTGATGACCTTCGTCAATATATGCAGGAGCATTATACGATCGAGAATACCGTAATCAGTGTTGCGGGCAACATTAACGATCAGACTCTCGCGCTCCTAGAGAAGCATTTCGGTCACTTTACTGTCCATGGGATGGAGCAGCAGCTCGAAGCGCCGAATTTTGACGGACAAGTGATCTATCATAAGAAGAAAACAGAACAGAACCATATTTGTCTCTCCATGCCAGGTTGCTCCAGTTCGGATCCGCGATTATACGGAATGGTTATTCTGAATAATGCGATTGGTGGCGGAATGAGCTCACGACTATTCCAAGAAATTCGGGAGAAGCGGGGATTAGCTTACTCGGTTTATTCCTATCACAGCTCCTATGTGGATACAGGTTTGTTCACGATTTATGCAGGTACAGCACCGAAGCAGACGAAGGAAGTCTTGGATTTAACGATGGAAGTCATGAACGAAGTTGTAGCTCAAGGGCTGACGGAATCGGAATTCTCCAAAGGCAAGGAACAGTTGAAAGGAAGTCTGATTCTTAGTCTAGAGAGTACGTCAAGTCGAATGAATCGTCTAGGCAAAAACGAATTGATGTTAGGACGTCATTTTACACTGGATGAAATGATTGAACGAATTGAAGCGGTTACGTTCCAAGATATCGAGTCGCTGCTTCACCAGATGGTCGCTGTGCCGTTTGCCGTTGCGATGGTAGGTAATTCGGATAAGGCGTTGAACCAAATCAATCGTCAATTAAAGAAGTAATCGAATATGCTTGATGATGTTACGGAGGGAAAAAAATTGATTTATGATGTAGAAATTAAACAGCTCCCAGGAAATGAAGATGTATCCTTACCCACGAAGATGTCGGAGCTTGCAGCGGGATTTGACTTATATGCAGCCGTGACAGTGCCTCTTGTGATCGCACCAGGGCAGCGTGTGCTTGTGCCTACAGGCTTTGCTATGGCAATGCCGGCACAGCTCGAAGCGCAGATTCGTCCACGTAGCGGCTTAGCTTACAAACATGGCATTACATGCCTGAATTCGCCAGGTACAATTGATGCTGATTATCGGGGAGAAGTGAAGGTTCTCTTGGTCAACCTAGGTCAAGAACCATTCACGATTGAACGGCATGAACGAATTGCTCAAATGGTGATTCAGGAAGTTCCGCAAGTCCGTCTACTGAAGGTTGAGTCTTTATCCGATACCGTTCGCGGAGCGGGTGGATTTGGTCATACAGGTACGAAATAAGACAAGATGCCGATTTCTCTAATACAGAGAGATCGGCTTTTTTAGTGTTCGGGATCCCTCGCAGAGTACTTTAATCACATCGAAGTCAAAGCACGATTTGTCGCGTTATTTAATGTGCACCCTTTCTAGGCACAGGCATACTATATTTTATATATCAGTGGTGTCTAAGGAGTGAACAGCAAAATGCTTACAGGCGTTCAAGTTGTCTTAATTGGCGGTGATGCGCGGCAATTAGAAATCATCCGCCAGCTGGCAGAGCTCGACGCTTCCGTCACAATCGTTGGTTTTGATCAATTACAAAACTCATTTCACGGTGTGGTAAGGTCAGGGCTTAACGACTCATTATTCGAGACGACAGATGCGCTTATACTGCCTGCTGTTGGTACAGATGATCGAGGAATAATTAATGCGATATTTACTTCGGAAGAGCTGAAGCTTACGGAAAAACAAGTTGCGCTGCTGCCAAAATCAAGCTGTGTCTATACAGGGATGGCGAAGCCTTACTTGCGAGAATTATGTGCGAAACATCAGATTAAGCTCGTAGAGTTATTTGATCGTGATGATGTTGCCATTTATAATTCTATCCCAACAGCTGAAGGTGCCCTGATGATGGCGATCCAGAACACGGATATTACGATTCATGGTTCGCAGTGCATCGTCTTAGGACTAGGGAGAACAGGGTTAACGATGGCGAGGTCGTTACAGGCTCTAGGGGCAAAAGTAAAGATGGGAGTTCGCAGGAGCGAGCACTTTGCGAGAGCATTCGAGCTTGGCTTTGAGCCCTTCTATATCAAGGATCTAGCGACTCAGGTCGCCAACATTGACTTGCTTTTTAATACGATTCCGACTATGATAGTCACAGCACAAATTATTGCGAATATTCCCAATCGGGCGGTCATTATTGACCTTGCTTCAAGCCCTGGCGGCACGGATTTTCGCTTCGCAGAGAAGCGCGGTGTCAAGGCATTGTTAGCACCCGGTTTACCCGGTATTGTAGCCCCTAAGACAGCTGGACGTATTATGGCAGGCATTCTGAATCAGTTGATTACGGAACAGGTGCAAGAACGGGGGAATCAAGCATGAATTGGCATGGGAAAACGGTAGGCTATGCTTTAAGTGGATCACATTGTACATTTGCGGAAGTGATGCCGCAAATTCAGAGATTTATAGACTTGGGTGCGAAGGTCGTTCCAATTGTAACGAATACAATTATGACGACAGACACCCGTTTTGGCACATCGGAAAATTGGCAAAAACAGTTGAAAGATATTACGGGTAATGATATTATTTCTACAATTGTTGAGGCTGAACCGCTTGGACCATCGAAGCTGCTGGATGTTGTTGTTATTGCCCCATGTACGGGGAATACAACGAGTAAACTAGCAAATGCGCAGACGGACAGTGCTGTGTTGATGGCAGCTAAGGCTCAAATGCGGAATCAGAAGCCGGTTGTACTTGCAATTTCAACGAATGATGGACTCGGACTGAATGCAGCGAATATCGCGAAGCTTATCAATGCGAAGAGCATCTATTTTGTGCCGTTCGGTCAAGATAATCCACAGCAGAAGCCTAATTCTCTCGTTGCTAGAATGGATTTGATTGTAGAGGCTTGTGAAGCCGCGATCGAGGGTCGACAGCTGCAACCAATGATTATTGAACGCTTTAACTATGTATAAGTTAGCAGATACGGTTTATCAGACCGTAATAAGTTAATAGATATTGCTAAGGGGAGAGCTGCCAGATGTCGAATCAGAAATTATTTAACGTTGCTGTCGTAGGCGCAACAGGAGCTGTAGGGGAACAAATTATTGGACTGCTTGAGAAGAGAAATTTCCCCATTAATCAATTGAAATTGTTATCTTCTGCTCGTTCAGCAGGAACGAAGGTTACATTTAAAGGGCAAGAAATTGTTGTGGAAGAAGCGAAGCCTGAGAGTTTTGAAGGCGTAGAAATTGCTCTATTCAGCGCAGGTGGTGATGTAAGTAAGGCGCTTGCACCAGCAGCAGTAGAACGTGGCGCAATCTGTATTGATAATACCAATGCATTCCGTATGGACCCAGATACTCCGCTTGTTGTACCTGAAGTTAATATCGATGCTATTAATGAACATAAAGGAATTATTGCGAATCCGAACTGTTCTACCATTCAAATGGTTGCAGCACTGAAGCCATTACAAGATCGTTATGGGATTTCGCGCATTATCGTGTCGACATATCAAGCGGTATCCGGAGCGGGTGCACGCGCTATTGATGAGATGGTTCGTCAATCGAGCGAGGTTCTTGCTGGACGTGAGGTTGAACCTCAGATCCTGCCAGTCGGCGCTTTGCCAGTGAAGCATCAGATCGCATTTAATGTCATTCCGCAAATTGATAAATTCCAAGACAATGGATATACATTGGAAGAAATGAAGATGGTTCGTGAGACGAAGAAGATCATGGACGACGAGTCCATTGAAGTAACGGCAACTTGTGTACGGGTTCCAGTCGTATACGGCCATTCTGAATCGGTTTACGTTGAGCTTAAGAATGAGTATGAATTGGAAGACGTAAGAAAACTAATGGAGAATGCGCCTGGCATTACACTCGTGGATGACCCTGCGAATCAACAATATCCGTTAGCAACCGAAGCAGCAGGTAAACCGGACGTGTTCGTTGGCCGTTTGCGCCGTGATCTTGGCCATACACGTGGATTAAATATGTGGATTGTCTCTGACAACCTGATGAAGGGTGCGGCGTGGAATGCGGTTCAAATCGCAGAATTTATCGCCATCGAACAATAATCCACATATACTGTGTTATCAACTGTCTTGAATGGATTTGGGGGAATTGCAATGCGCATCTTAGTACAAAAATTCGGAGGCACTTCCTTATCATCGTCTCTAGCAAGGGAACATGTTATTCGTCATATACGTCGTGAACTGGCACAGGGCTATCACCTAGTTGTCGTTGTATCGGCGATGGGTAGAAAAGGGGATCCGTATGCAACGGATACCCTTTTAGACTGGATACATCAAAATGGAAACATGCTGCCAGCACGGGAGAAGGATCTTCTCATGAGCTGCGGAGAGATTATCTCTGCAGCAACGTTGTGCAGCATACTTAATGAGCAAGAGATTCCTGCTGTTGCATTAACAGGATCTCAAGCTGGATTTGTGACGGATTCTCAATTTGGGAATGCTCGCATCCTAGAAGTGCGTCCGAACCGGGTGCTCGAACTGCTGAAGGAGAACAAGGTTGTCATTGTGACAGGCTTCCAGGGGCAGACGGAATCAGGTGATTTCACAACGCTTGGACGCGGAGGCAGTGATACATCAGCCACAGCATTAGGAGCCGCACTGCATGCAGAAATCGTCGATATTTATACCGATGTGAATGGCATTCTAACGGCTGATCCACGTCTTGTGGAAGATGCAAAGCCGCTAACTATCGTTAGTTATGCCGAGATTTGTAATATGGCGCATCATGGGGCTAAAGTTATTCATCCGCGTGCTGTTGAAATTGCTATGCAAGCACAAGTTCCTGTTCGCGTACGTTCGACGTTCTCTGAAGAAGAGGGAACCCTTGTTACGCATCCGGACAGCTTCAACGATCATTCGCATGGAATCGTGGATCGTTTCGTGACAGGCATTGCTTATGTGGCGAATGTCACACAAATTACAGTGGAGTCGCACGGAGGACCGATCGACCTTCAACTTCAAGTGTTTAAAGCGATGGCGCAGCACCATATTAGTGTAGATTTCATTAACGTAACGCCTTCAGGTGCAGTTTATACGGTATTTGATGATGCATCAGAACGTGCGATCTCTGTATTATATGAGATGGGCTTTGAACCAAAGACTTTATCAGGCTGTGCGAAAGTATCTGTCATTGGCGGCGGCATGAATGGTGTTCCGGGCATTATGGCACATATTGTCGAGGCTCTCACGGAACAAGAAATTCAAATTCTGCAATCTGCCGACTCCAATACAACGATTTGGGTACTTGTCCGAAATGAAGATATGGTTCGAGCATTAAGAGCATTACACACGAAATTCGAACTGCACTTATAGTACGCCTCTTATTGAAAAGTAGTTAACCATATTGGAAATAAGGAGGGGACAACGTGGACTTCGGCAGACTTATTACGGCGATGGTAACCCCGTTCGACGAGCAGCAGGAAATCGATTGGGGCCAGACCGCTAAATTAATCGATTATTTGATTGAAGAACAACGCAGTGACAGTCTCGTGGTGTGTGGTACAACGGGAGAATCTCCAACGTTATCCGACGAGGAGAAGCTTGCGTTATTTCGATTTGCTGTGAAGCAATCGAATGGGCGCGCCAAGATTATTGCGGGTACGGGCAGCAATGATACGCGTCATTCTGTGCATCTTACGAAACTTGCTGAAGAGGAGGGAGTTGACGGCATTCTTGCCGTGACGCCTTACTACAACAAGCCTAGTCAAGAAGGATTGTTCCAGCATTTCAAAGCTATGGCGGAAGCGACCAAGTTACCGGTACTTCTCTATAACATTCCAGGACGCAGTGTAATTAATCTTAGTGTCGAGACGACGCTAAGGCTTGCACAAATCCCGAACATCGTCGGTACCAAGGATTGTGCGAGCCTTGAACAATTAACAGTCATTGCTACGGCAGCGCCAGCCCATTTCAAGGTCTATTCCGGCGATGATTCGATGACGCTGGCGACGTTAGCTATCGGTGGGTACGGTATTGTGAGTGTCTCCAGCCATATTATCGGTTCAACGATGAAATCGATGATCGAGGCTTATTTGCAAGGGGATGTCAAGCATGCGGCTGAACTTCATCAGCAGAGTTTCCCGATGTTCAAGGGTCTTTTTGAATGCCCGAATCCTGTTGCTGTGAAATATGCGTTAGGACTTCGTGGGCTTTCTGTTGGCGGCGTTCGTTTACCGCTCGTAGCACCTTCCGAAGCGGAGGCTTTATTTATTCAAAATTTACTGAATAATTAATATCATAAAGTGCACAACCAAGCCGATGCGAGCCTTTTCGCATCGGTTTTTCTATTTCGGGGAGAATAGGGTGAAGAATGTGTGACTTGTGTTTTCCTAAATTAATCATGTATAATGATAAAAAGTGACTGGGTGCGGTATTTTTTAGAAAACGCTTATATCGTCCATTATGGGCAACGGAATCGTTTTCTTTAGAAAGTTTTACTTTTGGATTTTGTCCGGATAAGAGAATATGTTATCGGATGATCTTCGGATGATTATGAAAGTTGTTCCGAAGGGTTAATTTCCTGCGGATAATTATAGGAGGGTTAGATTCACTTGTCGAAAAAGAACAACACGGATAAAATAACGATTTTTGCGCTTGGGGGCGTTGGTGAAATTGGCAAGAACATGTACGTCGTACAATATGGTAATGATATTGTTGTCGTAGATGCCGGCTTAAAGTTCCCTGAGGAAGATATGCTCGGAATTGACATTGTTATTCCAGATATCTCTTACTTAACAGAGAACCGCGATAAAGTACGCGGGATTCTTGTAACTCACGGTCATGAAGACCACATTGGTGGATTGCCGTATGTATTGAAGCATTTAAATGTACCGATTTACGGTACCAAACTCACACTTGGTCTAATTGAGAGCAAACTAAAAGAAGCGAATCTGTTAGGTGAAACGAAGCGAATCCTGATCAATGCAGATTCTATCGTTCAAATGGGCAGCATTCAAGCAAGCTTCTTCCGTACGAATCATAGTATTCCAGATTCAGTCGGCGTATGCCTTGAGACACCGGAAGGCACAGTAGTACATACAGGTGACTTCAAATTTGATCATACCCCAGTCAATGGTCAATATGCAGATTTACATCGTATGGCAGAAATCGGTCAGAAGGGTGTTATTGCCCTCTTATCGGATAGTACAAATGCAGAACGTCCAGGATTCACGCCTTCGGAGAGCAATGTAGGGAAGAACCTGGAGGACATTTTCCGCAAAGCACAGCAGCGTGTCGTCGTTGCGACATTTGCATCGAATATTCATCGTGTACAACAAGTTATTGATGCCGCTGTTGCAACGAACCGGAAGTTAACGGTTATTGGTCGCAGTATGGTCAATGTCGTCACGATTGCTTCGGAATTAGGCTACTTGCATATCCCAGATGGTATGTTGATTGAGCCGGAAGAAGTGAACAAAATGGCAGCCGATCGTGTTGTTATTTTATCAACAGGCAGTCAAGGCGAGCCGATGTCAGCTCTAACGCGGATGGCGCGGAATACGCATCGTAAGATTGATATTTTGCCAGGCGATACAGTAATCATCGCAGCAACGCCAATTCCAGGTAACGAGAAATATGTTGGACGAACTGTAGACGAATTGTTCCGACTTGGCGCTCACGTTATCTATGGCGGATCGACTACAGGTGTTCACGTATCAGGTCACGGTAGCCAAGAAGAATTGAAACTGATGTTGAATTTGATTAAGCCGAAATACTTCATTCCAATTCACGGTGAATATCGTATGCTTCGCCAACATGCATTGCTCGGGGAGCAAGTAGGAATCGAGAGCGAGAATATCTTCATCGTTGATATTGGTGAGACCATTGAAATTCAAGGCGGTACTGCTCGTAAAGCGGGTAAAGTACCATCAGGCAATGTTCTTATTGACGGATTAGGTGTAGGTGACGTTGGTAATATCGTATTGAGAGATCGTAAGTTACTCTCGCAGGATGGTATCCTCGTCGTTGTTGTTACGCTAAGCAAGCAAGACGGAACAATCCTATCCGGACCAGATATTATCTCTAGAGGATTTGTCTATGTGCGTGAATCCGAAGGGCTTTTGGATGAAGCGAACCGTATTGTAACGAATACACTTCATAAATTGATGAATGAGAATGTTAACGAATGGGCGTCATTGAAGACGAATGTCAAAGATGCGCTTGGTCGTTTCCTATATGAGCAAACACGTCGTAGACCGATGATTTTGCCGATCATCATGGAAGTATAATATTAGCATGTTCGAGAAGAGCCGCGATTGCGGCTCTTTTTTATTTAGGAATGTATGCTTTCACCACAAATAGTTCTTTCTTTTCTAGACGTATTCGTCACATCTTTTGTATTGAATGATGGATACTGCACCATACTATGGGATGCGATCACAGTCTAGGAAGGATGATGCAGATCATGACTTATATGAACGACTCAGGGTTTTCAAATGCGCAGGAGCCGGGACAACCCGCAGAAGCACCAAACACGAATAATCAAGCCCCCCCAGCTGTACAGACGATTAACCAATTGGGTCAAATGACAACACCAAGTGCGGAAGACAATATCTTTTGCATGTCGATTATCGGCCAGATTGAAGGCCACTTGGTCCTACCGCCGCAGAATAAAACGACGAAGTATGAACATGTGATCCCACAAATCGTCGCTGCAGAACAAAGTCGATCCATTGAAGGGGTCTTAATCGTCTTAAATACCGTTGGCGGGGACGTGGAGGCAGGGCTTGCCATTGCGGAGATGATCGCATCCCTATCAAAGCCGACAGTAACCGTCGTCTTAGGCGGAGGGCATAGTATTGGCGTTCCGATCGCCGTCTCCTCCAACTATTCCATTATTGCAGAGTCGGCAACAATGACGATTCATCCTATTCGCTTAAATGGGCTTGTTATTGGTGTTCCGCAGACCTTTGAGTACTTGGACAAAATGCAAGAACGGGTGGTTCGGTTCGTCACCTCACATTCAAGAATCAAAGAAGAGAAATTCAAGGAATTAATGTTCAAGACGGGAGAACTCAATCGCGATATTGGGACCTCTGTTGTCGGGCCTGATGCAGTGAAGTATGGACTGATTGATGCGATTGGCGGCGTTGGTGAAGCGATTCAGAAATTGAATCAATTGATTGAAGCGAAACGTCAAGCCATGTCCAGTGAGGGGAGATCGCCGATACAATGACCATATATACCAACATGCCAATTGAGCTCGTTCTAAGTGGCGTGGACCAACCTCGACAAGCCGATATGGAGATTGAAATCGATGGGGTTCTCATGCAAGTTGCGCCACTAAATACAACTTCAGGGACCATTGTTCGCCTGCTAAGATGCCCTCTTCAAGCATATCTAAATCCAGCCTATGCCCCCGGTCAACTCATCCAGTATCATCCAGCAATTCCTCCAAGAACTAATTGGGACACGCGATAGGAACAGGATAGGAACATCCCCAGATATATGCTATAATGAAATTCTGGGGGTGACCGGTTTGGCGCGAAGAAAAAAGAAGAAAAACTTGTTCAGTTCGAGCCTAAAATACGAAATTTACGGCATCATTTGGATAACGCTTTCGGTCATTGCATTAGCAGGGGAAGCAACGGTCGGCCGCTCATTGACAAAGATGTTTGGACTCGTGCTTGGTAAGTTTTATTTTGTTCTCCCCCTCGTTGGGGTGTACGTTGGACTATATGTGATGGTCAAACGGAAATGGCCGCTTGGATGGTCTGCTAGAAGATCGGGTCTGCTTATTATTGTAATTGCGATGGCGCTAATGAGCACCATTTGGACCATTGATCATAAGCTTACGCCAACCGTTGATGTGACCGCAAGCCGAATTATAGCTCAAATACATAGTGATATAAAGACGGAATTGTTAAGTCCGGGACTTACACAGAATGGGTCGATTTATCAGAAGCAAATTAGCGGAGGATATGTCGGCGCTTTTAGTTATGCGGTGCTCTTCTGGTTATTCGGTGCACTTGGTGCCAAATTATTAATGATCGTACTGTTCGGAATCGGGATCATGTTAACAGCGAACATGTCTTACGTTGATTTGTTGAAGCTCATTCGAAGTCGAGTCATGCGGTTTCAGGAATTAATCCGGATGAAGATCAGAACGGCGAGACGGACCAAGAAAAAGTCAGTCAAGTCAGCGATGCAGCTTCGCTCGAAGAAAGCGCCTCTGCATGATTTAAATGATGATGACGAAGAAGATGATTACGAATATGAAGATTCTAACAGCAGTGAGAAGTCATCAGAACCATTGAAGCGTCGTACGATGCCGCTATTCTTTCAATTGTTCGGCGGTAAGACGGGTCCAGCTGGATCACGTCACGAAGATGATTTGGATGACGATGAATTTATGGATCGCGGAATTCTTGTATCGTCTCCGTCTAAGGTTGTGCGGTTAGATGAGGTAGAGGAGAAACATGAGGAAGCCTATTGGAATGAGTCAACGGAGGCAAAATCGGAAGCTCCTTCGCCACAAGCTCCCATTTTCCGTGATTTTCAAGAAACATCGATTCCAATAACGGAAGATGAAGGAGATCAAGAGCATTTTGCGGAACAATCCGTGACGACGTCACAAGCTCAACTACATACAACAGATCACACGATGGATGAAGAAGAATCATCTGATACGTTCGATCAAGGATTACGCTCTGATACGACAAACGCGGGCTCTACGGCCAGCATTGTAACGTCCGACAATCCAGACTCACCAGATATGGGCTCTGCAGTACCCGCAGTTGTTACACCACCTCCTAAGCCGTATCAGCTGCCATCGTTCCGATTGCTCAGTAAACCTCATGGAAGCGGGAAGAATGGGGACCAACCTGACTTTATGCAGACGGCAAGAAAGCTTGAGGCAACGCTCGAGAGCTTCGGTGTACGGGCCAAGGTGTTAGAGGTGGTACGTGGACCGGCTGTAACCCGTTATGAGATTCAACCTGATATTGGTGTGAAAGTAAGCCGAATCGTAAGTCTAACTGATGATATCGCTTTGGCGCTCGCTGCCAAAGATATTCGGATGGAGGCGCCGATCCCAGGGAAATCTGCGATTGGTATCGAAGTACCGAATTCGGAAGTATCCATTGTGACAATGCGCGAGGTCATGGAAACACAGATTTTCTCGGATGCGGCCTCTAAATTATCGATAGCATTTGGACGTGATATTTCTGGACAGACCATTATCGGTAACCTGGCCCGAATGCCGCATCTTCTCGTTGCAGGTGCGACAGGTTCAGGGAAGTCGGTATGTATTAACGGGATTATTACGAGTATTCTCTATAAAGCGAAGCCAGATGAAGTGAAATTTCTAATGATTGACCCTAAGATGGTCGAATTGAATGTCTACAATGGCATTCCGCATCTTCTTGCTCCGGTCGTAACAGATCCGAAACGCGCTTCACTCTCACTCAAGAAGATCGTTGTTGAGATGGAGAAACGTTACGAGTTATTTTCCAAGTCAGGTACACGGAATATTGAAGGTTATAATAAGCTGATGGATAGCAACCCAGCTGCCGTATTGCCATTTATTGTAGTCATTGTGGACGAGCTTGCAGATTTGATGATGGTTGCGGCTAATGATGTAGAAGATGCCATTTGTCGACTAGCACAAATGGCACGTGCTGCGGGGATTCACCTAATTATTGCAACACAACGTCCATCTGTCGATGTCATTACAGGTGTGATTAAAGCGAATATTCCATCACGTATCGCCTTTGGTGTATCTTCACAAGTGGATTCACGAACCATCTTGGACATGGTAGGTGCCGAGAAGCTGTTAGGCCGAGGAGACATGCTTTTCTTGCCGATGGGATCTTCTAAGCCTGTTCGTGTGCAAGGGGCATTTTTATCCGATGAGGAAGTTGAAGCTGTTGTTGAATACTGCCGTGATCAAGGTCAGGCTGAATACAATGAAGAGCTTGTCCCTGAAGTCGAGGAATCGAATGATCAGCCGGATGAGATGTTAGATGAACTCTACGATCAAGCCGTACAGATCATACTTGAAGCGAAGCAAGCTTCCGTATCTCTCTTGCAGCGCCGGATGCGAATTGGGTATACTCGGGCAGCGAGATTAATCGACTCGATGGAGGCCAGAGGTGTCGTTGGACCGTATGAAGGCAGTAAGCCAAGAGAGGTTCTCCTCACGATGGAAGTATGGGAGCAAAATCGAATAAGTTCGTAAATCGATAAAGTGAATAATCAAACGCTACTTTTCTCATAATAAGTTTACCATTCCTGTACAACTCACATGAGAAAGGTAGAGCTTATTCGATGAAAAGACGCATTGTTTGGATTACAGCAGGGATCTTGCTGCTACTATTCGGTACATATCACTTAAAAGCCTCGTTACTAACGACGAAGGAGACCTTCAGCAGTGCAATCCTTAAGGTTGGATCAACAGGCGCCGATGTGAACGAATTGCAAGGACGACTCAAGTTTCTCGGATTTTATTACGGTAAGATTGATGGGCAATTTGGCAGTACGACATTGAAGTCCGTCAAATGGTTTCAATCTGAATTCGGTATGCCGGTAGATGGCGTTGTTGGCGGTAAGACCAAGGTCAAGCTATGGAACGCAACGAAGAGTTGGGCCCCATCAGCCGCAGACAACACACAATCCGGTGCAAAGCCGCCGAAGAAAGATTCAACCACGTCGAATAATAATCTAGGTTTCTCGAGCAACGATCTCAAAATAATGGCGAATGCCGTTTTTGGAGAATCTCGGGGGGAGCCTTATGAAGGACAAGTTGCTGTTGCTGCGGTTATTCTCAATCGCGTGAAGTCACCAAGTTTCCCGAACACCCCCTCCGGTGTCATTTTCCAACCTGGCGCATTCACCGCGGTTGCAGACGGCCAAATCTGGCTTGAGCCGAATGAAAAAGCGCGCAAAGCCGTTCAGGATGCCATTAATGGTTGGGATCCAAGCGGTGGATGCCTGTATTACTTCAATCCGGAGACAGCAACCTCCAAATGGATCTGGACACGTCCTCAGGTGAAGACGATTGGGAAACATATATTCTGTATGTAATGGCGAATGAAGAAGTAACCTTGCACCCGTAAGGTTGCTTCTTTATTTTCGATTGGTATAGAATGGAATTGATTTGAATAGATTGACTTTAAAAATAGGGTTGATGAAAAGGAGACATGCTTTGATCATGACAAGTTTTGAGCAGGGTCGCGTGCACCAAATGCGCATTCATGTACTTCCCACCAAACGATTTAAGACATTCGCGATTTCACTTTATATTGGTGTTCCCCTCGAGGAATCTTCGGTAACGAAGGTAGCTCTTACCCCATTTGTGATGCGTAGAGGTACTGAGTCGTATCCAGAGACACTCCAATTCCGCGAGCATCTGGATGATATGTACGGCGCTGGATTTGGGTTCGATGTATTTAAGCGTGGAGATTATCAGATTGTTCAATTTCGGATGGATGTCATTAATGATGCCTTTGTGTCCGCTGAAGATTCGCTGTTGCAGCAATCCTTTGCGTTTCTTGGCGAGGTTTTGACGAAACCGGCACTCAAGCAGCCTGAATACCGCAACCGCTATATTGACGCTGAGAAGGAGACGCTTCGCAAACGGCTTGAAGCCATCGTGAACGATAAAATCCGCTATGCTGCTGAACGTTGTATCGAAGAAATGTGCAAGAACGAGCCCTATCGATTGCATCCGTTAGGAGAGCGTAAAGCCATCGATGGCATCTCTTCTGAAGGACTGTTTGAGCATTATAAACATTGGCTGCAATCCGCGAGTATGGACCTTTATGTTGTTGGAGATACATCCTTAGACGAGGTTCAGCGGCTCGTAGAGCAGCATTTCCAGCTTCAACGTACAAATGAAACCACCTATCATATGACACCGTCTGCACGCGTTTCTCGTGATGTACAGACGATTGTAGAGAAGCTAGATGTTGGACAAGGGAAATTGAATATGGGTCTTCGAACTTCAATTACGTACAGTGATGATCAGTACGCAGCAGCGCTGATGTATAATGGCATTTTGGGCGGATACCCACATTCGAAGCTGTTCGTTAATGTTCGGGAAAAAGAAAGCCTTGCTTATTATGCTTCATCTCGATTTGATGGGCACAAAGGAATTTGTACGCTTCAATCGGGAATCGAGATTGAGAATTACGAGAAAGCCGTTGATATCATTAAGAAGCAGCTCGATAGCATGCAGGCTGGCAATATTAGTGATCTAGAGCTGTCGCAGACCAAAGCGATGATCTCGAACCACGTTAGAGAGCTTGGAGATTCCGCCTTCGAGATGATCGGCTATGATTTTAATCGTCAACTGTCCGGCAAGAGTCGCACAGCAGCGGAATTGTTGAAGCAAGTGGAGCAAGTTACCATCGAGGATATTAAGCGCGCGGCGCAGACATTCCAATTAGATACGATCTACTATCTACGCGATCGGAAGGGGGAATAATCGATGCAAACGATTCAACACCCAGAACTTCAAGAAACATTGTACTATGAGAAAATGCCGAACGGTCTCGACGTCTATGTTCTGCCTAAGGAAGGATTTCAGAAGACGTATGCCACCTTTTCGACACGTTATGGTTCCATCGATAATCACTTCCGTGTTGTAGGTGGAGAAGATCACCAAGTCCCGGATGGCGTGGCTCATTTTCTAGAACACAAAATGTTCGAAGAGCCGACAGGGGATATTTTCGCGACGTTTGCCACCCAAGGGGCTTCAGCTAATGCGTTTACGAGTTTCGATCGTACCGTATATCTTTTCTCCGCGACAGAGCAGATTGAGGCGAATATTGAGACCCTCGTGAACTTCGTGCAGAATCCTTATTTTACAGATGAGAATGTTGAGAAGGAAAAAGGGATTATCGGGCAAGAAATTAAAATGTATCAGGATAACCCGGATTGGCGTGTGTACTTTGGTGTGATTGAGGCGATGTATGGCGTCCATCCAGTCCATATTGATATTGCAGGCACCGTTGAATCCATTAGCACGATTACCAAAGAAACGTTGTATACCTGCTACAACACCTTCTACCATCCATCAAATATGCTGCTATTCGTCGTTGGTGGTGTAGATGCTGAGAAAGTGATGTCCCTGATTCGTGAGAATCAAGCCAAGAAGAACTATGGTGAGCAGGGGGAGATCAATCGATTGTTCGCGGATGAGCCTACAGCCGTTTATCAACAGCGTAAGACCTCTCAATTGCCAGTATCACTGCCGAAGTGCCTTTTTGGGCTGAAGGAGAAGAAGATTCTTGAATTAGGTGAAGAGCAATTGCGTCGCGACCTAATTACGAAATTAATGTTAGATATTATGCTCGGCTCCAGCACACCGTTGTATCAGAAACTCTATGACGATGATCTGATCTCAGACGGATTTGGTTTTGAGTTCAATACAGGGAAAAATTATGCCTTCTCGATTATTGGAGGGGATACGCGGGATCCTGATCAGTTAATTGAGCGTATTCGAACCGCTGTGGAAGAAATGAAGAAGACGGGATTTGATGAGGCTCACTTCGAGCGGGCGCGCAAGAAGAAAGTCGGCAATTACTTAAGAATGCTGAATTCGCCCGAATCGATCGCTAATGAATTTACGAATTATAAGTTCCGTGAGAGTGATTTATTCGCTGTTCTGCCAGTGTATGAATCCATTACACTCGATGAGGTGAATGCAAGACTTCGGGAACATTTTGATTGGGAACAGCTTGCGATTTCGATTGTTGAGAGTCCGGCGCAGGCTTAAGCTTAAATTTGGGATGAGAGTGAGAATTGGGAATGAAATCATTAGGGGAAACGAACGTACTCATTACCGGGGGAAGCCGCGGGATTGGCGCAGCGATAGCGGAGCGATTTGCGTCAGTGGGAATGAATGTCGTTATTCATTACTTACAAGCGCATGAGCAAGCGAATGAAGTCGCAAGGAACTGTATGAAGTATGGCGTGAAAGTCTTGACCGTGACGGCAGATTTGCGTTCCAAAGAGCAGCTTCAGCGTATGATTGAGAAGTTGGATAGTCACGGGCTGATGCCGGATATTCTCGTTAACAATGCGGGCATTGCGCATTATGGATTATTGTCTGATGTGACAGAAGAGCAGTGGGATGAGATGATGTCCATTAATCTTAAAGGGATGTTCCTCTGCACACAGCTCTGTATGCCACATATGATCGTGCAAAAATATGGGCGAATTATCAATGTATCCTCCATCTGGGGGTTGTCTGGAGCTTCTTGTGAAGTGGTCTATTCCACGACCAAAGGTGGCATGAACGCTTTTACCAAAGCGCTCGCCAAAGAACTTGCACCGTCCGGAGTTACCGTTAATGCGGTCGCGCCAGGAGCCATTGATACAATGATGCTGAACAATCTAGACGATGAAGAGAAGTTGATGCTGGAAGACGAGATTCCGGTCGGTCGGCTAGGACAGCCGGAAGAAATCGCATCGCTTGTCTATTTTCTAGCATTGCCGGAGTCAAGTTATATCACCGGGCAAGTCATCAGTCCAAATGGCGGATGGCATACGTAAATCAAGGAATATTTATCAGTCGAATTGCGCACATTAACATCTGTATTATGATGAATAAGGGGTGAAACAGATGTCAGTGCTCGGCAATTACGATAATTGGAAAAAATTCCTTGGAGATCGCGTTTCTCAAGCGAAGGCTGTCGGATTAGGTGAAGACACGATTGCGAAGCTCGCTTATGAAATCGGTGATTTCCTGGATGAGAAAGTGGATCCGAAAAATGGTCCTGAACGCGCTTTGAAAGAATTATGGGCTGTTGGATCTGAAGATGATCGTAAAACTATCGCACGTCTAATGGTGAAACTTGTCGAAAAAGGTTAATAGCGGATATAGGCCAAAAGTAAGAAAGTCCCCACTCGTGGGGACTTTCTTATAATGTTTTAGTGGGTTACGCTTGCCTTTCCATCTGATTTTATATATGATTAAATTTGATTGTGAAAAATCGCGGTAATCATACAAAATTTGATAATTACTAACATTTTGACGATCCAATAATCTATGATATGACTTAGTATGGGGAGTGTGTCGGGCGTGGAATACCAACAATGGTACATGGAGTACAAAATACATAAAAATAGGCCTGGCCTCCTAGGAGATATCGCGTCATTACTCGGTATGCTCGAGGTCAATATATTAACGATTAATGGTGTGGAAGGAAAAACTCGCGGGATGCTCCTTCAGACCAATGATAACGAGAAAATTAACTTAATGGGCCAAATGCTCAAAAAAGTTGACAATATCACCGTCACAGCACTTCGTACACCGAAGTTGGTTGATATTCTTGCTGTTCGTCATGGCAGGTATATTGAAAGAGATTCGGATGATCATAAGACGTTCCGTTTCACCCGGGACGAGCTCGGTTTATTGGTAGATTTCCTAGGTGAGATCTTTAAACGAGAAGGTCACCAAGTTATTGGATTGCGGGGTATGCCTCGCGTGGGGAAGACAGAATCCATTATTGCAGGCAGCGTATGTGCGATGAAGCATTGGACTTTCGTATCGTCTACGTTGCTCCGTCAGACCGTCCGCAGTCAATTATCCGAGGAAGAAATGAACCCGAACAATGTATTCATTATCGATGGGATTGTGAGTACGATTCGCTCGAATGAGAAGCATTACCATTTACTTGAGAACATTATGAAGATGCCTAGCACCAAAGTCATCGAACATCCTGATATATTCATGCGTGAGACATCGTACGGTCCGCAAGATTTCGACTATATTATTGAACTGCGGAATACACCGGAAGAAGAAATTACGTATGAGACATTTACAGTCAATTATAATGATTTTTAATTACTTATAGACTAAAGCATTCATCCATACATGATGATAATAACATTTCAATTGCGGAGGTGAGGATGTGTCGAATTTAGGAGACCTATTAAGAAACGCACGACTCGAGAAAGGGATGTCGCTAGATGACATTCAAGAGTTGACCAAAATTCGGAAGCGTTACTTAGAGGCCATTGAAGACGGTGATTACAAAGTATTGCCAGGCAGCTTTTATGTCCGTGCTTTTGTCAAAACATATGCCGAAACCCTTGGCCTCGATTCTGATGAGATAGTCCAATTATACAAAAGTGATATCCCAGAGCCTGTATCTGAGTCGGCATCTGTGGAGCCTATTATACAGAAGCGTCGTCGTTCAGAGCGTCAGCGTCAAGATCGCGCTGGCAAATGGATTTCAGCGGTGCTCATGTGGTTGTTCTTAATTTTAATCGCTGTGGTCATTTATTTCTTCTATATCCACAAGGCGAGCCCGAATACAGATAAAGTAGATACCGGCACGCAGATCACAAATGAGAAGAAACCACCAACCAAAGAAGAGAACAAGGGAACCGGAACTGAGACAAACCCTCAGACAACAACGCCGGAGACGACACCTGATGTTACCCCAGAGGTACCTGAGAACGTCGCACCGACAATCGTGCCTAGCGGCAAAATTGGGAAAGCGAACCGGATTAAAGTTCAGACGACATCGACTGAGCCGATTAAAGTCGAGATTACAGCGTCCGGTGCGAACAGCTGGTTGAATGTGTACAAAAAAGTATACAAAGGCGAGGAGTTATTCAACGCTAATCTGTTGGATGGCACAACACAAACCTTCGAGCTTGGTGAAGGCTTGTATATTCGTCTGGGCAATGCAAACCACATGGAGATTAAAGTCGGTGGTGTACCGATTGACGACGGAAATGTTGCTAGAGCAGAACGTTTTGTATTGCAGCCGGAAGTGAAAGCGCCGGATACGACAACAACAACTGATACATCTACGACAACCGGTGAATAGGTAGCGGATGACATAAAATGCGTGATCAAAAAGTCGGCATTTCAGCACCGAGAAGGTTGCGAGAACCTGAAGAAGGAGGAACGGAGTTTAGGCAAAACCTAAATGAGTACCGGACTTCGAAGGTGAACGCAAGATTCGATGTCGATTATGCTTCTTGAATGACTTCGTGATCAAATGATGGCTTTTTGAACAACCTCTTAAAGGGAGTGATTCGATGAGTTCAGAGAATTCATTAGATATTGTATCGAAGTTCGATATGCAAGAAATGAGCAATGCATTGAATCAAGCCGAGAAGGAAATTGCAACGCGGTTTGATTTCAAAGGCAGCAAGAGCAGCCTGAAGCTCGAGAAAGAAGAGCTTGTCATCATTTCCGATGATGACTTTAAGCTTGAGAATGTTATCGACATTCTGAAGTCGAAAATGACAAAGCGCGGGCTAGCACTAAAAAACCTTGAATACGGCAAGATTGAGCCAGCATCTGCAGGCACAGTTAAACAGAAAATTAAGTTGAAATCAGGAATTGATCAAGATAATGCAAAGAAAATTAATATCTTAATCCGAGATTCCAAACTGAAAGTGAAGAGTCAAATTCAAGGAGATCAAGTTCGAGTTACAGGTAAGAGCAAGGATGATCTGCAAGCGGTTATGCAAATGTTGCGTAAGGCCGATCTGCCGATTGATTTGCAATTCACAAACTTCAAATAATTGTAAATGAACAACCTCGATCATGGGATACGTCCCTTGCCGAGGTTGTTACAATTTTGACACCGAATTGGGGTTGTATTATACTAAGTTAGATATAAACAGACTTATTGCGCATAGGTATGGGGGATGCATAACAAATGACTGAGAAGATTAAGATCGTAACCCTAGGCTGTGAGAAGAATCTCGTGGATTCCGAGATTATGTCAGGTCTTATTCATGAACGGGGCTATTCGTTGGTCGAAGATAAAGAGGATGCGACCGTTATTATTGTGAATACATGCGGGTTTATTGATGCAGCCAAGGAAGAATCGGTGAATACGATTTTAGATTTGGCAGAGCTCAAAGAGACGGCGAATTTGAAGGCACTCATCGTATCGGGCTGCCTAACGCAACGATACAAAGAGCAATTAATGGATGAAATGCCTGAGATTGACGGGATCGTAGGAACCGGAGATTTTGATAAAATCAATGATATTGTGGATGAGGCGCTTCGTGGAAGTAAGCCAATTCTTGTCGGAAATCCGGTGTTTAACTATGAGCAGAAGCTCCCGCGCAAAGTGTCGACACCTCGGTTTACAACATATGTGAAAATCGCGGAAGGATGCGACAATGCTTGTACTTTCTGCAGTATTCCAATCATGCGCGGTAAATTCCGCAGTCGTTCGATGGAATCGATTATTGCTGAAGTGGAAGAGCTAGCAGCACAAGGCGTCAAAGAAGTCAGCTTGATTGCGCAAGACTCGACGAACTATGGAACGGATTTGTATGATCAATTTATGCTACCAACTTTGATGAACCGGATTAGTGAAGTACCGGGGATTGAGTGGGTTCGACTACACTATGCTTATCCAGGCTTCTTCACGGATGAGCTCATTGACGCGATTGCAGACAACCCTAAAATTTGCAAATATATAGATATGCCATTGCAGCATAGTGAAGACGCTGTGCTCAAGCGGATGCGGAGACCAGGAAGACAGCGTGATACGAGAGAATTGGTCGCGAAGATCCGTGCACGCATTCCAAATGTATCGCTTCGTACATCGTTGATCGTTGGTTTCCCGGGGGAAACGGATCAAGATTTCGAGAATCTATGTGAGTTTGTTAAAGATATTAAATTCGATCGCCTAGGTGTATTCACGTATTCGAGTGAAGAAGGGACACCAGCGACTCGCCTACCGGATCATCTCGATGAAGAGGTGAAGGAGTTCCGTGCGAATACGCTGATGGAGATCCAACGTCAAATTTCGAATGAAGTCAGCGGTAAGCATATCGGACAAGTTCTTGATGTCCTTGTAGAACGCTACGAAGGCCGTAATGATGTCTATGTAGGCCGTTCACAATACGATGCACCAGAAATCGACGGTGAAGTGTTCATTACAGATTGTAAAGTCGGCATAGGTGAAATCGCCAAAGTTCGTATTACACATGCTTATGAGTTTGACTTGTCTGGGGAGGGTGTCTCTTGAATCTCGCCAATCGTATTACCTTAATTCGTATTTTTCTCGTACCGATCATGATGTTTTTCTTGCTGGTGAAGACGGATTATTTCCCGGCTATTCATGTCGAGAGTTTTCAGATTACCTATAACCAGATCATCGCTGCCTTGATTTTCATTATTGCGGCGAGTACAGACGGTCTGGACGGCTATATTGCCCGCAGCAGGAAGATGGTTACAAACTTAGGCAAACTTCTTGATCCGCTAGCGGACAAGCTGCTCGTTGCTGCCGTTCTTATCTCTCTTGTTGATATGGGAAAATGCGATGCATGGATTGCGATTGTCATTATTAGCCGGGAATTCGCTGTAACAGGCCTACGCCAGATTGCGCTCCTTGAAGGGGCGGTCGTTGCTGCGAGTAAATGGGGGAAAATTAAGACCGCAGCACAGATTACTGCGATTATTTTGATGCTGCTTAACAATTTTCCATTTGAGTTCATCGGTTTCCGATTTGATGAGGTTATGCTATGGGTTGCAGCGCTTGTAACGGTGTACTCGGGCGTTGATTATTTTGTGAAAAATAAAAATGTACTTCATTTTACAGATAAAAAACAATAGGCGACGCCTATTGTTTTTTGCTCATTATATAAGCATAGGCTTGAAGGGGGAACGGTTTATGAAAGCAGAAATTATTGCCGTTGGTACTGAATTGCTGTTAGGTCAAATTGTGAATACGAATGCACAGTATTTGTCACAGGAATTGGCGGCAGTTGGGATTGATACATACTATCAGACGGTTGTTGGCGATAACCTTGGGCGATTGCAGCGTGCGATTGAAATTGCGCGTGAACGAGCAGATCTCGTGTTATTCACTGGAGGAATTGGTCCTACCCAGGATGATCTGACGAAGGATGCCCTTGCGGGTCTTCTTGGTCGAACATTATCTATCCATCAGCCTTCTATGGATGTGATAGAGCAGTTCTTTAGCAGTCGAGGCGCTCACATGGTGGAGAGCAATCGGAGACAAGCCCTTACCATTGATGGGAGCACACCTCTTGCCAATGCAACGGGTCTTGCGGTCGGGAATGCGCTGAAGCATGACGGTACGTTCTACATTCTTCTTCCTGGTCCGCCGAAGGAAATGAAGCCGATGTTCGAGCATGAGGCGAAACGTTGGCTGCTTGAGCACGCTTTAACGAGTGAACAGCCGCTATATTCCCGGATGCTGAAATTCGCCGGAATTGGCGAATCATCGCTGGAAGCACAATTGCTCGATTTGATCGAAAGGCAACAGGATACGACGATTGCGCCTTATGCGAAAGAAGGCGAAGTGACGATCCGTGTATCCACCAAAGCTGCATCTGCTGACGAGGCGAATGCGAAGCTGCAGGAAGTGGAGTCTGAGATCCGAAACCGACTGTCCGATCATCTCTATGCTACGCAGGATGTGCCGATTGAGAAGATCATCGTTGAGCGTATGCAAACCTTGGGGCTTACACTCGGCGCAGCTGAGAGCTGCACGGGCGGTCTGTTATCAGAGATGATTACCGCGATTCCAGGGAGCTCGCAGATGTTCAACGGGGGTGTCGTCTGTTACTCCAATGCACTGAAGCAGCTGTTGTTGAACGTGCCGGTGACATTGCTGGAAGGCCCCGATGCGCCGGGGGCAGTTAGCAGTGAAGTTGCAGAGATGCTAGCGGATCAAGTCCGTCAATTGACGAATTCTGATTTTGGTATCGGAATTACGGGTGTAGCGGGACCAGGAATGTCAGAGCGGAAGCCTGCAGGACTTGTCTATGTCGCCATAGCACAGAAGGGCAAACCAACGGAGGTTATGAAGTTACAGCTCCATGGCGGCCGGGAGATTATTCGTCTGCGTTCTGTGAAGACCGTGTTGTACCATTTATGGCGAAGACTCGGGTAAGTCATGATGAAAAAAATGGAATATTCCTGTGGAAATTCTTGATATTTACATGCACACCTTGTATAATAAGAACAATGTTAACGGAAGAACCGTAGCGAAGTGTAACTTTGCTGCGGTTTTTCGCGCTATTTTCCGAATCGTCCACCCCTGCGTGACGAAAAAAACGAATGTATGTTCGAAAAAATGCTTGGCAAAGGAACAAAAACAAGTTATCATAATACTATAAATGAAAAAGGAAGTGAGTTCATTGTCAGATCGTCGCGCTGCGTTAGAAATGGCTTTACGGAATATTGAGAAACAATTTGGTAAAGGTTCGATCATGAAACTCGGTGAATCCACACACATGCAAGTGGAGGTTGTACCGAGCGGATCTTTAGCATTAGATATTGCACTTGGAATCGGTGGGTTTCCACGCGGAAGAGTTATTGAAGTTTATGGACCGGAATCATCAGGTAAGACGACGGTCGCATTGCACGCCATTGCTGAAGTTCAGAAGCAAGGTGGACAAGCTGCCTTTATCGATGCCGAGCATGCTCTTGATCCGTTGTATGCGAGCAAGCTAGGTGTTAATATTGATGAATTGCTCTTGTCTCAGCCGGATACAGGGGAGCAAGCGCTTGAAATCGCAGAAGCCCTCGTACGAAGTGGTGCAGTCGATATTATCGTTATTGACTCCGTCGCTGCACTTGTACCGAAAGCAGAGATCGAAGGCGATATGGGTGACTCACACGTCGGTCTACAAGCACGTTTGATGTCCCAAGCACTTCGTAAATTGTCTGGTGCGATCAGCAAATCGAAGACGATTGCGATCTTCATCAACCAGCTGCGTGAGAAAGTTGGCGTAATGTTCGGTAATCCAGAGACAACACCAGGTGGACGTGCTTTGAAGTTCTACTCCACGGTTCGTCTGGATGTAAGACGTGTCGAGACAATAAAGCAAGGCAATGACATGGTCGGTAACCGTACACGGATTAAGGTCGTGAAGAATAAAGTCGCACCTCCGTTCAAACAAGCGGATATCGATATTATGTACGGCGAAGGAATTTCTCGTGAAGGAAGTATTATCGATATTGGAACGGAACTAGATATCGTGAATAAAAGCGGTGCATGGTACTCCTATGAGAATGAGCGTTTAGGTCAAGGTCGTGAGAATGCGAAGCAATATCTCAAGGAGAATGTTGAGATTTCCAAAGTGATTGAGAATAAGATCCGTGAAGCAAGTCAGCTCTCGACTACGGTTCCGATTACATCGAACGATGATGAAGAGGAAGAGGAAGATTTCGAGCTAGAATAAGTATTTGCCCCCTTCCTGAAGGGGGCATCTTTTATAGAGAGCGATAAATGAACAATCCAAGTGAATTAGTGAGGAAGGGAGGAGATGAAAAATGCCCCACGGTAAAGAAAAAGAGGAGCAGGTGAAGGAACAGAAGTGGTCGCCAGCACCTGGTATTGAGCTAATAATAACGGCTGTAGAGCTCGTGCCCAGGCAGAAGCGTCGATATCAAATTTTTGTGAATGAGGAACAAGCTTTCACGGTCCATGAAGATGTTATGGTGAAGTATCGACTGCTCAAAGGTTCAACCATCGATCATGAAGAACTCCTTCCTATCATGGTGGCAGACGAGCTGCAGCAAGCCTATGTGCAGTCCATTCGATATTTAGGACGCAAACCACGTACAAGCAATGAAATACAGCAGCAGTTAACACAGAAGGGTTTTGATGTGGAGTTGATCGAACGGGTCATTCTGCGCCTCATGGACGAGCGTTTAATTGATGATAATCTTTATGCGAAGCAATGGACGGATCAGCGGGTTCGCAATCATAAGAAAGGAAGACTTATGATTAAGCATGAGCTGCAGCAGAAGGGAATCGATAAATCCGATATTGCACAAGCTATGGAGGAACTGAACACCGAGGATGAGCAAGAGAGTGCTTATCGCGTGGGACTTCGTAAATGGCAAAGTACAAAAGGGGAGCGCTATGAGCGCAAAAGAAAAGTTGTTGCATTTCTCATGCGTCGTGGATTCCCATCCCATGTGGTAAGGAATGCTGTTCAGCGGATCATGGAGCAGCAAGAGGATGACGAAAGTAATGGCTATGATGAAGAAACGTTTGAGGAAGATTTTTATGATTAATGCGGTTTAACTGGATGCAATTGTATGAATTTTGGTTGGAATATCGTGCTATTTTTATGAATTGCTCACATAAGTACAAGGATTCATGTCAATTGCTTGACAACTTCTTTTTACAAATACTAAAATGAAAATGTATTATACGAATTCTGAATCAATTTTTCCTTCCAAAAAGTTGATTCAAACTGATTAATTTCGCCAATCATTGACTCGCTTATCTTGTTCCTAGGGAAGAAGATAAGGTATGTGTAGCGTAAGAGGTTTACTCGCTATACAGTTGAAACCGATGAATATGTAAGTGAAACGGATTGAAAACCGAATAAGCCCAGGCATTGTCTTGGAGAAACAACGAGGAGGTGAAATAGATCATGAACCCTATTCTCGCAATCGTTCTCGTTGTAGCCGCTTTGGTCATTGGTTTTGGGGTTGGATATTTTATTCGGAAATCTCTTGCTGAAGCTAAAATTTCAAGCGCTGAACACGCTGCTGAGCAGATAATTGAGAATGCGAAGAAAGAAGCAGAAGCGCTTAAGAAAGAGACAGTGTTGGAAGCTAAAGACGAAGTCTTTAAAGTCCGCGCTGAAGCTGATAAAGACATTCGTGAACGCAGAAATGAAATTCAACGTCTAGAACGTCGAGTGCTGCAAAAAGAAGAGTCGCTGGATAAAAAATTAGAATCACTAGAACGCAAAGAAGAGCAAGTGGCAAGCAAAGAGAAACGAATCGATGAAACGCAAGAGCAGATTAATGTGATCTATAAAAATCAAATGGCTGAACTTGAGCGCATTTCCAACCTTACGATGGAAGATGCACGTCAAATCATCCTTACGAATGTTGAACAAGAAGTTCGCCATGAGTCAGCACAAATGATTAAAGAAATTGAGCAACAAGCCAAAGAGGAAGCAGATAAGAAGGCACGTGAGATTATTACCCTTGCGGTTCAACGTTGTGCAGCAGATCATGTTGCAGAGACGACGGTATCTGTTGTCACCTTGCCTAACGAAGAGATGAAAGGCCGTATTATCGGTCGTGAAGGCCGTAATATTCGTGCACTTGAGACGCTGACAGGTATAGACTTGATTATCGACGATACGCCAGAAGCAGTCATTCTGTCAGGATTCGATCCAATTCGCCGCGAGATCGCTCGTACATCGCTTGAGAAGTTGGTTGCCGATGGTCGTATCCATCCAGCTCGCATCGAAGAGATGGTCGAGAAATCGCGTAAAGAAGTCGACGAGCGTATCCGTGAATACGGTGAGCAGGCGACATTCGAGGTTGGCGTACATGGATTGCATCCAGATCTGATTAAGATCCTAGGCCGTCTGAAATTCCGGACGAGCTATGGCCAGAATGTGCTCAAGCACTCGATGGAAGTGGCTTATCTCACGGGTTTGATGGCAGGAGAACTCGGCGAAGATATCACGTTGGCGAAACGTGCTGGATTGCTGCATGATATTGGTAAAGCGCTAGATCATGAAGTGGAAGGATCTCATGTTGAAATTGGCGTGGAGTTAGCGAAGAAATACAAAGAACATCCTGTGGTAATTAACAGTATCGCATCCCACCATGGCGATTGCGAAGCAACATCGGTTATCGCGATGTTAGTCGGTGCCGCAGATGCGTTGTCGGCTGCTCGTCCAGGTGCGCGTAGAGAGACGCTTGAGACCTACATCAAACGACTTGAGAAGCTCGAAGAGATTTCCGAATCGTTCGAAGGTGTTGAGAAGTCCTATGCGATCCAGGCAGGCCGTGAAGTCCGTGTCATGGTTGCACCGGATAAGATTGACGATACAGAAGCATTCCGCTTAGCACGTGATATTACGAAGACAATCGAGAGCGAACTCGATTATCCGGGACATATTAAAGTTACGGTTATTCGCGAGACACGCGCGGTTGAATACGCTAAATAATGACCATAATGAAAAGTGGCTGATTTACTTAGGCCACTTTTCGTTTTCTTTTATGGCTAGGTAATGAGGAGGAGAATGACATTAAAGTATTATTCATTGGAGACATCGTTGGGAATACAGGTAGAAAAGCATTAAAATATATGCTCCCGCAGCTGAAAGATAAATATAATCCACATATTATTATTGCCAATGGTGAGAATGCTGCTGGCGGTAAAGGCATTACAGGCGCAATCGCAAGAGAATTTTATGATATGGGCATTCATGGTCTTACGATGGGAAACCATACGTGGGATAACAAGGAAATTTTCGAATTTATAGATGATGATAAGCGTATCATTCGACCAGCTAATTATCCCGAAGGTACACCAGGTAGAGGCTGGATGACGGTGAAGGCGAACGGCAAAGAGCTAACCGTGATCAATATGCAGGGCAGAACCTTTTTGCCGCCGATTGATTGTCCTTTTAAGAAAGCCGATGAGATTCTAGATCAGGTGAAGAAGAACTCATGTGTCTTTTTTGATTTTCATGCTGAGACGACATCGGAGAAAATTGCAATGGGATGGTATCTTGATGGACGCGTGTCCGTCATGGTCGGGACACATACTCATGTACAGACGAATGATGATATGATTCTTCCTGAGGGAACGGCATACATTACTGATGTGGGCATGGTTGGGTCGAAGGAGGGTGTCCTCGGCGTGAATCGCGAGGCGGTACTTCACAAGTTCAAAACACAGCTCCCTGTCCGATTTACTGTCGATGAAGGCAAATGGATGTTCCATGCGGTTTACGTTGAAATTGATGAATCTACGGGGCGTGCGACACGGATAGAGAAGATTCGTCGATACGAAGACGAGTGGGTTATGAACTAACGGCTAACCCTGCATGATTGAAGGAACTTCTTTGTGGAAAAAGGAGGAATTTATTCCGCATCTCACGAATATGAGTAATAGTGGAATCCATTCATCATTCCCGAGGAGGTACTTATCATGGAAGTATTAAAAGTTTCAGCAAAATCCAATCCAAACTCCGTAGCAGGTGCACTGGCAGGCGTCCTACGTGAGCGTGGAGCGGCCGAATTGCAAGCGATTGGTGCTGGTGCATTGAATCAAGCGATTAAAGCTGTAGCGATTGCCAGAGGATTTGTAGCGCCTAGCGGAGTGGACTTGATTTGTATTCCTGCATTTACCGACATTGTGATTGATGGTGAAGATCGGACGGCAATTAAGTTGATTGTCGAGCCAAGATAAATATAACATCATGAATGGAGCCTGTTTACGTCGTAGACAGGTTTTTTTGCGTTTTATACCGATTGCCAAGTTGTACACATGGAATAGAGTGAGAGGGGATGCGTCCTGATGAGAAGATACCAGATCGTGGATATGCATTGTGATGTCATTAGCAAGATGCTTCAGAACCCGGCCATTTCATTTACTGATGATGAGTCGCTCGATGTGAGTCTCGAACGTCTCCAGCAGGGACAAGTCAAGGCGCAATGTTTTGCTATCTATTTGTCAGAACATCTCGGAAAACCTCGATTCGAGCATATTTTACATAGTATCGATGTGTTTCAGCGTCGTATCTTAAATCATCGCGAGATGAGATGGATTCGATGCCAGAATGATTGGAATCAACTGGAACAAACGGATCAAATAGGAGCGTTGTTATCATTAGAAGGCGTCGATGGATTGGAAGGCAATCTGACGTATGTAGATTTATGCTTCCAATTGGGTGTTCGCTTAGTGGGGTTTACATGGAATTACGCGAATTGGGCAGCTGATGGCATCTTGGAACCGCGAAATGGAGGCTTTACGCTGAAGGGAAGGAAGCTTATTGAGCGCTGCGATGAGCTTGGCCTGATCATGGACGTATCCCATTTGTCGGAAGCTGGATTTTGGGAGCTGCATGCGCGCACCGCGAGTAAGTATATTGCCTCTCATTCCAATGCCAGAGCGGTATGCAGCCATCCGAGGAACCTGACAGACGAGCAAATAAAGAACATGGTCGCAAGGGGAGGACGGATCGGGATGAATTTCTTTCCGCCATTTGTACGAGCAAATGCACCTGCAGTGATCCATGACCTCCTGAAGCATATTGAGCATATCTGTAGTTTAGGAGGAAGTAAGACGATTATGCTCGGATCAGACTTCGACGGCATCGATCGATTTATTACCAATTTAGAACATTCAGGAAAATATGAAAATCTGCGGAATGCCTTGCTGCAGCGCTATCCAGAGGATTTGGTAAATGGATTCCTCTATAAAAACGCTTCCATTTTTCTGAGCGGTGCTTTGCCAAAGTGAAAGAAAGACTGATTCTATCATCTATTATTGATATGATTTCAATCGAAAAGTGCTATCTAAGTTTCCGCCGAAAACGCTTGCTTTTTACTAGTTCTAGCCATAAAATTTAGTTGACTCATTGAAAAGAAAAAATTTTCTATGTCACATTTTAGGGAATTTTGGCACTTATCATTCTAACGCGAGTCACAACTAAAGGAGTGGGCGAGCTTGATTAGTCAATTGTCTTGGAAAATCGGGGGACAACAAGGGGAAGGCGTAGAGAGTACAGACCGTATTTTCTCCACAGCATTAAATCGACTAGGATATTACTTATATGGATACCGTCATTTTTCTTCCCGGATTAAAGGTGGACACACGAACAATAAGATTAGAATCAGTACGAAACCGATTCGTGCAATTTCGGATGATCTGGATATACTCGTTGCTTTTGACCAAGAAAGTATTGACTTAAATGCACATGAATTGAGACCTGGCGGCGTCGTTGTTGCAGATGCGAAATTCAATCCAACGCTTCCTGAAGGTATTAACGCAAAATTATTCCCAGTACCGATCACTGCGATTGCAGATGAACTAGGTACATCCCTAATGAAGAATATGGTTGCTTCTGGTGCGTCCTGGGCATTGCTCGGGCTTCCGTTAGAAGTATTTAATAAAGCAGTAGAAGAAGAGTTCGGCCGTAAAGGTGCTGCAGTGGTCGAGAAGAACGTCGAGGCGGTACGTCGCGGATCTGAGTTCGTATTAGAGCTTGCAGGTGGCCCGCTTGAAGAATTCAAGCTTCAACCAGCTGACGGCGAACAGAAACTGTTCATGATCGGTAACGATGCGATGGCACTCGGTGCCCTAGCAGCAGGATGCCGCTTCATGCCAGCCTACCCAATCACACCTGCTTCCGAAGTGATGGAATATCTCATTAAGAAGCTTCCAAAATTCGGCGGTACGGTGATTCAGACAGAAGATGAGATCGCAGCGATTACGATGGCGATTGGCGCTAACTTCGCAGGAGCACGTTCGATGACTGCATCTGCAGGTCCTGGACTTTCCTTGATGATGGAAGCGATTGGCCTTGCAGGAATGACGGAGACGCCTGTCGTTATCATCGATACACAACGTGGAGGTCCAAGTACAGGTCTTCCGACGAAGCAAGAGCAAAGTGATATTAATGCAATGATCTATGGTACACACGGTGAAATTCCAAAGATCGTTCTTGCTCCAAGCTCCATCGAAGAGTGCTTCTACGATATGATCGAAGCATTCAACTTGGCTGAGAAATACCAATGCCCAGTTATCGTAATTACAGACTTGCAGCTTTCACTAGGTAAACAGTCCTGTGATGAGCTTGACTATAACAAAATTGTGATTGACCGGGGTAACCTGGTTCGAAATGCACCTGAACTTGAACCGAATCAATTGTTCAAGCGTTATGAGTTCACAGAAGACGGTATTTCACCTCGTATCTTGCCAGGTGAGAAATACGGTATTCACCACGTAACAGGCGTAGAACATGATGAGACAGGACGCCCATCAGAGAGTGCAGTTAATCGTAAGAAGATGATGGATAAGCGTCTTGGTAAAATGGACAATATTAAAGTAACGAACCCAATTCATGTGGATGCACCACACGAAGAGCCAGACTTGCTGATCGTAAGTATGAGCTCAACGGGCGGCACAGTAGATGAAGCAAGAGTAAGACTGGAAGAGCAAGGTCTGACAACGAACCATATTACTGTTCGCTTGTTATACCCGTTCCCTACAGAACAATTCGCTCCGTATGCTGAGAAGGCGAAGAAAATCATCGTTCTAGAGAATAATGCTACAGCACAACTTGCTTCGCAAATTAAATTGAATGTTGGTCATGCGGACAAAATCGAAAGTGTCTTGAAATACGACGGTAATCCATTCCTGCCTTCGATTGTCTACAATGCATGTAAGGAGTTGGTGTAACGATGGCAACTTTTAAAGAGTTTCGAAATAGTGTTAAACCGAACTGGTGCCCAGGCTGCGGCGACTTCTCAATCCAAGCAGCTATTCAAAGAGCAGCAGCGAATGTCGGTCTTGAACCAGAGAACTTAGCGGTTGTCTCCGGTATCGGATGTTCCGGACGAATTTCAGGATATATTAACGCTTATGGACTTCACGGGATCCATGGACGTGCGCTTCCAATTGCGCAAGGCGTGAAGATGGCAAATCGTGAACTTACCGTTATTGCTTCTGGCGGTGATGGTGACGGATTTGCGATTGGTATGGGTCACACGGTTCACGCGATTCGTCGTAACATTAACATCACTTACATCGTTATGGATAATCAAATCTATGGTTTGACGAAAGGCCAGACTTCTCCACGAAGTGCGGAAGGGTTCAAGACGAAGAGTACACCGGATGGTTCGATCGAATCTACCTTGTCACCGCTTGAAATTGCTCTCTCTGCAGGAGCTACATTCGTCGCTCAATCCTTCTCTAGCGATTTGAAGCAATTGACGACATTGATCGAAGAAGGGATGAAGCATGAAGGCTTCTCGTTAATTAACGTATTCAGCCCATGCGTAACCTTCAATAAAATCAATACGTATGATTGGTTCAAAGAGAATATCGTCAACCTTGAGAGCATTCCGGATTATGATCCTTCGAATCGTATCCAAGCGATGACGAAATTGATGGAGACTGGCGGTATGTTAACCGGATTGATCTATCAAGACAAATCAAGAAAATCTTACGAAGACATGGTTGTTGGATTCCATCAAGAAGGTATTGCAAACCAAGATATCCAAATTTCGGAAGCGGATTTCAGCAAACTTGTGGCAGAATTCAAATAATTCTATGAAAGACGTACGGATTGTGCCGTACGTCTTTTGATTTTTTTAGACAAGGGTGTATAATAGGTATGCTTCTGAAATAGGGTAACAACTTAGAGAGAAAACTAAAGAGGTGGAAAAACATGAAAAAAGAAGTACCTGTCGGTGTATCAGCACGTCATATTCACTTATCCCAAGAGCATATCGAGCAATTGTTCGGTAAGGGCTATCAATTAACAGAATTCAAACCATTATCTCAACCAGGTCAGTTCGCAGCGAACGAGACGGTTGAAGTCGTTGGTCCGAAAGGCGCCTTCGGTAAGGTCCGTATTCTAGGTCCTGCTCGGAAAGCAACACAATTAGAAATTTCTCGTACAGATGCCTTCGCAATTGGTATTAAAGCGCCTGTACGTGAGTCTGGTGACACAGAAGGAACGCCAGGTATGGTTATTAAAGGACCAGCTGGTGAAGTTGAGACAAGCGACGGTGTCATCGTTGCAGCGCGTCACATCCATTTCCATACATCGGATGCTGAGAAATGGGGCATTCAAGATAAGCAGCAGTTAAAAGTTCGTCTTGGTGGAGAACGTGGTCTTGTTCTTGAGCATGTCATTGCACGTGTATCGGATCAATTCGCATTAGACATGCACATTGATACGGATGAAGCGAATGCAGCAGGTGCCAAAACAGGTGATACTGCAGAAATTATTGATTAATATAGATGACCAGTATGAAGAGAGTGCGAAGGCACTCTCTTTTTTTCCACATAAGAAAGTATAAGTTTTCACAAATGTAGCGAAAACTTCTTCTGATTGGCGATAAAAACAACCGTTGAACGCGGTCGCACTTCTTCGAGAATACTTCGATAGAAGTTTTTCTCATGTATAGATAAACTGGATAATAAAATTATGCTTTCTCATCTCATTTTCATCTTTCTCTTTTACAATAGTTTAACAGAAAGGATGGAATGAAATGATTGCAAATATTGATTATCAAGTGTTTCAATGGTTAAATGATTTTGCAGGGAAAGAAACTTTTCTAAATGTAGTGATGCGATTTTTTGCCGAGCGAGCAGAATATATCATGATTATAGGCATTATTCTGTATTGGTTCACGCGAACCAATACCAATCGAATGATGGCCATTCAATCATTGATCGCAACGGCTGTTGGATTCGGGACTAGTGCGCTAATCGCAAATTTCTTTTATCGGGATCGTCCATTTGTTGCGCATGTAGTCAATCAATTGATCCCGCATGCTGCGAATGCATCGTTCCCAAGTGATCATGCGACGGCTGCTTTTGCCATTGCGATGACTTTCTATATTGTTCGCAGGAGAGAAGGGAAAGTGTGGCTTCTGTTCGCAGCGTTAATCGCGATTTCCCGCGTATGGACAGGTGTACATTATCCGACAGATATTATTGCGGGTGCATGTCTGGGGATGGTAACGGCGTGGGGTGTACATAAGGTATGCCATAACTGGAAATTCGCCAATCAACAGTTACAAGCGTGCATCACACTTTATGAGAAAGTGGAGAATAAGATCCTCCCGAAGAAGCATAGTCGGGAAATGTAATAAACACAGCAGAGAGGAATGGGGTCGATGAGAAAGGTACTCGTGGTCGAAGATGAACGTCATTTGGCGCGATTTATCGAGTTGGAGCTCAAGCATGAGTCCTTCGACGTCCATATTAGTTACGATGGTAGAACGGGGTTAGAGCAAGCGTTGAGCAAGGACTGGGACGTCATATTACTCGATGTGATGCTCCCAGGACTGAATGGTATGGAGGTATGCCGTCAAATACGGCAGGTGAAATCAACGCCGATCATTATGATTACTGCAAGGGATGGTATTACGGATCGGGTAAGTGGTCTGGATCTCGGTGCGGATGATTATATTCCTAAGCCATTCGCGATTGAAGAATTGTTAGCAAGGATTCGTTCTCTTATACGACGCGTTGAAGATCTTAGAGGGACGTCAAGTACCGTTCTAACATTCCATAACCTCAAGGTGGATCTGGATGCGCATGAGGTTCAGATTGAAGGACAACAGCTTGAACTTACCAAGAGAGAATACGATTTGCTCGTGATTTTTATGCAGAATATTAACCGCGTTCTGACGCGAGAAGTGTTGCTCGATTCGGTATGGGGATACGACTCGGAAGTGGAGACTAACGTTGTTGATGTCTATGTGCGATATTTGCGTATAAAATTAAAAAGTATGGGTGAAGAGAATATTATTCATACGGTCCGAGGAACAGGATATGTGATGCGCTCATGAGTGAACGGAGACAGTGGAGACAGTATCTCTCTAAATTACCTCTTCGATGGAAACTAACTGTATGGTCAGCCGGTGTGCTGTTTATTTTGTTCATCATTTACGCTGCGGTTCATTATTTTGTGATGAATCAATGGCTTGTACGCCAGTCAGAGCAGAGTATCCGTAAAGATATGAGTCAGCTCCGGATGTATTTGGAGGAGAAGCGGGTATCGACGCCAGCAGATTTTCTGGCCAGCCGCCGGTTTATGGAGAAATTAAGCGAGACGGATCAGCTGATTCGAATCGTGAATGAACAGGGAAAATCAATTGTCGTCGTATCCGATGGCGTGAATGAGAATTGGATCATTCCGCAGATGGTTGATGCTCCGGAGCTCAAATATGTCACCCAGGGCGATGATCATTTCATCATCTTTCGCAGTCCGATTATTACGAGTCAGTTCCGAGGAACGATAGAAATCATCAACAGTCTGGAAGCATTCGATGCACTAGGCAGGCAAATCCTGATTACTACATTGATCGGCGTTATTGTCGCCATATTAATGAGCATTTTAGGCGGGTGGATCCTCTCGCGTCAATTATTAAAGCCCGTACAATCCATGGCGAAGACGATGCGCAGAATTAAACGGAATGGCATGCAGGAGCGGGTTGCGACGACGGAGTCGAAGGACGAAATTTCGGATTTATCTATGGTGTTCAATGCGATGATGGATGATCTAGAAGCTTCCTTCCTGCAGCAAAAACAGTTTGTCGAGGACGCATCCCATGAATTGAAGACACCTATCGCAATCCTTGAAGGGCATCTATCCCTTTTAAATCGATGGGGGAAGGAAGATCCCGAAATATTGAATGAATCTCTACATGTGTCTCTGCAAGAGGTGGTGCGTCTGAAAGGGATCGTGCAGGAATTGATCGATTTAACAAGAGCCGATGCCGTGAAGGATCAAGCGGCGGAGCCGATCGAAATCATGGAGCTCATTCAGAACGTTGCCAATCGAGTCTCCGTTATTCATCATGAGTTTCGATTCGTGCAGGATCTCAGCAATTTGCACCATATTGAGATTAAGATCGCTCCATTTCATTTTGAACAGATTTTGCTAATTTTGTTGGATAATGCGATGAAATATTCAGAGCGAATCAAGGAAATACACATTATTGGACAAGTCCAATACAACCGGGTAAAGATTCAAGTGATAGACCAAGGGATTGGGATCCCGGAAGAGGATATCCCGCATGTCTTCGACCGCTTCTATCGCGTGGATAAAGCAAGATCGAGAGAGAGCGGCGGCGTAGGTCTCGGACTATCGATTGCTAGACGCCTCGTTAATGCGTATCATGGTGAAATTACAATAGAGCCAGGGATAGAGCGGGGCGTATGTGTGACTGTGCAATTTCCGATCGTGACGAATAGTTAGGGAGGATTCCTCTCTTGAAAATAGCATGAAGATAAACCCAATCACCTGTTTCGGTTGCGATGCAGGTGATTTTTCTATACTTGCATGATATAATTAAAAATTGGATTCATGAGATGACAATGATGATTTCAGTATAGAGGGAAGTGGATCGAATTTGACTGAGCAGAATAACAAATCCAAAGACTATGCGAAATATTTTGACTTTACGACAGCCAAAGTGGTTAAACAAGAAGAGGGTAAAACCACGTACCGCATCAACGGACGTGAAATATCGATTAATTCTGCACCGAATCATAGTGAAGAGAAACGAAGAGGTAAAGAAGATATTCAAGTTCACTATGATGCGGGAATTCCAGATGAACTGAAGGACCTCGGTAAAGGCAAACATTATATTATCTATACATTCGGCTGCCAGATGAATGAACATGATACCGAGACGATGAAAGGTATGCTCGAAGAAATGGGCTACCAGAGTACAGAAGATCGTAAGCTCGCAGATGTTATTCTACTGAATACATGTGCGATTCGCGAAAATGCAGAAGATAAAGTATTCGGAGAATTAGGTCATCTGAAGCACTTGAAGACGGAGAAACCGGGATTGTTACTTGGTGTATGCGGTTGCATGTCGCAAGAAGAATCGGTCGTACATCGGATTATGTCGAAGCACGGCTTCGTCGATATGATCTTCGGAACCCATAACATACATCGCTTGCCTTACCTAATCCAAGATGCATTATTTAGCAAGGAAATGGTCGTCGAGGTATGGTCCAAGGAAGGCGACATCATCGAGAACTTACCGAAGAAGCGGGAAGGAATGCGTGCATGGGTTAACATCATGTATGGCTGTGACAAGTTCTGTACATATTGTATCGTGCCTTTCACTCGCGGAAAAGAACGCAGTCGCAGGCCTGAGGATGTCATCGCGGAGGTACGAGATCTCGCAAGACAGGGTTTTAAAGAGATTACCCTTCTTGGACAGAATGTTAACGCGTATGGCAAAGATTTTACAGATATCCAATATACCTTTGCGAACTTGATGGATGATATGAACAAAATTGATATTCCTCGCATCCGATTCATGACATCCCATCCACGCGATTTTGACGACCATCTGATTGAAGTATTAGCGAAGCGTGGCAACTTGGTTGAGCATATTCACCTTCCGGTGCAATCCGGCAGCACCCAAATGCTCAAGATCATGAGCCGCAAATATACGAGAGAGCAATACTTGGAATTGGTTTGCAAGATCAAACAAGCGATACCGGACGTAGTTCTTACCACAGATATCATTGTTGGGTTCCCTGGTGAGACGGATGAGCAGTTCGAAGACACGCTTTCGCTTGTAAAGGAAGTCGGATATGATTCGGCCTATACCTTCATTTATTCTCCACGCGTAGGAACACCTGCAGCCTCGATGGAGGACAATGTGCCAATGGACGTGAAAAAGGAGCGATTGCAGCGCTTAAATGACTCGATTAAGCAGTCTAGTCGTCAGATTCATGACCAAATGGTCGGGCAGGTTGTAGAAGTGTTAGTGGAGGGGGAGAGTAAGAACAACGCCAATATGTTATCGGGACGTACACGTACGAATAAATTGATTCATTTTGAAGGATCGAAAGACCTGATCGAGACCTTCGTACATGTAAAAGTTACCGATTCGTTCACATGGTTTATGAAAGGAGAACTTGTCACCGAGCAAGTCCCTATGTAAAATAGTCTCATGTCCAGATTTATTGGGAAAGAATGGAGAGATAACGATGAGCCATGATCATCACGATCATTCGCATGAAGAGAATCAGATTCCTAAATTTGAAGTACGAGATCTCATCGTACGTGACGATATTATGTCGAAGGCCAAGGAGCTTGCAGACTTGATCTACACCTCCGAAGAAGTGAAGATGTATCAACAAGCAGAGAAGACGATCAATACTAACGATCGAATCCAGCTGTTGATTGCTTCCATGAAGAAGAAGCAGAAAGAAATTGTCGCATTCGAGAAATTCCAGAATAATTCGATGGTCAGCAAGATCGAGAAGGAAATCGATGATCTTCAAGAAGAACTCGATAATATCCCAATCGTAGCAGAGTTCCAACAGAGCCAGAGCGATTTGAATTACTTACTGCAAATGATTATGACCGCAATTCGTGATACCGTATCGGAGAAGCTGGTTGTTGAAGAAGGTAAAGACGTACCCGCATCCAAATGCGGAGATTAAACAAGAAGAGCTGCTTCCTACGCTACAAGCGTAAGTTGCAGCTCTTTTTTTAACCACATCAGAAAGTATAAGTTTTCGCAAATGTAGCGAAAACTTCTTTTTGATTGGCGATAAAAACAACCGCTGAATGCGGTCACTCATCTTCGAGAATACATCGATAGAAGTTTTTCTCATTAATCCTCATTTTCCAAGTGTTTGCATCTACAAAATCTTTATAAATCATTGACATGATGTTAACAATTGTTGCCTATAGTTAACTTGCTAACATATTTGAGTTATGGAGGATACACGATGCAACCTTATTTACAACTAGCGCAAATCCATAAAAAATTTGGATCATTTACTTCGCTTAAAGGCATTGATTTGCATATTGAAAATCATGAATTTGTGTGTTTGCTCGGACCGAGTGGATGTGGAAAGACGACCTTGCTGCGGATCATCGCAGGACTCGAGACCGCAACGGGAGGTTCGATTACGCTCGCGGGAAAAAATATTACAAGAATGCCAGCAGGGCAACGGAATTTCGCGATGATGTTCCAATCGTATGCGCTATTCCCGAATCTCACCGCTTATGAGAATATCGCGTATGGCTTGTACACGAAAAAGCTATCGAGAGCGGATATCAAGAAGCGGGTGGAAGAGGTTCTGGATCTCGTAAATCTGACTGCGCTGGCAGGTCATTATCCGGGCCAATGCTCCGGCGGTCAGCAGCAGCGGATTGCTCTTGCCCGTGCACTTGCGATGGCACCCGATGTACTGCTGCTTGATGAGCCATTGTCAGCACTGGATGCGAAAGTTCGTGACAAGCTGCGCCGTGAGATTCGTAACCTTCATGAGAAGTGTGGTATGACGACCATTATGGTAACGCACGATCAAGAAGAAGCGCTTACGATGGCGGACAAGATTGTTGTCATGAACAATGCGGAGATTGTACAGATTGGGACACCACAGGAAGTCTATGAACAACCGAATAGTCCTTTTGTTGCTGATTTTATTGGCGCAATCAATTTCATGAAGGACGATTCGACGCGTGAGCTTCATCCACAAGATCAATTGGCTTCAGCGATTCGTCCGGAGCATATTCATCTTGGAGCATTTGCAGATGATGCAGGTGGAGCATTGCAGTATGGCAAAATACAAAATATCGAATTTCGCGGCTCCTTCTATCGTGTCACTTTGCAATGGATGGACGATGAGCGTCTCGCAAACCCGCGCTTCGTGATGATCGATATCTCTACCGAACAGTCTAAAGGGCTTCAGCTCACGAAAGAGCAGATCATTCCTTTTAGTCTTCCTAAAGAACGGATCATTACATTTGAGACAGAGAAACCGATACTGGTGCGTGCGTAGGGGGATTATACGTGAAGTGGAATGAGATTTTACAACGACTGCTATTACTTCTTATTGTGATTCTACTCGGAATCAGTATTCTGCTTCCGCTCGGCAGTTTATTTGAGAAAGCATTCATGAATGAACAAGGGCAATGGATCGGGGTATCCAATTTGCTCAATTATATGAAATCACCTGCATTACTTCAATCGCTAGGACATACGATGTATGTCTCGATAATTAGTACAATCATCTCGGTTGGCTTAGCATTTGTGTATGCTTATGGCATTGTGCGCACACCGATGAGAGGAAAGACATTTTTCCGATATACTGCGATGCTGCCGTTATTTGCTCCTTCGATGTTCTTCGGGCTTGCGCTGACCTTTATGTTCGGGAATCAAGGGTTTATCACGACAGGATTTTTCGGGCATATGCCATTTGGTATCGATATTCATCTCTATGGGCCTGTAGGGATCATTATCTCGGAAGTGGTGTATACGTTCCCGCAAGCCTTTTTGATTCTAGTGGTTGCATTATCGATGTCAGATTATCGGTTATATGAAGCCGCAGAGATGCTCGGTGCGAATCCGATGCGGAAGTTTCGGACGGTCACGCTTCCAGGGACCAAATACGGACTTATCAGTGCCTTCTTCGTCTGTTTCACGCTAGCATTTACCGACTTCGGGGCGCCAAAAATTGTCGGAGGACAATTCAACGTGCTCGCCACTGATATGTATAAGTATGTCATTGGACAGCAGAACATGACGATGGGGGCTACCGTCGGACTAGTTCTCATCGTTCCTGCATGCCTCGCGTTTCTTGTAGATCGCTACTTAGATCGTAAACAGAAAAATGCGGTCAGTGCCAAGGCTGCCCCATATCAATTGGTGCCTCGCGTATGGCGCGACCGGCTTTATACGATTTATTGCGCGATCATATCCGGTGCGATTCTCGTCTTATTACTAACGGTAATATTCGGCGCTTTTGCGAAGCTATGGCCATATAATTTATCGCTCACCTTAGACCACTTTGACTTTACAAAGGTTGCAGGGGGAACCGGTTGGGAGCCTTTCTGGAACAGTATCAGAGTGGCGGCATTGACGGCGGTCATCGGAACATTTGTGACTTATTTGACGGCTTATGCGATTGAGAAGATCAATCATTGGAAGTTTGTGCGCCAGATCAGTTATTTTCTAGCGATCCTTCCATTAGCTCTACCTGGGTTGGTGCTGGGTCTTGCTTACATCTTCTTCTTCAATGATCGATCGAATCCAATGCACGGCTTGTATGGCTCCATCTGGATTCTTGTTCTCGTGAACATTGTCCATTTCTTCTCCGTTTCCTTCATAACAGCAACAACGGCATTGAAGAAGCTGGATTCCGAGTTCGAGAAGGCATCGGATTCGATGGGTGTTCCGTTCTATCGCACCTTGTTCCGCGTGACGATTCCGATTACGCTTCCTGCAATGATGGAGATGGGGATCTACTTCTTCATCAACTCTATGGTGACAATCTCGGCAGTTGTCTTCCTATACGCGCCGGATTTGAAGCTAGCTTCGGTGATGATCGTGAATATGGATGATGCGGGAGATATCGCGCCTGCATCAGCGATGTCCATCTTACTTGTTGCAACGAGTGTGTTGGTCCGCATCCTGTATGAATGGGCAACATCGGCTATGCGCAAGCGTGCTGCGAAGTGGCAATCTAGAACGAATGACGCGCAGCAAGATAGCGGTGCATTGAAGCTCTAATTTTTATAACTAGGATCAATTTTTGGGAAAAGGCATTCTGACCGGGGACGGTTTGAATGTCTTTTTTGTGATCAATGCAAAAACTTCAAAGTAAATTGAGCATTCCATGATATTTTCCGCTGAAGCGACGTATATATGGAAGAATGACAGAAGGGAGTGGACAGGAGATGGATGTGTGGGTTGTCTGGTTAATCATTGCAGCTGTTCTGCTAATCGCTGAAATGATGTCTTTCACTTTTTACATGTTATGGCTCGCGATCGGCGCGCTGGCTGGATTGATTGTAGCGCTGGCAGTACCGGATTCATCGCTTCTATTTCAAGTGATCATCGCTGCTGTAGTCGCTGTTCTGCTTACGATCTTCACGAAGCCTCTGACACACAAACTTCGCAAATCTCGTGGGTTCCAGGATGCTGTGGATCAATTGGTTGGGAAGAAAGGGATTGTGACGGAGCCGATTGAGCTTGGTCAAATGGGGATTGTGAAAGTAGAAAATGAATATTGGAGTGCAACGGCGAATAAAACCCTTATTCGTGATGCAGAAGTCCGGGTGCTGCACCGTCGTAGTACGATTCTAGAAGTAGAACCTTGGGGAGGCGATGTCTAGTATGGAATGGATAATTACGATTGTAATTCTATTGGTTGTCGTTGTCTTTATCGCACTTACGGTGAAGATTGTGCCGCAGCAGCGTGTTGGGGTCGTGGAACGGCTGGGTAAATTCAATCGACTGTTAACGCCTGGAATTAATATTCTTATTCCGATTATTGATCATGTTCGTACGTATCATGACTTGCGTATCCAACAAGCGAATGTTCCGCCACAGACGGTGATTACGAAGGATAATGTACAGGTACAGATTGATACGATTATTTTCTATCAGGTAGTCGGACCTGAGCATGCAACGTACGGTATTTCTGATTATGTCTATGGGGTTCGAAATATTTCAACAGCAACGATGCGTCAAATTATTGGGAAGCTGGAGCTAGACGAGACGTTGTCAGGCCGGGAGAAAATATCGACCGAAATCCGCATTGCGCTCGATGAAGCTACGGAGAAGTGGGGCGTGCGAATTGAGCGTGTTGAGGTCATTGATATTAAGCCGCCGCTTGATATCCAGGAATCGATGGATAAGCAGATGAAGGCAGAGCGGAATAAACGTGCTATTGTGCTTGAAGCCGAGGCGGCGAAGCAGGATATGATATTACGCGCTGAAGGGGATAAACAGAGTAAGATTTTGAAGGCAGAGGGAGACAAAGAGGCGCGTATTCGCGAAGCGGAGGGCATGCGGCAGGCGCAAGAGCTTGAAGCACATGGTCGCGCCAAGGCGATCCAAGCCGTCGCGGAGGCTGAGAAGACACGGATTGAGCTCATTGCTTCGGCAGGGTTGAATGAGAATATTCTCGCTTATCGCTCGTTTGAAGCTCTTACAGATATTTCGAACGGCGCTGCGAATAAAATATTTATCCCGGCAAGTGCAGTTGAGACGCTGGGCAGTATCGGCGCGATCGGTGAGATGTTCAAAGCGAAGAAATCCGTATAGAAGCTGGAAATCGAAGAAAGATAAGCTAAGCGATTATGCGAGGCTTATTTTTTTTGTGATACAATAGAACGAATGATTGACATTTATGTTTAATATGTCATAATAATAATATCAAAAATACAATAATAAATCGGGGCGAGATCGATGGATTCGACAGAGAACCAGACATATAATGTGGGGAAATATCGGACACCAGACGGTGCTCCGGCAGATATCGTGATTTTTACGATTACACAAACAGAGAAGCAGACGGCGAAGAAGTCGCTACCATATCGTGAATTGATGGTGTTGCTTATTCGGCGCAAGCGATGGCCGTTCGCTGGGAGCTGGGCTCTACCCGGCGGTTTTGGCAAAGAATCCGAGACGTTATTTGATACAGCGCGTCGTGAACTGATGGAAGAGACAGGTGTAGCGGATGTCCATTTAGATTATTTGAACGTCTACAGCAAGCCCGGGCGTGACCCAAGAGGATGGATGATCTCACATGCCTTCTTCGCACTTGTGAACGAGAAGTGGCTGGAGAAGCGCAAAGCCCAAGACGACGCCGAAGATGTGAAATTATTCACGGTAACGGAAGCGCTGCACGAGTTAGAGTTAGCTTTTGACCACCGTGAGATTATAGCAGATGCTTATCGCAATATTCAACAACAGATGCTTGTAACGACGATTGCCAAGGAATTTTTACCGGAATTGTTCACGCTAAGCGAGCTGTACCAGGTGATTCAGACCGTTGTTCCGGAATTCAAAGAGACGAATTTTATTCGGAAAATCACTTCGACCCAAAGTCGTAAAGGAATCATTCAAGTGGCTTGTGATGAATCGGGTGAGAAGCTGTATTCCAATCAATACTCACAACGGCCTGCACAGTTGTATCGATTTACAGATTATGTACCGGAAGTGTCGATCTATACATAATGCCAAGAGGAGTGATGAACTATGAGAGCACTGATTGTCATTGATTATACGATTGATTTCGTGAATGGAAGGCTACCTGTAGGCGAGCCCGGAATAGAGATTGAACCTCGGATTCTAGCCCTAACCGAAGAATTCGTAGATCAAGGGGATTTCGTCGTGATGGCCGTGGATTTGCATGAAGAGCAGGATGTGAACCATCCCGAATTCAAGCTATTTCCACCCCATAATATTCGCGGTACTGAAGGTCGCAATTTATATGGTGGTCTACAGGGATTGTACCAATCGCGTCAAGACCAAATTTATTGGATGGATAAAACGCGTTATAGTGCGTTTTGCGGTACGGATCTCGAGATTCAACTACGTGCGAGAGGGATTGAAGAGCTCCATTTGATTGGCGTATGTACAGATATTTGCGTCTTGCATACAGCTGTAGATGCATACAACAAAGGATTTCGTATTATCGTCCATCAAGATGCCGTCGCGAGTTTTAATGCGCAAGGCCATCAATGGGCGCTAGGACATTTCGCCAACACTTTAGGAGCACAGGTCGTATAAGCATCGTGCACATGAGGAGATGAACAGAATGAACGCTGAAGCGATGGCTTTGCATACTGATAAATACCAGATCAATATGATGTATGCCCACTGGGTGAACGGGACACATAACCAAATGGCTGTGTTCGACGCTTACTTCCGCAAGCTCCCCTTCGGGAATGGCTTTGCCGTATTTGCGGGGCTTGAACGAATTGTTGATTACATTAAGCAACTTCATTTCAATGAAGAGGCGATTCAATACTTGGCGGAGCAGGAAGAACAGTATGATCCGCGTTTTTTGGATGAACTTCGACAACTGCGGTTTACAGGCAACTTGCACGCAGTCAAAGAAGGGACGCTCGTATTCCCGAATGAGCCTTTGATCCGAGTCGAAGCTCGGTTGTTCGAAGCGCAATTAATCGAGACGGCGATGCTGAATTTCATGAATTTCCAGACATTGATTGCGACGAAGGCAGCACGAATTCGACAGGTTGTTGGCAAGGATATTTTGCTTGAATTCGGTACTAGAAGAGCACAAGAAGCCGACGCAGCCGTATGGGGTGCGCGAGCAGCATTTATCGGCGGATTCGATGCAACGTCGAACATGCTCGCAGGGCAGCAATTTGGTATTCCTACGAAAGGGACGCATGCACACGCTTGGGTTCAGAGCTTCGACACCGAAGAGGAGGCGTTCGAGAAATTCGCGAAGGCACTGCCGAATCAGGTCAGCCTGCTCGTGGATACGTATGATACGTTGAAAAGCGGTGTCCCGCATGCCATTGAGCTCGGAAAGAAATTAGCTGAAAAAGGAAAACGTCTGCAATCCATTCGACTTGATAGTGGCGATATTGCCTACCTATCCATTCATGCGCGTGAAATGCTTGATGAAGCGGGATTAACGGATGTATTGATCGTCGCATCGAATGATCTCGATGAGAACACGATCTCGGATCTGAAGGCACAAGGTGCGCAAGTCGACATCTGGGGGGTTGGTACACAGCTGATTACAGCAGCTGACCAGCCAGCACTCGGCGGTGTATACAAAATCGTTGCCTTAGAGCGCAACGGTGAATATCATCCAACGATCAAAATTTCTGGGAATCCGGAAAAAGTTACGACACCGGGCAAAAAAGATGTCTATCGCATCATTGATCCGAATCGAGGCAAAGCACTCGCAGACTATATCTGCTTAAGCGAGGAAGATGAAGTGAAGCAAGGGAATCGAATTAAGTTGTTCGATCCGCTGCATCCCTATCTACATCGGCATGTTCAGGACTATGAGACACAGGTCATGCTAACGCCGATCTTCGTAGCAGGCGAGTTAGTATATGAGCTGCCAACCCTGGAGGAGATTCGTACGTATCACAAAGAACAGCTACAACTATTCTGGCCACAGTATTTGCGGAAAATGAATCCGCACGTCTATCATGTGGACCTAAGTCTTGCAGCATGGGATATGAAGCGTAAACTGCTCGAGGAACATATGCAGGAACTGAACTAAATAGGTACCGATGAAATACCACCAACTCGTGATTGCAACGGGAAGGTGGTATTTTTCTTTTTGTCCATTGGGACGGGGGGAATTAGCGCCATTTCGCAGTTGTAATGGTACAATTTTGACCGGTTTGTGTAAGGTTTTGACCTAATAAAATCAAGCATTCATTATGCTTGTATAACCAGATATTTTTCAACTATTATAGGAAAATAATCTATTTTTTACGGACATGATCTCTCTTATAATGGCTTCATTATACAGGAGGGGAGTGCGATCGAATTAGCTCTGAAAGCGTTGTCACGAGCAGGTTTGAGCTGAGAAAAGGAGGTAACGGAATGAAAAAAGCTTCATTTGTTCTTCTGAGTTGGCTTCTTGTCATTGTCTCCATCCCTTGGGGAATCAAGTCCGTAAACGCAGCAGAGGGGGTACAAGATGTGAATGCTTCAATTGATTGGTCATCTTATTTAGCGAGAAGTGATATGAAGTGGGATATACTCCCGTCGAGTTGGAAGGAGGGCGTGTTTCTCGGAAATGGTCTCCTTGGCACGATGTTCTGGCAGCAAGCTGGGAAGACGCTGAATTTCGAAGTGAGTCGAACCGATGTATTTGATCACCGTAAAAGCTACGACATCCTATATGGTGATTTATACTCGGAAGCGCGTCTGCCTAACGGGCATTTTGAGCTTGGTTATGTTGGCGGGAATCCTCGAGGGAATATGCGACTATGTTTATGGAATGCAGAGGCAAGTGGCACGATTACAACAGATCAAGGGAGCCTGACAATCAACAGCTTCACCCACGCCTCAGAAAACGTCATTGTGCTGGATGTGACGACAACAGGGAATGAGCGCAATTTCTCTTGGGTGTGGAAGCCAGACCCTTCCAAATCGACCCGAACGAACAATCCGCCTGCGGATTTAATCGCTTATCCGGCACAGACCCTAGAGACCATAGGGGATGTTCAAGTAAGTGTCCAATCGATGCCAGAGGACGTGAAGTATCATACGGAGGGATTAGGAGAAGGACAATATGCGACGGCTTGGAAATACAAGCAAATCGATGCCAATCGTCAAATCATTTATATTAGCGAAGGATTCTCTTATCCGGGGACGACTGCGAAGCAAGAGGCTGTCGATGCAGTCAATCAAGCGGCTGATCAAGGTATAGACAAATTGCGTGACTCCCATCAGTCTTGGTGGCATGACTTTTATCCAAAGAGCTTTATCTCCATACCTGATGCCAAGAAAGAGAGCTTCTATTGGATTCAGCTATACAAATTAGCTTCCGCGACACGTGCCGATAAGCCAATGATCGATTTGATGGGACCTTGGTTCGCACCAACCACTTGGCCGGGCATATGGTGGAATCTCAATACGCAGCTTACTTATGCGCCTTTGTATGCGTCGAATCATCTTGAATTGGCCGGGCCTTTGGTGGATGCATTGTATGATAACCGAAGTATGTTAGCAGCGAATACGGGCCCTTATCATGCGGATTCTTACGCAATTGGTCGAATGAGCAGTTTGACCATGAAAAGTCCAGTACTTACGGAAGCGGGAAATCTGACTTGGGCGTTGTTTAATATTTGGTCGCAGTATCGAATGACGATGGATGAAGCTTTGTTAAGAGATCAATTGTTCCCGTTGATGAAAGGAAATCTTAATTACTTCATACATATTCTTGGGGTTAAACAATCAGATGGCAAATACCATCTTCCAGGGACGGCATCACCGGAATATACCGACAGTGTAGCAGATTCCAACTATACGTTGTCATTATTGAAATGGCTATGCCGGGCCATCCTTGAAGCGAACGACCGATTGCAGGCAAATGACCCGTCGGCTGAGAAAGCACAGGAAATCTTGTCGAATTTAGTGCCATATCCGATTGATGCGAAGAACGGTTTTATGATCGGAAAAGGGGTCAACTTAACCTCCTCCCACCGGCATTGGTCGCATTTAATGATGATTTACCCGCTGCTCGAGTATACCTATGACAATGCTTCCGATGGTTCGTTAATTGATCAATCCGTTGATTATTGGCTCGGCAAATCGGCATCATTCCGCGGCTATTCCTATCTTGCGGGAGCTGCGTTCAAATCGATGAAGGGTGAAGGTGATGCAGAGTTATCCTATTTGGATACGTTCGTGAATACACAAGTTCATCCGAATACGATGTACACGGAATCAAGTCCTGTCATTGAGACACCGATTTTCTTTAATCGCGTATTGCAAGAGATGCTGCTGCAATCCTACAATGGTGTGCTGCGAGTTTTCCCAAGTGTACCAAACACATGGAAGGATTCGCAATTTCATCAGATGCTTGCTGATGGTGGTTTTCAAATCTCTGCCAAACGGCAGAACGGGGCTACGCAGTTTGTCCGAATCCAGAGCTTGGCTGGTGAGCCAATGAAGGTGAGAACAGGTTTGACGGGGGCTGTGAAAGCACATGGGAATCGAAATTTTCATGTTACGGATCTCGGGAATGGTGTAGTAGAAGTGGATTTGAAAAAAGGGGAGTGGGTCATCCTCTATACCGGAAATGAACTTCCTGATTTGATTCTCTCGCCAGTCTCGGTACCAGACAAGATCAATGCCTGGGGTATAGCCATGCCTCCGCTAAGTACGGTCACGGTTAAAGCAGCACCATCCGTATTAAGTCCAGGTGAGTCAACAACGATTCATGTGGAAGCAAGATCGGCGAGCGGTGCTATACTGCCAACTCATAATGCTCAGACCCATATAACGTTATCTGACAATACTGTTGCGTCTTTGAATCAGGACACGATGGAGCTCACAGCGCTCAAGAGCGGCGATGTGTCCATCCATGCATCGCTCACCATGGATGGTGTTACCAAAACAGAGAGTTATACGGTGAAAGTTACACCTAGCCGCCCAGAACTGCAGCGGATCCGTGTAGGGTCATCCGTGCCCAGTATTGACGCAGCTGTAGGATCAACGGTAAATCTTAAGCTTGAAGGTGAGATGAGTGATAAGCGTTTGATCGATTTCACACAGGATCCTAGATTTGTAGCTGTGGATTACAATACCACGGCTGGCTTCGCAACCATTGATGATCGTACGGGAGTTCTAACCATGAAGGAATCACCAGGATCAGCGAAGGAAATCTCTGTAACGGCTCAGGTCACTTTGCGTGATGCGGTAACCTATTCGATCGATTTTGAAGATGGGACGGATGAGTCCGGGTTTGGTGATACGGTATGGGATACAGCAAATAAAGGCTTAACGCTCTCGAACGATATGTCTTGGACAGGGAATCAGAGTGCGGAGTATATCGGCCAAGGGACGCGGAAGAAAATATTCGAGACAAGTCAGAATGGGATTATTACAATGATGTTCTATGATGATGCAACGATTCAGGCCTCGTCGATGCAGCTCGTTGGTTCCATCTCGAACGGAACCGATGCGAGCCGCGCCATGATCGGTGTGTATAATAACAATGCATTCTATAATTATCGTTTCGGATCAACTTGGTCCAATTCATCCATTCCACGATCTACAGGTTGGCATGAATTCAAATGGGATTATAGCTCCAATACAGACATCAAATTGTACATTGATGGCTCATGGATTGCGACGAATACGACGCTACCGAAGCAATTTAATACGATCGTGTTCGGTTCTTTCTGGGGTGGGACGGAGTTCAACCGGAATTTTATCGATGATATTAAAGTAATCAAAGCACAAGATACGATTGCTGCGATACCACGAACCATCACGATCGCAAAAGTGGATCAAGCTGCTCTTACATCCGCAATATGGAATGCGCGAGATAAGCTTAACGCTGCAACCGAAGGAACACAGAACGGCCAATATCCTATAGGCTCCAAAGCACTTCTACAGCAGGCAATCGATCGGGCTCAGATCGTCGCAGACAATCCTTCGGCATCGGAAGAACTAGTCGCACAGGCGATGAAGGATTTGGACGCAGCCGTTCAGTCCTTTGACAACGCCGTGAACTCGGAGGTGAAGGTTACATTAACAGGGCCAACAACTGTTCAGTCGAACCGAAATTTTCAGGTAAGGATAGGCATGGAGAATATTAAGAATGCAATTCTTGCCCAAGACTACACTTTGAGCTACGATAATGAACTCTATGAATTTGTTCAGGCTAAATCGTTAGTTGCAGGGGTGAATCTGATCTCGATAGATTCCAAAAAGCCGGGTCAAATCCGATTCATACTTGTAAGTGAAGGAGCAGATCATTCCGTCATTGGTGATGTAGATGCCATTGAAGTCGAATTTAGAGCGAAACAACGAACAGAGACTGCTTCTGGAACAATGAATTTGATTTCTAGTAGGTTAGCGGATGCCAATGGACGTGAATATGAAGCCGAGGATTCGTCTATCGTGATCCAGGTTGTTGCTGGAATTCCAGAAGACGTGAATGGGGACGGCAAAGTGAGTATTGGTGATCTTGCGATGATTGCAGTTCATTACGGCAAGTCGATAAGTAGCCCAGACTGGGAGCAGGTCAGACGCGCTGACATCGACAACAATCATTTGATTGACCTGAATGATCTTGTCCTTGTTGCTAGGAAAATTATGAATTAGTAGGTTTGAAGAAGGGTGTTCCTGTAGATTAGGGCACCTTTTTCTATTTCATACTATTTTTATATAGACCAATATTTCCCATTGGGATAAAATTGAAAGAGTATAACATTTTCTGTATGTAGAAAGGATCGTTCTTTTGAATTGTTATTATCATCCTGAATTTGAGGCATCGGTTCAATGCCATTTATGTCATCTTCATCTCTGTGAAAACTGCCATGATGCTGAATATCCCGGTCACTGTTATTCCTGTGCATTACAATATCGTAATGGATCTATTCGTTTTAAAGGTGATATACGTCATGTAAATCGAGCAGGAACCATTCGCAAAATAATTGGTTGGTATGAAATGATTGGCGGGATCGTAGGGATACTTATAACATTTGGACTTTTGCTACGTTTAAGCGAGTTGAATAATCTAGTGGTTACGATTATTTCCTTGATCTTTGTTGCGCTATACCTTATGTCTTGTCTAGCTGGCTTTCTGCTCTTACAAGATAAGAAAAGCGGTTATTCTTTATCTATAATCGTCCAGGCTTTTCAATTTCCTCAGTTTGTATTTCAAGGGGTTGCATATACTTTTATCGCCGGATCTCAGTTCACAGTCCAATGGATGCAGGGGATAGATACCGTGTTTAAGACCAAGATTGGTTTATTCAGTGAGTTTAATTTCTATATTCAATTTGATAGTAATGTTACTCTCATAGGAATTAACTTCGTGCCTATCGTAATCATTTATATTCTCATTAAGCAATTGAAGCTGCGAACCACAAAGGTAAGAAGAGAATTAACTTCTGAGGTGACGTTATGAATCAAATGTTGAGCCTCGATGTCAGCAAGGCCACAATCGACGAGAGTGATGTCATCTTTGACTTATGGATCGGTTCCGCCAAATGGCTCAAATCCAAAGGCATAGATCAATGGGACCCTAATCATTTCGAAGTCAGTCAAGTGCGAGATTGCTTCGAGAAAGGATACGAGATGTTTCTAGCAAGGAGGAATGGTGAGGTCGTAGGCACCTGCCTCATCTGCTGGTCGGACGCCATTTGGAAGGAACTTGATCATGACGACGCAGGTTATATCCATCGATTTGCCGTTAGCAGACGCCATGCAGGCTTAGGGATTGGAAGGCAGCTGCTGCAATGGGCAGAGGATTACATCAAGGATCAAGGTAAACATACGATTCGGCTCGATTGCATGTCGGACAACCCACGATTGAACCAATATTATCAAGCATGCGGTTATGCGTATGTAAGAGATTTCCGTTGGGATAATGGTTGGCGCGCGAATTTATATGAGAAAAAATGATGAAGAAGAGCAAGTTGAAAGGTTAATTCCTATCCATGCTGCGTAAGTCAATAGCCCCTTCGAGTCATTTGAATCATCAGAACAGTCTGTTATAATGTTCGGGGTTCGAAATTTAGCTTGAAGGAGTAACGAAAATGAAAAAATCAATGATATTTTGCATAGCACTCATCTTTACCCTGATTTTACCGACGACGATCTTCGCACATACGGGATTGAAAGATTCGTCCCCTAGCAGCAAAGAAGTCGTAACGACCGAATTAAAAGAAATTACGCTCAACTTCAAAACAACAATTGGTGAATTGAGTTCATTTGATATTCTTGATGCATCCAAGCAAAAAGTCGATTCGTTAAAAGTAACGGTGCAAGATAAATCGATGGTTGGAACCTTGCCAGAAGCGCTGCCGAATGGCGAATATACCGTGAATTGGAAAATTCTCGGCGAAGATGGACATGTCGTCAAGCACTCCTATTCGTTCACCGTGAAGATGCCAGAAGTGAAGCAAGAGGATAAGACAGCGAAGCCAGATGATACGAAGCAAGAAGCTAAGCAACCCGAGCAAGTTACTCCCGACAAGGGGTCTAACCCACAGGACGATACTACTTCCGTCACCGAACCGGTGAAGGACGATACGAAAGTTGCGGATGAATCATCATCATCTAATATACTACTGCCTGTAGGAATTGGTGCAGTTGTCGTCCTAGTATTGCTCGTAGTCTATCTCATGAGCAGAAGGAATAGAAGAAAATAATAATCACTCGAACTAAGACATATTCGTCTCTAACGGATGTGTCTTTTTCTTTTTTGCTTGCTTAGAGTAATTAGCGTCTTAGGGAATAGTAGTCACCCAAAACCTAAATTCTCGTTTAATAATTGAAAATGTGCTTGCAAAACTCAAATATGGTGTGTTATGGTAATACTACTTTAAGAAAAGGAGGTGTAGGCAGGATGAATATCAATCTAATGGATCAGAACATGAAGAAGAACGTAATGATGGTACAAACAGCTGGCTTCGCATACGTTGGAGCTATCCACGCTACAGGTCTGTCCATTTTTGCACATAGCGAGTTTACTCACGCGGAACGATTCCTGCCTAAACCTTAGCGGACGAAATAGCTAAAGGGCTGTAGGGACTCCTCCCTACGGCCCTTTTTTTTGTTGCCTCGGAGGCGGAATCGTGATGTGAGTACCACCATTACGAGAGCGAACATGACGTTCGTATATGCCCAGGAGGAAAAGATTGACATGATTAGTTGCAATCACATTGAGAAATATTACGGCGCGACACAGGTGCTGTCTAATATAACGTTTGAATTTAATGATGGAGAGAAAGTAGGACTTGTCGGACAGAACGGGGCTGGTAAATCAACGCTGCTGCAGCTGCTGGCCGGCACAGATACACCTGATCGTGGAACGATTGCGATACCCCGCGGAACGAAGATCGGATACTTAACGCAAATACAAGTGGAAAACCAAGTTAGCACGGTATATGACGTACTCCTTGAGAGCTTCCGGGAAGCAATACAATTGCAGTCCAAATTACATGAGCTTGAAGCTGAGATGAGTGAACAGGTAATAGCGAGCGATGAGCGAAAAATGGAATTGTTGCTTCGGCGATATGCTGAAATACAAGAGGCATTCGAGCGAGCGGGTGGTTATGAAATCGAGACGCGCATCTCGCAGGTCGCAAATGGCATTGGAGTCAAGTCGGAGAGCTTTGATCGGAAATTTATTGATCTCTCAGGCGGAGAGAAGACGAAGGTCGCGCTTGCGAAGCTCCTTATTGAACGTCCCGAGTTCCTGCTGCTCGATGAACCGACGAACCATTTGGATCTCGATGCGGTTGAATGGTTGGAACAATACATCATAGCCTATGTAGGTACTTGCCTGATTGCGTCGCATGATCGCTATTTTCTGGATCGGGTCGTGACCAAAATTATTGAGATTGAAGACGGAGAAGCAACGACATATTTGACGAACTACTCCGATTATCATAAAGAAAAGCAGCAAAATCTTCTGCAGCAGTTCGCTGATTACAAAGACCAGCAGAAGCGAATTAAGCAAATGAAAGATGCGATTAAACGCTACATCGAGTGGGGCAATAACGGTGGCAATGAGAAGTTCTTCAAGCGCGCAGCCTCGATTCAGAAGGCATTAGATCGAATGGACAAAATTAAACGTCCTGTGCTGGAGCGAAAAAAAGTTGATTTTCAGCCGAATGAAACAGATCGCTCGGGCAAAGATGTGCTCAGTCTGAAAGACGTATCGAAGGGATATGATCAGCGGCCGTTATTCCACAATGTCTCGCTTGACCTCGCTTATCGAGATCGTATCGCGATCATTGGCGGCAATGGCGCTGGCAAGAGTACGATGTTGAAGCTCATTCTGGGTCTTGAACAACCCGACCAGGGTGAGATCCGGCTTGGCTCCCGCGTGGATATCGGATATCTCGCACAAGACGAACCACCGGAACAGAACGTCACGGTGCTCGAGTACTTCCGTTATGAGTTGGGGCTTGAAGAGGGAGAGGCTCGAGGGATGTTAGCTAAGTATTTATTTTATGGCGCATCCGTCTTCAAATCTGTCATGAATCTATCCGGTGGGGAATGGACGCGGCTGAAGCTTGCATTAATCATGCAGCGAACGCCGAATTTCTTGGTGCTCGATGAGCCGACGAACCATTTGGATATCGCTTCGAGAGAAGCTTTGGAAGAGATGCTCGAAGAGTTCCGTGGAACGGTACTCTCGATCTCGCATGATCGTTATTTCGTGAATCGAATTGCTGAACATGTATGGGCGCTACGGAATCAGAAGGTGGCGTGCTACACGGGTAATTTTGATGCATATAAGGAGCAATTAGAGAAGGAGAAGGCTGTACATGTACAGCCCGAAACAAGACGGGTGAATGCTCCCATCCAAGAACGTAACGCCACGTCCGATACAGAGAACAGGAAGACAGAACGGCGTAAAGTTCAACTCGAACAACAAATTGCGCTAAAGGAGAAAGACCGATGTAACCTGGAATTGGCTTTACAGAACGAGGAATATCGAACAGATGCTGCGGAACTTTCGCGTCTCTATGAGACGCATACTGCAGTGGAACAAGAACTAAGCGAACTATACGAGGCTTGGCTTGAACTTGAAGAGTTGAATTGAAAGGTAGGGAAATAAGCATGTTTTCGATTTTGTTTAAACTAGGTTGGTTCTTCAAAATGTATCGAAAAAGGTACATTGTAGGGATCATACTGCTGATCGTGGTAGGTCTGTTCGAGATGGTCCCGCCAAAACTTATGGGTCAGGCGATCGACCAGATTCAGCAGGGCACATTAACTTCGGAGAAATTAACAGAATTTCTGCTCCTATTCTTAGGTCTGATGGTCGTGATCTACGTGATGGGATATTCATGGATGTATCAAATATTCGGTGGATCCTTCCTGATTGAGCGGATTTTACGCACACGCTTTATGAAGCATTTGCTGAAGATGACACCTACATTTTTCGAGAAGAACCGTACAGGTGATTTGATGGCCCGCGCGACGAATGATTTAGGGGCTGTATCGACGACGGTCGGCTTTGGTATCTTGACGATTGTTGACTCTAGCTTCTTTATGTTGACGATTCTATTCACGATGGGGATTATGATCAGTTGGAAGCTTACCTTGGCAGCCATCTTGCCGCTCCCGCTCATTGCCGTTGCGATGAGCATCTATGGGAAGAAGATTCATGAACGCTTCACCATTGCGCAAGATGCGTTCGGCACATTGAATGATCAGGTGCTTGAGGCGATTTCGGGTGTACGCGTTATTCGCGCCTATGTTCAAGAGAAGGCGGATGAGCGTCGGTTCGCGAACCTGACGGACGATGTATTCCGCAAAAATGTGGACGTAGCTCGCATTGATGCCTTGTTCGAACCAACGATCAAAATTCTCGTCGGAATGAGTTATATGATTGGCCTCGCCTATGGTGCCTATCTTGTGTTCCATCAAGAGATTACGCTGGGTGAGCTCGTCTCCTTCAACGTTTACCTTGGGATGATGATCTGGCCGATGTTCGCGATTGGGGAATTGATCAACGTGATGCAGCGCGGTGAAGCATCGCTCGATCGTGTGAATGAGACATTGTCCTACACACCTGATGTTGAGAATGCAGAACGTACGGCGACAGTAGGGGTACCTCGTACGATTGAATTTAACCAAGTGACATTCAAATATCCGATGTCGGAGACAGATAATCTGAAGGATATGTCCTTTACATTAGAACGCGGTCAGACGCTCGGGATCGTCGGGAAGACGGGAAGCGGGAAGACGACGCTCATGAAGCAATTGCTTCGTGAATACCCGATTGGGCAAGGGGAGATCAAGGTATCTGGAACTCGCCTGGACGACATATCGCTTGAAGAAATTAATCAATGGGTTGCTTACGTGCCGCAGGAACAAATTCTATTCTCTAGAACGGTGCGTGAAAATATTAAATACGGTCGTCGTGATGCATCTGAAGAGGATGTGAAGAAAGCACTCGAATCCGCATCCTTCTTACAGGATATGAATACGTTAGCCGATGGGCTAGAGACGATTGTTGGTGAGAAAGGGGTCTCACTCTCTGGTGGACAGAAGCAGCGGGTATCGATCGCGCGTGCATTGATTGCAGATGCTGAGATCTTAATGTTGGATGATGCGATGTCAGCGGTAGACGCGAAGACCGAATCGAGAATTATTCAGAATATCCGCCGTGAACGTGCAGGTCGTACGACATTAATTACGACACACCGTCTCTCTGCGGTACAGCATGCGGATATTATTATTGTATTAGATAATGGGGAAATCGTGGAACGAGGCACCCATGAAGAACTGCTTGCTGCGGGCGGATGGTATAGAGAACAATTTGAACGCCAGCAAGTAGAAGCTAACTTATCGTAAGGTGGTGAGACCATGAACGTCATGAAGAAATTATATCAATATGCACTCATTTATAAGAAATCATTTATCCTTGCGCTTCTCATGCTCGCTGTTGCGGTTGCGGCAGAATTGACAGGACCTTTCATCGCGAAGACGATGATCGACAATCATATTCTCGGCATTGAGAGGCCATGGATCGAAGTAAACGCGTCGAGTAAGGATGCGGTGCAATACCAAGGACATTACTACAAACGTTCTGATCATTTGGAATCGGGGGACGCGAAAGGTCAGGAAGTTCGTGTGCTCCAGGTTGGCAGACAATTCGTCTTTGTTCATGAAGCGGTTCAGGCGACAGGCGAACGTACTTTTGCTGACGGCCAGCTTCAGATTAAATCTGGGAATGGCGAGTTGACTACGTATGCAGCGACGAAGATCTCCGTGAATGAACTGATAGGCTTTTACAAGCCGGAGATGAAAGGGATCTTTATGCTCATGGGCGGTTACTTGGCCTTGTTAGTGGTCGCTTGTATATTCGAATACGGACGGATTTACTACCTTCAGACTTCTGCGAACCGCGTTATTCAGAAGATGCGGATGGACGTCTATAATCAGATCCACCGCTTGCCTATTAATTATTTTGATACATTACCTGCGGGCAAAGTGGTATCGAGGGTCACGAATGATACCGAAGCAGTCAAAGATCTATTCGTGAATGTACTTGCGAACTTCTTCTCAGGAACCGTCTATATTACAGGTATTTTCGTAGCGTTATTCTTGTTGGATGTGCGACTTGCCTTCGTATGTCTAATCATCGTTCCGATTCTGATCTTATGGATCTATGTATATCGTCGATTCGCAACGCAATATAACCGTATTATTCGTTCAAAGCTGAGTGATATTAATGGATTGATCAACGAATCGATCCAAGGAATGACGGTAATCCGAGCGTTCCGTCGTCAGAAGGATACGGAGCAAGAATTCGAAGAGATGAACGAACAGCACTACCATTATCGTACGAAAATGTTGAACTTGAACGCTCTGACATCGCACAACTTGGTCAATGTATTGCGCAGCTTGGCGTTAGCCGTCGTCATCTGGTATTTCGGAAGCAGATCCTTTGATATCGGCGGGGCTATCTCCTTCGGAGTCATCTATGCATTCGTGGACTATCTCGGACGGATGTTCCAGCCGATCGTAGGTATGGTGAACCAGCTCGCACAGCTGGAGCAAGCCTTAGTATCTGCTGAGCGCGTGTTCGAGCTGATGGATCAACCAGGGACCGATGTGGCTGAGGGCACCTTGGATCGTTATCAAGGAAACGTAAAGTTCGACGATGTCTCCTTTGCTTACAAAGAAGAGGAATATGTCTTGAAGAATATTTCATTCGAAGCGAAGCAAGGGCAGACGGTAGCACTTGTCGGGCACACAGGCTCAGGCAAAAGCTCCATTCTCAATGTCTTGTTCCGGTTCTATGATGTGCAGAAAGGTGCAATCACCGTTGATGGCATCAATGTGCAGGACATTCCGAAGCAGCTGCTTCGTCAACATATGGGTATCGTGCTACAGGATCCATTCCTCTTTACAGGCACCATTGCAAGCAATGTAAGTCTGGATGATCCCTCAATCACTCGGGAGCAGGTTGAGAAGGCGCTTCGTGATGTTGGTGCGGAACGTATTCTTGCGAACTTGCCGAAGGGCTTCGATGAGCCGGTCATTGAGAAAGGAAGTACGTTGTCCGCAGGCCAGCGCCAACTTGTTTCCTTTGCACGTGCATTAGCATTCAATCCTGCGATTCTTATTCTGGATGAGGCTACAGCGAACATTGATACGGAGACGGAAGCGATCATTCAATCCGCACTCGATGTCGTTAAAAAGGGGCGTACAACGTTCATCATTGCCCATCGATTATCGACCATTCGCAGCGCGGATCAAATCTTGGTCATGCACCGTGGGGAGATTGTAGAGAAGGGTAACCACGAGGAGCTTATGCAGCATAAAGGTCGTTACTATCAGATGTATCAATTGCAGCAAGGGAGCAGTGCGAGCGGTCAAGAGCCTGCCGCACCGTCAGTACCATCGGCGAAACCTTCTTATGTAGGTTGATTTCATCCATTTGGGTCAAAAGCGTTCTGAGGAGGAGAGCTCCTTGGAGCGCTTTTCTGCTGTATAGAGACAGGCTTTGGATTGATCCGATGTGAAATCACATGCTAGACTAGAATAGACAAGGATGAGTAGATACGAGTTATTGCTTGAAAGGATGAATGCGAATGGACGAACTCATCTTCCTCGGTACAGGTGATTCGATGGGGGTTCCCCGTGTGTATTGTGACTGTGAAATATGTCAGGAGGCGCGTACGACAGGTGTCAATCGACGATATCGATCTTCGGTGATGCTGCGAACGCGTGAAGGTGATTTACTCATTGATTGTGGCCCAGATTGGGTTGCACAGATGGAGCATTTAGGAGAACGCTTCATCAAGATGGCCTTGATTACGCATGCGCATTTTGACCATATCGCAGGTATGCCAGAGTGGGCGGATGCTTGCAGATGGACAGGGGAGAAGGGAGATGTCTATGGTCCGCCAGAGGTATTGGATACGATCTGTGATCAGTTCCCTTGGCTTCCGAGACAGCTGCAATTTCACCCGATTACAGCGGAAGGTATCCTGTTTGGGGGATGGACGATCGAACCGCATTTGATGTGTCATGGGAAGAACGGTACGTCCTATGCGTATCGTCTTACGAAGGGGAATATGAGGGTAGGGTATTGTTCGGATGCCATCAACCTTGATCCGGATCAGAAGCGATTCCTCATCAACCTAGATATCCTGATCTTAGGAACGAATTTCTATTACGAAGAAGCGGATTTTCACACGCGATCCGTCTATGATATGGTCGAGGCGATGGAACTACTTCAAGAAATTCAGCCTCGACGTGTGTATTTTACGCACATGGGTCATGGGGTAGATTTGCAAGCGAATTATGAGCTTCCGAATCAGGTTACACTAGCAAGAACAGGTATGCAGATTCAACTTGACCAGTATTAAATTGCATCATTTCTATTTAAGAATCATTCTAGTAAAAAATGGTTGACAGAAAAAAATAGCAGCTGTACACTAAACTCCGATAATGATTCTCATTGTCGGTTTATTTTTGTTGATAATATAGAGATAAAGGCAGGCGAAAGGTATATGAAAAGAACGCTGAAGCCCGTCCTATCGATCCTCTTCATCGTCATGCTCGTGATGAGTCCTTTGACGGCTATGGCTGCAACGAAAGGTCAAGATCAACTCGCGCAAGCGAATAAGGTGTTAGACCAAGCGGTATCCGAAGTCGAGAAAGGCGATCTAGAGGCAGCGAAGGCGAGTTTTGAAGAGTTCCGCAAGACATGGCTTGAGATCGAAACCAACATTAAGCCAGATTCAGCAAAGGCTTATACGGATATTGAATCTGCAATGGGCCAATTCGATTATGCGGCCATTAAGAGCAAGAAGGAAGATTTAGCCAAGGCACTCACAGACCTTCAGGCCGTGAACAACAAATATATATCGAACGGTTATACATCTGGAGCGGGATTTAAACAAGAGGATATTACATTATCTGATTTTATCGTGATTCTGCAGAAGACCAAAGAGGCTGTAGATCAATCCAATTCAGATGCTGCGTTAACTGAGATTAAGAAAGCAAGACAATCCTGGTTAAGTGTGGAAGGGGCTGTAGTCGCACAATCAGGTACAGTATATAGTGATTCCGAACGTGATCTTGTCGTGATTCAAGCGATGCTAGAACAAGGCGATCTGGAAGGTGCAGGCAAGACGATTGCAAGTATGATTACATACTTAACACCTCTAGCATCGAAGACAGAATATACGATGATGGATGCCGCGATGATTCCGATCCGTGAAGGACTAGAGGCGCTGCTTGTCGTAGGAGCATTGCTTGCCTTCGTGAAGCGTAGTCCGGGGCCGGAGAGTAAGAAAGGAAAGACATGGATTTGGACGGGGATTGCTGCAGGTTTATTATTTAGTTTGATCCTCGCAATTATTGTGAAATTCGTATTCTCATCCGGTGCATTTGGTGAGAACAATTTCATGATCAATGGCTGGACGGGGATTATCGCGGCAGTCATGCTGCTTTATATGAGTTACTGGCTGCATCGGCAGTCGAGTATTAAGGATTGGCAGCAATATATTCAGAATAAGAGCCGTACCGCAATGGAGACGGGACAGATGATCTCCTTAGGCCTACTTTCATTCTTAGCCATTTTCCGTGAGGGAACCGAGACGGTGTTGTTCCTCATCGGGATGGTGAACCAGATATCCATGCAGAATTTGATTTTTGGGATTTTGATTGGTTTTGGCGTATTAGCGATTGTTGCATATCTAATGCTGACCATTGGGGTTAAGCTCCCAATCCGGCCGTTCTTTATCGTATCTAGTATTATTGTATTCTATCTGTGTCTCAAATTTACAGGTATGGGCATTCATAGTCTACAGCTGGCGAGTGCGATCCCATCGACCGAGGCGCCTTTCCCAAGCATTCATTTCATAGCACTCTACCCATCTTGGCAAAGTGCGATTCCGCAGCTCATCATTGTTGCAATTGCAATCATTGTAATTATCTATCAACGTGTTCAGACGAAGAAAAAAATGATAAAACCAATATCAGGTTAATAGAGAGAGGGTCATAAAGAATGAAAAATACAAAATTAAAACTTGCATCCTTCTTGGTATGCATCTCATTATTCGCAGCGGCATTGACGGCTTGTGGTACGAAAGAGGATGCTGCGAGTGTGAAAGCATCAACTACTGAAACGACGCAAACCGGTGAAAATGCGAGCCAGACTGCAGCATCGACGGTAGATCCACAGACTGGAACTGACAGCATGATCGCGACTTCAGGCGAGTTGAAGTCAGCGTTGGAAGCGAAGGATGCTGCAAAGGTTCAAGAGCTGACGAAGAAAATCGATGAAGAATGGCTCTCCTTCGAGAATGACGTGAAGACCAAATTGCCTGATCAATATGTGAATGTAGAGAAATATTTAAACACATTAATTGCTGGCGGTAAACAATCGGCACTCGAATACGATGTATTAACGACATTAAATGATTCTCTCCTACCTGCCTTGCAGCAGCTTAGCGATACGCTGAAGTCCGGTGAGGGTGCGGTCAATAAAGATTCCCTGGAACAGTCAGCTGAAATTCAAGCTGCGACGAAGGAATACGCGAAATATGTGCAAGAGCAGGGCGATGCTTTGGTTACTGGACTTGAAGCACTGCTCAAAGAGATTAAAGGCGGCGACTTGAAGAAAGCTCAAGATCAATACGTAAAATCTCGTCTTCCTTATGAGCGGATTGAGCCAGTGATCGAGCTATTTGCAGAGTTGGACGGTACGATGGATGCGCGTGTGGATGATTTTGCGAATGAAGAAGATGAGAACTTTACAGGTTACCACCGTATTGAACATTTATTATTCGTGAAGAAAGAGACGAAGGGCGCGGTGAAGTTCGCAGAACGCCTTCTTGACGACGGTAAGAAAATGCGTGAAGAGATTGCAGCCATGCAGATTGATCCAACATTGTTCGTTACAGGTGTAGGTGAATTGATGGAAGAAGCGCAGTCCAAAAAAATTACAGGTGAGGAAGAACGGTGGAGTCAAGCGACGCTTCCAGTTCTGAGAGCGAATGTAGATGGAGCACAGAAAATTTTCGAACTCTTACGTGTAGAACTGAAGAAGAAAGATGCTTCATTAGAAGAAAAAATTGATAAGAACCTGAAAACTGTGCTGAAACAGATCGATGATTTCACACCGAACGGCGTATATACACCTTATGATAAATTAAGCCAGACACAGCAAATGGACCTCAAGAATAAACTAGAAGCTTTGGCAGTACCCATGGTCAAACTTCCTGGAACTTTAGGACAATAAGGGGATAGATACATGTCTAAACAACTTAGTCGACGCAAATTTCTAGGCATGGCGGTTACTGGCGCAGCAGGTCTTGTCATTGGGAATATGATCGATCTGCCTAGCCGTGTACAAGGCGTGGTGGATCCGACGCCAGAACCCCCATCGAACGCAACAGCAACAAACCCGAAAACAGCTCCCGATAAGGAGCCGTTTTTTGGCGTTCACCAAGCTGGAATCGTAACTCCGGGACAGCAGTTTCTTAATATTACAGCATTTGACCTGATCTCGGAGGATCGGAATGATGTCAAGGATTTACTTAAAACATGGACGAAAATGATCGCACGGATGACAGCTGGAAAGCCGCCGAGTGATGAAACTCAAAATGCGAAGTTTCCACCGCTGGATACAGGGGAAGAAGTTGGACTCAGCCCAGCTAAATTGACCATTACGATAGGATTTGGCGCGAGCTTATTCGATAAGCTCGGTTTATCCAGTAAAAAACCAAAAGGATTCGGGCAAATGCCGATCTTCCATCTCGATGCGCTCAAAGAGCCATTAACGCATGGCGATATGGTTGTTCAAGCTTGTGCAGACGACCCTGTGGTCTGCTTCCATGCGATACGTAATCTATCGATTGCTTCGAGTGGGATCGCGCATATGCGCTGGCAGCATACAGGTCAGTTCGGCACGAAGCCCGAAGGTACCCCTCGGAATCTATTCGGATTCAAGGATGGTACGAATAATCCTCGCCTGAACGATGATGCATTTATGAACAATAACGTATGGCTTAACGGCAAAGATGCGCCAGCTTGGCTCGCTGGAGGGACTTACATGGTAGTCCGCCGGATTCAGATGCGTATCGAGACTTGGGATCAATTGTCTTACAAGACGCAGGAAGATACAATTGGACGGCAGAAGATTACCGGTGCCCCGATGGACGGCATTAATGAGCATGATGAGCCTAACTTTAAGAACGATACGAATGGTAAGGTTACACCGCTTGATTCCCATATTCGTCTGTCGAATCCGCGCAATGGGGAACAATCCGAACGCGAGCGCATTCTCCGCCGTGGGTACAACTTCATGGATGGGCTAGATGAGGTGGGACGAATGAATGCAGGACTCATGTTCATCTGCTTTAACCGAAATTTTCAGACACAATTCGAATCGATCCAGAATCGGTTAACGAATGCGAAGCAATTGGATCAGCTGATGAAATATACCCAGACGGTGGGTGGCGGTTATTTCGTCGTTCCGCCAGGTGTGAAGAATGCGAATTCTTTCATTGGCGAAGGCTTATTCAGCTAGGAATTGCTTGAGATTGTTCACTGAACATGCTATGATGTCTTCATCTTATGAATTTACGGAGGTACACACAGTCCAATGAAGTAATTACACGTTATTTTCGTCGCTAACTTGAATAAAGGTATTCAAGCGGCCTCTGCCGAGGGTAGAGTGAACGAGATACGTGTGTCTATTTACGGGGACTGATTTAATGTATACGAGTGAAGTGTTGCTGCACCTCATGGAGGTAGAGTAGGCGGCTTCTCTTATTCGTGTACTCATCTTGTCTTACCCCATACACATTTCGTTTGCGATATCCACGGTCAGATGCGGCCGTGGATTTTTTTGTTGTTCATGACGATTGGAGGAATGTGTATGAAATCTACACTTTTAAAAGTAAATCAAGCATCCAAAGAATATAATGGGAAAGTCATTTTTGAACAGGTCAACCTAGAAATCGTAGAAGGGGAGCATGTCGCGCTGTTCGGCAAGAATGGTGTCGGCAAAACAACGTTGTTGCAAGCCTTGCTGGGTAGGTTGGAGTTGGATGGAGGAACCATACAACGTATGCTCCCTGTTACAGCATGGGGTACGTTAGATCAGCAATTGGAGATCGATTCGAATGTCCTGACACGCGACTTCGTTCAGCAAGGGATGACGGAGTGGTACGCAGCTAAAATAACGATGGAAAATTTACAATCTGCTCTACAGCATGGATCCGATGACCATCAGCATGAAGATATATTCGTGATGTATGAAGCAGCGTATACGAGTTTTGAATCCTTGGGCGGTTATGAATTTGAAGTTCACATCGACACATGTATGCAGCGTGTGGGATTACATATAGCCGTATGGAATCAACCCTACACCGATTTAAGCGGGGGTCAGAAGACCAAAGCCCAGCTAGCGCGCATTCTGGTCGCCAATCCTCGATTCCTGCTGCTTGACGAACCGACGAATCATCTTGATAGCGAAACGCTAGAATGGCTTGAGGAATGGGTCTCCTCGTATAAAGGAACGATTCTCATGGTCTCGCATGACCGTACATTTCTGGATCGGACAGCATCCGCGATTTTGGAGCTTACGCCGAAGGGCTGTACAAGATATGCAGGTGGGTATTCGGACTACCGTCGTCAGAAAGATATTGAATTGCAGACCCAAGCGGCACTCTACAAGAAACAGGAGCAAGAGAAGGAAGCTCTGCTCGAATGTATCAGGCGCTATCAGCAATGGTTCAATACCGCTGAACGTCGAGCTGGAACGCAAACCGAGGTAGCCATTACGAAATCATATTACAAAGCGCGAGCAATGAAGAATATTACGCGCTACCATGCGAAGGAGAAGGAACTGGAACGCCTTGAACAGAATCGCGTTGAGAAACCGAAAGACGATTCGAAAATCCATGTCCAGTTCGAAGCGGATTCACTCGTATCGAATACATTGATTCGTATGGAGGAGGTTGCTTTTGCTTATCCAGATTCGGAATTGATCTTTACGAATTTGAAGCTGCAAGTCGAGCGAGCAGATCGGATTGCGGTGATGGGAGCCAATGGTGCAGGAAAATCCACATTGTTAAAAGTAATGATCGGCGAACTCTCGCCTACCGAAGGATACGTGAAGCATCATCCTCAGCTTAAGATTGGCTATTTCTCGCAAGAGCTCGAGAATCTAGAAGAAGAGATGACGATCTTAGACAGCTTACTGGTGCTTCCGAATATGACGCAAACCTATGCCAGAACTATATTAGGCTGCTTCTTATTCTCGAGGGATGACGTATTTAAGCAGATTAAAGACCTTAGCATGGGCGAACGGTGCAGGGTTGCGTTCATCAAATTATATTTTAGTGATGCGCATATGCTGGTACTGGATGAGCCGACCAATTATTTGGATATTGCGACGCAGGAGAAGATCGAAGAAGCATTCCGAGAGTATCCGGGCGCGATTGTCATCGTATCTCATGATCGATATCTAATTGGACAATTGGCGAATCGAATCTGTCGGCTCGAAGCGGGTGAGGTCCAATTGTTCGATGGAACGTACGAAGAGTTTATTGCTCATCGGAATACGCGAGCGCATGGCGGGTTGAATCGTGAAGACCAAGATCGCCTTCAGCGATTGGAGCTCGCACTAACCCAGAAGTTGATGGATCCATCGGAGAGCGAGTCCAAGGATTATATTGGCGAGATTCGGAAGCTTAAAGCAGAGATCGAAAGGTTAAAATCGTAAATATCGCAATCAGAGATATATAATGTGAATATTATCACAAATTATTGGAGTTCCTTATGATATAGTGGTGTCATAAACGAAAGGGAGTTGACGAATATGAAAAACGCGAACTTCACGGATGAAATGACACAAAACTATATGAGATTTTGCTATATGTGCGATGATGCATCGAAATGTACAACAGAAGAGCAGTGCAGAGCTTGCTGGGCAGGTATGGCTGCGGAAGAAGAGCAAGAAAGCTGTGAGACAACCAAATACATGAAGCTTCAATACGCATAAGTAAGTTGGCAACGACTAATTAATAGTTTTACACATTGAACCTCTAACTCATCCTTGAACCAAGGGTGGGTTAGAGGTTTTGTGGTTTCATGGAGATTCTGGAAGTGTTATGATAGTACAATACCGAACAAGATGAAGAATTGAAATGGAAGTGAAAAAGGCTATGATTCAACCGATTGTTACAGAAGATTTACCAGAACTCCAAGCACTCTATGAAGAATTAATTGGTGAAGGAAGCAATTTGGCGCAGGTGGAAGCTGTTTACCAGAAGATGCGTGGAAATGAGGCATACCATTTGCTTGGCTATAAAGTGGACGGCGTATTAGCCGGATCGGTCATGGGCATTCTATGCCATGATCTTGTAGGGTCCTGCAAACCGTTCATGGTCGTGGAGAATGTCATTGTTTCCTCCCGATTCCAAGGACATGGCGTAGGTAAGAAATTGATGCTTGCGATCGAAAAAATAGCAAATGCAAATGAATGCGGATATATCATGTTCGTATCGAGTGCATACCGTAAAGAAGCGCATCAATTCTATGCATCTTTAGGATACGCATTGGACGCTGTTCAAGGTTTCCGGAAGATGCTGTAGGTCAATCAATCGACTAATCCAGGAAACGTGATCGTATTTCTGGTGAAGGTAGCATGCAGCTTTCACGTGTACCGAACCAACGGTATCGATTTTTGGCTATGATGTCATATGCGTGATCCCTTACTAGACGAGGCACCCATCGAAGGATGCGAGCCATTCGCCACAAGCCGTGAAAATGCCATATGATCTGCAATGCTGCGTCAGATTTCGTATACAGCCGTCCTTGGTCGATCACGACGACACTGTTCAATTCATTGGTATAAGAATGTTCGCGGAGTAGCTGTGCACCCGTCTCGCTCTGAAGAGAGACGAAGGAGAAGTATGCTTCTCGATCTCTACGAATAATAAATTGAACACTGTTATTGCAGAAATTGCATACACCGTCAAATAGAATTACTGCCTTTGAATTAGGGGTCATCATCAACGCTCCTTACATGCAGGGCTATGGCTTGGCACAGACGTTTATCACAGCATACCATGACACAAGCACCTTCGCTACCTTGGGCAAGAAGTTACAATATCCATGGGAGGATCATGAAATGAGTAAATATTGGAATCAGGTGACGGCATCTTTAACACCGTATGTGCCAGGGGAGCAGCCCAAGGATAAGACGTATATTAAATTAAATACGAACGAGAATCCTTATCCACCGTCACCGCTTGTCTTGAATGCCATACAAGAGGCGGCAAATGATGACTTGCGGTTATATCCCGATCCAACCAGTGATGCACTGATTCGAACGATTGCAGACTATTATGCTGTATCGCCTAATCAAGTATTCGTAGGCAATGGATCGGATGAGATCCTTGGATTCGCATTTGCAGCATTCTTCAGTCCGGAACGCGCCATCCGGTTCGCTGATATTACATACAGCTTCTATCAGGTCTATGCCAAGCTATATGGACTTACCGTAGATCGAATTCCGCTGGATGCAGATTTCAACCTGCCGCTTGAGCGATTCTATGGCAGTGACGGCGGTATTGTCATCGCGAATCCGAATGCACCCACGTCGACGTTTGTTCCTGTGGAGCATTTACGTTCTGTTCTCGAGCATAATCCTGATCAAGTCGTCATGATTGATGAAGCATATATTGATTTTGGCGGGGAATCTGCGGTGAAACTTGTCGATGAGTTTCCTAATGTTCTAGTCATTCAGACTTGCTCGAAATCACGTTCTCTAGCAGGTCTACGCGTAGGGTATGCAATAGGACACCCTGAATTAATTGAAGGGTTGAACCGAATTAAGAATTCGTTCAATTCCTATACCCTTGATCGACTAGCTCTTGCTGGGGCTGAAGCATCTTTTACAGATCAGGAATATTTCGCAGCGATGAATGCGAAGGTCATTGCGACAAGAACATGGACGGTTAATAAACTGAGAGATCTTGGGTTCCTTGTGCCAGAATCCCTAGCGAATTTCGTATTCATTACACATCCTGATCATATGGCTAGCAGCTTATTCCAGTTGTTAAGAGAACGAGGAATTTTGGTGCGTTATTTTAACCAGCCTCGTATTGATCAATACTTGCGGGTGAGTATAGGAACAGATGAGGAAATGCAAGCATTGATCAACACGCTGGAAGAGATGATGAATTAGCTAATATGCTGCTTCATCTTTTCAAGATAGACAGATTTGGGCCGTAGTCCTACGAGCTTATCTTGCGGGACACCATCCTTGAAGATCATGACGGTAGGAAGAGACATAATATGATATTGTGAACTGGATTCCGGAGATTCATCGACATTGATCTTGATAATCGATACGTTCGATCCGAGTTCTTGATCGAGTTCATCCAAGATTGGGAGAAGGGCTTTACATGGCGGGCACCATGGAGCGCCAAATTCGACGAGCGTCACACCGCTAGGTGTAAGGATTTGATTCAGGTTATCTTGATTTAATGTCATTATGGACATGGGATTCACACTCCAATAGGTTAGGATTTTCGTCTGTGACCGCTTCAATGCGATCCAGAAGATTTGCTCTGATCTGACTCAACAGTTGAATTTGATCTTCGATCTCTGCAAGCTTTTGGCGATAGATGGGGACAATTTGACTGCAGAAGGACTCTTTGTTCATCATGACACAGTGCAAGAAGCCGGCGATCTGTTCTGTTGTAAAGCCAAGGCTTAGATAGAACTTAATCGTATTTACTTTCTCGATCATAAGCGGATTATAGGTCCGGTACCCATTCTCTTGACGATCTGCAGCGATCAGCCCCTGCTGCTCGTAGTAGCGTAAGGATCGAATGCTGACTCCCGTGTTTTTTGCTAATTCACCGATTTGCAATGGTCAGGGCTCCTTTCTTCGATGATTGTTGTACGGGATGATAACTTGATTATAAACCCTAACATTAATGTCAGGGTCAATAGGTAACATACCGGTTCATTTCCTTCAATTTCAAAGTAAAATGTGATCAAGATCACATGGTGATATGTTCGGTTGTGGTTATAATACATCATAGATAAGGATAGGGGTGAACTACATATGGAATGCATCGTGCATTTTGAACTTGTTCGCAAAGATAAAGTGAGTCCGCTTCGGGGGATTGTTGATGTGGAGCCAGGGCAGAAGCCGTCGATCCATGATCTGGTTCAGATGTTCAAAGATATCGATTTGGAAGTAACTGTAGAAGATCCGGAAAGTTATAGTTTTCGTTCGATTGTCCCACATGATCCCTACACGATCCGGGTGAAGAAATTCGATATGGGCGAGAAGACCGATGACTACGTTGAAGATACTGAATTGAAATCCGTCATTGCGAACTTTATACCGAAGAGCAGACCTCTATAAAGTGGTTATTTGCTTTTAATATGCGTGAAGTGAAATGCCTCCTTAGGGAGGCATTTTGTTTGATGAAATCTTACGAATTTACCCTTGTATAATTTAACAATTCACGTTATGTTATTGATCGGAGCATGTCTATGATTTCAAGTCGTATACCGGTGGAGGAAATGATCAATGTCCAGTTCAAACAGTGGGAGTACAACAATTATTTTACGTCTCGAAATGGATAAGGAACTTGTTACGTTCGGAAAAGTAGCAACGCTGATTACAGAAGCGGGAGGGGATATCGTTGCGATTGACGTTGTGAAATCAACCAAGAAGACAACAACAAGGGATATCACCATTCAAATTGGGGATGACGCTCAGCAAAACGCTATTGAAAAAGGGTTGAAAAGACTACGAGGCACACGCATCATTAATATATCTGATCAAATCTTCCTGATGCATTTGGGAGGTAAGATTGAGACGCTTCCGAAAATGCCAATTAAGAACCGTGCGGATCTATCCCGCGTGTATACACCAGGTGTTGCAAGAGTTTGTATGGCGATTCATGAAGATCCTTTGAAAGCGCATTCTCTTACGATCAAACGCAACACGGTTGCTGTTGTATCAGACGGTTCCGCGGTTCTAGGACTTGGTAATATTGGGCCTGAAGCAGCCATGCCTGTCATGGAAGGGAAAGCCATGTTATTCAAGCAAATGGCGAATGTGGATGCGTTCCCGATCTGTCTGAATACACAGGATACAGAAGAGATTATTCAAATCGTGAAGGCCATCGCGCCATCGTTCGGTGGAATCAATCTCGAGGATATCGCATCGCCGCGCTGCTTCGAAATTGAACAACGATTGATTGAGGAATTGGACATCCCTGTATTTCATGATGATCAGCACGGCACGGCTGTCGTCCTCCTGGCAGGTCTAATCAATGCGCTGAAAATTGCCGGTAAGAGGTTAGAAGAGTGTAAAATTGTTGTCTGTGGCATTGGTGCAGCCGGTATTGCTTGTACGAAAATATTACTCGCTGCGGGTGCCGTGAACGTAATTGGTGTTGACAAGACGGGTGCAATTGTACGAGGGGATTATGAGGAAAATAGTGTGTTTGGTGCATATGCGGCCATAACGAACCCAAATCTTGTTCAAGGGCAGCTTTGTGAAGTCATTCAAGGCGCAGACGTCTTTATCGGGGTATCTGGACCGAATGTTCTGAAGCTTGAAGATGTGAAGAACATGGCAGCGGATCCAATCGTGTTCGCGATGGCGAATCCAACGCCTGAGATATCTCCAGAAATTGCAGAGCCTTATGTTCGCGTCATGGCTACGGGAAGATCTGATTATCCGAACCAAATCAATAACGTGCTCTGTTTCCCTGGCATGTTCCGGGGTGTGCTCGATTGTAGAGCTTCTCGTGTGACGGAGAGTATGAAGCTGGCAGCTGCCTATGCGATTGCTTCTGTCGTTACGGATGAAGAACTGAATGAACAATATATCATTCCAAGCGTATTCAATTCCGAGGTTGCTGCGAAAGTTCGTGATGCGGTAAGCCATGCTGCCTATGAGGCAGGCGTAGCACGCCGTCATCGCCATGAGACATTCGCAGAGGATCCGGGGTATGCGGACTTGGTCTAAACCTATAGAGGAGATTCTAGTGATGACTTTGATTCAAGCAGGAGAAGTGGTACTTTTTCAAGGGGATAGTGTGACTGATTGCGGGCGCGATTATCGTAACCCGAAAGATTTGGGAAATGGGTACGCGAACATGGTAGTTGGGATGTTCAACGCACTTTACCCGAATCAACGAGTTCAGTTCTATAATCGTGGGATTAGCGGCAATCGTGTTGTCGACCTGCAATCCCGTTGGCAGGAGGATTGTATCGATCTCAAGCCGAACTGGGTATCGATCCTAATCGGGATCAATGATGTATGGAGACGATATGATTCTAATGATCCGACATCAGTTGAGCGATTCAAGGATGGCTACCGTGATCTTTTGCGTCAAACGAAAGAGCGTCTCGGTGCGAAGTTAATCATCTGTGAGCCTTTTGTATTACCGGTTCCTGAGGATCGCAGAACATGGCGCGAAGATTTGGATCCGAAGATTCAAGCTGTTCGTGATCTAGCAGCAGAATTTGAAGCGATATATATTCCACTCGATGGCATATTCGCCCAACATTCTACGCAGACGCCTCCATCGTATTGGGCAGAAGATGGAGTTCATCCATCGGTAGCGGGTAACGGATTGATTGCTAGAGCATGGCTGCAAGCGGTACAAGCCATTTCATAACGGTATACTGATTAAGAAGAACGCTGTCCTGCCGCTGAAAGATGCACAGGCAGCGTTCTTTTGTTATGATAATTGGAAGGGCTTTATAGGAGGAGGATGATGGAATGCAAAAAAGAACGAAGAAGATCATACTCGCCTTGTCCGTTGTGTTCTTATTTCTGCTCGGAACGGCAGCTTGGTATCTCTGGCCGTATAAGCCTGCTCCATCGGCTGTTCAAGCAATGCAAGGGAATAATACCATTAAAGTCACAACTGATTCTTATGGAATAACCATTGAACCTGCTCACGAACCCATCCAACAAGTCGGGATTGTTTTCTATCCAAGTGCAAAGGTAGAGGCCGAGAGCTACGCGCCGCTGGCAAGAGATTTTGCAACACTCGGGTACCGGACGATCATCGTTAGATTGCCACTAAATCTTGCTCAATTGGGGGGGAATCGTGCGAATCTTCTAATGAATCGTTTCCCTGATCAGCCCTTTGTCATTGGCGGTCATTCCATGGGAGGTACATACGCAGCACGGTATACCGCGTCGAAACCAAGTAACGTGAAGGGCTTATTCTTCCTAGGGGCCTATTCGGATCAACCACAAACCTTGCCTGTACTCTCGATCCTTGCTTCTCATGATCAAGTATTAGATCTAGATACTTATAACCGTTATCGTTCCAATCTCCCGAGGACAACTCAGACCCTGACGGTCGAGGGTGGAAATCATGCGCAATTCGGGGATTATGGTCCTCAAAAAGGGGATGGACTAGCTACTATCACACCGGAAGAACAACGTACGCAAGTGGTGCAAGCGGTCGTGAAGTGGGTTGCCAATATTGGTCCGTCGAAGGTTCAACCGTAATACGTTATCAGTTATTTGGTAAGGAGTCCATATGAATCGAAAACCGAAGATATTAGAGATTCAATCGTTGCGTGGTCTGGCCTTTCTTGCTGTTGTCATGCAGCATGCTGTCGCCCACTATGCAGCGGTTCCTGAGATGCAGCTCGAGGATGGCGTGATGATGGCTATTCTCCTCGTGCTCGCTAAATTTGCAGTGCCTGTGTTCGTATTCATTACGGGCCTTGTCTTGTTCTACAATGATAAAGACGATTTTAACTATGGAGATTTTATCAAGAAACGCTTTAGCGATATTATTCTACCCTATTTGATATGGTCTGCGATCTATTATGTTTCCACATATGGGTGGAATGATCTGTGGCTGTTCCTGCAAATGGGCTTCACGGGTAAAGCTAGCTATCATCTCTGGTACGTCGTGATGATCATGCAGTTCTATCTGTTGTTCCCCTTATGGCGAATCGCGATTCGCTGGCTTCACGCGAAGCTGACGGGTTGGCGAGGAGTCGCTGCTCTGATGTTGGCAGGCGTATTATATATTGTTCTTATGGGACATGTGTCTGATTTAGGGCAGTGGACGAAGCTGCATCCGATCCCCGTAATTACAGATCTTTTCAACAAATATGCAGATCGGAACGCATTATATTATTATTTTTATTTCGTGATGGGCGCGGCAGCTGGGCTGCATTTTGAACAATGGAAACGAATCATTGAGAGGTATAAATTCATCTATTGGACCGTATTCATCGGATTGTTCGGATATTATGTCTATATCTCGGTTGGGGCTTTTCAGACATCGCAAGGGATCAAATTCAATTTCTATCAAGTATTTTTGCTCCGACCGCTTATGGCTGTATTTTTAATGAGTTCCATTCTTGCGGTGTATCATCTCGCCATCATTTGCACACGTCAATCTACTGCTCACATCAATCGGCTATTGACTTGGATCGGGATGTATTCCTATGGGGCTTATCTGGCCCATGCAGCCACGCTTCGACTAGGCTATATCGTGGATCGTTACCTATTGCTGGAACTAACCGTCACGGCACGAATGTTGATTGTGATGGGGATTGCAGCAGGGACTTCCGTGTTATTAACCGTCATTCTAAGTCGAATCCCTTATGGAAAGTGGATCGTTGGCATACAGGTACGAAACCCGAAGTCGAAGCAGAGAGTAGAGGCATAATTCGAACGGAGTCTATGACAGTCAGCAATAAGATGGACAATATTTCTAACCAAATGGTACGATGAATGAGAATTGAATACGTGATGAATCAAGGTGCTGTGCCTTCAAGGTGCAGCTGGCTTAGATGAACGATTAAGGAGGAGATGCGCATGCCTCGGAAAATAGAACGGGGATTTACGCTTGTTTATACTGGGGATGGAAAAGGAAAGACGACAGCAGCCGTTGGACTATGTGTTCGTGCAGTAGGTCGTGGCTACAAAGCCCTAATTCTTCAATTTATTAAAAGCCCACAGCGCTCCTACGGGGAGCAAATCGCGCTCGAGAAGCTCGGTGTTGAAGTACGGCAATTGGGTATTGGATTTACTTGGACGAAGACGCCGGAAGAGCACCGCGAAGCGTTCAAGACAGCTCTGGCTGCGGCGAAAGAAGCGATTCAATCTGGCTTGTATGATGTTGTGGTTCTCGATGAACTGAACAATGCGCTTGCCATTACCAGCTTTCCAATTGATGATGTACTGCCACTTGACGAAGTGCTCGACATGATCCAGAACCGTCCTGCTGGGATGCATGTTGTCATTACCGGTCGCTCTGCACGTCCAGAGATCATTGCGATTGCCGATTTGGTCAGCGAGATGCAGCCGGTCAAACATTATTATGAAGAAGGCGTCCCCGCTGTAATAGGTATTGAATTCTAATGATGTGATTGTCACTTAAACACTCCGAGTCCATTTGGATTCGGAGTGTTGTTGTCTATCATGTTATTCTGGGCATGATTATGGTAAATTAATAAGGATTCATCATCATTCTAGCTGAATCAATACATAAGCTACAGGGGGATTATGAAGTGACGAATGAAAGGCTAAATCCTTGGCTTCATATTTGGACACGGCCAAGACAAGTCATCCGTGACATTCTAAGTGGCAAGGACTCCAGAAGAAATATCCTAATACTCGCAGGCGTTAGCGGCATTCTACGCGCCTTAGATCAAGCGACAACCCGAAGCTTGGGCGATCATATGGGAACGGCGACGATTATTCTCATGAGTCTTATTTTTGGATTCATTGGTGGATTAATTAGTCTGTACCTCATTAGCTGGATTATGTCATTCACTGGCAAGTGGATTGGTGGGCAAGCTTCTTTTCATGAGGTGCTCACGGCAACGGCTTGGTCGAACGTTATCCTCATCTGGGTGGGTGTGCTCTGGATTCCAGAACTGCTGATCTTCGGGCACGAGATGTTCACGACAGTGACGCCAATGATGGATGCGAATCCAAATTTGAAGCTGCTGCTGATTGTTTTTACTTCTATTGAAATTATCTTGTCGTTCTGGGCTGTTGTTGTCTATATTCTAACACTCAGTGAGGTTCAGAAATTTTCGGGCTGGATGGCACTTCTGAATGTAATCTTGGCACTTGTTATTGCATTTGTTGTCATCTTAGTCCTTACACTTGTTATCGGTTTGATGCTTAGCGTCTTCTCCTTCGGGTTCGGGTTTGGTGGTTAAGATGAGCAAAGAATTCAAAGTGCATGAGCTGCTCGTCATTAAATCCATTGCAGAGACGATTAATCAGACCAATGATCTGGAAATTCTATTAAATTCGGTCCTTCGTAAACTGGTTGAATTAACGGATATGCATGCGGGATGGATTTTTCTCGCTGAAGATTGCTCGGATTATTATTCTTGCCCTGCAGACTTTCAGCTGCCCGAAGCGCTTGAGGCCGATGATCGTAAGCTATTAACGACGGGGTCATGCTGGTGTCTTGATGGGTATTGGAATGGGAAACTGAAAGCAGCCGTAAATACGATTTATTGTCAACGGCTTGATCAGGCGGTTGCTTACAAATATGGCGATACCGAAGGGATTACGCATCATGCAACCATTCCTTTGACGGCGGGGAACCGGCGATTCGGGATCTTGAATGTTGCGGCAGCAGGTAAAGAGCATTTTAGCCAAGAAGAATTAACGTTAATGGAATCTATTGCTTTTCAGGTAGGAACCGCTGTAGAGCGCACGTTATTATATCAGTCGCAGCAGAAGAGAGCTGACTTGTATTCGAAGCTAGGGGAATTGGCCCGCGACCTGGGTAAGCTGCTCATTACCGAGCAAATCCCGGATCTTGTAACACGTTGGATCGGCGAGCAGCTAGGCTGTGACTATGCGGCCTTCTTCATGGAGGAGAATGGAGGGCTCTCCAGACGGACCTCATGGCAGGATGGAAAAGTCCACCATCGACGGAAGCTCTATACGATCAAGCAAGCGGGCGAAGCAGGACTTGCCTTCCTCTCTGGAGAGACGCAGCAATGGAGACGCAAACCAAAGGAACAACATAAGGACCATGCGATATCGAAAGACATTCATACGGCGATAGCCGTACCGCTGCAGTTCCGAGATAAGCCGATAGGGGTTATTTTCGCTGGCTCACAATGTCGAAGCTTCGATGAGGTCGATGTGGAGCTGCTCGAAGCGCTCTCAGGTCATATTACCTTAGCATTCGAGAATGCCAGACTCCATCAACAACAGCTTGATCTGCTGAAGTGGGAGGAGCGGAACCGACTTGCGCGCGATCTGCATGATTCGGTATCACAAATGTTGTTCTCGCTCCAATTTACGGCTCGCGGGATGGAGGCCATGCTCGAGAATCCGCCAGAGATGGTGAAACGTGCGGTGAAAGATATGCAGGATCTAACGCAGAGTGCGCTGACCGAAATGCGCTCATTAATCTTACAATTACGTCCGGTAGGCCTAGAACAAGGACTCTTAACAGGATTATACCGATACGGCAAGGCACAAGGCCTCGTTGTGATCAATTGTGTCGAAGGGATGCTCGATCTCTCGAGCCGCGTTGAAGAAGCGCTGTTCCGCATTGGGCAAGAAGCGCTCAATAACACCCGGAAGTATGCTGGACACCCTCAGGTTCAGATTAATTTGAAACAACAGCAGCAGCTCGTTTGTATGGAAATTTCGGATCAAGGGGATGGATTCTCGCCGCTGAAGATCGATGGAACCAGTACGCTCGGGATGCGGACGATGCGCGAACGTGCTGAATCGCTCGGAGGTACATTAGTAGTAGATAGCCGCAAAGGCGAAGGAACGACGATTCGAGTATTGATACCGAATCATAAGTGAAGGGGGAGTCGGACCGAATGAGCATCAAAGTGCTTATTGTAGATGATCATGCGATCGTCATACGCGGGCTTCAGTATTATCTGATGACGCAACCAGATATAGAAGTAGTAGGTGAAGCAACGAGCGGACAATCGGCGATTGAGCAGATCGAGACGCTGCAACCGGATGTCGTCCTTATGGATCTTCTTATGCCAGGAATGACAGGAATTGAGGCGACACAGCAAATTCGGGTCAAACATCCGAATATTAAGGTTATTGTACTGACATCTTTCTCAGATCATGACCATGTGCTGCCTGCCATCCAAGCAGGAGCGAACGGTTATCTACTGAAAGACATCCAGCCGGATGAGCTGGCTCAAGCGATTCGTGGCGTATATCAGGGACAGGCGCAGCTGCATCCGCGCGTAACGGAACAATTGATGTCCCATCTTGTGGAGAAACCGGCCGCACCAGTTCAAGAGGATGAATTGGATGGCAACTTGGATGTTCTTACCCCACGGGAGAAGGAAGTATTAGAATGGATTGCGCTCGGTAAGAGCAACAAGGAGATCGCTGCCGCGTTTCATATCACCGAGAAAACCGTGAAGACCCACGTGAGCAATATTCTGAGCAAGCTGGGGTTGACGGCACGTACGCAGGCTGCGATTATCGCCATCAAGCACGGTTTGACAGGCCAATAGCATAAGACCATCTACGACCAAAGTCGTAGAACTGCCCAACATTTTGTTGGGCTTTTTTTGTAGTCCAAGTTCATCCGATGTGCTGAGGGAAGATTGTCATTCTGATGTTATCATAAGTACATAAGGTAACAAGACATCAACAACATATACCGGAGGTTACATCGATGAGTAAGGTATTATTCGTAAAAGCAAATGATCGTGCAGCAGAACAAGCGGTGAGTGTGCAAATGTACAATGCATTCTTATCGAGCTATAAAGAAGCAAATCCATCGCATGAAATTATGGAACTAGATCTATTCTCAGAGAATTTGCCATATTACAACGCAACAATCATGAATGGGATGTTCAAAACAGCAAAAGGCTTCGAGACAACACCTGAAGAGCAAATTGGCGCAGCTACTGTGAACAAATACTTGGATCAATTCCTAGCAGCAGATAAAGTCGTATTCGCATTCCCACTATGGAATATGTCCGTTCCAGCCGTACTTCACACGTACATTGACTACTTGAACCAAGCAGGCAAAACATTCCGCTATACAGCACAAGGTCCTGTAGGACTTGTAGGTGATAAGAAAGTTGCGCTTCTAAATGCGAGCGGCGGCGTATATTCGGAAGGACCACGTATGCATGAAGAAATGGCGCTTAAGTTCATGGAATATAACATGAATTTGTTCGGCGTGACGAACATTGAGAAACTTGTGATCGAAGGACATAATCAATTCCCAGATCGCAGTGCAGCGATTGTAGCAGAAGGTCTAGAAGCAGCAGCGAAATTAGCGGCAAGATTCTAATCCAAATTCGAGGATAACAGGGGGAATGTATTCATGACAACGTATAAATCTATTGTAATCGGAACGGGTCCATCGGGACTCACAGCAGCTATCTATTTGGCTCGTGCGAATTTGAATCCGCTCGTGATCGAAGGACCGGAACCAGGCGGGCAATTGACGACGACGACGGAAGTGGAGAACTTCCCTGGTTTTCCTGAGGGTATCCAAGGCCCTGAATTGATGGACAATATGCGTAAGCAAGCGGAGCGCTTCGGTGCTGAGTTCCGTACAGGCTGGGTGACGAATGTGGATACATCCGTACGTCCATTCACGTTAACGGTGGAAGGAATCGGACAAATTTCCGCAGAGACACTCATTATTTCAACAGGGGCTTCAGCGAAATATCTTGGCATTCCTGGGGAAAAAGAAAACGTTGGCCGCGGTGTGAGCACCTGTGCGACTTGCGATGGATTCTTCTTCCGCAATAAGAAGATTATCGTCGTGGGTGGCGGGGACTCTGCCATGGAAGAGGCGAACTTCTTGACGCGTTTTGCCTCGGAAGTTGAAGTTGTGAATCGTCGTGATGAGCTACGTGCCTCGAAGATTATGCAGGATCGTGCACGTCAGAACCCGAAAATCCGTTGGTCACTTAACCGTACACCGCTTGAAGTGGTTGCTGGGGATCAAGGTGTTACAGGACTGAAAGTTCGTAACAATGAGACAGGTCAAGAGGAAATTATTGAAACGGAAGGTCTATTCGTGACGATCGGTCATACGCCGAATACGAAATTCCTAGGTGGGCAAGTTACTACGGATGACCATGGCTATATTGTCGTGAAGCCGGGTACTACCGAGACGAATATCCCAGGGATCTTCGCTTGTGGCGATGTCCAAGATACGAAGTATCGTCAAGCGATCACAGCTGCAGGCAGCGGATGTATGGCTGCCCTAGAATGCGAACGTTTCTTAGAAGCCCACGAAGCTTAAATGAAGTTCAAAAATCACCTTTAGTCGATTTTTGAATACCTATTATAATCAAAAAGGAGTGTATTTGAACATGGCAGATAACAACGTCATTGTCTACTCGCGTAACTATTGTCCACACTGTGTACAGGTGAAGAAATACCTGGAGGAGAACAATGTTGCTTTCGAAGAACGCAACGTGGACACGAACGAAGCATACATGGAAGAACTGTTCAACCTTGGTATGCGTGCCGTGCCGGTAACGGTTGTTGGTGAGGAGAAAATCCTCGGCTTTAACACCACGCAATTGAAGCAAGTTCTAAGTATTTAATCGCTAGCGATTGAACTGCAATTGATTTTAACATCATCCAAACTCCATTTACCGCTTGTGCGTCAAGGGATTTCCCAGCGCATAAGCGGTCTTTTTTTTGTGGAATAATTTAGGGCTAATTGGTAAAAATATGCTTCAAAAGGATGGTGTGGCCCATGTGCAGAAGATTTTCGTTAAGCGCCGATTTGAATGAAGTACAGGAATATTTTAAGATCGATACCGTATTAACTTACTACCGTAAACGGTACAATATTGCGCCTACACAGGATATGGCCATCATAATGCAGGAGGGGAACGAACGCAGACTAGATCAAAGTCGTTGGGGTCTATTTCCTTTCTGGGGAAAGGACGCGATCAATGCAGATATCGACGCCGTTCATCGGAACCCCGCTTATCCGAAAATGATCGATCGTCGAAGATGCATCATCCCGTGCAACGGATTTTACTATTGGAGAACAGTTGGTAAAAGAAGCTACCCGATACGGGTCGTCATGAAGAATCGTGGAATTTTCGGCGTTGCTGGGCTGTATGAGAACTGGCGGGATACACGAGGTGTAGAGGTCAGAACCTGCACATTGTTGATGACAAATGCGAATACGACGGTACGTGAATTCGATTCCCGCATGCCAGCAATTCTGGATGAAGAGGGAATGGAAGCTTGGCTGGATCCTAACTTGCGCGGTGTCAATAATCTTAGATCCTATCTCAGACCGCATGAGGATGCACGCATGGATATGTATCCCGTATCTCCACTGCTGGCGAATGATGCGTTCGATACGATGGAATGTATTCAGCAGATGGATATGAAGATGGCTTGGGTGAAGGAATAGGAAGCGAAAGGGAGGGGGTGACATGCACGATCTTTCGGAGCAGAATCCGTCGGTAATGCCTCTGCTTGACTATACGAAACGGATGTTTGAAGACAGCGAAGACATTGTTCATCGGACCTTTCCTGAGATTAGCTTGGAGATCATCTATTCCAGTGTACTCATCGATAATAGCGCTATGTATCGTGAGGTTATTGTGCCACTCAGCAACATTAAAGAGAGTGAAGTCATTGACCTCATGAAGCGCGAACAATTTGTCGCATTGGTATCGGGCGAAGATATCGTGGCGAAGATTCTCGATGGACATGTCGCGATTTTCTATCAGCAGCTAGCGTATGTCATCAGCGAATATGGGCCGGAATACCGAAGCATCAGTGTATCTCCGTCCGAAATGGTGGTTGCCGGGCCGAACGATGCTTTCGTGGAGTCGCTAAATACGAACATATCTTTAATTCGAAGAAGGTTGAAGAATCCGACCTTGAAGTTCAAGTCTTATGTGATCGGTTCACAGGCGAAATCCAAGATGGTTATTGCTTATTTGGAAGATCATGTGAACCAGGATTGGCTCTCGGAGCTGGATCAACGCATTGAAGAGATTCAGACCGACAGCATTCAGGATACGCACATTCTCGTGCAATACATCGAAGACGATCAAATATCGATGTTCCCGCAATTCCATATAACCCAACGCCCAGATGTCGTGATCTCGAAGCTACTGGAAGGCAAAATCGTTGGTTTGCTCGAAGGTAGTCCGAATGCGTTCAGCGCGCCAAGCCAGTTCTTTGATTTCCTGGAGTCGCCGGATGATTACGGCCAGAGGTGGGTCTACGCGATAATTATCCGGTTTTTCCGCTATTTGGCGGTGATCGTCACGCTCTTAGGAACGGCGTTATATGTCGCGATTACGACATACCACTATGAGATGGTTCCGCAGGAACTACTCGTCAGCTTATCGGAATCCAGGAGTAAAGTGCCGTTTCCTCCAGTGATTGAAGCGTTGATCCTGGAATTGACGATCGAATTTCTACGTGAAGCTGGCATTAGGCTGCCAATCCGCATCGGTCAGACACTTGGCATCGTAGGCGGTATAGTCCTCGGAGAGGCATCCGTCGCGGCAGGATTCACGAGCAATATTTTGGTTATCACCATAGCAGGATCAACACTCGCTTCCCTGGTACTGCCGAATTACACGATGTCAATTGCATTCCGTTCCTTCCGATTTCTCTTTATCATGCTTGCTGCATTGTTTGGCAATTTCGGGATATTCGTCAGCGTCATATTCCTGGTCAATCATCTTGCTGGCTTAACGAGTCTAAATACGCCCTATCTCTATCCGCTAGCTCCTGCCTATCCGAAGACTTGGAAATACACTTTCATGCGTCCCCCTTATCAAAAAAATAAAAAACGAGGTCGATTCTCGCGTGAATAAACGTCGAACGCAAGAAAAGGTCCATCCCATACATATCTCGATCTTGGTCTATAACATCCAATCGGGAATCGTTGTGTTCTACCTCCCCAATTACGCAGCCGCAGGATATGGAACGAATGGGTGGATCAGTATCCTATTCATGTCAGCGATCGTGATGCTGAATATCTTTGTGATCTCTTGGTTGTACCGGGCAGGCCATGGCGCTTCCGTGTTCGATATCGTTGAATCACGCGTTTCTCGTGGATTTGCCATCCCGTTCTACATGATTGTCGTTGTGCTCTGGTGCGCAATCGCAGCGATCGTATTGAAGGAGTTCGTGTTGTTGATTCAAGATAATATACTGCACATGACACCCAATTATATCCTGGTAGGGATCATGTTTCTTCTGGCTTTGCAATTGGTGACCAAAGGAATTTATAACATCGTTAAAGCCTCGACTATCTTTTTTGGTCTTACTGTATGGGTCATCGTTTTTTTGTTATTCAGCATTCAAGAAATCGATCTCGTTCGGTACACGCCATTTATATTTCAGGGCGGGCGCTATACGCTGAAATACAGTTTCCAAATCTATAGCGCCTTTATTGGATTTGAGCTATGCATGATGCTGTTTCCTTTTGTATCATCCGCATCACGGCAGAGCGCTGAGAACCTGGAAACCCAGCCTATAACGAAATTGTTCAAAGCGATGTATTTAGGAAATCTCTATACGACTGCGATCTATTTAACGCTTACCATTGTTTCGTTCGGGTTCTACAATGCACAGGAACTAGCTAATATCACTACGCCGACGGTTTATCTGTTCTCTTATTTTCAATTGCCATTCGTTGAGCGGATTGATCTTCTCTTATTCAGTCTCTATTTGCCGAAGCTTATTCTTACTGTCGTGATGTATTTATGGGGGGCGCTTCAATGCATGGAACGAATCTATTCGAAGCGCAATTCGAAGCTTTTAGCGACATGGATTGTCATCTTCTCTTTTGTAATCTCGCTGGTTCCAATTTTGGGAAGGACATTGATGCGGTGGATGGATATCTTGTTTATCATTGAAATCTGTTTGAGTTTTGGCATTCCGATCCTGTTAGTGCTGTTGCTTCGTCTGAGAAAACCGAGGGTACAGCAGCCATGAAGCGGGTTCGTTGGGTACTTGTCGTCTTGGTACTATCGTTCTGTGCAGGGTGCAACAAAGATCAACATATTATAGGTCAAGTAGGATTCGTGAATTCGGTTGCGATTGATCAGGCGGCCGAAGGAGGGGATATGTTCCGTGTGAGCGTGTCTATTCCGCGAAGATCGGAGACCGATCGCAATAAAACATTATCTGCAGCGGCTCACAATTTCCAGGAAGCGATGATTAATTTGACGCGGCAGACTGATTTTTATGTGGGGAGCGGGCAAATAAGAAGCATTCTGTTCGGCGAGAAATTAGCAAAGAAAAATATAGAATTAGTCGTAAAAAGCTTTTTTAATAATGCATCGATCGGTGCAAGAGTTAAATTGCTCATCGTGAAAGGGCGAGCAGAAGATATCTTTACCAATCGTGTCACGAAGGATCCGATCGCCAGAGAATATATCTCCAGAGCGATGGAACGGCTTATTCAAAATTATGGCGTGCAGGAGGTCAATATACACACCTTCATGCGAGATTTCTATGATGATGGCGTGGATCCATTTGTACCGATGATTAAGATCGAGAAGGATGAAATTGTACAGGATGGGCTTGCGATTTTTCGGTACGGTCAAATGAAGTATCATTTAGAGCCGGTGTTATCCCAGTATCTATTTATACTGAGCGGTGGGTTCTCGGGCGCATCGCTACAACTAAATCTGGAAAATCCGAGTGGAAATCAGAAGCAAGGAAACTCGAAAATGAACATATCGCTCGAGCATATCAGGAATCTCCGTAAAATTAGAGTTCAGACGCAAGATCCCCGGCATATGCGAGCAACGATTAAGCTTCAGATTTATGGAGAAATCAATGATTATGTGCCGAATGTGGATCTGAACATCGGGTCCGAGCAGATCAAACTGGAGAAAAGGCTGAAGAAACAATTCGAGACCGAAGTCCAAGCGATGTTGAAGTTATTGCAGCGGTTGGAGCTTGATCCGATCGGCATCGGCCAGTATGTTCGGAATCAAATGAGTTATACGGCATGGAAGGCGTTAGATTGGCGCAAAGCCTATTCCCAAATGGATATAACATGTGAAGCGGATATTCGGATTAAGCATGTGCCACGTATCTATTAATGAGTCTGCTGTTATCACAGCGGACTTTTTTTGCCGGATCAGCTACTGCGGGTGCGGGGTTGAAGGTCTTATCTGATCAATGGTACATTGGATGCAATAGACATAATGGAGACGATGGATCATGCGACGTGAAGAGATAGAACAACGAATACAAATCGGACTTGCAGGCTGGGGAGACCATGACGATATCTATCCAAGCGGCACCAAATCGGGAGACAAGCTGAAGATTTACAGCAGCCGATTTCCCATCGTGGAGCTGGATAGCTCCTTTTATGCTATCCCTTCTCCAGACAGGATGCTGAAATGGATCGAACAGACGCCCGATACTTTTGGATTCATCGTGAAAGCCTATCAAGGCATGACGGGACATACGCGCGGCAAAATTCCTTTCTCAGATCCAAAAACAATGTTCCAAGTATTCCGGGAATCAGCGGAGGAGCTCCTGCGAGCGGGAAAGCTTAGGGCGGTACTATTTCAGTATCCACCTTGGTTCGGCTGCGAGCGGAAGCATGTGGATATTCTGCGCAGAACGCGTGAATGGATGGACGGGCTGCCGATTGCGCTTGAATTTCGGCATCAGAGCTGGTTCCAAGGAGAGACGCGGGACAAGACCCTTCAATTTATGCGTGATGAAGGATGGATTCATTCCATATGCGATGAACCTCAGGTCGGTGAAGGGTCGGTTCCGATGGTATTAGATCCAACGAGTGAGGACTGTACGATCGTTCGTTTCCATGGACGGAACGCTTCTGGCTGGCATTCCAGTGGTCAGCCCAATTGGCGCGAGGTCAGATATTTGTACCGCTATAACGCGCAGGAACTGTCGGAATGGAAAGGGAACATCATCAAATTACTCGAATCGACGAAAACCTGTTGGATTATCTTTAACAACAATTCTGGCGGGGACGCGGCCGATAACGCTCTGCAGCTGATGGAGGCCTTGGGGATGGATTTGCCGGAAATGCCTGGTCCGCTACCGTACCAATTGTCTCTTTTTGAGGATTAAGGAACGCTTTATTTTTTTCTCGCAGGGTCTATTGAATGTTTCATTTCCATCGGGTATGATACGTTAGACTGATTCGCTGTGGAGGGAACTTATGGAATCACTGCTGGATATTACCGTTCGTTCATCTGATATTGATCTGAATGGTCATCTTAATCATGTGAGATATGTTGAATTCATGGAACGGGGACGAAAAGCTTGGTACGAGTTGATTCACTTTCCACTGGAATCGTTTCATTCGCAAGGAATCATGACCTCAATCGTGAATATCAATATGAACTTCCGGCGTGAATGTCACGAGCACGATGCAATACAGGTCGTGACCAAGCCCGTCAAGGTAGGAAGATCCAGCTATGTCTTTGATCAGACGATCATCAACAGCGATCAATTGGTCTGTGCAGACGCACGCGTCACTTGTGTCATCATGGATCTGGCGACTCGGCAGAGCACATCCGTGCCGGACAAGCTGCGTTCACATTTTCCAAGCGAATAGAAGTTATCAATTGGGGTAAGAAGAGAACTGGAGGACGTTATTTATGATGCAAGAATTACAACTTAGCAACCAAGCCGTGGCTGAGGAAATATTAGCGCTTCAATTGCCAGCATACCGCGTAGAAGCGGAAATCATCGGATCGGATGCGATACCGGCACTGCGGGATACGGTTGAATCCATCATGTTGTGTGGGGAAACCTTCTATGGATGGCGTGAAGACGGAGAATTGGCAGGTGCGATTGCATATAAAATAGAGGATGGAGCACTCGACATCCATCGGTTAATCGTACATCCGAATCATTTCCGTAAAGGGATCGGAAGAAGATTATTGCAATATATTCTGCAAGAACATGCGCAATTCAAGAAGTTCATCGTTGCAACAGGTTCCAAGAATGTTCCAGCGATCCAGCTTTATCTTTCGGAAGGATTTGTTGAAGTTGGAGGCTTCGAGCCTGTTCCGGGTCTGCCGATTACGAATTTGGAGAAGGTCATTGCTTAGTAACACAGTAAGCGAAAAATGGTTGAAAGTCTTAGCAGCTATGGACATGTGATATGTTCGTGGCTGCTATTTTTTGCCTAGGATAAATGTATGGAGCTGGCCAGCAAAAATCGCATGGGAGGGAAAGCAATGAACGTAAAGGATTGTCCATTATTGACGGTAGAGAAAATCGAGAGGGATCTTGTCACTTATTTATCAAGTATCGGGAACATTTTCACCGTATTTGACCAGCAAGATTCTGGTTGCATTTCCTACGGTGTTCAGGCTGCTGAGCAGAATTGGTTCGTCAAATATTCGGAGAGTCGAGAAGCCATTGGATACATGAAAAATGCGGAAGCCATTCACCAGGAACTGGCCCATCCCCAGATGCCGAAGTTGTTGAATTCGTTCATGACAGACCTGGGATTTGCGCTTGTCTATGAATGGGTCGACGGTGAAGTGCTCGGTACACCTGCATTTCCAGGAAAAGAAGGACGGAATCAGCCAGAATCCTCACATTTTCGGTTCAGACAGCTGCCGCTGTCGAAAGTGATCGCAGCACTAAATACGGTCTATGATGTGCATGCTTATTTGGAGCGAAAAGGGTATGTAGCCGTTGATTTTTATGATGGAGGCATGATTTATGATTTTGATCGGGATGAACTACACCTCTGCGACTTTGATTACTATACGAAAGGGCCTTTCGTGCTCGAGCTGGATCGGTTGTATGGCTCAAGTCGTTTCATGGCGCCAGAGGAATTTGTACGAGGGAGTCAGATCGACCACTTAACGAATGTGTACACCATGGGAGCTGCAGCGTTTGTGTTCCTAGCGGATGAAGGTGGGCGCGAGCTTCGCGATTGGAGAGCATCCGAGGCTCTATACCACGTAGCTCGCAAGGCAGCATCACCAGAGCGGTCCGAACGTTATGGCAGTGTTCATGCATTCTATCGTGCATGGTTGGAAGCGCAGAATTAGATCCTAATACCCACCATATACAATCGTCGTAAACATTCCCCCAGCAGGTTTCGTGAAGTTATTCGCCATATGATGAGGGATGTGGCAATGAAAGGGCCATATTCCCGGATTATTCGCTTGAAACATAATGTCGTAGGTCTCGCCTGGTGCTACGTTAATCGTATTCTTGATCCGTTGGTGCTCCCAGCCGATGGGATTGCCATCCGATGCGATAACATCGAATTGATGCCCATGCAGATGGATGGGGTGCGCATTCATACCGAGATTGCCAAGGCGAATGCGAACGCGATCCCCGAGTCTCACCGGGAGTGGTTCGGTATGCGGGAAGCTGCGTCCGTTCATCGTGAAGAAGTTGAACGAGTCCGTGTATGGATTGATATCGTACACCCCAGGGTTTAGTTCGAATTTCGGCATCCCGCTCAAGTGGAACTCATGCAGCATGATGAAATAATCTCGGTCTACGGCGAGACCATGACCTGGTGGGTCCAGAATAATAAAAGCACCACCCATCCCACCCATTTCTTGAGGAATCGCATTGTAATGGGAGTGATACATATGGGTACCGGGCGGATTCTGGACGGTGAATTTATAGGTGAAAGAGTAATACGGCGGTATTAGTGGAGAAGGTTCAATGCAAGGCACGCCATCCATCATATTCGGGATATCCAGACCATGCCAATGAACGCTCGTACCCTCACTTAACAGATTAGAGACACGAATTTGTACTTCATCTCCCGGGTAGACAAGGATCGTAGGTCCAGGAATCGACCCATTATAGCCAAGTCCATGCAGACGAATTCCAGGCAATATCTCAAGCTCTACAGGTTCTGCAATCAATTCGAAATGCTTGACGCCATCCCGAATCTCGAAGGGTAGATTCGGCACTTGGGGCGTAATAACCATATGTATCTTCCTCCATCAAAGATTGTTCCACTTTATACACAAAGACTCCATTCCACTATATGCAGATGCAAGGGTTACCAATCCTTCTGAACAAGCATTTCTAACTTTTAGATACATGATGTATCTATTTTGCAAGAATAAATCAAGAAAACAATTTAAAAAGTCAAAATTTTGTCTAGGAAAAAACGGTTTCGTCCACTATCATAGTAATAAGAGATACAAAATGTATCCTTGAATTGTGACAGATGCCTGAGTAATCGAAAGGAGGGAATGAAGTCGCGCAGGGTGCGCCTGTGTTGTTGCTCAGCATGATTAACACAACAGCCGAATGACGATAACAGTGAAACTTAATATCGATGTCTATTCCTTCTAATGCCCCCCGAAACCGCTTACACTACATTTTTGATTGATGTACGCATACTCTCGAGCATTTCCCTTCATTCAGCCTATAGTTATGGATTGCACCCAATGATCTCATCGCATACCGAAGAAGATTCTGGCATGGAACCTGATTGATCTGCTAAAGGAGGCAAAATGTATCTTGAGAAATCTTAAATTTCTACTATTAACCACGTTTACGGTGATGATCGCCTTTACCATGTTCCTAATGAGCCAAGAGACGTCGCATGCAGCCGCTATCGGCGACATAATGAAGTTCGAGAAAACCGATGACATGACCTTTACGATTACGAGCGGGAATGACAAAGTAAGAGCGATCTTCTATCGCGATGATATGGTTCGGATTTGGCTAGGTGTGAATGGAAGCTTTACCGATGCGCCAGGCAAGAACGGCGGTACGCCGCTGGAACCGATTGTAATTAAGAATGACTTTGGTCCGACAAATGTGACATGGTCCGATGAAGGCGCTTACTACAAGATGAATAGCGGTAAGTTTGTCCTGCGCGCATACAAGAGTCCGCTGAAATTCGCGATGTATAAGTCAGACAATGTGACCTTGGTATGGGAAGAGCAAGCAAGCCTGAACTATACAGGAACTTCCACCACGCAGAAGCTTTCTAGAGGAGCAGATGAATATTTCTATGGTGGCGGGATGCAGAATGGCTACTTCTCGCACCGGGATAAGACAATCAAGATTGGTAATAACTTCGGCGGATGGGGCGATGGGACAGTATCCAATCCATCTCCATTCTACTTAAGCACCAATGGATATGGCATGCTGCGGAATACGTTCCGTGAAGGTTCCTACGATTTTGGAAGTCCGCTAAGTTTGACACATAATGAGAATCGGTTCGATGCGTATTACTTCTATGGGGAGACCATGCGGGATATTCTGAATGGTTATACGGATCTAACAGGGAAGCCGGCGCTGATTCCAAGATGGGGGATGGGACTCGGCGATGCCGATTGTTATAACAAGGCACCGGATACGACGCTTGATGTGCTCAAAGTTGCTAAGGCTTATCGCGATAACGACATGCCAGGCGCGTGGATTCTCCCGAATGATGGTTATGGCTGCGGTTACGTCAATTTGACGGAGACGGTACAGAAGCTGCATGAGCTAGGCTTCTATACAGGGCTCTGGACACAACAGGGTGTCGATCAGATAGCCACTGAAGTTGGTGTTCATGGGACGCGTCTGAACAAATTGGACGTCGCATGGGTAGGTTCAGGCCATGATTTTGCGTTAAATGGCTCGAAGCAAGCTTACCAAGGCACCGAGAACAATTCGAATGATCGCGGTTATGTATGGTCCGTTGCCGGTTGGGCTGGTACACAGCGGTATTCCACCGTCTGGTCAGGCGACCAGGCTGGCGATTGGGAGTTCATCCGATTCCACATCCCTTCGATGATTGGTGCTGGCTTATCCGGTATGGCTTACTCGACAGGGGATATTGATGGCATCTTCGGCGGCAGTGCGAAGACACAGGTGCGCGATTTGCAATGGAAAGTATTCACGCCGATCCTGATGAATATGTCAGGCTGGGCTGCGAAGGACAAACAGCCTTGGGTATGGGGCGAACCGTACACGAGCTATAATCGCGACTACTTGAAATTACGTCAACGTCTCACGCCGTACTTCTATACGTATTTACACGAATCGTACGTTTCGGGTGCTCCGCTGATGCGCGGTATGGTGTACGAGTTCCCGAATGATCCGAATACGAAGAATACACTGACGCAATATCAATTTATGTCAGGCGAGAACTTCCTTGTCGCTCCGGTGTACACCGATACAACGACACGTAACGGCATTTATTTGCCGAAAGGAAAATGGATTGACTATTGGAGCGGGGTAGAACATTACGGTTCCAAAATGCTCGATGAATACGCAGCGCCACTAAGCAAATTGCCGTTGTTAGTCAAAGCGGGCGCTATTATTCCAATGTATCCAGAATCGCTCTATGACGGTCAAGTGCCGCCAAATCCGATCACATATGACATCTATCCGTACAAAACATCCAGCTTTAAGATGTATGAAGATGATGGCGTGACGAGAGAGCATCGTCAGGGCAAATATGCAGAGACTCTCATCAAATCGATAGCGCCAGAGACAGGAATAGGCGAACTTGTCATTCAAGTCGGCGCTACAGTTGGTGATTACAAAGGCAAGCTGGAAGCTCGTAAAAATCAATTTACCATTCATATGCATAACAAGCCGGGCAACGTGTCGTTAAGCGGTAAACCATTAAATGAATTAGCGAGCAAATCCGCATGGGATACAGCTGCTAGCGGCTGGTTCTTCGATGCAGCAGACAAAGGCGGCATCCTGTATGTCAGGACGGAAGAATTGCCGACAAATCTAGGATTCGAACTGCGCACGACAGGTTTCGTCGCGGATACAACGCCGCTGAAAGACGCGGTTGTCATTGAGATCCCGCAGGAAGATACAGATCCGAGCCGGATTCCGCAAGAAGATATCATAGCAACGGCTTCGAATGCGGACAGCTCGACACCTGCGTCCAATGTTCTGGATGCAAGCCGTGAATCCATCTGGAGCACGAATCTCACCGGATCGACTGCATTGCCACAATCCATTACGTTGAACCTGGGGACCAATCATTTTATTAACCGGGTCAAAGTTCTTCCTCGTCAATATGGCGGTACAGACGGCATCATTACGGAATATAAGCTATACAGCAGCTTGGATGGGACGAATTATGCGCTTGTGACAAGAGGGCTATGGAACGCCGACAAGGAAGAGAAGACAATTGCTTTTGATACCGTCGAAGCACAATACGTGAAGCTTGAAGCCGTCAAAGGTGTGAATGGATTCGCATCCATCGCCGAAGCGAATGTCTATCGTGATCCGACCAAACCAGCGCCTACGCCGATTAAGAAATCGGAGATGAAAGCAACCGCGGCAAGCTTCCAATCGGGTAGTGAGGCTTCCAAAGCGATTGATGGCAACTCGAGTACCGTCTGGCATACGAAATGGGATGGTTCGGATAAACTCCCTCAGTCCATTGTCATAGACCTAGGATCGATCCATGAAATCAGCCAGGTACGATACGCACCACGAACGGATGCAGGTAACGGGACATTCACGAAATACAACTTGTACCTCAGTACGGACGGAACGAATTACACCAATGTGAGCAGCGGGGATTGGGTACGGAATAGCGCGAAGAAATATATCAAGTTCGCTCCAACGCTCGCTCGGTACGTAAAGCTAGAAGCAGTTCAAGCGGTAGGAGGCTTCGCATCCGCATCTGAAATAGATGTCTATGACGCGCCGAAAGCGGAAATTGTGATCTCGAACATTTCCGAGGGTAAATCAATCTCAGCAGACAGCAGTGATCCTGCTTTTCCTGCGAACCATGCGAATGATGGCAAGCCGGAGACGAGATGGTCTGCAGCAGACAGTCTGACAGGTCATACGTTAACAGTGGATTTCGGTAAAATGTATTCGATCCAAGGCTCTGAGACCTCGTTCGAATCCAGTACGAAGGCTTATCAATATAAAATTGAAGTTCGTGAAGACAATACATCGAACTGGATTCAAGTTGCGAATCGTACAGCGAATACGGAAGCGGGTGCGGTGTTAAAAGACAACTTCGCCAGCCGCGGAAGGTATGCGCGTATTACGATTACTGGCTTGCCAGATGCGGCAGCGAAAGCGAGTATTTCGGAATTTAAGCTATTCGGCTATTCGCTTGGCGGCATTACCAAGGTAACTGGCGTTACATTGGATAAACCGACGCTTAGCATGGATGTGCTAGGAGCTTCAGCAACACTCACAGCGACGGTTGCCCCAGTAGATGCATCGATTAAGACAGTAACATGGAGCAGTAGTGATCCTTCCATTGCCATGGTCGATGCGCAAGGTGTCGTGACAGCGAAAGGTCAAGGTACGGCGACTATTACAGTAACAACGACGGACGGTAATTTCAAAGCAACGAGCGAAGTGACCGTGAAAGGCCAAGAGAATTTGGTGAAAATTCCACAGTCTCAAATGACTGCAACGGCAACAAGCTTCGAAACAGGTGAGAATGATCCGAAGTATGCGATTGACGGTGATTCTGAGACGCATTGGCATACGAAATGGTATAACGTGGATCCACTTCCTCAATCTTTGATGATTGAGCTTGGCGGTACGTATACGATCAGTAAAGTCGATTACTTACCGCGACCAGAGGCGAGCAACGGTACAATTTTGGCCTATAATGTATATGTCAGTGAAGATGGTGTGAACTATACGAAGGTTGGAAGCGGCAAATGGCTGAGGAACAATCTGTTAAAAGAGATCAACTTCGCCCCTGTCAAAGCCAAGTTTGTGAAGCTCGAAGCGACGGAAGGTGTCGGTGACTTCGCTTCCGTAGCAGAGCTCAATGTCTATCGTTCTTCCGATTCCCAAGCGGAGCTTCAATCGATCGCATTGAATGCATCGAGATATACGGTCAAAGTTAATGAGTCGACTTCCGTTCAAGTGACGGCGAAATATGCAGATGGATCGAGCAAAGAGGTTACCGCGCAAGTCAAATTGACAGTTGCTCAGCCAACCATTGCTTCGCTGACAAGCGGTAGTCTGAAAGGGATTGCCGTAGGCGATACAACCATCACAGCTAGCTTTGGCGGCAAAACAGCAACAGCAGATGTACATGTAAATCCGGCGGCTCCGACAAGCCCTGCGACATCCCTTACAGGGGATAGCACAGTTCAAGCTGGTAAGGACTTTAAAGTTCGCGTTGGCTTAAACGGTGTAACAACCGACGTCTATGCACAAGAGCTTGCATTGACTTACGATACAAGTGCACTTGAAGTGGTAGCCGTAAATCCTGTGAAAGATGGTTTGAATCTTCTACAAAAATCAGATATTAATGGTAAATTGCATTACATTATTGCAAGCGAAGGTCCAGGCAAAGCGATTAAAGGCGATGCACAAGTCTTGGAGATAACGTTCCGAGCAAAGAGTACGGAGCAAGATCGAACGGCGAACATCAGCTTGGTTAATGCCGTGCTGGGTGATGCAACAGGAGCAGAAGTTAGTGCGACACCATCATCTTTCCGAATTCAAATTGTAACGGTACCGCAAGGCATCCCAGGCGACTTGAACCATGATGGCAAAGTGTCAATCGGTGACCTTGCATTGATGGCGCTGAACTACGGTAAGACGACAGCAAGCCCAGATTGGGAGAAGATTAAACATATGGATCTGAAGAAAGACGGTGTCATCGATATTCTTGATCTAGCAGAAGTAGCGAGTCTGATTCTGAAGTAAGCCAAATTTTGAAGTTGAGGAGGAAGTTAGGCAATGGACATCAAACCGAGTCGCTTCGGGATTTCACAAGTGATGTCGAAGTTACTTATAGCTGCGATGGTTCTTCAATTATTTACCACCTGGGTGGGTGTGGGTCAAGGGGATGCTGCGGAAGCAGCGTCCCACACCACTACGAAACGCCCAGACGGTAAGAATCTTGTTTTTCCGGTGCTAAGTGACATTCATATCGGTCATACACCGAAGGATGTTCCGAAATGGCAGATGGTATTGAACCAGCTGAACGCCATTGCGCCGAACTATGACGCTCTAGCAGCAGTTGGCGATATTACGGACAGTGGGACGGTTGCTCAATATGACACGTTAATGAGCAATTACAACAACTTGAAAGTCCCGAATGCAGTGTCACTCTTCACCATTGGGAATCATGATTATATCAATGGATCAGCAGGTGCGATGCAGCAACGCTTTAAAGACAAGACGGGTATGAGCGGCATCTATTATGACCAGTGGATCAACGGTTATCATTTCATTATTCTGGGGAGCGAGGATGGTACGCGGGATGGTACGCTCTCTGATGCTCAGCTAAATTGGCTTGATACGAAACTCGCAGAGGAGGCAGATCCGAACAAACCCATCTTCGTGTTCTTGCATCAACCGATTACGAATACGGTCTATGGCAGTGATTTGTGGGGACACAAACAGAATGCAACGAAGCTGTACAATACGATTGCGAAATATCCGCAAGTCATCACATTCTCGGGACATTCCCATTATGTTCTAGATGATCCAGGCTCCATTAATCAACGCGATTTCACGGCAGTCGGTACGGCTGCAGTACGTTATCCAGAATTAGAGCCAGGGAAAATTCAGGGTATTCATCCGAGCGATGAGATCACACAAGGGCTTGTCGTTGAAGTGCTTGATAACGAAGTACACATCAAACGCAGAGATTTCCATACCAATGCTTGGACAGGGGACGATTGGGTCGTCAAGTATCCAGCCGTGAAAAATCAATTTACGTATACCGATGATCGTGACAAGGTGAAGCCTTCATTCCCTACCTCGGCCAAAGCGACCATCGATCCAGCCAGCATCGGTCCGAAGCAAATGCGTGTGACTTTCGATCAAGCTACGGATAATCTATTCGTGCGGTCATATGAGGTGAGAGCGATTAACGTGGCAACCGGAGGGACGGTACAATCGTTCCTCGCGTTCGCCCAGCAATATGACGATCCGGCGCCGACGCAGCTATCGTTCGATATTAGCGGACTTCAGCCGGAGACCCAATATCGAATTGAGGTCACAGCGATTGATTCCTTCAACAACCGTAGCGACGCTCCTCTTCAGGTGGAGGCGACAACAGGGAACAAACCTGTACTTGAAAAGCCAGCTGCGGATGTCATCGATATTGACTTTATCGATGGCACAGGGAAGGATCGTTCACCAGCACAGAACCACGCGACGTCAACTGGCAGCAGTGCCAAGATCGTCTATAGCTCCGAGTTTAAAAAATATGTTGCCCGGATGAATGGGACGACTGACGAATATTTCAGTATTCCGGTTAGCAGCTCGATCAAGAATGTGAAGAATCAATTTACGCTAGAATCCTTATTCAAGCTGAACTCCACACGCAACCAAGATGTGTTTGGGAATACGCAAAGTTCCGGTATGATTTTCGAGTCGACGACCAGTGGAAAAATGGAGTTGTGGGCACACATCGGCGGTAGTTACAAGCGTCTAGGCGTTCAATTGGAGCCGAACAAAATACATCATCTTGTCGCGACCTATGACGGTGCTCAAATTCTCCTCTTCTTAAATGGTGCTCAAGTTGGTTCGATGGCAGCGACGGGCACGATTGCTCAATCAGATATCCAATTTGCGATTGGTGCTGATCCTGAAGCGAATAATCGCGGGAACTATGTATTAGATGGCGATGTGAGCGTCGCGAGATTATACAGCTATGCGATTTATCCGGAGCAAGTACAAATGCTCTATAATGATCTGGCGCAGCGAATGTCTATCGAAGAAATGAATACGTTGTATAACGACATTCAGTTTGCCAGACAACTTGCAAGTGATACGTCTGTCGTCGGGACGAATCCGGGACAGTATCCTGCAAGCGCGATGAATATTTACACAACGAAAATAAACGCAGCCGAGCTTGTGCTTAAGACAAGAACCGTTACGCAGGAACAGGTTCAAACTGCAATTCAACAGTTGAAAGAAGCCAAAACCGAGCTCGACAAATCGAAAAATGTACCTGAAGCGAATCATATAACAGCCCTAGCAGCAAGCAAGAATGCTGTAGAGGAAGGGCAATCGTTCACGGTGAAGCTAGCCATTAATCGTGTTACCAAGAGCGTCTATGCTGAAGATGTGACGATTCAGTATGATGCGAGTTTGCTTGAATACATGGATGCAAAGTCTTTGCAATCTAACCTTCATCTCATACCAAATGCATCCAAAACCCCAGGAACACTAAGGTTCATTCTTGTAAGTATGGGCGCTGACAAAGGAATCTCGGGAGATACCGACGTGTTCGAGATGACATTTAAGGCCAAACCCGTTGATCAAGCTGCATCGGCAAAAGTAGCCGTCAACAAAACCGTGTTAGCGGATGAAAATGGTCAAGAGCTTGAAGCAAGTCTTTCGACTATTAACGTGCAAGTCACACCAATTTCAGGACCAAGTTCACCGGATGTGAACCATGATGGAAAAGTTAGTATCGGTGACCTTGCGATAATCGCAGCACATTATGGCAAGACAACAGCAAGCCAAGACTGGCAGCAAGTGAAGCAATATGACCTGAACCATGACGGCAAAATTGACATCTCTGATCTTTCGGCAGTTGCGTCTCAGATTATTAAGTAATAGACACATTGGCTATACGGCCAAAAAAGGCTGCACCATTGACGATTATGACAATAGTGCAGCCTTTCCTTTGATGAAGGATGTTATTTCGTAATAAACGGTGTCAATTCGCCATGGTAGAGAACCCATAACTCATGCAATGCACGGGTACAACCGACGTAGAGGAGCTTCGCATCCATGGCGCCTTCCCGGTAGTGATGTGAATCGACATCCATGAGTAGTACAGCGTCGAATTCTAACCCTTTGGATAGATAGACGGGAAGAACGGAAATACCTCCCAGGTATTCACTCTTACTGCCATCGATTAGATTGACGTTCACGCCGCTTGTTTCGAGCTTCGTATAAAGTGCTTTAGCTTCTTCCAACGTGCGTGTAAGCAGTGCCGTCGTATTATATTCTGATTGATGGAATTGTTCGATAGCCTTCTGAATGAAGGAGACTTCCTCTTCAGGTGCGACGGATTTGACTTGTACTTGATGACCGCTGCGGAAGACGGGTTCTGCGAGCAGATCGGTCTGCACCCCGTGCTTCAGAATTCCATTCGCGAAATCGATAATCTCCATCGTCGATCGGTAGCTGCGCGTTAACGCGAAATACGCCGTATCAGAAGCATCGAATAAGGATTGCATCTCGCGCCATTCATGAATGCCTTGGTAGGCGTGAATGCCCTGTGATAGATCTCCAAGGATAGTAAAAGAATGATTACGTACGAATAGATCGAGTACAGCCACTTGGAATGGTGAGAAATCCTGCGCTTCATCAATGACGATATGGTCGAATCGCGAGCTGCTCTCAATATCGTGCAATTTCACATGGATATAGAGCAATCCTGCAAGATCCTCATGGCGAATTTCGCCGTTTTTGAGCGTCGCATTTGTCTGCTTCACGACACCCGCCGGAATGGATTCGAACCGGTCGGAAGGAAAGATGTCGCCTCGTTTACCCTGTTGGAACAAACTTTTGTAAATCGCAAAGGCGTTAAATTCCGGCCATTTTTTCGTATACGCCTTGAGTCGTTGGCTGGACTTTTGCTTGAAATCCTTCAGCCTCACCTTATTCGTAATCGGCTTGAGCTCCATCTCAATCCAGCGATTGATTCTCGCAAGCACGCGTTCTTTACGTTTGGCTAATGCATAATGCTTATATTCTTCAAAGAACCATTGATGAATGGTCTGAAGCGGGAGGACTTTGCCGTCCCAGGCTTCAAAATCGGTCTCAGGCACGCTAATTGTCCCGAGTTGTTCGAGGGATTGATCGATCCAATCCCGGAATCGGATGGATCCTTTGTAACGACCAGATACATCATCATTGAGCACTGGCCGGTTATCAAGCGACTCGAACCAGATCGACCACATATCGGATGGCGGGAGCAGCTTTGCATCTAAATCAAGCAAGTTCATCGCCCAATCCGCGTATGTGTTCTGCTGGATGTTCCCGACACCTAGTTCTGGTAATACATCTGAGATATAATTCAAGAACATTTGGTTCGGTGCGAATATAATCATACGTTCTGCTCGTATTTGTTCTTGGTATTGATAGAGTAGGAAGGCAAGACGGTGCAGGGCGACGGTTGTTTTTCCACTACCGGCAACCCCTTGGATCATTAATGCGGTATTTTTCGCAGCCCGGATGATCTGATCCTGTTCGGCTTGAATGGTGGAGACGATATCACGCAAGCGGTTATCTTTGTTCTCACCGAGCCGATAGAGCAGGAATTCATCGGATACAGCAGGTTGATCATTATCGCTATCGCGGACATAGGTATCAACAACGCGCTGAAGTATTCTTTTGCGAATGACAAGATTTCGTTTGAGATAGACAAGGCCTTCGATGGTTCCGTCGGGCGCTTCATACGATGCGGGTCCAAGACCACCCGTGAAGGAGTAGAAGAGGCTGGCGATCGGCGCGCGCCAATCGACTACGAGCGGATTCTCCTGTTCGATCTCCTGATCTTCACCGTGATTGACACCGACTTTGCCAATGTAGAGAGGAGAGGGGGCTGATGAATTTCCTGTCTGGAAATCCAGTCGTCCGAAATACGGTTCATTCTCTGCGCGACTTAGCCGCTGACGTCTTTGCTCTCTCGTGTCCTCTAACACTTGTTCCGTAAAATCACTTCCGGTATAGACCGGTGTATTGCGTAGTTTGGCCAGCTGTTGATCGATTTGCGCTTGGGCAATTTCGAGCTGACGGAGTTCGTCTTGATAGGCACTTTGAAAAGTGTCTTCCATTTTCAGTTACCTCCTAAGATTTATTGGTTCCGTATGAAAGGAGTAAGTAATATATCATAAGGAATGGTAAAAAGCAAACGTTTCGATAAAAACTTCTAGGATGATAAGAGGGGCTCTTCCTGTTATTGACAATCAAGAAAGAATGGAATAAGATAGAAATGTAAGTAAGTACTTGCATTCAAGGTGGGTAGATCAAATGACTAATAATCGTAGCACAAGCGATAAAATACTCCAGGCAGTGATTGATCTAATGGCTGAGAAAGGGTATGACGGGACATCAACCAAGGAAATAGCCCAGGTTGCAGGCGTGAATGAAGTGACCGTATTTCGCCACTTCGGCACGAAAGGGAAGTTGCTGGAAGCTGCGCTGAAGCGCAATCATTACGCGGAGGAAATGACGAAGCTGTTCCACGATCGTCTGGTCGGTGATTTGCATGCAGATCTGCTCTTGATTGGTAGAACATATCATCAGATCATGAACCAGAATCGTAAACTCATCTTAATTGCACAGAAGGGCGGCAGCAGCCTTCCAGAGGGGGTTAGTGAAGAGGCGGACCGACATCCGCAGCAGCTCAAGAAACTTCTGACGGACTATCTGATGGAGATGTCTAATGAAGGGAAGGTAATGACCACGAATCCGGAATTACAGGCATTATCATTCATGTGGATGCATTATGGTGCATTTAACAGCTGGCTTAGTTCTCATGTGCTGGAAGAGTTTATCGAGGAGAGTACGCGGCTATTCGCTAGGGCTTTAACGCCCTAGTTTTTTTCCGAGTAATATGCAAGTGTGTACTTACATGCATTCTATATTATCCAAGGAGTGATTCTTATGACATTCGATTCGCATCAGAAGAAAGGTTCCATCTTAATGCGTTTGTTAATGTTCACCGTTATGATTTCCTCCATGAGTGCCATCATGTTCAATGTCGTTCTTCCGCAGATCAGTCAGGAGTTCCAATTATCAATCGCAGAAGTAAGCTGGCTCACAACCGCCTATACGCTCATCTATGCTTTTGGCACGGTAACGTATGGTAAACTGTCTGATCGGTTTCAACTGAAGACGCTCATGACGTTTGGATTAACTTTATTTGCGATTGGGTCGCTGATTGGTCTTGTCTCTCAAGTCTTCTGGGTCGCACTTCTAGGACGTTGCTTGCAATCTGCAGGCGCTGCGGCTATTCCTGCGATGGCTTTGATGATACCGATTCGATATTTTGCGCCGGAGAAGCGGGGTTCTGCCATAGCTATGACAGCCGTTGGGATCGCGCTGGGTGGTGCTCTCGCCCCTGTGATTGCAGCAGTTCTCGTCAGTGTTGCGAACTGGAGATGGTTGTTCCTCCCCTCACTGCTCATCTTAGTATTGCTTCCGATCTATCGCAAACATTTGGAATTCGAGCCGAAAAGTAAATCGACTACATTTGATTGGCCTGGCGGCGTGCTGCTCGCGGTATCCGTCTCAACTCTGCTGCTCGGCATCACGAACAAGACGTTCTGGTTGTTGATGATAGGCGCAGTGGCATTGATCCTCTTCGTCTTACGCATCCGTACGGCTCATGAAGCGTTCATTCAACCCCAATTGTTCCGCAACACGAAATATACGACCGCTCTTGTGTTAGTATTTCTTATCCATTGTATCGGGATATCGTTATACTTCTTAACTCCGATTTTGTTCGCGGACGTCTACCACTTGGATTCCGCTTGGATCGGATTCGCGATGGTTCCTGCTGCGATCGCCTCCTCCATTCTGGGAAGACAGGGGGGCAAGCTCGCGGATAAGAAGGGAAATACGCATCTGTTCTCGATTGCTTCCAGCAGTTTAATCTTGTGCTTCATCTTCATGTCTATCTTCGTAGGCATTTCGCCGTTATGGATATCGCTATTCCTCGTTTTCGGCAATGTTGGTCAATCCTTCATGCAGGTGGCTATGTCTAATTTCATTTCTACGACCTTGCCCAAAGACCAAGTTGGCGTAGGGATGGGCTTATTCTCGATGATCGGTTTCATTGCCCAAGGCGTCGCGGCCAGTCTCTACAGTATGGTGTTGGCAACGGGTTATACGTTGAATTGGAATCCGCTTCATCTAGATCTGAATAGTCAGTTGTATAGTAATGTGTATCTTGTTCTTGCTTCACTTCACGTAGGAATCTTATTGTTCTTCCGGATCCGATTCCGGGTGAAGCAACCAATGACCGCTCTGGAGCGTACCGTCAAACAATCCTAATTCGATGTTCAGGGGAGAGATGAGATATGACTTTATCCGTGAAACAAATCATTAGCGAACAATTACTGACATGGTCAGACGTGACGCAGCAGCCCCACCGTTTCGGTGGAATCGAATTTCTGTATCAAGGGAAGGAAATTGGACATTTGCACGGTGATTTCTTAGTGGATATCCTGATATCCAGACCATCGCGAGATCAGTTCATTGCAGAAGGGCGCGCAAAGCCTCATCATATCTATCCAGAATCCAGTTGGATATCCGTGTACATCCAATCGGAAGAGGATATCGCGGACGCGATTGAGTTATTGCGTTTTAAGTATAATTATCTCGTGAGCAAGATGAAGTAGATAGATAAACTCGATAGATGTGCTGGATGTCATTCTAGAACATTCAGCGCAGCTAATTTAATGAATATCATCATTAAAATGACTTAAATCGCATGAAAAGTTGATACAAAATATGGTATAGTCTTCACGAGAACAAAAGTTCTCGTGAAGAGGAGGGGCTAGGGTGGAAATGTTAACACAATCTCGCTTTGCTCATGCACAATCATTCATGAAAAAAGGGGCACGCGCACTGGAGAAAGCGCTGTTCGAATATGAGTTTGAGGGTGGAAGCGCAGCTTCTGTCTTGGAACAGTTATCCCGTTATCAGAATCAAGACGGTGGATTCCATAGTCTTGAACCGGATATTCGTACCCCTGTGTCATCGGCGATTAGTACATCGATTGCTTTTCAAATCTTGGACAAGCTGAACGGAGAAGGGGAATATGAGGAAATCGCTCGAAATGCAATACAATATTTAATCCATACCTATCGGCAAGATCGGAAGGGATGGGATATTACCCCACGAGATGCGGATGAATCTCCTCGTGCGATATGGTGGAACTACGGCGCCTTTGATGAAACATGGGGGAACCCAAATGCGGAGTTAGCCGGTTATCTGTACAAATACCGACATCTAGTGCCCAGCGACTTCGTTCAGGAAGTGGTGGATGAAGCAATGGACTACCTATTGCATCATTCTGCATGTAATGAGATGCATGAAATGTTCTGCTACCTTCGCCTAGCGGAGCAGCTGCCGGAAGATCAGGTTCAGCGAATGACTCACCGAATCGACCAATTCATCGAGAACTGTGTGATCCATCAACCAGAGGAAGGGCAAGGGTATGGCGCTTATCCTTTGCAAGTCGCTGAGTCACCTGATGCGAGATACTTTGAGCGTTATGCTGAAGTCATTGCCGGGGAGCTTGATCGACTCATTGAATCGCAATTATCCGATGGATCCTGGGGACCGAACTGGGCGTGGGGTCGCTTTGAAGACGAATGGCCTGCTGCTCGAGAAGAATGGAAGGGGATCATTACGTTGAATCATTTACGGATTCTACGCGCTTATGGTCGGATTCAGGAATAGGTAGGGTACCGCATAAATGATAAAACGAGGCGCGTTCCGTCGGACATCAGACGAATTGTGCCTCGTTTTATATTGTCATGCCAGGATTAGCCGCAGCTGCAATTGAGTACAGGTTTCCGAGCGGCCTGCGTCTCATCAAGACGCCGAACGACAGTATCGTATGGCGCATTCAGCAACAATTCTGGATTCGTGGCTGCCTCTTCCGCAATTAGAATCATCGTATTAATGAAGGCATCCAGTGTCTCCTTGCTCTCCGTCTCTGTAGGCTCAATCATGATGCATTCCTCAACATTCAATGGGAAATAAATCGTAGGTGGATGATAGCCGAAATCGAGTAGTCGCTTGGCAATATCTAGTGTTCGGATGCCATATTGTTTGAAGCTCTTACCGGACATGACAAATTCATGTTTGCACACCCCTGGATATGAAATCTCGTAGTATGGTGCAAGCCGGTGCATCATATAGTTCGCATTCAATACGGCATATTCCGAGACTTGGCGTAATCCTTCTGGGCCATAGGTACGGATATACGTGTAGGCGCGAACAAGGATGCCGAAGTTACCATAGTAAGCTTTGACTCGACCGATAGACTGCGGGATGTTGTCATCCAAGTAATAGCTGCCATCCTCTCGTTTTGCGACGATCGGTTTGGGGAGGAATGGGGTGAGGATTGCTTTGACCCCAACAGGTCCCGCACCCGGTCCGCCGCCGCCATGCGGCGTACTCATTGTCTTGTGGAGATTCAAATGGACGACGTCGAAGCCCATATCTCCAGGTCGCGTAATGCCCATGATCGCATTCGAGTTGGCACCGTCATAATAGAGAAGACCGCCTGCTTCATGCACGATACGAGCAATCTCTACGATCTGCTCCTCGAAGAGCCCAAGTGTGTTCGGATTGGTGAGCATCAAGGCTGCCGTATCTTGACCTACAACAGAACGGAGGGCTTCAAGGTCAACATGTCCACGAGCATTCGAAGGAATCGTGATGGTCTCGAAGCCGGCGACGGTTGCGCTAGCTGGATTCGTACCATGAGACGTGTCCGGCACGATCACCTTGGTACGTACTTCGCCTCGGCTCTCATGGTAGGCTCGAATCATCATGAGTCCCGTCCATTCCCCATGCGCTCCCGCAGCAGGCTGAAGCGTGACTTGATCCATCCCCGTTAACGCCGCGATATCTTGCTGAAGGGTGTACATGAGGCCTAGTGCGCCTTGGATGCTCGCTTCCGGCTGGTAAGGATGGATCTTAGCGAAGCCTGCAAACCTTGCAACATCTTCATTGATCTTCGGATTATATTTCATCGTACAGGATCCTAATGGATAGAAGCCATTATCGATCCCGAAGTTCCGACGCGAAAGGGCGGTATAATGCCGGATGACATCGACTTCATAGACCTCTGGCAGCGCCGCAGGTTCTGTGCGTAAGAAGGATGACGGAATCATTTCTGATAGGTTAACTTCAGGGACATCGCATTCAGGCAGTGCGTAAGCAACGCGTCCTGGTTGACTTAACTCGAAGATTAAAGCTTGGTTCTGGCTCATAGACATGCCTCCAAACGCGCTACGAATTGATCGATCTCATCTTTGGTTCTCCGTTCGGTTACAGCAACTAACAGATGTCCTTGCAATTCTGGATAGGCAAGACCAAGATCATACCCGCCGAGGTAACCAGCAGCAAGTAATTGTTCATTGATTTGAGTGACGTTCGCTTCTTCTGGCAGCTTGATGACGAATTCATTGAAGAACGGAGATGTGTTGGCGATAGCAAGCCGTTCTGAATGGCGGATTGCATTTGCCGCATAGTGCGCTTTCTGGATATTCAATCGCGCTACATCTTGAATTCCTTGCTTGCCCATGGTGGACAGATAGACGGATGCGCATAAAGCTAACAGAGCTTGGTTCGAGCAAATATTGGAGGTCGCTTTTTCCCTGCGGATATGTTGTTCTCTGGCTTGTAAGGTCAAGACAAAGCCACGCTTCCCATCGCGGTCAAGGGTCTGTCCAACGATACGACCCGGCATTTTACGCATCAAGGCTTCTGTTACTGCGAAATACCCGCAAGTAGGACCGCCAAGCGATGCTGCAATTCCGAATGGCTGCGCATCCCCGATGACGACGTCAGCACCCAACTTGCCAGGACTTTCAAGCACCCCGAGCGATAGCGGGTTGCTACTAACGACGAGTAGTCCTTTGTGTGCATGAATCATATCGCCAATCGTGCGAATATCTTCAATACAACCGAAGAAGTTAGGGGACTGGATTAGAACTGCCGCAGTGTTAGTTGAGATCATCGATTCCAGGTGCGAAAGATCCGTTACGCCGTTCTGAACATCGATTTCTATGATGTCCAGATTCAACCCGCGAGCGGAAGTCTGTAGAATTTGACGTGCTTCGGGATGAACGGCCCGGGATACGATGAGTTGTTTTCTTCTCGTCGCGCTAGCTGCAAGAGAGCCAGCTTCTGCGAGGGCCGTTGCTCCGTCATACATACTTGCATTCGCGACGGCCATGCCTGTTAACTCACAAATATAAGATTGAAATTCGAAAATCGCTTGCAGTTCGCCCTGACTGATCTCGGGCTGATAAGGTGTGTAGGCGGTATAGAATTCAGAGCGGGAAATGACATGATTGATGACGACAGGGACATGATGATCATAGATGCCTGCCCCGAGGAAGCTTGTATACCGGTCAAAATCAGCATTCTGATCGGACAATTGCTTCATATGGCGGAGTAAAGATATTTCATCCAGTGCTTCAGAGATGGGAAGAGTGCCTTGATAGCGTATTTCTGTCGGGATGTCTTGGAATAATTGTTCCATGGAATCCATTCCGATGACTTGTAACATGTCGGCTTGGTCTTGTGGTGTCATAGGCAGATAGCGATGTTTCATATTGTTTTCGTGCCTCCTGTCGAACGTGTCTTGTTTCGATAGAATGGAGCGGGTACAATTTTGGCGCGGAGCAGTTTGCCGCGAATTTCTACTTCGACTTCGGTATCTATGGCCGTATATTTCGTATCGATCAATGCAAGACCCAGATTTCGTTTGAGTGTAGGAGATTGTGTCCCCGTCGTCACTTCGCCAATCCGGTTTCCGTTCGCAAAGACGGGATAGTGGGATCTTGGGATGCCGCGATCGACCAGTTCAAGCCCCACTAATTTACGAGACAATCCTGATTGCTTCTGGTAAGCGAGTGCTTCCTGTCCAATAAAATCCCCTTTATCAAGTTTAACGAACATTCCTAGACCAGCTTCGAGTGGTGTGATTTGGGCCGATAATTCTTGACCGTAGAGCGGCAGCTTGGCTTCAAAGCGCAACGTATCGCGAGCGCCGAGTCCAGCTGGCACGAGTCCCATCCCTTGACCTAGTTCTAACAGTCCATTCCACACAGCAGGGGCGTCTGAATCACGAACATACAATTCGAATCCGTCTTCCCCGGTATATCCTGTACGCGAGATGAGTGTTCTTACCCCGCAGACAGACGCTTCTTTCATGAACTCAAATCCAGCGAGCCCCGCGATTGGTGTCTCCGTTGCTTCCTGTAAGATCGCTTCCGCCAGAGGGCCTTGGATGGCGAGGAGCGCGGTCTGATCGGATACATTCTCTATCTTCACGTTGCTAGGCTGATGAATTTTGAGCCAATCCCAGTCTTTATCGATATTGGAGGCGTTGACGACAAGCATATAATTCGACATCGATAGTCGATACACCAATAAATCATCGACGACACCACCTGTTGGGTAACACATGCAAGTATACTGTGCTTGACCATCTTGCAGCTTGGTGACGTCGTTCGTCGTCATATGCTGGAGAAAGGCTTCGGCATCTTCGCCAGTGACGATAAATTCGCCCATGTGGGAGACATCGAACAAACCGGCTTGTTGTCGTACGGCTTCGTGTTCTTTCTGGATGCCAAGAAATTGAACAGGCAATTCCCATCCGCCAAAGTCAATACATCTTACACCGGAATGGTTAGCGTAGAGCGGGTAGAGTGGCGTTCTGCGAAGCTGAGTCATGCATTCACCTCATCTGATTGGATTGTGTAGATCGCACGCGATAACAACAAAAAAAGACAGGCAAAAGAAACGATAGATGCCGCTACGCATCCCATTTCCTTCGCTCTGTCCTTTGTACCTGAGAGTTACCTTATGGGCTGGTTCTCCCATAAGTTTCCCCTTGGGTGATTCGATCGGCTAGAAGTCTCGAATACTCTCCAGAGGTGCGTCCGGTAAAGGTCCTTTTGCCTGAGAGATTCACCTATGCAGGCTTACTCCTTCGGCGTTACCTAGGTTCGGTAATCTCTCCCGTTACCATCATCCGCTATTATTATTCCATTACTCCATTAATACTCGACCGTTCACTACCTTGTCAATCAATTTTTTGGTAATGAAAATAATTTAATGCCGGATATTGACAGTCTTGTTCTCGTTGTTCTACGCTAATAGGGAATTAGACCTCCGGAGCTAAGACAAGCAAACAATATGCAATCCGATACAGTGACATTTCGAGAAAAGAGGCGTTCAGATGAGTGAAGTAAAACCAAACTTGCGGTACAGTGAAGAGCATGAATGGGCTGAAGTGATCTCGGAGAATACGATCCGAATTGGCATTTCCGATCATGCGCAGCATCAGCTGGGGGATATTGTATTCATTGAATTTCCTGAAGTCGGCTATGAAGTGACAGCAGGAGACAGCATGGGATCGATCGAATCGGTAAAGACGGTCTCGGAATTGTACTGCCCTGTTACAGGAAAAGTAACTCGCGTCAACTCGCAATTGGAGACAGAGCCAGAACTCGTGAACAATGAGCCTTATGCAGGTGGATGGCTTGTTGAGGTGGAGGTTGACGGTACGGCGGAAGATGCGGTTCAACATTTGTTAACGGCAGATGCTTATACAGAGCTGACTAAGGACTAATGGTATAGTGAATATTGAATATTTCTAAGTAAAAAGAGTTGATTCGCGGTGAGTATGCGGCGGACAGCTCTTTTTTGCCATGTCTCTCGTATATTGAAATATAACGGGGGATTCAACCGACTCCTGAGTATACCGTGTATGGAATAAGACGACACTGAGTGATGTATCCGATAATTTGCGATGGTGCTTATCTTCATTGACACTTCATCATGAACATGATAATTTTAGATTATCTAATTGTTGAAGATCAAAAATAATTTTGATAAGGGTTTTTGGGGAGGAACTATGGAGTCATATCTAGAAAGATTTCAGAAAGCAATGGATCTCGTACACAAGAAATTGAATAGTGAAGTGATGGAGAAGCTTCCCGCTGGGATTACGCCGCCTCAAATCATGATGCTATTTCGTTTGTACAAACTAGGATTGTGCAAACTATCACAGCTCGCTGAATGTCTGGAAGTGAAGCCAAGCTCGATTACAGTCATGATCGATCGACTGGAGAAAAGCGGCTATGTCGCACGCCAATCCGATCCGAATGACCGTCGTATTGTACTCGTGCAGCTCACGGACAAAGGACGTGAAATTCTGAAATCAACAGGAAAGCTACGTGATCAAGCGCTTGAACCTTTAGTGCAAGACCTCACGAAAGCTGAATTGGTCACGCTCGTCGAGACATTTGAGAAGATCACCTCGAAGTTCACGAATCAGGATAAAGAATAGAACTTGTATCATGAAAATCAAATGGATTAGAAGGGCGGGCCAGACAGTTTGAATATATGGAGCTCGAGTTTTTCAATACTCTCAATATTGAACATGGTCCTGGCGATCGCGGTCATCTTCATTGAGAGACGTAATGTCGGAAATACATGGGCGTGGCTAATGGTCCTGTTATTTCTCCCAGGGATTGGATTTATACTATATCTCATGTTCGGTCAGAACATTAGCAAACGTAAAATCTATAAGATTCCCAAAGAACAGCATGAAAATATGAATCATATGGTTCGAGCACAACAACAGCTTTTCAGAGAGGGTCAGGTTAAGTTCCACGATACATCCATCACGGAATACCAGGATATGATCTACATGAATTTGTCGGCGGCCAAATCGATCCTTACGCAAGATAACGATATCACGATTTATACGGATGGTCATGAGAAGTTTGATGCGCTTATCGAATCGATTCTGCAGGCGGAGCATCATGTGCATGTGATGTATTATATCGTTCGGGACGATCATCTCGGGCGCCGACTGTTGGACGCACTAACGCTGAAAGCACGCGAGCATGTTCATGTTCGATTTTTGTATGATGATATTGGGAGTGCAGGCTTGTCGAAGGATTTCTTCAAACCGCTTATTGAAGCGGGCGGACAAGTCGCTGCCTTTTTCCCGTCTCGGATACCTTACGTGAATTTTCGATTGAACTATCGGAATCATAGGAAGCTGGCCATTATCGATGGGACGATCGGATTTATTGGCGGATTTAACGTGGGGGATGAATATCTCGGTCTAGATTCCCGTTACGGCTACTGGCGAGATACCCATTTGAAGGTGAATGGAAGCAGTGTGTTTCAGATGCAAGCACAATTTATTATGGACTGGGATCTGGCCTCGACACAGCGTCTAACAGAGATGGAGCAGTATTTCGTCCCTGTGGAGCGTTCGGGTCTTAATGCGATGCAGATTGTATCCAGCGGGCCAAATAGTACCCAAGAACAGATCAAGAATGCATGTATCAAACTCATTAATTCCGCGAAAGAAACGTTGTATCTGCAATCACCGTATTTTGTGCCGGATGAGACGATGCAGAATGCACTTCGGATGGCCATTTTGTCTGGGGTGGATGTTCGGATTATGATACCGGCTGTACCGGATCATAAAATCGTCCATCTGGCAACGTACTCTTACTTAGGAGAACTGCTTAAAATCGGGGCAAAGTGTTACCTGTATCAGAAAGGGTTCTTACATGCCAAGACGATGGTCGCTGATGGCAAAGTTGCTACCGTGGGTACAGCGAACATGGATATCCGCAGCTTTAAGCTGAACTTTGAGGTGAACGCGTTTCTATATGGGGGAGAGGCGCCTTCCAAGCTGCATGCTATTTTCGAAGAGGATATGGAGGATTCCATCCGTTTGACTCGCGAAATGTACGAAGGGCGGCCACGCAGGCATAAGATTGGAGAATCGGTGACGCGACTCATTTCCCCAATCCTATAATGCATCTGCGATGATTGAATCGAATATGGTTCTAGATTTCAGGAGAAACGCTTTATCGACCTATTGGGGCGACAAAGACGTTTCTTCTTGTTTTTGTAGGACAGGTGCGATTAGACCGAGCTTCACCAGCCCATAATAGATGCCGTCTTCATCGCATGATGTTGTGATCATGTCTGCCGCTGCCTTGGTCTCCGGGAGTGCATTGCCCATGGCGACCCCCGTTCCAACAAGTGAGAGCATCTCAAGATCGTTGTTATTGTCACCGAATGCATAGCTGTCTTCAAGTTCAAAGTTGCCGTGTTCTAACATTTTGGTAATACCAATGGCTTTGGAGCAGCCTTTGGGAAGAATATCTAACGCATACGTATGCCAAGGCAAAAATGTGAAATGGGGGAAACGGTCGATGTAATGGCTGCGCTCATCTTCTTCACAGAATACAATCGCTTGGTAGATCGGAGCACGCAGATGGAAGGTCGGATCAACCTCCGGATAGACGATTTTTGTGTCACCAAAAGAATCGCGAAGGTAAGGATGGTTCGCAACACTCGATTTGAAATCGTCATGACTCACATGGGCATACGGGTGATTATTGCGCTGCATTTCGATCTGAAGCTTGACAAGCTCTTCTTGCGGAATGGGATTGTCGTAAATAACTTGTCCTTCGAAGACGACATACTGCCCGTTCATTGCAACATAAGAATCGATTCCCAGCGACTGCCGAATTTCTTCGAACAAGATTGGAGTTCTTCCGGTTGCAATGGCTGTATATACGCCTTGTTGCTGAAGCTCATGAATGGCAATTCGAGTTGATGCTAGAATTTCTTTATTTTCATTCAGTAATGTACCGTCAATATCGAAGAATACGATAGGTCTTCCCATGGTAACATTCCTCCTCTATGATGATAAAAGAAAGGGTGCGGCCATGACGCCCAATGAAGGTAACGCTGACCGCATTTGATGACTGTACTTGATGTTACAACTTCATGATAAAATATGAAAAGCTTTTCAGGTCAAGAGTCTTTTTTCAGAAAAGGTGGTGAACGTGTTTCATGGCCAATATTAAGGAAATCGCAAAATTAGCGGGTGTATCGATTGCAACGGTATCACGTGTACTGAATCAGCATCCTTATGTGCGAGAAGACAAACGCGCCGCTGTCCTTGAAGCGGTGGAGAAGCTCAATTATTCGCAGAATATGAATGCGGTCCATCTCGTGTAAGGGAAGACATCGATGATCGCCGTCGTCTTGCCGTATGTGAATCACCCCTATTTTGGGGGGATTACTGATGGGATCGCCAATGCTTCCTTAGCGTGTAATTACAAGCTAATCCTATGTCAGACGGATTATCGTGCAGAAGAAGAACAGAAGGTGCTTGATATGCTTCGTATGAAGCAAGTTGACGGCATTGTTTTCTGTTCGAAAACGATGACATGGGATGAAATTGAACCTTATACGGTCTATGGCCCGATTATTGCCTGTGAAAATGCAGGGGATCGTGCGGTTTCATCCGTCTATATCGATCATTACGGCAGCTTCAAGCTGGGGATGGATTATTTGATTGCTAAAGGGCATCGGGAAATTGGATATTTCATCGGTCGCGGAGATAGCTACATTAATATGAACCGAAAGCGGGCTTATATGGATGCGCTTCAAGCGATTGGCGAGGAGCCTTACGCAGAATGGCAATTCGAGCGCATATTCGATTTTGAACGCGGGGTTGAAGTGGTTCGCAGGCTCTTAGCCATGAAGAACCGACCGACGGCGATCCTCGGGAGTGGAGATCATCCCGCTGCTGCGATCGTCGCAGAAGCTAGAAAGCACGGCATTCGTGTCCCTGAGGATTTAGCAGTGATTGGATCGGATAATCACCCCATTGCGGAGGTGCTTGGCATTACGACAATCGAACTATCGATGTATGACGTTGGGAAAAATGCCTTCGAAATTTTATTCGAACGGATGAATGATAAGTCGTTGCCTTCAACGCGAAAAGAGTTGACGTATCGGCTAATCGAGCGGTCGACGGTCTGAGGAAGGAGGGGTAAAATGGAGCCCATTGAAGTCGTGGTATACCGACCCGAATGGAAGATTCAATTCCTGGAGCTGGGAAGTGCTTTGCGAAGTGCACTAGGTGATAACGTATGGCGAATTGATCACGTGGGTTCGACTTCTGTGGTCGGGTTAGTAGCGAAACCGATTATTGATATTCAAATATCTGTTCCAAACTTGAGTGAAATGGAAACATATCAGACAATTCTGGAACGTGTAGGTTATCGTTACCGTGCAGATAATGACGACCTTAGCAAACGTTATTTCCGTGAGGTGCCGGGAAAGCCAAGAACCCATATTCATGTTCGTCAAGCAGGCAGCTGGTCTGAGCAATTGAATTTATTATTTCGTGATTATTTAAGAAGACATCCCGAAGCATGTCATACATATGGACAAGTAAAAAATCACCTCGCGGAGCTATATCGCGATGATCGCGAATCCTACGTTCGCGGGAAGGAAGATGTGGTCTGGGCGATCCTCAGGGAGGCCCATATCTGGAGTATGGCTGTTGGTTGGAAGCCAGAGAAATCGGACGCTTAGTTTTGCATGAACAGGTCCATCGATTTGGTCAGCTCTCTTACTATATTGCGGTACAAGATGGGGACGATATTACTGTGAAGCATGAAATTGAATTCGAGATGATATTACTGTGAAGCATGAAATTGAATTCGAGATGATATTGCGGTAGGAGATATGATAATGATGAGAAGGTCGAGCCCAAGGGCTCGGCTTTTTTAACGATCTTAAATACGAACTTATGTTCTGTTATAATGGTGAAAGTAGATAACAACGAAAAAAGTGGAGATAGCTGTTTCGCGTGGAATAAAAATACGTGTTTGCACATGATTGTCCTGCGTCCTCGCATCATCCATACGTTTGCGGTATCTACTTCCGTTATTCTCTAACCATCCATACCACATATCTAACTATTGCGAAAGCGGTACGCATCCGAAAACATCTTGACAAATAAAAACCAACAATAAAGAAATTGGGCCCAAATATACCCAAAAATATTCGTTGACACCTCCCAAAATGCCCCTTATATTTAATGTAAATCACCCAAATTTGGAGAAGGTAGAGACTCTAAGAGGATATAGAAGGTGTATGGGAGGTGGAACATGCCGTCTTTGAAGGATATTGCCCAAATGGTTGGGGTATCAATTTCCACGGTATCTCGCGTCATCAATAACGACACGAGTAAGCATATCAGCGCGGATACGAAGAACAGAGTATGGGAAGCTGTGAAAGGTTTGAACTATAAACCGAATGAAACACCAAGACGCTTGATGCAGAAAAAAATGAATCAAGTCGAACCAGAATCACAACCGCGAAGAATTGGATGTATTCTTTCACTTCCGAACAATAAGTATAACCATCCGTATTTCTCGCCCATTCTGGCTGGCATTGAAGATAAATTGAAAAGCCTGGGTTGTGTGCTGCATTTTATTCGAACGGAAGATGAGATTCGCGAAGATCTGAAGAATCTTCAATTAGAAGGTGATGGGAAGCCGGATGGCTTGATTTTCGTCGAAGGTGTCGAGAAATCGCTCTATCAGAGGTTAAAAGAAGTTGTTCCATACAGTGTTGGGATTGATATCTCCGATCCGACGGTACCCGTGATTGCATATGATCGTGTGATCGCGGCGAAGGCTGCGACCCAACATCTGATTGAACAAGGTCACGAGCAGATTGGTTTTATCGGTGGCGTGGGGCTAACAGGAGACATGACGAGGGAGAAAAGATTCCGAGGATATCGCGAAGCTTTAGAGCGTGCCGGTCTTCCGGTAAATCCAGATTGGATCATGAACTCGGAATGGGATGTCGATCTCAGCTATGCATGCATGAAAAATTTGCTTCACGAGCATCCGGATCATCTGCCTACTGCTATGTTCTGTGCGAGCGACATGATGGCGATTTCAGCGATGAGAGCGGTTACAGAAGTAGGTTTGAGTATCCCTGAAGATATTGCATTTATTGGTCTTGATAATATCGATTTTGCTAAATATACATCTCCAGCACTCTCATCTGTACATATTCCGAAATACGAGATGGGGCTGGCCGCAACGAAGACGCTTCTAGATTGGATGGACGGAGCGTATCCGATGCCCTTTAGAATGGTATTACCCTTTGAACTGATGATAAGAGAATCCTCTATTCATAGCCAAATTCTTATCGAAAGGTAGTGTACACGTATGAACAAAATTACAGCAATCCTATTAGGTGCAGGAGATCGAGGAGCTAGAGCCTATGGTCCATATGCCATCAATTTTCCACACGAACTGCAGATTATCGCTGTAGCCGAGCCGAATGAAGAACGTAGAGTGAGTTTTATGCAAGATCATGGCATCCCAGAATCGATGGCATTTACTGATTGGAAGGATGTCCTGAATAAGCCGAAAATGGCGGATGTCATGATCATTTGTACCATGGACCGCATGCATTATGAACCTACTTTAAAGGCACTCGATCTCGGTTATCATGTTCTGTTGGAAAAGCCAATGTCGCCAGAACCACGTGAATGTATCGAGATGGAGCTTGCAGCGAAACGTAACAACAGACTTCTAATCATTGGACATGTGCTTCGTTACACGAGTTATTGGTCCACAATCAAACGCTTTCTTGACGAAGGACGAATCGGTCAAATTGCTTCGATTCAACTGAATGAAAATGTCGAGCATATGCATATGTCTCATAGCTTCGTTCGAGGCAATTGGAACAATTCGGATGTGTCGAGTCCGATGATTCTCCAGAAATCCTGTCATGACATGGATGTGCTCTCATGGCTTATGAATCAGCCGTGTATGCGAATTAGTTCTTACGGATCACTGATGCACTTCAATGAGAAGAATGCACCAGAGGGTGCACCGCTTCGTTGTCTTGATGGTTGTCCTGCGGAACTTACTTGTCCTTATCATGCTGCACGTTATTACCTCGGTGAAGGCAAAGGATGGGCACGCAAGTTCACGTTAGACAACAGCCGCGAAGGCATTTTGGAAGCGCTTCAGACCAATAGCTACGGTCGATGTGTATACCATAGCGACAATAATGTCGTGGATCACCAAGTAGCGTCCATGGAATTCGCGGATGGTGCGACAGCAACCTTCAGCATGTGTGGGTTCACACATAATCAGACACGGACCGTTCAGATTATGGGTACCAAAGGCGAAATTCGTGGCGATATGGAGAATAACTCGTTCACGATTTATGATTTCTTGACGAAAGAGCAGCAGACGATCAAAGTCAATCCGGGCACATTCGGACATGGCGGAGGCGACGAAGGTATTGTGAGAACATTCCTGAAAGAAGTCCGTGAGTATGTCGGCGGTGAAGGTCTTACTTCGGCATCGGCATCAGTACGCAGTCACTTGATGGCGTTCGCTGCGGAAGAATCAAGATTGAATAACGGCAAAGCGATTGAGATTGATGCTTATTACAGAAGCTTCATTCCGGAAGGCGCAGTCTAGAACGTAACCTCATGTATATTCCATCAAGGGATCGCTCTCACCGGTACGAAGCAATAAGATGTACGGGTAGGGTTGAATGAGTTTTCCATGTTTTGATAAAATATAAAAATAGGTTGTGATAGAATAGGAAAGCTGAGAAGCTTTCCTTTTTATTGTTCATGGGGGAGGGAAATCGAATGAACAGACTTGGCTTAATTCGACATGGTGTTACCCCTTGGAATCAAGAAGGCCGATTTCAAGGTCATTCGGATATAGCATTAGCGCCAGAGGGGGTCAGGCAAGCAGAAGCGCTCGCGGCCAGATTGCGAGAGGATGAAGGGGCATGGGATCTAATCTACACCAGTGATCTGTCACGTGCTGCCATGACCGCACAGATCATCTCAGATGCACTCGGCATGAAGGAAATTCACTTCGATGCGCGTCTTCGTGAAGTGTCTGGCGGATTGCTCGATGGAACGACGGAGGAGGAGCGCGTCTCCAAATGGGGTGAGGATTGGTATGATTCTGTGACAACACTCGGATTAGAGACCGAAGAACAAAGTGTAAGACGAGGACTCCAATGCATTGAGGATATGGTGAGCCAGCATCCGGCCAAGCGAATTTTGCTCGTTAGTCATGGTACCTTTCTAAGCTACATGCTGAACCAATTGATGCCGAATGATCCGAACCGACCTCACTTAAACAACACATCACTTACAACGTTGATCCGAGATGCAGAGGTATGGCAATGTGAATTGTATAATTGTACGAAACATTTGGTGAATATATCATGAAAATCGCAACCAGGAGGTGCAGAGATGAAAAAGGTTTTGTTCTGGGACTTCGACGGCACACTAGGGGGCCGGATGGATGGTCTGAAAGGTAAAGCATGGAGCGCCTCGATATGGGAAGCATTGGTTGAACATCACTTGCAGCATGACGTAAATCGTGACGATATTTTGCCGCGGTTAGGGCAAGGATTTCCTTGGCAAGAGCCGGAGAAACCTCATATCCATCTGAACACCCCAGCATTGTGGTGGGCGCACATAGAATCGATCTTTAAGCAAATTTATGAGGATCTCGGTTTCTCAAATGATATAGCCAATCGACTATCCGCTACCGCGCGGATCAAATATGTGGATCTACCGATGTGGGAATTGTACCCCGATACACTGCCCGTGCTTCAATCGTTATCTCAACAAGGTTGGTCGCATATGATTGTATCCAATCATGTTCCAGAATTACGCACGATTGCAGCCCACTTAGGGCTTCAAAACGTGATATCTGAGATTGTGAACTCGGCAGAGGTTGGCTATGAGAAGCCGAATCCCGAAATATTCCATATTGCGATGAAGAAGGCTGGAACGCCTCATGAAGTATGGATGATCGGTGATAACATCGATGCGGATGTATTCGGCGCACGACAGGCAGGGATTCCTTCGATCCTGGTTCGTGAGAAGGATCCGAGGGCTGAGCATCAATTCGATGACTTCTATGGCGTAGCGAAGTTCTTGGCCGTACGTGGCACGACAGGGCACCAATGAGCAGGTTACGACAACTATGGTTATTCGGATGGAATCAAGCACTCTGCTGTATATTTCCTGTTATTATATTCTTAACGTTAGGCATTACGAAGTTCATCTCGCTACCCTACATCCATCGTTATGACTTGATTCTGCTGGTCTGCATCGTCGCGCAGATTGCCATGGTGAAGTTCAAGTTCGAGACGATGGACGAGCTGAAAGTGATCATGTTATTCCATTTGATTGGTCTCGCACTTGAATTGTACAAGGTTCATATGGGATCTTGGGCATATCCCGGAGAAGCGTGGTCTAAGGTTGGTGGTGTACCGCTCTATAGTGGGTTTATGTACGCTAGCGTAGCGAGTTATATTTGCCAAGCTTGGAGACGGTTCGATTTGTACTTGGTCGCATGGCCGCGGCAGGTGATAGCTGTAACCATTGGGGTAGGCATTTATGTGAACTTTTTTACGCATCATTTCATGATGGATCTACGATGGATATGGATTGTTTTGTTATTCATTGCCTTCTGGCGGACAAAAGTTTATTATACGGTGGGTCAAGTTCGCTATCAGATGCCACTTATCTTGTCCTTTTTCCTCATTGCGTTCTTCATCTGGATTGCGGAGAATATTTCAACCTTGCTCGGTGCGTGGAAGTATCCGGATCAGATGACAAAGTGGACCTGGGTACATCTCGGGAAATTAAGCTCATGGTTCTTACTAATCATCATAAGCATCATCATCGTTGCTTATTTGAAACAGATCAAGATGCAATCACGAGGTATGAAAAGAGAGGAAGTTCCTCGTGCATAGATGTTGGCAAAGCAAAGAACCACATCGCATCGGAGCTGGCGGCTCTCGCTGTTATGCGGCTCTAATTCATATACTGATCATGATCGTTACGTCGTTCTTGGCGTTCCCCATTGGTCTTGATAGATTAGTTCATTCATTGCACGACGTCGCTCCCAATCGTGAATTTCGAGCAAAGGGCGATCTGGGTAAGAATCCGTATATCCTAGGGATAGCAGAGCTACAGGATCGATATGTGGTGGAATACCGAGAATGCGGCGGACATCCGGTTTCTTATAAAAGCTGACCCAGCCCATCGCGATTCCTTCGGCGTAAGCAGCAAGCCACATATTCTGAATCGCGCAGCTCACGGACATCATATCGGTCTCAGGAATGGAGTTTCGTCCGAGGACATGATCACCTGCTCGTGATGGATCACAGGTTACGCAGATGGTCAGAGGTGCTTCCTGAATGCCAGCAATTTTAAGTGCAAGGAATTTTAGATCACGGTCTGTATCTTCATAATGAATGGCAAGCGCTCGGCGTTCCTTATCGACGATGTATGCGAGATCATCCTTCGTCTTCTGCTGCTCAATCATGATGAAATTCCACGGCTGCATAAAGCCAACGGAAGGAGCATGATGCGCACTCTCTAGAATGCGTTCTAGCGCAGCTGAAGGGAGGGGATCGGGTAGAAATGATCGTATATCCCTGCGTTTGAAGATCGCTTTATAGACACCTTGCTTCTCTTCTTCGGTTAAGTGTTCCATGGATCAACCTCCATTATTGAATTGTAGGATGCGTATCTCAATTCTAACGTATGACCGATAGGATCACAAATGGCACGGTGTAGTGGTTAAATAAAAAGAATAAGAGTTAATTAACGAGATTAAATAAAAATATGTTTTTTTGACGAACACAGTCGTGTCAGGGGTTTTGGTAGTTTGTTAATGATATTAACTATTAGTTAAAAAGGAGAATGAAGATGTCCTTACCTGTTAAAATGCCCAGAGAGCAAAAAGAGATGATTATTCGCAATGTTCAGTTGTTTTTTGAGGAAGAGCGTTCTGAAACGTTAGGAAACATTGCTGCGGAATCGATCGTTGATTTTATGCTTAAGGAGCTAGCACCTCATCTATACAACAAAGGGGTAGCAGATGCGAGAAACCTGTTGATGCAGAAGATGTCGCAAATCGAAGATGAGTGCTATGCTTTAGAACAACCGATTCGTTAGTATACATCAAAAATAAACATATTTAGATCAAAAATCATAATACCATGCCATGATCTGTACGTTATAATAAAAGCATTACTAGATTAAGGAAAAAGGGTGACCGACATGTTGAAAGGGATTTCATCAATCATTTCGCCGGAATTACTAAAAATCTTAATGGAGATGGGGCATGGAGATACAATCGTACTCGCTGATGGCAATTTCCCATCCGCAAGTCATGCTGCGCGCCTCATTCGTGCAGATGGACATGGCATACCACAATTGTTAGATGCGATTCTCCAGCTTATGCCGTTAGATACATATGTTGAACATCCGGTTGCGCTCATGGATCTTGTTCCGGGAGATAACGTGGAGACCCCGATTTGGGATGAATATCGTGCGATTGTGCAACGTCATGAAGGACAAGACGTATCGTTCGAGATGATTGAACGGTTCGCATTCTACGAAGAAGCGAAGAAATGCTACGCGGTCGTCGCAACAGGTGAGCGTGCGCTGTATGCGAATATCATCTTGAAGAAAGGGGTTATCGCATCCTCATGACAGCCATTCGAATTGATGCGCATCAGCATTACTGGTCGATTCAAAGAGATGATTATGGTTGGTTAACACCGGAACTACCGACACTTTATCGAGACTATCTTCCTACAGATCTTGAAGCACTGCTTAAGGAGCATCAAATTAACGGCTCGATTGTTGTTCAAGCGGCAGAGAGTATCGCGGAGACGGACTTTATGTTGGGATTGGCTGTACAGCATCCTAGTATTCTCGGGGTTGTTGGGTGGCTTGATCTTCATGCACCAGATTATATGCAGCAATTAGAACGATTTCGTGCACATCCCAAATTCGTAGGCATTCGGATCATGATTCAAGAGATGAAGGATAGCAACGAGGTTCTTGAACCCGGGATGGTGCAAGCGATTACAGCTCTTGCAGATACAGGAGTGCCTGTTGATCTGCTATGCACGTCGAATCAACTGCATTCAGTCGTGGAGCTGCTGAAGCGAGTGCCTCATTTGCATGCCGTGATCGACCATATTGCAAAGCCGCAAATTGCAGCGCAAGTATTCGAGCCATGGAGATCACAAATGGCGGAGATTGCATCGAATCCAGGCATTTATTGCAAATTGTCGGGCATGGTGACTGAAGCGGATCGTCAGCACTGGAGCTCGGAACAGATTATCCCTTATATACGTCATGCAATCGACCTATTCGGTTATAACCGTATCATGTTCGGTAGTGACTGGCCTGTATGTCTGCTCGCAGCAAGCTATGATGAGGTTGTTGGTGTGCTTGAACAGGCGATGGATTCACAAGTGAGTTCAGAAGATCGCGAGAAGTTATTTGGTCGCAATGCGGCTGACTTTTATCGGTTAATTTCACAGGCATAATAATAGGGTTATAGATCATTTGCAATTACTTCATGATATGATGACATCCCGTTGATAAAGAAAAATAGTCTCATCACATTTTGATCCCATAATGGAGTTAATTCTAAGGGAACAAGTGAGGAGAAGACAATTATGAAATCAACAACGATTCGGATATGTACATTAGTGATGTTATCATTTGCATTAACGGCGGGGGCAGGATTATCAACAGTTGAAGCTAAAGCCGCCTCATCTGCTGCATCATCACAAATAAATGGAAAATTCACGCAGGCTTCTGTAATCGGAGTATGGGTCCAATAGGAAAATAGGGAACAGGATCCTTGGATCCCTGTTCCCTATTGTTATGAGATGGCTTTGAGACCGACGACCGATCCGAGGATAATGAAGATACATAAGATGCGTCGCCAATCTTTAGATTCATGGAACAAGAACATACCCATAAGCGCTCCCCCGGAAGCCCCAATTCCTGTCCAGATCGCATAGGCCGTGCCCATTGGAATAGAGCGCATTGCAATGGTTAATAATGCGAAGCTGGCACCGAAAGACAGGATCAGGTAAACGACAGATTTCCAGTTCTTATCCCGATTCACAATATTAATCATGACGACACCGAGCGTTTCACATAAACCAGCCAAGATGAGTAAGATCCAAGCCATTATCCTTCACTCCCTTCAGCTTGGTCATGATTTCCAGTTACGAGCTTCAGTCCAACGACACCAAGCAGTAACAAGAGGACGAGCAGCAGCTTCGCGAGGTTGAAAGGTTCACCGAAGAACAGCATCTCGGAAGCGACGGTTCCTGCGGTTCCTAACCCCACGAATACAGCATACACGGTTCCTACAGGTAGACTGCGTGAAGCGACGATGATGACATGGAAGCTGATATAGATTGCGATAATGGTACCGATCCATGCCAAGGGTGTTGAAGCATGCTTGAGCCCAATGACCCACATGACTTCAAATACGGCGCCGCAGACCACTTTTAGCCAATGATTCATTTGAATCACTCCTATCTCTGATTGTTATTATGAAGCAAAATGACCGAAACAAACCGAAAAAGCCCGAGAGTTATCGATGTATCGATACTCCCGGGCTTTTGTCCCTCCGTGTCAACGGCATGAATGCCGTCCGCTTCCTCTCGGACCAGACTTGTTACCAATGTGGTAACAACGGAACCCTAGGAAACTTTGCTCATGAAATTACTTGTTAGTATAATACAGTTTGTAGCGAAGCTCAATAGGAAAAATGTGCAGAAAAAAATGTTAGGTGTTTTGTCAGAAATTCATTCTATCCAGCGTCTATACCATAGATCAACGACTCGCGAGGTGCTTAACTTGAATGAAATGTTCGTAGAATGGGATGAGATGGAAGATGAAATGCTAGTTCGAGAATCAAGGAATGGGAGGCAGGAGGCGTTCGGTGAGCTGGTGCGTCGGCATCGAGCGAAGGTATATGGCTACGCACAGTCCATTACCCAAGAAGCATTTCTTGCCGAAGATATCGTGCAAGAAGCCTTGGTTCGTGCCTTCCTGAATCTTGGATCCCTAGTGGATTCTGCGCGGTTCTTGCCGTGGCTGCATCGGATTGTTCGTAATCAAGCATACACGAAACTGCGAAGCTCTTCGGTAACGAGAGAGCGTGTTGCTAGTGGGTTGGTCCGGCTAGGAGATGAAGAGGCCAGAGAAGAGAACTGGCATGACCTTGATTACATTCTCTATCGATTATCGAAAGCTACCCCACCCGTTGATGATCAGCGGTCGAATCCTGAAGAGCGACTTATTCGTCAGGAACTGCTCGATATGATCAGTGGTATGCTTCGTTGTCTGAAGCCAAGAGAGCGGATCGTCTTCGAATCGCATTTCTTCGATCAATTGTCAGCGCAGGAGATTGCCAGACTATTCCACCTGACGGATGCAAACGTGTATCAGATTCTATCCCGTTCCAGGAAGAAAGTCATTCAAGAGAGAGTTCGTGTCGTTGTTGATGACTATGTGAAATCGAGAAAGGATAGGAACAATATGAAAAAAGTAATGTTAAACCCTTCAGAAGCAACGCAACAAGGATACAGCTGGACATCCGCTGCAACGATTATGCACAAGATGATTACGTTTACGGGTCGGGAGGTATCGCTGCCTGCGGTTATGGGTTATTCAGGTCATGCTTTTCGGATCAACATTATTCCGGAGGATGTCCATATTGCGGGCCCTACATGCTTTTATTTCGATCGTAACCTCGCGCAAGGGATGCGGAATTTAGGGTTTGAGACATGTATGGTCGTAGGGATTAAGCCAGCGATGGGGCCCAATGCGAACTTAGCTGATCCAGGTCAATTGACTTCAGCTGCAAAAGAAAAGAGGGAAATCCATCAAGCTCTGCCAGAAGCGCTAGAATTAATCCATCGTTCGCTGGATCGTGGTCTACCTGTCATGACCTGGGATACGTTCATTCCTGAGTTCGGCATGATTTACGGCTATGATGATGAGCAGCGACTCCTCACGGTTCATGAATGCGGTAAAGATGATGCAGTCCCTTATGAACATTTGGGCCGCGGGATTTTAGAGGATTTGTTCGTGTTGGCGATTGAGTCACAGCATGAGTTCGATGAGCGATCGGCGCTAAGGGGTGCACTAGAGATGATTCTAGATCACTATCAAGGACGTGAAGAGCAGTGCATGAATGCGGTGCAAGGTCTCAGCGCCTATTCGGTATGGATCGATGCATTCCGTGGTGGGAAGATTGAACCGAATGGGAATGCGTACAATACCGTTCTTCTCTGGGATGCGCGCCGGAATGCTGCAGCATTCTTGCATGAAGTCGCCGACACATGGGCAGGAGAGACGCCAAGTGACAGACATGTTCGGGAGTTAAGCAGGACAGCAGCGGCAACTTATACGCAAATTGCGGAGCAATTACAAGAATTACATCAGATGTTCCCATTCCCGATGGGTGGCGAACCAAATGATCCTGCTCGTGCAGAGCGTTCGATACAGATTCTACAGTCGGTTCATGCTCTCGAAGTGCAGGCTGTAGCAACATTAGAGCAGATGAATGAGGCTTTATAGTAAGCAGGGAAGGATATATTCATAGGATCGACAGAGGCAATCCGTGTGACGGGTTGTCTTTTTGCGGTTGATAGGATAATATAACCATAGTTTGGTAAATATACTATTTTCAGAGAATCATAGGAGTTGAATCAGTTGAAAAAATGGATTGTATGGTTAAGTCTGTTATCGATTTGTACATTTTCAATACCGGTATATGCAGGGGAAATGCCATTAAATCAGAACATTCGGGATTTCGACACTTCATCGCTTATTAAGACGGATCTCTCCTACTGGGTATGGGGAAATAATCAGTCGGTACCGACACAAATTGCGGCTTTAACCGATGTTGTTCAATCTTTTACCGATCAATTGGTGATGAAGAAAGACGGATCGGTATGGTATTGGGAATATACACCATCAGGCATTCAGATTCAACAGATGAAGGGCTTGAACAATATCGTTGCCGTGGCTTCAGGTTGGAGAGGATCAATAGCCTATAATCAGACGGGGAAAGTCTATTATTTGTCGAAGACAGAGGGACGATTTACACCGGGGCATGCGGATTATGCAGAGCTTCGCGAAATTGATCATGTCGTGGATATTAGCAGCTACTATGACCAAGACAGTGAGTTTCACTGGTTGTTCGTCTGTGATGATGGCCGACTTTTCCAGAGCAATGAGCAGCTTGATGCCATCGTGCCAGTTGAGTCGCTGCGATCGGTGAAGGAAGTTGAGGAGAATGTTGTGCTTCAATCAGATGGCACGGTGCTTCAACTCAAGAATAACAGAAATGAAGATGATCGTGCGAACGCAAAAGGAACGGGAGAACTCCAATTTGCATCAGTTGAAGGGTTAACCGGCATCCAGAAGATTACATCAAAAAGCGGTTCTTATCTTGCGATTGATGGGCAAGGACGTGTTTGGTTCTGGGGCGTGACCTATACGGGCTATTCCGATGGCACCACCTTGAATCAGCACCCAAAGGCGATCCAATTATCGGGTCTGAAAGGAAAGGCAAGAGAAATCTACATTGTTGAACGAACGTTGGTTGTATTGGCAGAGGGTGGAAATGTATATGGAACGTCGATCGATCAGCTTGTATCGTTACCTGCGAATACGCCATTGAAGCTCATTGCAAGTGATGTTCAGACGATTAAAGCCAGTACGCGTCATATGATTATGATGAAATACGGGGGATCGCTGTGGGGTTATGGTGTTAATAAGAATGGGCAGCTGGGGCACGGGGATTACGAATTTATGCATGACAACCCCGTGAGCGTACAGAAGCCTGTGTCAGTAGAGTTTAACGGCGAGATCATTCAATTGAATAATGGCGTAATCATTCAGAACGGACAGGCTTTTATACCTCTTCGCTCGGTGTTCGAGAAAATTGGTGCTGAAATCGGGTGGGACATGGCAACTAAAATTTCGATCTTGGAGCAAAAGAAAGCCGACCCAGCGGTGAGCATACGGATTGATTTTCGATCGGGTGAAGTAACGAAGAACGGTGAGAAAGTAACGCTATTGAATAAACCTTTTGTCCTGCAAAGTACGGCGTATCTGCCATTACGATTCATAAGCGAAGCGCTAGGAGCCAAGGTGGAATGGAATCAAGAGGCGGGCAAGATTGTGATTTCAATGAAATAAATAGGATAGGAAAGCAGTAGAAGCTTAATCCTGCAACTTGTGCGTTGCTGGGATTAAGCTTTTTGTTTGTAGCATGGCATAAAAAAAAACACCGTGCGGTGTCTGGTTTGCATTTTTGGGTGGGTTCAAATAGAGCCTGCCTATCCCGGTTTCCTATAATATTAGTATAAACTGGGATTTATTATAAGTCTATACTTTTAGCGAATTTTTCTATATTTTATACTATGCCGCTGAAATCATACGAAATGGCGGTGATTACATATTAGTCATGTTAGGTTGTTGAAGTGGATGAATCATGCGATGTTCGATAGTTTTGGCAATGCCTTCTTGATTCTGTACCGAAATGAGCGGCGTCCTGTTCTTGTCTTAGGGGTTACGATGCTACTATCGATTCCGATCATGCCACTCGAACTTATGCTAGTTCAATATTTTATAGATCAAATTGGGGCATGGACAGCAAGAGATCAGGTGGGATCCATTCTTATGGCAGCGGTGTGGATTGGGGTCCTTATGTTCGTGAACAATATCGTACTCGGGGTACCCGTCCCACTCGCCATGACACGCTTGAATGAGGTGGGCACGTTGGAAGAACAACGAATGATTGTAGAGAAGACATCGAAGCTCCCGCTGCTATCCATTGAATCTGCGACTGTTAAAGATGTACGAGAACGCGCAGTACAGGTTTCTATTTATGAGATATATCATGCAGGTCTTCAGATCCTCCAATTGTCGTTGCAATTATCCCTTCTCATGCTCATTATTCTCCAATTCGGGCAATGGATTCCCGTCGTTACTGTGGTCGCAGTTGCCATCCTATTATCTTATGTATCGGGTAAATCTGCAGCAAGTCTTGAGCACCTGCAGCGGGAGCAAGCATCTCGCCGGAGGATGATACGATATTATGCTGACCTTATGACAGAGCGAAGCAGTGCTAAAGAAGTAAGAATGTTCGGATTAGGGTCCTTATTCATGAATAGGTGGAACGCGCTATATCAGAAGCAATCGAAGGATAGAATAGCGGTTGTTCGAGCTTCAGAGATCCGCAAGTTCGGACCGGAGCTGCTATTGGCAGTGATTGCTGGTCTTCTTATGGCTTTGGTCATTCTGTTACCTGGGTCGAAGCCAATGACATCGGGTGACTTCGCACTCCTGTATCTCGTATTGACGGCGGTGCTATCCCAATTGCCGGAACTGATTAATCAAATCACTACGATGAAACGGCATGCGATGAAGTGGCAGGATTTCCGGGCTTATCTTGATCTCGAGGAAGATCCGTGTATACGCGAAAATGATACACATGTGGAAAAGGGAGCGTGCAACCTGCAACTACATGTTCAGGACCTTTGGTTCCGATATCCTGAGTCGGAGGTTGATTCGATCCAAGGCATTAGTTTTACCGTGCCTCCCGGATGTCGTGTCGCGTTGGTTGGTGAGAATGGTTCAGGAAAATCTACCTTAGTTAAGTTGATTCTTGGCCTTTATCCTCCAAATGCGGGGGAAATAACATGGCTTAATACGAGGGAAGGGTCGAAAGAACATGTGACTGGGAGTGCTTCGATATCCGCTGTGTTTCAAGATTTTACGCGACTACATTTGACCGTTAGGGAAAACGTCGGCCTTGGCAATGTCGGAGTGATGGCGCATGATGTGATGTTGCTAGACTCTTTGGAGACAGCGGGAAGTAAGTTTATTAATTTAGAAATGCAGCTCGGTGTACCTTTTGGCGGAATTGATCCATCGGGTGGCGAATGGCAGAAGATTGCTACAGCACGTGCAATCCTACGGGATGCCCACTTCATTGTATTCGACGAACCAACTGCTGCGTTAGATCCGCAAGCGGAGAGGGCTGCATTCGAGCAGTTCATCCAGTTAACCGAAGGTCGATCCGCGTTGTTAATTACACATCGGCTTGGCGCAGCCAAATTGGCGGATATGATTCTCGTCATGCAGGAGGGTCGTATTGTCGAACAGGGAACTCATGATGAATTGATGCTGTTGAATGGCGAATATCGCCGGATGTTCGATGTGCAAGCATCTTGGTATGTCTAGATGAAAGTGGGGGGAGTTGGGCTATGAAGGATAATGTTCGAACCAATATTGTCAGCATCATCTTTCAATTGATGAGTCGAGTTTGGCGTCGAATGCCTATTTTAGCATCGGGCTGGCTAAGTATTCCGATCCTACTCGGTGTTCTGATTATACCGGGATACGCCGCACAAAGGGCATTGATTGATGTATTCATACATGGTGACGTAGAGCGGTCATGGATGGATGTGTGGCTGCTCGCATGGCCGCCGCTGGCTATTTTCACAGGAATATCGTTATTACGTGTAGCACTCACTGCAATTCAAAATATCGTCGATGTTAAATTCCAAGACCGTGCGACGATGCAAGTGCAAGCAGAAGTGTATGAGCGGGCTTCGCGTGTTTCCTTGGAGCAACTGGAGCAGGCGGATTACTATAATAGACTCCAACGAGCAAAGGGAGTTGCTGGTACAGATGTGTTCGGTGTGCTCCAACAGCTTATTTTTCTATTACGATTGGGGTTCGAATTCATCGGGTTGATGATTGTGGGATGGCTCGCTGATCCTGGAATAGGAATTGTATTCGTCATCCTCTTCGCTTTGTCTTTCGCGGTTCGCCTGGAGTCAGACATTGTCGTGCGCCGCGTGAATCGGGATTTGACGTTCTCTGGCAGGCAGTCTGATTACTTAAATGATGTTCTATCTCGGCCAGAGACTGTGAAAGAATTGCGAATCTTCGATTCAATCGATTATTTGATCGGCAAATGGTATGGATTGATGGGAGCGTCGCTAGCCATGCGGATGAATGCACGCCGTAGAGAAATTAAACATGGGATCTTCGTATCTTCCGTGCAGATTGTGGGGCTCATCGGAGTATTGATCTGGATGGTAATGCAGATGAAATCGGGCGGGTTTACTGCCGGGAGCTTTGTTGTTGTATTCTTGGCACTACGGCAAGCTTATGGAATCTCGGGACGAATGGCGTTCCCCGTTAGCAAGATCATAAATCAAGGATCTAAAATCTATGATTTAGTTACATTTCTACGAGAGGAAGCGGGATTTAAGCATGAGAACGAGAAGGAGAATAGGGAAAGAGTAATAGACGGGATAGGAGTACCTAGCGAGCAGGCGAGAATTAGCTTCGATCATGTGACTTATTCATACCCAAATGCCAATAAACCTGTGCTGAGTGATATTCATCTGACTTTGCATCCAGGTGAGATTGTGGCCTTAGTTGGTGAGAATGGTGCTGGTAAATCTACATTGGTTCGACTCTTGTTAGGACTCTATCAACCGACGCATGGAAAGATGCTATGGGATGGCAAGGATTATAAGGAGTTGGATGCGAATTGGTTACATGGCTCAATGTCTGCGGTCTTCCAAGATTTTGTTCGGTATGAGACAACAGTGCGTGATAATGTGGCATTTGGATGCGAGAAGGATGCTGATGAAGATGAAGTACATCGTGCCTTACGTATGAGCGGTGCCGCGGATCTGGCCAACATGTCGGGTGGCATTGACGCTCAAGTAGGTTTGCTCGCATCCGGTGGTCATGATCTAAGTGGCGGACAATGGCAGCGCCTTGCACTTGCAAGAGCGGCGGTTCGGGATACTCCGCTTCTGGTGCTCGACGAGCCGACTGCCGCGATCGATCCGCAGCATGAGATGGATCTCTATCATTCTTTTCGAGAAATGGCGCAAGGTAAAACGGTGCTGCTCGTCTCCCATCGACTCGGCTGGGCGCGTTATGCGGATCGGATCGTCGTGCTTAAGGATGGGCGCATTGTAGACGAGGGGACGCATGAAATCTTAATAGATAGGGATGGAGAATATGCTAGGATGTTTCGAGCGCAGGCTGAGTGGTATCGTGGGGATAAGGTGGAAGTATAAGAGAATTGAAATCTAAAACGCATGCTTATAAATGTGGTAAAATGTGTAAGAGGGAAGAAGGTTCGCGAGTAAAGCTTAGGTTGTAAGTAATGCGAAGTTCGTGAATATATTGTTATTTTAAACACCTAGAAGAGAGGTTGAAATATGAATCGATCAATTAGCATTAGAATTTCTCAAATTATAATACTGATCATTCTTACAATATTCTGTTTTATATATGGTCGTGAAGTAATTGATAGATTCGATGGGGAATTATTTAGTCACTCAGCTGTTCCCATAGGATATTCCTTGGTGTTTCTTTTTTTGTTGATTAGTATCGGATCAACTCTTGGATTTTTAATAGAAGAGACATCTGTGTTTAGCAAAATCATACTCTGTTGGCCTCTGATACATCTTGTTATTGTATTTCTTTGTTTTATTGTAGGACAGGCTTGGGAAATGCTTCTAGGATTAGCCCTATATTCAATAATAGTAATGCCAATAAACTTAATTGGTGAAGGTATATCTTTAGGCTTTCAAACAAATCGACTATTATTCCGAAGAGATCAAAATGAATTATTAGCATTTTCTTTTGGATTACTGATGAATTTGATTATCATCATTTATGTTTTTAGTAAAATATCTAAAGATTATCTTGCAAACCTCTTTATGTAATTCAGGAGGTCTAGGTGCTTCGTATAACAATGCATTCCAACTGCGGGCAGACGCTCTTGATCGCTAAGAAGAATCTCAAAGAAGCTGAATCAGGCGATACATTCAACCAGCTAAGTCTAACGACCCCGTTTCCTTCGGTCACTTAAGCTGCTTGAACGTCAGGAATGCAGAAACGTTATACGACAGAATCAAGAGATAAAATGAATAGTGTCTTTTGTATATCCTCTGGTAGTAATTCATGTACCTGCTTGAAGTAGAGATTCCGTTCCGTATTGATTGTAGTTGGAGTTGTTTTTGGTAAGCTCGCCATAAGACTTTAGGTTTTCACCCTGGGGACTTATTAGAGTACATATCCAAATAATAATAATTTCGTGTAATTAGAATATATGACAGCGTTATGCAAAGTGATAACAGATAAAGTTATCGGAAATCATGGAGTTTAGGGGACATATATAATGAGAAAGATTAAGTTCTATTCGAAAAATGACTTAGCAAGTGGGCATATTCTACAAAAAATTGAAGATTTTTTAATGGAACACAAAGAGGAAAAAGAACTAGCAAACATCAACGATATGATTGAAATATATAATATAAAACATTATTTTGACCATAAGCTTTACTTGCTAAAGTGGACTTCGAATGAGATTAAAAAATACGAAAGTCAAATCGAAATATATTTTAAGCGAGTTGCACGTTTTTTTAATTCTATTAACGGGGAGAATTTAACAGATTTTTTTAATGAATTGGATATAGAATACAGAGAAGATTTTTGGGCACTTTTTGAAAAATTTAAAGTATACGAAAAAATCACTGATGAAGAATTTAAGCAACTTATGCATGAAAAGAATTTTTGGCTTTATCAACTATTAAAATATAAAACTCTTGTTCAACATTTTGGTAGAGTAATTAAAGAATATATGCTGAACGATCATTCATCAGCAGAGCTGTTGTTAGATGCATATGAGATGCAGCATACAGTGGAAAAAGGAAAGTTTATTTTCCCAAAAGAGCTAACAAATCCGGAAAAGGAAACAATAATTCTTAACTATATTGATAGCGAAAGTCCTAACTTAAATTATTTGCGGCTTATTGTTAATATACAAAATAATAAAGACAAAATTGTGCTTTCACCAAGAACTTTATTAAATGCGAAAAAAAGAGTAGAGAAAGTAGAAGAGGAACTTTTCCCAGAAGATTCTGGAATCCTTGTGGAAACTTGCGTAGGTTTCTCTAAAAGCCAAGAAGAAGCTGTTATTGCTAATGTAGATGGGATGTCAATAGAGGCAGTATACAGTACAAAATGGCTTGAAGAAAACATAGATTATGAAACACTTTTGAATAACTTCATATATTTGTTTGAATTTGTTGATTCTCAAATGAGATGTAATTTTGTAAACAAGCCTAACCAAATGGGAGTAATGGAAAGGATCATTAATTCTCGCTCTCGAAATGCTTACTTAACAGGAATGGCTTTTAATCAAATGAATATGTTATCTTTATTGCAAATTAACGGATATTATAATGAATTATTCAGCTTAGGAGTACGTCTAGAGTCAGTCATTGAATGGTTTTTTAAAGAGTACTTGTCTACTGAGTTTCAAGCATTTAATTTTGATATAACTATGCCGTCTACCCACTCTACATTACTCGAAAAGTGTACTAATATAATGCCAGCAGTAGAGTCGGTTCTAAAACAATTTTCTTTATTTGTTGAAGAAGGTATAGTCGAATTTGAATTACTTGAAATACGCTCTGAACATCTTATATATAGTAATATCCCCTCATTAGTAAATAAAAAGTATGTCTACGGTGTTGGAGAAGAATTTAACTATGCAATTTTTCTCTTTTTCTCTGATCAAAGCGGATTAGGATATAACGAGAAAAATCAGAGTAGCTATGAAAATTACTTTGAATTGTTATGCAATCAATCCCTCAAATTAGTTGAATACCCAGAATACTGCCATCAGAAAATTGAGTGGCTATTGGAGAGAAATTATCTGAAAAGCAACAATGAAGGATATATCACTTTTGAAGATGAAGCTGTAATTCTGGTAATGATGGATATATATTTTAATCAAGTAATTAACTATTGGCGATCTTCAAAAACAAAAAGAAGTGCTATAGATAAACTTGAAACAAGAAAAGTAATTGTTTTTGAAAGTTCATTATTTTCAAAACCTGAGCAAAATTATATAAACTATATGCTCAACAAGTCTCAATTCAATAATGGGTGGGATTTAAGAAACAGATATAGTCATACTCAACCCAAAAATACTGAAAATGAAAAAATGCACGAACAAAACTACATGATATTTCTACGATTGTTAGTTTTATTTGTGATAAAAATAAACGATGATTTTTGCATATCAGATTCGATCTCTATAGGAGAATTTGAAAACATTTCAATCTCATAAATAGATGTTACGTTGCTATAAGAAAACGGTATGAAGGGCAATGTCTGCGCATTGTAGGCGAATAAAGAACATTATTTAAAGTCCCGTTGTAGTTAATTAATAGATTGATTATTTAAAAGAAAATAGGTTTTATGAGTAGGAGAGGTACATAAGTATTATATTGACAACATCTACTATATTAAGTAAGATCTCCACAATTCTATCTAGTTCTATATTCCACAAGGAGGGCTTTATGTCCAGAGAACCCTATCGTTACTCCAAAGAATATGCCCGGCAGCTTGACAAAGAAGATGAGCTGGCACGTTTTCGAGATGAATTTTATATGAATTCGGAATCAATCTATCTTGATGGCAACTCATTAGGACTGTTATCCAGACGTGCTGAACGAACATTGTTGGAAGTAGTTGATGCTTGGAAAACGCAAGGAATAGATGGCTGGTTACGGGGTGAATACCCTTGGTTTTATCTTTCGGAAAAATTAGCAGCCTTAAGTGCCCCGTTAGTTGGCGGATCAGAAGATGAGATCATTTTGACTGGTTCTACAACAACGAATTTACATCAGCTTGTGGCGACTTTTTATAAGCCTGATGGTGTCAGAACTAAGATTATGGCGGATGAATTGAATTTTCCATCTGATATTTATGCCCTACAAAGTCAATTGCAATTGCATGGATACGACCCGTCTCAACATTTGATTCAAGTAAAAAGTCGTGATAGGCGAACAATTGAAGAAGATGATATCGTTGCGGCCATGACGGATGAAGTAGCACTGATCATCTTGCCGACAGTACTCTATCGAAGTGGACAATTACTCGATATAGAGCGTTTAACGGCCGAAGCTCATGCACGAGGAATCCTCATTGGCTTTGACGGCTGTCATTCTGTAGGAGCAATTCCTCATCACCTAAGCAAATGGAATGTTGATTTTGCATATTGGTGCAACTACAAGTATCTGAACAGCGGGCCGGGCGGTGTAGGCAGCTTATACGTAAATCATAAACACTTCGGTCGCTCACCAGGCTTGGCAGGATGGTTTGGTTCACGGAAAGACAAGCAATTTGACATGGAGCACAATTTTGTTCCGGCGGAGACGGCTGGCGCTTTTCAAATTGGCACACCGCATATCTTAAGTATGGCTCCATTAATTGGATCTTTGGAAATATTCGCAGAGGCTAGTATAGAAAAGCTGCGAAAAAAGTCCTTGCATATCACAGCATATATGATGGATTTAATTGAACAAGAATTGGTCGGAATGGGCTTTACAATCGGGAATCCAAAAGATGATCTGCGTAGAGGGGGACATATATGTTTAGAGCATGAGGAAGCAGCCCGGATTTGCAAATCACTAAAGGAAAATAGGATTATACCCGATTTCAGAGCTCCGAACATCATTCGTCTTGCTCCCGTTGCACTCTATACGACATATTATGAAGTGTGGGATACTGTGCAGCGATTGAAAACAATTATGGTTGAAAAGCAGTACGAGCAATTCGAGAATACACGCGACGTAGTCGCTTAACCAGCGATCAGCAGTGGACAAACCATTTGTTGAAAGGAAATGATTATGACAATTTTTGATATCTCTCGACCATTGAAAACAGGAGTTCCGACTTGGCCAGGAGATACGCCCTTCTCTTACGAGGTCAGTTGGACAAAAGAACAAAGCGGATCGGTAAATGTAGGGAAACTGACGATGAGTATCCATACGGGTACGCATATGGATGCTCCGTTCCATTTTGAAAACGAAGGTCGGAAGGTCATGGAACTAGATCTCGAGCTGTACATCGGACTTGCGCGGGTTATTGACGTCTCGGGTAAATCGAGTATCGGTGCAGAGGATTTGAAGGAGTATGATTTAGATGGTGTCGCTCGATTACTGCTTCGTACAAATTCTTGGCCAAATCAGGAGGATTTTCCCACGGAGATCGCTTATCTGCGAGCAGATCTAGGGCCTTATCTAGCGGAAAAGGGAATTCGGCTCATCGGTGTGGATGTACCCTCAGTTGATCCACTCGATAGCAAAGAGTTGTCTGCCCATCATGCCTTGCATGCACATGACATTCATATTTTGGAAGGGATCTTTCTGGAGCACATTGAGCCTGGTGATTTTGAATTGATAGCGCTTCCCCTTCCGCTTGTTGAGGCAGACGGAAGTCCTGTTAGGGCCGTTCTTCGCCGCTTGAAATAGGATAAGTCATACACCATCCATATTAGGAGTGAATAACATGTCCAATTCAGAGAAACACGAACAATCACAGTCAAATGAAACAGAGTCTACCATTCATCGCGACTTTGCAAAAGAGATGTCCTATGGAGACTATCTTCAACTCGATAAAGTGTTATCCAGTCAGCAACGGTTATCTGGGCATCACGATGAAATGCTGTTTATCATCATCCATCAAGCCAGCGAACTTTGGATGAAGTTGATTTTGCACGAATTGGAAGCAGCTCGTCTTCTCATTCAGCAAAATAATTTGGAGCCGGCCTTCAAAATGCTAGCTCGCGTCTCTAGAATCCAGCAGCAATTAATCCAATCCTGGGACGTTTTGTCGACGTTGACTCCGGCAGAATACATGGAATTCCGGAACAGCCTAGGCCGATCATCCGGGTTTCAGTCGTTCCAAAATCGACTTATCGAATTCATGCTGGGGGGCAAGCAAACCAAGGTACTGACTGTTTATGAGCATCAGCCGGAGCTTCATCAACAATTGAGTCAATCACTTCACGAACCCAGCCTCTACGATGCAGCGATCATGGCTCTTTCTTTGAGAGGCTTAGAGGTCGATAAGCAGTATTTGAAGCGGGATTGGTCACAGGAATACAAGGAAAATGCCAGTGTCAAAGCCGCATGGTTGACGGTGTATCAAGACGTTGAACGCTATTGGGATCTATATGAACTTGCGGAAAAGTTGGTTGACATCGACAGCCGTCAACAACAATGGCGGTTCAATCACATGGTGACGGTTGAACGGATTATCGGATTTAAGCCGGGGACTGGAGGCTCAGCCGGTGTTGAATATTTAAAGCACGTAGTTTCGCAACGTTATTTCCCTGAATTATGGAGTCTCCGCACAGATCTGTAAGCTACAAATACATGGAAACAAATGCAGCCTGACCTCTATGAAGAGGTAGGCTGCATTTGTTTGACGGGAAGCGGGAAGTTAAAGGATCTGTGTATGGAACGTCGTGAATACGCGTACGTTAAATGAAAGAGATATAGGATCATAAAAAACTATAAATCTATGAGAACACTTGTGCGCTGTTGGAAATACAGGTAAAATATAGATAACAATTGAATCTTGGGTGGGTATGGTTTCCCTTCGAAGGGACTTGCACTTTTAACTTACATTAACAATAACAACAAGAAAAAGTAAAATCCCACCCCAATGGTTGACTGCCAAAGGTGGGGTTTTATTCCGTTAAGACTTGGAAGGGAATATATCATCCAAGCCAATTGTACTGACCAAGTGTTCGTAGCACTTGGTCATTAATAAATATATATTAACATACTTGAAAATATGTATCAAAACAGAAATTGAATAAAGTATTTAATATTAAAGTTCGTTTGTTTAAGAACCTGTTTTGTTAGGAGTTCGCAATAAAGAAGCGATTGATGAGAATAAAATGAAATTCCATCAAAATATCGATATTTTGTTATTGTGATTTTCCAAGAATATAGTAAAAACTCATAGAAAGCGCTGACATCAGATAACAGACTTTGCTTGCTGTTAAGCTTTTATTAATAAAGATTGTAGAAGTGAGGAGGTGAAGATTTACAGTGAGTGATCGAATGGGAACCAAAGTAAATAGTCGACTTGAGAGTGTTCGTGTACTTGTTCAAGAATTGATTTTCTCAATGGATAGCGAACTCCAGAGACAGGAAGCGTGTGTTCATCTGTACGGGGTGTCTACATTTGCTGCAATGCTTGCTAAGAAAAGAGGAGAAAATCAGGAATTAGCAGCAATTATAGGATTACTTCACGATTATTATTTCTATAAAACCGGAATCAATGAATTTCCTGGTCCCAACAGTGCCGAGACCGGAAGACCTCTATTAAGAGATATGGACATTTTTACTAAAGAAGAGCTGACTATAATCCTAAAAGCAATCTTCCATCATGGGGACAGAAGTAGGGTCCAGGGTCCATATGAAGAAATCGTCAAGGATGCTTTTGTGCTGCAGTTATACTTTCAGAATAGGAACCATATCTTATCGACGCAGGATGTCAGTAGACTCCGGAATGTGTTTCGTGAGTTGGCAATTCCAGAAGATTTGTCAGACGAGATGGATGACAGTGACAAAAGAGGGATTCTCCAGAATCCGGACAGACGCAGCAAGTTGGCAGATATTGCGGAAGCACTCGGGAATGAGAACATTATTGGAATACCGGGAGATGAACGATATCGAGAAATTTGTAAATATTGGCCTGATCAAGGTATCTATAAAGTATTACAAAGCAATTGGTGCGCTGCATTCGTGTATCACTGTTGTATGCTAGCTGGATTTGAAATGCCGATTCGATACCCAACTGGTACGTACCGACTGGCTGGTGTAGGGGCTTGGTTAGAGTGGGCACAGTTACCTGAAACCGGATTTCTTTGTTTTGATGGGCAGAATGGATTTACTCCTCAACACGGCGATATCGTGATCTATGAAAAATTGCTAACCAATGACTCACACGATCATATAGGTATTGTTCTAGCATGCACCGACAAAGAAATATTAGTTGCAGAGGGTAACAGAGATAATCGGAATTACTCTAGTGTTTTCTACAGGGATAGGTGGCATTGCATACTCGCCTATATCCGTATCGATAATGATTACATATTTCATTTTAGTGGCGATTACAATCCAAAGTTCTAAAGATGATTCTTAATTAATTAGAAAAGGGAGATTGATAAAAATGATTCAACAATTTATTGAAGGCATTGAGTATACCGAAATACCAGTTTCTGATTTGGATCAAGCAATAGAGTGGTACTGTAATAAGCTGGGGGCAAAACTAGGATTCAGAAATGATGAATTGGCTTACGTGGATTTTTCAATAGGGCCAAGCTTATTTTTAGTGAAAACAAATGATCAAACCACTTCTACATTTCTAGTAAACGGAAAAGATCATTATACAATCGGATTTAGAGTAAAAGATATTGAAGGATTCTATAATTATCTATTAGAACTGGGAGTTGAGGTAAGTGAGATAATTGATGAAGGCAATATTGGTAAATTCTTTACTTTCTATGATCTTTTCCGGAATATGTTCGATGTTCATCAACCGGCTCAATAAGAAGAATCAGAGACAAGTTAATTGTGGAGCGATTTCGAAGTTAATGTGATGGAACATTTTAATTTCATTATTGAGGTGGGAAATTATGAAAGAACTAGAGGCGTTAATCAATAAGTATGATAAAGAAAATTACTTAAGCGGAGCGATTTTGATAGCTAAGGACGGTAAGATTTTATTTGAGAAGGCATATGGGAAAGCTAGTATTCAACTTGATGTGCCAAATACAGTAGATACCAAATTCCATATTGCCTCCGTAACAAAAATGTTTATTGCGGCAGCAATTTTAAAACTACAAGAGCAGGATTTAGTCCAACTTCATGAGAAACCTGGTACCTATATAGAAGAATTTAAAGCTCTTCATCCGAATATAACTGTTCATCATTTGTTAACCCATTCGTCAGGACTCCATGATATCTATGGTGTTCCTAATTTACGATTTGAAATGACTAAACTAAACATAGAGAAGGGCTGTTTTCTTACATATTTAGCGAAACAAGATCAATTATATCCACCTGGTGAAAGATGGCATTATAGTAGTACTGGTTTTTTAATTTTAGGTTATATCGTAGAGAAAGTAACGGGTCTAACATTTGACAATGCGTTGAATCAACTTTTCTTAGATCCGTTAGACATGCTAAATACTGGTCCTGATAATCCTCGTACAATTCATGATGGTCGAGCTTATGGTCATTCTAAAGAAAATGAAAAATACATAAATGCAGATAACGATAAGTTAAGTGAAGTTGATGCGCCTCGAGAATTATTTTCTACCGTTCGAGACTTAAATAAGTGGTGCGATGCCTTATTAAATGGCATTTTATCTCAAGAATCAATAGACAAGATGTTCAGACCATATCTCAGTGTAAGCTTTGATCCAACTCTTAAGTATGGATATGGATGGTTTTTAGGGGATCATTTTCGATTAATTGGTGGTGGAACACCTGGGTTTAGGTCGGAGATTTGGCAATTTCCAGATGAGAAGGTAAATGTAATCATGCTTTGGAACTACGAAAAAGTAGATTCTCACAAACTGTTTCATACGATAAAGGATTTCATTGTTTAATTGAAGTAGTGACATTGGATTTAACATCCAAATAGATGCGATAGCTATTAGAAAAGACTGAGAAGATTCGAGACGAATAATAGAAACTAAAGATATTCGCTCTTTATTCTCAAATAATCCAATAACCTAATGAACCTCCGCGTATAACGCGGTTTTTTTATTACTATTATCTATTTGATGTCCTTGTCGAAATGTCTCGAATGCCCTTTATCCCAGTCTCTCAACAATCTGCTATACTATTAATTGGCTAATACGGAGAACTCGAGGAGGAATCTTATGTACCGGATTTTCATTGTAGAGGACGATCATAAAATTAGCGCTGTCCTAAAGCGGAATATAGAGAAGTATGGATTTGAAGCATCGTGTGTATCGCAATTTCGTGACATTATGCCAGAGCTTGCAGCATATGAACCGCATTTGATCATGCTTGACATTAACCTGCCGTACTTCGACGGCTATTATTGGTGTAGACAAATACGAACAAAGTCCAATGTACCGATCATTTTCATTTCCGCTCGAGCGGGTGAGATGGATCAAGTGATGGCTATTGATCATGGTGGCGATGATTATGTCACCAAGCCGATCCACTTAGACCTCCTAATCGCCAAGGTGAGAAGTGTGCTAAGGAGAGTGTATGGGGATTATTCGGCTTCAACCGGTCTTGCTCCATCACAAGAGAACGAGTTAAACGTACAAGGTTTGAGGCTGAATCTTAGCCGTAATGAACTCATATGGCAAAATCGTAAAATCCAGATATCGAAAAATGAACAGTTATTGGCTGAATGCTTCATACATCAATATGGTAAAACCGTATCGCGGGACCAGCTGCTGGAGACGTTGTGGGACAATGCGCAGTTTGTCGATGACAACACGTTGACTGTTAATGTTGCAAGATTGCGGAAGAAGCTGGAGGAGCTGGGTTTGCCGAATGCGATCGCAACGGTACGAGGGTTGGGATATAAATTGCTCCTCGAAGAAGGGGAGGAGGAAGTGAATGCATGAGATGGTTGTCGGCAGCTTTGTTCATTCGTGACCGGCTAATTTATGTCGTAACTGGCCTTGTTATTATCGGGATTGGCGCCTGTTTAATGTTGCTGGAAAATGCTCGAAATCCTGGATTAATGGAGCCAAGCACGATTACGTATTTTGTAGCTGCGGGTGCTCTTTTGGGGGTGCTTGGTCTTACGGTTGACTATATCCGGCAGCGTCCGTATTACACACAGCTTAGAAAAGCCATTGATCGGTCTGATGAATTACAGGTTAACGCGATCAATCATTCTGCCGTCACGACGGAGCAGAAGCTCGTTGCGCGTTTGTTGGATTCACAGAACAGCGCTTATCTGAATAAGCTTGGCACATACCGCCGTCAGCAGGAGCTTCATAATCATTTTGTGCTGCAATGGGTGCACCATATGAAGACACCTTTATCGGTGATCGATTTGCTCTTGCAAGAGACGATAATGCAGATGCCTTCTACGGAGGAGGAACAGAAAGACCTCATCCTTAGCCTGCAAGAAGAGTCGGATCGAATGACGAGAGGTCTAGAAATGCTGCTGCATACCGCGCGCCTCGACAAGTTCGAAATGGATCTTCATCTCAAAAAAACGCCGATTCACGATATCATTCGCGACGTTCTAATCGCTCACAAACGCCTATGTATACGTCATACCATCATACCGCAAATTCACGGTGAATTATGGCCAGAAACGGATAAGAAGTGGATGACCGTCGTACTCAATCAAATCGTCAGTAACGCGATCAAATACAGCAAGGATAAGCAGGGTATGAAACACCTTATTTTCCATTTGGATCAGCAGGCAACAAGCAGCACGCTTAGCGTAACCGATGAGGGAAGTGGGATCGCACCACATGATTTGCCGCGAATATTTGATCCTTTCTTCACGGGTGAGAATGGCCAATCTGCGGGGGAATCAACGGGAATGGGGCTGTATTTGGCCAAGCAGATTTGCAGCAGGCTCGGTCACAAATTGTCCGTATCGTCGGAACGAGGTGTTGGAACCACATTTACGATCACGTTTCAACCAGATGGCATTCACATTCTTGGTGACAAGACTGGAAAGGATCTTCACGCTTTGTGACAACCTTGTCATGTTCGAAGCGTGATTTTTGTTATGTAAATCGATGGGTTCGGAGATCGTTGCCCGTTATACTAAACGTTGTAAAGACCAACAGACTGGAACGGGAGGAGGAATCGAACGATGAGTGTGCTTACAGCGCAAGGGCTTAGTAAAATTTACAATTCCAAAGGGAATATCGTATGTACAGCATTAGATGACATTGACTTGCAAATTGAAGATGGCGAATTTGTCGGTGTGATGGGTCCTTCGGGAAGCGGGAAGACGACATTGCTTCATCTGCTGGCGGCCATGGATCGTCCAACATCTGGCCGAATTGAAATTAACGGTATTGATCCGAGCAAGTTGAGTGATAAAAAATTGGCGCTCTTCAGAAGGCGCAAGCTTGGTTTCATTTTTCAGGATTTTAATCTACTGGAAGCGTTGACCATTAAGGAAAACATTATATTGCCGCTTGTGTTGGAAGGGGCGGATCCGATATTGATCGAAGAGAGACTGCGTCCGCTTGTGGAATGGCTGCAGATAGCACCTCTATTGAAAAAGCGTACCTATGAAGTATCAGGTGGTCAGAAGCAGCGGGCGGCGATAGCGCGGGCTCTAATTAATGCTCCGTCGTTAGTGCTCGCGGATGAATTGACTGGCAACTTGGATTCGAAATCAGCCAAGGATGTGATGGAGTCGCTCAATTCGTTGAATGAACGACTGAACGCAACGGTGTTAATGGTGACGCACGACCCGTTCTCAGCGAGCTATTGCCAGCGCATCGTGTTCATTAAAGACGGCAGAATCTTCTCGGAAATCCGGCGCGGCTCCAATCGGCAAGCATTTTTTCAACAAATATTAGACGTGCTGAGTGTGCTGGGAGGGAATTTCAATGACGTTCCGTTCGCTCGCGCTTAGCAACATTCGTGGTAATTGGCGGTCTTACAGTGCATTTTTTATGAGCAGCGTGTTTTCCGTCATGATCTTCTATATGTATGCTGCGTTTATTGCACACCCCGACCTGACAAGCGGTCATATGATCGGGACCTCTCAAGTAAGACAGGGAATGTTGTTCTGCCAATATATTATCGTCATTTTCTCGTTTCTGTTCGTGCTGTACTCTAATGCCGCCTTTCTGAAATCGAGAAGGAAAGAATTCGGGCTGTTATCCCTATTCGGAATGACCCGGATGCAGCTTCGCCAACTTATCATCTTTGAAAACACAGTTATCGCGGTCATGGCGATCGGTGGAGGTATCGGTCTAGGGGTGTTATTCAGCAAACCTTTCTTTATGGCACTCGCCGTTCTACTGGGAATGAGTGATCCCATTGCGGTTGCTGTACCACTTCATGCGCTATGGTTAACGGCTGGCGGCTTCTTCATGCTGTTCACACTCATCACAATCGGAACGGTTATGCGAGTAGGCCGAGCGGAAATTGTTGATTTACTTATGCCAGCAAGTACCTCCAAGAAGGAGACTGCTTATTCACCATGGCTTGCTTTGCTTGCAATCGCTTGTATTATAGCGGCTTATAGCATGGCTCTCCTATTAAATGTTAAGAACTTTAGTTTACTCGCAGGGTTCATCTTGCTTACGGCAATGACCGGAACGTATCTGTTGTTCACGCAGTTCAGTGTCTTGCTGCTGCGCTACTTGAAAAGAAATACAAGAGTCTACTACAATCGAACGAATTTGATCGTATTGGCCCAACTTGGTCATAAGCTGAAGGACAATGCACGAATGCTGTTTATGGTATCGATATTGAGTACCGTTATTTTAACGGCATCCGGTACGATTTACATGTTAGGTCTTGCGGTGCAGTTAGATGATATAAAGACGCAATATGCTGATCCGGAAGGACTCATTTCACTTACGATGTTTATTGGGATGTTCATTAGCTTGCTGTTCTTCATCGCATCTGGCAGCATGATTTACTTCAAATTATTTACCGAGCTGCAGGAAGATCAGATGCAGTATAAGGCGATTACCCGAATCGGAATGACGCCATCCGAACTTCGCAAAATCGTCGTTACTCAAGTCGGTGTTCTGTTCTACGCGCCTTGCCTCGTCGGCATTGTGCATGCGCTGATCGCGCTCAAAGCGTTGAATAATCTGCTCATGGTATCCAATTGGATCTATTCGTTCGTTATCATCGGCATTTATTTGGCCATGCATACAATTTACTTCCTTGTGGCTTGCAACAGCTACATGAAGAGCATAAATTTAACCAAGGAGAATCGGGAATGAAATCATCTATAAAACTGGGAATGATTATGATTGCTATGATTCTAGCAGTTAGCAGTTTTTCGCCAATCATAGCTAACGCAGACGCAAGCAATAAAATAGAGAAGATTGAACAATTCGTTCAAGAGCAAAAAAATATTAGTAAAATTCCAGGGATCTCGCTAGTCATTGTGGAGAAGGGGAAAACGGTCTATCAGAAAAGCTTCGGTTATGCTGATGTGAGAACGAAAAAACCAGTGACTGAAGAGACGCTATTTGAAATCGGATCAACATCCAAAGCATTTACGGGATTAGCTATTCTGCAATTGGAAAAGGAAGGGTTGTTAGAACTTTCAGATGATGTCCAGAAGTATATCCCATGGTTGAAATTGAACTATAACGGAGAAGCGCAGACCATTACCCTGAATCAACTTCTTCATCATACCAGCGGAATCGCTTCGAAATCGATCACACGTATTCCTGAGAGCAAAGCAGATAACGCCCTTGAGCTGACAGTAAAAACACTGCTGGATCAACCTTTAAACCGTAAGCCAGGCAGCTCTTTGGAATACGCAACAATCAATTACGATGTCTTGGGACTCGTGATCGAGAAGGTAACAAATAAGCCATATGATATGTACATGAAGGAGCATGTTTTAGAGCCGATCGGTATGCATGATTCGTTCGTTGGACGACATCAAGTGGGTCAATCCGCAGAGATGGCAACCGGTTATAAAATCGGGTTCATGAAAGAACAGGCCTATACAGCACCCATTTACCGGGGGAATATTCCGGCAGGGTATATAGTCAGCAACACGAGTGATATTGCGAAATGGATGAATTTACAGTTAGGTAACGATCTAAGCCATGCTATCGATAATCAGGTCATTCAAGCATCACATATGCCTGATCAATCCGTCGCCCCATTCGATAAGGATACCTACTATGCCAGCGGCTGGGCAATCATGAAGAAGCACGACAAACCCTATATTTATCACGCTGGTGAGAACCCGAATTTTACCTCGTATTTCATCATGCAGCCGGATGAGCAGGTAGGCGTTGCTATATTATCCAATATGGATACGAGTTTTACGAGAGCTATAGGTCAAGGTGTGATGGAGTTGTGGGAGGGGAATAAGGTAACCAATAATCATACCGATAGTTATCAAAAGATGGATTACATTGTGAGCATCGTATGCATCGTCGGTGGCGGTTTGGGTGTATTGTTCATCCTATTCACGCTCGTCATTGTGAGAAATCTGGCTTGTAAACAACGGATATGGACATCTTTAAACGTCAAAAGAAGTCTGTTATTGCTTATTCTTACATTGCTTGTTGCAGCGATTTTGACATTCATGATTAAGGCACCGAAAATCTTTCTTGGAGTGCCATGGACTTTTATTAAAGTATGGGGACCGACGTCCATAACGGCGTTTCTATATAGCGTCATCGCCTTATGCCTCGTCGTTTATATGTTTGGATTATTACTCATCTTATCGAAGAAGATGAAATTGCCGCGTTGAAGTGTAAATGATCAAAAAGACGCGTGGGCAGGCTAACATCATGTAAAATAGCAATTCAGAAGAAATGCAGCACCTGCAATTATCATATAATAAGGCTACAGAAGCTAAGAATCGAGGAAGGGGGGGATCCGGTTGAGTCATATCACATTAATCGAATCGTATAAAAGCGATTTACAGCAGTATTCACAAGATCATTTAAGGTATATCGCTTCTGAAGGGGTCTGGTCAATCGGACAAATGTACGACCATTTGATTCTCGTTGCCCATGAGTACCTGGATAATGTAGAAACATGTGCGAGGCAGGAAGTAGAGCAACACCTCGGGAAGAGCGATTTTGGGGAACGTCTATATCAAATGGGAGGATTTCCACCCATTAAAATCAAATTACCAGACGAATTAAATGCACCGCCCAACAATTCGGCTAGTCAAGAAGATCTTATGAATAGACTCGATCAAGTCATGCTGAGATTGAGAGAATTAGAAACCAGCATAGATGCGATAAATCCAAACTACAAAGTTAACCATGGCGGCTTTGGCTGGCTGAATGCGAAAGAATGGTACGATCTTGTCGGCATGCATTTTCGCCATCATCTACGACAGAAATACGAGTTGGAGCAAAACCTAGGGTTCCAAGCATGAAAGAGGAAATCATTCTATGATGAAGGGGGCAATAACTTGAAGTTTTCTCATGTAAGATTATTAGTGCCGAATGTGAGGGAATGTTTTATCTTTTACCGGGATATTATGGGCCTTGAAGTTCTGTATGGCAATGAAGACACGCCGTTTGCTGAGTTTAAGACAGGAGATATTCATATCGCATTGGAGCCTCCAATGGCGAGTGAACCTATTGCAGCTTTCCGTAATAAGAATGAATTTAGTGCCCTTGATCAGGTTGCCCTCATTTTCAGAGTAGATGACATTGACGCAACATATGATCGATTGAAGAGTAGAGAAGTTGAGTTTGTAAAAGAACCACATGACACGCTTGAATGGAATATGCGAGTAGCATATTTTCGTGACCCTGCTGGAAATTTGATTGAGATTAATCAAGGAATTTAATAGATCGATGATATCCCTTTCTTGCAGAAGGGATTTTTTCTTATGAGAGCATAGGGCGATTCAGGAAACGTTTCATGAGCAATGAAAGTGAGATCAGGATCGGAGGATCATCTATTCGTGGTGGGTAGAGCTCAACATTCTGATCCGGAATAGGCTCACTCATTTTGACGATAATAGGCATCTTAGAGCGCGTGCGAAGTGTATGATGAGGCAGCAAAAATTCTCTCGACTCCATCCCCCAAGCTACGGAAGTCGCCATGAGGTAATACGTTCCGGGTTGGATAGAAGGTATACAAAAATCGCCAAGGGAGCGCAATAAGGTTCCGTACTTGGGGAGACCTTCCGGAATGGGCTTCGTAAACAACCCGATCAGAATCACACCTTCAAACGGATACGCGCTATGAATGGTTCCAGTTAGGTTGGGGTATATGTGAGAACCAATGGTCGGCGTCGGCCATCGTTGAAGATTGGCTAACTGATGCAAATGTTCGTCAGCGAACATCGTTGAATGACGAAATACGGAAGGCGTCATGCCTACACGTTGCGTAAATCGGGTCGTAAACGTGCCGAGACTCTGTTGCCCGATCTCCTCTGCGATTTCTCGAATAGGGAAGGGTGTCGTGAGCAACAAATCTTTAGCCTTCTGGAGTCGTAATGATGAAATGAAATGCTGTGGGGTTAGCCCTAACCTCTGTTTAAATATTCTCGTAAAATGGAAGGGACTATATGCCACATAGCGAGATAACTGGGATAATGTGAGCGGTTCATAAATATGTGCATGAATGTAATGAATCAACTCATCCAGCTCTGGATAAAGGTCGGTCACGATGTTCACTTCCCATCAAGGATCAATGCCACACCATGCGATTATATTAAATTTGAGAATAATTAGCAATTAATGAAAAAGATACTTCTGTTAGATAGCATCATGACATACTGTGGTGAAACACATGTTATTGGTATTTCCTATAATAGTTATTTCGATTATATATTATACCAATAGACGTCATGCCTCTATGATGTACTTATGTAATCATGTGGAGGGATGATCAGATGTCTATTTATGAATTTCAAGTGAAGTCGATTCATGATTCACCCGTATGTATATCAATTTATCGTGAGAAGGTTCTCCTTGTTGTCAATACAGCCAGCAGGTGCAGCTACTCCCGCCAATTCGCCGATCTTCAAAAGCTATATGAAACACACCTTGCAAAAGGATTTGAAGTGCTCGGTTTTCCTTGTCATCAATTTAACGAGAAAGAACCGGGGAGTAACTTGGAAATACAAGAATATTGCAAGGGGAACTTCGGCTTGACGTTTCCATTATTTGCGAAAGTGGAGGTTCGGGGGCCGTCTGCTCATCCTCTATTCCAATATTTAACACAGCAAGCACCATTTCATGGTTATGATAGCAAGACGGTGAATGGAATAGGGATGCGGGATTTTCTGCAAAAAAAGTATCCTAACATATATGCCGGTGATGGGATCAAGTGGAATTTCTCGAAGTTTTTGATCGATCGGAACGGCCATGTGTTGAAGAGATACGAAACGACGACGGAACCATCTGCTATTGAAATGGATATTAAATCGATCCTTTGAGGGAAGGAGGAGGTTTTGGAATTTTACGATTTCCAATTTATTGGTGAGCGTAATTTATCGATTCATATGATGAACGAGCATCGTGAGTTTAAATATTATGGCTATGTTAATTCTTAATGTTGATATTTGAAAAGCTTAGCGGCTCCAAATCGTGCAATTGAATGAAATCCAGGAGCAAAAGCATAAAGATGGACTGGTTTGTCCGCATTGCAACAATCATTCAGTGGTGCGATTTGGAAAATACGTGATTAAGACTCGTACTGGTGAGGTCAAACGACAACGTTACCGTTGTAAATCCTGTCGTCAAACCTTCAATGACCTCACCAACACCCCTCTTCAACGCACCAGAAGACCTCACCTCTGGGTTCGATTTATAGAATGTATGATTGAGGGTTTTTCACTGAGGAAATGTGCCGAGCTGTTGCATGATGAGGTAACTCATGTATCCCTGTTTTACTGGCGGCATAAGATTCTTGCCGCTCTGAAACAAATTCCAATCGAAACATTCCAGGGTATCGTCGAAATGGATGAGACCTATTTCTTGTTCTCTGAAAAGGGCAAAAGGAATATCGTTGAACGCAAGTCCCGTAAAAGTGGTGGCAAAGCTAAATATCGTGGCATCAGTAATGACCAAATATGTGTATTGGTGGCTCGTGACCGTCAGAAGATGACTTTCTCTGGCGTTCTTGGACGTGGACGTATTCGGACAGCTAAATTGGATGAGGCTATCGGCTGTCATTTAACCGAATCAAACGTACTTTGTACCGATTCATGGAGGGCATTCAATTCCTATGCGAATACGAAAGGATTAGCACATTACCGCTTTAAGTCTGATGGGAAACAACGTGTTAAAGGCGTTTACCACATTCAGAATGTAAACAACTATCATAGTCGTTTGTAACGATGGATTGACCGCTTTAATGGTGTAGCAACCAAGTATTTACAACATTACCTTGCCTGGTTCCGTTACTTAGACAGCAAGGAATATGAGAATACAACGTCGAATATGAAAAATATGCTGGTCTCCTCCTGCCTGGTTACTGTAAATGAGACAAATACCAAACTTCGACAAACAGCATTTTCATGCTGATGGGTAACGAGGAAGTAGTGTACAAGTTATTAGAGAAACGGAGAGGATTTAATTGAAGAAAGACGAAACGGAACATATCATTTATCGAATGTACGAAGCATTCAATAGCAGAAATATAAACGCCTCAGATGATATTTTTACGAAAGAATTTTATAGTCATCCATTGCAATCGGGGGTTGAAGCTGTTAAAAAGGCATGGGCTTCGATGTTCGAACGATTCCCGAATATCCGAGTTGTTGTCGAAGACCTGCTTGTCGATGGCGATAAGGCTGCAAGCCGTACCAGTATATGGGGAATCACAGCTGACGATTCCGAAAGAAAACCGATGATCCTTGAACTCATTCGAGTGGAAAACGATCGGATTGCCGAAGTGTGGGGGCTTACGAATTTGGGTGAGACAAAGCGTAAAGAATAAACGACGGGAGTTAAATTGGTCGAAAATCAACAATGAAATTTAACATAGCCAATATTATAAGTATCATTTGATTAATTAACAACGACGGAACCACGGCCTTAGAAGGTCCGTGGTTCCGCCAAACGATCATCACTACGGTTGTAATTTACGGAAGACATTGTAGCTTCTGCGTGCGCACTCTGAAATGGATATGGGGTGGAAGCCGCTGACATCTGCATACAAAGTATCGTTAAGTGGTGCGATCCACGAACTAGGAAGGGCTGCCGCTCCAAGCGAAGCGCCGAGAATGGAACCGACCGTTGCACCATTGCAATCCGTATCCCAACCGCCAAGCACGGCTGTCGTAATGCCTTTTTCGAAATCGCCGCCGGAATGAATGAGTGCAGCCGCGCATAATGCAGCATTATTATTCGTATGAACAGGGTGGTAGTGTTTAAATGACTCCCATATTTTACTTACAAGTTCGACCTGATCATTCGTTTCCTCGGCGATCCTAACCGCGAGCGCAATATCTTCGGCCAGACGGCAATTCTTCGGAATTTCGCTTAATCCGATCTCAATGATTCGTCTCACATCGCTCTCTACGAATGCAGCAGCAATCATCGCTGCACAGAACATCGCGCCATAAATGCCATTCTTCACATGGGAGAAGGAGGCGTCACGCCATGCGAGCTCAGCTGCAAGCTGAGGATGACCGGCTGCACCATAGGCATACCCATCCACACGGATTTGGGCGCCGATCCATTCGCGGAAAGGGTTCAAATAGGAACGGCCCCATTGAATATGCTGTTCCCAATCCTCCGGGCGTTCTCCGCTTATATGCGAAGTCACGCGTGCAAAATTTAAGTATGACTGTGCTTCGGCCGTGAATACCTGTCCAAATGACAGATGACGATGCCACAGCTTGCCAACATCCCAAGAACTAAAATCTAGACCGCGCTCCTCTAGCATTAGCAGTCCTAGCACGGTATAACGAATATCATCATCCGTCTCCATGTAACGAATGTTGTCGCCACAACTCGCCAGACTGCTCCAGTGAGCGATCTCGATATTATACTGCGCCTCCGCAGTCGATTTACTCGGCGTATAGTGACGAATCGGCCATTGTCCAGCACCTTCGAACCACAGCTTAATATTGTGCCAGCCTGGTCTGTCCCCAGAACCGTTCATGAAAGAATGGGCCTCCAGCGGCTTACCAAGCGCACAACCGGCCGCACGGCCGAGCCAAGCACCATAGAGCTTGTCTTGCCATGTACTGTCGTCCCAATTGTTGACCAGCATGCGCGGTCCAATCGGTCGTTCAGCGCGAATTTCTTCCAGATCTGATGGTTCAACATACTTAAAATCCGTACTTGGTTCAAGCGCCATGAGTTCTTGATATACGTCCATCAGCTGCGATTCATTCGTACCGGCTGCGTCGAGACGCTCTGTGAATCCTAATACGTCGCAACCTTCCTCTCGGCGCTGCGTTATTTCCTCACTTACAATTTCTCTAAGTCCAATCCATTTCGTCATGACATGTTCCCTCCTGAATTACGTATGTTTGCATTCATTATAACGATCGCCCGTCGCCATGACTTCTCGAATGATGATGACGATATTCTCATTTTTTGCTCATTGCGCTGACCCCATGGATTGCCGATACACAATCGGAGACACGCCAACGAACTCTTTAAATACCCGATAGAAGGTTGGCAAGCTCTGAAAGCCGCATTCGAATGCGATCGTAGCAACCGCTTTGTCCGTTCCTGTTAAATCCCGCTTAGCGGATTGTACACGCAGTAGGGACACATAATCCGAGAAGCGATAACCTGTCGTCTCCAGAAAGGCCCGACTCACGCGAGAGACACTTAGACCCAGTTCATCGGCCAATTCTCCCAGGCCAATCGGCTCCCTGTGGCGCTGCTCGACCAATGTGGCTAACGACTGGACTTGATGAACGGACTTCACCATGATTAAGCGTTCATCCTCCGTGAGCAGACCGTTATAATGGCGCAGAAGGCGTCCGCAAAGTTGGATTAGTGCACTTTTGGCCATCGCTAGATAGCCTGGTGATTTCTCCTTCAGCTCATCGGCAATGGTCAGGATCCAAGGCGTTAGCTGTTGAGCAAGCGCCGAGCCACCAGCAATATGATTGCAGAAGTGAGTAGATCGATATGAAAATGGCAGCAGTAAACCAGGCTCCTCCGCTAGCAGTATTGCAGCATCAAAGTTGATGAACAGGTAGCGGCTCGGATCGTCCGAATCTGATTGCGCAACGTGCCGTTCCTCATGATTGACAAGGAACAAATCGCCAGGACTCGCTGCATAGCGTTTATTCCCGAAGGAAAAGGTACCTTTTCCTGACAGACATAGGCCGATTTCCAGACTTGCATGCATATGGGGCGTCTGTTGGTACGTTGCAGGTGTCCATTCGAAAGCATTGATAGGAATGGGATGATCATAGGTAATATGTAGTTTCATCGTGACCATTTACCTCCTGACAAGAATCAGTTGATATGCCAAGTATATAAAGAAGGGATGCTCTGAGCCATATACTACTCTTTACTTTCAAATAAAAATTTTGAGTTGGGGGTTTTCCTACTGGCATTTGTTGTTCTCTATAAGTATACGAATCTATGATATGATGGGAATTGTTGGTAGCAAATATTTCGATTAATCATATGGGAGAGGTGTTTCGTGTATGTCGAAAATTTTAAGCCGAGCTGAAGTAGCTACGGAATCAACATGGAATTTGAATGATATTTTTGAAACGCAAGAGGCATGGGAAAAAGAATTAATCGCTGTTCAGCAGGACATCACCTCCGTTACGAAGTATGAAGGAAGACTCGGTGAAGGAGCAGATATGCTGCTGGCCTGTCTTCATGCACAGGAAGAGCTTCAAGCTAGACTCAACCGTGTTGCATCCTTTGCTTATTTACATCAATCCGGTGACAGCATCAATCCTGAAAATCAGATGAATGCGACGAAAGCGCGCGATCTTGCTACTCGAGTCAGTTCAGCACTTTCCTTTATCAAATCTGAAATTATCGCTCTACCAGACGGCTCGATTGACCAGCACATCATAGAACAGCCCCAGCTTCAAGAGTTCGAACGCAGTCTTGGATTGCTTATTCAGACGAAACCGCACAGACTAACGGCGGAGACGGAAAAAGTTCTTGCTTCCTTTGGAGAAGTATTAGGAGCACCATACCGTATCTATGAACGCAGTAAGCTGGCGGATATGACATTCCCGCCAACGGGGAACGGCCGAGGGGAAGAAGTACCAGTTTCATTTGCGCTTTATGAGAACAAGTACGTTGAGTCGCCGGATACAGATCTGCGCCGAAATGCGTTTAATACCTTTAGCGAGACATTGTACAAATACCGCAATACATTTGCTGAAGCCTATGGGACCGAAGTGAAGCGCCAAGTGATTGAATCGGGGTTGCGTGGGTATGACTCTGTTACGGACATGCTTTTGGAACCGCAGCAGGTCACAACGGAAATGTATAACAACATACTGGATATTCTGCAGAAAGAACTGGCACCACATATGCGAAAATATGCTGCGCTTAAGAAGCGCGTGCTGCAATTAGACGAGATGACGTTTGCGGATCTGAAAGCTCCGCTTGATCCTGATTTCAGTCCTGGCATTTCTTTTCAGGAAGCAGGAGATCTAATCAAGGAAGCCTTATCAATCCTTGGTCCGGAGTACGGGGAAATCGTATCGGATGCCTTTGAAAATCGGTGGGTAGATTACGCGGATAACGCAGGGAAGAGAACGGGTGCGTTCTGCATGTCGATTTCTGGCGTCCATTCCTATATTCTAATCAGTTGGGCGGATAGTATGAGAGGTGCCTTTACGCTAGCTCATGAAGTGGGCCATGCTGGTCATCTTATGCTGGCGAGCAAATATCAGCGTTTGACGAACGCCAGACCTTCGCTGTATTTCATTGAAGCTCCTTCTACGATGAACGAGCTCCTGCTGGCGAATCATTTGCTGGCACGTTCTAATGATCCGAGAATGCGTCGCTGGGTGATTTCCCAGCTGCTTGGAACCTATTTCCACAACTTTGTCACCCATTTACTCGAAGGGGAGCTTCAGCGCTGGGTTTACGACCTTGCCATGAAAAATGTACCCATTACTGCCGTTACATTGTGTGAGTTGAAGGGGAATATCCTGTCTTCGTTCTGGGGAGAGGATGTGGTTATCGATGAGCATGCCAAGTTAACCTGGATGCGTCAGCCACACTACTATATGAGCTTGTACCCATACACATATGCTGCGGGTCTAACTGCATCCACAGCCGTAGCTAAGCTCATCCGAGAGGAAGGGCAACCTGCCGTGGATCGCTGGCTCGAGGTGTTAAAAGCCGGGGGATCAATGAGCCCACTCGAATTGATGAAATTGGCAGGCGTAGACATGTCTCAGCCTGATCCGATTCGCAGCGCTGCAGCCTACGTCGGATCACTTATTGATGAGCTGGAGGGCTTGTATTAAGTTTAGTCCTTTAACCTCGCAAAGTTGCTGATGATCTGGATGAATTCTACCAGGAATTAGTGAACAATGGAGCAACCATTCATCAGGAGCTTGAAATCTATGATTTTGAGTGGGGGGCATGGAAAGAGTTCTCCATTAAAGATCCAGACAATTATGGTATTGCATTTGGATCGGGTAAGAAAATAGTATAATCGTTGATCATACAGCACTTTCTAGACTAATCATACTTAAATAGTAATGCGGTCGTTACCCAACGACCGCATTACTATATTCGAAAATCTATTTGCCAGTCGCAACAAACGCTTCAATACGGGCTTTAATCGCATCACGAACATTTCTGAATTGAGCCATAATTTCCTCTTCGGTCCCCGTTGCTTTTGCAGGATCATCGAATCCCCAATGCCATTTCACGACATTCGGATTAGAAATAACCGGACAATGTTCATCCGCATGTCCGCAGAGCGTTACTACATAATCAGCGTTGTTTAGGATCTCTGAATCAATCACGTCGGAGGTGTGCTGACGAATATCTACGCCTGCTTCTTCCATCACTTGAACAGCTCTTGGGTTTAATCCATGAGCTTCAAGACCAGCACTTTTAACTTCATACTGTTGTCCGCCAATCGATTTCAAGAATCCATCCGCTATTTGGCTGCGGCAGGAGTTGCCTGTACATAAAAAGTAAACGAGTTTCTTTTCCATTTTTCATTTCCCCTTTGTTATGAATGAATGATGCTGAGCCATAAATAAAGACCAATTAATGTCATTAGCAATACGGGTATAGTCAGCACGATTCCTACTTTAAAGTAATAACCCCAAGTGATTTTGACATTTTTCTTCGCAAGTACGTGCAGCCATAAGAGTGTAGCAAGCGAGCCGATTGGCGTAATTTTGGGACCTAGATCTGAGCCAATGACGTTTGCATAAATGAGTGCTTCATGCAGCATACCTTGCGAAGAGGTACCTTGAATTGCAAGAGCATCAATCATGACAGTTGGCATGTTATTCATCACGGAGGAGAGGATGGCAGCGACAAATCCAGATCCAACTGTTGCAATAAACAATCCTTGATCAGCCATCCACTGAAATACTTTGCCGAGCTCATCCGTAAGTCCAACGTTACGAAGTCCATAGACGACCACATACATTCCGATCGAAAACACAACTACGGACCACGGCGCTCCTTTAATGACAATTCCAGTTTGAATAACCGAACTCTTTCTAGCGAACAAAATAAATACAATGGCAGCCAATCCAGCTATGAAGGATACCGGTACATGTATAAATTCGCTGATGATATATGCCACGAGTAGAACGGCAAGAACGACCCATGACAGCTTAAACATACGCATATCCTTGATGGCTTCCCTAGGCTGCTTCAACGCAGTGAGATCCACTGTTTTTGGAATTCTTTTACGGAACAAGATAAACAACATGAGTAAGCTTCCTCCAATAGAGAAGAAGTTCGGGACAATCATCCGGCTGGCATATTCCGCAAATCCGATACCGAAGAAATCAGAAGAAACGATATTAACTAGGTTACTTACGACAAGCGGAAGGGATGCTGTATCCGAGATAAAACCGCTGGCCATGATGAAGGGCAGTATCATTCGATCGTCAAACTTCAAGGCTCTGACCATGGCAAGGACGATGGGCGTCAGGATGAGTGCGGCTCCATCGTTAGAAAAGAACGCAGCAACGGCAGCTCCCAATAGAACCACATAAGTGAACATTAGATACCCGTTTCCTCTTGCAAACCGTGCTATGTGCAGAGCTGACCATTCAAAAAAACCGATCTCATCCAGAATTAGTGAAATGAGTATGACCGACACAAATGCCAGCGTCGCATTCCAGACGATACCGGTGACATCCCAGACATCACGGAGGTCGACAACCCCGAATAATAGGGCTAAGATCGCTCCACCCACAGCGGAATAGCAGATGTTTAAGCCTTTAGGCTGCCAGATGACGAAGACAAGTGTAAGAATAAAAATAATGGATGCAACAGCTAACATGAAGTCCTCCTTGAATTACTTGCAACAATCTGGATTTAATTTGCTAATATCATCCTTCATAGAAGGCAGCTCTTCTAAAATCCCTTCTAAGTAAGGCTTGTCTTCTAGATTTAAGGAGTAATAAATCCATTGGCTTTTTCTTGTTTCTATCACGAGTCCCCCTTTTTTCAATTTTCTTAAATGCTGACTGATATTGGGCTGGGTGGTATGAAGAATATCGACGATATCACAAACACACATTTCTTTCTCTTTGAGAAGAGCAAGGATCTTTAGCCGCGTATTATCGGCTAGCAGCTTAAGCGTCTCAACAAGTGTTTCAACAGTTTGTGTCAATAGATGCACTCCTTCACACGTTTAGGTTAGAGGTTTCCGACATTCCACACTGAACACATACATTTAACATTATACACAGCCTCTTATATAAGTAAATGATTATATAATTGAATAATTATTTACAAGCTAGACTGTCAGGTATAATTGAGCAAACATTAAGGTCTTTTTGACCAAAAGCTTTGGTTGGTTAGGGTGTGGAATGGATATCATAAATTTAAATCCACTTTCAACGGTTGGGTTAAGCATAAAAACATACGACAAATAAAAAGACGGGGGTTTACTATGAATCAGACTAATGACCGTCTATGGGTTGCAGCATTAGGCGGCGTTAACGAAATCGGTAAGAATATGTATGTATTACAGTATGGAAATGACATCGTAGTTATCGATTGCGGGTCTAAATTTCCAGATGAAAGCCTACTCGGGATAGATCTGATTATCCCTGATATGAGTTATCTGTTATCCAATCAAGATAAGGTACGAGCGATCATTGTTACCCACGGACATGAAGATCATATTGGAGGAATCCCTTACTTATTGAAGCAAATGCAAATCCCTGTGTATGCTTCACGTTTGACATTAGGTCTCATTGAGATCAAGTTAAGGGAACATGCTATTCTCAATGAAACGCATATGGTTCGTATTGACGCGAACTCCAAGCTTGAGTTTGGTGCAATTCAATGTTCCTTCTTTAATACGAACCATAGTATACCGGATTGTCTCGGTATCGTATTTGACACACCTGAAGGGACTGTTGTACATACTGGTGACTTTAAATTCGACATGACGCCCGTGAATAAGCAATATCCTGATCTGCATCGCATGTCAGATATAGGCAAGAAGGGCGTTCTAATGCTGTTGTCGGAGAGCACAAATGCGGAACGTCCAGGATTCACACCGTCCGAACGTCTTGTAGGTGCCCATATTGAGGAAGCGTTCAATAAAGCGGATCGGAGAGTTTTTATATCAACCTTCGCATCGAATGTCTACCGACTTCAACAGGTTGTGGACGCTGCCATTTCGACAAATCGCAAACTTACTTTACTCGGCCGGAGCATGTTGAACGTTGTATCTGTGGCTCAAGAGTTGGGGTATTTGAACATTCCATCTGGAATGCTCGTGGATACCGATGAGGCGAAGAAGCTCCCTCCAGAAAAAATTGCCGTCCTTTGTACTGGAAGCCAAGGGGAACCTATGGCAGCCTTAGCCCGTCTGGCAAGTTCAACGCAAAGACAAATGAAGGTAGAAGCGGGAGACTTGGTGATCATTGCAGCGAATCCCATCCCAGGAAATGAACGAAATGTAGCTCGGATTGTAGATAACTTATTCGCACTTGGCGCAAAAATCATTTACGGTTCTCGCAGTGAATTACATGTATCCGGGCATGGCAGCCAAGAAGAGTTAAAGCTAATGCTTACGTTAATGAAGCCCAAATATTTTGTGCCGATACATGGTGAGTTCCGTATGTTACATCAACATCGTGAGCTTGCAGAGGCTGTAGGGGTAAGGCATGAGAATATTTTTATACTGAATAATGGCGATGTGGTGGAGACAGACAATGGGGTAACTCGTCAATCGGGTCGTATTCCAGCGGGTCAAATCTTAGTGGATGGACTTGGCATTGGTGATATTGGCAATATTGTGCTTCGGGATCGACGTCAGTTGTCTGCTGATGGTATCTTAATCGTCGTTGTTACATTAAGCAAAATTGAGGGACAGCTGTTATCCCGCCCAGATACAATCTCCAGGGGGTTCGTCTATGTCCGAAACTCTGAAGAGCTTATTCAAGATATCAACCAGCTTGTCATAGAGACCGTTGAGAAGATGAAGCACGAACAAATGAGTCAATGGAATACCATGAAGAAGACGTTAAAAGATTCATTAGGGCAATATTTATATGCTCGCACCAAAAGACGACCGATCATCCTGCCGATCATCATTGAAGTTTAAGTTCAAGAGATAAAAATAGGACATTCCTTTATGGACTGTCCATTTTTGTGTAGTATTGATCTCATTCCATTAACCGGGTAAATACAATAAGCCTTTTCTCGTGTTCTTTCTTTTGCCGATTATATTTACCTGCACATGTGATGAGATTTAACCGAGCTTCTTCAGTCTTTCCGAATATGCGATCTATAGGCGCTTCGCTTGTCTTAAATTTTTCAACGGAAAGGACTTTATAGACTAAATATTTACCAGATGCATCGGAGAGTAGTACCGGATCATCACGTTTTAATTTCTTAAGGCCATAGAATATAGCAGGACCGGTATAATTATCGACATGCCCAGCAATCACAGCATTTCCACGTTGTCCTGGTTTGACCCCGCTCATCAGAAGACCTACGTTCTCGGTGGATTCAGGGACCTCCATCTGGCCGTTATCCAGCACTCCAACGGGTTCTACGCTGGCGTGGATCCGGACGGACGGAATATAGATTTTATTAGGAATGATTGCAGGTCTGGATGCTGATGTCGATGGTGGTAATGATGACAATGGTAAAGGCTTGTGTATTACTTCTGGTTTAACAGGGGGATGCTGCTCGATATGGACGTTCTGCGGCTGCGGCTGTGAGTTTATATCCGGTGTGGGATTCAACTGATTTCCAGAGGAGCATCCGACACATAATAGCAGCAAGAACATAACCATGATACCAAATCGATGAATTTGTTCCATACGTATATTCCTTAGAATAAATAAAATGAGGGTTTCCCCTCATTTCATTTATTCGCTTACTCCGCCGAAGCCTGTTTTTGGAAGAGCTTTTGGTGTCAAACCTTTCATTTTCATATGACCCTTTTTAGCCGATTTTGCATGAAGTTTTTTGCCTTTATGAGCGCTCTTTGCATGCATTTTGTGTTTATGGTGGGTGCTCTTCATGTGCACTTTGTGCTTTGTTTCGTGTGCCGGGGCCGCGGATGCTACAGATGCTACAGATAGGAGTAAACATGCAGAAAGGACAACAGCTGCGAATTTTTTCAATGTAATAACCTCCTGAAGTATGGTTTGTCTTGCGAAGTTAATTTACCCGTTCATGAGAAATTCATAAGAGGGTTTTTATGGATAGACTGTTATAGCCGTCAGTAAAGTACACATCGTGAAGAGTTGATATCCATTAGGAACTGTAATGTCGGGTGCAGAGATTCCCTCCGCACCCTGGTTTTTCTCACTTTTTCCTTACTTGATGAGCAATAATCCTATTTACTTGGAATCATCGTCGTCTTGGACACTATCTGCCGCCTGGTTGCCCAGTGATGCGCCTACGATTCCACCTACAACGGTTCCTATAGGACCAAAAGCAGTACCTACGACAGCACCCGCAGCACCACCACCCACGGTTCCTACAGCATCTCCAGCACTCATTCCAGCTGTGTTTTCAGCTGAATCACCGTTTCGATTACGATCGTTATTGTTAGCCATCTATTTCACTCCTTTTTTCGTGATTTGAAACGCTACTACGAAGTCTGTGTAACATCCCAAAAGTATCTTTCCCTGACATTTCTGAAATGATTCTGCACGATTTGGAGGTAAAATCCCAACTTCACATTTGAGAAGTTGGGATTTTTTATAGAGTCACTATATAACTACTCAGTAACTTGTTTGCGTATTTCCTTTCCCGTATGTTTGCCTTTGAACACGAAGGTTCTCAAACTATCCATGTTAATCACAATGATGCCGATGATAATCGTGATTCCGCCGACCACCGATAAAACTGAAACAGGCTCATCATACAAAACAGCGCCAAGACAAAGGGCAATCAACGGCGAGATATAGAGCCAAGTGGATGGAAACACGGGATTGGTTTTGGCGATCAGCCAATAGAAGATGGTGTGTCCCGTCATCGAACCGGCAATGATTAAATACAAAAGCGACCAAATGGCGTTTGGAGCGAGCAGGGTCTCGATGTGTATTTTCTCGGTGAACAGGGATAAAATCAGAAGCAACCCTCCGCCATAGATCATCTGAGCTGCATTCAAAGCAATGGGAGACGTATCTTGAAACCGCTGCACGACTCGGCGCGAATAGACGGTACCCGTGGAATAAAAGACTTGGCCCAATAACACGGCCGCACATCCAAGTACCCAAATCCTGCTAAAGGTAACGGCAATGCCGGGCAATAGCAGCAAAACGACACCCACTGTCCCTGTGAGGCAGCCTGCCAAAGAGCTGAGTGAAAGACGCTGACGGGAAATCGCGGTTTGAAGCAACAAAATCATGAGTGGTGCCGTCGCCGACAATATTGCCGCAATACCGGAGCTCAAATATTGTTCGGCCCAATATAATGTTGCGAATACGCCAAAGGTTAGTCCCGCGCCCGTTAATAACATCTCTTTACGGAGCAAAAGAGACAACCTCGCTTTTCGTCTGACAACCATGTATAACAAAATGATGCTCCCAGCCAGAAGAAAACGGAGGCCAGCTGAGAAAAAAGGTGGTGCTCCTGCATCAATCCCTACTTTAATAGCCAAAAAAGTCGTCCCGAAAACCAAGCACATTATCAAATAATTCATCCAAATCATGTCCATTCCTCCTTGTATTTTTCTATCATAAGGGGGATGGAACAGAACAGTTGAAATCAAATAGAACAGATGCTATACAAATCGTATATAATATGGGGAAAAGGGATGGGGAGGGGCATATGAAAAGAGACGTTCTTTCGAATGTTCATTCGGATAAACTATTTGAACAAGTGTACGACTATCTTCTGGAACGGATCAGACGCGGGGAGTGGAAGGCACATGAGAAACTCCCTTCAATTCGCGTACTGGCGGCGGAATTCGAGGTACACCGCTTAACCGTCTTCAAAGCGTATCAATTACTCAAACAAAACCGCAAAGTGTATGTAAAAGATAAATCCGGATATTATGTGCAGCCAGGCAGTACGCTGTCGCCCGCTGCGCAGCTGGACCCGATCGTATCCGCTTATGTACATGAAAGCTGTCTTTCCGAAATCCATCAGGTGGAGGCCGTTTATCAATTTTCCAAGGCTTTACTGGATCCTAATCTGCTGCCGAACCGGTATTTTTCCGAATACGTGAAACAAGTGTTTGATATTTATCCCAAAGTGCTAGGGACTTATTCTACAACCCAGGGGGACATAGAACTACGGGAAACACTTTGCCAATATTTTGCGGACCGTCATCATTTCGATCTGACGAAGGATGAAGTATTGATCACCTCCGGTTCGCAGGAAGCTATCGATCTCATAGCCAGAGTGCTGGTCAAACCGCGGGATACCGTATTGCTCGAAAGGCCCACCTATAGCCCGGCGATTGACGTGTTCAGAAGGCAGGGAGCAAATATTGTCCCGATCGATATCTACCCTTACGGATATAATCTGGATCAGGTGGAAGAGCTTATGCAAAAATACAAGCCGCGTCTTTTTTATCTCAATCCTACCTTTCAAAATCCAACGGGCTACACCGTCCCTGCAGAACAACGAAAGAGAATTGTTGATCTGGCGGCTCAATATCAATGTCTATTAGTAGAGGACGACCCTTGTCCGGATATCTATTTCGGTGAAGAACCGCCGCCGCCTTTTTTCGCTTACGATACGGTCGGGTGCACGATTTATATTCGAAGTTTCAGCAAATACATTGCCCCGGGCTTGAGTATTACCATGGTGGCTTGCCGCCCTAGCATCATGACTTATTTGGTCAAAGCGAAATCGCTATCGGACAGCGGGACGCCTTTGCTGAACCAAAAAATCTTTTTGCATTATTTCTTTTCGGAACGCATGCAGCAGCACTTGGAGAAACTCCGGACGGCGCTGGTGGTCCGCAAGGAAATTATGGAAGATGAGTTGTCTGCTACAGGATGGCAATGGAACTCCCCGGCAGGCGGATTTAATTTATGGATCAAGCTTTCGGAATCTACCCCGATGGAAAGCCTTCTCGGCAAAAGTATGGAGCAATCCATTACCTTTGTGCCAGGCTCCATCTGCGACCCGCGCAGGGAAATGAATTCTAGGATTCGAATGAGTTATTCCTATTTGAATGAAGTACAGCTGCGGGAGGGATTGCAACGATTCGTCAGCTTGTTCCGCCAGTTGTCATCCGGAGAGTCATGATAAAAAGAGGGATAAGCCTACTAGTTAACGAATATCAATGATCAGGTTTGTATATTCTTGGCAATGGAGGAAGGGAGCAGAGGTTGTATTGGGTTGTCAAATAATATTTACAGAGAATCAAATTGAGAGTAAAGTTGCGATTAATTATCGGAGGTTATTCTACATATGAAACAGAAGCTTCTCAATTCCCCAATGATTTATGCATTCGGGATGCTGGCTATGATGATTCCAAGCCAAGCTTTCAGTTCATTCTATACGTATTACTACGTTGATAAACTGGGTCTCAGCATCGGTCTTGCTACGCTCGCAAGAACGATCTTCTTAATCTGGGACGCAGTGAATCAACCCATGTTCGGCTATTGGTCAGATCGAACGAAAACGAAATACGGACGTAGACGACCGTGGATCTTCTTCGCCTCACCGTTATTCGTTCTTGCATTTATTCTAGTATTCTCCCCACCAAGCAACATGTCTGATACGGGATTGTTCACATGGTTTCTTGTTGCGCTTATATTCTACGAAGCCATGGCGACAATTATTTGGGTCAACTATGGTGCCCTATTTCCTGAATTGTTCAAGGGAGACCGCATTCGCACAAAAGCTTCAGCCATTCAACAAGGCTATCAAATCTTAGCGATTCTGATAGGGACTGCGCTAACACCTATTCTGTTCGAAGCGCTTGGTTTCAGTAACATGGCCATCATCTATTCCATTGTGTTTCTTGTTCTTATGCTCCTATTCTTGAAATTCATCAAAGAGGATGAGGAGGCGAGCAGTGGGCCGCAGTTGAAGTTGAAAGAAGCCTTTAAAGAAACGCTTAAAAACAAACCCTTTTGGCTCGTCAATATTTCCAACTCGTTCGCTCAGACCGTTAACGGTTTGCTCAGTGCAACCATTCCTTTTTACGCCAAGTACGTCCTTCACATCCCGGAGGCGCAGAATACAATTTTGTTCGCAGCGGTGTTCGTCTCTGTCATTCCACTCGTCGGCGTGTGGTACTGGATGTTACGCAAGATGGATCCAGTCAAAGGATGGAGATTGTCCCTTATCGTCTATGCATTAGCCGTCATTTCATTTTGGTTCGGTAGCAATTTAACAAGCGGTATTATAGCGGGGATCATTGTTGGCTTCGGATTGGCCGGATTTCTCGTGTCTCCACCCATGGTCACCAGTCGAATTATTGATCAGGATGTAGCCAAGACTGGCAGCCGACGCGAGGGTATATACACGGCGGTAAGCGGATTTATCGTTCGGTCCAGTGGATTGATCTCAGCACTCGCTTTTCTAATCGTTGGTATGATCTTCGGATACGAAAGCGGAGACAATCCGGGGCCTGATCCTGAGTCGACCTTCCGTTATTTGATCAGTGTCGTTCCGTTTATCCTGCTGTCCATTTCCATCATTATTTCGTTGTTCGTGAGCGTAGAAGGGAGAACTGAACATGAATCCTAAGTATCTCATCATCAACTGTGACGATTTCGGTCAGAGCCGTCCGATGAACCAAGCCATAATGCATCTGCTTGAGGAAAACAAGGTGTCCTCGGCGACAATGATGGCTCCAGCGCCGGGATTCGAGGAAGCTGCAGCGTGGTGCAGAAAAAGAGGTCAGAAGAATATTGGGTTTCACATGACGCTTACAAGTGAGTTCGATGCCATTCGTTGGACCAGCTTAACCGGACATTCTTCGCTTCATGACGAGAGTGGAAAGATGCACAAAACCGTTGAAGCATTCGAACGACATGCAGATACGAATGCCATTCTAAAGGAATTGCATGCGCAATACGAGAAGATCATACAATCCGGTATTTATCCTACACATGCGGATAATCATATGGGCAGTCTGTATGGTCTTGCGACGGGTAGGAGCCATATAGCGGAAGCCTTACAATTATGCTCTGATTGGAAGCTGCCGTTCCGTTTCTTCCGCAAAGTCTATTTGAGCGATCCACTTATGTCGATGATTCCTGGAGTAGAACGTATAGCGGCAGATGTATCGTCACTCGCGGATGCGTTTGGTGTCGCAATTCCCGATTACTTGTTATCGCATCCTTTTCATATTCAAGAAGGGGAGACATACGAGGGATTTAAGCGAGAGATTATTGCTAAAATGTACAACTTGCCTGAAGGGATCAGTGAGACGTATATTCATCCAGCCGTCGATGACGAACACATGCTACAACAAGTTCCAGACTGGGAGAAGAGGGTATGGGAGTATAAGTTGATGTTGGACGATGATTTTGCTTACGCGATCAAGGATGCTGGTGTAATTCTGACGGACTACTCGATTGTTCGCTAATCCTCTTTTGTTCTTTTGATGATATTATCCCCTCAAGGTAGACAGTGATAAAAGAGTTCATGGTAAAATGAATTCAACACAGTTGACCGGAGGGGATTTTGTTATGCCACACAAGAAAGGACAAAGCTTTACCCGTTATAGCAAAGAAGTGAAGCAAGAGGCGGTTCGCCCTCTGTTGTCTCCAGAGTTTGAATTTGTGTTAATCAAACCCAGTGATGCAGCTTCCAGATGGCACCAGCAGCTGGAGTTGATTTTTGTGCTGCAAGGGACAGGCTGGTTACACTGTGGGGAAGGGGCCGCGTCCTATGCGATCCGAGAAGGGGACATCTTTGCCGTCAACAGCTTCCAGATACGAAGTATAGCTCTGGATCAGAGCGCCTTGGCGCTTTCGCTGACGATATCCCCAACTTTTATTACGTCGGTGTGTCCCGAGATTACAAGGCCAGTGGTGAACTGCAAATCCTTTTTGTTCTCCGAGGATCGTCAACAGCCTTTTGACCTCTTGCGCCGGGGGTTTGCCAATGCTTTTCGGGCTCAATATAAACATCAATCTCAGCTTTCCATCCATTTGCGGGGGAAGTTGGTAAGTTTGTTGGATGATTTATTCCAGCATTTTTTAGTCGATGGACCGGCTATCGAGGAGCAAAACTCAGCTAATGAACACTTACGTGCCGCTACAGATTATATTCATCAGCACTATCAGGGAAACATCACCTTAGCCGATCTAGCCAAGCATACGTTTCTAAGCAGCTCCTATATTTCTCGCATATTTCATAAATTTCTGGGGGTAACCTTCAAAGCATACCTTTCGCAGGTTCGCTTGATACACGCTACCGTCCTATTGGGAAGTGAAGCGACCATTACGGAGATCGCTTACAACACCGGATTTTCAAGCGCCCATGCGTTCATCGAAGCTTATAAGCAGTATCGTGGGTTGACACCTGGTCAATACCGACGCAACATCAAGGAGCCCAAAATCGAAAAAGCGGTCAATCCTACGGAGACGGTAGATGGTTTTTCAACTGCGTTTTCTTCACTGATGCGTTACGCAAACGTTGCATATGAAGAAATCAATTACCAACCTGTTGATACGACGGAGATTACGGTGGATACGAAAAAGACAATCAAGCCGCTGCAACACCATTGGAAGCGTCTTATGAACGCGGGTTATGGCAAGGATCTTCTTAACGGCTCCGTGCAAACGCAGATTGCAAAGCTTCAGCGTGAGGTTGGATTCCAGTACATCCGCTGCAAGGGAATTCTTGACGATGATATGATGGTGCTTACCATAGATGTCAATGGTAACCCTAACTATAACTTTGTCTATCTAGACACCGTGGTGGACTTTATCCTATCAACGGGCGCAATGCCAATGCTGGAGTTCAGTTATATGCCATCGATTCTCGCCCAAAATAAACCTTTCGTTTTTCGCCGGCCGTCGATCATATCTGCGCCTAGAGACATTGACCAGTGGGGGGATCTGATCACAGCGATCGTTCAACATCTTGTGCAGCGCTATGGGCAGAAATCGTTGCGCCGTTGGTTATTTTCCCCGTGGTGCGCGCCGGAGTTTTCAGAGCTGGGGTTATTTACACGGGAAGAATATATCCAGATTTATCTCGCATCGTATCGTGCCATCAAATCTGTCTGCAGCGATATTATCATTTGCGGTCCGGGGAATGGCATTGAATCGCTTGAAGCCAACCGGTGGTTTTTGGACATGTGTAAATCAGAGTTGTGTATGCCGGATATTCTCTCTTTTCGCGCTTTCATGAGCATTGTACCTGGTACCGAAAAAGGCGGACTACGTCTAAACAGGACGAATGACGCATTGGATCTCGCTGTGAGCGGCGACGAGCAGTACCTTGCAGGCGCCCTACAAGCGATCCGTGGAGTAGTAAAGGAGCAAGGCCTTGAATTGCCCGTGATGCTGGAGGAATGGAGCAACAATATTTGGCAGCGCGATTTGTGCAATGATACGAGCTATAAATCGACCTATATTTTCAAAACGATATTAGAAAATTACGATAGCTACCATGCGATGGGTTATTTCAGTGCCAGCGACCAAATGGATGAGATCGCGCCTGCCGCCGAATTGTTCCATGGCGGATTTGGCCTGTTCACCCGGAACGGCCTCCCCAAAAGCGCTTTTGGGGCGATGGAATTGCTTAACCGGATCGGCGATGAGCTGGTTGCCTCTGGCCAAGGCTATTTCATGACCAAAAAAGATGGTGAACTTCAAATTTACTTGTATAACTATACGCACTATGACATACTGTACCGCTACCGCCATACCACCCATCTTACCAAAACGGAGCGGTATAACGTATTCAATGAAAAGCGGCCGCAATCTTTCCATATTCGATTGGACGGACTTGAGGAAGGAAAGCACACGCTGCGCCGCTATCACATTGGCCCAAGTGGCGGCAGCACCTTTGATGCCTGGATTCGAATGGGGGCACCTGAACAGCTCAACCAGGAAGAGGAACATTTGCTGGGTCACCAGTCACATCCATTGTACAGCAGAGAAACCGTGCATAGCGACGGAAGCATCACGCTTCATGCCCATCTTCAGCCGCATGAGGTTCAATTAATCACCATCACAGGTTAACAGGGTAACACGAAGCAGAGAATCGGGTACGCGAAACGGTATATCCGATTCTTGTCTTTTTTAATATGTTTTTTGTCATGATTAGCTTGAAAGATGATCGAAACATGACAAATGAATCATTTTCTCACACGAAGTCTATTGATTTTGTATATTTTGAAACCGCTTTATTTCTTATAATGAAATTATAAAAGATTGAAGCAATTTCAAAATACTTTTGTTTCATAGAAAGAGGGATTGAAGATGGTGAAAGAATTCAGATTTGATGACGTACCTGTCATAGAGACGAAAGCTGGTAAACTTAAAGGTTATTCATTCGATGGCATGTATATTTTCAAAGGGATCCCTTACGCACAAGCCAAACGGTTCCAGATGCCTAACGAGGTTGAACCTTGGAAGGGTGTGAAGGAAGCGACTTCCTATGGATTTGTCTGCCCGCTGATGGCGCAGGAACAGCCCACCGGTGAGCTGCTCGTACCCCATCGGTACTGGCCGCAGGATGAAAACTGTCATAATCTGAACATCTGGACCGAGACGGTGGATGAGAAGGTGAAAAAACCGGTCTTGGTATGGCTGCATGGTGGTGGTTTCGTAGCGGGCTCTTCGATCGAACAGGAAGCCTACGACGGCTTCAATATGAGCCGAGAAGGCGATGTCGTGGTGGTCTCGGTGAATCACCGTCTTAATATCCTAGGTTACATGGACCTTTCCCCATTTGGCGAAAAGTATGCGAATTCGGCCAACGCCGGCCATGCCGACCTTGTTGCAGCGCTAAAATGGATCAACGAGAACATTGCGAAGTTTGGTGGAGACCCGGAGAACGTGACGCTATTTGGCCAGTCCGGGGGAGGCATGAAAACGACCGGTTTGATGCAGATCCCGAGCGCGAACGGCTTGTTCCACAAAGCGATTGTGATGAGTGGCGTGTCTGACGGCAAGCTGATGCCAATACCTACAGGTGACGGCACGCAGATCGTTACTGCGATGCTGGAAGCGCTCGGAATCGATGTGAACGATGTAGAGAAACTGGAGACGGTCCCTTATCACGACTTGGTACAGGCCTACAATAAGGTGTGTCCTATTGTAGCGCAACAGGGCGGGTATGTCGGTTGCATGCCGATGGAGAACGATTTCTACAAGGGCGAGCCGCTCCTCAGTGGCTTTACCGAGCACGCCAAAACCATCCCGATGATGGTTGGCTCTGTTATCGGAGAGTTTTCCTTCGCGCCATTGCCGTTCAACAAAAATGAGCTTTCTGACGAAGAGATGAAGGCAATCCTAACCAAGCGTTTTGGCGAACGCACCCAAGAGTTAATTGATTTGTATGTAAAAGCATACCCTGAGAAAAAGGCCGTAGATTTGCTGGCGTTAGATCGAATTTTCCGAGTGCCTTCCAAAGCGCTGGCTAAATTGCAAGCGGAGAGCCAGCAAGCACCGGCGTATATGTACAATTTTACTTTTGAGTTTCCTTATCAAAATGGTAAAACAGCGTGGCACTGCGCGGATATTCCTTTTGTGTTCCACAACACGAGCAAGGTGGAGATCTGCAACGTACCTGGTGTTTCCGACAAGCTGGAGAAGCAGGTGTTCGGGGCTGTAATTAACTTTGCCCGCACCGGTAACCCGAACCACGAAGGGTTGCCGCATTGGCCGGCTGTTACGGCGGAGGACGAAGCGACGATGATTTTCGATCGTACCTGTGAAGTGCGCCATAATTACGACGATGCCTTGCTGGCGCTCATCGAAGAGGTCTTACCGCCTTTCTCCTTAGCCGAGTTGTTCGCACAGGATATTCAGCACTAAGAATGATGTGAAAATCGAACATGAAAAAACGGACTACGATCTTAACGTAGTCCGTTTTTTTTAACCACATCAGAAAGTATAAGTTTTCGCAAATGTAGCGAAAACTTCTTTTTGATTGGCGATAAAAACAACCGGTGAACGCGGTCGCTCATCTTCGAGAATACATCGATAGAAGTTTTTCTCATTACAGATTTTTGAAAGGAAGATTAGAGGAAGCCAATGCAACATTGCAGACGGGTGCAAGTACGTGGTTGACATGGATATAGATAAGGCATTGCTTGTGTTTTGGTAAATTAATATATTAAACTGATTGTACAGGCTGGTTTACTCAAGAAACCTGTACCTTAAACAAAATATTCCTTATACAAGGGGCGGTAAATTAATGATTAGCAAAGTCGGTCAAATTATGTTATATGTCAATAACCAAGATGAGGCTGTTAAATTCTGGACCGAAAAAGTCGGATTCAGTATGATCTCTGAAGAAAATAACGGTCAAGGCATGCGATGGATAGAAGTTGCTCCAACAAAAGGCGCAGAAACAAGTATTATTCTACATAACAAGGAATTCGTTGCGAAAATGTCGCCTGGAATGAATCTGGGTACACCTTCGTTAATGTTTTTTACGGAGAATCTTGATAGGTTGTATAGCGACTTATCCAATAAAAATGTCAAAGTCGGAGAAATTGTAAACATGCCATCCGGTAGAGTATTTAACTTTGCAGATGATGAAAATAATTACTTTGCTGTCATGGAGAAATAATAAGCTGCTGAAATAGAGCACCTTCAAGCACTGATTCCATAGGAATTAAGCTTGAAGGTGTTTTTTTAATTTTCAATAACGACGCGATTCAGCTTGAGATTCACTGGGTTCGCAAGCGTGTCACCCACTGGACATTTGCTCTCCAGAAATTGAACAAATTGTTCGACTTTATCGGCAGATGATTGGGTCTTGATGTAGAACGTGTAGCGTATATCGGAGTAACCAGGGCGAACTTCAGAGCGGTTGAAAAAACCGTCAAGATCCAGCTCACCTTCAACATCTACCCTGAAATCTTCAAGCACGACATCGAATTTGGGAGCATAGACCCGAGCCACAATGGATTGGCATGCGCCCAAGGAGGCAAGCAATGCTTCGACAGGATTCATCCCTGTGTCAGTACCACCAAGGTTTTTCGGCTCGTCGATAACGAGTTCGAATTGTCTTACATTGGTAATGACTTTGACCCCATCTTGTAAATGGGCCGTTGCTTTGAAAGTTTGGACATTTGGCATGCATATACTCTCCTTTTTCTGAACACCCAAGCGTGGTTGAGTATTTCACCGACGAATTAATCATACTAATATACTAGGATTTATATGGATTATAAATCTACTGATCTTGATTTGTCAATATATGTTATGACCTTGGATCCGTCCTTACTTGAAGATAACGCGGTACATTCACGAAATGCGAAATGGCTACAGCCTAAACATTTGTTATCATCCAGTTTACCTAGAGCAAAGCTAATTGCTTCGCCGGTATGGTCAAAGAAATGTTCTGTTCCAATGCGTAGGTCTAATCCGGTTTTTCTCATATAAGCTCTTGGTTGCGATTGCATGGCAGAAAAAAGCACAGTACCACCAGAATTCTTAACATGCTGTACAATACGAGCAAGGTTAGCTTCGCCGGTAGCATCCATGAAGGGTACTTTCCCAAAACGCAGCAACAATACTCTCACATGCGAGCTCGTTGTATCCATAATGGATTTCTGAAACATATCTGCTGCTCCAAAGAATAGGGGGCCTTCAATCGTATAAATGCTAATCTGGGGACAGTCGTGATTTTCATTGACCATATACGGTTTCACCTTCTCATTCTTCATCGATGGATCAGGCAAGACCTTTGTTACGGTAAGAATATCCCGCATCCGTATAACAAAAATAATAACCGCTAGCGCTAATCCGACCTCGACCGCCGTAGTCAGACTTGTTAATACCGTAAGGAGAAATGTAATCAACAAAATGATCGAATCACTAGATTTTGTTTTTAATACATGGACAAACTCTTTACGCTCGCTCATATTCCAGGCCACGACCATCAGAATCGGCGCCATACTGGATAATGGAATCGTTGAAGCAAAGGGAGCAAGTAGGACCAGAACAGATAAAACGACAAGCCCGTGAATCATTCCCGATATTGGAGAAGCGGCGCCATTTTTAATATTTGTAGCCGTGCGTGCAATCGCCCCAGTCGCAGGAATTCCTCCAAAAAACGGCGTGACGACATTCGCAATCCCTTGCCCTATAAGCTCACGATTGCTTTGATGCCTGCTACCTGTCATGCCATCTGCTACAACAGCAGACAGGAGTGATTCAATACCTCCGAGCATCGCAATAACGAATGCTGCAGGGAGAAGCTGAATAATGATATCCAGCGACAGATGAGGCATGGAGAACTTTGGCAGCGTATCCGGGATCATGCCATAGGTAGAACCGATTGTTGCTATTTTTCCATTAAAAAATATAGACGCAATAACACTTGAAACGATAAGTCCAGCTAATGATGCCGGAAGTTTCGGAAGTGTTTTTGGTAGAAAGAGAAGGACGGCAAGGCAGATTACAGCAGTCAGAGCACTATAAACATTCCAAGTGGAGAGATGAGTCCCGATTTCTTTCATATTAGACAAAAAGTACTCATGACTTTTTATATGCTGCAGTCCCAAGAAGTTCGCGATTTGGCCTGAGAAAATGATGACCGCGATACCTGACGTAAACCCGATCGTAACGGGCCTTGGAATAAATTGAATTAAAATACCGAGCTTGAAAATGCCCATCAAAATAAGAATGACCCCTGCGATCATTCCGGCGATGAGCAAATTTTCATATCCAAATTGCAGGACAATACCTAATAGTATCGGAACAAAAGCTCCGGTTGGACCTCCAATTTGAAACTTGGATCCGCCAAAAAGTGAAATTAGAAACCCTGCTACAATGGTCGTATATATCCCAAATTGAGGTTTTACCCCTGATGCAATAGCGAAAGACATGGCAAGTGGAATCGCTACGACACCGACAATTAACCCAGCAACAAGATCCCGACGCAACGATTGGATCGTATAACCTTCAAATCTACCCGACCATTTCATAAGAACCCTTCTTCTTTATATATTTGATTATTTGAATATATGGGGAATATACACCCGACATTCCTTCTTGTCAATGAACAAATACCTACTCGATTTTTTACAAAAACATGATTAAAATAAAAAACAAGGCATCTTATGACGCCTTGTTTCTTGGACCGTTTTATTCATTCCGTATGGTTTCCAACAGGGAAATAGCATCCACCAGATGATTATCAAATATTTGTCTGGTCACCCCAAGTAGATCTTTGATAAGAGGATCTCGAAGGGAATAAATAACGGAAGTACCATCTTTTGTTCCATTAACCACATTCTTATTACGAAGTACGGCCAACTGCTGTGATACAGCAGAACCTTCGCTACCTAAAATACTTTGAAGTTCGTTAACGTTTTTATCCCCTTCACATAGCACTTCAAGGATACGTATGCGCATGGGATGAGCCAGTGCTTTGAAAAATTCTGCTTTGAATTGTTGAATGTCACGATTCATAGATCTAATCCCCTTAACATTTGAAGCTTTGAATATACAACCAGAATAACACATGTAAGAAGTACTTTGTAAAACAAACTAAAAAAGGTGTAATATTGTTATATTCAAATAATCAAATATATTTAAGTTTAGGTTGTGGAAGAAAGGTGTGCAAGGATGTCTGAATTAAAAGAGTTACAAGGTAATAAACAAAAAGTAATCGAAGTGGGCCTTGGATTTCTCCATGGGGTAGGGGCGGATTATATTTGTAATGTTTGCATTCCTAGTGGTGGTTCTTGCTGCACAGGTTGCCGTTCATTAATAAACGAGGTAGGCTGTCAAGAACGAAATACAAGCTGCACGGCTTGGTTGTGCGGGTTTTTAAAATATATCTTCTATGAAGCTGGCCTAATTGTTGAGTGGGAGAAATTTTGGATTCAAGTACCTGGTCGCGCATATCGAGAAGACTTCACACCCGACTATTTTACCGTTCGCAATTGGTTAGATACGCCTAAGATTCGTTTTCTATCCGAAGCATTTGCTGAAGACATGAAAGAGCTGCACCCCTATAATAATCCGTTCTGGTTACATGAGATGAAGGAGACGCTGGATCGGTATATAGATAATCTACTGGAATTTACCGATCCCGAAATTAGAAGGAAAAAGGAGAAAGAACTGAAATACCTGATGAAAGATTTTCGTCGTTTTCATCTAGCAATCGAACAGCTTTAGGGAAATTGAAGATCTAGGCATAACAATAGGCGAAGCTGTAGATAGCGGTAGTGTCCGAAATCTGCCGGTGCCGAGTGCGCCGGTTTTTTTGCGTGAATTGCTCATGTCCTATACCCCTTTTCGGAACATACCTTTACATCCTTTCAATAAGATTGCATAATGATCTATTGGTACGTATGCACATTTAGATCATATACTTTACTTGAAGGAGCGTGAAACTTGTGCAAGAAACCTGTGTGCCGACTGGCGTATTACTAAAAGATACCGGCTTTGGGTATACCTTGTCCTTAATTGGCGGTAAATATAAAATGATTATTATGTATTGGTTGTCTGAAAATAAAGTGATGCGGCATAATGAGCTCAAGCGAAGTATCGGGACCATTTCCTTTAAAACGCTCAGCATCATGTTAAAAGAGATGGAGGCAGATGGGCTTATCATCCGCAAGGAATTTCCCCAAGTACCACCAAAAGTTGAATATTCATTATCTGAACGCGGCCGCTCTCTCATTCCATTATTACATATGATGTGCGAGTGGGGGGAGAAGAACAGCTTACCATCCCCGGAGGCTGTTCAACGGAAGGCATAGCGTTTTTGTTCAATCAAAAGAAGTATCTCCTATACAAGGAAATACTTCTTTTTTAGTTAATTAATTCAGCTGCCTTTTACAGGTTGTCAACAAAATTCAAATAATCTTGAGCGCTTTTTTCCATTTCGCTTTCAGATGGCTCATAATTTTCTGCACCATAAAACGCATAGAACGAACGATAATCTGCATTGCAGTATAGGAAGGTCGTTTCAAAAGGAGATAATAAATGGTCAAGGGTATAGTGATATCTACCCTCTTCACGGTAATCTTCTTCTTTAATGCCGGCAGAAACAGCTAAAGCAGCTTTGCGGTTCTTTAATTTATCGCCCCCATTTGAACCATAAGCCCAACCATAAGCAAAAACATCATCAAGCCATTTTTTAAGAAGAGGTGGACAATTGAACCAATAAATAGGGAACTGTAAAACAAGATTACGATGCGATTCAATTAATTGCTGTTCTTTTTCCGTATCAATGTTGCCGTCAGGGTAAACCTTATACAATTCGTGTACAGTATACTTTTCCGGATTTTTTTGCAGTTCTTCTACCCATCGCTTATTAATGACGGATGTTTCTATGCTTGGATGTGTTACGATAACAAGAGTTTTCAAAGATTCGTCCTCCTTAAGATGATTTACTTTCTCGAGTATAATGTGAACACTACAAATATGTAAGTATGCACTTTTAGTACAGGTACTTACAAAAAGGTAAGTGTCAATGAGAAGGTGATGAGAGGAAGAATAGGGTAATTCAAATCCATTTATAGTATAATGATGACTTCAATATGGGATGGAAACAGCGAAAAGAGGGAACAGATGCCTACGATACTGGTTGCTGACGACGATGCGAACATTCGCGAACTCGTCTGTTTATTTCTACGCAACGATGGATTTGCAACAGTCGAAGCCGAAGACGGCAAAGAAGCATTGGACGTCTATGCCTCGACGCACGTCGATCTCGTCGTGCTCGATATTATGATGCCGATCATGGACGGTTGGACGTTATGCAAAGAGCTCCGAAGAGCCAATCCTGATCTTCCATTACTGATGCTGACTGCGAGAGGCGAAACATGGGAGAAAGTGAAAGGGTTCGAACTTGGTACAGATGATTATTTGACGAAACCATTTGACCCGTTGGAGTTGACCGTTCGGGTTAGAGCATTACTCAAACGATACAAGATTGGTTCCACGCAGACGATCCAGTTCGGCAACGTCACACTTGATCGACAGACCTATAAAGTGATGAGAGGGACGGATTCGCTTACATTACCGCTTAAAGAGTTTGAATTGCTGTATAAGCTTGCTGGAACACCCGGACAAGTCTATACACGCGAACAGTTAATCGATCAGATTTGGGGGATCGATTACGCCGGAGATGATCGAACGATAGATGTTCATATTAAACGCTTGCGCGAACGGTTCGCGACGACACCAGATTTTCGTATCGAAACGGTACGTGGGCTTGGTTACCGGCTTGAGGTGTACGAATGATCCGATCCTTATATATACGTGTTGTCCTGACATTTCTAGTCAGCGTCATCGCGGGCACGATCATTGCTTTTCTTGTGTCCACTTGGATGTTCGAAGATAAATTAAACCAAAACGCGCAAATCAACTTACGTAACTTCGGCCAAGACATCGTCCGGATTTACAAGATACTTCCGTTATGTGAAGCGGACGCGTTCGTGAGTGAAATGAAGCAGCTCGATTCCTATCATATTCGAATCTACGAAGCAACGGGTCAGTTCCAGTCTTACGGGAAACTTAACGGACACAAACCTGCCACTGTGACGAAGGAGCATCTAAAGAAAGTTATCGATGGAGGCGTTGTTCTAGACACGCCGAATGGCATTGCTACAGTCCTCTTAGGGTTGCCGTTGAAAACGGAAATGGGAACGAAAGCGATGTTTTTAGAAACGCTCGCCCCCCCTTCTGCCTCTTTTGTTGCCAATTGGGCCATGATCTTTGCAACCTGTTCGTTGATTGCAGGAAGCTTATTGATTCTGGTTGCCTCTATATTCCTGGTCAGACCGATCAAAAAGCTGACAATAGCGACTAGGCGTATAGCAGCTGGAGATTTCAACGTCAAGCTGAATATTAAGCAGGTAAGTGAGCTGGGTACGTTGGCTCGCAGCTTTGAAGAAATGTCGCACGATTTGCAGCAACTTGAGCAGATGCGCAGGGACTTCGTATCGAATGTATCGCACGAAGTTCAGTCTCCGCTCACCTCGATATCCGGTTATGCTTTAGCACTCAAGCAAGTAGATCTCTCCGATCATGAACGAAGCCGTTATCTGGATATAATCATCGCTGAAGCGAACAGGATGTCCAAAATGAGCGATAGCCTGCTCAAGCTGAGCATGCTGGAATCGCAGTCACAGCAACTTCGTCTGACCACACTTAGCCTTGATGAACAGATCAGAAGGGTCATCGTTGCGCTCCAGCCGCAATGGAATGCTCGCAGGCTACAGTTTGAGCTCGATTTAGATACGATACAAGTAACGGCGGATCATGAGCTATTAAACCAGGTATGGACGAATATTATTGGCAATAGCATTAAATTTTCCGAGGATAGCGGCATGATTGAGGTCAGTATCAAACAAGATACTAAAAATGTGACAGTCCGAATATCCGATACGGGCATTGGTATTTCCCCCGAGGACCAGAAGCGTATATTTGAGCGGTTCTTTAAGGCCGATCGTTCCCACAGTCGTAAGTATGGCGGCAGCGGTATGGGACTCGCCATCGTGAAGCAGATCGTATCGCTGCATCAAGGCGACATTCGAGTAGAGAGCGAACCTGGTGAAGGAACGACCTTCATTGTCACTTTGCCAATCACTACGCTAATAGATTAAATCGATTGCTATGGCTTCATGCGCAAGTTTCCTTGCGTGTGAAGCCTTTTGTTTTTTACCAGTTCATATTCCGTTCATATTGTCGTCATGGGGAGTACATCTTCGTCATATAAGCTTCTTTTAACGGCTTCTTATTCAAGGCAGCCCAATATAGAGAAGAGGGACAGGAGTAGATGAACATGCAACCAATAGAAGAGGTAACGAAAAAAAGGATGCGTAAGCCACTGCGCATTTTACTTAAAACCTTGGGAGCCATAGCCATAGCCATCATGCTTTTTCTAGCCATTGTATTTATCGTGAATGTGTTCGCAACAAAATCGGATCAAGCAAAAATCGTGCCGTACGGTCAACACGTGTCTGTGGACGGAAAAAATATGAATGTGTTAATTCAAGGCGATGGCAAGGAAACGATCGTGCTTCTGCCTGGTTATGGAACAGCTGCACCAGCGCTTGATTTTAAGCTGCTCATCGATGAACTATCTCCATATTACAAAGTTGTTGCCGTTGAACCTTTCGGTTATGGATTAAGTGATGGAACGGAAAAAGATCGAACCACAGAGAATATCGTAAGTGAAGTTCATGAAGCGCTACAGCAGCTTAACATTAACAAATACATTCTCATGGGACACTCGATTACAGGCATTTACGGCATTAATTATGTGAACAAGTATCCTGACGAGGTGACTGCCTTTGTCGGAATCGATAGCAGTGTTCCAACACAACCAGGTATGGATGTTAAATTCCCATTAAAAACGTTTGCATTTCTTAAAAAATCAGGTCTCCAAAGATTGGCGGTCAAATTTGGTGGTGACCCTTATGCTGGACTCCCATTTGATGATCGCATCATAGAGCAGATGAAAATGCTGTCGAATATAAACTCGAATAGTTCCACGATGTTAAATGAGATGGACCATATTTCTTCCAATTTTAAAGGAGCTCAAGGTTTAACCTTCCCTAACGACCTTCCGCTTCTACTCTTTGTACAAGCGGATAATCAAGGTGTACCTGGATGGATCCCTCTGCATGAAGGGCAGATCAAAGACTCGGTACATGGAAAAGTAATTATTATGGAAGGCTCCCATTATTTGCACCACACTAAATTCAAAGAAATCGCTGAGGGCGTTAGATTATTTATGAAAGAAGCAAAATAAATAGAACGAATGGAAAGCCGCCCCTTGGGACGGTTTTCCACAGTTTATCCAATTCGGCCTGTGTCTGGGTCTATTGATGAAAGAGAGGGTTACACATGAGATTATTTGAAATACTTTTAGTTCTATCCTGTTTGGCTTTACTACTAGATTTATTGTTTATTAAAAGAAGCGCAAAGAATACAGGATTGGGTTTGTGTTTAGGAAGCAGCGTTATATTCGTAGCTCAATTGTTGGTTGAGGGATACAGATGGCAGTTGCTTTTGGTATATATCATGACGGCTCTATTCATACTCATCGTTTTATTCAGGCATTCAAGAAAGATGGAGAATATAAAAATAGGGAAACTGTTGAAATATAGTTTATCTTCCATCATCGTTATTTTACTTGTTGTATCTACCAGCTTGTCTGTGTACTTGCCTGTCTTTCATTTGCCGAAGCTTGATGGTCCAGAGAAAGTGGGTACTCAAACATTTCATTTTACAGATCAGAATAGAGATGAAGTCTTAACTGAAGATCAAAGCGATAAGCGGGAGCTAATGGTTCAAATTTGGTATCCTACTGAAAATAAGAATAACAACAAGAGTGAAGCGCTTTTTCCAAAAGATAAAGAAATGTTCAAAAAGTATATTCAGACATACTCTAATTCTTTAAACCTTCCCGATTTTGTGTTCGATTACTGGAAGTATAGTAAAACCAACTCTTATGAAAATGTAGAAATATTACCTTCTACAAGTCCGTATCCCTTGGTACTGCTATCTCATGGTATGGGAACCAGTAGAGTTCTACATGCATCACAAGCCGAGAATCTGGCCAGTCATGGGTTTATCGTGGTCACAATCGATCATACGTATAGCACCTTTGCTACCATTTTTCCGGATGGCCGTGTAACGGACTATAAAACAAAGATGACAACAATAGATGATCGTAGAAAAATCGGAAATATATGGACGCAAGACGTAGAGTTTGTCATCAATCAAATCGAAAAGCTAAATTCAGGTGCAATCGAAAGTCAATTTAAAGGGAAAATAGATTTAAATAACATAGGCGTGATGGGGCATTCTTTTGGGGGTGCAACGGCGTTTAATACAACTTATTTAGATCATAGAATCAAGGCCGGGATCAATATGGACGGGTCACTATTTGAAGTGGAAAATAGAGATGTTATAAACAAGCCGTTTATGTTCATAAGATCGGGAATTTTTAAAGACTGGTTAGTAGATTTTAAAAAGGATAAAAATCCGGATAACGAAATAACTAAACAACTTTCAGATGAGCTGCACATTATTAAAAATGTTATCGAACATGGGGGAAATGCGATTTATGTAGAAGGAACCCAACACTTCAATTTCACGGACCTTCAATTCTATTCGGAGTTGATTAAACTGACTGGGATTACAGGAGATATTAATGGTAAAAGAGGATCAAGCATCGTAAATCAATATGTACTCGATTTCTTTAATAAGCAACTGAAAGGAACGGGTGGAAATCTGATTCAGGGGCCAAACGATATGTATCCAGAGGTGAAATTTATAGAGCCGGGAGACCTTTAACCGATCATGTCCGACGGAGTAGAGTGTCGCTGTAGCATTATTTTGCCTGTTCATATTATGTTCATGTAGACGTCACGAGCAGTACATCTTGATTGGTTAAGCTTACTTCAGTACCAAAGTTAAGATAGCCCAAATAACAGGTAAGGACAGGAGAAGATGCAAATGATACAACAAGAAAAAATGAAAATGAGAGCGCCCAAAAGAAAAGTCAAAAAACGAACTTCAATCGCCGCTGTAACCCTGGTGTTAACCATGTTAGCCCCATTATCTGCAATGGCCGCACCGGCTGCCATGAAGAACAGTAACCTTACGTATGAGGCAACAAAGAAAACCGTGATAGAAAAAGCTAAATTACTGACCGAGACTTACGGTACGACTAGTCTGCAATATGCGCTCATTGATGATGGAGAGATTGTGGTGTCCGGTCAAACGGGCAAGAACGATATAAACGGCAAGGTACCTCTAACTTCGAACACGATCTATGGCATCGGCTCAACCAGTAAAATGATGCTTACCGCCGCTGTAATGAAGCTGGTTGACGAAGGCAAGATTGATTTGGATGTGCCTGTTGTGAACTATATCCCGGATTTTAAAATGAAAGATAACCGATACAAACAGATTACCCCCCGTATGTTGCTGAATCATTCCTCCGGTCTTCGTGGCACCTCAAGCAGCAGTGCCACATTGTACGGAGATAATGACACGTATTCACATGATACGTTTCTAGAGCAATTGGCCAATCAAACCCTGAAGGCAGATCCCGGCGCATACTCAGTCTACAGCAACGATGGCTTTACGTTAGCCGAGATTCTGGTCGAAAGCGTTAGCGGCATCGGTTATACCGCATTTATACACAAGTATTTCACGGAGCCTTTGGATATGAACCATACCAAGACACCACAGGATGTGGTTGATCCGGCAGAAATGGCGGGAATCTATTCCCCTTTTTATGAGGGACAACTTCCAAAAGAGAATTATAATATCATCGCTACTGGAGGTCTGTATTCCACCGCTGAAGATCTGGTCAAATTTTCAAGAATCTTCACGGGAGAGGTCAATGGCATTCTTTCCAGTAAGTCGGTAGAAGCCATGGCGCAAGAAGAGTATAAAAGAGGCATGTGGCCAGAGGATAGTGATACGCTCATGTCTTACGGGTTAGGGTGGGATAGTGTGAACTTGTTCCCATTCAACGAATACGGTATTAAGGCAGTTATGAAAGGAGGAGATACGTTATCTTATCAGTCTTCATTAGTGGTACTTCCGGAATACAACATGGCTGCAGCCGTTATCTCTTCAGGCGGGTCAAGCTTAACCAATCATTTCATTGCCAATGAATTATTACTCAGCGCACTTGAGGAAAAGGACATTTTTACAGAACGGAAGTCGGAAAAATCATTTGGCGTACCCGTGAAGGCAGATATGCCTAAAGGAATATCCAAGTATGCAGGTATATATGGCGGTAATAATTCGGTTATGAAGATCAAAATAAATACGGCTGGTCAAATGACTGTATCTTCACTTACAGCTCCGAGTAATCCGGCTCAAGAATACACATATACAGCAGATGGTACTTTTGTTAACAACGAAGGTACAGATAAGTTGAAATTCGTTGTGGAGAAAAATGGGAATACCTACCTGTGGTCACGATCTTATATATCCGTTCCAGGACTCGGACAGCTGGCTTTCTCAGAATATAATGCGGAGAAGCTTGAAGCCAATGAATTATCCAAGGAGATTAACGCCGCATGGGCAAAGCGCGATGGTAAAAAATATTATCTAGTGAATGAGAAATACACATCAATGGTCTATCTCAATGCTTCATCGATCCTGCCTATTCATATAAATAAAGAGAATCCAGGGTATATGTCCAATCATAAGATTATTGGAGCAAACGAAGCAGCCAATCTTTTGCAGATTCCTGGTACTGCCGGACGTGATACGATGGACATTCAGTTCTCTAAAAAGAACGGAGGAGAGTATCTTACAGCCTTAGGTTATGTATACGCCAGTGAGGAAATGGTGAAACCAATCTATTCGGGTAAACAATCCGCAACAACCATTCAAGCAGATGGATATGCCAAATGGTTTTCGGTACCAGCGGCTGTCCAAGGCAAGGTCATGACAGTTAAAATGCCTTCAAAGGGTGCCTTTGCTGTCTATAATCAAGCAGGTATTTGTATGAACCATACCGTAGTCAGTGGTAAGAACGAGGTCGTATTACCGGAGAACGGTAGCATCGTATTTGCAGGAGAAGTGGGTTCCAAATTTGAGATTTCATTGAAATAATCTCGACGAGCTGTCTCTAGGGTCATGACTAACCTAGGGACAGCACTTTTTTTGTTAGGTACAATAGAGGGGGCCGTAACAATCCGTCTTGTCATAAACATTAATGTTAAGTAAGATGTACAGGTAGGAGGATTCATACCATGTATAAGAGATTAAAGAAAATAAAAAACGTTGCCGTTTGACGTCGTTCCTAAATGTTGTTTTTAATGTCATTTAAAAAACGAATTTAGGAAAGAGGTATATCAACCATGAATAACAATCCATTTAAGCATTGGACAGAGGTCCATTATCTAAAAGAGCGAATCAACAACCCGCTGATCGACGTTGGAGAGCATTCTTATTATTCTGGTTACTACGCAGGTGGAGAATTTGAAGACATCTGTGTTCGATATATTTGGGGAGATCAAGAATCGCAACAGATGTACAATCCTTTTGAAGACTATGGCTGGACTGTTGATAGAATAAAAATCGGTAAATACTGTTGTTTTGCGAGTGGCGTCGTATTCATGATGGGCGGGAATCATAATCATAATTCGGATTGGATTACAGTATATCCATTTCAAGAGATGATTGTTGAATCCTATAAACCGAAGGGTGATACCATGATCGGTAATGATGTATGGATTGGGTCTGAAGCGATGATTATGCCAGGCGTAAAAATAGGTGACGGAGCCATTATCGCATCAAGAGCAGTCGTTGCAAAAGATGTTGAGCCCTATACCATGATCGGTGGAAATCCTGCTAAAGTAATAAAAAAACGATTTACGGATACGGATATTCAAATTTTATTAGAAATCAAGTGGTGGGATTGGAAAGAACAAGATATACAAGATGCTATAGCGTTATTATCCAGCTCTAACATAGACGGATTATATGAATTTTACAAACAAAAAATAATATAATTCTTTATAAAAATTAACAAATCAAGAAAAAGAACCCACATTATTTTTGGGTTCTTTTTCTTATTCTCATAAGTAAACTTTTAGAAAATTGCTTACTTCTTATTGAGAAAAATGGATATCACCGGCAATTCTTGCTTTTCTCGATATTGCTCGCGAATCCCTATCAAAATGACTCTTATTTAAACATACTTATACGATGTGTAATGTCCTTGTACCACGTGACATGGCGCAGTTATAATCAATGAATGAGCGTTTATTTGTCTTTTATTATCACTCACTCTAGCTTGGAAGGAGCTGTGCGACATGTCCGGGATGACCAAAAAAGCTTTATCCTCCACTTTAAAAGCCATGATGGAACGATCGTCACTCGATAAAATCACAGTCAAAGATCTCGTTGCAGACTGTGGCGTGAATCGACAGACGTTTTATTACCATTTTCAAGATATATATGATCTGTTAGGTTGGATCTATAAGACGGAAGCGCTGGATAGTATCGCGAATTATCGTACATACGACACGTGGCAACAGGGTTTTCTTAAGATATTTCATTATGTACTGGATAACAAGAAATTCTGCATGTGCACCTATCGTTCCATGGGGCGGGAACATCTGGACCTGTTTCTCCACCAAGCGGTATTCGAGCTGCTTATGGGCGTCATTGAGGAAGTTAACGCCAATAAGCAGGTGGGGTTGGAAGATAAGAATTTTATCGCGAATTTCTATACCTATGCGTTTATCGGTATTATGTTGGAGTGGATCAGACACGATATGATGGAAGATCCAGAGATGATTATCGATCGATTAAGTGTCCTGATTGAAGGCGATATGGAGAAAGCAATTAAAAAATACGTGAAGAGTTGCTAAATTCCGACGCTAGTTATTCTATCTGATTAGACAATAAGAGGGTTGTGTATGAATTTTATACACAGCCCTCTTATTGTCTAAGGTAATCGTTCCATCGGTGCAGTATATTGGACTCACAGACAAACACAATTGAACATATGGAGGTTACATCGATGAAAAAAGAATTCGGAAACAGACAAGTTTACTTTGTTGGTGGCGGTCTAGCATCTCTCGCGGGTGCAACTTATCTTATACGTGATTGTGACTTTCCAGGAGAAAATATTCATATTTTAGAAGGCATGCACATTCTCGGAGGAAGTAATGACGGCGCCGGTGACAAAATGCAAGGTTTCGTATGCCGCGGCGGTCGGATGTTGAACGAAGAAACCTACGAGAATACATGGGAACTGCTATCATCCATTCCTTCCATGGAGCAAGAAGGTGTGTCCGTATGCGATGAGATTCTAGCTTTTGACCACGCGCATCCCACACATGCGAATGCTCGTTTAATTAACAAAGACGGTGAGGTACTGGATGTGATGTCGATGGGCTTTAACACGGCTGATCGATTAGCACTTGGACGATTGATGATCACACCGGAGGAGAAGTTGGACAATTTGCGAATCTGCGATTGGTTTGCAGACACACCCCATTTCTTCGAAACGAACTTCTGGTATATGTGGCAGACGACATTTGCCTTTCAGAAGTGGTCCAGCTTGTTTGAATTCCGACGCTATATGAATCGTATGATGTTCGAATTCTCTCGGATTCAGACACTTGAAGGGGTTACGCGTACGCCTTATAACCAATATGACTCCATTATTCAGCCGATCAAAACCTACCTGGACGGGTATGGTGTTGATTTCAGCTTGAAATATACCGTAACAGATCTCGATTTTGCAGAAGGTGACGGAATCACAGTTACAGCGATCCATTATGAGCAAGATGGCAAATCAGGCGTGATTCAACTTCAGAAGGACGATCTGTGTATCGTGACGAATGGCTGTATGACCGATAATGCAACGTTAGGTGATTTGAACACACCTGCCAAAATGGTGCACGAGAATCCGATGTCAGGCAACCTGTGGGCGAAGATCGCAGCGAAGAAAGAGGGACTTGGGAATCCAACGCCATTCTTCTGTAATCCGGAGGAGACGAACTGGGAGTCCTTCACCGTTACTTGCAAAGGGGATAAGCTACTGAAAATGATTGAGAAATATTCCCGCAATAAACCGGGCAGCGGTGCGCTAATGACATTCAAAGATTCGAATTGGCTGATGTCCATCGTTGTTGCGGCGCAACCTCACTTTAAAAACCAACCAGCAGATACGACAATATTCTGGGGATACGGCTTGTACACGGATCAAGAAGGCAATTATGTGAAGAAGCCAATGCGAGATTGTACAGGGAAAGAGATGCTTATTGAACTACTTCACCATCTGCATATGGAAGAAGATATGGAAGAGATCATGGATAGCGTCGTGAATGTCATTCCATGCATGATGCCTTACATTGTGTCGCAATTCCAGCCTCGTGCCATGAGCGATCGTCCGAAAGTGGTACCAGATGGTTCGACGAACTTGGGTCTGATAAGTCAGTTCGTTGAAATTCCTGAAGATATGGTATTCACGGAAGAATATTCGATTCGTGCAGCGAGAATTGCCGTCTATACCTTGATGGGATTGAATAAGAAGGTCTGTCCGGTAACACCTCACATGTATGACGTTCGCACCTTGTTGAAAGCTTTGAATACCTCATACAGATAAAGGAGGAAGGACGCGATGAATGGAACATATAACATAACGATGCAAACCCCCATGGGATTGGAAAAAGGAACAATTACTTTTATGCAGGATGGTGACGCGCTTAGCGGGTCATTGAACATCCTAAGAGGCAGTAACGCTTTTTCGGGTGGACATATTGAGGGAGATGCGTTCGAATTCTCAGGGGAAATCAAGAAGTTAATTACCAAGATTCCTTATACGGCAAAAGGATCGATTGAAGGAGAGCACTTGACGGCTGTAGCGGATACGAAATACGGCAAGCTCTCGATCAAGGGAAATCGAGCATAGTAAGAATATTTAAAAAAGGAATATCCATTCTCCTAACCAAAGGGCATTCGCTGAATATCGCGAATGCCCTTTTACTGGCAAAAAGTTATCAAATCCATCTTCGTTAGGGTTGCTCGGTTACGTGTACCAGGACTATTGAGCATATGCCATGCCGTATACTGTTCGGCATATGGATTAACAGCTGACATGCCGTCAACAGGAACAACAACACCAAATCCTCGGAATGCAGCGCTCGTGGCGGTGTGGAGGACTGCGCCATTTGCAGCATATCCAGTAATGATTACGGTTTGTATACCATGCCCATGTAAAACTTTTTCTAAATCGGTGCCGTAGAACTTATCTACATTCGATTTAACAACAGGTTCATATGGCGAGGGGCTTAACTGCGGGGCAATATCTGAAACAGTTCCTGTATGTGTAAGACTATAGACAACTAACATGTTATGTTTACGTGCTTGCTCCAATAGATTGTTAATCTTCGGGATCGAAGCTATACAACGATCATTATTGCATATTGAATTCTCCATATCTAAGATGAGGAGCGCACTCGTTCTTGGGTCAATACAGATTGCTTTTAACTCGGGTGCAGGCGGAGCGATGACGGTACTCCATTCGTCAATGATGGTACAATCCGTGCGCCAATTACCACAAATGGGGCAACGATATCTCATAATAACCCTCCGTTATCTTTCATTCCTAACAGCCTATGTCGCACATAAAAAAAGGTGAAATGGAAATCAGAAGACCCTTTTGGGGAATGCTAAATGATATAGAGGATAAGGAGGCTAATTATCATGAAAATGATCATAACCCAAGCGGAAGCAGTGGAAAAAGGGATCTGGCCTGAAGTGATGAAAATGTTCGGCTTGGATGATGAGGATGAGATATGGCCGAGCGAGGAATATATTTTGACGGAAGAACAGGCCCGGAAGCTCCATTTAAAGTAATCGCTAAAAGTATGCTTTCGAATATCGATCAATCCATACAAGTCTGCGTAGTACGCGGGCTTTTTTGCGTTTCAGTGTGCGTCCGGAAAATATGAATGAATATAATCACTATTTACAACAAATGATAATTTGTCTATTATTAATATAGATATAACAATAAAACGTCTATGAAATTATCTTGCCAGTTCAATAAGCGAAAAGAGGAGACACAATGAAAATACCTGAATCTAGGAATCATAAACCTGTTATTATTTCGGACAACTATGGGAAAGTGGATGGGCGATTCGCTAATAATACAGATGTAAAAGCTTTAACTTTGGGATTGACCCCATTGAATGATGAAGGAAAGACCCATATTTCCGCCGATCTATGGAGATACACAGAGGAAGAATGGTCCGGACAGTCAGAGGAGATACCTCTCCATCGCATTCTTGATTTGTCCATTCTTCTTTGTAGCGCACTGAACCATTTTAGTGAAGCCTATCGATACGATCATTTATATGATCCGCAGAATCCTGTTATCGAGCGGATTGGACTGCAAGGGAATGCGATGACAGTGGCCGTGTGTACGGATAATGATGAAATAAATGAGGATATCAAGCTGTTCAACAAAGCATTGAGCGATAACGGTGAGATGATCGGAGAACGTCTGCGAACATTATCGAGATTATTAGAGGATTTGGGGTATTCATAATGAGGATGGAACAATATGTATTGTCACCAGGGAGAGAATTGACGGATGAAGAGAAAGACCTTGTATGGCAAAAGCCATTATCGCATAAAGTGAGCGAGGTCGAACGCCGAATCTGCAGTGAAGTGAAGCGCAATTGGGATCGTGACGAGATGAAAATTTCCAATATTCTACTCGAAGGAGATGCCGGTTCCGGCAAGACACAACTCGCCAAAGCATTGTCGGCGAACTTCAGGTTACCTTACACCAAAGTAACTTGCTTTGCGGATATGGATAAATCGGATATCATTGGAGCCATTTTACCGGTGCTCTCTTCGGATCGAATGAATGAGTTTGATACTGCAGACCAAACTGCCTTGAGCGCATTATATGAGAGTGATGGCTTTCAGAGCGCAACGGAGATTTTAATAGCTGCGCTGGGGATAACACAAGAAATGGCTTCCGTGAAGATGAGGCAACTACTGAAGCTGGCCTCAGATAACGCCAAGGATGAAGCCGTAGAGTATCGATTTTACCCATCCGAGATCGTGAGGGCCTTTCGACAAGGCTATCTATTAGAAATACAAGAACCGAATGTGATTCGAGATGCTGCCGTATTGATGGCGCTAAATTCTGCCTTGGAGCTGGATGGCACCATTAATCTTCCAATGGAAATCGTTCACAGGCATCCGGATTTCATCGCGGTTATCACGGCAAATCGCAGTTATGCAGGATCAAGGCCGCTCAACGAGGCGCTGCGTGACAGGATTCAGCATACGGAGAAGATGGACCTGCCGAGCAAGGAGATTATGATCGAACGCGCAATGGCCAAAACCGGCTTTAGGGACAATGAAGTGCTCGATGTTTTGGCAGATACAATTATTCTGTTGGATAAAACAGCCCGGGCAAATGCGATTAAAGGTGTGGCCGGCATGCGTTCCTATTTCTATTGGGCCGATGCCGTTGGAAGGGGGGCTTCCGCAAGTGATTCCCTTTACCATAAAGTTATCTACAAGATCACAACCGATTCAGAAGAAATCAAACTGCTGGAAGATGCGTTGGATGGCCAAGGTTTGTTGGGGAGATTGGATGAAGTCCCCAATGAAGTAAAAAAAAACGAAATTTAGACACCGTGGAGATCGCAATCGAGGAAATTCATACAGACACTGACTTGATCCCTGAGAACGAAGCTGAGGAAGAAGGGATTTCATTCAAAAAGTCCGCTGATAGCGAAGAGAGTTCATCCATCAGCTCGGATGAGTCAGAGGATTTGGTGAGTACCGATTCGGGCGAGAACGGATCACCGAAATATCATAAAGGCAATCCTGAACCCATGTCGGAGGAGGAGAAGCAAAAGGAACGGGACTTTCGCAAAAAGCTGAATCGAGTCTCTAGGGAATTTGTATCCGATTCTATTCATAAGGCTGTTAAGCTTATTGTTCACCGACCTGAATATGATGCGACCAACCAGGAGGAGTATTTCAATCTGAGCAAGGGGCTTATGCCCATCGTACGTGAAATTGCCAGAACGACGCTGCCGCTCTTAGAGCATGAGGTAAGCACGGAATTTGCAAAGAACCATTACTATGGATCTAAATTTCAGGCCGACAGCGTAGCCTACCGAGACTTCAGGTATTTTGCTAAGAAACGTCCCCCGACGGAATCCCCTGGTCTTGTCGTCGGTTTGAGGGTAGATGAATCCGCATCGATGGCTGCTTTCGGAAGATTGGAAGCGGCAAAGCGTGCAGTCATAGCAGTGTATGAATTTTGTCAAATTTGCAATATTCCGATTCTCATCTATGGAGATACGGCAGATGTCTCCCGACTAGAACAGATGTCGATCTTCGCTTATGCCGATTATGATAAAATGGATTTCCGTGATCGGTTCAGGTTGATGGGAATTCGTGCGCGAAGCAATAACCGAGATGGTATGGCTCTGCGTATTATGGCAGAACGGTTAGCTGCTGCACCCAAGCAAACAAAGCTGTTAATCAGTATCAGTGACGGGCAACCCAAAGCAATGGAAGACTATACTGGAAGCCTTGCCATCCAAGACATGCGGCAGACGATTACTCATTATGAGAGAAAGGGAATAACTTTCCTCGCAGCAGCCATTGGTCAAGACAAGGATGTCATTAGCCAGATCTATGGCGGAGAGAGATTTCTGGATATTACGAATCTGAATGAATTGCCTGCAAAATTAGTTCGGATCATTTCTCGATATTTATAAAATGACTAAACATTGAGCTCCAAAAATAACCCGACTGATCGAGGCACACGACGTGCTCTGATCAGTCGGGTTTTATGTTGTTTTTAAAAGGTTTTGAATAATAGTAGAAAAACAAACATTTAAAGTTAAATATTCAATTATTATTTCATCCGTTATCCCGTACACATATAACTGCAGTGAAATCATAGTAATGGAGGTTAACCATGAAGCCTATGAATTCCAGCAGACCACAACGATGGCTTGCTACCATTCTGATCGCGACGACGGCGGGTTATCTAATGCCTATATGTCCGAATGTCCATGCGGCATCGGCCGGCGATTTGGCGTTGATTCATCCCGTCACGGTCTCTTCCACTGAAACAAGCAGCTTTACCGCTCAGAAAGCGGTAGACGGTGATTCGACGACGCGCTGGTCGAGCCTTTACACAGACGGGGAATGGATTGTGGTGGATTTGAGTCAAATCCACGAGATTAACGGTGTTAAGCTGAATTGGGAAGCAGCATACGGCAAGGGGTACAAAATTCAAGTCTCAACGGACGGAAATACGTGGAAAGACGTGTTCACAACGAACGCGGGAGACGGCGGATTTGATTACATAACGTTTGATCCGGTTCGTGCCAAATATGTCAAAATGCAAGGAACAAGCCGTGCTACGAATTATGGATACTCTTTATATGATTTTGAGGTGTATCAACCGACGAATGAAGTATCAGGCATTCAAATGAACCAGACGAGACTCACGATCAAGGAAGGCGAGATGGGCCAATTGGAAGCGTTACTGCAGCCATTTAATACGACCAACAACCGAATCAAGTGGACAACTAGCGATGAGTCCGTTGTGAAAATCGCGAACGAAAGCGGCGGCAAAGTTATACTGGAGGGCTTGAAGGAAGGTACGGCAACCGTGACTGCGGCAACGGCGGACGGCAGCAAGCAGACAACGGCGACAGTTAAGATCGCTAAGGAAGTCATCAATCCGTTCAATCCCAATTACCGCGCATACGAGCCTCCACCATCCACTTACAAATATAATGAATTTCAACTGGCAGGCAGCGTGCAATTCGAGAAGAACAACACACAAATTCGATCCTTTAAAAATAAATGGACCGTTCGCGTACCAGGGCAGACCGTAAAGGACGAATTGGACTTAAGTGATGTTACCGTTACCGGATTGCCGAATGGATTAAGTTACGATGTAAAGAAAAGCTCCAATGAGACGATCGACATCATCGTGAAAGGCAGCGCCGCTGTTCCAGTTCAAGACGATACACCCATTCAAATTGTAGTGAAGAAAAGTGCATTTGGCGGGACGAAGGATCTCGATCAGGTCCCAGCGATGATCCATTATGGGGGTCTTGAAATTCCATCGTCCCCTCAAGTCGACTGGGCAAACCAAGAGATCGGGATGTTCATGCATATTAACCGTCATCCCAATGGTTCTGCCATTCCACCGTCACAAATGACATTGTCAAAATTGAATACGGATCAATGGGCAGATGTTGCCGTAAGTTTAGGCGCGAAATATATGGTTGTCGTCATTAAACATATGGACGGGTTCGCATGGTGGAATTCCCAGGATAATGTTCTCGGTATCCATCAGACACCTTATAAAGACGGAAAAGGCGACGTCATGGCGGATCTCGTGATATCCGCGAAAGAGCGCGGACTGAAGCTTGGATTCTATCTCTCCCCGCAAGACAAGGCATTTGGCACCGGATTGGGAGGAACGATCAGCGATCCGATCAAAATGGAAAAATACGTTGATTATTATGTGCGCCAGCTGCAGGAGTTAACGACGAAATATGGCGATATATTCGAAATTTGGTTCGATGGCAATTTGGACCCTCGTCTTGTAGAGCGCGTGAAAGAGACAATCGACCGCAATCAGCCGAATGCCATACAGTTCCAAGGCACATACAACTTGGTTCGCTGGGTAGGCAACGAGGGGGGAAGTAAACCGTTCAAGCCGTGGAATACTGTCTCTCAAGTTGGTCTGGACCGTTTCATGAACAAAGAGGGCGATGTGACAAGCGACTATAGCGATCCGAACGGCGTTTACTGGCTGCCGAATGAGACGGACACCAGCTTGCATGAAGGAGGAACTTACGAAGGGCAATGGTTCGGAGGCACGCCGAAGCCGCTAAATACATTGGTGAATGCCTTTTACAATTCCGTAGGGGAAGGAACAAATCTGCTGCTGAATGTATCACCGCAAACCGATGGTATGATCCCCGATAATTATGTTCAACGGGCAAAGGAGTTAGGGACCGCCATATCGGACCGGGTCGGTTATCCGCTTGCCATCACCAAAGGAGAAGGCAAGTCGATCGAACTTGACCTGAACGGTACCAAGGAGATCGACCATATTATTGCTATGGAAGATATCGCATTTGGCGAGAGAGTCCGAAAATATTCGTATGAAGGACAAAAGGAAGACGGCACATGGATCAAGCTGGCGGATGGCGACGCGATCGGCCACAAGCATATCATCCGAATCAATCCCGTTACCGTCAAGAAAGTTCGCCTGCAAATCAGCGAATCTGTTCTGACGCCGAAAATATCGAAATTGTATGTCACTAGAACGGGTACCAAAGCCATAGATTCAACACCGCCAACGATTCCATCCGAACTAAAAGCCGAGGTGAAGAACGATACTTCCGTTACCTTATCCTGGATCGCCGCTTCCGACCCGGAAACAGGAATTAAACAATATAATATTTACCGTAACGGGATAAAGGTCACAGAAACATCAGGTACGAATTACATTGATAATGGATTAACCGAATCGAATGAGTATACCTACCAGGTATCGGCTGTGAACGGTCAAGGCATGGAAGGAGAGAAGAGCGGTGCAATAACCGTGCGTACAGCAAAGGATACGATTCCTCCTACAGTTGACAAAGTGACATCTCTGCTAAATGATAAAATTTCCGTTACATTCAGTGAGCCAGTCGATCCACAATCCGCTCAGAATAAAGGAAATTACGTATTGAATACCCCGATCTCCGTGCGTTCTGCCGTGTTAGTGGACGATAAGACGGTGGAATTGACGCTGGCAGCACCACTTGAGGAATTGAAAAGTTACATCCTCACGATTTCCGGGATTAAAGATCGTGCGGCTGCGCCGAACACGATTGCATCGAATACGAAAATGACATTCACGAGCAATTCGAGCCTCGAACAATATTTTCATTTCAACGAGAATCAGGGCAATACCGTGGTCGATAAAGTAACGGGTCACGCTAGCGTCATTCACGGTTCCACTCCTGTCTGGGTTGAAGGCAAAGCTGGTAAAGCACTCGACTTTAATGGCAAGGATCACTCGATCATTATTGATCCGATTGTTACTCGCTCTAACTTCACGTTATCAGTCTGGATCAATCCGCGTTCATTTGATGATAAAAAAATGATTTTATCTCAGGGACAGCAGAACAAATCTCCATATCAATGGGATTGGTGGATTTCAAAAGGGAGAATGTATTTCCAAATAACAAACGAGCTTGGCCAAGATTTTGGTCTATATGAGTTTGTTACGCCGGCAGGCTCGATCCCACTTAATGAATGGTCCCATGTTGCCGTTACTCGGGATGGGAATAAGTATAAAATGTTTATCAATGGCGAGCAGGCAGTAGAGAAAGTGATCTCCGGATTTATCGATCAACCCTATAACCCTTACCAATTTCGGATTGGTTCTAGATTGAATGAGAACGGTTCGACATTGGTGAATGTGTTCGATGGCGCGTTAGACGAAATCCGGTTATATAGCAAGCCGCTATCAAACGATGAGGTGCGCAAACTATACACATCCGTAAACGTTGTTCCTTCTAAAGATCCGGCTGCTGTATTCTCCGGTGCGCAATCGGTGCAGGCGGGCGTGACCTTCAAGCTGAATTTAGGATTGGAAAGAGTTAAGGGGGTTTATGCCCAGGACCTTGACCTCAATTTCGATCCTAATGTGTTCGAATTCGTATCGGCAAAGTCATTGCGAACCGGAACGGAGATCCTGCAAACAGTGAAAGAACCGCAAGGTAAGCTTCGGTTCATTCTTGCAAGCCAGGGAGCTGACCAGGCTATTGACGGGGATGCTCACATATTGGAACTAACGTTACGGGCTAAAGGTTCAAATCAGGATACGTCCGGGATAATTGCGTTAAACCAAGCGGTTTTAGCTAACGGGCTTGGTGAAGAGACGCTTCTTCCGGAGCGATCTGCGAGAATCGAGATTACCGCAGCCGGTATGATCGAAGATGTGAACAAAGACGGCAAGGTCAGCGTTGGCGATCTGTCGATCGTCGCTGTCCATTACGGCAAAGATCAATCCAGCAGCGATTGGCAGGAAGCGAAGAAAGCCGATGTGAACCACGATGGCAAAGTGGACATTTCCGATTTATCGATGGTTGCCAAGAAGATCATTGGCGGATAAAAAAGTCTATTTCGAAGGAGGTTCATAGGGTGATCCAGAGTAGTATTTTGAAGAGACTGGCATGGGTTACGGCAGTGTCATTCACGTTGTCCTTGTTGAATATGTATGCCTTCAATTCACAGGCCGCTGCGGCGGAGGTGAACGTTAACACAGCGAAAGTCCAGACTCAAGCTCTAGCAGCCGAAGCCCCTGTTAAAATTGTGCAAGCGCATCAATGGTCTGATAAATCGGGGAGTGTGCAGATCGTTCAAGGTACTGCGCCGGATGGCAATGCAATCGGAAATATAGCATCAGGCGATTGGACGAAATACGCCGGGATTGACTTTGGAACAGGCTCGTATGATACATTCATGGCTACGATTGCGGCTTCCCCGTCCGAAGCAGGCAGGAAAATCGAAATACGATTGGATTCACCAACCGGAACGCTGATCGGAACGTTAACCGTCAATTCTACGGGGAACGTGGCTTTGTTCAAAGAACAATACGCATCGATTACGAATGTGATAGGGGTCCATGACGTATATCTCACATTTCCAGATGGTTCTATTGGAAGTATGAACTGGTTCGCGTTGGGCCAGACGCCCGACCATGAGACCAAAGAACAGCGGGATCAACGAATGCAATGGTTCAATGATGCGCGCTTTGGCCAATTCATTCATTGGGGAGCCTATACGCAGCTCGCCGGAACTTATAACGGCAAGACAGTAAACGGCGCTGCAGAATGGATCATGAATTATCTGAATATCCCAAAAGATGATTATATTCAGCAAGCAGCGGCCCCGTTTAATCCGACGCAGTATGACCCAAAAGCATGGGTCGATGTGATGAAGCAGGCAGGGCAGAAATATATGGTGATCACGTCGAAGCATCATGACGGGTTCAGCATGTTCGATACCGGGGTCAACGGATTCAAGGACTACAACATTGTGAAGACTAGCGCCTATGGAAAGGATCCGATGGCGGAATTATCGAAAGAGGCGAAGAAACAAGGCATTAACTTCGGTTTCTATTACTCCATATTAGAATGGGTTAATCCTAAGGTGCCTGCGCAGAAAGAACTCTATGTATCCGAAATGAAGGAACAGCTGCGCGAGCTCATTGAGAAGTATGATCCTGATTTACTATGGTTCGACGGAGAATGGGACGCCTGGTGGACGAAGCAAGATGGGAAGGAATTATACAGATATCTTCGGACATTAAAAAATGATCTCATTATTAACAACCGTGTTGGAAAACGAGAATCGGATGACGGAGATTACGGGACACCAGAGCAAGAAATACCCGCGACAGGCCTGCCTTATATCTGGGAGACATGTATGACCATGAACGGTTCATGGGGATTTCATGCCAAGGATCTCAATTGGAAATCCACCAAAACATTAATTTCGAATTTGGTAGAAACTTCTTCAAAGGGCGGAAACTACTTACTGAATGTGGGACCGACGCCGGAAGGACTTATCCCGCAGGCAAGCGTAGATCGTTTAACGGAGATGGGTAATTGGTTAAAGCTTTATGGGGAGAGCATTTATGATTCCAAGGCGAGTATATTCGCAAGCAAATTCCCTTGGGGCTATTCCACGACAAAGAATGGAAAAGTGTACTTGCACGTGTTGAATCAACCCGTGAACAATCAAATCGTTCTTCCGCGGCTTTTGAACAAAGTGAACAAGGTTTACTCTCTGGCGGATGACAAGGTGACGTTAAATTACACGCTAGGGGAAGAGATAACGATAAATCTTCCTGTATCCTTACCGAACTCGTATGATTCCGTGTACGTTATCGATGTCGACGGAGTTCCTAAAATCCAGGTTTTTGAGAATTTGGCCTTGAAAAAACCGGCAACGGCAAGCAATTTCTATAAGAATGACGCGAATTACAATGCATCCAAAGCAGTAGATGGCGATTCTAGCACGCGATGGGCAACAGATGATCCTACGAATGCGGCCTGGCTTGAAGTAAACTTCGGGGAGAATACCACCTTTAATAAAGTGGTGATCGATGAATGGATTTATAACAACATGCTGCGAATTGCCGGGTTTGCGATCCAGTACTGGGACGGAACGGTATGGAAGGATGCTTATCAAGGATCGACAGCGGGTCCTTATAAGACGATAACGTTTGATCCTGTAACAGGGTCGAAAGTAAGGCTGAATATCACTTCCGTAACGGGGACAGCGGGTCCGACAATCAACGAGTTCCAAGTGTACAATACAGGTGTCAAAGCTAACGGCATTACACTTGACCAACAACAGCTAAAATTAAAGATCGGCCAATCGGGGCAACTGACGGCAACTGTGATGCCGGCCAATGCATCGAATAAGACCGTTCTCTGGTCGAGCAGTGACGACAGCGTGGCTTCCTTAGAAGATCTAGGCGATGGAAGGGTGACCGTTCGTGGCGTCAAGGCTGGCATAGCTGAAATTACGGCAACGGCAGTGGATGGCGGCTTCAAGGCAACGTCAATCGTCAATGTCGAAGCAGCGAATACCGATGAAGCGGCTGCTGCGCTGACAGCTCCGAATTCTGTAAAATCAGGTCAATCGTTCACCGTCCAGATCGATATGAATCAAGTGAAGAATAAGGTGTACGGGATGGACATCTCGATGAATTATGACGCTAACCTGATGGAATACGTCTCTGCAAAGTCCATACACCCAGGAATCAGTATCGTCGCATCAACCAATCCGCAGGCTGGGAAAATTCGATTCATCGTAGCTAGCGAAGGCGCGGACAAAGGTATTAGCGGCAATACGCCATTACTGACCTTAGATTTCAAAGCAAAAGACGTACAAGGAACCAAATCTGGTACGATCTCCGTAACTAACGCAACGCTAGGAGATGAAATGGGTACAGAAGCGACTGCATCGCAAGCTTCATTACGCATCGAGGTTACGTCTACGCCGAGCGTCGGTTCAGGAGATCTGAATCATGACGGCCGCATAAGCATCGGGGATCTTGCGATTCTGGCCTCTTATTACGGGAAGACCTCATCTGATCCGGAGTGGGATAAAGTCAAGGATGCGGATTTCGATGGCAATCATGTGATTGATTTTGTGGATCTTGCAGCGTTAGCCCAAAAAATTATCATAACATAAAGGAAGCTTATGAAATCCAAGAGGTCAAGGGATCGATGTTCTGCGACCTCTTGCTGAAACTGGTACCCATAGACTAGACACTTTCTGCCTGCAAAATTAGTTCAGATCATTTCTCGATATATATAATATATCTAACTCAAAGCCGCGAACATCGCGGCTTTTTGGCATTAACGTCCAGTTGTTGACAGGACATCTGAATTGTGGATATTATAGACATATAAGATCTATAATAGAGATAAAGATTTCTTTTCATACAAAAGGAGATGGAACAGATGTATAGTGAAAATTCGGATGCCGGGGTCTTATCAATGCTTCAGCCTCAAGCGGGTGAGCGCATCCTTGACGTAGGTAGCGGGAATGGGGACTTGATGGCCAAGATTGCAGCCGCAGGTGCGGTACCCACAGGGATCGACATGTCGGAGGGGATGGTAAATCGAGCGAGACAGAAGTATCCTGAACTGGACTTCGAAGTAGCAGACGCATCTCAGTACCGGACAGAGAACCCCTATGATGCGGTCTTCTCCCATGCAACGTTACACTGGATCCAGGATGCAACCAGTGTCACCCGTTCCATCTGGCTGGCGCTGCGCGATGGCGGCCGATTCGTGACCGAATTCGCCGGCAGAGGAAACGTCGCCGTACTAACCACAGCAATTCAACAAGCGCTTGCGTCACATGGTTATGCGTGGGCGGGGCGGAATCCGTGGTACCATCCCTCTATCGGCGAATTTGCCAGCCTACTCGAGCGGACCGGATTCCGTGTCATGTTCGCTCATCATTTCGACAAGCCTACACCGCTCAAGAGAGAGGCAGGAGTTCGGATCTGGCTCGACAGTTTCTCCGATTATTTCTTCCACGATGTTACTGCTGTGGACAAAGCGTCGATCTACAACGCCATCGAAGCGCAGGTGAAGCCACTACTATACCGGGACGGTCAGTGGATGATCGACACCAGTCGATTGCGCATCGTCGCCATCAAGGAACGCAGTTAAGCGTAAGCTTAGGCTTGGGCTTTTTTGTTGACTTTTCGAGGTCCAGATACATGAAATCATGCGAATTATTTACAATTCATTTTAATGCAAGCGTGATATAATCCGTATTATCACATAAGAGGGGAAAAGTGGAATTAATATGAAACGAATCACTCTTGCATTATTGGTTATTGGGCTTGTGTTAAGTATGAATATCACAGCGCCACACACGGCATCTGCGCAGAATGTGAAACAAAGCTTGCGAATTGGCTATTCCAATTTGCCTCGATCGCTTGATCCTGCTGCAGCTGCTGACAAAGGAACATCCTCTATTTTAAGAGGGCTATTCGAGGGCTTGGTGCGCCTTGATGGGAAAGGCCAAGCTGTGCCAGGCGTCGCTGAGAGCTGGAAGATTTCAACCGATGGCACAATCTATACATTCAAGCTTCGTCCCACCGCCAAATGGAGCAATCAGCAGCCAGTTAAGGCTTCGGACTTCGAATTTGCATGGAAACGGGCACTTGCACCTAAGGCTCAGAGTCCGCAAGCATTTAAAATGTTCATGATCGCAAATGCGGAAACCTATCATCAAGGAAAGCTAAAAGATGCTTCGAAGGTAGGGGTAAAAGCTTTAAACAATAATACGCTTCAGGTTACGCTGAGTAAGAAGACGTCATATTTCCTGCAACTGGTTACGGAAAATATCTATTTACCTGTCAATGAAGCCATCGCTCAGCGTGATCAAGCATGGGCGTACAATGCGAAGACAGTGGTAACGAATGGGGCCTTTCAACTGAAGGAATGGAACAGCAAGTACATGAAGTTAGTTAAAAACCAATCTTATTATGCAGCGAAAGATGTAAACCTAACAGAAGTGAATTTCCTTACACCCAAGCAGGGGAAGAGCATCGTAGATGCTTATAACAACAAAGAGGTAGATTGGATTAACCTGGACGAGGGGAACTATGCTGACTTAGATAAGAGAGCTCTAATCCATTCACACGTAATGCCTATTGGCGCTGTTTACTACTATCAGTTTAATTTGAGCGCACCCCCTTTTAATAACATGAAAATACGCAAAGCGTTAGCAATGGCTGTTGAGCGCCAAGAAATCACGTACGGCAAACCGGCACAAGGCATTATTCCATATGGCATCCGTGGTACGAAAGGGGATTTTCGTGAGGAAGTATCCGATAAGCAGTATTTCAATGAAAATATAACCCTTGCGCAAAAGCTGCTGAACGAAGGCCTGAAAGAGGAAGGGCTTGATGCGCTACCGCGTTTCACGATTATGGTCAACCAAGGCTTTGAACACCAGATTATTGCCAAATCCGTCGTTTCGAGCTGGAAAAAGAATTTAGGTCTGGATGCCAACGTGGAATCGGTTAGCTTCGAGGAGCTGCTGAATCACCGCGCTAACCAACAATTTACAATCGCAAGAGCAGGCTGGGGAGCAGATTATAACGACCCATCTTCCATATTGGAATATTTCACGAGCTGGAGCCCCGATAATGACTTAGGTTGGAGCAATGAACGGTATGATGCATTCATCATAGAGGCACAACAGACAAGTGATCCTAGCAAGCGCAATGAGCGCTATGGGCAAGCTGAGAAGCTGCTCATGGATCAGATGGTTATTCTTCCACTTTATTATTACGTCACCAATCCCATATATTCGTCTAATATTAATGATGTGAACGTTCTCTATGACGGGTCAATTGATTTTACAAGAGCACATATTCGCTGATTCAAAATTAGCTAAATATGAGTCAAACTTGATTCGGCGGTGTAGAAGCAATGTATAATAGACCTAGATCATCGGACTAACGATATCAAGCCATTGCGCATGTATCGTTAGACATCGATTGGAAAGGGTTGCAATACATGAAGAAAATCATCATTGTCGGAGCAGGAATTCTTGGGGCGTCAACCGCATACACGTTAGCCAAAATGGGGGCGGATGTCCTTATTATAGATCGCAAAGATCAAGGACAGGCCACGGATGCCGCCGCTGGTATCATCTGCCCCTGGCTGTCGCAGCGACGGAATCAAGCTTGGTACCGGTTAGCTAAGGCGGGCGTACGTTATTATCCTGGGTTAATCCATGAACTCAAAAGCGAGGGAGAAACAGAAACAGGTTATGCTCAAGTGGGCGCGCTTTGTATCCATGATGATATGGAGAAGATCAGAAAGATCGAGGAGCGGGCACGCATTCGCAAAGTAGATGCACCAGAAATCGGTGATATTGACCTGCTTCATGACGAAGAAACACTTAAGCGGTTTCCGCTGTTAGCCGAAGGTTATCATGCGGTTCATATCAGCGGTGCTGCCCGGGTAGATGGTCGTGCGCTCCGCAATGCGTTGATCCGTTCAGCAGAGAGGAACGGCGCTGTCTTGATTCAAGGCGATGCGACGCTTGAATATCAGTCAAATCGCGTTACAGGCGTTTCAATCGGCGATAAAAAATACTCTTCGGATCTCGTGGTTGTCTGTGCAGGGGCATGGGCCAATTCGCTCCTTGAGCCATTGGGATTACATTTTAAAGTGGGTTATCAAAAAGCACAGATTATGCATTTACACGTCCCCGATCAACAGGACACCGGCAACTGGCCGCTAGTCATTCCGCCATCTGATCAGTATTTGCTCGCGTTTGAGAATCAAAAAATCGTTATCGGGGCAACGCATGAAAACGATATCGAAGGCTACGATACACGCGTAACGGCAGGTGGTATGCAGGAAATCCTGAACAAAGGATTGCAACTAGCCCCTAAATTAGCATCGAGCACACTGCAAGAGATCAGAGTTGGGTTTAGGCCTTTTACCCCCGGTTTTCTGCCGGTGATCGGGGTCGTTCCTGGCTGGGAAGGTCTAATCACGGCCAATGGGCTGGGAGCATCCGGCTTGACGGTAGGACCTTTCCTGGGGAGCCAACTTGCCAAGCTCACGCTTGGCATGGAACTCGATATCGATCTGAATGATTATCATATTCGGCAAGCAATGGATGAAGAGTGATCCACACCTTCTAGATACCGGAAGCATGCGTTCATGTCAGGCTATCGATCCATCATGTGAGACAAAACATAGGTTCATGCAGCACCCAAAGCACCCAGATCGGGTGCTTTTTGTTATGGTTTTTGACAAATGAAATGACAATGATCACAAAATGTTCAATATTTTAGGCGAAATATAGCCCGATCGGGTCAACTCTTATTATTGCATTATCGATATACTGGCAATATTGAAAACTTGATATATGACATACGAAGAATGATCAAATCTCAAGAAAGGAGAACAACATGACGTACAAGCAGATCAAGTGGACAATCCTATTCATTCCTACAATCACCGTTGGATTATGGGAGTATGTCAGACACCAGTTTTTATTGCCTTATATTTCGATGGATCTTGGGAATTGGCTTACCCCTCTGATTGTATACCTCGTGAGCGTAACATTATTAAATAAGCTATTTCACATGTTAGAGAGAATTCGACGTGAATTAGAGCAAGAGAGAACTGCCAAATTCGCTCTGGAAGCCAGAGAAAACTTAGCCAAAGAACTTCATGACGGGATTGCACAATCGCTGTTTTTGCTATCTGTTAAGATAGATCGATTGGAGAAGAGCGATGAGCAGCAGTCGCAACTTCAAGAAATTTATAATATCAGAAAGACCGTTCACGAGGTGAATCGCTACGTGCGTCAAGCCATTTCGAATTTAAGGTACGAGGATACGGCGGTGAAGCTTATGAACTTGAATGAGGCGCTTGATGTTGAAGTTCAGAAAATAGCAAAAGAGGTTTATGTGGGTATCGATGTATTCTGGGAGCTCCAAGATGAGATGTTAACGCCAAAAGAAAAGGTCGAGCTGTTAGCCTGCATTCGAGAAGCTGTGTTAAATATCGAAAAGCATGCAAACGCGTCTAAAGGTTGGGTTCAAGGAGAAGGGGATAAGCAGAACTGGAGAGTAACGATCAAAGATAATGGCAAGGGATTTGTTGGTAATCCGTTCCAGCTGACAGATCGTTATGGTCTGAACATTATGAAGGAAAGAGCAGAAGAAATGAACTGGGAACTGAAGCTATTTCGGGATAACCACCTTACCCATATTATGATATCTAATCGAGAAAATGAGGTTGGTTGTGAAGTCAATCACAAGATGAAGATATGAAGAAGGCACAGCGGACTCTAATCTACCGTTTACTATGCATTGCGTTTTTACTTATATGTCATCAAGTATTGAATATGGAGGAAGCTCTGGCAAGTTCATCGATTGGCCAATTGAAGTCGCTTCAGGCGGTTATTGATCAGCTGGACGCAGGTGATGCGATAGAGCTTCCACCGGGTACATATGCTGGCCCTGCAACGATTGACAAGAAAGTATCCATACGAGGAAACAGTGAAGTTAAGCTGTTGAATCCACCCGGAGCGCCTGCGATTTCAATTCTCTCGGACGGGGTCCATCTAGCGAACATTCAAATTAAAAACAATGCCAGCGGCGACCAATCACCAGCCATTCTGGTAAAGTCTCACCAAGTAACACTTGAGGACCTTACGATTCAGACCAGTGGATATGGGATCATCCTTCGTGATGCCGATCGAGCAATTCTGCAGAACAATACGATCACATGGATCAAGCCTGAGGCGAATAAGCCGAAGCAAAAAGGCAATGGCATCGATCTGTACAATTCGAACGGTACGCTGATCAAGAATAATTACATTACAGGGGTAAGAGATGCAATCTATCTCGAGAAGAGCCGTAATGCGAGAATTCAAGGGAACAAACTGTCACGTACTCGTTACGGCATCCATTGTATGTATATCGACGGCTCTTCAGTTGTCGATAATGAAGGCCAATATAATATAACCGGAGCTATGGTCATGGGCGTGAAGAATGTCGTCGTGTCAGGGAACGTCTTTCGCAGACAAAGTCAAAATGTCCATTCGCAAGGGATATTGTTATATGATGTGCAGTCTTCTTCGATCAATAAAAACGTTGTAGAAGGCAATCGAGTTGGAATCTATATGGAGCAATCATCAGAGAATGAATTAAGTAACAACGCAGTGCTTCGAAATTTCATAGGCATCCAGTTGATAAATTCGAATAGCAATCAATTTGATCGCAACGAATTTATTGCTAACGTTATTGAAGCGGAGGCGGCAGATAGTCAGAAGAACAAAATGGTAGGAAATTATTGGGATTCGTTTCAAGGATTAGACCTGAATCATGATGGGACAAGCGAGATACCTTATGCGATTAATCCGTTCTATCAGCTTCTCGTCACGCAAACGCCAGCGTACCAACTTTTTTTCCAATCGCCTGGCATGACTTTTTTGAGTGACATGTTTACAAATGGGCAAGAGGATTGGTCTACAGACTCTTCTCCGCTCATGAACGCCGATTTTAGCCAAAGGGTATCAACAGAATCTGCAAAAGGATCCGCTGATGTTCTGGCTATAGGGTTGCTGCTTCTATGTACTGCGATTTATACAATAATCTATTTGGGGGTAATGAGAGAATGAAAAAATTAATTACGGTATGCACGTTATTTCTTGGACTGATCATGTTGGCTGGGTGTGGAGACAAATATGAGGCTCTTCCGATTAACGAAGATACAGATGTTTGCGCAATTTGTAATATGCAGGTAAAAGATGATGCTTTTGCAACACAACTGACAACGAAAGATGGGAAAAATGTTAAATTTGATGACATTGGTTGTATGCATAAATGGAAGGAGCAGCAAGGAACAGAGAACATAGGGATGGATTATGTTCGCGACTACAATAACAAAGAATGGATTGAATATGATAACGCAACTTACGTGTATGATGCTTCATTCCGCACACCAATGGCTTATGGAATCATCACGTTCAAAGATAAGAAATCAGCTGAAGCTTTCGTATCGGAACAAGGCGTAGGTAAAATTATGAACGCGAAAGATCTGGCAAGTCATAATTGGAAACAAAATACGGATAAGATGCAAATGATGGATGAAGATGGACACATGCATAAAGAAGATAAGAAAGGTATGGACATGAAAAGCGAAATGACGTCGAGTCACAAATAATACGGAACCAAGTTGGAGATAGATTATGAATGATATGTTACAAGTGGCGAGAAGAGAAATAAAAACAGGCTTTCGCAATCCCTGGTCCTATACTTTTCTGATTCTATTCTGCGTGTTTAGTCTATGCCTACTGGTCATAAATTCTCAGAGTATCGTTCAAGGATATTCTGGTGTTACGGGATCCATGTTAAGTCTCATTCTATATTTGCTTCCGCTCATGACCTTGTTTCTTGGTTCCTTCTCCTTGACGGCAGAGAAAGAGGAAGGGAGCTGGCAATTGCTATCAACCTATCCCATTGGAACATTGTCGTTTATAGTTGGCAAATATATCGGGTTGTCGATTGTTCTATTAACGATCGTTGCTTTCGGATATGGTCTCATGGGGGTTATCAGCGGTTTAGTAGGCATGAGTTTTGATTCAACGACATACGTTCTGTTCATTGCATTTTCGTGTGGATTAGTCTTATTGTTTTTAACGTTGGCCTTGTTAATCGGTTCTTTGTCCAAAAATCGTTGGCAAGCGTTAACCGTCTCCGTATCTATATGGTTTTTTGCCGTCATTGGCTGGCAGACAATCCTTATATCCGTCTTAAATTTCTTGCCCTATACGTGGATAAAGCCTACGTTGGTAGCACTAACCTTTATCAATCCAGCTGAATTGGTCCGTTTGTTCGTCGTCATTAAGCTTGGCGGCGGATCGATCTTGGGACCAGAATATTATCAGTGGGTTGAATGGATTCAGCGATCAAGTGGCAGTTGGCTCTTTATTGCGGTTTGCATGCTATGGATTAGCTTCTCGATTATGGTTGTCTATTGGTTATGGGAGAGGGGGAGATCCCATGGATAATGATGTTGTGAAGGTCGTTGGGTTAACTAAAATCATAAAGAAACAGACGATCGTCAAGGACATTAACTTTCATATTCCTTCCGGGCAAGTTCTAGCGCTTTGCGGTGGCAATGGAGCGGGGAAAAGTACGGTACTTCGAATGATCTCGGGAATTATGCAGCCAACGGCTGGCGAGATTTTCGTGAATAACTTCCAATGGAAAAAAGATAGGAAAACGTTCTCGCAACAGATTGGATATATGCCTGACGACTATCAATTCACCCAAGGGTTAACAGCACAAGAGGCGCTAAGCTTCTGGGCAGCATTGCGACAAGTTCCTAAGGAACGAGTGGATGAAGTGCTTGAACTCGTCGGACTTGCGGAGAAGCGGAAAAGTCTGGTCCATACCTTTTCAAAAGGCATGCGTCAGCGTATTTTGTTCGCGCAAGCATTACTCAATAAACCACCGCTGCTCATTATGGACGAACCGACGAATGGATTGGATCCCTTCTGGATGAAAGCATTTGTTCAGCTCTTATTGAACATCAAGCGGGACGGGCATACCGTCATCTTCTCCACGCACCAACTCGAAATAGCGGATGAGGTGGCTGATCAGATTCTATTCTTGAACAAAGGCTTAAATGTCGGGGAAGGTTCAACAGAGCATTTCCGTGATACATTCGGTTCCATTCATGCGGCGTTTCATCATAGCCTGGGTCTTTCATGATGGGAGGTCACATGTGGAAGGGGAAGATTCGATTCCGTCGGGTTACGACAATGGTGATAATCATCGCTGCTGTACTGGCCGTCCTTTGGATCATCGTGTTCACACAAGCAGATGGAATACGCTCAAAATCTAATGCAATAAAGGTTGGGGCTAAAGCTCCTGATTTTACAGCGACAACGATATCAGGGTTGCCTGCCAGCCTATCTGAATACCGCGGAAAAATTGTATTGATTAATTTTTGGGCTTCTTACTGCACACCATGCGTAAGAGAGATGCCGCTTATTCATCAGCTTCTTCAATCACGGAATTCTGAAATAGCGTCTTTGTTCATTAATATTGGTGAAACAAAAGGTACCGTCCAAGCATTTATGGAACAACATCAATTTTCGTTTCCAGTCATTATCGATATTACCGGCAAGATATCCAAACAGTATGGAATAATCGGTCTACCGGCTACTTTTATCATTGACGAACACGGAAAGATCAGCAAAATCGTTCAGGGTGAAGTGCAAGGCGCTGCGTCTTTATTATCTTAATTTATCCAACCTGTGTGAATTAACCGCTAGGGGCTACCTCTGGCGGTTTTTTTGCGCAGAAAAAGGGGAGGTGAACGATTTTTCATGCCTACATACTTTTTTTCACCTATATAAAAACAGCAGTACACCTAAAAAATTGGAAATTGTAGGCGGTATCTCTCTTGCTTACAATGAACCCAGATGCGATTAACGACCACTTGGGAGGAATGTCAATGATCGAGCAATTCGCAACAATGAATCCGCTTACAAGAGCACGCTGTGACAAAGCTATGGAATTTATTATCCGTCAAATGGATCGTAACCTGGAGACATTTGAAGATACGTTCCCCTCGGAATGCAGTACGAATCAAGTGTACCAACAAGTGGACAATGTGGCGTGGACACCAGGGTTCTGGACGGGCATGCTATGGCTCGCGTATGAAGCTACAGGAGATGAGAAATATCGTCTCGCCGCTGATAGCCAACTTTCGAGTTATCGTCAGCGGGTGGATGAACGACGGTATACGGAGACGCATGATCTTGGATTTCTATATACGTTATCCTGCGTATCATCCTATAAGTTGACGGGAAATGAAGATGCGAAGCAATTAGCCATCGAGGCGGCGGATCTGCTCTACGCGAGATATTTAGAGAAAGCTGGCATTATCCAAGCTTGGGGCAACCTGAATGATCCGAAACAGCAAGGACGGATGATTATTGATTGTCTGATGAATTTACCGCTTCTATATTGGGCAAGTGAGGTCACAGGGGATCCCAAGTATTATCACGCTGCCGAATCGCATGTTCATCAGTCTGCCAAGTATTTAATCCGTGAGGATGCATCTAGTTTCCATACCTTTTATATGGACACGCAAACAGGTGAGCCGAAGTACGGGAGTACCGCGCAAGGATATGCAGATGATTCATGTTGGGCAAGAGGCCAAGCATGGGGGATGTATGGGTTTCCACTGTCTTATCGATATACGGGGGACGGTGAGCTTATTGAGCTTACAACGAAGCTCTCGAATTATTTTCTTGATCGTCTGCCGGAGGATCTGGTCTGTTATTGGGATCTTATCTTTACAAGCGGCCCAGAAGAGAGGGACAGCTCGGCAGCAGCCATCGCCATATGCGGACTATTGGAGACAGCCAAGCACCTGCCGTTGACGGATCCGAACCGACGTAGATACGAGAATGCGGCCTTGTCTATTTTGGATTCACTGATCGCACATTATATGGCTCAGGAGGTACCGGAATCGAATGGCATTCTGCTTCATGCGGTATACGGCAAGCCAAATGGAACGGGGATCGATGAGTGTTGCATATGGGGTGACTATTACTTCTATGAGGCATTGGTTCGCGTCACAAGGGATTGGAAGCCTTACTGGTAAAGGTGAAACATGAGGATGAAAACGAGGGTCGAGGTCAGGAACCTACGAATTGATGCTCATCAGTTACAAACGTTATGACATGGCGTGGGAAGGGTTATACCCTGAAGACATTGAAATAGTTACGACCGGAGTACGGATGGTCTGCGAGAATTCGCGATAGTTTAGTTATATTTGTAACCAATAAAAAGGAGGCGCTTTCATGAAAGGAAAAGCAAAGAAATTTGGAGTTATCTTGTTAACATCCCTGCTTGCATTATCCATCGCAGCTTGCAGTAGTTCAGGTGGAGATCAGACGCAAGAAGGTACAACTGCCGATGGGAAGACGACAGAGGGCGCTAAGTTGACCAATTTATCATACTGGGTGAGCATGCACTCCGCGGCTTCTGCGCAAATGAAAACCTATGCAGAGATGGGTATGTATAAGGAATTAGAGAATATTACCGGCGTAAAGGTTAACTTCGAACATCCACCTACGGATGCTGCGCAGGCTAAAGAACAGTTCAATCTCATGATGGTCTCAGAGAAGCTGCCGGATGTCATTGAAACCTCGTGGATTGGATATCCGGGGGGCCCGGAGAAGGCGATTCAAGATAATAAAATTATCAAGCTGAACGATCTTATCGATCAATATGCCCCGAATCTGAAAAAGCTGCTAAACGAACATCCGGATTGGAAGAAGCAAGTCACAACAGATGATGGCAATATGTATATGTTCCCGTTCTTCCGCGGCGGCGATAAGGTCCGTGTATTCTATGGGCCTTCGATCCGTAAAGATTGGTTGGATAAATTGGGTTTGGCGGTACCGACCACGATCGATGAATGGTATGAGGTTCTAACAGCATTCAAGGACAAAGATCCGAACGGCAATGGCAAGGCGGATGAAATCCCGTTATACATCACGTTAGATGACGTCGCTACGGATGCACCGTTCCTCGGCGCATGGGGGATCAACTATGGTTTCTATCAAGACGGGGGTCAAGTGAAGTACGGTCCGATGCAGCCGGAGTACAAAGATTTCCTGACGACCATGAACAAATGGTATAAAGAGGGCCTAATCGATAAAGACTTCGCAGCGCCGAACGGCAAGCTGTTCGATGCCAAAATGACCGGGAATCAGTTGGGGGCCGCACCGGTGTATAATGGGGGCGGAATTGGTAAGTATGCGAATTTGATGAAAGATAAAGACCCGAAGTTTAATCTTGTCGCTACCGAGTACCCTGTGCTGAAGAAAGGCGAGAAGCAGATGTGGGGACAGAAGGATTTTGCAACGAATGGAATCGGGGCAGCCATATCTACGAGTAACAAGAACCCGATCGAGACTGTGAAATGGTTGGATTACGCTTATGGCGAAAAGGGTGATCTGCTATTCAACTACGGTAAAGAAGGCGAAGCTTATAGCATGGTCAATGGCGTCCCAACCTTCTTGCCTGAAGTAATGAATCCACCGAGCGGTGTGAGTCTTCAACAGTCCTTTGCGAAGCACAATCGTTCCACCTGGAGTGCGCCATTCGTCTTGAGCGAGAATTTCCAAATGCAATATTTAGCGTTAGACAACCAAAAAGATGCCCTTGCGATCTGGTCGAAGCCGACTGGTGAGCGCAAAATGCCGCTTGTTACGCCGACCAATGATGAAAGCGCCCAATTCGCTTCGCTCATGACCGATATCAACACCTATAAAGATGAGATGTTCCTGAAGTTCATTATGGGTGCAGAACCTCTCGATAACTTCGATAAATATGTCAAGAAAATTCAAACGATGGGTATTGAAGATGCGCTGAAAATTCAACAAGCAGCACTAGAACGGTTCAACAAGCGTTAATCGTACCAATCATGGTGAGGTCAGGGAGAGGATTAGGGTTCTTCTCCCGGCTAACTTAGCAGAATCTACGGGAAGGGCAGGAACACAGATGAGGCAAGTCTTGGACAAGGGACCGATGAATAAGCGATCGGTTAAGAGGAAGAACGAGCCGTCGACTTGGCATATCATGGGCAAGGATATCCGCAGGAATTGGATGATCTATCTACTAGCACTACCTGTGATCGCCTACTATCTTATTTTTCATTATGGGCCGATGTATGGTCTTCAGATCGCGTTCAAGGATTTCTCTCCCGCACGGGGAATCTGGGAGAGCCCATGGGTTGGATTCAAACATTTCATGAGTTTCTTCGATGGTATTTATTTCTGGAGATTAATCCGGAATACACTTCTTATTAACATTTATGAGCTGCTGTTTGCTTTCCCTGCTGCCATTATCCTCGCGCTCCTGCTGAATGAAATTCGTGGGATGATGTTCAAACGTTGGGTGCAGACCATCTCGTATTTACCCCATTTTATTTCGATTGTGGTTGTGGCAGGCATGATGTTCGATTTCTTAAGCCGGGACGGACTCATCAACCAATTGCTCGGATTTATCGGGATTGCGCCGATTGATTTCTTGAAAGAAGCGGGTTGGTTCCGATTCCTGTTCGTCTCCTCGGGGATATGGCAAGGGATTGGATGGGGTTCGATTATTTATTTGGCCTCGATCGCCAATATTGATCCCACGTTGTATGAAGCGGCAAAAATTGATGGTGCCAACCGGTGGAGGCAGACGTTCCATATCACCATACCCGGGATTATGCCAACGATTGTCATCATGCTGATTCTTAATATGGGGAATATGCTCTCTGTCGGCAGCGATAAAGTACTGCTGCTCTATAACCCGTTGACCTATGAGACAGCGGACGTGATCTCGACATATGTCTATCGCAAAGGGATTCTCGAAGCAAGTTACAGCTTTACGGCAGCAGTTGGTCTATTCAACTCCGTAATTAGCTTCATTCTTATTGTATCGGCGAACGCCATCAGCAAACGCGTGTCCGAGAATAAACTGTGGTAAGGAGGGATCCATGACATGGGTGCACAAACTGTTGGTGAGAAGGTATTCGGCGTTTTCAATACGATACTGATGCTGGGTCTATGCTTTGTTACGTTATATCCGTTCGTATATGTGCTGTTCGCCTCCTTCAGTGATGCAACGGCCTTCCTCCAACATCGCGGGCTGCTGCTTCGTCCCGTTGGTTTTAATTTGGATGCGTATAAGGCCGTTTTTCAGAATCCAATGATTATTAGCGGATATAAGAACACATTGTTCTATGTGACCGTTGGGACGGCAATTAACTTATTGATGACAGCAGTGGGAGCCTATGTACTCTCGCGACGCAATCTGTTTTTTCGTAACTACTTGATGTTTGCCATTGTATTGACGATGGTGTTCCATGGGGGCCTCATTCCTACATTCATGTTGATAAACAAGCTGGGCATGATGAACACCCCTTGGGCCTTATTGATTCCGAGTGCGATCTCGACCTTTAACTTAATCATTATGCGGACAGCATTCCAAGGCATTCCCGTATCTCTGGAGGAATCGGCGAAGATTGATGGCGCCGGGGAGCTGACGATCTTGTTCCGGATTATCATTCCGTTATCGATGCCCGTCATGGCAGTTATGATTCTGTGGTATGCCGTCGGACATTGGAACTCTTATTTCTCCGCGCTCGTGTATCTGAGAGATCGTACGTTGCATCCATTACAGCTGGTCCTTCGGGATATACTGATAGCGAATTCGACGGATTCGATGTCGACGGGGGCTGCTGCAGATGATAAATACGCAATTGGAGAAACGATCAAATACGCCACGATTATTATTTCAACGCTGCCGATTATCTGTCTGTATCCATTCCTGCAGAAGTATTTTGTGAAGGGCGTGTTGATTGGTGCGATTAAGGAATAAATAGGTATCCTAACCTGCCTGCCTGCATTATAATACTCGTAAACGTTTTCATTTGGGTATTAATGTAAGTCATCTTATGGAGGTAGGGGGGATCATTCGTGAAATGGTCACGAGGATTGCTTAGGTTTCGTCATTTGAAAAGTGTATGGATCACGATGGTTGTCTCCAATTTAGTCATGCTGCTCATCCCTTTATCCATTGGTGTTTTTCTATATGGCAAAGTAGAAGACAGTCTCGAGCAGGGCGCGAATCGATCGAATCAAGCGATGCTGGAGCAGCTCAAATTGTCACTCGATATCGAATTGAAAGAAGTAGACAAGCTGGCGCAGCAGATTGTATTCGATCCGAAACTCGATTATTTGCTCAAGTTAAAAGAGGACCAGAGTGGTTTTGACCGCTATAAGTTTATCGAATTTATGCACGGGCCGGCTTTTCGCTCGAACCTCCGTTCCAATTTCATATTGGATTATTATGTATATTTCCGCAAGAGTGACCTGGTGCTGAAATCGGGTCTGTTAACAGATTCTCGCAAATTTTATGACATGTACTACAGCTATGAAGGTAAGACGTATGAGACATGGCGAGACGAAGTATTACACGGATTTCATACGATGGCCTACTTACCTTCGGCTACATTGCTCCGACGTTCAGAAATGGATCCGATGAAGAGTATTGAGAATACACCACGGGATGTCATTACCTTTACCCAGTCACTCCCAGGCCGCGATCGAAAAGATATTACAGGTAGCTTTGTCATTCTCATTGATGAGAGCCGCGTGAAAGAAATGTTCGCGCAAATTGAATATGCGAGTGACAGTTCCATCTACGTCGTCGATGGTGAGGGCCGAACCATCATGTCCACGGAGCGAGATCCGCTTCCTGCTTCATTGTTTCGTCAAATCCATCACGATGAGGGTCTGTTCAATGAGAAGCTGAACGGCGATCCGAAGGTAGTCTCATACACTTCCTCTGAGAAAGAGGGATGGAAGTACATCCTGGTAACGCCGCGAAGTGTCTATATGCAGCAATTGAATCTCATTCAAGAATGGACGCTGATTCTATTTCTCCTCTGTTTAGGGATTGGCGTAATTGCTGCGGTTATCATCGCTTACCGTAATTACAGTCCGATCCGTAAAGCTGTCGATGTTATCCCTAGGGGAACGGGATGGCAAGGGCGGCAAGCTGTGAACGAATATGAGCTCATCCAGAGGACCATTGAAGATTCCCTCCAGGAAGAGCGAAATTTACGCAACCTATTAGCGAGACAGGCGCCTGTCCTTCGGTCCAATTATTTGTCTCGATTAATTCGGGGACAAATGGATGTCGATACGACAGAGAAAGGCGTGCAGTCGCTGCAATTTATGGATATTACGTTTATGAGTGAATATTTCTCGGTGATGATTATTCAACTGGATAGCATTGCAAGATTTCATATCGAACACGACGAGCAGCAGTGGGCATTGGCCCGATTCATTATATCGAATGTCGGAACGGATATGATTCAGGCTCCGCATCAGACCTTCGCGGTGGAATTGGATCGGGATCGCATTGTATTCCTGAATAACTTCGCGGCAGATCGAGCCGAAGGGATGGACTCGGACATTCAAGAGATGGCCGAATCGCTCAAGCAAATGATTGAAGACAGGTTCCATATTGATATTACGGTCTCCGTCGGTCTGACGCATGTAGGAGCGAAGAGCATCGGCGAGAGTTACGCGGAAGCGGTCGCGGCACTGGAATACCGAATTATTAAAGGTGGCGGTACCATCATTTATTTCCGGGATATTACCAACGTCCATTCCCATTACTATTACCCGATTGATATTGAGGTTCAGCTCATTAATTTCGTGCGTAGCGGGGATATGGAGAATGTGCTGAAGCTCCTTGATACGATCTATGCTATGAACTTCGAATCCGGCGGTATCACGCCGGAAGTAGGGAGATGCTTGTTCTTTAATATGACGAGCACATTCCTCAAGATCATGAACGCGACAGGTACGGATCAGCGGGTTATTCTCGGCCCCGATATCGACCTGATCAAAGATATCTTCTCCTATGAGACGGCTGATAGTATGTATCGGCGCATTCAACAATTGTACGAGATGCTCACGGGATCATTCGTTATCGAGCGAACGGATCATCGTGTGCAGCTGCTTCAAGATATGGAACAATTTCTGGACGAGAATTTCACCGATCCGAATTTGGGTCTTGTGATGATCTCAGATCAGTTTGGCATGACACCTCAATATATCTCTACCTTCTATAAGAAGTGCAGCGGGATGAATGTCATTGATTCGATTACCCGCAGGCGAATTCAGAAGGCCAAGATACTCATGACCACCAAGGAAATGACCAATGCTCAACTTGCACAATTGGTGGGGTATACAAGTGACGTCGTATTTATCCGTGCATTCAAGAAAATTGAAGGCGTAACGCCAGGTAAATATCGGGAGAATTTCCTGACGTTTATCTCGGACGAAGTCGGATAATTGAAGAATCAAGTTTACAGTTAAGTTAGAAGGATAGCATGGTACGAGGGAATCTCGTCTGTGCTATCTTTTTTGTAAAAGACTCAACGTACGGGCAGTATTAGTCAACACTTCTTATCATTCACGTATAATTTATAAGTAAATGTTGGATTGAAAGGGATGGGAATCTTGCTAATGGTATCAAACCTGTTCAATGACTATAGTTCGAACGAAAGAGTCACAGGAGGTGCGTTCCGATAGATATGAATTCGAAAACCCAACAATCGAAAACAAAATCGCTGGTTTGGTCGGGTTACGCAGTGTTTATTTGGTCCATTTCCTATATGCTTCCTCACCTTTATTGGGCTTTAGGTGGCAAAATGGGTGGGGGTATTCTAAAACCTAATATAGTACATTCGCTCCATTTTGAATTTATTAATTGGATTGCAACTGTATTTCTAACCGTTGTCGGACTCATTGGTCTTGCATTTATTTATTGGAATAAGGGCAGAGTTTCTAGTTATATGTTGTTATTTATATCCTGGGCAGGGTGTTCGTTATCCGCTTCGCACGGCATTTTTGGAATTGTTTATCGAATACTTCAAATTAGTGGGGTAGTTGGTTTGGAGTCGGGATCATTTCACATCCATGAAGATGCCTATGTGTTGTGGGATCTACTGCTCTTTGAACCGTGGTTTTTGATCGAGGGGATTTTATTAGGCATTGTAGGATTGTGTTTCTTGAAAGAAGCTCGTAGTAGAAAGATCTGGCTGGCGGCATGCATATTCGGCGTTATTTTCGGCTTGATCACTGGGATTATGGGTGTGCGATTTGCATAGCAATCAAGAACGGATAAATATACTCTAAACAGAATTATAAAATTGATTCGATATTAGAAAAGGATCAGAGATGAAATCCAATGATTGGACTAACGGGAAACTATACCGCATTAACCATTAGAAATAGGCAGCCGAGTTTATCGGCTGTCTTTTCCCTGCTAAAGCGCTAATGGAGCCTATCGAAAGGGTTATTATGGTTCTTCACGAATATTAATTGTGAGAGGGGATGAAAGGTGTGAAGGTTGTTAGTTTGCAAGGGCTCGATCAGTATGATATTTATGAGCAGGAATTTTCTTATGGGGATACTCGATTATTTGCCTTTCATAATAAAAGAGATTTTTCTAATGAAGACCATCATCAGATTGAATATAGCTTTTACAAAGGCGTTCTTTTACATGATTCGTGTGTCGAAACCTATGAAACTTATTATTTCCCGGAGAAAAATGTGTTTCGTTTGAGTGAAAATGGATGTAACGCTACGTTATATTACCTAAATTACAGTGATAATTATAAAAGTAGTGATGAGCATAAAAGCGTTTCGCTTCACAAATTAAATTGTCGTTCAAAAGATAATACCCTTGTTTCTATACGAAACTTCAATTCACCTGCTATAGCATCAAAAGATGATTTCATGTACGATCTAACTTTTGTAGGTATTGATGAACGTTATGTGTTCCTTTCTTTCTATTAGGAGAAGAGCGCGTGAAACATTACTACGTGATTGATTCTTCGACGGGAGAGTGGATACCCTTTGCTCCAGATCCTATGTTGAATGCTCTAGAATACTTCTCAATTCTAGGTAATCAGTTTCCTTATATTGTAATTAAAACAGGCCAGTATTTTTCTGAAGAAAAAAAGCGATGGTGGGTAAATAAAAGCATTGATAATGTTGATGAGCATCTTGTAGTGATTAAGGCTGCGGAATTTGTTGAACTAGCTAGAAGAGGCTCTTTAGATCTCCGTCCCTATGTAATTCATACATGTGGGAATAATAGTGCATTTGCAGGGTATATCTTTGATTCAAATGAAATCGTTTATTATACGATTCACTTTGATCGTTCTACCACTACGATCATAAGATATAATCCTTTAACTTTTGATAAGGAAAGTCTAAGTTTTGACGGATGGCACGATTTTATCAGATGCATTTATAACAAGTATTATTCTATACTTAGTCCAGGCAGTGATCAAAAAACTACATTATATATCCTGGATACAATGGAAGAAGTCGTTACAATCTATCCACCAGAACATTTTGTATGGTTGGATGGCGAAAATGTACTTACCTTTACATTCTTACCTAATGGTAAGACGAGATTGACCTCGAAAAATATTGTGACAAACCATGAAATTATTCTTGGTGAAGGGATTTGTTATCTTGATTTAGATAGAGATGTTGTGACACTTATAGAGCGAGCAGGAAACTGAGTTGGAAGGTGAAATAGGATAATGAAGGGCGATACTCTGCATTCCGCTAACGGGACATGATAGTGAAATAATGACTGCTTCGGAGGTCGTTTTTATTTATTCAGTTAGCGGGCAGGGTAACGAAACTTAATTTAAGGAGAATCATCTAACAATATAGAAATTTAATAGAAGCATTTATCCTTTCAAAGGGGCTGTCTGTGAGGGGGCTAAAGATAGGTCGAGTGCGTGTCATTCATGGGCATGTATGGTTTTCTTTTCTTGATCCAGACTGCAACGTATTTACAGTGACATCACCATTAATTCAACAATCGGAGGTTTGAAAATGACTAAACCAACATTTTATGGTGTAGGGATATTTGTTCCTGTTACAAACTTGGAACGATCAACGAAGTGGTATACGGAAATGTTAGGATTCGAAATTATTCAACGCGACGAACCGAATGCAACGGTATTGATGATGAATGACCATCGTGTAGTATTCTGTCTCGTGCTTTCCTTCGAAATTGAGCATCGATCGTTTCCTAAAAACAATTACCAAGTAGAACAGTATTTCAATTTTCATACCAAGGATGTGAATAGTAGTTACCAGGTTTTGAAGGAGAAGGGGGCCGATATTGGAGAAATTGAGCAATTCGATGGCGGTATTCATGGATTCTCCCTTCGCGATCCAGATGGGAACAAATACGGCGTCGTGAACTGATGCCCCCCCCCAAACATTTTAAGGCATCCGGATTCTTGATGGGTGCCTTTTCTCAGCAAATAGGAGTTTAATTTGTCATGTATACGGTTGATGACCCTAAGAATCTGGCCGTTGGGTTTAAGCTTTCTGAAGGGATGGAGGTACCTGCGGAGTTAGGGAAGTTTGACAGGCAGAAGTTTAAGCTGGTGGGCACCATTCGTGGTCATTAAAGAAGAATAGTAAAGGAAGACGGAAGAAAGAGGCTGGTTATGCCAGCCCCTCTTTCAATTCTTTTTCTCCAACTCCGCCTTTAATCTTGCATTCTCTTCCAACAGCTTTTGAACGTCCGGGACATCCTTGCCGGATAACCAGCCATACAAATCGTCTCTTGCTGCATACTCCGGCAATTGATCACGAAGTACCATTTTAATGTGCCGTACATCTTCAACATAATAGGTAGGGATTTGTTCCATGACCGATTGCTTAAACTCTTGAAACTCCTGATAGTATTCAATTGCTGCGAAGTCGTATGGCTTTTGTCTTAATGCTTCATCTGTGACAACAAAAGCAAATCTAGGTTTGCCCGCTTCTCCGGCATACTCATACTCCCAATGCGTATAGCTCTTGGATTCATCAGGAAGCGTTAAACCATAGAATCCTCCGAGAATCAGGATATATACATCGGAGTCGTCGATCCATCTCTTCCTGATTTTCAATGGACTTTCCTTGAAAAATTGCTCGATTCCGGCTGGGATATGACCGGCTTGAAGTACGGCTTCAACAGCGGTATGTCTTTCCTCAATAAGATCGTAGTAAGTAGACGATATGTAAATTTGTAATTTTTTTCTCATAGGCCCACCCAAATTAAAGAATTAGTATAAAAAGAATTTACCACTCCCTCACTTTATTTGTCAAAAATGACTAGGGTTATCATGCGGCAAGCTTGCACCAGACGGCAAATAGGAGGTTTATTCGTGCAGAAGAAGTGGAAAAAAAATTTCTGATCAATAATCCTGTTGAGCTGGACCGGGTTCAGATCGATCGTTCGGTTTGGGGAATGGACGCCATTGGATCCGTAGCCGCGTTGTGCTAACTGGCAGAGTACATTAATAATCTTCAAAATAAAAGGAATATAGAATCGAGGACTGGTACATAACTAGCACCTATAGCAGAGCCTCCGCAAACTCAATCATCCCCTTGAAGCGCTTATATTTACGGATGATCCCTTTTTCCTACGGATGAAGCGCCGATCGATGAAAAAAGCGATGAGCAAGGACAGGATGCCAAGCAAAACCGGTATGCCAAACGCTTCAAAAGAGAAGGGGCTGCCTTCCAGCTTCAGGTGGTCGGTGGCACGATACTCGAGCCGCTTGGCGGCAAATTTCGCCGTCTGGATATCCTCCTGCCCGGCCAAATCCTCGAATGCGGGATCCATTGCGAACCGATCCGCCGCGTCGTGGTGCAGGAACAGCAGTTTCGCGCTGTTGCCGCTGTTTTTCCATTGGTTGATGTCTTCGGCGGCTGCAGATTCGGCATCGGCACCGACGACAATCATTTTCACCAGCTTCGGTACGTTTTTGATCTGATAACGCGCGACTAGGTTCAGGCCATGCTTCGTTACGATCAGTTTGTTCGCGCTGGAAACGGTCAACGTCGTCGTCGTACCGGAAGCGGCATAAGTATCGAATGCGGCGGACAAATCCAGTTCATCGGCGCCGTTATAAAGCAGCACGCCCGCCTTTACTTTGTTCCATTGAAAAGCGTTGTTCAGTACGTACGTTATATCGCTCAGCCCGGCATCGAACTGTTTCATTTGCGGGTTTGTCACGTAATCGTAAGAGGGATAGTTCATCTCTTTCGCCACTTTTTTCGCCGCCGCCTCGCCCAATTGCTGGGAGATGACGTATAGCGTAGCGTCGATCCCCGATGTCAGACCGGCAGATGAAACGATATTGCCTTGCGGGACGTAGCGCCGATCTTTCACCCACTGGATTTCCGGATATTTTTTAATGAGCCGGTTGATGTCTCCCCAGTGCGTCGCGGCCGATTTGCCGTTCAGCAGGCCGGTATCCGCCAGGTTTTCAGCCCCGTTGCAAATGGAGATCAATGTCGTCTTGGCGCTCGAGTGCTTCCGAATCCATTCACGGACAGGCGCATATTTTTTCTCGTCCAAAATCGGCATAAACGGAATGACGATAATGTCCGGGCTTTTGCTGAGCATCGCATCCATTTCGTCAAACGAATAATGCGGGACGACATCGAGTCCGCCGGTTAATGATTTAATTTCGCGATCGGGGGCAACGCCGTATACATTGTAAGCTTCAGTCATCGCAAACATCTCGTACGGGACGAGAAAATCGAACACTTCCGTCGCTTCGTTCGCCAGCAGCACGGCCACTGTCGGTTTGTTCGCGTCATATTTCGGTACCTGCACATCCGTCAATGCAGGAGGTGCTTTATCGTAAACCGACATTCCGGGATTCATCGTATTGACGAACCCGACCGCGCCTGTCCCCCCTACGACGACGATAAAAACGATGAGATAGATCATGATGCGTAATACAGTTTTCACTTGCTTCGCTCCTTCCAGCTCGATTGTGCACCCTTAAAATTTAACAAAACAAGAAGAACATATCATCTGTCTGTGGTTCAGTAGAGGGGCACTCCTAAAGTTTGGGCGGCCACTGGACCCTAGTCTGTTTTCATTAAGGTGTCTTCGTTTTTTTATCCCTTTTTGGCACAAGCTGAAGAGCTCTTTATGTATGTTGGTTGTTGCGCTAACGGGACACTATAGCTTAATAAAAAACTAAAACGCGGCTGCCGGCATGATCGGCAACCGCGTTTTGCTAAAGGGCAGGATAGTTTCAACAAAGTTTATTATAGTCCATAAGTAGAGTTTTCTATTGTAATTACTGGGCAGAAGCTTTGATCATCTGCTGGGGAATGAAAACGTGTAATTAAGTATGCGCACATTTGTAAGGTATTGGCAAGTAAACAGGACTAAAAACATAGATAGATTTGGGGTTGCACATGGCTCAATGAACGCAAAAAGAGACATAGAAGCGATTCTATGGCTCTTTGGTAAAGATACGCTTTGCCAAATGGAGGTTGCATCCGATTATCCTTCCGATATTTTCTTGGGCCGCTTCAAGAACAGCGAGAAGAAAATACCAATGACAGTAATGATTGTCGCAACGACGAAGGCATCATTAATTCCGCTGATGGTGGATGCTTTCGTCACCAATCCTCCAATGATCGATAACGTATAAGCGCCGCCCATTTCTGAAGGGAGTCCTGTAAGCGATGAGATGCCTGTACTCAAGTTTGCGAAGTTCTCGGATGCAATCGTATTGCTCAACGTCAAATTGTTCGAATAGGATGCCACATGTTCAGTTGTTCTTGTCGACATGACCGTTACAAGCACTGCGGTTCCAAATGAACTGGCAACCTGACGCATCGTATTGGACACCGCCGTGCCATGACCCTTTAATTTCGGAGGCAGCGCATTGAGCCCCTCTGTCATGATCGTCATCATAATGAAGGAAATCCCGAAACTTCTTAGCGCATAGAGCGTCATCAGGTGGTAATACGTCGACTCATCGGTTAACTTCGTGAACTGATAGGTTGTAATCGAAGTGATCAGTAAACCGATGATCGCGAGCGGTCTTACGCCGAATTTATCAAATAACGTACCCGAGATCGGCGACATCACACCCATCAGCAGTGCTCCAGGCAGCAGCAGCAACCCCGACTCCAAAGCGGTATAGCCCCGAATATTCTGAACATAAATCGGGAGTAGGAGCATCGCCCCGAACATCGCCATATTCACGATGACGCTTACGACGGTCGACATGGTGAAGGTGAGATTTTTGAATACCGTCAAATTCAAAAGAGGGCTGCTCGTCGTCATCTCCCTTATGACGAAGAAGATGAGGAATAGGACTCCGACGATAATGGAAATATCCACGACAGGATCTCCCCAGCCTCTGCTTCCAGCCTCGCTAAGCCCATACAGTAGCGCTCCAAAGCCTACGGTCGATAAGACGGCCCCTTGCCAATCCAGCTTAGGGTAAGTGAGCTTCAGTATATTAGACAAATATTTGAAAGTCAGGATGACTTCGATCGCGCCGAGCGGAACCATGACAAAGAACAAGATGCGCCATGAAAAATGCTCCACCATGTAGCCTGCAAAGGTCGGTCCGAGCGCAGGCGCGAACATCATCGCAATCCCCATCATGCCCATGGCGCGCCCCATATGCTCGGGGGGGAAGATGCGCAGGAAGATATTGGTGACGAGCGGCATCAATACGCCTGCTCCAATGGCTTGCACGATGCGCCCGACCAATACAACGGAGAAGGTTGGACCCAAGCCGCAAATGAGGGATCCGATCGTGAACATCGCCATCGCCATGGCAAATAGTATACGGGTCGAAATGGACTCCATTAGAAAGGCACTGATGGGAATCATAATCGCATTGGCCAACATGAACCCTGTTGATAACCATTGAACCGTCGTCGTGGACACATTCAAATCCGTCATCATGTGTGGGATGGCGACATTCACCATGGTTTGGTTCAAGATCGCAATGAACATCCCGAGGATGAGAACGGTAACCGTAGGTGCTATCCTTTTTTCGCTCATATGGCCCCCCCTTATTTATGGATACGTATAGATACGCTCATCCCGGGAACCAATCCGAGACCGCGGTACCCGTCCAAAGAGATTTTGATAGGAATGACTTGCGTCACCTTCGTATAATTTCCTGTCGTGTTGGAGGTAGGTAATAGGGAAAAGGTTCCGGCGGTTGCAAGTCCAATCTGATCGACCTTGCCTGTCAGTGCCGTACCGGGAAAAGAGTCTACGTAAACATCGACGGTCTGATTCACTTTCACGTCGTTAATCTGAGTCTCTTTCACATTGGCGGTGACGTACAAGTCCCCTAGATCGAACGCTTTCGCAAGCGACATTCCTGCTCCGACTATGGTATTGACCGCGGCGTTTTGTAGGACGATTGTAGCGGAATGTGGCATCTTAATGGATACATTGCCTTTATCCGTGAGCACGGTGCCAAGATCTTGCCCAGCCGTATACGTATCGCCTACCTTGCCTCGCCAAGACTGCAGCAAGCCTGGAGACGTCGATGCTATCGTGATAGCTTGACCGTCTACCTTGGCATTGTCCGTTGAAATATAGTTGATGGACTGATTGTAATAGTAGACGGCAACGGCACCTCCCCCTAACAGAATGAGAAGTACCAGAATATTCACAATGACAATTCGAGAGCTTTTCATTTCGATCGATTCCTTCCTATTGCAGAGCAATTGTTAGTGTGTTGGAACTTAGTGTTTCGATAGCGCTTGCCAATTATCCATAAAGATGGATAGTAATAGGACGATCGAGGAAAAGTATATAGCAGCAAGTAAAGAGATGTTGGAGGGAAAGCATGCATGAACATATATATCGTGTACGACAGCGAGGATGGCCATACGGAGGCGTTGGCGAAGGCAATAGCGCAAGGCGTACAGGGCGTTCAAGGAGCTCATGCATATCTGTACCATGTGGATCAAGCGGATGTTCATGATCTTGAGCGCATGGATGCGATCATCTGGGGTTGTCCTGGGCATTTTGGCAGTATCAGCGCAGGTCTGAAGACGTGGATCGACAAACTAGGCTATTTATGGGCTCACGGTAAGCTGGTGGACAAGCTGGGGGCAGTCTTCTGTACGATCGCGACCGAACATGGCGGTATTGAAGCTACGATGTTAAATTTGATTACGCCGATGCTTCACCAAGGTATGATAATCGTTGGATTGCCGGCTACGGTTCCCGAAAATGTGTTATATGGATCGTACTACGGCGTAGGGATCACTTGCCGCTTGGAAGAATCGCCAGACGATTCACCCAATTTACCGAGCGAGGATGAAATGGCCCTAGGAAAAGCATTAGGCGAACGCGTCGCGCGCTTAGCGGGCAAAATGACAGGCCGAGGGGTGAGATGATCGAATGCTCATTATCGGATATGGCATTGTGGCGCTTGTTGTCATTATCATCTTAATCATAGTGAACGTACGGCATGCGAATCGGTCATCTAGGCAAAAATCTTCCACAATAACTGACTCCGTAACGAAGACAGAACCTGTTACCGAGTCGGTAACAGAAACCGAGTTACACGTGGATTCTCCGCTTATCGATGTGTCTGTCACAAGCGTAAGTCAGGATATACCAGTAGAACAGGAGGCTGTCGCACCACCTGCGGCAAATGACGCATCCTTCCGGCAATCGCTTAGGCAATTAAAACAAACCACGGAGAAAACGGATAACCGGCAGCCCATTAACTTCGGCAAGATGTCCGACGCCGATTACCGGAAAGCGATGCAAACCTTGCGGAATGCTTCCAAAAAAGAGTAACCCCGAATTCGCTTCGAAGTTGTGAATCTTAGAAGAGTCGTCATCATTCGCAGATTTTTCTGCATGGTGGCGGTTTTTTTGTTAACGGGCAGATTAGTTGAAGATAAATTGTGGTGAACCATATCATAAGTAGGGCGAAATTGTAAATATTAGGAGAGTAGGTATTCTCCATTTTGAATTGGGGACAAACTCACCCGGCTGACTAGGGAGAGCTTCCTACAGCGATTTAAATCCTATACACACCCTCGTCTGGTGATCTTCGTAGACCATAACATAGTGAACAGGCAAAGGGAGCGATGAAATGATCGTCATTGAGGGTCAAAGCAATACTCTGTTGGGACGCTCCCCTCTTGGAGAGAATGTCCGCTTTAGGTAGGGATTTTTCAACCGATCTTAACAGATTGATCCATATAAAAATGCACTCACAGTCTAAACACCTTTTTCAAAGTGTCCAGCCTATGGGTACCCGTTTATTGCCCAGTTCAAAAAATATCACCCTTTAAAATTTTTAATTTCCTATACGAATCCTTACCAAACCTCAGCCATTCTAAAGACTTTTAACAATGTTAATCATCCAGAAGAATTGGCCGAAATAACTAATTTGCTACTCTTCTTAGGCGCGGATATCAAGGTCAGGGAAGTGCCAGAAGAAGTCTTAGAGGGTATACAAGATAGATTGTACTTATTCTGCCAATAAGCAATGCTTGTTAAAATCCAAATTATTATAAGGTCTAGTTATGATTTAAATATTACCAAAAAAACTAATATAGTGTAGAATTATACCGAATCTCCAATGTATAGTGGAGAAGAATGCAGCACCATTCTATTTTATAGTCGGGAGTGAATCGTCAGATGAATCAGAAATATCGCAAACGGAACACGCTTGCCTTTACGGCAGTATCGTATTTTGCTTTGGCTGCAGGTCTCTTTCTATTCTGTCTAGGAGTGTACAACGCAGATTGGGAATTGAACGTGAAAGGTTATTATCTGCTTTGCATGGTGTTAATCACAATAAGCTGTGTCGTTGTACAGAAGGTCGTTCGAGACAATACAGAAGATAATGAAATTCGTTTGGAAAACTCGAAGCACCGGATGAGGAATACAGCAGCTTTTACAGGAATGTCTTTTGCGGGTTTGATTATCGGGTATGGGATGTTCTTAATTGGCCTTTACAACGCTCCATTTGAATTAAATGTAAAGGGGTATTACATAGCTGTGATTCTTTTGATATCATATAGCGCAATTGGCGTTCAGAAAGTGACGAGGGATAACGCGGAAGATAAAGAGATACTTGCCGAGCAAGATGCCAGACGGGACATTAATGCGTGAAATTGGACAAATTCTGTCGTCGATGAACGTTTAGTATTGGAAACCGACTCTGAAGTTCATGCTTAGAGTAAACGAGTAAAGGCGCCTTTGATAAGAGGGTGCCTTTTTTTCACTTCTAGAGTGATACGCCGAACCTTATCACAAGTAGGGCGAAATTTATTCTTGAACTCTTAATCTGATATTTTTTATCGTCGAACATTCCAAGAGCGATGCTAAAGCGGCATTTCTCTCCAAGTATCGACTTTACAAGGTATTAACCTACCTAGTAGCATTTGCAGTTTATTACACTTTGTTCGATAACACCATTGCTCATTGGAACAGTAATTTCTTGCATGAGCATAAGGATTGGGTACAGGGGTTAATTAAATACGTTCTATTTTATTCCTTCATGGCGGTATTGGAATTCCTGAGAATAGCAGCACCACTTATCATACATTTTGTCGTTATGTTCATCTTGACGAGGTTCTTCAGTAGGTTGTTAGTACGAGGTCGTATAAGAGGTATGGGCTACATGGCTATATGTTGGCGGAAACACTAGGTTAGGATTATGGCTTCCAAGAGATTTTGATCAAGACCAATTAACTGAAAAAAGGGAGCCTATTTCGAAATGGAATGGGCTTTTTGATGAAGGCGGCATACATGTTCATTTAGCATTTTTTATTGAGCTTGCCGATATCGATGATGCAATAAATCGGCTGGAACTTTGTGGTATTGATCATAAAATTATCATTAACCCAGCAGGTCATAGAAGAGTTATTTTAAAGATTCGGAGAATAATGTGATTGAATTTTATACTCTTAATATGTATGAAGATTATTTAATGAGGCTTCGAGAAGGCTTATTAAAGACAGTCGGAGACTAGAAAATGCAATCCAAGGAATGTTTAATCGATTACAAAAGCAAATGACATTACTAATGGGACACGATAGCTTAATAAATAACTAAAACTTGGCTGCCGGCATAGATCGGCAGCCGCGTTGCGCTAACTGGCAGGATAGTTGAAAATATAAAATCCGTGTCAGCGGTAACGCTATTGACAATCCAACTACTACGTGTTACTTTATAGTGGTAGTAAGTAATACTGCATACCAGTCGTACAGAATAGTGAAGGGTGATTGTGTTGGAGAACTTAACGGAAATGCTCAAAGGCGTGCTTGAGGGCTGTGTCCTAGAAATAATAAGCCGCGAAGAAACCTACGGATATGAAATCACGCGGACGCTGAATGCCCTCGGCTTCGCAGATGTTGTGGAGGGAACGGTGTACACCATCCTGATCCGGCTTGAAAAAAACAAGTTGGTGGAGATCACCAAAAAGCCCTCTGAAATGGGACCGCCACGAAAGTTTTTCGCGATCAATGACGCGGGGCGCGAGGAACTGCAGAGGTTCTGGGAAAAATGGGGGTTCGTCTCATCAAAAATTAACGAGTTAAAGGAGAAAAAACAATGAATTTTTGGGAAAAAATCACTGGCAGTGACATGACTAAAGAATTCAAATCTTTTGAATCGCGAGTCAAAAAGCTACCGCCTGATTATCAAGCGGCATGGAAAAAAATTAATGCCAATCTTTGGCCGCACTCAGATTTCACCGGTCGCAACCTCATGCCAATTTTTGACGGTGTGCTTGGCCTGCTTGAAGAAGCGGCGGCGGACGGTCAGAGTGTCCAAGAGGTATTGGGTGACGATATCAAAGGCTTCTGTTCGGCGCTGGCCGGCGAAGAAGGGGCAAAGTCTTATCGCGACAAGTGGCGCGAGCAACTCAACAATAATATCGCTAAAAAACTAGGTAAATAGGAGGAGGATAAAATGAGAATTCGAGATATCATCGAAGGCAAAAAAGAGTGGCGAGCGCACGTGGCGCGAGTCAAAGCGCTCCCACGGGATTATCAGATTGTTTATAAAGAGATTCAAAAATATCTCTTTAAGGTTGGCCCTGTTGAACTAACCGAAGGTACGGGTTTGCTATCGGGGATTGTCGATCTTTTTGAAGAGGGCGCGGCCATGGGGAAAGGCGTGCTCGATGTGACCGGCAGTGACGTTGCAGCTTTCTGCGACGATCTAATCAAAGATTCCAAAACCTACGCTGACATCTATCAAGAATCTGTTAACCAAGAAGTTAGTAAGGCCATGAAAAAGGCTACGGATAAAAAAAAGTAAAAGGGGGATCGCGGGATGAAAAAAGCAATTGAAGTGAAAGGTCTGCGAAAGTCTTTCAAGAACACAGAAGTCCTAAAGGGCGTCGATTTTGAAGTGAAGCAGGGTGAGATTTTCGCCCTGCTTGGCTCCAACGGCGCGGGCAAGACGACGATTGTTAGAATCCTTACCACACTGCTCAAACAGGACGGAGGAATCGCCACTGTAAACGGCTTTGACGTCGCGTCAAAGCCGGACCATGTGCGGCAGTCGATTAGTTTGACCGGACAATTTGCCGCGGTTGACGAGATATTGACCGGGCGGGAAAATCTGATCATGATTGCCAAGCTGCGGCATCTGGATCATCCGCGTCAAGTTGCGGACGATTTACTGAAACGTTTCGGCTTAACTGAAGCGGCCGATCGTAAGCCATCTACTTATTCAGGTGGTATGCGCCGTAGGCTCGACATCGCCTTGAGTCTTGTGGGCAAACCGCAGATCATTTTCCTCGACGAGCCAACCACCGGGCTTGATCCCGAGGCACGTATCGAGGTTTGGAAGATTGTAAAGGAGCTTGCCAACGGCGGCACGACAGTATTCTTGACTACGCAGTATTTAGAGGAAGCCGAGCAGCTTGCCGACCAAATTGCCATTCTGCACGAGGGTAGGATTATCGCCGGCGGCACGCTCTCGGAACTGAAAAAGCTGTTTCCATCCGCAAAGGTGGAGTATGTTGAAAAACAGCCGACATTGGAGGAAATATTCCTCGCAATCATCGGTAAAAAGGAGGCCATATAAATGGAGACGGCAAAAAACCATTTTTTCAGCGACATGAGCGTGATGCTCGGACGTTCCATGCGCCATATTTTCCGCAGTATGGACACCATCTTCACGGTCTGCATCACTCCGATTGCAATGATGCTGCTGTTCGTCTATGTATTCGGCGGCGCAATCCAAACCGGTACAGATAACTATGTGAACTACCTATTGCCTGGTATACTGCTTATGGCTATTGCCAGCGGGGTGGCTTACGTGGCTTACCGCCTGTTCTTGGATAAGCAGCGGGGCATCATTGAGCGTTTTCACTCCATGCCGATTGCGCGTTCCACCGTGCTGTGGGGGCACGTGCTGACCTCGGTGGTATCCAACGTCATTTCTGTTGTTGTCATCATACTCGTAGCGCTCATTATGGGCTTTCGCTCGTCTGCAGGGGTACTGTCTTGGCTTGCCGTAGCCGGTATACTTGTGCTGTTCACGCTGGCTTTGACTTGGATCGCGGCCATTGCCGGACTGTCTGCAAAAACGGTGGAGGGAGCAAGCGCCTTCTCCTATCCTTTAATCTTCCTGCCGTTTATCAGCTCGGCGTTTGTACCGACCGAGTCAATGCCGAGAGCCGTTCGCGCTTTTGCCGAGAACCAGCCGGTGACGTCTATCGTAGAGGCCATCCGTGCACTATTGTCAAATCAACCGGTAGGCAATGATATTTGGATCGCTTTAGCGTGGTGCTTAGGGATAATGATCGTCGCATATCTATTTGCGATGCGCGCATACAAGCGGAATGCAGCTTAATGTTTGTATGCATTATAAGGAAAAAGTGATCAATAAAAACATCAAGTAAAGGGCCTTCCACATTGTCAAAGCGCAGGCTTCATGCTCGTTGAAATCAAGGCCGTCGCAGTGAAGTGGTGTTCTATTACTCCTTTATATCGAAGTAAGGAGCATTCAAGATAATTAGGGAGCAGACTGCCACGGGTGGCCTGTTCTCTTTTTTATTGAAGTTGGCGTCAAATCGTGGATGCCGTTGAGCTAACGGGACACGATAGTTGAATATTGGCAGCCATAACAGTGGACTTTATTTTCCGCCCTAGTTTGCCGCTGTTGCTTTTATCAGATGAGTCTATGTAACGCGCCTGTTTATATAATAAAGACCGTTATTATAATAACGGCAAGGCTGTTGATGATCTCAACCTAAATATCGAGTTCATCATAGTGGAACCGGATGTAGAAAATTCTTACTTCATAACGGCGCTGGAGCGTTTCGATCATGTCCTACAGGAAAACGTCTTGCTTTCCAGCGTTCGGTACGGGAAAGAAGCGGGCATAGAATCCGTATCGTTCGGTGATAAAAAGGTTGGAATGTCAATCGTGTAACAAGCAAAAGGAATCTCCGGTATAAAGTATGTAAAAACAGGCTGCCGGCTGCATGAATCGGCAGCCGTTTCACGTAACAATTGGTCATAATAATATCAATAATAGTCAGTGGAGGATTGTGTCGGTTAGACTTATAATCGGTTTAATAAAGCAGCTTACGGGATTCTGTCGGTTGCTTTATTACAGGATAATAGGATTGTCAAGACAAAGTGATCGATGAGTCATGAGAAACTAACACACAAAGGAAGGAGGGATATAGTTTTTAAAAGAGTCATCTAGAATCTTATATTCTATCTATCAAATCTGAATAATATATTTAGGAGGATCGATCTTTCATGAAAAGGCTGTTAAGTAGTGTAGTCTGTGCAGTTATACTTTTAAGTACTTTAAGTACCCATAGTGTTTTGGCAAATGAAAGCGCTAATAAATCTCATGTTGTTGAATCTGGGGGACAATATGAAAAACGTGGATATATCTTAGAAGTGATTAATGAGGTGGATAATCCAGCAATCAATCCTATTATTAATGATTTTGTTGAACTATATTTTGATGTCTATCCAAAATTATTAACAAAGTATTCTGACCCAAAAACTGCAACCAAAAAAGTGATTTTAAAATTCGATCCTACATACGATGGAGTAGCATATGCAGATGATGGAATGATTGTTGTAAGCTCTAAATGGATCCTTAATCATCCTTGGGATTTAGGGCTATTAACACATGAATTAACACACATTGTACAATCGTATCCAAGGTATGACGATGAGACATGGTGGATTACAGAAGGAATAGCAGATTATGTTAGATATGTATACGGACCTCACCATGAAGATTGGAAATTTAGAGAACCTAAAGAAACTGATAATTATAATAGTGGTTATGGAGAGACTGCACGCTTTCTCTTATGGATCGAACAAAACAAGAATAATAAAGTAGTAGAAATATTAAACAAACAAATGCAACAGAATACTTACCATATTAATGTTTTTAAAGAAATAACAGGGCAATCGGTTGAAGATTTGTGGGCGGAATATATTAACAATCCTTATGTGAAAACCAAATATAAAATTAAATCAGAGTAAGAAAGAACCTTCGGTACGGGAAAGAAGCGGGCATGGAGTCCGTGTCGTTCGGGGATATCAAAAATAGTCAATGGAATATTAAGTAGATTATACTTATAATAGGTTAATAAGGCAGCTTACGGGATTCCGTCGGTTGCTTTATTTCTTTCATGGGATATTAGGAGGTAGGGAAACAAATGCGTCTGTGGCAATCATCTATTTATCTCAACCTGGTATTAACCTTTTTATTGTCGATTATTCCTATGTATATCTTAAGTCTATACATTAACATGTCAGGTGCGGCAAGCGTCCGTCAGGAAATTACGAAATCGATGCAATCCCGGGTTCATTTCTACTTATCCTCGTATGAAGCCGAATTGAGTCGGGTGACCAAATCCATGCGGGATTTCATTAATGACGGCGACTTGTCCACTTTAAGCAATTTGTACCCGAATATCCCCACCTTTGAACGGTTTAAAATGTTGAATCGGTTGGAGAGTAAGCTCTTTCTCTTGAATAATTCTAGCCAGTATATTTCAAGTTCGAAGTTGTACATCCCCTCAATGGGAATTACGATTCATGGGAGCGGCTATGACGAGGCGGCCATTCCGACTAAAGAAATACGCGAGATTCGTTCTGTGCAATATAAAACGCTGTCTCCTTTTACCATGCTGGACGATCGCCTCTTCATGGGCAGCTTATTCCCCTTAGGTATAACCGCAGCGCAGGCGCCGACTTCGATCATTAAGGTTGAGATTTCTTTGAAAAGCCTGAGAGATGTGCTTAAGCAAATTCCCACTACAGTGGAAGGGGGGGCCGTATTATTTGCGAGAGAGCAAGATTGGCATATCACTTCTACCCAAGAAGCCCGAGAAGCTGCGCTTATTCAAACCTTGAAGAAGCTATTGGAGAACAAATCCAACGATCATAAAGCGGGAAGCGAACGTCTCAAGATTGACAATCAGTTCTACCTCGTCACGTACGAACCATCCGAGATGCTGGATGCAACCCTGCTCGTGTATGTGCCGGAGAAACAAATTCTCGATCCCCTTAGTCATTATTTCGTGATGCTGTTAGTGCTGTCCGTATTATCAGTTGCAGTAATCATCTTCTTCTCTTATTGGATTTATCGGATGATCCATAAGCCTCTGCGTTCACTTGTATCCGCTTTCCGCCGCGTGGAGAGAGGCAATATGGACACTTCGATCCCCTACAAGACGGCCTTTGAATTCGGTTACCTGTATCGGCAGTTCAATGCTATGATCAGCCGACTGAATACGTTGATCCAGGAAGTGTACGAACAAAAGATTCATAGCCAGCGCGCGGAGCTGAAGCAGCTGCAGTCGCAAATCAACCCGCACTTTTTGTATAACAGCTTTTTTGTCCTGAAGCGCATGATAGCGGCGGATGACAATAAAAACGCAATTAACTTTGTTGAACACCTCGGAAATTATTTTCAATATATTACGAGAAATGCGGATGATGAGGTAACGCTGGAAGCGGAGTGGTTACACGCCCGTACCTATGCGGACATCCAGATGGCCCGTTTCCGCAAGAGAATGCGTACCGATTTTGTTGATATGCCATGCACGTATGCTTCTCTGAATGTACCAAGGCTTATCATTCAGCCTATTCTGGAGAACGCCTACCAGTACGGACTGCAGAACAAGATTACGGACGGAATCATCCGCGTTTCTTATGAAGTAAAGATGGAACTGATTTGTATTGCTGTTGAGGACAATGGAGAAGAATTGACTGACGAGCAATTGAGTATGCTTGAAGCCAAACTGAATTCTCATCATGAACATATGGAAACGACGGGATTAATTAATGTGCATCGGCGTCTGCAATTGAAGTTCGGGACCGATGCTGGTGTCCTTGTTAAGCGCAGCTCCCTTGGCGGGTTGCGAACCGAGATATGCATTCCGAATAGGGAGGTACCGAATGTATCGATTGTTGATCATTGATGACGAAGATGTGATTGTGGACGGGATGGCCGATCTGTTTCAAGAGCAAACAGACATGGAGCTGGAGGTGTATCGTGCCTACAATGTGCTAATGGCGATCGATTGGCTCAAGCAAACGAAGATTGACATTGTTCTGTCCGATATTCAGATGCCTGGAATAACCGGACTCCAACTGCAGCAGCGAATTATGGAGCTTTGGCCACGTTGCAAGGTCATTTTCCTGACAGGCTATAACGAATTTACCTATATCCACGAAGCGATGCGAAACGGATCTTTCGATTATGTGCTTAAAACGGAGACCGACGAAACCATTATCGGATCCGTCAAGAAAGCAATCGCGAAGCTGGACGAAGAGATAGACATGCATAGCACACTTCAGAAAACAACGCTTTTGCTGCAGCGGGCGCTGCCTTATATTCAGAAAGAATACCTCCGCGATATCCTTCAAGGAGAATCCTATGCGCTCGGCAACCTTCACAATCAGTTTACTCAGCTATCCATTTCACTCCACCCTTCCAAACCCGTTCTTTTAGTTGTAGGCCGCGTAGATGAATGGAGAGAGGGCCTAAGCACATTCGACCGGGCCTTGATCATATATGCGGTGCAAAATATTTCAGAAGAATTGCTTGGTGTTTCGACTCGTGTCGCTTTCACGGATTACGAACGCTTCCGCATGGTTTGGTTCATCCAACCGAAATCAGATGCTGCAGATTCGTGGGATCAAATCCTTAGGTTCGTCCAAGGTACATTGGAGCAAATCCAACATACGATCAGGCAATTGCTCAAGATCAAACTCTCCATTATAGTAGCCAGCAAGCCTTGCGAGTGGGAGGAGCTGCATATCCGCTATATAACGATTAAACGCTTATTCGGATATGGGCTTGGCTTGGGTCAAGAGCTATTATTGACCGACCAAGCCTATGGTACGGATCACGGCCGATTCGAACCTGTAAAAAGTCCCTTACAGACCCATTTATGGATCGACTTAAAAAATGATTTGGAAGCCGGACGGCGTGAAGCCTACTTGGCTGCATTTGATGGGATAACCGCTTTACTTGCTGCCCAGAATGAGCAGACCGAGAAAGCCAGAACGGAGTGGTACTACACGTTAGTCGTCATTTACATCTCCATTCTGAATTACAGCTCTGTCCTCCGCCTGGCAGCCGAACAGATGGACCTGGATAAGCTGACGAAGATGCAAGCCCATAAGACATGGAGCTCGGCGTTTGATTATTTGCGAGAATTAGCGGAGTTGATTTTTAATCATCGATCTGAGGGACATACGAACTCCGAGAACGACGTCATCACGAAGATCAAGAAATATATACACGAGTATTTGAACGGAGACCTTTCCTTGACTCGTTTAAGCGATATCGTGTCGCTAAACCCATCGTACTTGTCGAGATTATACAAGCATCATACAGGGGAGTCGCTTACAGAGACGATCAAACAAGTCAGGCTGCAGAAGTCCAAGGAGCTCCTTAGAAATCCCGGCATTCGGATGAGCGATATTTCGGAGCGTGTCGGGTTCCTGTCCGAACGATCCTTTTACCGGTTCTTCAAGTCGATCACCAACCTGACACCGCAGGAATATCGCGAACTGCAGAAGTAAATATTGGTTACAACAAGTATAGATGTGTCAGTAGATAGCGCACAAACAGTCCTCCTATAATACAGAGGAAGGGAGTAATACCACACTATACGATGAGGGGGAAGTTGGTTTGAACAGACGAAAAGTTGTATCAACGGCTATGGCTTGCTTCATGAGTATCGCCCTGCTAATTACGGCATGCAGCAATTCAGGCAATCAAGCAGCAAGCAGTCCGTCCCTTGACGGCGACAAGAACACACCAACGACAGCAGATGCTGCGGGGCCACTCGGGAAATACGAGACCCCTATTGATGTCCATGCGGTACGCGGGATTAACGGAAGCTATAAATTCCCGCAGGGAGAGGATATCGGCAATAACCTCTGGACAAGGGCTTACAAGGACGAGCTTGGCATTAATCTTATCTATGATTGGGTTGCAGACAACTCCGGCGGAAGTGATAGTGCCTTTAGCAAAAAGTTGAACCTCATGATCGCTTCTGGCGAGCTACCGGATATTGTGGCTGTGAATGCCAAGCAGTTCAAGCAACTGGCGGAGAACGGACAGTTAGCAGACCTTACAGAGGTGTTCGAGAAATACGCATCCCCTTATACGAAGGATGTGGCCAAGCAGGATGGCGGTATGGCTGTGACTTCCGCTACGATCGATGGAAAGCTTTTGGGGATACCCGGATTTAATGGGAATATTACAGATGCTAACGTTCTTTGGATTCGTTCGGACTGGATGAAGAAGTTAAACTTGCCTGACCCCAAAAATATGCAGGATGTATTCAACATCATGGAAGCCTTCGCTACCAAGGATCCGAATGGTGATGGCGGCAAAGGTGTTGTAGGATTGGCAGCGAACAAGAACATTTATGATGGTTTTGCCGATTTGGAGAGTTTCTTCAATGCATATCATGCTAATCCGAATGGGACATGGATCAAGGATGCTTCTGGTCAGTTGACGTATGGGGGGATCCAGCCGGAAATGAAGCCTGCCCTTGCGAAGCTGCAGGAGCTGTACAAATCCGGATTAATCGATAAGGAATTCGGAGCGAAGGACGCTGCCAAGGAGGCGGAGCTGCTCGGACAGAATAAACTAGGCATTACGTTTGGGGCAAACTCCAATCCCTACTATCCATTCGACGATGCGCGCAAGCTGAATCCGAGTATGGATTGGAAAGCGTATCCGATTCCTTCTATTGATGATAAACCAGCTCGTCCTTCCGTAGGCTTCCCGATCGGAACATACTATGTTGTGAATAAAAACTATAAGCATCCCGAAGTCATCGTTAAGATGTTTAATATGAACTTTGAGAAATTTTTCGGAGAAACAGGCGATTGGAACACATGGGGTGTGACGAAGGACCGTCTTGAAGCATTCAAGTGGCCGTTCGTGTATGGCTTTCCACCCAATAAGGATGTTCCCGGACGTTACGAGGCATTGAAGAATGCTGTGGCATCCAATGATCCATCGGCAATGAACGGAGAGCAAAAGGCGGACTACGATGCTTATCAGGCGTTCATGAATGGCGATCAAACGTTTTGGTCGACGGTACGTCAGGCAGGTCCAGAAAATTCCTCCTTCGCCGTCCTGAATTACTATAAGGAAAACGATCTGCTTTATACAAATGAATATCGCACTAGCGTGCAGACCCAAACCATGACGCTCAAATGGTCGACACTGCTTAATTTAGAGAAAGAAATGATCACGAAGATCATCGTTGGTTCGCCGTTAGATGATTTCGACAAATTCGTGGATAACTGGAAAAAATCCGGCGGTGACCAAATTACGAAAGAAGTAAACGAGTGGGCTTCAACCTCCAAATAATTAAAGGATCAAAAAAAAGAAAGGGAAAAGATGACGTTCAACTTCTTTCCCTTATCTTTATTATACCAACCGGACGGTGGGATGACAGATGAAAACGGGTAAATGGCGCCGCGAGATACCTTTGCATATATTGGTATTTCCCAGTTTAGTTATTGTATTGATCTATTGCTATATTCCTATGTTCGGCAACATTATTGCATTTCAGGATTTCAAACCGATCAAAGGGTTTATGGGCTCGGAATGGACAGGGCTTACCAATCTGAAATACGTCCTGGAAATGCCGAACACATACCGTATTGTCTGGAATACCGTTTACATTGCTACGATGAAAATTATTATGGGCAATGTCGTACCGATCATCATCGCTCTGCTGTTGAATGAAATCCGTAAGACGGTTGTGAAGCGCAGCATTCAAACTTTAATCTATTTTCCTTATTTCCTATCGTGGGTCATTCTTGCCGGCATCCTCATTGATGTCCTCTCTCTACAGCACGGCATCGTCAATCAAGTTCTCGGATGGTTCGGCATCCAACCTATATACTTCCTCGGCGATAACAGTTGGTTTCCCATCACGCTCGTTCTGACGGATACGTGGAAAGAATTCGGCTTCAACACAATCGTATTCCTGGCCGCGCTGACAAGCATTAATCCGTCTCTTTATGAAGCGGCTATCATAGACGGCGCAAACCGCTGGAAGCAAACCCTCTATATTACGCTGCCGGGGATGATCCCGATCATTGTGCTAATGGCCACGCTCAGCTTAGGCAACGTGTTAAATGCGGGCTTCGACCAAGTGTTTAACTTATACAGTCCTCAAGTCTACGAAAGCGGAGATATTTTGGATACATTGATTTACCGCGTCGGTGTCTCAGATGCCCAATATGGTCCGGCAACCGCTATTGGATTACTGAAATCGTCCGTTTCCTTTCTGCTGATCTCGGTGTCTTATTGGCTGGCGTACAGGTTTGCGAATTACCGAATTTTTTAACTGGAATAGGGGGTTAACACAATGATTCAACGCGCCTCCGTAACGCGGAGCCTATTCAATATTTGCAATCTTATATTTTTGATCGCTCTCTCGCTGCTCTGCATCCTTCCCGTCATCCAGGTCATCGCCGTCTCATTCAGCTCCAGCAGTGCTGCAGCGGCTGGGCTAGTCAAGTTATGGCCGGTCGAATTCTCACTGAAATCATATGAATTTATTTTGAAGAAGAGAGAATTTCTGGGGTCATTCCTGATTTCCATTCAGCGGGTAATATTGGGTACGGGAATTAGTATGTTTTTAACCGTTACGCTGGGATACGCGCTTTCCAAAGAAGTGAAGGATTTCCGGATGAGGTCCGTTTATGCCTGGTATTTTGTAATTACGATCTTATTCAGCGGCGGTTTAATTCCATGGTACTTGACGATCAAATATACGCATTTAATGGATACGATTTGGGCGCTTGTCATTCCGGGGGCGGTGACCGTGTTTAATGTCATTCTGCTGCTCAATTTTTTTCGGGGACTGCCCAAGGAGCTGGAGGAATCGAGCTTCATTGATGGAGGAAGTCATTGGATAACGCTGTGGAAAATATATCTCCCGCTGTCCATGCCTGCTATTGCGACGGTCACGCTGTTCACAATCGTCGGGCACTGGAATTCCTGGTTCGATGGCCTCATGCTCGTGAATTCACCAAGTCATTACCCGCTCGCCACTTATTTACAGACTGCTATCATTCAACAGGATTTCGCCAACATGCGTGCAGAGGATGTTAAAACCTTGTCGGAGATCTCGGATCGGACTACACGTGCGGCGCAAATCTTTATAGGCGCATTGCCGATCATGGTCGTCTATCCGTTTTTGCAAAAATATTTCATGACCGGCCTGGTAATGGGAAGCGTGAAGGAATAGAGAAGGAGCCGAAACCGCATATGAAGAAGACGTAAACCAAAAATAATAAGGGATTAGAGAGGAGGTTGCCAAAAAGTCATCCAAGATGACGTTTGAGGCAGCCTTTTTTTTGTATTCTCTTGCCGTTACAGACCAGACAGTATGTAGAAACCGTATCATAATAAAATGTTAGGTCATTGCGCTAACTGGACACGATAGTGGAATGAATTTGTTCGCTCATAGACATATATTACTTAGCGAGTTATATTGGAATGACTAAATATGGAAGAGAGTGGTCGCGATGAATACAAATAGTAAAGCTGATCTTACAAAAAAGTTCGAGGTGCGGAAGGGTTAATATAGAATTCTTATTAATAACCTTCCGTGTGTAAAAACATTTATAACATGGAGGGAACATTAAATTATGTTGTTTAATAATGTTGAGTCATATGAAGGTATTCTAGCGGAAACTTACGATATGCGAACGGGAAGCGCGTCCGATGATAGTGAGTTTTTCAGAAAAATGATTACAGAAGTTCCAGGAGCTGCATTAGAGCTTGGATGTGGTACTGGAAGATTATTGTTGCCTTATTTGGACGCTGGTCTTGATGTTGATGGGGTTGATTGTTCTAAAGACATGTTAGATATATGCAGAGCTAAGGCTGAGAAAAATGGGCAGTTTCCAGTTTTGTATGATCAATACATGCAACATCTTGCTATACCTAAAAAGTATATGACCATTTATATACCAGCGGCTTCATTTATACTCTTATCAGAAAGAGAAGACGCAATGAATGCTTTAAAGAGTATATATGCGCATCTTGAACAAGGTGGACAGACCTTAATCCCGCTGTTTATACCAAAAGATTTGTTCATAAATAAAGGTTCTGAATGGGCACCTGGTTTTAAGGGTACAAGAAGCGACGGTTCGGATATAGTCGTAAGTTCAAAATCAGACTTTAATTTCCTTGAACAGATTCAAATTAAGATAGAGCGATATGAAATTTTTAAAAATGGCGCCTTAATTGATACTCAGTATAGTACAACTAAAATGCGTTGGTTTTTTAAGTATGAGTTTATCATGATGCTTGAGATGGTCGGATTCAAAGATGTTTCTGTATATGGTGGCTATTCTTTACAAGAAGTAAATGAATATCAAAATTTTATGATTATTAGGGCAAGAAAGTAAGTGTATTGTAAGAATACTGTGGTGATCACAAAGGCTGCCAAATGGCAGCCTTTGTTGCGGAAATAAAGCGTATTTGCTGGACCCCCGTTGTTAAACTAACGAGGAACGAGAGTTAAGGAGCTTGCTTGGAATCAGCCCCTTTTGCTTTGTTGGAATAACGGGCAGTTTAGTGCATTTCCCAAAGATGCAACCTTCCACTTTATAACAGCGTCGAAGGAACTAAGGGGTGAGTTTTAATGAGAATGGCAAGTATCATCTTGGCAGCAGCATTACTATTTTTTATAGCAAGCTGCGAGAATGAACAAGGAAAGGCTATCCCTGAGAAATCAAGCTCTTCACACGTAACAGAGTCGCGTCTCCAGGTCGTAGCAGGAACAGGCGATCAAGTTGTGGTGAGCCGCTCGCTTGGCTTCGGAAGCATCAACGCAGCGCCTTACGGTACTTTTACAGAAAAGAAGCAGATCGAGAGCTTCACACAAGCGGTACAGTCTGCTGAGAAAATGCAAGGCAGGCTCGATGTGAGCCAGCCAGATTACGACATCGTGATTAAGCAAGGTAGAAAGCAGTGGGAAATTCACCTGTGGATCGATGCGCGTGATGCGCACGGCATGTATACCTACGTCTCCGATACTGGCACAGGATATAAGCTGACAACAGAATCAACCAGTGATTTATATAACCTTATCTGGGGTATAAGGTACGACTCCAAGCAAGCTGCAACCAACGGGGATTTCGTGAATGTACGTAACAAACTAAGCAATTTGGACATTTGGGAGAAGTTTGTGACGAATGTGAAAGTTGGTGTCAACGACGAAATTCAAGTTGTCCAATTTACGATCGAAGGCGGACCAGTCTTCGATAATCTATTGTTTGACGGAGAGACGATAAGGCACATGTACGACAATACACATGATCAATATGGAACGCCTACGAAGTGTTTGGAGTTCTGTAAGTCGATCGACGAGATAAAGACGGACCGCGGAACGGAATACAAGCTTTCCTCTTGTGGAGAAAGCTTTGTCGGAGAAGGGATGTTTAACCTTCTGTTTCCGTAAGTGATTCAACTAACGGAGAACTATAGCTTATTAAATAACTAAAACGAGGCTGTCGGCATAGATCGGCAGCCTCATTGCGCTAACTGTCAGGATTGTGGAGTTGTCGTACAGAATTCCATTTTATTATTATCTGGCAGTTTTAGTTTCACCGAGGATTAGACGATGTTTGTTTTGATTCCAATTTAGTGAAATACTAGTACAACCATCCAAACAAAGTGAGATCATCCTACATAACATATTGGGTACTCAATAAAAGGGAGGTGTTAAAAATGTCCGATGTACGTGGAAGCTTTTTTACAAGCACAGGTACTATCCTTGTATTGTTCATCTTGTTAGTAATTGTCTCTTGTGCATGTTTTTTTAATTAGTGCCTAATGTCGATAATTATTAATAAGAGTAGTCCGGGCTCACTTAACACTTCTTTGCATAATATATCTAGTTCATACAGTCACCTCTTTAAAGCATGGCTGCCAATCTTTTGTGGCACTGTGCTTTTTTAGTGCTTAAAAAGTCATCGAAGAGATCAGGGGTTATTTTATCCTTCGGGAAATTTTCGAGATGTTACTTGGTCTGGATCGCAGCCCATACGCCTATAATCCGTAATACGACAAGGTCTGGCGTGGTTCAGATAGGCGGATTGATAGGTTACGTTGCTTTACATCGGCTGGACGTCACAGGGCGGGGATGGTCCGAAAACTCAGGGGGGGGGCCGCTGGCGCCACTGCATAACGAGTGTATATCGTTTGGATTACGAATAACGTAAAATGTACCGTTAAATCACCACTCTTTATTTATTTTATTAAGTTGTTTAGAAGAAGGGGAAGAAGAAGGGAGAGAAGAAAAGGAGTGAGGTAAACGGGAAGAAAAAGGGAAAGAACGAAGATGAAGATGTACGTTCTCCTCTGCCGTTGAAACTCTGACCGTGAATAACTACAAAATCTTTACCAACAGATTTCACTGTTCCGCGAATGTGTCTTCCATTAGTAGTCACAACTTGAATTCTTTTTCCCACCAAATTAGACATCTCACTCCGCAAATTTGAAACATTACTTACTCTTGTAATATTTGGCATTTTATTCACCTCCACATTAGTAGAATAACTTGCAATTCTATATTATGAAATTAATAGTTTTGCTGAATGTATAGTTGCCCACATTGAACTAAAAATAGACTTTTTTCATTTTTTCTAATCAAAATTAATATTATTAAAGAAGCTATACTCCGCTAACGGGACACGATAGTTGAATCACAGACCATTGTTGAGCAAGCTGCTGAGCCTGCTCATTTTATTAAGCAAACGGGCAGGATAACGTGGAAATATATTGAATTTGTTTATATACTCATTCACTATCGAGGTGACTGTTTTGGCAATCGGGGATTATTAATTTATTCTATTTCCAGTGGGGAATGTTCCGAATTTCTCTGAAGATGGTATAGAGTTTGTAGGACAGAATAAATTTAATTTTTATCAAGCCGTTGAAGTGCTTGAAAAGTTAGCTCATATTAAGAATGATCCTACTTTGAAATCGTGGAAATCCTTTGATGATGAATGCTATTTTCTATATTCTGATGGTAAATACAAGGTTGAAATTGAGCTTAATACTGGAAGTGCTACAGAAGAAGCTGAAGAGATTTCCATAAGAACTAACATCTATCGAGACGAGGGCAGTGTAATTGAAGCATTACGAATATGCCAGGTTTTATGTGACACTTTACACTTAAAATGCTGGAATATGAAACTTAGTGAGATAATTGACTTGCAAAATGCTCGTAATGTTGCTGCTACAAAAAATCACTACAGACAGCTAAGAAATATGAATTAGATTAATACTCAAACTAGGAACTTTTGTTCTCCCTAGTGATATTGGAGTTGAATTAATGTCTATTAATAAGAGAGGATCGAGAAAGATCAGGATTGGACAAGAGACATACAGGTGGGTAGTCGTTCCCTCAGGAAAGGGGGCACTTGTTTTAACTGTGCAACACGATGATTCCAATGGTCAGTTGATTAGGATTAATATTGAATCAGACATTAACGATTATTGGGTTGAGTTTCCGAATATAGAGCCACTGAATTTGAAGGTTATAAATCCACCGGATGTAGCCATGATCATCACAGAGGCGATGAAAAAAGGATGGACGCCAAAGGAAAAAGGTCAAGTTTTAAGTTTCTCCCTTTCTGAAGGCACTCTCGTCCCTCATTTAACTAATGGTACACGATAGTTTAATATATAACTACAACGCGCTACCGGACGAATCGTTGGCAAAAGATCACTCTCCTTGAGCTCATTATAATTTTGATACTGAACAGTAATAACCAGAATATGTTAATATATGATTATAGTTAGAATAGCATTAAGAATTGCTAAAGGGAGAGTGTAAGACATGAAACAAACCTTTTTTGTAAACAACCGTCAAAAGTTGGTCCAAGCTTTGGCTGATGATTCAATTGTCGTTTTGTTTGCTGGGGAAGCTCCCCATAAATCAGCGGATGCGTATTTTCCATTTAAGCCGAACCGCCATTATTATTACCTCACTGGATTGACGAAACCGAGCTCCATCCTGGTGATCACCAAGCGGGGCATTCAAGTCGAAGAGACGCTGTTTATTGAAAAAGTTGATCCGGTACTGGAGAAATGGTCCGGCAAGATGATGACCGCGGATGAAGCCAAAGCGATCACCGGCATCGGAAAGGTGCAAGATCGCGACAACTTCGAACGCTTCTTCCACGCTGCCGTGACGAACTATGATTACAAAAACGTGTACTTCGACCTTGAACGACGAGGGTTCCATGATCTTCCAGGCCGGGCGGAGTTGTTTGCACGTAAAACGCAGGAGCAATATCCGATGCTCGTGGTTCAGAACCTGTACCGACAGATCGCCCACCTGCGCCTGTTCAAGACACAAGATGAGATAGTGAAGATAAAGCGCGCCATCGAAGTCACGAAGGAAGGTATCGAGCGCATGGTGTCTCAAATGCATCCGGGTGTCAACGAGGCGGAGCTGGAAGCACACTTCACATACAACTTGCGCACGTCGGGTGCGAAACATTATGCCTTTGACCCGATCGTGGCGGGCGGTGCCCGTGCGACAGTACTTCACTACGAAGATAACGACCGCGATGTCCAGGACGGCGAGCTGGTGCTGGTCGACATAGGTGCGGAGTTCGATCATTATAACGCCGACATCACCCGCACGTTTCCGGTCAACGGGACGTTTAGCGATCGTCAGAAAGCGATCTACAACCTCGTGCTGAAGGCTGAGCAGGAAGTCATCAGTGCGATCAAACCAGGCGTACCCTTCACGAAGCTGAACGAGATCACCAAGCAAGTGTTGGCCGAAGGGGGCAAGGAACTCGGTTTGATCGAGAACGATGAAGAGCTGAGTAACGTCTACTACCATGGGGTTAGCCATAGTCTTGGCCTTGACACGCACGACGTTGGCAACTACAGCGGGCTGGAGTTACAACCGGGTATGGTGCTAACCGTGGAGCCAGGCCTGTACATCTCCGAAGAAGGCATCGGCATCCGCATCGAGGATGACGTTCTCGTCACGGAAGACGGTTGCGAGGTGCTCTCAAAAGATGTCTTGAAGACAGTCGACGAAATCGAGGCCTTCATGGCCAAAGTAAAAGTGACAAAATAAATTAGCAAATAAAGAGCCGGCAAAACTAAATCAAATCACTCTAAAAAAATTCAGCCTTACTTTCCGTACATTTGTTCAGTTTATATAATGAATCTCGAACCTTATCAGGACAATTGGAAAGATAATCTTCCATCAATAAAAGTAGCCGCGAAACAAGGCTTTATTAAAAAGTTTGATTACAAAATTATTTATATCTCAAAGTCATAGCAAATAGTCTATTGATCTAACGGGACACTATAGCTTAATAAATAACTAGAACGCGGCTGCCGGCATGGATCGGCAGCTGCGTTGCGTCACGGGCAGGATAGTGTAACTGATTGATGGAATAGTTAATTAGAAAATAACTATTGATGAGGTGTATCTCTCATGCAAGCCCTTGTACGGAATGGAGACATTCTTGGAGAACTGTTTTTGCCCGAACCCGATAGAGCCAATGGTGTAGGAATTGTTTGGTGTCCTGGTTTGCCAAATACCCCCACCGTAGAAGATATGTCTTTCCCTCTTTCAAACGCAGGATTTACTGTTCTACAAGCAAGGTATCCTGGGAGTTGGCAAAGCTACGGAAAAGTTTGGTCCTTCGTCTTCAATTGAAGGCGCGATACAAGGCTTAGAACTTCTGTCAAAAGGAAGAACTATAGATTTATCAACTGATAAAGAAGTTCTATGGTCACTTAACCGGGAACCAGCACAACAAAATACAGATTTGACCGAACCTGAAAGTGACCTAACGACATTATTGCCCTATCTCAAGCGGTGTCAGGAAAATGTGTTTCGAGAAATTGATGAAAATGAATGGAATGATTTTTTAGTTGGAAAGTCTCTCCTAAATCCATCTTCACATATTAGTAAATTAATAAGCCGTAAGATGCTTTTGGTACACGGGAAGGAAGATGAAACGATTCGCTCTTATCATACAGAGCGGTTCTATAACTCATTGATTGCTGGAAGCGGTAAGGCTATGGCGCATCTTTTGGTTGTTGATGGCGTTGGGCATGGGAAACGATTGCGTGCTAAAACATGGGATTATTGGACCAACTGGATATTGAACTAACGGGACACGATAGTTATTAGCAACAAGAAGGCAGCCGATTATCGATCGGTTGCTTTTTTCGTTATACTAACGGGCAGTTTAGTAGAATTCGATGTGCGTGTGTATCCATTTGTCTTCCAGGTATCACTACCTTTCCATGTATGAGATTTTTTATTTTTTCTTCTAATTTGCACGGCTTTTGTCACAAGTAAAAGTGAGAGGGTTCTCCCTTCAAAATATTAATTATGCGGTTAAAAAAGCAAACGGACACTTGAATGAGTGGAATTCTATGAACAAAGGCTTTTTACAGTTACCTTTCTAGTTGATCTCGCATTCACTATAGTATCTCATAGGAAAGCGAGGTGTGTTATATGTCTATTATTAGAACCGATCGTGTGACGATTAGATTTAGACGTGACATACGAAGACGCCGATTTATCACAGCCGTCATTGTTGTTGGAAGTGCTTTTCCATGTACAAGATTCTTAGTGATCGGTAGACGTGTATTTTTTGCTTCACGTTGTCTTTTATCGCACGGATTCCGAATTGTTTCGTCTACAACGAATACTCTGATATTTGAACGTCGGAGATAATGTTACAAGTTGAAGAGGTAACCGTACCAATGGGTACCTCTTCATTTTTACATACCTACGAATAATGAGAATGCTCTTCCTGTTGTGTCTCAATGGTTATTCGATAAGACAGAACCGCCGCAAGTGTCGGGTGACAAGAACATATATCGTTTGCCAATTGAGGACAAGAAAATATATTGTTTTACGTAAATGAGGACGATTATCAATTAGGTTAATTTTCGTGTACTTTGGATTGAGCCAACCTGCCAAGAGGTAACTATCTCATAAAAGATGATGCTTACTGATTATCGGTGTTTAAGCTAACGGGCAGGATAGTTTAAGAATAAATTGGACAATGTAGAGTATAATACCTGGAAATTTTTAAAGTGAGGTTTGTTATGAAAAGATTGATGATATCCCTAATAGTTCTGTTTATTGCTTCTAGTGTTTCATTGGAAGCAGCGCCTGAATATGCAAAATGGGGTACAGTTGCAGTAAAGGAAACACAAAAACGATACAAAGCAGACATAATTGATTATAAGCACATTGGTCGTACTGAACTCACGCCAAACAAGTCTGTTGAGAAATTCAAGCTATGGCTGAGAAGTAAAGAAGGTAACGAGTTTGGGGTTTATGTATTTATCACATTTGACCCGTCAACTGAGAAAATTAAGTCTATTGAGTTCACTGAATCCACTCGTTAACTAAAAAACTCTAAACCCAAATCACTTAACGGAAATTACTTCAATGGGGTGATTAGTAGTGAATGTTAAAAGCTATATCGGGTTATTGTTAGCAGTCATCATTTTCTCCGTGCTTATACAGCCAGTTTATGCTAAACCACACGAAGAACCATTGGAACGGCTTGTACTTACTTTGTTAGCTCCAAATATACAGGAACAGATTAATCGATATTATGAAGATAAACTAACTGTGGCACCTACGTTTTCGTCTTTTCTAGGAGGGACTGAATTAAACGTTGAATATCATCCTTCGCATATTGATGTTAATGTTACAGTGATTCCGTATGTGGGACCTCATTTGGATGTAGGGATGGATTCGATGAAGTTTCGTATAGATAATACGGGAGCTGTAATGGTTCTAAAATACAAACACATTAGGGACTATGAGTTGCTTCCAAACTGGCAATTCATTCTTCGTTGAGCTAACGGGACACTATAGTTTAAAAGCAACAAGAAGGCAGCCGATTATCGATCGGTTGCTTTTTTCGTTAAGCTAACGGGCTGTTTACGTTAATTACGAGTGGGTTTTCGAGTATTATGCAGGTTGCTAATATACACGATTGACATCTGAATTCTAACTGGCTAAAATAACAATAATTAGGAAATGATATAAATGAAATCAATGAATGAACAAAATATGCTACATTTCGTTCAGAGAGGGATGTTTTGGTGTGAAATCCTACGAAACTTAGTATGTTGCCGGTTCAGGAGTGCGGTTAATGCCCGCCGGTTTGACTCGTTATAGTCAATTGAGCTGATTGTATCGCTAAATGCGAAGACAATAACTTGGGTGGTACCGCGATTAATTCGTCCCAATCTTGGGGCGTTTTTTTGTTGTCTAAAATAGAGTAAAAGGAGAAATATCAATGAAACTGTATACATCTGAAGAGATTAGAGCGAAGTATATTCAGTTTTTTCAAGAAAAAGGTCATGCCGTCATTTCTAGCGCTTCCGTTATACCCGATAACGATCCCACCGTATTGTTTACGACAGCGGGCATGCACCCGCTGGTGCCCTATTTACTTGGAGAGAAGCATCCATCTGGAACGAGGTTAACCAATGTTCAGAAGTGTATACGTACTGTGGATATAGATGAAGTCGGTGATGATACCCATTGCACCTTTTTTGAGATGATGGGCAACTGGTCACTTGGCGATTATTTCAAACATGAATCCATATCGTGGAGTTGGGAGTTCGTCACTTCGCCGAACTGGCTCGATATACCCAAGCATAAAATTGCGGTTACTGTATTCGAAGGAGATGATGATGCTCCCCGTGATCAGGAGTCGTACGAGATATGGTGTGCATTAGGTCAATGTGAGGAAGAGATCTTCTTCTTGCCTAAAGCCGATAATTGGTGGGGGCCAGCAGGTCAAACAGGTCCTTGCGGTCCCGATACGGAAATCTTCATTATCTCGGATAAAGAACGTTGCGGTCCTACATGTTCGCCAGCATGTGGATGTGGGCGCTATGTTGAATTCTGGAATAATGTATTTATGAAATATAACAAAACGGCGGAGGGAAAGTTTGAACCGCTTGATCAAATAAACGTCGATACGGGAATGGGCTTAGAGAGAGTGCTAGTCGCTTTGAATGGAGGAACAGTCTATGATAGCGACCTGTTTACTACGATATTCTCACGAATTGCAGAACTGTCGGAGACGGCATACGAAAATCAACCCAAAGCGTATCGAGTTGTTGCGGATCATACCCGCACGGCAGTATTTATCCTTGGTGATAATTACGGCATTACTCCGTCTAATGTCGACCAAGGCTATGTGCTGCGAAGATTGATTCGCCGAGCTGTTAGATTCGCAATGCAATTGAGTATTCAAGAAGGCGGTCTAGCGGATATCGCTAGCGCTGTGATTGACAAGTACGAGCTAATATACCCAGAGCTGCAAAGCAATCGCGATAAAATTATTAGGGAACTCCAGGCGGAAGAAGCTCGTTTTCAAAAAACGCTCGCGCAGGGACTTCGTGAATTCGATAAGCTTTCGATTTCATTAGTAAATGGTCAAATAGACGGTGCAGCTGCATTCAAACTTTATGATACGTATGGGTTTCCCATCGAATTGACCATGGAACTGGCAACAGAGCGTTCCATCGCCATCGATCTGGAAGGATATCTAGAGAAATTTCAGAAGCATAGAGAGTTATCTCAAGCCGGAGCAGCCCAAAAGTTTAAAGGCGGTTTAGCAGATAATTCTGCACAGACGGCAAATCTGCATACGGCAACTCATCTTCTGCATGCTGCACTACGAAAGGTTCTCGGAGATGAGGTGGCGCAAAAGGGCAGCAATATAACGGCTGAGAGACTGCGCTTTGATTTTTCGTTCCATCGTAAAATGACTGAAGAAGAGATCGTGGCAACCGAGCGGCTGGTCAATGAAGCGATTGCCGAAGGCGTCGGGATTACGTTCGAAGAGATGACGCTTGAAGATGCACGTAGAACAGGGGCTATTGGTCTATTCGAGAGCAAGTATGGCCAGATGGTAAAAGTATATACGATGGGCAAATTCTCCAAAGAGATATGCGGCGGTCCTCACGCGGTGAATACGGCTGACCTTGGTACTTTTAAAATTGTTAAGGAAGAGAGCTCGTCTTCTAGCGTAAGGAGGATAAAGGCAGTACTTGAAAGCACTGATGCTTTACGCTAACGAGGAACTATAGTTCAATAAACACCTTCAAAGACTGTTGGTATGATCGGTAGTCTTTGTTCACCTAACGGTCAGTTTAGTTGAAGATTAATTGCGGTGAACCGTACCATAAGTGACGGCGAAAAATTTTCGCCGGAGATGGAACAATTGGACGCAGCCGAAACCTTTGCTGCTCCCCCGTCTCCCGAGTTTCCATCTACACCTGTGCCAGCCACTGTGCTGATGATGTAGGGCATAAGCCTTTCCTCCAGACAGTTCAGGTAGCAGTGTCATTATCAACAGAACAACCAGAACACAAGCCATAAGCTGTGTTACCTTTTTACGCATTCTTTTTTCTCCTTCATAGGGTACTTCTCCGATAAAATTCATTCTTGCTTCAAACAAACCCTCTACTATTTCATCCAGATGGGCCAATAGAACGTGCTTTCCCTTATGATTGACACAGATAAAGTAAAAGCGGTAAAGTTATCCTATTCTAGCCATGTTATTGGAGGATCATTTCATGAAAAAACTAAGTTCTGATTTTGAATATTTAAAAGATATGTATATTGATGGATACTTCCCTAATTTTCTTGTGGATAAAGTCAAAGCTGAACTAGTTAAGGTTGTTGAATTTTTGGAACAAGGTAATCAAGATATCGAGGAAATTCAATCAAAGCTTAATTCCGCCATCAATGCAATCAATGATCTTGCAGAAGAGTTTGACGAAAATGACAGCGAAATTGAAACAGTTGGCAGAGAATCAATTGCACAAACTGTTGAAGATATTTTAGCCTTTTTTGGTATCGAAATAGAAACAGAAGTAGCCATTCGTGAACGTGATTGGTAGTTTGTTAGGGAAATATAATGCTATTGAAATCATTATTTGATTAAAGTTAGAGGAGAGAATACAAAGATGGATAAGGATCTATTGAAACAGCTCACTCTTTGGCATAACAAGAACCAGTATGAGAAAATCATTATAAAAATTAAGGAAATACCCGAAGCAGAAAGGGACTATGACTTGGTTTGCCATTTGGGAAGAGCATTGAATAATCAAGATAATTATAATGAAGCTATCAAATGTTTTTTATCTGTGCAAGAGCAAGGCGAGCTCGACCCTCTTTGGCATTTTCGAATAGGATATGCTTATTACTACCTTAAACAGTATAAGGAAGCGAGCATTGCTTTTAAACAATCATTTGCACTAGACCCTGAAGATTCACAAGCCAGTATGTTTTTAGAAATGAGTCTCAATCGCGCTGGTATTATGAACGTTGAACAAGATGAGACGTGGTTAGAAGTTGTAGAAAAAATAGAACCTTTTAGGTTAGTTGCGCATGATAGTGGAAGCATATCTTTCATTATTAATGTTGGTAAATATAAGCATGAAATTTTTCAAACACGAGCTGAAGATGGATTTGAGGGCAATGGCTATGATTGGGGTTCATTAGCAGCCGTGTTTCTTGAAGAAAAAATGCCTCACTTAGTTGATATCATACGATTTGACCCGGAAGCTGATATGTTCGCTGCTTATACAGACAATAAAGAAGCAATATTTAGTTTTGCAATCACCTTTAAGGAAGCTTGTGAAGATGACTCATTAATAAAAGACCTATTTTCACGAGCTGTATTAGATTGATTGGAAATATCAAGGTACAACAGTATTCTTAGTTGCATCGAAATGACATTACCCGATATTAATCCTTAATTGTAGCGAGTTATTTTATTATCGGATCAATTTTGTGTCATTTCCCAATGAGACAAACTTGATCCGATTCTCGTTATGCGACTTCGTATCATTTAATTATCTCACAATAAGGGAATTGATTTATTTTGAAAATGCTTAATCGGTACGGTGTCCAATAGAGTTAAGATAATACTCCTCCCATGAGCCTTTCATATTACGACTATGCGGGTTATGTGGGATAATAATCTTTGATGTAGGTAAACAATAACGATTTTTGTATTCATGTTTGTCCATAACATAGCTATTCTGGATGCCTGGTATATTTATCAGCTTTCTTTGCAAAGCGGAATAGAACCTTTGTATATTCTTATCTGGCTGCATTTGGATTTGTCTGAGGCTGTCTACATTTAGAAATGGATAACACGAGAAATAAAAGCTGTAATAATTCGGATCATAGAAATGTTTTATAAATGTTTCTGGATCATTCTCATCATACACATCTACTTTTCTTTCGCCCGGTTTATCGCCTATCATTTCTAAATACGCAGAAACGTTATATTTTTTCATAAGATCAATACTGTAATGAAAAAAATCATCTATTGGAATTGATATCCAAAAGTAAATTGCCACACCTCATTCACCACCTGAAATATAATTTTATTTCATCATCATTATACACCAACATATACCTTTATAGAGGTGAAGAGCGTATGGGAGCATGGAGTGCTGAGGTTTTTGGTAATGACACCTCGTGTGAGATCAAGGAATATTTCTATGAGCAGTACAATCGGGGTTCCGAAGTTACTCAAATTGTAAGTATGTACACCCAACGCTTACTATCTACAGTTGGCATTGGAGTTCAATACAATCTTGCTTATCCTCAGTTCGCCATCTCTATGAAAAAGGCATTGCTACACTGGAAGCAAAATGAAGGCCTATACAGTGAAAAAGTTTCTAAGGAAACGATTACTAGATTAAATAGCTTATTAGTCCTCAACAAGTAGCTGTATATATTAGTAACTTAAGATATAAAGGGGGATTTATTATGAATATTGTTGTTGCGGAACATTGGAATCTTGAAAAGCATGAACTGCCCGGCGTTAATAGCATCATCTTTCCAAATGGCACTGTAACAATCTTAAGTTGTTACAGCGCATATAACCCCAACACAAATGAAAGTAAATTTTATTGCTCTCCCTTGTGTGACACAACCATTGAAAGCATATCAAAGTATAATGTTGAATGTTGGACGATCGTTGATGAATGGGTCAGTATTGATTATCAAGACGGGAAAATCTGTGGCGGTGATGGTCAAATGGGAAATGAAGGATTTATTGCTTGTACGGATGCAGAAGACCGTTTGGTATGGGGAATATTTTTTGAAAATTCAAACCCTATAAAAAGCTTAGAAATTAAAGATAAAATCCTAATCGCTATTAATGAGCATACCGAATTACAAATTGAAATCAACTTAGAAAACCTCACCCAAATTAAAATGACTTCCATAAAACCCAAAAACGAGCCAACTAATTGATGAAACAAATACCAAGCACGAAATTTCCTAATATAGAGTACTCACCTGGCTCCTGCCATTTTCTCGATCCATGGATCGATTCGATCCGTGATTTGGACTGGGCTTATCCCGCTTTTGTGGAAAACTACAAGGCGTATGAGAAAGCGTACGAGCTAGCTGTTAGAGCTTGGAAAGGAGACCCAAAATGAACAGAGCTGTCGCAATAAATAAGGTATCGGAACAGATGGACCTAACAAGTCGCACCTTGCGACATTGGGAATCAGAGGGTTTATTCAAGAGTGAAAGGGATAAATCCTCTGGATGGAGGGTGTATGACGAGAACGCACTTCTTTCTATCAGAATTACAGCCATACTAAGAAAAATGGATATTTCCATAAGGGATATTAAATCAGTGATTGCAAACAAATCACTATCACAGTTGAGCACAGTTGTTGAGAATAAGATCTCTGAACTACAGTCACAGAAATCTGAATTAACTCTTTTTCAAGAACAACTAAAACAAGTTCAAAAATTTCTTCAAAAGCAAGATGCGTTTTCAAATGTTGATGAACTCCTAAAAGAGACGGAGGACTTGTTTATGCGCAGTTTAACTGAAAGTAGTATGGTGAAAATTATTACCCTTCCTCCTATGAGAGTTGCCTTTAATATTTCCGTCGGTGTCTCTCCAGAAGACGAAGCAATGACACCAGTGCTTGAGTGGATTAAGACCTCGAATTTACTAAGTACAGCACGTTTTTTCGGTGGCAATGTAAAACCGATGCCAAGCAATTTCGGAAAGCCTTATGGTTATGGAATGTGTGCGACAATCCCAGATGGTGTTTCGGTTCCGATGCATCTAAAGGAGATGGTGCTACCCGGCGGTCTTTACGCTATGTTCGAGAGTAGTGAGGATGTTAATTTATCTTGGAAAACTTTTATGAGGGAATTAGCAGAGGACGGGATTTACAAATCTGATCGATCAAGACTATGCCTGGAAGAGCACATTCGTAATGAAAAACCAAGCGGGTGTGGAAATGAGTATCATTTGATTTTGTTGGAACCTGTAAAGGCAATTAAACACTAGGAATACAAATAGCTACGCACAAACAGGCCATCCTTGAGGGGGGCATAAAAACTTGCCGTTAAAGACAGTGCGGAGAGCCGTATCACAAATAGTAGTAAAGCGAAAATTTCGGTGCGGGGCGCATTTGTGTCATTAGACAAACTTATTTAAATGTCGGGTGACAAAAACATAGTATCATTAGAAGTCGCTAATTATGCGGCTTTTTATTATTATGATATCAAGTTCTTGTCAAAACACAATGACAAGAACTTGATATCATTCCCGACTGATGACAAGAACTTTGTTACATTCCCGATATGATCACATCGTCGGCAGCAGGGGCAAGTTGAAAAGATGCCATTTTTGTTAAACTAACGGGCAGGATAGTTTAATCGTTTCTCGAATATTTTACGAGTTGGATAATTTTATGAAATGTGTGAATATAACGTTATCTGAAAGATACGCAAATCTTATAAGTGAGGGTGATTTGTTTGAAGCAAGGAATGATTGTGTTGTTGAACGGAACTTCAAGTTCAGGAAAGACCAGTATTTCTAGTGAACTGGTAAATCAGAAAGAGATTCTGTTTCATCATTTATCAATAGATGATTTTTTTCATAATTTCAATGAATTTATTGATAAAAAATTTCCGGATTTTAAACCTACAAGAGAAGTAGATGATCATGTTGTCGCACAAATCATTTTTGATCCCATCGTCTCAATGTTCTTTTCGACAGTTAAATTGTTTTCAGAAATGGGTTTAAATGTAATAGTAGATACCGTAATCGAGAATGACAAGTGGTTTAATGAATGTCTTGATGTATTTTCTGATCAGCCTACATTATTTATAGGTGTAATATGCTCGAAAGAAGAACTCATAAGAAGAGAGCAAATAAGAGGAGATCGACAGATTGGACTAGCAAGTTCCCAGTTAGACAAAGTATATTGCTTTAATGAATATGACCTTGAAGTAAATACTGAAGAGTTGAATCCAATAGAATGTGCTGAAAAGATATTAAGTTTTATCAAGTCCGATAAGGATTACTCGGTATTTAAGAAATTAAGTAAAAGAATAACACCATAATCAAGCATTGGGGCTATCGCCCCTCGGTCCACTTGAGGCTAACGGGGAACGATAGCTTAATAAATATCTAAGACACGGCTGCCGACATGGATTGGCAGCCACGTTGTGCTAACGGCAGTTTGGCTCAATACAGGAGGATGAGGGGTGTGGTAAAATTAATAAGCTAAGGGAAGAAAAAATTTCAATTCTAGGGATTGCTTTTTATTTTTGTGCCATTTTGCTTCTGGATTATTATTTTGTAGGGGTTAGTTTTATTAAGGCTATACAGATGGCAGTGCTTATAACCATGGTACATATCTTAATCCTTCTCATAGACAGGTTTTACAAGAGAAAAGAGAGACGTAAGGGACGTAGCTAAGGGGAGCAGTATTTCCTTTTTCATTACGCTAACGGGACACGATAGTTGAATAGGTAAATTGTTAAGCAGGTTGCTTAAGCCTGCTTATTTTATTTAACTAAAGGGCATGATAGCGCAAGCTCTTCATGATAAAATAAGAAAAAATCGGCAAATTGAGGTTGAGAGATGATTAATTCTGCTGAAGAATTTGTTAGGTTAAGAATTAGTGAAAAAATGGATGAGTACCTGAAAGCGGCATGGACTGATGCACCTTTTGAGGTTTGGTTAGAAGTAATTAATAAGTACCCTGATATGCGTGTATGGGTAGCACATAATAAATCAATTCCAGTTGAGATAATGGAAATTCTCGCTGACGATGAAGATGAAAGGGTTAGATTTAACGTTGCAACTAAAAATCGACTACCTGAACACTTACAATTAAAACTGGCAAAAGACCCAGATAGCTCAGTCAGACAACGGATTGTATATAATAAAAAAGCGACCTTTCATGTTCTAGTTTTTTTACTAAACGATGAAGACGAAGAAATACGAACATTAGCAAAGAATAGAATTGATGAAGGACGATACAAGTAAGCATTAAGCTAACGGGATACGTTAGTTGAAAACATCATGGAGCAGTTTGCCGGTTGGCAGCTGCTCCATTTTCATTAAGCTAAATGGCAGTTTAGTTGCAGATCAATACGGTGAACCGTATTATAAATAGTGGTAAAGCGGAGAGTAGTGTTACGAATAGATTCGGTAGGGAGTTACTGACACCCTTGCACATTCGTGCATGAAAAGCTAGGTAAAATCAAATGATTTCTTCTATCCTTAGGAAGAAAGGAGGGTGGGGCATATGGATTGGCTGAAAAGAATGAACGGTGCCGTTAGCTATATTGAAGATAACCTAACGGGGGAAATTGACTTTGAAATAGCTGCAGGAATTGCGTGTTGCTCGGTTTATCACTTTCAGCGATTGTTCTCGTTTATAGTTGAAATCCCGTTATCAGAATATATTAGACGCAGACGATTAACCCTCGCGGCGTTTGAATTACAGGGCAGCAATATTAAGGTAATCGACATTGCTCTTAAATATGGCTACGACTCACCGGAAGCATTCGCCCGTGCGTTTCAAAAAACGCATGGAATCACACCCACGATGTCACGTAATCTGGGTGTTAGCCTTAAATCATATCCTCAAATATCCTTTCAAATTTCAATTAAGGGGGTTGAAGAAATGAATTACAAAATCGTTCAGAAAGAGGATTTTTCTGTCTTTGGAGTTGAAGAAATATTTTCAACTGAGAATGGTGAGAATTATAAGGCGATTCCGGGGTTATGGAAAAATGCCTTTGATGAAGGAATAATTGATCAGATGATTAAAGCATCAGGTATGCATTGGGACAATTCAAGCAAAGGAATCAAACCTGTAAATGCAGTAATGTGTTATCGCAATACCGGCGGGACCACATTCCCTTACATGCTTTACGCCATCTCACCAAAAAGCGGTACGCCAGAGGGATTTGCTTCTTTTGAAATTCCAGCTGGGACATGGGCAGTCTTTACGACAGAAGAACATACGGTTGATCAAACATCCGAACATGTGCAAGCATTATGGAAACGCATATACAGTGAATGGTTTCCTACTGCAAGTTATGAGCATGTTAATGGTCCTGAGTTTGAAATGTACGGTGTTTCGGAAACGAAAAATGAATTTTGTGAAATATGGATTCCCGTTCAAAAGAAATAAGAAATAAAAGATGAAACGGTGTATAACAGGGTCTCAGGGGCTATAATAGCCTTTTCAGCATAACTAACGAATTGAGCAATCGTTATTTGATCGAAACAGGACAGTTAAACGTTCTAAGCGCTTCGTTCTTAGGACTGAGCTAACGGGACACGATAGTTCAGTACCAAAAGGGCTGTCGAGTGGCAGCCCTTTATTCCGCTAACGGGCAGCATAGTTGTTTTAATTCATAATTTTCAAATTCCGTTCCTCAAAAATTTGTTTGGCAACAAAAACGGCATTAAGAACTCTTGGAAACCCAGTATAGGGAATGCAATGCATAATCGCTTCAATTACTTCATTCGGTGAAAGTCCTACATTGAGAGCTGCGTTGATATGCACGTTTAGCTGTGGCTCGCATCCGCCTTGTGTTGTAAGCGATGCGATCGTTATTAGCTGACGTTGTTTGAGATCAAGGACTTCCCTTGAGTATATCTCTCCAAATGCAAATTCAACGACGTACTTTCCCAGGTCGGGAGCAATGTCCCTCATCGATTCAATGACACGTTTTCCTCCTTCACCATCTATTTGCATTAATTTTTCCCAACCCCGTGTATAACGTTCATTTGACATATATTATTCCTCCTCGTGAGTAACTTGAATTAAATGTTACACTTTAGAGTGCACTCTAAAGCAATGCCTTTTTTTGATGTGCTATAATGAATTTTATGGAAACTAATTTTTTTACAATTCAACAAATTTCTGAAATGACCGGTCTTACTGTTCACACATTGCGCTATTACGAAAAAATTGGATTGCTTTACGAGATCCATCGAGATACAAGTGGGTATCGCCAGTATTCAGAGTCTGATATCTCGTGGATCCATTTTTTACTCAGATTGCGGGTAACGGGAATGAAAGTCAGCGATATGAAGCGTTTTTCTGATCTGCGAAGTCAAGGTGAGTCTACAATAAGTGCAAGACGAGAGCTGTTGGAAACCCATCAAAGAAACGTTCTTGCTCAAATTAATGAACTGAAGAACAACCTGAGGATGATTGAAGAAAAGATAGATTATTATAAATGGATGGAGGGGCAAAATTAAATTAGTCATTCCGCTAACGGGACACTATAGCTTAATCAATAACTAAGACGCGGCTGCCGACATGAATCGGCAGCCGCGTCGTGCTGACAACGGGCAGTTTAACGTACAAACTAGCGAAAAAAAGATTGGGGCATGATTTACATCTAACCCCCCATTTAACAAGTAATAAGCTACATTTTAACAATAATTTCGTGCTTTCAAATAAATTCCATTATTTTACTAATGTGATATACTTTTCATTATTCTTGTTGCCACAAATTATTAGTAAGGGGTCGATCATATTGCAATCAAAATCAAGAAAACCCTTAGTCTACTTAATGATTATAGGTGTAATAATCTGGCTAGCGGGGATCGTAAGTAGTGGGATATATTATTTTAAAGTATTTGCTAACCATGACAATTTCTATAGTGATCCAAGTCCTGTTCCTATGTTTGTATTTGCATTCATCGGTGGACTAGGCTTCCTGTTAGCGGTAATCTCTACTTTAATATATTTCGCATCTCTCCTAAAAAACAGACAATAAGACAGTTAAACATTATCATCAAATATCAATATGTAAGCCTGAAGTTACTAGGCTTTACTAGAGGATCGGGAAAAAATAAGGTCTCATATTAAGGTCTATCGGGACACGAGAGTTGAGGAGCGTGCTTGGAAACAGCCCTTTTGCTTTGTTGGAGTAACAGGCAGGATAACGAAACTTAACTTGAGGAGAATTGTTTACGAATATAGTCTTTTAATAGAAGCATTTATCCTTTCAAAGGGGTGTGTTTATTGAGAAACGGGAGGTTGCTATTCATTTGTGGTACTCTTTTAGTGCTTACAGGTGGTGTGTTTTATACAGTTGAACGATTTGGTGCATTTATTGCAATGGGGCTTGAGGCAGGAGGATTTGCCAGCAAATCCGGTATTATCCCAACACATGGGATGTTAAGTACAACACTTTCAGATAACCAGCTGGTCGTTCCTTTTTTAATCATTGGATCAGTTCTAATGGCTATTGGAATCCTATTAGAATTAATAATTATAAATCAAAAGTAATTTTAACCAACTTTTGAACTAACGGGACACTATAGTTGAATCATGATATAGAGGCAGCTGGTCAAAAGATCAGCTGTCGTTTTCATTGAAGGGGTGCCCCGAGGTACGCATCTTCTAGCCGGTGAAAGTCTGGCCATGGGAGGGGCCAAACCCCCATGTAGCTAGGATGCCTGCATACGGCGAAAGCTGTGTGCAGAAGTGCTATGAGCCCCTCGGACTCCCTTCCTGCAAGGTTAATCATTTCATCTTTTGGACTTATACTGCAGGACAACACAACCTGTAGGAGGGAAGGGGCCCTACTTTGTTCATGTTTCTTTAGGAGGTACGAATCAGTGAATGCCCAAAGACTAACAACACCAAAGGAAAAAGTTCAACAACTCCAAGAGAAGCTAGGTCATGCGGCCAAGGAAAACAAGAAGCGAAGATTCCATGCTTTGTACGATAAGGTGTACCGAAGGGATATTTTATGGGAAGCGTGGCGCCGAGTTTGTGCAAATAAAGGGGCAGCTGGTGTTGATGAACAAACCTTCGCGGACATCAAGAAGCAAGGTGAATTTCAGTTCATAGAAGAGTGCCACCGACTGCTTAAGGAAGGTTACCATCCTTCGCCTGTTCGACGGAAGTACATCCCCAAGAAGGATGGAAAACAAAGACCACTCGGTATCCCAACTATACGTGATCGAGTCGTTCAAATGGCAGCTAAGCTTGTCATGGAGCCAATCTTTGAAGCGGACTTTCAAGAAAGTTCATTCGGCTTCCGCCCAAAACGCAGTGCAAAACAAGCACTGTATCGAATCCGGAGAGCATGTAGTAACGAGCAGTTAACGCAACTTTCCAAACACTAGTAACGTTAAACTATCGATTGTTGTCTTTATCCGATATGGGAAGCTTATCGCCGGATTTGGCGCGACTAGCCGGGCGACCGCTGCGTTCGCTGCACGACGAGGCTCGCGACATGTTCGCATAAGGCTTAGCTGGTTCGGTGAACTGGTCAAGGCCAACCATTAAAAAACCACGCTGAGCACCTCATGTGAGATGCCTCAGCGTGGTTACGAGCCCAGAAGCCGGTTCGCGATCGGTTAGTCTTGCGGACGATTGCCTGGCTCCAGGCCGGATGACGATACCGTCATCACCGGTTTTACAATAAGATCGTTATGTACTCGAATCTGGCACGATAAGCGGATGTTCGATTCCGCAATGCCTTTGGCCTGCAGAAGAGCGGCTTCCGCTTCACCAACCGGACCGGCGTCTCCATCCACCACTTCGACCCGGCACGTCGTGCATTTGGCGTTGCCGCCGCAGCGGTGCAATATGTCTACCCCGTTATCCTCCAGGGCAAGCACAAGTTTAGTACCTTCTGCAACTTCATAGGAGCCTCTTCCTTCAATTTGAATCGTCGGCATCTTGGACTTCTCCCCATTCCTAATTTGGTAGCTGCGCAATCAATGGCTTATCATGTGCAATATCACTAATCATACTATCCAAAATCGTGATCTGTAAACAACCGAACGCGTTAACCTTTATGCATGAGGAGATCAAGCTTTGCTACTTCATCACGGTTGCGTAATAGCGGCATCGGATAAATCGAGGGAGTTCAGTAGCAACAAGAAGGTAACCGATTATCGATGTTGCTTTTTCGTTATGCTAACGGGCTGAATAGTTTAATTACACATGAATGGCTACCATCAAGGTTGCCTTTCAGATGTGGCCGCCTCAGCCCGAGATCAAGGGGCAGATCGTCGAGGGATTGGACGCCGTTCTGCTCCGCATAAACACGTTAACGCCGACACTGGAGGCGAGCGAATCCAAGCGGACAGAAGCGAATCCACGGCTCGGAGGGCTGACGGCTCCGGAATGGTTCGCGCTCGTCGAGATGCATTACCGCCACCATGATCTCCAGTTCGAACGACTGAAGACATTTCTGTAGCAAGGCCAATAACGGAGGGGTGCAATAGAGCGATACATACTCATAGGGCTGCACTACCGAATCGTCCGTTATTCAGTGACGGTTGGGGGAAGACGAGGGACACCCAACGCTCCTTGACCGTGATTCATAGAAGTAGCCTATGCCGGGAGTGACGGGCGGGTCTCCAATAATCGGACGCCCTCCGGTTCTATTCTTTCGTTAAAAGGAGAAGGATTCTCCAGGGATTGACAATTTCGAGGGTAACGGCTATTCTATAATTAGAATTCTAACTATATAAAGGTGGCGCCGGTATGTACGACAGAGAAGGAAACATGCAAGGAGCCCCGTGGGAGTGGAACCGCGGGCCAATCGGACGGCTTCTGAAGGTCGCCTATCTGACTGTCCGCCGGGAAGCGGAGGAACAGATCCGCGAAGAAGGGCTTACCCACACGCAATGGAGCGCGATCGGCATTCTGCATCATTATCCGGGAATGGCGGCTTCGGAGATGGAGCATATTCTAATGATCGAACGTCCCAGCGTAACGAGCCTGATTAACGGACTTGTGAAAAAAGAACTGGTTGTCCGCCGGGACGATCCTCACGATGCCCGGTACAAAAGGCTGTACTTGACAGAAGAAGGATTGCGGACGGCGGAGAGAACCGGGCATGTAACCCGGACGGTAGACGAGCGTGTCAGACAGGGCATGAGTCCGGAGGAAGTTGACACTCTCCGGTATCTGCTGGAGAAGTTGGTCGGAGTGTTCGGCAAGCCTTAACCGTCCGGGCGGCCGATTTTATATTGCCATATAGTTAGAATTCTAATTAATGCGACGGAAGGCAGGATGATCATGAAGAAATACAGCAGGAAGGAAAACGACAGTAACGACACATTACATGATGTGCTAGTATGGGGCGGTTTCCATCACGTGGCGCTTGTCACGCCGGATCTCGACGCCACGATCCGGTTCTATGAGAATATGCTCGGCATGGAAGCGGGTACCGTCTATCCGGCAACTCCACGACGCGGGAGGCATACTTTCATCCGGCCGGGCAGAAGTGCGGATACGTGGGGTATCCATTTTTTTGAACACCAGGAAGCGGAAATTTTCCAAAGTCTCGACGCGTTGAAGCGTCTGGCGGAGGATCCGACCGGTGCCGCCTTGTTCCAATTCCTGCCCGGCGCTCTTCAGCATATTGCGTTCCGGCTGCCCACCGAAGACCAAGGACTTGCATTGCGGCAAAAGCTTCTTATGCAGGGAATCGTCGTGACCGACATTTATGATCAAGGGGCAATACGCAATTTTATCTTCCCGGACAACAACGGTATTCAGTTGGAGGCGGCTTGGCCGAAGGATGACGGTGAGTGAAACAACTATATGGGAACGATGCAGCAAGAAGGTATCCCTGTGGTCGTCCCTGCAGATCCATGTCTTCAGTTATAAATTAGCTCCGAAAAACCCCTTGCTTCAGCTATAGGGATGTAAGGAACCGTCGCAAATTGGTTTTCTTGGCATTATGGGAGATTAAAGGATTAATAACAATGTACAAATACTGGTGTTCATCCAGGAACTGAATAATAGGGCTATGATAATGACCTGTTGCTTCCATAACAATGGAGGGACGCATCCCTGCAGCGACTTCAACGCCTAATGAAACGTAGAAACGACGCTAACCCCTCAAGGTCATGATTAAACCTGAAGATCTTTCCGTGAGGTATTCCACGGTCTAAAAAAGCCTGTGCATGGCTCTCTCCCTTGGACACATACAACCCAATCACCGGATTCACGACATTACTCCTGAATCAATTTCACCGGTAACCCCTAACCTTCTTGTCTTCCACACTATCGCATGTGATACGGGATCAATGTCCCAACCAGCCTAACCATGGTTGAACAAGGAGGGGGAATGAACTAAATAGCTCTTGGGATCTAAGTCCCACGGGCAGAAACGTTCGATTCCCGGCTACCGTAAACTTACGACCATACAAAATTCGCATTTTCCTTACAACCTTTTGGGTGAAATAAATGTTGCGTTGGAGAGATGGGAAGATGCCTCGAATGTATTGTTGAACTCTATCGCAATCGAGCCTTCCAAAGAAGCATATAATAATTTAGCCATAGCTAAATATCATCTTGGCGAATTGGATGAAGCTTCAGCTTTATTTCTAAAATGTTTAATCGAAATCGGTAAAGAGACTGAAGCAAAATGTAAATTGGATGCCTTTTCGGAAACTGATGATGAATTCGTCGGAGAAGTTCATGTTGCTGAACTGTACTTTGAGTTGCAATGTTTTTCAGAGGCAGTCCGTTGGTTTGAAAAATCATGGGACACATATTATAAGACTCCAGATTGGGTTTGTAGGTATATTTATTCATTAATAAAAACAAATTCATTGAATCGCGCGGTTGAAATAGCAAACGAATGTATTCAACTAAAAATAAACGATATTCAGGAAGAACACGTAGTTCAATGCAATGAGGATTGGACAGAGAGCGAAAAAGCCTCATACATTAAGCGATTAGAAGATGACAAACAGGAATATGAAAATATGATAGATCTGATTTCTAGAGGCTTTATTCCACCGTTGAAATTTTCAACATCTTTGAGTTCAAGTTGTTATTTATTTGGATGTACAAGACATAACCATCCTGAATATAAAGGTTGAATCTTTTCAACGATGGAAATGGAAATGGTTAAAACCAGATATTGGTGGTTCAACTAACGGGACACGATAGCTTAATAAATAACTAAAACGCGGCTGCTGGCATGGATCGGTAGCCGCGTTGTGCTAACGGGCAGATTTACTCAACAAACTGGCACGAAAGTACGGCTTATTAAACGGGCTCATGCAAGGTTATTCGTTCGTTTCCGATGTCACAAATCAGAGCCTTAAATCGTTATATATGCAAAACGTAAAAGGAGCTGAGGAACGATGAATGACATGACATGCATAATCATCGGAGGCGGCCATGCTGGGCTTGGAGTGCTCAAAGCAATAAAGGAAACGACCCGGGGCATGGCGAAGGGACGGCGGATTCGGTTTGTGCTGCTCGACAAGCAGCCTGGTCATGTGCGCAAAGTGATGATGTTCCGACCGGCCGCGAGCGGGGAAGAGATTATAGTTCCCTGGACGCATTATTGTTCAGAAGGAGTCGAATTCGTGCAAGGTACGGTTACGTCCGTGGAAAGTGGGGAAAAACGGATTCGATATACGGATGCGCAAGGAAATGAAGCCCGAATTCGTTATGATCTTCTAGTCGTGGCGGTCGGCAGCATCGTTCGGCGACCGGATCCCGATCAGGGCGGCATCGCCTTGACCGACCCGCAAGCCGCGGCAGACATTCGGGAACGCTGGCGAGCCAACCTTCGGAAAGCAAGCGGAGAGACGAATCCTGAGGAACGAAAGCGACTGATGACAATCGCGGTTGCGGGAGCAGGCATCAGCGGCATCGAGACGTCCGCCGAACTGGCGCTCGCCATGCGGAAGGAAGCAGCGACGCTAGGGCTGAGCTTGTCTGATACCTCCGTCTATTTACTGAATGCGCAGGAGCGGCTGTTCACTGGAGGGCCGGAGAAAGCTGGACGGAAGTTAGAACAGACGCTCAGTGAATGTGGAGTGACAGTGCTACACAATCGTAAGGCGAAGCGGGAGGAAACAGGAGTGGTGACGCTCAGCAATGGCGATTGTCTGGATGTTGGCCTATGTGTATGGACGATTGGTCTGATACCGAATCCGGCCCTTCGCGGCATGGGCTTGCCGCTTACACCTGAAGGTCAAGTGCTGGTGGATGAATGTTATCGTGTTCAAGGGTCGCCGGGCGTATACAGCATTGGCGACTGTGCGAGAATCATCGATCCGAAAACCGGCAAGGTGGATCAGATGACGTGCCTTGAAGCTGGGATACAAGGGAATCGACTAGGTAAAATCGTGATGGCCGATCTGGAAGGCCGTCCCGCGCCGATTCACAAAGCGGTAAAAAATAATATGGATGCCTTCAACATCGGCTTGGGGGAAAATCGCGGGTTTCTGTGGGCACACAAATGGGGACTTGATTTTATCATAACAGGAAAGCTAGCGTGGAAAACCAAGAAGCTGGTTTGGGATTACGCCAGTTTGCTACGATAGAAACAAAGAGACCAAGATTGCAAGATGTCTAACAGCCCAGAGATTTTCATCCTGCGTGAGGTCGTCGATCAGGTGCTGTCCCTGCTGACCGAAGATGTCATGCTCGTCTCCGACGGGGCGGAAAAGTAATCGCGGCTACGCGTCCGATACAAACGTGCGATCAAGTGTATGGGGTGATGTGATGAGACTTATTGAAATAATACTACTGTTTGCCAATTTACTGGCTTTTTTTGCCTTGGTAATCCCAATGCAACGGTCAATAAAGTGGGTACGATATTTTTCTCTCGTCCTGCTGCCAATAGCCGTTGTTCAGGTACTGGTGGAGGGTTCGCGCTGGGGGATGATCCCAGCTTATATCATGAGTGGGATACTCTTCGTGGCCTGGCTAGCTAAAAATATTGTGCGAAAGCCTAAACTTGGTGGAACGAGTATGATTAGGCGACTTGCTTTCGGTTTTACTATTAGTCTAGGTGTACTGGGACTGATAGTTTCTTCCGCTCTACCGATTCTTTTTCCTGTATTCCACTTACCACAACCGTCGGGACCTAACCAAATCGGTACATTGACCTATCATTGGGTAGATAAAACTCGCCCGGAGATTTTCACAAATGATCCCAATGATCGTCGTGAGATCATGGTGCAGATTTGGTATCCAGCCAAAGGAAATCTATCATCGTCGTACGCTCCCTACATTCAGGAGACGGACTCCCTAGCATCACTTGCCCACATGTTAGGTTTTCCGGGGTTTATTTTTGAGCAATTTAAATACGTTCAAACTCATGCTATTCCTTCTGCAACTGTGTCGACAGATGAGTCTAAATATCCAGTGCTAATTTTTTCAGCTGGACGTGGAGGTTTTCGTCAAGAAAGCACCCATATGTTTGAGGAGTTGGCGTCACATGGCTACATTGTGGCTTCCATCGACCATCCTTACTCCTCTAGCGGAGTAGTATTTCCTGATGGTCGTTTGATACCCCTCGACTCTCGCCTTCTTCCCGGGCCTCAGAGTGGTATACCAGCTGATCGCAAATTCTTTGACAACATTGTTATACCCTATCTCGCTAAGGACGTTATTTTTTCACTTGATCAACTCACAGCCTTAAACCAATCTGATCCGAGAGGAATCCTGACTGGACGATTGGATCTTAAGCACGTTGGTATGTTTGGACCTTCAATGGGTGGTCTTGTAGGTGCCGAAGCCAGTTATTTAGAACCTCGTTTGCGTGCCTTCATAGCAATGGATGTTCATATGCCTGCCAATGTGGTTCGTTCTGGTTTAAAGCAACCAACCATGTTTATCAGTCGTGAAGCTAAGTGGATGAAGATGGAAGGGTGGTCGAAAGAGGATATAGATAAAACTCAAATAACTATGAGATCGGTTTACAAGAAACTGCCGAAAGACGGTTACTTAGTTTTGATACCTGGCACTTTTCACGTAAACTTTTCCGATGCGCCACTTTACTCACCACTGATGTCGTGGGCAGGCCTAACCGGACCAATCGATGGAGATCGGGCAAACAATATCATTAATTCTTACACATTGGCGTTCTTTGATAAGTACCTAAAGGATCTACCATCAAAACTGCTTGATGGACCACCAAAACAATATCCTGAAGTGCACTTTGAAAAACGGTGATCCTAGGTGGCACTAGGAAAATATAAGTCAATTATAATAAAGAATATGTACGCACGCTCGACTAAAAACGGAGAAACGCATGTCTGGTAAATGTGGTTCAGACTGATGGCGGGCGGGCTGTTAAGCAGGATAGTTATAAACATCCTAATAAGATATTGATGTGTGTAACCGTTTAAAGATTGATAGGTGGTTCTGTTTCATAAGATGGAAAAGTACATTTAATTTTAGGTGTAACCTCCAATATGATGATTTGGGGTGATGACGAATGAATGCTGGTCTAGTTATGGCTGCATGTGTTTTAATTGGTGGTGCGATTGGATATTTTACTGGAAATTATGAAGTGTGGGGGGGACTCGGAGTCGCAGTAGGGTTATTAGGTATGGCTTACATTCAGATGAAGAAGAGATCGAAGAAAAAAAATGACTCAATGTGATATTTCAACAACAAGTCCCTAAAAAGAAAGCGTAAAATATCCCTAACTACCTTCATTTAGACTCAGCACACATTCCTTAATCCTTTCAGATTGAACCTATCAGGATACGATAGTTGAATTGCATTAGGGGCTGCCGCATGGCAGCCTTTCTCACTAACGCTGCAAGTTAGCGTGGAGTAAAATACTTTTAAGACATAACCATTGTATATCAGGCAGATTGATGATATACTATCCGAAATTCCAATATATTCCTGTTAAAGACACTGATGAGAGAGAGTAGTTGGACATTATCTTTTACAGAGAGCCCCTGTATGCTGAAAGGGGGTAAAGATGAGCCCAATGAAGATGGTCTCTGAGCTGCACTTCGAAACCGCTTTGGGAGTAGGATGTGACGAGCGCACCCGTTATAGTGCTAGGGTATATTCAATTATTTAAATTGTCGTACCTGAAAAAAGATCGATGCGTAAGCATTGGTGAACTTGGGTAGTAACACGGAGTCTAGCTCTCGTCCCTTTATGGGGGACGGGAGTTTTTTATTCTCAATTTAATAAGGGAGGTTAGTGAAATGGAACGAAAAAACATCTTTAATGAAATCGCGAAAGAGTACGAAAAGTACAGACCACCGTATCCTGAGCAACTTTTCAGAGATATTTTAGATTACACAGAATTAAAATCGAATGATGAAATACTTGAAATTGGCTGTGGTACTGGTCAAGCAACGAGAGGATTCGTGAATTTTGGATATTCCAATATAACCGCAATTGAGTTAGGCGAAAATTTGGCGGAACTTACTCGAGAGAAATTTAAGGATAGACCAAGCGTCAGAATTATTAATTCTCAGTTTGAGACTTGGAACAATGAAAATGCAAAATATAATCTGGCGATTTCAGGTACAGCGTTTCATTTCATTCAGCCGCAAGAACTCGGATACAGAAAAGTCTTCGATTTGCTTGAGAACCAAGGATCAGTCGCATTTTTTTGGACTGTCCATGTACCATCATACAATGGGCCTTATAACGAGATTCGCGAACTTTATAGAAAGTATGCTCCCCAACTCGATGATTCTCAAAACCCTTCTTTGGAACAGATTATTGAGGACAGGTCAAAATTGACTTTAAAGGACGGTTTGTTTACGGACCTCGAAGTTAAACACTATACTTGGGATCACCTCTTTACAGCCAGTGAGTATATTTCCTTGTTAAATACGAATTCCAGGCATAGATTAGTTCCAGAAGACATTCGTAATGAATTATTTAGAGAAATTAGAGAAGTAATTGAAAGTCACGGAGGAAATCTTGTAAAACCACATGCAGTTGCTTCATTCCTGGCAAAAAAGAAACCATGTTGAGGGACATTACGCTAACGGGCAGATTAGTTGAATTATTAGAGATTAATTAAAGTCCCCAAATACCACTTTTATGGTAAATTATAGTTGTGAAAAGACGGAGATTAGATACAATGGCAAAGAATAAAGAGGGGGGTTGAATTTGAACAGGTTTGTACTCTATATAACTGCTAGTATTGCATGTCTTATCATACCAATACTCGGTGTATTGTATGGAATATGGGATAGCAATCAACCTAAAATAGGACCAGTAGGAGATAGTAATGCAAATCCTACTATATTTCAATTGATACCAATTTTTACGACTTTTCTTCTAGGAATCATAAATTTACCCATTGCTATTATTCGCTATAAGAAACATAAAGAATCAAAAAGCAGAGAGAATTGAAAATGAACTTACAATAAAATTGTTCCGCTAACGGGACACGATAGTTCAAAATTAGGGAGCAGAATGCCATGGACCGGTAGCTGTTCCTTTTTTATTGAAGTAACGGGCAGCATAGAATAATAAGAAGTGCCTAGGAACTAATTGGATTACAAACACACATGATGTATATAAAAGTAATATTTGGAGGAATCGGATTTTATGGTAATAGGTCGTTTTCCTGAGCGTATTGTAGTTATTGGGGCAGGGATGGCGGGTTTGGTATGCACTTTGGAGCTTATGAAACAAGGATATAACGTGCGTTTATTAGAGGCAAATAGTCAACCGGGTGGTCGCATATACACGATGCGGGATCAATTTGCCGACGGATTGTTTTGTGAAATCGGGGCTGCCTTCATTGGAGCGCATCATTTTCTCACATTGAGTTATGCCCAGCAAGCCGGGGTTCAATTAATAAATTTACCAGTCCCCAATAGAAGTTTGTCATATATCGACGGGAGATTAATAATAGATTCTCCGGCTGAACCTGCACTATGGCCTGTTTCACTTACAGCCGAGGAAAGAATTTTAGGATATGCGGGAATGTTGGAAAAGTATCTCAGGCCGGGGCTTAAAGCGACGGGTAATCCTTTTTTGCCGGGCTGGCCCACAAAACAAGCGGCACAGCTCGATTCAATGACAATGGAAGAATATCTTAAAGGTCAAGGAGCATCTTCGGGTGCGATTAAGCTGTTTGAAATCGGATATATGCAGATGTTAGGTGATGGTATTCGTAAAGTATCTGCATTACAGCGACTGCTTGACCTAAAAATGGCCAGTTCCGAAAGAAGTGCAAAGACTATAGTAGGTGGAATGGATCAACTGCCGAAAAAGCTTGCCCTTACAATTGGCTCTAATATCAGTTATGGATGTGCTGTGACGCATATTGAACATAGTAATAAAGGAGTAACTATCCGATTTAATAATTCTGGCGAAGTTATCACTATCTGCTGTGATCGGGTCATTGTGGCCATTCCCAATACAGTCTTGCGTACAATTCATTTTTCTCCGCCACTTAGCAAAGAAAAAAATAATGTCATTCAAAATCAACTTTCAACTTCCGTTACGCGTACCGTCATACAAAGCAGAACTAGATTTTGGAACAACTTAAGTTCCTTTACTACAGTAAATACGGATCTGAAAATTGGATGGTTGCTTGATGCTACATTCACTCAAACGACATCAAGGAGGGGGTTAATTTGTTCGTACTCCTCCGGTGAATCGGCGCGAGAAATATCTAGAGCTGGTAATATTAATTCAGCTGTATCAGAAATCAAACAGGTGCTTCCTGAATTGTCGTATAATTATGAAGGTGGGACGGTCTTTTCTTGGGATCATAATCCTTACTCTCGAGGTGCGTATGCTTGGTATAAGCCGAAACAGATGATTCGAATGCTCCCAACACTGTCTGCCGAACAAGGTAGAATTTACTTTGCTGGCGATAATACAAGTCTTTTTCCCGGTTGGATTGAAGGTGCGATCTCTTCTGCGTTACGAACTGTAAATCAAATTATTGCCGGAAACAGCATATAATACGGTAATGTATGTATTAATAACTAGTACGAGACAATCGTCAGATGCGTTTCTCCATTCCTTGTTACCTTCTATCGTAGGGCATGATTCATCGTGTATAAATTCATAGACAAAAAAAGCCTAAGCATCGTACGCCTGCGCTTTGATCTACAGGACCTTGCCGGATTACGCTACAATTATGTGCAAAATTTGGTTCCCGATCAGAAAGTTGGTTTATTTTAGGATGAAGTTCAAGAGCTTATTATTTTAGAGGAAGAATGGAAAAAAGAATGGCACGAAACGGTCATAACGGTCAAAACCGCAAGGTGAAAAACATTTTGTGCATACTGATTTCATGTTTTTTTGTTTAACTTTAATATTTTTGTTTGAGCTTATCCGCACATGTTTTTTGTTGGCGTATTTCATCTATTTATCACCTCCTTGTTTTATTTAGTAAGTCCAATAAGTTGCACTGATTGGACGAGCGTTTATTTGAGATTAATATAAACTTCTATACCGCTGGGTAAAGGTTTTTTTTTAAAATGAATCAACAGTTGTTCTACTAACGGGACACGTTAGTTCAATATTGACTCTTGAAGGCAGCCGGCTTTTTGTGTCGGCTGCCTTTACTTAACTAACGGGCTGTATAGTGCAACAAACTTTATCCAATTGCGTCTTCTTAATATGGGGAAAATGTTACTGTTTTCCAAATTTTTATAAAAAAAGGAGCTATCATTAGTGAAAAAAGCATTCTTTGTTGTTTTCCTATCAATTTTTCTGTTTATTTCATCGTCAACTACTTATGCAGCAGCAATTCATATCAAGGTTGACGGTGTTGCTATTGCATCCGATGTGAAGCCCGAAAATAAGAACAAACGTATAATGGTACCTCTACGTGTTATTAGTGAAAATTTGGGAGCTACCGTTGAATGGTCCGATTCCAAGGTTATTCTCGCTAAAAGCGGTATGAAAGTAATATTAAAACTGAACAGTAGTACAGCAGAGAAGAACGGTAAAAAGATGCTACTTGATGTAAAACCATACATGAAAAACAATCGAATATTTGTTCCACTTCGTTTTATTGCAGAGACGTTTGGATCCAATATCAATTACAGCAACTTTGAAGTGACTGTCGATACTAAACCATTGTTCATAGATGATGTACAAGTAAAAGCATTGCAAGAAGAATACCATATGACTATGGGCGGTGTAGTTCAGCAAGTTTATGGTAATGCATATAACGAAACGATTTTTAATATTTTTGTAGAAAACAAAGGTGAAAAGGTTGAAACACCTGAAAACTACTCTTGGAGCCTAACCATTGACACACTTGGGTCTTATTATAAAAATGCACAATATGATTTTCTAGGCCAAAAAGGGGACAGCTTAGTTCGTTTTGATATTTATTCTTTAATTCGTACTTTTCCATCTGAACTTTTATCAGGATACCCAGAGATTTTACTTCATGACGTATCTAAAGATGAGTGGTATTTGTTTAGCGATACCGCAAGACAATCCATAAATCGGTTAATTGATACCGCTACAAAGAACGGTTTTCAGACGACTATAAGTAATACCGTTGTATAAGGGGAATCGAACGAACATGGACAAGGAAAAAAACGAGCAGAGGGTTAAGGAGATCCGGCAGCAACAGCAACCGAAGGACGGCTAAGGAAGAACTACCCCATAAAAGAAAAGAACAAACAAAAGATTCAACAAAAAACACAACGGGCAGAATCGTGGAACAAATTAGAAGGATTTTGTGCTAGGCCTATAGAATGTTTTTAATGGGTAAAAATTCCAAACATCAATAGAAAGAAGGAATGAAAGTGGGAAAGGTTGTTGGTTTTGAGTTAAATAGTCAGGATGCAGAAAAAGCATCGAAATTTTATTCTACTGTTTTTGGCTGGGAAGTTAGTGAAAACAAATGGGGCTATCGTGAAGTAACTACTGGAGGTATTTCAGGCGGAATCGCCCAAGGTCCAAATGACTACCCTCATGGAACTCGTATACAAATTGAAGTTACTTCAATTGACGAAGTCATTGCTAAGGCTAAGGACTATGGTGCATTGATTGTACGAGATAAAATGGAGTTCGACGATTTCTTTCTTGCATACTTGGTTGACCCAACAGGACTTGGGCTTGGACTTATTCAAAAAAAATAAATTTTGATTAAGCCAATGATTAACTACCGGAAAACGTTAGCCTTAATAAATAGTGGCAGTCTAAGACTTTGCTCTCATATTACAAAAGCGCCCTTGAGATGGGCGCTTTTGTGTTATGAGACGTTGTAGGTTTTGTGAATGTGTTTCCAGCCTCCGACAAGCCTGGCGACCGTTTTCATAAGGCCCGCCATCATTTGCGGTCTACCATCGGCAGCCTTATTGAAATAGCTGGCAAGTGACAACGCGGTGCAGCCTCTTTATCCGGCTCCATATTTAGCGAGATACTGCGGATACGAGTGAAGATGGACAGCCCTGGCCTTGCGCTGGGCCACCTCCCGATGCTCCGGCACCTGCTCCGCCTCGACATAATCGGCCAGCACGTCGATCACGTCGTCGAGCAGCTTCGCCCGAAAATACAGTCCCAACCGCTCGACGGCCGCAGCCCCTGCTCCTGCCAGCACTTTATCCCTCCATATTGGCCATGACGGATCATGCGTTAGTGGCCAAAGCAGTACCGAGTAGTCCATTGCCGCATCTCCCTGACCGGACAGGTCGTCCCAGTCGATGATCCGGAAGCCGTCCCTGCTACATGTCAGTACGTTGTTACCGTTCAGGTCGTTATGAACAACATCGCCAGTAGGAAGTAGAAATGCAGGTGACTGCCGGACTGTTTCCCTTAGCCTCCCGATCTCCTCCCCGAACCACGAAATCGTCTCATCTGACACGAAATCCCTGAGCAGCTCTCGCGACCCGCGGATTCCTTCGAGATCATCCGTAAACCGAGAAATGTACTCGTCCTCGAATGCCTCCGCATAAGTGCGCGTCTCCACCATAGGCAGCATACGACGAAGACGATCGTCGCGATGGAGCCTCGCGATGTTCACCATGACACCAGTTAGCACAGCCTCGGGATTCCGCGCTTCCGTAAGCGGGGTTGCATCCTCGATATATTCGAAAACAAGGCCGTACGGATACCCCGGCACGATCTCGCGATCAATCGTATGGATCAACCTGGGCGCGGTGTAGTGCTCGGCAAGAATATCGCTTACGCCCGCCCACTGACGCAGCCGCGCCGATTTGCTAGGTGGAGCCAACTTGACATGAAGCCGTGTGCGGCCGTCCGTCAAACGGATAGACAAGTTGCCGAAGCCTCCGGGGTTATATATATATGACGCCCGGATCTTATTCGGGCATATGCCAATCACATCGGCGTTCGCTGATGCCCACTCTGCAATCATTCGTTCTGCTAGTCGTACATCCATATCTACAGTTCTGCCTCCTCGCCATATTCCAGTCTATACCGGATATTTTAGCATGGAACAGATCATTAGCGTAGGTAAAGGGAGGTTAGGAGTCCGTGGTGATTATGGTTAAATGGAACTAATATAGCTGTCGGAATGACTGGCAGTCAGAGGAATCCCGAAGAACATGTGGAAAATGGTTAATTTTAGGATAATAACGCCGTAATATCAGTCTTAAGTCGGAGGTGAACGATGATGAGATCGGTATAATTAGGAAATGGGAGGAGAGTCATACCATGATTCAAGATGAGCATCTTTATAGAAAAATGGAGGTTGAAAAGATTGAATAGGCACGAAAAAAGCACGAAAGCACCAAGCCTTCTTAGCAATCGGTTTCTGCAGACGATATTATTATCAAACGTGCTCCTGCAGATCGGCATTTGGGTACGTAATTTCGCTATCCTTCTGTACGTTGCCGATAGAACAAACAATGATCCATACGCCATTTCGCTAATCAGCGTAGCAGAATTCGCACCAATTTTTGTCTTTTCGTTCATCGGAGGTACATTTGCCGACCGTTGGCGGCCAAAGCGAACGATGATCTGGTGCGATTTATTATCCGCGGTATCGGTATTCGCAGTACTTCTGACCATACATTTTGGTTCGTGGCACTCCGTCTACCTTGTCGCATTCATCTCAGCTATTCTTTCGCAGTTCTCGCAGCCTTCAAGCATGCGATTGTTTAAGTATCATGTGCCTGAAGAACAGCTTCAGCAAGGGATGGCTCTATTCCAATCTCTGATGGCCATCTTTATGGTACTTGGCCCTATGCTTGGTACTTTCATTTACAGCACATTTGGGCTTGAAACATCGATCGCTATCATGGGCGTGGTTTTTCTGCTATCCGCTCTCGTCCTTATTCGCCTGCCTGAGGATAATATGGAATCTCAAACGGTTGCTGTCAATGGGCAGTTCCGTAAAGATTTCATTGAAGGCTTCCGCTATGTTTGGCAAAGCCAAGTACTGCGTATGCTCGGACTCGCGTTTATTCTCGCCGGACTCGCTGTTGGCGTAGCCCAAGCGCTCAACCTGTTTATCGTAACGGAGCGGCTGGGCAGGAGCGAGGAGTTCCTGCAATATCTGCTGATGGTGAACGGCGCAGCCATGCTGATCGGTGGCGGGGTTGTAGCCGTCTTTGCGAAGCGGGTTCCGCCGCAGTTACTTCTTGCAATAGGCATGCTGGCAGGCGCGGTCTGCACAGTCATTGTCGGGTATTCGACGAGCGTTCCGGTCACGCTGACCGTTCAATTTCTGAATGGGCTTGTTTTCCCTTGTATTCATATCGGGATCAGCACGATGATTCTGAAATGGTCCCATGCTTCCATTGTAGGACGGGTAAATGGGGTTCTGAATCCGATGTTTGTTGGCATGATGGTCGTTTCGATGTCTTTCGCTGGCGCATTAAAGGACAGCTTTTCGCTGAGTACGATCTATAGCGGAGCAGGATTATTATTTCTTATTGGGGCACTGGTCATGGTGCCGATCATGAACCAAAAAGCGCCGGATCATGCACTTACTGCACAAGAGTCATAATGTCACGATATTTATAAGGTTTTAATGTAGAAGAACCGACCATGTAAAAAGTAGTCGATTCTTCTACATTCTTCGTGGTTAACTTCCAGCTTAATATATGTATTGAAGCCGCGGAAATCGCGGTTCTTTATTATAACGGTATAAGACCTCGACGCTTCGGCTTGCTTCCAGCAACAGTCGTCCTTTATTCATATCGCAGACCATTGGAGATCTCATCCAAACGTACCCAATCCAACACGATTAATTTTTTCTTTTCTTTTTTTAGTATTTTCATATCAGTTAACTTCTGAATAACACGGTTTAAATGGCGAGGAGTCGTGCCAATTAGGGAAGCAATCTCAGGAAAATACGGTGTGAGAATTTCTTTTCCAAACGGTTGTTGGTTGCGAGTTGTTAATAAATAGCTTGCAAATCGTTCATCAACCGAGGCTAATAAATTGATTCTTGATGCTGTCGTACATGTTTGGAGCTTATAAGAGAGATGTTTCAGAAGCTCATTCAAAAACTTATGATCCTGCATGAGCTCTGTTTCAACGGTATGTTTGTTAATGAACAGGAAGGACGTTTGTTCTACGGCTTCTACCTGAGACTGTATAACAACCTTTTGTATAAATTCAATATCACCAAAGACAGCAAGTGGGTGGCAAAATCGCAACAGTAATGACTTCCCCGTTTCTACACTTGATGATACCTTCGTTCGACCTTCCACTTGAAAATAGAGACCATCTAGTGTGTCTCCTTCTTTCAATACGACCTCATCGCACGAATAAACACGAAGTTGAAAGGGAAGAGATTCTGGCTTGGATAAGATTTGATCCAATTTATATTGGGACATATAATGTTGTATCATAGCCTGCTCTTGAATGTATTTCATCGTACTCTCCTTTTTGGGACATCTGTCCTTTTCATTATAAAGGAAACTGCTAAGATAAAAAATGAGGAGGACGATACGATGAAATTAGTATTTGATTTAGACGGAACGATTTGCTTTAGAGGCAAGCCATTAAGTGAATCAATGGTACAAGCATTAGACACCGCTGTGAAAAAAGGGCACGAAATCATTTTTGCCTCAGCCAGACCAATTCGTGATTTATTACCTGTTTTGCCGCCTCATATGCAGCGCTATTCCATGGTTGGCGGAAATGGCGCGTTTGTTGCAATAGCTGGAAATATCGTTTCTACAATTCATTTCGACCAATGGATCGCTGATACGATCATCAGTTTAATAACAGAGTACGAGGCAGGCTATTTAATTGATAGTCAATGGGACTATGCTTATTCAGGTAGTAATGAGCATCCGATTCGACGTAATGTGGACCCTGAGCAGCGAGCGAAGAATATTCATTTACATGAACTGAATGAGATTGTAAAAGTGGTTATTTTATACAGCCATCATAAAGATCAATTGCTAGAGGAACTTCAAAAACTACCGATCGTTACCTATATCCATGGTGATGAAGGGATTATTGATATTAGCCCTACAGGTGTTGATAAATGGGTGGGGCTACAGCGAATTGGTGTTGAGCCACAGCAATTTATTGCATTTGGTAACGATGCAAATGATGTATCCATGTTCAAGCATGCTCACCGCTCTATTTGTGTTGGAGAGCATGAATGTCTTTTACAATTGGCGACAGATCAGGTTAGTAATATAGAAGATCAAGTAGTAGAAAAAATAATGAAACTATTGGAAGAAACACACTAAACACAATTCAAATACATAATGAGGAGAGTGGTATAATGGATTCGTTTTTGGAAAAGCGGCATTTGTCATTACGAGAAGCTGAACGGAAAGCGGAAGAACTATTTAGAACTATCGAAGAAAAAGGTATTTTGCGGAAAGGCGTAACCGAAAAGCAGATCAATCGTGAGATCTATGATCTAGCATTCCAGATGTATGGCATTAAGAAGTACTGGCACAAACGTATTGTTCGAGCTGGGAAAAATACGTTGTATCCTTATCAAGAGAATCCTCCTGATTTAACGGTTCGTGAAGATGATATTATTTTTCTTGATTTTGGTCCGATCTTTGATGACTGGGAAGCTGATTTTGGCAGGACATTTGTGCTAGGTGAAGATCCAATCAAGATAAAGCTTTGTAATGATATCGCCCTAGCTTGGGCGGAGGGTAAGCAATATTTTGAATCTCATCCTAACATGACGGGGAGCGAGCTATTCTCGTTCGTCTCTGCACTTGCCAGAAAATATGGTTGGGAATATGGAGGACCGCACGCGGGACATCTTATTGGTGAATTTCCTCACGAACAAATTCAAGGAGATGAAGTGGAAAATTACATTCATCCCGACAACCACATTCCCATGAATGCGTCTGATCAAAACGGGTGCCCTCGAGACTGGATTCTGGAGATCCATTTCGTTGATAGGGAACTCGAAATCGGGGGATTCGTGGAACAGTTACTTACGGTCGATTAGAAGTCCAAATGCGTAATTACTAGAAATAATTCAGAGCTGGTACGCAGGTATGATACGCTAATAAAAATTATTACTAATTCGAGAGGTGATTCGAATTGAATGATTCAGTTTTAAAGTTTTATGATGAACTGGCGGAAGACTATCATCTGATATTTGTGGATTGGAATCAAGCGATTTCATCGCAAGCGAAAGTTCTTGACAGAGTCATTCAATCAAAGCTGCCTGTTGCTACTGCGCATAACATTTCATTATTGGATTGTTCGTGCGGCATTGGTACACAAGTAATCGGATTGGCGAAATACGGGTATAACGTAAGTGCGACTGACATAAGTCCTGTTTCTGTTAAAAGAGCAGAAAAAGAAGCATTAACTCACGGCGTTAATATAAACTTTGGCGTGGCAGATTTTCGCTCGTTGGATAAAGATGTATCGGGTTTATTTGATATCGTCCTGTCGGCGGATAATGCTATACCGCATCTCCTTACAGATGGAGATTTAACTAGAGCTTTTCAAAATATCCAAGCAAAGCTTAATTCGAATGGCTTGCTTATCGTTACGATAAGAGACTACGATGCATTGGTACAAGAAAAGATAACAATCACACAGCCGCGTGTTTTCGACGAGGGTAAACGGATCGTTTTTCAAGTGTGGGATTGGGCGGATGACGGTAAAACCTATACGATAAACCATTATATTATGCAGGAAGTTAACGGGAAATGGGAAACAAAACATAATAAAACGGAGTACAGGGCACTGTTGCGGGAAGATATTAATAAAGTGTTAGGTGAAACGGGTTTTACGGATATCGAGTGGCATCTCCCCGCGTATACGGGCTATTACCAACCTATTGTGACAGCTCGGAAAATGTAGAAATCTATCTGTAAGCTGGAAGATCACTGCCGAGCCACAAGCGGGCAATTCCTGATGAAATCACCTTTTAAAAAAACATATACTTTAGGCCTACACGAGCATAAATTGTGACTCTTGTAGGCTTTTTTTGTTTGCAGTCCAATATGTTGACAGGACAAGCATTGGAAAAATATAGTAATAATAAATCAAATTTACACGAGTAAATTTTTCTGAAAACCATTTGAATCAGGAGGAATGCAAATTGACAACGATTAAATCATTTAATTCTGAATGGATCCAGAAGTTTAATGATGAGGGTTATCTGTTGCTTAAGGGTGTATTGAGCGAAGATAAGGTAAGACGGTTAAATGCTGCTGTAGACGTAATATTGGATGAAGAACCTGAATCACTTTCATACAATGTGTATAACAGTGTAGAACGTCATGACGAAATTGCCTCATTAATCGATGAACCTTCGGTGCTACCTCTTATCGTTCAATTGCTCGGATATAATATTCAATTGCATATCTCTCACCTGACCGTTCGGAAGCCTAATCCTGGGGATGTTCAGACAGCGACGAATAGCTTTATAAACTGGCATCAAGACGGACCGCATCCTCAGTTTCCAAAGATCGGAGGTCTTACAGCGACTTACTATATTAAAGTCTGCTATATCCTAAGCGATATGTCCGAACCGAGCCGTGGGAATACGAAGATTATCCCGAAATCGCATAACCGAGCATACCGACCTGAATCGGACAATGTGAGAGAAACACTGACGGATGAAATTCAAATTTGCGGTGATCCAGGAGATGTATTTATTTTCCCACAGAATTTATGGCATTCAGGAGCACCGAACCATTCAACGGAAACCAGACGTCAATTGTTTCTCGGATATAGCCCCATTTGGATGCGACCTATTGATTATAAAGTTCCATCGGAACGACTGCTGAAGGATGCGAGCCCCATTCGCAAGCAGCTGCTAGGTAGCATTAGTGATAATCCGTTTAACTATTATGTACCTGACGACTCGATGGTGCCATTGAAAGAATGGTCATGGTAACAAGACAGGAAGTAGCAGATCGTGCCGGTGTATCCGTAGCCGTTGTCTCCTATGTGCTCAATGGTCGTAAAATCGTGAAGGAAGAAACCATGCGAAGGGTACAAGAAGCGATTCGAGAGTTGGGCTATCGCCCAAACCAGACAGCGCGGAGCCTGAAGACGAAGATATCACAGCAAATTGCCGTGCTGATTCATTATATCGGCAATCCGTTCGAGGCAGGCTTGTTGCTTCACATCGAAGCGACTGCCAAGCAGCATGGATATTTCGTATTCGTGCAGACGTACGATCCGAACCGAGAAGAAGAGTTGCGAGGTTTACTCATGGGCCGGGTAGACGGGGTTCTGCTACTAGGCCCATGCTTTAGCCAAGAGACATTCGAGTATTTCAATTCGCTCGAGATCCCTATTGTATCCGTGATGCAGCCTTCAACTTGGGGGGGAAAGAACGATGTTCCTTATGTTGACATGGAATGGCTGCCTGCAATGAGGAACCTTATCTCTCACTTACGACAGCAAGGGCATGAACGAATCGCCTTTATGTCTCAGGGGGGACAAAACCTTCATTACGCCGTTCGATATCACGCTTTTTGCGAAGTGATGCGGCTTGAAGGGCTAGATACTGATGCAGCTGTATCCAGATATCTGGATGGCTCAGGTCGATTCGAACAGGCGCAAGAGGTGCTTGGTCGATTACTTGACTTCGTAGAGGGAGTCCATACAGACTTCACGGCTATCGTATGCGCCAACGATTTAATGGCTGCAGGATGTCTAGCCGCATGTCGTGAACGAAATATCCGGGTACCTCAAGAGTTAGCCATTGCGGGCTGCGAGAATATCTTGATGTCATCGCAATGTTCACCACCGCTAACCGTTATCGACTATCCCCGTCAGCTAGCAGGAGAAGCGGCGATGAAGATGTTGCTTGACCGAATGAATGGCATCGAAGCAGATCCAATTCTCCTTTCAGGTAACCTTATCGTCAGAGGATCAACCCATTTGAATGAATGAAAGGGGAATACTAGCATATCTATTAAATAGATGCTTGATACTGACGGAGGTATACAGATGATGAAGTTCAGCCTATCGACGAAAGTGATGTTGATCTATGGGACCGTTTTTTTAGTGATCATCACGCTGACATTCGGGTTATCTTACACAGGAACGGTAGGTAAGCTAGAGAATGATTTGAATGATACGAACCTTGCCTTATTGAAACAAGTGGACCAAAAAATTGAAGTGACTTTTCGTCAGACAGAGAAAGATCTGCTAACACTAATGAATGATCTCGAGTTCGTTTATTTTATGTACGATAGTTATAGGGATGATGGCCAGAAGTATAGCAATTTTTATGGATTAAACACAAAGTTGAGAGATTTCATAAATACGAACCCCCAGTTCTCATCAATTTTTGTATATTCAGCGGTAAGCGGCCACTTGTTGACAGATAAAGCTTATATAAAGGATACACCTTTGATTCATAATTGGTTGGGCGATTATTTGGATATGCCCGTTTATTTGAAATGGTTAACGACACATCAGATCTCGGACGGTAACGCGAACAAAGACGTCATTACGTTGGTGAGACCCTATCCGACGATCAGTAGTCCCGAGTATCGCAAGGGAATGGTAGCGGTCAACATCAATGAAAAGGTCATCTACGATATGGTGAATGCGGTATACGAAGATCGTAAAATTGGCCATCTATTTATTATCGATAGCGATGGGAATATTGTAACCCACGATGATAAGACGCAAATCTACCGTAATATCAAAGAACTTCCTCATCTCAAAAGCGTACTTTCTAGGAAAGGCAGCGGCACCTACACCGGTGAGCTCGATGGTGTTCGTCAATCGATATTCTACCGTGACTCCAATTATACAGGTTGGAAATTGATCAGTATTATGCCGGAGTCACAAATCTATGAGCCGCTCAGGGTGACACGCAATCTGCTGATTGTACTAGCTGTAAGTATGATTTTTCTTGTACTGATCGTACTCTTCTACGTGAGTCGTTGGACTTTTAAACCGCTTCATCAATTGATTGGTAAAATATCGGGAACCTATCATTTCACCCATGCACAGGAACATAGGGATACAGGACTTACCTATCTAGAAAGCGTATTTGATCAGCTATTGCTGGATCGGGAACATCTTGAGCAACACGTCAGGGACTCGAAACCGGTTATGAAGTGGAGAGTTATGATGGACATGCTTCTCGGCTATCGAACGGATTATTGGGCCGTCCTACACCATTTGGAGTTCGTAGGTGTTCATTTATTTCCAGAAAGATATCTTGTCTGTACGGCAGAGATCAGCAAAGAGGGGATGGACTTAAGAACGCCGGATGAAACGCTATACACGTATGTATTCTGTAATGTAGCAGAGGAATTGATCAATAGTGAGAACGCAGGCATGGCGATTGATGTAGGAGGAGGGCGTGCAGCAGTCATATTTAGTTTTGCTGAAGGGAATGCGGAGCAGAATCATATGCGTGCGCTTGCGATCATGGAGCTTATCCTCGATAAGATGAAGAAGCAATTCAATCTGGTCGTGACGGTCGGCGTAGGTCGTGGTTATCGTGAGATGAAGGATATTCCCAAGTCGTATGACGAATCACAAAAGGCACTTCATTACAAAATCGTATTCGGTCCACACGCTGTCATCTCGATTGAAGAACTGCAACCCCTGGATAGTCAAGATTATTATCGACTCTTACGTATGGCGGATCGTATTACGGATGCACTGAAACTTACCGATTCGGTGAAGTTAGAAGCGTATGTACAAGAAACTTTTCGTGAGGCCATGGATCGAAATGTATCCCCTGATCTAATACGTCAGCTTTCTTTTGATCTCATCGTCAAGTCGGTGCAGTCTGTTAGTTCCACCGGGATCGATCTGAATGAATCCATGAGCCAACTGGAGAGTATGTATGAGCGAATCAACCGTAGCGGGAACTTGAAAGAGTTGGAAAGATTCGTCTTCCTATTCCTGGAGGAGATGTCTTCCAAAATCAAAGTCAAGCGAAGTCAAAGAGGAAGTAACGATACCATTGAACGCATCCTCATCTATATCGGAGACCATTTCCATGAGAACGATCTTTCTCTGGATAGGCTTGCACAAGAATTCCATTTGAGTTCGACCTATATTAGTAAACAATTTAAGGAATACACGGAAAGCAACTTTATTGATTATCTCATTGGTATACGAATAAATGCCTCCCAGAAACACTTAGCGGGTACGGATATGAAAGTAAACGAAATTGCTGAAGCCGTTGGTTATCAGAATGCGCGCAGCTTCATTCGGATATTTAAAAAGTATACAGGGATGACCCCATTAGAGTACCGCACCCAGTTACAGATGGAGAATTCGAATGAATTGAGTCTTGAATGCGATTGAACTTATAAGACATGTATAGGACATAATCCTTTTTCATGTGAGGGATTAACTTGTACATGTTTTTTTGTCCCATATCACAAGAATTGAACCCAGTATAAGAATGGTGACTGTCCAATTTGCAAGAATAGTGATCGTGTTCAGAACGTGTCTATTTCCAATCATTTGATCTCACGGTAGGATCGATTTAGCCACAAACGAAAGGATGAACCAGATGGAGGATCAACGTTCCACTTTCCGTCATCGATTCTTACGCGATCGACACTTGTACTTGATGCTGCTGCCTGTGATCTTGTTTTATCTCATATTCAAATATGCTCCAATGATCGGCGAGGTAATCGCGTTTAAAGATTATCGCTTGGGAGATGGAATATTCGGGAGCAAATGGGTGGGATTCAAACATTTCGAGAGTTTATTCGGAAGTATTGATTTCTGGCGAGTTCTAAGGAATACGTTGGTACTGAATGTATACAGTCTTGTCTTTGGCTTTCCGGTACCGATTGTATTAGCTCTTCTACTTCATGAAGTACGTAAAGAATGGTACAAGAGGACCGTACAGAACTTGCTCTATTTACCCCATTTTATATCATGGGTCGTCTTGGGGGGGATTTTCATCGCGCTTCTTTCCCCGAGTACAGGTGTCGTGAATACGGTCCTTGAGCATGTATTCGGTATGGAACCGATTTACTTTATGGCAGATTCGAGATGGTGGCCTGTTGCATACACGTTGTCCGGGATTTGGCGTGAAGCTGGCTGGGGTACCATTCTCTATTTAGCAGCTATGGCTTCGATTGATCCTCAGCTCTACGAGGCAGCTAAGATGGATGGAGCGAGTAAACTCCGCCAGATTTGGCATATTACGCTTCCAGGAATTCGAAGTACGGTTGCCATCCTTCTCGTTCTACGAATGGGCAGTATGCTCGATGTCGGATTAGAGCAGACACTCATCTTACAGAATCAGTCCGTATTGGATGTGGCCGATGTGATCAGTACCTACGTCTATCGAGTCGGTCTGCAAAATATGAATTATAGCTATACGACCGCATTAGGCTTGTTCCAATCCCTAATTAGCTTAATTCTGGTCGTCGGTGTCAATCGGTTAACCCGAGCGTTCGGGGAAAGGGGGCTCTGGTAACCCATGAGCATTCGGAATAACATCCAATCTGTCTGGTCTCGTGTAGGGACGACTGCTAATTATACCATGCTGGGTATCTTTTCACTCGCAGCCTTATATCCGTTGTGGTATGTCATCGTTTCTTCATTTAGCAGTAGTAGGGCGATAACGGCAGGTGAAGTATCTTTGTGGCCCGTTGAGTTTAACACACGGGCATATCTACGATTATTTGATGATGGTCAACTCTTCGTCTCGATGGGGAATACGATCGTCGTAACCCTTGTAGGGACGCTGTTGAATATGGTATTAACGACATTAGCAGCTTATCCGCTATCCAGAAAAAGGCTTAAAGGTCGTAATTACCTACTTATGTTTATCATTTTCACCATGTTGTTCACATCAGGTGTCATACCCAATTTTATACTCGTGAAATCGCTGGGACTCATGAATTCTTATTGGTCCTTATGGTTGCCGGCACTCCTCAGTACCTATAATATGTTCGTCATGAAAAGTTTTATGGAAGGTTTACCCGAAGAAATAGAGGAATCAGCTGCGATTGACGGAGCGGGAGACTGGCGGATTCTGGTACAGATTATTTTGCCTTTATGTAAACCCATTATGGCTGCGCTTTCCTTGTTTTATGCCGTAAGTTGGTGGAATTCCTATTTCAACGTGTTGCTATATATTACGAAGAGTAGCCTGCAGACATTAACCCTTAAGCTCTATCAGATGATTCTACAAGTGAATCAGAGTCTTTTGAATAGTGGCTCTGGAAGTGAAGGAGTCGATCAAGTCATGCTAACACCGGAAGGGATCAAAGCCGCGGCAATCGTGATTGCGGTTACTCCGATTCTCATTGTGTATCCGATTTTGCAGAAGCATTTTGTCAAAGGTGTGTTAATCGGTTCCGTGAAAGGATGATATCATCGGAACCTAGGTTCCTGATATATTTCGTAAGGACTACGACTTGAAAAGGGGATGAGAAGATTGAGAATGTCGAAGCGTATGTGGAAATCGGTTCTAGTGGTGAGTTTATGTGTCATGGTGTTGGCAGCTTGTAGTAGTAATACCACATCAGTGAAACCTTCGGAATCACCTGAAAAAACGACTCCCGCAGCTACAACGGTAGATACGAAGTCAACAGAAACGAAGAAAGAAATCAGTATTTCAGCCTTTGATCGAGGGAGTGTGCCTACGGAAGAAGGAAGCTATGAGAGCAATCGTTGGACCAAATGGATCGATGAGAATTCACCTGCTACCGTGAAATGGATTCCGGTTGACCGAGGGCAAGCACAACAGAAACTAAGCACACTTATTGCATCCGGAAGCGCACCCGATCTGATCTGGGAATACGATCGGAATTATATCGCTCAATTGGCAAATCAGGGTGCGATCCAGCCCATTGATAGTTATATCGAACAATATAGTATGACCTTGAAGAAATATTTAGAGGAACACCCTCAGTTAAAATCAGCGATGACGATTAATGGAAAAATGTATGCGGTTACAAGTGAACGAAGTATTGAATCGATTGCCAATAATGGCATGTGGATTCGGCAGGATTGGCTGGATAAGCTGCAATTGAAAGCACCAACAACGGTGGAAGAATTGATCGAGGTAGCTAAGAAGTTCAAAGACGCAGACCCGGATGGGAATGGTCAAAAGGATACTGTACCTATCGTATTTAACGGTAACGCGGTCCAAATTATGCGTGCGTTCTTCTTCACGAATGAGAACCAATGGTACTTGGAAGATGGCCAAATGAAATACGGCAGAACGTTAGATCGTTTTACGGATTCACTTGCATTCCAGAAATCATTATTTGACCAAGGACTGATTGATAAAGAGTATATCACGGATAGTAACTTCCAACATGCACGTCAACTATGGACGACGGGGAAGGCAGGGATCTATTTCGGGAATTGGAGTATGGATAATGAAATGCGTGATCTTAAGGCGAATGTTCCTGACGCCAAGTTCACTCCGCTAGAGTCTGTAGCCAGTAAATATGGTAAAAATGGTCTATATCAAGAATTGCCTTCCAATGTGTTGGTCGCATTCAATAGCAACATGGATAAGGATCGAATTGAAACAGCGGTTAAATTCCTGGATTGGATGTTGGAAAAGGGCTGGATGTCTATGAAGTTCGGTGAGGAGAATGTCCATTATAAGCTGGTGGATGGTAAAGTTCCGCAAAGGCTGGATTCAGACAAATATCGTCAGGAAGTAGCCTACGCGAACGAATATGCTATTCTGAGTCAATGGAATACCAAGCCGGAATGGATTCCCATCATGGCGGCACAAGATGCACTCTCCCAAGAAATCGCTCTTGCTAAATCTAAGGCATTAGAAGTAGCGCTTAAGAATGAATATCGAAGAGATATCGCGTTTAGCCCAGATCTTCCTGAAGTGAGTCAGCTTATTGCTACGTTTGCCCCGATTGCAACACAAATTGAAGTCAAGGTCGTGACAGGTGGAAATGCATTAAGTCCTGAAGAAGGAATGAAGCAGGTTCGCGAGGAATGGAAACGCCTTGGTGGTGAGAATGTAGAGAAGCTAGCGCAAGAATGGTATGAGAAAAATAAAGAATTCTTACAATTAAAAAAGTAATCTTAAGCGAGGATGGATTCTAAGGATTAGGCTGGGATCCATCCTCCAGCACAAGACTTCTTATACCAAAGGAGTGATATACATGGTCAGATGGAAGCCTATCCTTGCCAGTTCAACGGTGTTTATTCTCCTATTTTCCTTATTCTTTGCCTCTTTCCAAATGAGAACCCCCGAATCTACAACCTATGCAGATGATAATTCTCCTGAATTGACCGTAGGTGATTTCGAAAGTACTGACGAAGCTTGGGATTTCTTGATCGGTAGTGGGGGTGCGCTTGGCAACGGTGAATTCAGCCTTGACTCTGCGAACTTTCACACGGGGAGTTCTTCGGGGAAGCTGCAGTTAGATTTCAGTAGCAAATCAACGTATACGAACAGCTATGTCTCTTTAGAGAAGTATTTATTTAAACGTGTTCTCCCTACGAACGCGCTGGAACTTAGCTTTTGGGTGAAGACAGCGGATATGGCGAAGTTCGATCTGATATTGGTCGACAATTCGAATCAGAATCATCAACAAACGATCCTATTGGATCCAACAGCGGAGTGGCAAAAAGTGACGGTAAGCTCCTTTACATCGGGGATCAATTATACGAAGTGGGGCGGGAGCAACGATGGTGTGTGGCATGGCCCGTTAAAGAAAATGTATTACAAACTGACCAAAGCATCGATGAAATCAGGGAAAACGATGGGTTCGATCTGGTTAGATGATATTCGAGTGAAGGTCGAAACCCCTGATCTGGCAATTGCTCAGGTACAAGTTGGAAACGTCTTTGCAGGTGATCGATTAGCCGCTTTTGACATCCTCACCACAGGTAATGTGATTCATTGGAGTACGCAAAATGCGTGGGGGGAGCCGATATCTTCGGGAACCGTTCCAGTCACCGGAAGCAAACTTCGGCTAAACCTTCCGATGTCTGTAGAGGGATACTATAGATTGAAGGTAGAAGCGTATCAAGCAGAAGCCTTAGTCAAGACAACAGAAACGACATTTGCCATTCTTCCCGATTTCGATCTATCTGGTGTGACGAAGTCTCCATTTGGCATTCAAACCCATTACGGTATCAATTGGAATAAAGAATCCATTCCGCTTCTTAAATATGCTGGCACCAAAAACGTACGAGACTCCTTCTATTGGTCAGAAGTAGAAGTCAATAAAGGACAATACACGTTTTCTCCGAAGTTCACCCTTCCGATGCAATATTTCAAAGCGTTCAATATTGATCCATTCCTCGTCTTCGCGTTCAGTAATAAATATTATGATGAAGGCAAAACACCCTATACAGATGAAGCGCATACCGCATATGCGAACTATGTAAAGGCCATGCTTGGGAAGTTCGGCAATCAGATCAAGTCGGGAGAACTATGGAATGAGTTCAACTTGCCCTATTTCGGTGGCAACGGTCCTGCAGCCTCAAGAGCGGATATCTACTTTAATCTGCTAAAGAAAGGGTATGAAGCATCGAAATCGATTCGTCCAGATCTGAACGTCGTTGGTGGAGCGACAGCAGGAATTCCTGCAGACTGGCTGAAAGACGTATTTGAGCTCGGTGGTCTGGATTATATGGATTCGCTTTCTGTCCATCCCTACCGCTATCCGCAAACACCCGAAGGGTTGATCGAAGAGATTGACAGCTTGAATCAGCTTGTGCGAGATCATCATAACGGGAAGACCATCCCTCTGTGGTTCTCGGAGGTTGGTTGGCCAACGCATTTGAACCCAACGGGTGTGGATGAGAATACACAGGCTGCTTATTTGATTCGTACCTATGTGCTGAGTATCGCTGCTGGTGTAGAGAAAGTATTCTGGTACAACTTGATGGATAGTGGAACGGATAAGCTTAACAATGAACATAATTTCGGAATCATCCACAATACGGGTGATGCATTGGGATCTTATACCCCTAAACCGGCCTATGTTGCTCTTGCTACACTTACTAGGCAGCTATCGGATGCGAATGCTGTAAGTCAAGATGTAACAAATGGACTATATCACTATGAATTCGACAAAAATAACGACCGCATTCATGTCTTATGGTCCTTGGACAAAAAAGATGTCACCTTGAATACACTAGTTCCGCTTACGGTGACGGATATGATGGGGAGGAAGACCACCTATACACCGGTACAGGGGAAAATATACCTAACATTGACAGGAGAGCCCCTGTTTGTTCAAGGAGACATGGGCAGCATTATTCAAAGCAGTCCGTTATCCCTGACTAGCACGTTCTCATTTGCGAATGACCCCGTGACGGTTACGCTGCATGTCAATGACCTCGGGCAAGAAGGAGAACTTACCGCTCAGGTGAATTTTCAAGGTGTAACGAAAGAAATTTCCATCCATGCACCCGGAGATTACATCGCTCAGTTTCCGGGGGTTGAACAGATTGGCAGTAAAATGGCGACCGCAACGGTTCGATCCACGAATGGAGTGTTCGCAGGGTTATCTGGTACCACACAGATCCAACAGGCCGAGAAAGTATCATCGAAGCATGTGGTGAAGAATGGTGCTGATGTGATGGAAATAACGTTTGTGAATGAACGACCTACCAAACGTCATTTGAAACGGATCGATTGGAGCGTTGGGTCAACTACGGGTTCGGAAGCTTATAACGTCGTAATTCCTGGAAATACCGTTCATACAATAGACTTCCCTTTGACTGGAATAACAGAGGGAACACTGCAATCCTATCAATTTAAGCTGTATATGAAAGATGGGGCGGTATTGCAAAGTGATGGGAGTGTTAAGCTTGTTCCGCCTGAATCTAGAGTTCCGCTCGTATTTCGAACGGTTCACTCATTAGATGATTTACAGGATGTCGCGGGAATTGATCTAATTACGGACGTTCATTCGAGAATAGGCTCCTATAACGGTCCCGAGGATCTCAGTGGCACGGTGTGGGCTACGTATGATAATGATCATCTATACATGACAGCGAGTGTACATGACGATGTGTATTCACAGCCGAAGCAAGGTGGAGATATCTGGGCAGGGGATAGCATCCAGTTCGCTGTATCGGCAGGGATGCCGGGAGAGAATATGCAGTGGTATGAGTATGGCATGGCCTTGACATCACAAGGACCAGAGCTCTATCGGTGGATGGCCCCGCAGGGCGTTGAGCCGGGATCTATCATTAGTCCTAACTTGCAAGTAACGAGAGACGAGGCGGCAAAGAATACGATATACCAGCTAGCACTCCCATGGAGCGACTTGGCGCCAATAGTTCCGAGTGATGGGATCCTGAGTCTGTCGATTGTCGTCAATGAGAACGATGGGAATGGTCGTAAAGGGTATGTGGAGTGGGGGAGTGGTATTGGTGCAAGTAAGCAATCCTCGTTATTCAAACCCATTCAACTGCAGAATGCGAATAGCATTATTCCTTGTAAAGTGAAGGAGAGGAGTCAAGAATGAGCCTGTATAGACAATCTATCGATCATAAAGAGTTTTTATTGCGAAAAGTCATTTCACAAGAAAAGGACTACGATCCGCTGGTTCATATGCTGCTTCGACCCTTGCACACGCCAGGATATCATACAACATTAACCTTCGATGACTATCCTCTCGTTCATCCGACACATCCATCGTTGTTATATGCCGTGGGTTTGTTAAATACGGGATCTCCTGAATATGTGCAGAGGGCTTGTGATATCATTCAGAGCGTTCTTACGCTGCAAGATCGTGACCCAGATCGAGATACCTACGGCATATGGCCATGGTTCTATGAAGAGCCGCTTACACAAATGTCTCCACCTGACTGGAACTGGGCTGACTTTTGTGGGAAAGAGCTTGTGCTTGCAGCCTTGCTTCACGGTCATCGGTTGCCTGAAGACCTGAGAGAACAGATCCGTGAAGGAATAAGCTGTGCTTGTGATGCCATCATAAGACGGGATATGGGACCTCATTATACGAATATTTCGATTATGGGGGCATTTGTGACATTGATCGCCGGAGAACTGTATCGTAGGAAGGACTATGAGGATTATGCATTACAGCGATTAGAAAAGTTGAAGCAATATACAGAACGTCTAAGGACCTTCCAGGAATTTAACAGTCCACATTATTCTGTCATCGCCATCGTCGAGTTGTCCAAAATCTATACGTATGCCATGAACTCACGGGCCAAGGAAATTGCGAATGATCTGTTAGACATCGGTTGGCACATGGTAGCAGAGCATTATCACCCTAACTCCCAGCAATGGGCCGGTCCGCATAGCCGTAGTTATAGTACACTTCTGAACAATAAAATAAGATCATTCTTACAAATCGCTACGGATAATAGGTTGTTCTTTTTCTCCAATGATGACCTTGAATATGATGCGGAGTGGTATGGCAGTGGTTGCCGATGTCCGGATGGTTACTTGAATCTGTTCATGAGCAGCGCAAATACGAAGGTGCTTGAGCAGCCCTACTATCGTAATGAAGATACGGGATTCGTGAAATGGGCGAAAACGAGGATGACACCACGTTATACGATCGGGTTTTTCAAAAATGAAATTATGTGGAATCAAACACGGGGTCTCGTCGCTTATTTCGAGAATAACGGGGCAGCTACGTATTTGCAGATGCGCTGCTTACATGATGGTTATGATTACTGTTCGGGGGTACTCAGCGTTGCGGAGGAAGAGGGCCATCTTCTACTTGGTGTACGATTTCTGACGAATGGCGGAGATACTCATCCGGGTTTGGATCGTATTGAGGGTTGTATAGAGGCATCGGATTTCCGGCTTCGGATGGAATTCGGAGGTTGTTTAGATGGTGTGCACATTGTAGTGGAAGGGGCGACAGCAGAAGTAGAGATCAACGGATTACCATTACGAGTTGATAACGTATATGCTGCTTTCGACGAACTTCTGGCTATGGATAGCGGCGGCGAGCAACGAGGCTGGAATTGGGAAGTGACAGCACTGGAACAACGTATTGGGTTGGATTTTGTTATATATGCAGGTGAGCGAAGAACAATGGACTTCCATGCGTTAAATCGAGCCGCCTTTTTATTCTCATTAGCGATTGGAGAAGTGGTAGAGAATTTGCCAGATATATCGGTCATTGAAGAGGCCGGTCATGTCACAGCACGAGTTGAAACAAATCGGTGGAATCGTTTACCACATGAGATATCTATCGCAGTTAAACCGAATGATATCCATCCTGTCTAAAAAATCTAGGCATGATAAAAGAGCCTCCATGGCGTTTGCATGGGGGCTCTCCAAATCATTTGATTCTTTATGACTCATAGAAGCTCAGAGAATAACATGAGAACAAGCCCCTGCCCATACAGCGTAGGATGGCAAGGAATCTCATGATAGGCTTCAATGGAAGGCATCACCGGCGTACCTCCAGAAACATCCGTTACTACTCCGCTTGGAAGTACCTTTTGCACAATGGCCTTCAGTGCCCGAAAGGCAGAATCCTCATAAGCGTTGTCTATTAACTCTTGGTGAATAGCCTTTAGCATGCCACAGGCAATTCCAGCACTGCCCGATGTTTCTGGATAGAAGTCGGGTCGATCCATCACCGTGGCCCATAGACCGTTAGCTTGTTGAAAGTGAATCAATCCATGCATCATGGCGCGGTAGCGTTTCATTGCTTCTTGGGATAGGGTTGCAATGCCTTCCAGCTCTTGCATGATCATTGGTGTGCCCACGGCGATCCAAGCGTTCGCCCGAGTCCAACGTGCTGCGGACATGTGATCTTGCGCTATACAATTCCATCCATGAAACATGACACAGGTTTCTTTATCTTCTAGTAATTCCAAGTGAAGCTCCACCTGCCTAACAGCTTCAATAGCGTAGGAATCATCTCCCGTGACTCGTGCGAGACGAGCTAAGAAGAGTACAGCCATAAAGATCGTATCGGCCCATACCTGCTCAGGAAAGCTGACATTTTCAGTGACGGTATGCTCGAAAGCTCCTTCACGCGTACGTGGGGCTTCTGTAAGTATCCATTGTCCGACGCGCAGGGATTCCTCTAGAAATAAGGGATCGTGTGTGTATTCATAAAGTGTGGGAAAAATGGCAAAGGGGGCCACAGCATTGATAACGATTGCTTGTTCCGACGTTGGCATATTTGTGCGTGCCCATTTGATTAGATAATCGAGAACTCCCGCATCGCGCGTATTCTCATAATAAGACAGGATTGCAATGACACCTACGCCAGGAACCCAGTCCCAACGCTGAATATCCATTCCCCAATTGCCTGTGTGATCTGATACCATATAGCGATAAACTTGGTCTGCAGTATGTCGCAGAGAATCGTGAGAAATTGGTTTTGGCATTCGATTCACTCCTCCATAAACGTGAGAATGTATACATTGAATATACAATGCAAGGTGAAGTGAATCTTGGCCGATCGTCTTTTTGGCTTGGGATATTGTCTTTAATAATTTTAAATGTGGAAGGGGGACCTAACTTTGGAGATGGAGAAGCTGAGAATTGTATCTGTAGAGGATGAATTAACGAATGCAACACTCATGGATTTCCCGGTTCATTGCGTGTATCGAACAACAAGCTTAGAGCAGCCAACGTTTCACTCCCATCGTGGTTATGAGCTTTATCTATGTGTACAAGGTGAGGGCCACTTTATCGTTGGTGAACGGATGCATGTACTGGGAGCGGGGACGTTCACCGTTATTAAGCCAATGGCTTTACATCGATCTAGACCACATCAGAATGCCCCCTTTCATCGTTATATCCTAGCGGTAGAAAGGAGTTATTTAGAACAATTGGTTGTAGAAGATCAAGAATGTTGGATGACGATTAGACAATGGCTTCCGGATCGAGAAAATGATTCAATTCATTCTCATTTAAATACCCAGCAAATATTGCGATTGCAGGAAATACTAGCTCAATTAGAATGGGAAACGAAGAGGAAACAGCCTTGTTATCCGATCATTGTTAAAAGTCTGCTCTTACAACTGTTTGCACAGCTAGGCCGTTATCAGAATATATCTCCGGAAGGCGTCCAAGTTCGAAACGATGCAGAGAAACATATGGTCGAAGGTATGCTCAGCTATATGATAGAGCATTACGATGAGTCTCTCAGCGCGGAGAAATTATGTGGACATTTCCATGTGTCACGTTCCTATTTCTTTCGAATATTTAAGCAATATACAGGAGTCACAATGAATGAGTTCCTGGTCTCGATTCGAATGATGAAGGCCAAAGATCTTTTACAAGAAACGGATCTACCTATAATAGAAATTGCAGGGGACGTTGGTTTCCAAGATGTTTCTCACTTTTGCAACACATTTAAACGGTTAACCGGTATGACGCCAAGTCGCTATCGCACCCTACATACTTCCGTAATCTTGCCTAATCCTCCATCAACTAAAAGAGAGTGATATAAAGTCGAATTGTCACCGAGAAGCATGAGTATTTTTAAGGAAGAGATGAGTATTTTAATGACTCTATTGGAAAATAATGTGTTATGATTTTTTTGGTTTCAAACTCTTTACCTAATTGATAGATAGTTGAAACGAAAGGGGTGGTATGTGGGATTCAATCAGAGTTTATAAACGCTTACGTAATTGTGGAAAAGAATGAGTATGAGTTGAACTTCACTAAATTGAAGGAGGGTATGCAAAATGAGCCACTTTATGAAAAAAGCAGTTTATGTCTGTGCCCTTGTTTCCGTTTTGTTGATAGGCTCCGTTTCATCTGTACATACGGCAACGGCCGCCATTCAGCCTGAAGCTTCCCCATTGCAGGATACACCTATTTTGGCTGCGACGCCGCCAATGGGTTACAGCACTTGGAATGCCGTTCGTTTTAACGTGAACGAGGAGCTGATCCGTAATGTGGCGGACAGTATGGTGAGTAACGGTCTGCGTGACTTAGGGTACAAGTATGTCAACATTGATGACGGTTGGCAAGGCACCAGAGATGCTACTGGCAAATTAAACGCCGACTTAACAAAATTCCCAAGCGGAATGAAAGCGCTTGCGGATTATGTGCATAGCAAAGGGTTGAAGATTGGTATTTACACCGATATTGGCAAAATTGGCTGCGGAGGAAAGACGGGAAGTTACGGACATTATCAGCAGGATGTCGACCAGTTTGCAGAATGGGGATACGATTATGTCAAAGTAGATGCATGTGGTGGAGATGCGATGGGTCTCGACTTTAAGACCCAGTATCAACAATTCAAGGACGCTCTAGATAAGGCGAATCCGAAACGTGATATTTTGTTGAATATTTGCGAGTGGGGTAAGCAGCAGCCTTGGAAATGGGCCCCAAGTATTGGGCATACATGGAGGGTTGGTTACGATATCGATAATCAGGGAGACTATTGGAAGGGTGTGCTCTATGAGATCGATCAGACAACTCCGCATGCGGATGTAGCGGGTCCTGGGCATTTTAATGACCCGGACAGCTTGGAGGTTGGTGTAATAGCCGACAAATATCCCGGCCAAAAAAGCTTATCTTACGAAGAATCCAAAGCCAATTTCAGTATGTGGGCCGTACTTGCGTCTCCGCTTATGCTTGGTTTGGATGTAATCACCTTAGATGATCCGGGCTCTTACAGTAGTAAATTTGCCGATATTATTAAGAACGCCGAAGTGATAGCCGTGGATCAGGATTCTAAAGGCGTTCAAGGTATTCTAGTAAGCGACACTGGTGGACTCCAAGTTTGGGCGAAAGAATTGTCTAAGGAGGGGACACTTGCTATTGCATTATTTAACCGCACTGGTTCTGCCGCGAATATAACCGTGGACTTTGCTCAAGTTGGATTGGATGCTACCACAACGGTTCGGGACTTGTGGGAACATGTAGATAAGGGGCAATTCAGAGGCAGCTATACAGCGAATGTACCGTCACATGGTGTAGTTATGCTAAAATTAGAGGGCAAAAAAATTGGTAAACCGCAACCTCAAACGCAAACCATTCCACAATTCCAGATGAGCGCAACGGCAACGAGTGAAGAACTGGTATCCGAAAATAACGGAGCATCCATGGTGCTCGATGGAGATCCAAGTACTATTTGGCATACAAAGTGGGATTTGTCCGATCCGCTGCCGCAATCGATCACATTGAATCTTGGCGGTACTTACGACGTGAATAAAATCAAGGTTCTCCCTAGAGGAGGCGGGGGAAGTAACGGTATGATCACGGCTTACAATGTCTATGCGAGTACAGATGGCGTCCAGTACACGAAAGTCACCAATGGAACTTGGGATAAAGACGCTACGGAGAAAACAGCGGAGTTCCCGGCGACGAGAGCGTCCTTTATTAAACTGGAAGCAACCGCAGGGCAAGGCGGGTGGGCATCCGCAGCTGAAATGAATGTCTATCACAAAACCGAGGTGCCAACGCAGAACGCTATAACGACGTTATCCGCAGCAGGCACCGTTCAAACAGATAAGGAATTCACTGTACAGTTGGGTCTGGGCAGCGTCACGCAAAGCGTATATGCACAAGATATTAAGGTGGACTACGATTCGAACGTTTTTGAATTCGTCTCGGCCCGCGCTGTGAAAGACGGAATTCAACTTGTAGATACAAAGAAGAATACGCTAGGCAAACTTCGCTTTATTCTCGCAAGCGAAGGTGCTGGCAAGGCTGTGACAGGCGATGCTGATATCCTGGAATTGAAGTTCAAAGCCAAAGCTGTAGCAAAACCGACGACGGGAGCGATTGCTGTAACCGACGCAACGCTGGGCGATGCGCAAGGAACGGAAACGAAGGCGGAAGCTTCTACGGTCAACGTGAGCATTACGCTACTACCTCCAGGAATTCCAGGCGACGTCAACCATGACAATAAAATCAGCATCGGTGATCTTGGCATCGTTGCAGCGCATTACGGCAAAACATCTTCTAGCCCAGATTGGGAGCAAGTCAAGTATGCAGACGTAAATGGCGATGGCAAAATCGATATTTTAGATCTAGCCTTCTTGGCCAGAAAAATAATGGAGTAAATCCTCCAGATTGTGATCCCTAATCGATAAGGCCAACCAGCGATTGCTGGCTGGCCTTTTTACGTCTTTAGAATTTATAATTTCCGGGCCCATCGCAAAGTACCTGAATCAGCTTCGAAGTCAAGTCCCCACGTTGTGGTTTTTTTTGCGTCAAAAATTGTGGCTCATTCAACCCAGGGGGACTTGATCTCTAACGGGGAGACGATTGGATTCACTGAGAAGCATGAGTATTTTTAAGGAAGAGATGAGTATTTTAATGATTCTATTGGAAAATAGTGTGATATGATTTTTTGTGTGAAACGCAGTACCTAATTGAAAGATAGTTAAAAAACGAAAGGGGTGCTACGATACATTTTGCATTTATCCATGACCTAGATTGAAAACGCTTACTATATTGTGATTGGAATCAAGAGAGAGGGTTAGGCAAGATCTTAATTACAACGTTGGGAGAGGGTAAAGTGTTTAGAAAAACAGTAAGCATAGCATGCATATTTTCCATATTATTTGGCTCTATTTCATTAACTTCCGATACACTGGTTGAAACGGCTCATGCTGAAGATCAAATAACGAATGTGAGTATTAATGATAATGAAAAAAAACAAAGCTTCGATTCCGACTGGAAATTTAATCTGGGTGATGTCACTGGTGCGGAAACCGACAATTTTGATGATTCATCCTGGAGAACATTGGACGTTCCTCATGATTGGAGTATTGAACAGAATTTTAATAAAGACTCCTTAGCCGGCAGGGACGCAGCGTTTTTGGATGGCGGAACCGGATGGTACCGGAAATCATTCACGATGCCGGATGAAGCGAAAGACAAGAAAGTAACGATTACATTCGACGGCGTTTTTATGGACAGTACGGTGTATATAAACGGACAAGCTCTTGGCAATCGCCCGAATGGATACATTTCGTTCGAATATGATTTGACCCCTTACTTAAAATTCAACGGGGAGAAGAATGTTATTGCCGTCAAAGTCGTTAACAAGCAGCCGAGCAGCCGTTGGTACTCGGGCAGCGGGATTTACCGTCATGTATGGCTGTCGACCATGGATCAGGTTCATGTCGGGCAATGGGGCACCTCTGTCACAACCCCGCAGGTTAGCGATTCTTCAGCAGATGTAAACGTGAAAACGACGGTCATAAACGAAGCCGTTGAAAGCAAGAAAGTAACCTTAGCGACTACGATACGGGATGCTCAGGGAGTTTCGACGGCCGTATATGAAACCGAAGAAACAATCGCTGCCAAAGGGAAAATCGAATTTGATAAGACACTGACTGTGAGCAATCCGAAGCTCTGGTCCATCGATGCGCCTGTTCTTTATACGGCAGATACGGAAGTGAAAGTAGACGGGGTCGTCGTTGACACATATCAAACGTCTTTTGGGATCAGGACGTTCACATTCGATAATAACCAAGGATTTTTCCTGAACGGGAAGCATGTGAAATTGCAGGGCGTGTCCATGCATCACGATTTGGGAGCGTTAGGGGCTGCCGTTAATACCAGAGCCATGGAAAGACAGCTGGAAATCCTGAAGGCTATGGGCGTGAACGCGATTCGAACCACCCATAATCCGGCGGCGCCCGAACTGCTCGATTTGTACGATCGGATGGGATTCGTCGTCATTGAAGAAGCATTTGACGTCTGGAAACAATCGAAGAAGGAGTACGATTATGCTCGTTTCTTTGATAAGTGGGCTGAAACCGACCTCAAGGATATGGTGCGTCGTGACCGGAATCATCCTTCTATTATCGCATGGAGCCTTGGTAACGAGATTTGGGATACTACTGTAAGAGATGACGCTGTTGCAACTGTGACAGACCTAAAGAAATGGATTAAAGAATTCGATACGACAAGACCGATTACGATGGGTATTGCGCTGATGTTTGACGCTAAAACGGTAGAATTTGCGAACGAGTTAGATATTGTCGGCTACAATTACACGGAATACCTGTACGATCAGCATCACGCGGCACATCCTGGATGGAAAATCTACGGAAGCGAGACGGCCTCTGCGGTCAGATCGCGCGGCGTCTATCATCTGCCGATCGATCAGAATGTACTGACACATCCGGACCTTCAAACTTCTTCTTACGATAACAGTTGGGTCGGGTGGGGACTCAGCGCGAGAGAATCGTACAAGCTGGATGCTGATCGCGACTTTGTTGCAGGTCAATTTATTTGGACAGGCTTTGACTATCTTGGCGAACCGACACCGTATTACGACGATGGGCCTGCTAAGAGTTCGTACTTTGGAATCGTGGATACGGCGGGATTCCAGAAAGATATTTATTATTTCTATCAAAGCCGCTGGACAAGCAAGCCGATGGTGCATGTGTTGCCCCACTGGAATTGGAAAGCGGGGGACACCATACCGGTCATTGCTTATAGCAACGCGGACAGCGTTGAACTGTTCTTGAACGATCAATCTCTTGGCGAGAAAACATTTGCCCCGGGAGATTTGCAACTGCAATGGAATGTTCCGTTTACACCGGGTACCTTGAAGGCCGTTGCCAAGAAAAATGGCGTCGTTGTAGCAACGGATGAAGTGAAGACAGCAGGTGAGTCTGCCAAGGTGGTGCTGAAGCCGGATCGAACTGTCATCAAAGCAGACGGCAAAGACCTTGTCTTTATTGAAGCTGATATTGTCGATGCGAATGGCACACTGGTTCCTAATGCGGACAACTTGATTAACTTTAGCGTAACTGGCGGAACTATCGTCGGTGTGGATAACGGAAATTCCATCAGCTGGGAAAGTTATAAAGGATCAAGCCGCAAAGCGTTTAGCGGCAAGGCGTTGCTCATCGTGCAGCCGTCCAAGACCGCTGGTGAAATTGTAGTCAACGCGACAGGATACAACGTGGCACCGGATAGTACGAAAGTATTTGCAGTGTCTGATATCGATCCGAACAGTACGGATATCATCGGTATTCAACCGGTCACTGTTGAATCCAAACCGGGTATTGCTCCGGAACTGCCTTCGACCGTAACTGTGATCCAGCAAAATGGTAAACAAAGAGAGGTTCAAGTAACCTGGAATCCGGTTAATCCGGACCAATACGCGAATACAGGCAGCTTTACCGTCAGCGGCACGGTACAAGAGACATCCATCAAAGCGTCTGCCACCGTATCGATCATTGGCGTTTCAAAGGTTAACGGCTCATTCATGTTCAAAACGTCTGTAGGTATGGCACCTAATCTTCCAAGCAAGGTTGATGTGGAATATACGGACGGATCGCTTCGCTCGTCCCCAGTAACCTGGGATGCGATTGAACCATCGAAGTATGCGGCCGAAGGCGAATTTACGGTTGCAGGTAAAGTGGAAGGGACAAACCTGACCATTGGTGCGTCTGTTTTGGTGAAGTCGGCTGCACCAGCGAATGTCTCTTTGAATACGGGAGGAGAGTATCCGAAGGCAAGCGCGTCGTTTACCAATCCTTCTGATCCTGAACACTTTTTGAACGATGGTACTATTTCCTATACGGGCTCACCGAAAAACCGGTGGACGAACTGGAGCCCTACGTCTAGGGCGTCAGACTGGGTACAAATCGATTTCGGTCAAACAAAGACCATTAATCAAGTCAATATGTATGTATACATTGATGGAGGCGCAGCTCCTCCGACATCCATGAATGTACAGGTGTGGGATGGAGAGAAATGGGTCGACGTGACACATGTGACCAATGCACCAGCGGTACCTACAGACAAGAAGAATACGATCACTTTTGACCCTGTTTCTACTTCGAAGGTGAGAGTGAACATGAATAGTGTCTCTGACAAGTGTTTGGGGATTACGGAAATGGAAGTTATCGGATTAGTCCCTGTTATTGGGCATGACGCAGCATTGAAAGGAATTGAAATGAACGGTCAACCTTTTGCTGGATTCCAAGCAGACGCCCTTTCCTATGAGGTGCAATTGCCGTCAGCAGCGCTTCCGACTTTCACAGCTTCGCCGTCCGACCCATTCGCAAAAGTTACGGTCACTGACCCGAGTGGAATTCCGGGCAAGGCTACAATCGATGTGACTGCGGAGGACGGTACCAAAACGCAAACCTACACGATTCATTTAACTGTACAAGATACGACATCGCCTGTGACGACTGCTACCATTCCCCAGTCGCAGATGAAGGCAACGGCAACTAGTGAGGAATTAGTCGGTGATAATAACGGAGCATCCAACGTGCTCGATGGAAATTCCAAAACGATTTGGCATACGAAGTGGGATAAGTCTGCTCCGCTGCCGCAATCGGTCACATTGAATCTTGGCGGGTCGTACGCCGTGAATAAAATCAAGGTTCTCCCTAGACAAGGACAAGGCGCAGCGACGAACGGCATGATCACGGCCTACAATGTTTATACAAGTACGGATGGCGTCAAGTTTGAAAAAGTCGCCAATGGAACCTGGGCGAATGACACGATGGAGAAAACAGCTTCGTTCCCGGTAAAGGAAGTGGCCTTTATCAAACTGGAAGCAACCGAAGGGCAATTCGGATATGCATCTGCAGCTGAAATGAATGTCTATCGCGTTATCGAGGCGCCTATTGAGGTGCCCGTAACCGGTGTGCAGTTGGATAAACCGCAAGTCTCGCTGAAGGAAGGGCAAACAGCAGAGTTGGTTGCATCTGTGCTTCCTGAGAACGCATCGAATAAGAATGTAACTTGGTCGAGCAGCGACGATACCGTCGCCAAAGTGGAGGTCAAGGAAGGTAAAACAGTGGTAACCGCCTTGAAAGCGGGGTCGGCGGACATTACGGTCACCACGATGGCTGGCAATTTCACAGCGGTAAGCAAAATTACGGTACAGAAAGGCGATGTCTCGCCAAATGCTATAACGACGTTATCCGCAGCAGGCACCGTTCAAACAGGCGAGGAATTCACTGTACAGCTCGGTCTAAGCGGTGTCACACAAAGCGTATATGCACAAGATATTAAGATGGACTACGATTCGAACGTATTTGATTTCGTCTCGGCCCGTGTCGTGAAAGACGGAATTCAACTCGTGGATACTAAGAAGAATATACTAGGCAAACTTCGCTTTATTCTCGCAAGTGAAGGGGCCGGCAAGGCTGTGACAGGCGATGCTGATATCCTGGAACTGAAGTTCAAAGCCAAAGCTGTGACACAGCCGACGACAGGAACGATTGCTGTAACTGACGCAACGCTGGGCGATGCGCAAGGAGCGGAAACGAAGGCGCAACCTTCTACAGTCAACGTGAGTATTACGCTACTACCTCCGGGAATTCCAGGCGATGTCAACCATGACAATAAAGTAAGCATCGGTGATCTTGGCATCGTTGCAGCGCATTACGGTAAAACATCTTCCAGCCCAGATTGGGAGCAAGTCAAGCATGCAGACGTAAATGGCGATGGCAAAATCGATATTGTAGATCTTGCGTTCGTGGCTAGAAAAATTATGGAGTAAATCTTCCAGATTGTAGTATCTAACAGATCAGGCCAACCTTTGATGGTTGGCCTTTTTGTGTAACTCTAACAAAGCAACTTAGAAGACCAGCAAACTACTGGCTGCTTGTACAAGCCCGTTTGTGATCGTGTCAATGGCATCCGTTATGACTTCTTCGGATATATTTAACGATTTGATCTGCTTGATCGCCTGTTTCCCTGCATTCACCAAGTCCAGTAGCAGCAACTTTTGCTCTTCGTGTGTTGTCGCGACGTTAAGCTTGCTTTGTATTTCACCCAGCTTGCCTTCGAAAGTTTTCATAATGCTCTGGAAAATGACGGTTGGGTCTTTGCCAGCGATTAGGGTCACTTCTTTCTGGAAAATAACTTTATTCGCTCCACTAGAGGGATTGATGAGTGCCGCTTGAATCACCGCGGTTGCAGTATACGCCTCTTCAGGAAAGGAGACGACGCCATCTGATGTGATAGTGAGATGGGAGCTTCCGGATACCTTCTTCCATATTAGCGCTTGCGGCGGAATGTCAACGGAGGCTACCTTCAAGCTGTAACTGTGCTGATAGCCATCGTTGCTAACTTTAACGGATTCCTGGGCCATTAAGCGGATATAAGCAACTGTCAATGCGTGAACGGCAGGTCCGTCATATTTCAGCCGTTGCTGGAAATTCAGTAAAGTCGACTGAACATCATGAGCGGTGACGTTAAGATTTCTTAATATCGAGCTGATTTTGTAATAGCTTGTTTGACTAAGCTGATTCGTTATTGCTTTCATCAGGATGTCCGTCATTTTCTGATTGTCGCCTAGAAGACCTGACAGTTCGATGGGAGACAGTTCCGAGAGATAATATAGAACATGGCCTTCGATCCCCCTGAGATTGATGCCATCCCCGAAAATGAACGAAAGAATATCCTCCATCGTGAGGTTTGTTTCTCCACCTGCCGCAGCTATCGTATTCAATGTCCATAGAAATTCGGGATCAGACAAGATGGTTTTTAACCCGGATTCCTGTTGATCGTATGGGAGCGAACCAATCGTCACAATAATATGAAACAGTTTCCTTTTCAACTCAGCCTTGTCAACAGATGCAGGCAGCTTGAGTTTGATTTTGTTCCAGATCGGATCAATCAAGGATTGGTCGGTTATCTCGTCCAGTTCGGCAAATTCAGAACTTAGCCTGCGCACATCCTCTACATCTGCCGGATCACCTTCGTCAAGAGCGGCAAGAATTTTGTTGCTTCGTTCCAGGAACGGCATTCCCGCCTCGTAGTTTACGGTAAAGCTGCTGTTGTACCGCGTTTGATTACCGTCGTTATCTGTGACAAAGATCAGAAGGGAATGCGTACCGCTTGGCAATCTAGGAGCAATCGCGGTCAGCGTCTCAGATGCTTCGTCATAACTGAACGGCACCATCCTATTGTCGATCCCGACCATACTCAAGCTTACATTTATGCCGGAGTCTTCATCGTATACTTTGGCCGTGATCCTCGGCCAGGCCGTCGTTAAGCTATCGCCATCAGCGGGAGACACCGATTCAATAAACGGGTTTATACGATCTTGAGGGAATGTTGACACCGTAAGGGCAGGGCCATCCGTCGTCCAACTGCCATCAGAACGCTTCGCCTCCACCTTAAAGTTATATGTGGTTTTTGGCGTCAGATTCGTTGCATCGAATGAGGTTATATTTCCGTTCACATCACCCAGAAGAATGCTATTTCCATATATTCTGTAACCCAAGCTCTCTTTGGCGGGCGTCCAGGATAAACGGAGTGAAGTCGCATCGATATTCTCTGCTTTTAAGCTACTATCTTTCCATATCGAAAGCCGGACGTTGAAGCTTCCGTTGTATTCCTGCAAGATGTTCTTATCATGATCTAAGACACGAATGTTTAAGGAATGGGTACCGTTCTGCAAATTAGAGCAATACGTAAACACCATTCCATGCATATAATTCGGCTCTATAAGTTGTTGGTCATCCACCATGACAATGATCGAACCCGTATCTGCTATTGGAATCCCAAGCGCAAAGCTGATGTTCGTAAAGCTCTCGGTAATCATTGCGCCGTCTGACGGACTCACGCCGCCGATAATGGTTGTTGAATCAGCTGTTTCTCGAGTGCCTACGTGCTCGTCCGCATAGGCAAACTGGGGAACGAAAAGCATGACCAACAAGCTTACAATGAGCAAGTACGGCATTCTTAATCGAAAATTTTTCATAATTTCCTCCTTAATCTCGCGAATTTAATATTCATTTCGTGTAATAATATACCATTAAAGTTCGCGTTTTGAATAACCTTTTGTTTCAATCATGAGCCTATGTAAGATGGGGGAAGGAGTTTCATCTTTTTCCCCGACACCAGGTAGGTTAGCGCAACAATTGCTCTCCAAATACGTCAAATACTGGGAGGGATGACTGAAGGGGACATGAGAGTTGATCATGCAAAGGAGGAAACGATGACCTACACACGTTTGATTGTTTTGGTGTTAGCTTTTGAAGTACTTGTCACGGCTGTAGTCGGACTTGGCATTTATTTTGGATTTTCCGTATTTCCTTATACTCAGACACCGTTAGCGACAACGGGTACTGCTGTGCAGACATTCGGGATATCCTTAACCATCCCATTATATATGCCGTCGCTTACGGATCTGAAAATCCCATATTCGTATCTTCAGACGGGCCCACAGGCATGGGGAATCATGGCATTCCTTGTATCTGCGGCTGTCATGGGATTGCAATGTTTTGTCCGGGGCATGTACCTCGGCGGTCTGAAAGGATGGGTTCTGTACCGTAAGGTAGGCCCTCTATTTGCGTGTGGACGCAGGTATTTCGGCGATATGATCGCGTGGTCAATCTTTCAATGCGTGATAGGCGTATTGATTGTTTTCCTCGCTGCAGTCTTTTTCCCATTGGGGATCATATTGATGATTGCTTTACTGTTCTACTCGCTTACGCCATATCTGATAGTCCTCCAAAATATCTCTTTCAGTGATGCATTAGCAAAGGCGCCTCGCATGTTTCGACGCTATTTCGGCACTTTGCTACCGCTTGCGCTGTTAGCCATGCTTTGCACGATAGTTGTTAGCCTATTCCGGTCACTGCCACCCCCTTGGGGATACGTGGTACCTTTGATCGCTTACGCATGCATTGGAACCTTACTGATCGGCGGGCTTATGAGGTTGCTAGCTGGGAAGCTAACGCTGGACGGCGAACAGGTTCCAGATCTGCCATTCGGTGAGGTTCGCGATCGTAGGATAGTAAACGCTATGATTGTTCTGCTCGTGCCGGTACTCGTCTCGGCAGGTATTTTTGCAGTTTCTGGAAACCATTTAAGTGCGTTGGATTTCGGCAGCAAAAAGCGGCTCGACGGTATCTCTTTCAATACGAATTTCTCTGACGTATTCCGTGCATCGGATCAAAAGTATACGGCATACGAGTGGCAGACAAATGATTACCTTCTTGCCATAAGGCTTCCGGACTTATCCAACGAGCGGAAGCCAGAGGAACTGCGTGGGATAGCCGACATTACATGGCAGGTAAATGAGGAAATTCGCACTTCATATGGGTATTCAACTCAAATTGACGTGCAGCCGATCATGCACAAGAGCCGGATTTTGTATCGACTTGTTCGGGAGACAGCTAACGATGGCAGCTTCTACTACTCCAGTATGAGTGGCTCTGCTTCGATCCTGCCGGGAGGGGAGCGGCCGCGTGATCCAATATCCATTCAAATGATGGTTAGTGGAGACGGCAGCCACATTTTTGTCATGCAATATCCAACGCGTTTTGATATTTCATCGGTATTCCGAGTTTCGGATGACGGGCGGTATTTGATCCCGGGTACAAGTCAGATAAATCCATTTGATTTCCATACTTATTGGTTCACCGCGGAGCAGAGTGCAGAGAATCTGTTCGAATTGTTGACCGCCAAGAACAAAACCAATTACATCACGACGATGGACCGTGCTTACGTGGTGCTTGTTTGTGCTATGCAGGAAGGAGACGGGCGATTGGTCGTCAATCTGCTGGAGTCGATGCGGCAGGACGGCGTAAACGTGAAAGCTCCCGACTGGGATGCCGTGACGTGGACAGAGTACTTGCAGGGCCGATATAAAGGTGCCAGCTTGCAGAAGACTCTTGAGCTACTGACAAAAGCTGGCGTTCAAGGGAGCTATGAAGGAAAAGAACTAGTGGACAAAAGCGATGCGAAGATCGGTGTCTATCGGTTTGAGGTGCCGTTCCCGGACGGAATGCTGCCAATCACATATAAGGAATCTAAGGTAGACGGCAAACTGCTGTCCGTTAGTATTATGGACTAGATCAAAAAGTACCGCCCGAATATTCGAAATAATGGGCAAATGAAAAAGGCAGCCGGTTAAAAGCTGCCTTCTCAATTTTACATATGGACGATTGTGTATGAAAACCAAATCGTGGTTCAATCCATTTGCTTGAGGTATCAAATAGGTCACTGCGCGGTCAGGAATGCTTTTGTTTGTTGAGTGAAGCATCGAACGCATCGATAATGAAAAGGAATCTCTCGGCTTCTCGGAAGACGTGGTCTGCCAATAAGGGATGAATGATGCTTTTGATGCGGCACGCATCGATAAGATCGCGTGCTGTTTTCTTAAAATCGCGGAGTGATTTAACGGATACTCTGTTCTCGTCAAGGAATTGATCAAGTAGGGGATAGGTTTGAGATTGTGGACGCATAGAGTCGAGATCTATCGCCTGGAATAATAAAGTATCAAAATCATGGCTAAAGCTCCGTGCTTGTTCAACGAGTTGACGTTCGGACGGATCTAATAGATGCCCGATAAATTTGGCATGATCAGCCATGATGCGTAGGAAAAATACATTCTCATCAATGATTGCATCAGGCAGCGGTTCTAGATTGCCTAGATTTAATTCGGAAAGCCTATTTCTAAAGTAGTTGGCCTCCCTACTAACATGATCCACCAGTAGTGGAAAGTTCGTTCCACCAGGCAATTTGCATTGTAAAATGAGACCTAATACCTTACGCTTGAAAACCCAAATATTAGAGGCTGCCACATAGACTTCTTCATTGAATCTCCGAATCGTCAGAGGATCAGTATCGACGGTATATGCATGTGATTTATTCTCTATCCCTTCGAATACGGCGTAGAAATGGTTGGCTTCCTGAATTAATTGCGTATCATCACAACGAAAACCTAATTTAAGAAATAATGAATGTTCCTTCATAATACGTGACCAGAATCGTATTTCATCGAGGGATCGTGTTACAAAGGGATCTGGCATATATGAAATAACCTCCCACTCGCATCATCTTATTAATACTTTATGCGCGGTATTTCATATTATAATTTTTAAATTCACTACTTGTACTTTATCAAATCAAGCGAATGTCAATCACGATCAATTTACCAGACAGGTTTTGACCTCGATGATAATTTACCTTCATTTGCTTCATAAACTAATTTAGATAAATCTTCTTTTAGCATTTGCATTCGTTCAGCACCAATGATTTCAATCCAGCGCTGTTCTATCTCAGCTGTGATCTCCTCTTTTGCTTTCATTACTTGCCAGCCACGTTCGGTCAGAACAATAATTTTCCCTCTCTTATCATTGGGATGCGTTTGACGTATGACATAACCACTTTTCTCAAGATAATCCACCATTTTACTCACCGCTTGCTTGGTAATTCCTAAGTGCTCAGCTAGTTCTATGCCGGTTGCTCCATTAGGAATGATATGTTTAAACATAAAACCATGTGCAGGTCTAATATCTCCAAATCCTAACTCACTCAATCTGTTATGCAGTTCATCAATCAATGCACTGAAGGATAATGACAACAGAGATGTAAGATCGAATTCACTAAATACTGGATGATTCATACATATAACCTCCTGAAAATAAAGTCAATTAGGTTGACTTTATGTGAGTTTCATTGTACTATACGTCATGTGGTCAATCAAGTTGACTATATTGCAATTATGAAGAAATAGGGTTCAGCGAAATTAAGGAGGTATCTCGTGGCTAATATTGTAAAAATTAGAGGGAGTGTATTTGCACCCTATGCTTTGTTGGAGCCTATTCATGATCCTTCAACAGGAAATAAGTTCGAATATGCTGGTGATGCACGTGAATTTACACCATATGCTGTAAATACAATGCGGTCAAGATTAGAGCAAGAAGTGATTGTTGATTTTTATAAGCAAGAAATTTTCACATATGCAAATGCTTGTATCGTAACTGTAACAGTTACACGTCCAGATGGTTCTATTGAGCATAAAAAAGGAAAAACAAGTACAGAAAACATTGTATGTACTAATGTTGTGTGGGGCTCTGATGAAGTTTCTTTTGAGATGAGGGCAAGTGCCAGTAATCCATTAAATTCAGCGGCACCTGCAGCTGACTATTTATTAACTATACGCATTAACAAAAGTGGTGTTGCGCATATTGAAGGTTCTCATGATGGGTTCCCATGCTATGAATTTTATAAACAAACAGATTTTGGTCCATTTGAAATAATATATACACATGATTTCAGAGAAACTGGTGACACTCCAGAAGCGTTAGCAGGAGAAATGGAATATCGTTTCAAATCGACGTTATAAAATAAAATTAGAATAAAAGAGGTGTGTCTCATGACTGATACCGTTAAAATTAGAGCAAGTGTATTTATTCCAATGTCTTGGACTGAAGCTAGGAAGGATGTTCTAACGGGGAACGTAATCCAATTCTCAGGCGACTCACGTGAATTTACACCTAATGCTGTCAACACGATGCGTTCTAGAGTTGAACAAGAAGTCGTTTTAGATTTTTATAAAAAAGAAATCTTCACCTATGCGAATACTGGCATAACAACAGAAAGAGTCACAACGCCAGATGGTTCCGTTCATAAAAGAACAGGAAAAGCTAGTACTGAAGGTATTTTGTGCACAGATATTGTATGGAGTTCTGATAGTGTCAAGTTTCAAATGAGTGCAAGTGCTAGCAACCCATTAAATGAATATGCACCTCCCGTTGACTATCTATTAAATCTACATGTCAAACAAGATGGTACTGTCGAGATTCAAGGTGCACATGATGGATTCCCTTGTTTTGAATTTTATAAGCAAGTAAATTTTGGTCCGTTTGAACAACTGTATACACATGATTTCAGAGAAACGGGTGATACGCCTGAAGCTCTAGCTGGAGAAATGGAGTATAGTTTTAAAAAAATATTGTAAGGTCAATGTGTTGCCATATTGTCATCAAATAACTAACAACATGAGTGAGTAACAGGAGGAAAAAAGAATGACAACAGTTTTATTCGTAAAAGCAAACAATCGCCCAGCAAATCAAGCGGTTAGTGTAAGATTATATGAGGCATTTTTAGCGTGCTATAAAGAATCACATCCAAATGATACCGTGGTAGAGCTTGATTTATACAAGGAAGAATTGCCTTATGTAGGCGTAGATACGATTAACGGTACATTTAAGGCGAGTAGAGGACTTGATTTAACAGAAGAGGAAGCAAAGGCTGTAGCTGTTGCTGATAAATATTTAGATCAATTCCTTGCAGCTGATAAAGTTGTGTTTGGTTTCCCATTATGGAATTTAACAATCCCAGCTGTACTACACACCTACATTGATTACTTAAACCGCGCGGGCAAAACATTTAAATATACGCCAGAAGGTCCAGTAGGTCTTATTGGAAATAAGAAAATGGCCTTATTAAACGCAAGTGGCGGTGTATATTCTAAAGGACCAGCAGCTGAAGTAGAAATGGCTGTTAAATATGTAGCAAGTATGATGGGCTTCTTCGGTGTAAAAGATATCGAGAAAGTAGTCATTGAAGGTCACAACCAATTCCCTGATCAAGCAGAAGAAATTATTGCCACAGGGCTTGAAAAGGCTGTTAAAGTAGCAAGTACATTCTAATTAACAATATACTTGACACGCAATATGGCAGTACCAACACTTTTAAAGCGGTGGTACTGCTTTTTTATTCGCTTATTCTATCGATAGGAAGAAGGATTACAAGATAATGGAACGTTTATGGACCAAAAACTATATCATGCTGACAATTACTGCGTTATTACTATTTGGTGGATTTTATTTACTAATGCCAACGCTACCTATGTTTATTCAGCAATTAGGTGGGAGTGAATCTCAAGTTGGATTTATTATTGGAGTGTTTACTATATCGGCAGTCATTTTTCGTCCTATTATTGGAGGATTAATGGATCGGTATGGTCGACGGGTATTTATACTAACCGGACTACTGTTTTTTGCAATTACAATGTATTTTTATGATTGGGTAACAGGAGTTTTATTTCTAGTGATTTTACGTATCCTTCATGGAATCAGCTGGGCAGTTGCTACAACGTCAACAGGAACAGCTGTGACTGATGTTATTCCAGAGTCACGTCGTGGGGAAGGAATGGGATGGTATGGACTTGCAATGACTTTAGGTATGGCTTTAGGACCCATTCTAGGTCTTTGGGTAGCAAAATCATTTTCATTTCATTATCTATTTCTTCTATGCACAGCATTAGCAATGATTGCATTCATATGTGCACTTGGTACAAAAATACCAGCGGTTCAGAATATATCCAAACAACCATTATCATTTTTTGAAAAAACAGTCTTGCCAGCAGCTATTGTTACATTTTTTCTTTCTATTACTTTTGGTGGCATTACCACATTTTTACCCCTGTTTGCAGCAAATATCCAAGCTAATGCTGGTATTTTTTTCTTGGTTTATGCTGTCACACTTACAGTAATTAGACCGCTTGCAGGGAGGATATCTGATAAACATGGGGAAGGATCCATTATTGCCCCTGCGCTTGTTATCATGATAATCGCACTATTCGTCCTAACAATGACAACAGGGCCAGTTGGACTAATGATTGCAGCTATTTTGTACGGAATTGGATTCGGATCAGCACAACCTGCACTTCAAGTAGCAATTTTACGATTAGCACCACCAGAGAAAAGAGGTGTAGCGAACGCTACATTCTTTACTGCTTTTGATTTAGGGATTGGGTTGGGGGCTATGATTCTAGGTTTTGTGTCACAGCTCATGGGATATCAAATGCTATTTGCTGTTTGTGCTGTATCTGGGTTTATTAGTCTGTTCATTTTTATTTTGTTTGTAAAAAAGACATTAAAATAACTTGTTAATTTACGAAAAAAGCGCTATTCATATGACGGGTGTTAATAAATCAGCATGACGTGAGAACTCTGTCTGATTTACTTGAGCAAAGTGAGTGTCGTTGTTATTGCATTGTCGATAAATGATCGCTGTGGACGAGCCTTCATCATTACTGAAATTCCAATTAACGATATAATTAGTGCACGTGATACAGCCTTTGTGTCTGTGTTGGCCTCGAGCTCACCCGTTTTTACCCCTCGTTCAATGGTTTCTTGAAAAATGACTGTTAGATACATTTGATGTTCTCTGGTCAGAATTTCAAATTTCTCGTCATGAGGCGCAAGTTCGACCAAGGTATTGATACAAAAACAGCCCCGACTGCGATCTTCTGAATATTCCTCAGCAATCACGTCATTAAAAAAAGTGGAAAATGCTTCTTTTACAGAAGAATGGCTTTGAAGTTTAGCTCGTATATCGGAAGCACGGAACATCGTGTATTTACGAAGCGCGGCTTCAAACAGTTCTTTCTTATCTCCAAAGGCAGAGTATATGCTAGGACGTTGAATACCCATTCTGGCGGTTAGATCGCTAAGCGAAGTCGCTTCATACCCCTTCTCCCAAAATAGCTGCATGGCTGCATCCAATACTTTCTCTTCGTCAAATTCACGGGTTCTTGCCATGATGAATACCTCTCATTCAACTCGATTTTTTTCATTGCGCTATGATTCTGGACATGATTTGAAGTTATATTATGTACTGAATAGTATATTATAATTTTATAATTAGTCGTTCATTTTGTCAAATGAAGGCTGGATTATTCCAATGGGGTCAAAGTTAAAAAATTATCATTACTAGTGATCTCATTTTTTTGTTGACAGTTGTAAGAACCATGGGATATATTTACTTGGCTAATAACATACCGATCGGTAAGTTATGTTTTTCGCAGATCAACATGAATGGAGGGAAGGTACACAAATGGAGGAGGTTATAGAAAAAGCAGCTGTCGATACTGATTCGTCACAGCCGCAGCAGATCACGTCTAATACAGGCCGTCATGCTTCCATGTCTCGCTATATGACACTTTTATTTGCGGTTGCCTGCGGGATGTCGGTCGCCAATATCTACTTCGCCCAACCGCTACTCGACCAGCTGTCGAGTGAGTTTGGCATTGACTATTCAATGATTGGCATGGTTATTACGATCACACAGATCTTTTATGGATTGGGACTGCTGCTACTGGTACCACTTGGGGATTTATTGAACCAGCGCCGCTTGATTATCGGTCAGATGTTATTGTCCATGATAGCCCTGGTTAGCGTTGGAACTGCCCCCAACAGTACACTTCTATTTGCAGGTATGGCTTTGGTAGGAATCCTTGCCGTTGTAACTCAGACGCTTGTGGCGTTCGCGGCAACGATGGCTGCCCCGGCCGAACGTGGGCGTGTCGTTGGTATAGTAACAAGCGGGATTGTCATCGGCATACTTCTTGCGCGGTCCATTTCAGGGATATTAACAGATCTTGCGGGTTGGCGTTCCGTATATCTGGTCTCTGCTGCGTTGATGCTTGTTATGGTTTTTATGTTTTTTAAGTTATTGCCTCAAGTGGAACGCGAGGTCAAAACACTGACCTATCCTCAGCTGCTGGGATCCGTGCTTATCCTGTTTGTACAAGAACGAATGTTACGTATCCGCTCTGTTCTGGCCCTGCTTATTTTTGCCGATTTCAGCATTTTATGGACTTCGCTCGTATTGCCCCTAAGCACGCCGCCTTTCTCTCTATCGCATAGCGCGATTGGAGTATTCGGTCTTGTAGGAGTAGCTGGAGCGTTAGCTGCAGCACGAGCAGGGAAGCTGGCTGATCGAGGTTACGGACAGAGAACGACAGGCATTGCGCTGATCTTATTGTTGATTTCTTGGTTGTTCATTAGCTATACCGAACAATCACTGTTCGCATTGGTTATTGGCATTGTACTTCTCGACTTGGCAGTACAGGCTGTACATGTCACGAATCAAACGATGATCCTCCCGTTACGTGCGGAGGCGCGCAGCCGACTAACTGCTGGGTATATGGTGTTCTATTCCATTGGAAGTGCCAGCGGTTCAATCGCTTCGACCCATATCTATGCGCATTATGGTTGGGAAGGAGTATGTTTGCTGGGGGCTTCTGTCAGTGCTGTAGCGTTGCTATTCTGGGCAATGACCAGACGAGCTACGGCTGCCGAAGTCAACTAAGTTTCTATCATATGATGTTTAATAAAAAGGAGAGAGTGGCTGTGGAAATAGGGATTACTTCGTTTGTAGAAACCAAGCCGGATGTTCAGAGGGGTGAAGTGATAAGTCACGCACAGCGATTGCGTGAAGTAGTCGAGGAAATTGTTCTTGCCGATCAGGTGGGTCTTGATGTGTTCGGAGTAGGCGAGCATCATCGAAAGGATTATGCAGCTTCTTCACCAGCAGTTGTGCTATCTGCGGCGGCATCACAGACGAGCCGGATTCGGCTGACCAGTGCAGTGACGGTGCTTTCTTCAGCTGATCCGGTGCGCGTTTTTCAGGATTTCTCTACGTTGGACGGGATATCTAATGGACGTGCGGAGATTATGGCGGGCCGGGGTTCCTTTATCGAATCTTTCCCTTTGTTTGGTTATGACTTACATGACTATGATGAACTATTCGAAGAGCATTTGGAATTACTCCTGAAAATACAGAATTCCGAAAAAGTAACCTGGAAGGGCGGGCATCGGCCAGCGATTGACGATTTGGGCGTGTATCCACGGCCCGTTCAAGATCCTTTGCCGATATGGATTGGAAGTGGGGGGAATCAGGAGTCAGCAATCCGTGCCGGTCTGCTAGGACTGCCATTGATGCTGGCGATCATTGGGGGGAGTCCGATGCACTTTGAACCGCTTGTACAGCTGTATAAGAAGGCGGCAGCGCACGCTGGTCATGACGAATCGCGGCTTAAGGTTGGATCGCATTCAATAGGATTTATAGCAGAGAATACGGAACTAGCAGCAGATACATTTTTCCCATCTACCCAGGCAGGTATGAATAAGCTCGGCAAGGAGCGGGGCTGGGCGTATTATGACCGCTCTAGCTACGATGCCGCGCGCAGCTTTGAAGGCGCACTGTATGTTGGCGATCCGGACACGGTTGCCCAGAAGATTATTCACCTTCGCAAACATGTAGGCATTACACGCTTTATGATGTATGTACCGTTGAGTACGATGCCGCATGACCAAGTGATGAGAGCTATTGAGCTGCTAGGAACAGAGGTTGCACCACGGGTTCGAGAGGAAATTGCGAAGTGGGAGGCTGAGACGGGAAGTAGATCGTAATGCAACTTTGATACATAAAATGACAAGTGAGAAATAGACTTTGCCAAAAAAAGGAGCGCCTCGATACGATGGGTTGACGGGTTCGAAACCCAACACCATCAAGGAGGCGCTCTTATTATGAAGTTTAAGCAATCCAGGGCAATTGTGGTGTTTGTTGTGCACGGCTCTTAGAAATAGGCGACATCGGGTTCAGCAGTATTAGATTGTTTTGGGAATAGGAATCCTGTGGTGTAAGGTGACGATTGACCTTTGAGTCGAAAAGCTTTTTCAATTTCAACTGCAGTATGACGTGCATCTTCTACGGTTCGCCTGCCAGTAATGATGTCGTTCATCAAGTTCAAAGCCATAAAATTCGCCGCTTCTTGATCGCATTTAGCCGTAGCTTCACCAGCCGTACGGTCTGGATATAAACTACCATCAAACTGTGCTAAGTCATCAAAAAATTGAACCGGGACTTTATAATCAATGGTTTGGGCTAAATAATCAAGATGAGGGGTCGGAGTGTTATGAGGTACTGTATGAAGATGAACAACCGTCCGTTTCCAAGGACCATTATTAAACCATGTAATTTTTGTCCAGCTTGCGTCATGTGGTAAACCATATTTGTTGATTAACAAATAAACTGTTTTTTTTGGTTCCCCAGTCCATCGCTCCAAAATTTTATCTAACATCGGAGGAATAAGGGGATATTGACCATGATATTCGCTCAACCCACGATTCATTTAGAAAAGTCCCTCCCACTAACGGATGAAATATTATTTGCTGGACATCTGTCCATAGTTTCAAGATATTCTAATCTTAAATCATAGAACAGCTAAACCTTGCGATCCAAAATACGGGTAGTGGGTCGAAGCAGCTACCTGCAAACTAACTAAACTACCATCATCCTTGATATTAAATACTGAGATTGTGCCCCGATTACCATTTAGGGTGTAAAAATTGCGGCCATCTTTACTGACTCCAACATCTATTGGTATACCTGTAGGTTCGCCAACTGGTGTACTCGTGATATGCCCGAGAACCGTTAGCTTTCCGCTGTTATCTATACGGTAGGTGGATATTGTGCCACTTAAGGTATTCGAGGTATATGCAAAACGTTCATTCCTCGTAGTTGTAACCCAGCATGCTGTCTTCTGGCCGTTCGGTACAGAGCCACTGATAACATTCAGTATCCCGTTGTCACTCATAGAATATGATGACAGCGCGCTAGAAGCTACCTCCGTAACTAAAAGGATTCCTGAGGATAGGAAATAAGAGCCTAACGGCCTCGTACCATTAGAATCGTTAATGATTGGTCCTGTAACAGTACCATTTTTATTAACATGGAATACACTGAGACGGTCTGTAGTTAACTCAGTTACAACGATTTTACTGCCATCTGGAGTGAATAAAACCTGCGTCGGCTGAGCATTGATCGTACTAAGAGAATGGATGGACCCCGGAATATGAGTAAGACGTCCGTTATCTTCTATGCGAAAACCACTGATATTGGATCTAAATTGATTGGCGGCATTACCTACATTTGAAACATAAAGAAGGTCACCGAATACATCTACGCTGTTTGGCTGAGCACCTTCCGATGGCTTCACATCCGTGAGAACAAGTCCTCCGCTGTCGGTAATGATGAAGCTACTGATACTATTGCTGCCTGTATTAACTGCAAATAAGTAACGGGCATCACGGGACAAAGTTAAGGAACCTTGTGACACAAGGGGATCGATGCCATCGTTTGCTGTTGCGGGTGAAACTTTCCTTGTACCAGTACCTCTTCCATAGGTTGGGTAGGAACCCATAAAGGTAAGCATACCATTCGTGTCCCGGTCAAAAGCGATGACTTCATTCATTGCTTCCCTATTGGTCATCATGTAAACCATCCGCGGCATTTAATGACTTTCCTCCTTCGAGCAGTTCTTGGCTCCGCCTTAGATTATGTTATCGTCTAATATTATTCATCTGAGCCTAAAACAATGCCCCGCAGTAAGTCTGGATGGATATGATAGAGTTGTTACAAGTGGCGAAGAATTTGAATTGAATGGTCAGAATTTTAATTTTATTTATTATACTTAGTCTATTGATAATTGAATAACACTTATTTATGAGCAGGTTACATTAAACTAAATATGGGTGGTGATATCGAGTGGAGTACGAACAACCAAAACATTTAGTTTCTGTCTCAGCTTTTGTTAAGAATGAAAAAGGCGAGGTCTTATTACTCAGGACTCATTGGCGTTCGGATACATGGGAAATGCCAGGAGGAAACGTTGAACCTGGGGAACCATTGGACGTAGCTGTTTGTAGGGAATACCTGGAGGAAACGGGCATTGTAATACGACCTCTTGGAATTACAGGTGTGTATTATAATGCAACGAAACATGTTTTATCAGTCGTTTTTACAGCAGAGTATGTTAGTGGTGAAATAATAATTCAACCAGAAGAAATTCAAGAAGCTAGATATATTGCGTTAAACGAATCTAATATAGATCAATACATAACGCGTCCAAACCAAAAATCTCGTACACTCGATGCTATGCGAGCAACGGCTATTATTCCGTATGAAACATGGGAAGTAAGTCCTGACTATAATTTATTGTCTAGGCTAGGCTACACAGCGAGCAACCCTTGAGTCGAATCAAGGGTTATTTTTTTTCTTAAATGTTTAAAATAGATATGGAGGGGGAATGGAAATTGAGTTTTTTAACAAACTGGCTAGAACATTATGGAAATTGGGTTCTCTTTATATCTTTATTACTTGAGATGCTTGCATTACCACTTCCAGGAGAGGTATTAATGAGCTATGCCGGACTCCTTGTATTTCAAGGAAAACTCAATTGGATTCTCTCAATAATAACAGCTGGGGTCGGAGCTTCTGTTGGAATGACGATTTCTTATTGGATCGGCTTTCGGTTAGGAACTCCTTTCTTTGAAAAGTATGGAACCCGCATTCATCTGGGACCTGACAAGCTTGACAAGGTGTCACATTGGTTTCAAAAATACGGAAATAAGGTATTGATCATCGCTTATTTTATCCCCGGGGTACGCCATATAACGGGGTACTTTTCAGGTGTCACTCGTATTCCGTTTCGGATATATGCCATTTTTTCTTATATTGGGGCTTTTTTCTGGGTCAGTGTTTTTATATCACTAGGTAAAGTATTAGGCCCGAAATGGGAGCAGTATCATCACACCATAAATCGATATCTGATTATAGGCGGAATCATTGCGGCAGTTATTTTTATATTGGTTTATATATACCGGAAAAATAAGCAGCAAATCCAAGATCAGCTCATTAGCAGCCTGAATAAATGGGTACAGCGATTCCAATCCATGGGCAAGGTTAGATTTTTTGTGCTTTCTGTCTTTGCTGTATTTGTCTTGTTTATTTCTTTAATGATTGGGATAATCCAAGATTTCTTTGAGAAAGAGTTTACACAATTTGATGAGGTCACCTCTTACGTCATTCATCAGATATTCGATTCAAGTTGGACGGCTTCGATGAACAATTTCGCTTTGTTGGGTTCTTATTACGTGTATGCACCAGTAATCATCCTCACAAGTGTGTGGATATTTTTTAAGGGAAAAGACCGATTTCTTGAATTTTCTTTCTTTGCCTTTGTTATTATTGGAGGAGAAATACTCGCGGAGGGTCTGCGAATGTTGTTTCATCGAACAGGTCCTGAACCAGTAGGGCTTCAGTTTCCCTATACATTTCCAAGCGAACAAACATTAAATTCGCTTACCGTTTGTGGATTTGCAGCTTTTTTATTGGTCCGCCATTATGGTAATGTGAAAATTCGGATAACTGCTACGTTATTCGTATTCATCCTTTGTTTACTGGTAGGAATTAGCCGAATATTCTTCAATGTACAATATCCAAGCGATGTAGCAGCCGGGTATATATTTGCTGGGGCATGGCTTAGTCTAAATGTGATTTTATTTGAGATATTTCGTATATTGCGCAATAAAGAAGTACGGCTTAACACGAAGTAACCTCGGCTACGAATTGTACGGGCTGTAAATCTATTATTTAAGGCCCGCATAAGCGGGCTTTTTGACCACATCAGAAAGTATAAGTTTTCGCAAATGTAGCGAAGACTTCTTTTTGATTGGCGATAAAAACAACCGCTGAACGCGGTCGCTCATCTTCGAGAATACATCGATAGAAGTTTTTCTCATTTATGGATATAAGTTCTTATCCAAGGCCCGAGACAAGAAAATTTTTACATTCCTCTTACACTTGGTTAATGCCTCGCGAACAAGCTGTTGTCATAATAAGGTATAACATGTCGAAGGGAGCAATAACTTACATGAACGCAAAGAACATTCTTTTATCCATGCTTGCTGTAGCAACGATCGGAACAGGGATCATGATGACAGCCATTCCGCAGGCACATGCTGATCAAACCAACGTTACGTCCCAACCCAAACTAACTGGGAAGTACATACTTCAATCCCCGGATTTGTCGAAAGGCATTAAAATGGGATTTGGATCATCGCTAGTTCATTTACCAGGCGACCCTGACAATGTATTCTACACAAGCAGTGACCGTGGACCGAACGGTGAGGTTGAAATCGATGGTGAAACTAGACGTACCTTCCCGTTACCGAATTTCACGCCATCCATCTATAAAATCAAAATAGAAAAAGGTAAAATCTCCATTCTCTCGTCGATCCCTCTACAAGTCAAAGGCAAAGATCCAGTCACAGGAACCTCTAAAATCACGGGTCTACCGAATGTTATTAAACATGATGAAATCCCTTATGATACAGCAGCGACGAAAATTCTGTCCTATGACCCCTATGGCTTGGATCTTGAGGGACTAGCCTACAATTCAAAAGATGGAACGTTCTGGTTATCTGAAGAATACGGTCCAAGTATTGTACAAGTGAAGAAGGACGGGACCATCCTACAACGTCTTGTTCCGCAGGGCATGAGCGCGATGTTGCAATCTCCAGCGGTTCCGCTTAAAGAAGTACTTCCAGCGTCTTACTTGAGTCGTCGCCAAAATCGTGGCATTGAAGCAATTAGCATCACGCCGGATGGAAAATGGATGTTCGCAGCCATGCAAAGCCCGCTTCGTAATCCCGATAAAACCGTCGATAACTCTAGAAATTTACGTATCTTGAAAATCGATATGAAGACGTTAAAACCTATCGCTGAATATGCTTATGTGACGGAGGATGCCGCTAATTTCAAGGATTTGAAGCAATCCGATATTGTTATTTCTGATTTGTTCGCCGTCAATGAACATACCCTGCTCATCGATGAGCGGGATAAAAATGTCGGAACGAAAGCACAATTGAAACAAATTTATGCGACAGATCTTTCCGCTGCAACTAATATTTTGGGAAGCTATGATACGGCAGATACATCTGGGAAAACCCTTGAACAAATGAATGCGTCCGATTTAGCACAACAAGGGATTTCTACGCCGTCGAAACGATCCGTATTGGATGCGGTGAGTTTCAAATACCCTTATGAGAAAATCGAGGGGATTACGTTGCTGCATGGACGGACACTCGTCATAATCAATGATAATGATTTTGGAGTAGGAAGCACTTCGGCGGAGAATGGTACGCAGCTCTGGACATTCGAACTTCCCACTATCATAAAATAATCTACGAAGGGCCGCAAAGAGAACCCTTCAAAACAAATATAATTTCTGTGAAAAACAACCCAGTACCGCACCGGTACTGGGTTTGTTGTATAAAGGTAAAGGGGCACGTTAGTAAAACGAAACAAGGAGTAGAATGCCGCGGCAGCTGCTCCTTGTTTTATTAAGCTAGTGGGCAGGATAGCTCAATAATTTCGCGAATACTCTAGATATGGGATTATTTACAAGGTCGTGAATTCGACGTTATATGAAACCCCGAAGTGAAATTATTAAAGACATACACAACACATTTTTTTAATTGAGGTGAAGTAAGTTGAGATTTTTAATTGTAATCTTGTCCTTACAATTGCTTACAACAGGTTGCTTTAACAACAAAGACAATCAAAATGAGAAGCCATTCATATTCTCGTATAAATTAAATACAGTCGATTCTATACATCAAAAAGAGATTGACTCATGGCTACAAACAGCTAAAAATGATCCAGAAGTAAAGATACATTCATATGAAACCAAAGATGGATATAAATACAGCTATGTTAAAGGATATAAGGATGTTGAGGTTTCTTATATTTATTCAAATTATGAAGGGAAATTAAAACAAAGATTTATAAGAGGATCAAATGACGATGAAATTCTTGTTGAAGTTAAATATAATAAATCAATTTGTTGTAGCACTAATATTTATGAAACTGATGATAAAAATGATTAAGAGAAATGTAAGCTGGGCTATATGGCTTCGTATAACACCATGTTCACGCATCGGGCCATTCGGCCCTCGGTCCGGCAGGGGTTAGATGTGGGTTCAGGGATGCAATTGGCGGTTGCAGAGAAGTAGAATCAGCCGGACACATCCGCACAGACTAAGCGCATCGCGCCCGGCGACTTTGTCGCCTTAAGTCGGTGGGACGTCGTGAACACAACAACGTTATAGGAAATCCCTGCAAATCTAGAATACTAAAGATATTAGAAAGGATGAAAAGTCATTTCAGTATCAATAATTCTAAGAAATATAACAATAGATGATTATAATTCAGTCTTAAATTGGAGCAGGGATGAAGTTTTTTGTTCAGCAAACGGATGGCAGAAAGGTAAACCTCCAGAAGAAATATATAATTGGTGGACTAATTGCGTAAATAGAACAGGAGACAATTCTATTCGAATGGGAATAGAACTTAATAAGCAAATAATTGGCTACGCTGACTTAGCTGACATCAAAAACAATTCTGCTGAATTAGGCATTGCGATTGGTGAAAGTACAATGTGGGGGAAGGGAATAGGATTTAGTTCAGTTCTAGGTATGATTGAGTATGGTTCAACTAAATTAGGAATTAATACTTTTTATGCGGAAACACATGAATCGAATATCAGATCCAGAAGAATGCTTACTAAGATCGGTTTTGAAGAAGTTAGTAGAATAGGTAGTGAAGAATACCTGGGTAAGATCGACCAACTCATACAATACCATTTTAAAGTGTAGATGATTTTGATTGATGCTCATGAAGGCGGGGACTTGCTACACCCTTGGTTCGCAAGAAGAGGTAAGCAGTAAAGCGGATTCAGCTCACAACTCTGCAAGGCTAAGCTGCACTCCATTAAGCCTTTCGGGTTTGTAGATATGCGAAATATGACAAATAGAAAGAAGAGATTATCTTGAATGAAATAATGCAATTAATAGAAAAGCTCTCTTGGGATGCTCCGGATGAAGAAAAATCAAATGCTAAGAAAAAACTAAAAGAGATTAATGATAAAGACCTTCATTTTTTAGTGCAGCCCTTAACTAAAGGACATTGGGATGGAGCTGCAGAAGTAATCGTTAGCTTAGGTTATCCAAGGGTACAGACTATACTTCCAGGATTACTTGAATGGATACAAGATTTGAACTGGCCAGGTGCCATGGTAATTGCAGACTTTTTAAAAACAATTGGCAGTCCACTAATTCCTTTAATAAGAGATGTTTTGCAACAACATTCAGACGATGATATTTGGATAGGATGGATATTTTCTCAAATAATTAATGAATGGTCTACAGAATATATAAATCAATTAAAAGAAGAATTAATTCTGATTTCACAAAGAAGAGATAATGATATCGAAGCATCGAGATTATTATTGAATCACAAGTTACTATCAAAGCAAGAAATATTAGCGAAATTAGAAGAGAAGAAAAACAATACGGAACTAGAACTTCACGAACTTATTGAACAGTATCCAAATGTAGATTGCGAAAAGCTTAATCGTGAATTTCGTGATCGTATTTTCAAACCAAATTTATCTAAAGATTTTTATGAGCGCAATTCAGAGCAATTTTCTTTTTGCAATAAGACATCCTATCTGAGAGTGTACTTGGATGATATTGATAGTTTTGTCGAGGAAGTGTCATACTTCGCATAACACCATATCTACACTGCGTCGCTATTCTCCTTGGTCTGCCGAGGATTTTTCGAGGAAGAGGAATCAGCAGACAACCCTGCAAGGCAAAGTGGCGAAGCCGCCCAGTCGCTGTCGCTCCTTTAAGCCTTTCGGGTTCGTAGATACAAGAACGTTAGATGAAATACCTGAAGTTAGAAAAAATTAGTAAAGGAAAGATTAAAATGTCCTTTTCAATTGAATTGTTTAGAGAACGTATTGATCGAATAGCCAATCGGATTAAAGAGTTAGGTGGCGAGGTTCAAGAAATAATAATTAAAGATCCAACTACTGAGGATCAAATAAAATTAGTAGAGCAGAAGTTGGGTGTCTTATTGCCTGTGAGTTTCAAACATATCTTATTAAATTTCTCCGCCGAATTTAGTTTTCGTTGGTTTTTTCCTGATGATCTTAAACTTCCTAATCAGTATAGAGAAATTTTCAGTGGAAGACCTAATTGGAGCCTTAACAAAATCGTAGAAATTGATGAAGGAAGGAAAGGATGGATAGAACATGTTTTTCCTAATTCAGAAGATAAGTATGATGAAGTGTGGCATAACAAATTAGCTTTTCTGGAAGTAGGGAATGGTGATTATTTTGCATTTGATTTAAGAGAAGAAGGAAAGTTTCCAATTGTTTATTTAAGTCATGATGATGGTGAAGGGCATGGATATATAATAGGTAATGATTTCATTGAATTTATGGATAACTGGTCGAGAATTGGTTTCGTTGGATCTGAAGACTGGCAGTGGTTGCCGTTTGTTAAATCAAAAGAAAGTGGAATAGTACCTGAAAGTGATTCAGCAAATGAGTTTAGAAAATTAATAGAATTAAATCTTTAAAAGAGAAATTGAGTTTAATGTATGTCGAAGAAGTCAGGTACTTCATCTAACAACATATCTACGCAGCGTCGCTAACGCTCCTTGGTCTGCCCGAGGGTTTTCGGAGAAGATGGATCAGGCAGACAACCCTGCAAGGCTAAATGGCGAAGTCACCCTGCGCATTCGCGCCTTAAGCCTTTCTGATTCGTAGATATACAAACGTAAGATGAAATCAGCGAAAACCTTAAAGATTAATTATAAATAACTTTTCCTTGCAGGAGGCCTGTTCAATGGTAAGAAACAAATTCAAACAATGGGCTGAAAGCAGTATTGAACAGTTAAAGGAAGAATTTATTTCTACTGAATTTGTAAAGCATAAAATTGGTGAGAGTCTTGTTCCTAACCCATCGACAGGAGTAATACATGAATCAGAAAAATGTCTTGGTCAGGTTATTGTTTGGGAATCATGCCAAATGGAATATGAGGTTATAAATATTGGAACCGAAAAGATGATCCTTTGGAAGTATATCGAGGAGATATCCCCTGATACTGACTTTACTGATTTATTGAAAGAGTATTTTGAAGTATTACAAACCGGAATCAATAAAAAGAATACTCAATTATACAAATAGAGATTATTTAATGGTATATCGAATAAGTCGCTGACATCCTATAACACCGTATCTATGACGCGTCGCTTACGCTCCTTGGTCTGCAGAGGATTTTTCGGAGAAGTGATCAGAGCAGACAACCCTGCACTTCCTAACCGCGTCGTGGCCAGTCGCTACTTTCCTTTAAGGCAGTGAGGGTTCGTAGATACAAGAACATTATAAGAAATCAGCGTAAACAAATAAAAGCAGTATGGAGGATCGATCGATGATGTTTGAATACATTACGCACTATTACAATGGTGTACCATTTAGAAGTCTGTCTGCACTTTCAAAAACAGAAGCTATGAAAGTCATGGAAGAACTATGTGATGACACGCCTATCTTTGAAAGATTCAAAGAACCAGTTCAATATTGGGAGAACCGATTAGAAGCTGAGAATTGGTTACGAAACGGATTTAAAGAAAAAGGCGGAGTACCAAAAGATAAATATCCATTTTATACTGTCTTGGGGACAGCAGATTGGATAGAGAGTTACGCTTCGAGTACGGGATTAGATGTAAATTTACTACGAATTCCGTTATCTATATTTAGTGAAAAAGATGTAAGTTTTACATTACCAGATAGTATGGTTTCATTTTGGATTGGAAGAGATAAACCTGAAGAATATTACAACGCTAAATATCATGGGAGGGTTTTTACATTGTCAGAAGTAAAGTCTATGATGACGACGAATGATATAATGAATAACCTTGAATCAATGATTCCTAAAGGAACGATCCCTTATGTTGAAGCACAGATCTGGAATCATGAAATTGCAATGAATTTCTATAATAATCAAATGTTAAACCTTAAATAATTAGAGATAGGAATAGATTATGAAAGAATAGTCGATGAAGGCACTGACTTCCTAAAACACCATGTTCACGCATCGGGGGACAAGTCCCCTCGGTTCGGCAGAGGGATTTCGGGGAAGTGGATGCAGCTGGACACATCCGCACCGACTAAGCGCATAGTGCTCGGGCCTTAGGCCCTTAAGTCGGTGGGACGTCGTGAACACATAAACGTTATCGGAAATCTGCACAAATAAGGAGTTCACAATGAAGAAACTTGTTTTATCAGTTATTACAATAATTTTAACAACCATAGCAATTGTTATGTTTATATATTTTTATCCCAAGAAAGTTAATATTAATGCACAAGGTATAAAATACAGATTAGGAACTGAGCTTTTAGAGTCAGAAAAACTTGTAAATGTAAATATTGAAGGAAAGTTGTACAAAAACATCTTCGGGGAAAGAAAATTTGAAGGTACTATAGACATAGCGGGTGAAGAAATACCTGTTCCATTAGATCAGAGAAAATTAAATATACTAATTACAAATGAAGGAGCGGGTGTCATTAATTATCCGTATTTTACATATCGAAAAGATAATGGTGCAACAAATGGTTCGCATACTTACCAGTATGGAACTTTAGTGTTCAATAACGATTTCACTAATGTAACAATATTAGTTTCAGATCAAAATAAATCAAAGGATAACAGCGGTATTGGATGGAATTCGGAGAGTGGTCAAATGATAACAGCTCCAGCCAGTTGTAGAATAGAAGCAATTAGTATAACCAATGAGATAACAGAAAAATTTTTAAAAGGATTAAAATTAAAGTGAATAAAATAAGTGTTAGAACAATCAGGATGGCACAGACATCCGATAACAGCGAATTCAGGCTGCGGACCTTTCGGTCCTTGGTCTGCATGAGGTGATTCAAAGAAGTGGATCAGCAGACAATCCTGAAAGGCTAAGTCTTCGACCCAGTCGCTGGCTCTCCTATAAGCCTCTCGGAATCGAGAATACTGAGGACGTTATGCGAAACCAGTGCGAGAAAGGAAAATCAAAAATTGATTATTCTAAGACTTACTAAAGATTTATTAAAAGATATGAAAACAACTTCAATTGAAGACATGAATGTGCCTCCGCTTTTAAGTTGGCATGTAAATATCTATAACTTAAACAAACGAAAACACATCGTTTTTGTAAATGATCTAACTAGATTAACTGTAATCATTGATGGAATAAGAACAGGACAGTTAGAGCGTTTGAAAGAGAAATTCTTGGTGATTCTCCAGGAATATTTGCTCCGAGAGGGAGTTAAGGAGGATTTGATCAATACATATTTAGAGTTTGGTGCGGAAGTAGTTATTTCAAAGACAAATAGTAGAAGTGTATTAGGAACAATGAAGGAAGTTACGTTTTTTATTGATGATGATTTTAGTGACAATATTAAACGATTGAAGTGGTTGAATAGAATAATACATAAACCAATAGATTACAAGAAACCAATAGATTATTTTAAGGAATCAATTAAAGATCATATTAACTTCAACACAGTGTGAATGTAAACTCAGGAATGCACTGGTATCGGATAACACCATGTGCATGCTTCGGGGCAATCGCCCCTAGGTTCATGCACACAACAACGTTATATGAAATCCAATGCAAGTGAAATATAAAACTCAAACTAATTCAATGGAGGAGTATTCATGGAAGCTAAAATGAATCAAAGACATGGAATGTTACTGGTAGGTATGGCATGTGACGTTACGCTAGAAGACGTACAAAAAAGAGTGACAATTAATCTTGCTGAACAGTTTATGGCTAGAAAATCTGAAATAAAGAATATCATTAATACAAGAGAAGTATTTGGATTATCAACTGATCCGGAGAATTATAATCCTGAAACCGATAAATTTGAATACTTTATAGGAGTTGAGGTTTCTGCAACTACAGAATTGCCAAAAGATATGGTCTATAGAGAAGTACCAAAGCATGAGTATATTGTATTTACCTTTAAAGGACCTGCAGAAAATGCGGGTCAAGTTCACAATTACCTATATACAACATGGCTTAAAAACAATGAATACAGATTAGCAAATCAATACAACATTGAAATATATGATGAAAGATTTAAAGGGCCAGAAGCAGAAGAATCAATAACAGATATATATTTTCCTATTGTTAAGAAGTAAGGATGTGTGGGCAGATCACTGATAGCATAGGACATCACATAACACGATGCACACGCTTCGGGCCATTCGGCCCTCGGTCCGGACCGACAACCCTGCACTGCCTAACCGCGTCGCGGCCGGTCGCTATCGCTTCCTTGGACGGCAGATATGCTCTTGTACATCGAGGGTTTATTTGGTAATTTCTGCTGCGAAGTTGAGCAACTAAAATGAATATATGGAATTATTTTGCACCTTTTCATTCGTATGGTTCGTATTGGTTATAGGAGGTATGAAAAATGAAGCTCATGTTTCGAGATCGGTTCTTTAGCAGTGGGGAAACGGAGATTTTCAGCGAATCACAGAAATTGTTAGGTACAATGGATTTGCGGAGTGCATTCACGTCAACTGTGGATGTGTATGACCAGACGGGGGCGATTCGCTGCTCGGGTCGGTTTCCGATGTTGTCTAATAAATGGGAAGTAACAGGTCCGCATGGTGAGTCACTGGGCCTGCTGCGTGAGCGAATGACGTTATTCTCCAAGAAGTTTACGTATGAAACGGATGGACGGGGCGAGTATGATATCACCTCAGAGGCCTTTTCCAAGGAATATGAAATATACGATATGCAAGAGCGGCTCGTAGCGAAATTCGAGCAGACCAGCAGTTGGTTCGAATCAGGAGCGTATTGCTTGGATAACCAGTCATCCCGACTTGACGATTACGAGCTCGTGGCCGTCATTATGGGAATGCATGAAATTCAGCAGCGGCATCATCATTAAGATTAAAGAGCGGATAGAAGGCGTTCTTATATATGTGTAGACAACTCCTCATGGATTATAGCTGTGAGGAGTTTTTTTTATCATAGAGCGTCACCAACAAAGAGATAAACGTATAGCGAAACATGCACTGTTTTCCTGTGGCTTAATCGTAATGAATATTCCGTCAGGAGTAAAATAAACAGAATGAGGTGTTTTAACACCTGCGGCTTTAATTAAATCGTGAATCGTCTCCTCATTGTTTTTTGAGGCTGCTTCCTTCATTTGTTGTGCGTATCCAGGATTATAAGCAATCGTATGCAAGAGATGGGTCATTTCCGCCGCAGGTACAAGAAATTGCTGCGCAGAGTATTTGAATTGATCTACATTAGCAGGATCAGTTGAAGGCGTTGGCCTTTGATAGTAGCCAGGATAAGGATAATAATACATTGGGGGATACTCCTCTCCAAATAATCACTAGTATATGGCCCAAATAACATTATGTTCCCTTGCACGATTACGAGTTCGTGGCCGTCATTATGGGAATGCATGAAATTCAGCAGCGGCATCATCAACACTAAGATCGAAGGGCGTTCTTCCTCCATTGCGAGGGAGCGATGCCCTTATATTGTTTGAACAGCTTGGTAAAATAGTTCGGATTTCCGCATCCGATGCGCTCGGCAATTTCAGTGACGGTAAGATCGCTATCTTGCAGCAGTCGCTCGGCTGCATTCATGCGAACAAAGTTGATGTATTCGATCAGCGTCGATCCAGTCGTTTTCTTGAACGTTTTGCAGAAGTGATAAGGATTCAGGTTCACAATCGAGGCGGCTTGCTCCACCGTAATTGGCTCTTGATAATGGGAGTCGATATATAGCAGAAGCTTTTTGAACCGATCGACATTTCTCGAATGACGGTGAAAAGGAAATACATGTGACTTTTGACTATCAGCTCATGCCCGCGCTGCTTCCCTTCGAATTCTTGAATCACCTGCTCCAACACGGACTTGAACACCCCATTCGACGTATTCGTGTAGCGAAGCATAATGGGGAACAAGAGACTTCCATCCAGATAAGGCGCGATATAGACGGCATGCATCGAATCTGTTGCCTTGTTGGATTTGAGCAGGGAGGCATTAAAGACTATGGCATAGTATTCTAATGGACCTGCGCATGCACTGTATCCGACATGAAGTGCGCCTGAGGGGACGATAACGATGTCTCCAGGTTCTGCTTCAAAGGGTTTGCTGTCGATATGAAACATAGCTCGACTCTCGATCATCAGTAAAATTTCGAAATGTTCATGCCAGTGCATATATAGTGAAGGGGCACCTACATGGGAAGGCTCCTGTCGGATCCTGAAGATGTTAATCGGATAAGAGGGATCGCTAAAATAAGTGTGTTCGCGCAATTCTTGAGGATAGGTCATCGTTCAAGCTCCTTATCGCAAAATAGAACCGAAAAAGCACAAGATTGTATAGAGAATTATCAAATTCGCGGCGTTAAAATGGGTTTATGCAATTCACTATACTCAATTTAGGAGTGGTAGACAATGAAGGGAAGTAATCATTTTTTGCGTATAGGTACCTTGGTCGGCGGGCATGACGCTGTTCGTGTGATTCCGCAAATTTTACCCTATGGGTTTGAGTCCTTAGTCTTACATTCTGGCAGTCCACGGGGGACATTGATCTGGTAGAGACGGCGAAAAGAGTACGTGAGATCGTGGATGAACATGGTGTTGTAATTTCAAGTCTGTGTGTATTCGGAAATCCGCTGACAGCCGAAGGAGACAATGCCGATACGTTAGCGAGCTGGGAGCGGGTCATTGATCACGCGCATTTGTTCGGTGCCGAAGTCGTAAGCGGTTTTACAGGCAGGCTAACAGATCAACCGATTGATGCTTCCATTCCCCGCTTTCAGGTAGTGTTCAGCGAACTAGCACAACGTGCCGACGATCGCGGCGTACGGATTGCCTTTGAGAATTGCGATATGGGTGGCAACTGGTGGAAAGGCGACTGGAACATCGCACATAACCCGCAAGCTTGGGAAATGATGTTCAATGCGGTTCCGGCTGATAATATCGGTCTGGAGTGGGAGCCTTGCCACCAGATGGTAAGTTTGATTGATCCGATTCCACAGCTGCGGAAGTGGGCAGATAAAATATTCCATGTCCACGGCAAGGATGCGACCATTGCTTGGGACATCGTGAAAGAACATGGCATTCACGGTCCCAAAGAATTCGTATGGCATCGGACACCTGGATTCGGTGATACGAACTGGACAGATGTAATAACCATCTTGCGCCAAGCGGGGTATCAAGGAACGATCGATATTGAGGGTTGGCATGATCCGGTCTACCGGGATGAGCTGGAAATGACGGGACAAGTTCACGCATTACATTATTTGAAACAGTGCCGCGGCGGTTCTTTTGTGCCGAACCCGGTATAGAAGCGGGGGGTTGGGATGCAGACACAGTCCTATCGAGTCGTTGTCGCAGGTTGCGGTGGAATGTCTCACGCTTGGGTGAAGGAAGTAATGAAGCGGCCAGATGCTGAGATTGTTGCGCTGGTAGACCTCTATGCAGAGAATGCTCAGAAGATCAAGGACACGTACCAATTATCGTGCGGATTATATACGGATTTGGAGCATGCGATTACAGCATCGAAAGCCAATCTCGTGTTGGATGTAACGATACCAGACAGTCATTTTCATATCAGTACGACAGCAATGAAGCAGGGATGTTATGTTTTTGGCGAGAAGCCGATGGCGGCTTCGATGGAACAAGCGCGAGAGATCATCCAGGTGGCAGAAGTGACTGGGCGGACGTTAGCGGTGATGCAGAATCGACGGTACGATCCGAATATTCGCGCGCTGCGCGAATTGATCCGACAAGGGACAATCGGGAAGCCCGGGATGATCAATGCAGATTTCTTCTTAGGCCCTCATTTCGGTGGATTCCGCGATGTAATGGAGAGCCCCTTGATCCTAGACATGGCGATCCATACCTTCGATCAAGCACGATTTATACTCGGTGCAGACCCGGTTTCGGTGTACTGTCACGAATTCAATCCGCCAGGTTCTTGGTATCAAGGCAATGCCTCCGCCATCTGTATCTATGAAATGTCGGACGGCTCGGTGTTCTGTTACCGAGGTTCATGGTGTGCGGAAGGCGCGGCAACATCCTGGGAAGCTGATTGGCGGATTACGGGTGAGAAGGGAACTGCCATCTGGGACGGAGCGGGAACACCGTATGCCGAGGTGGTGTCTCCCGGTAATCAGGAAGGCCAGTTCATGCGGGAGATGGTCCGCGTGGAAGCACCGTTCCTGTGGGACGGAAACACGGGGCATGCAGGCTGCTTGGATGAGATGTTCCTGGCTCTGGAACACGGGCGCCGTGCCGAGACGGATTGCCGAGACAACATACATAGTATGGCGATGGTGCTGGGTGCCATAGAGAGTGCGAAGAGCGGACAGAAGATATTCTTACCACATCAGAAAGTATAAGTTTTTGGCATGCAAAAACAACTTTCTGATTGGCGATAAAACCTACCCTGCTTTCGAAGCGAGTTTTGCAAGCAAAACTTGTAGGTCACTCATCTTCGAAAGGCCGAGGGTAGAGGTTTTCTCATAAATGTAGACAACTCCTCATGGAATGAATCTGTGAGGAGTTGTGCGTTGTTTCTTATGCCCTTGTTAGAATAAGTTAATAACTCAACTTTCGGTGACATAAGAAACTTTTCGTAAAGGTAGACTAAAAACAAGTTTAGGTTATCCATAAATCTTCACCATGTGGAAAACCGTAATTAGGATGAAGTTACTCTTAAAGAAGTCTATAATAAAACTATCTCATCCAAAGGAGCGAAAAACATGCAGACCATCGCAGGAAAAGTGGCGTTAATTACAGGAGCAGGGCGTGGAATTGGACGTGCAACAGCAGTAGCTTTTGCGCAAGAAGGTATTCACGTAGGTCTTGTTGGACGTACGCTTGAAAATTTACAACAAGTAGCAGAAGAACTTAAACAGTATGATGTGAAAGTAGCAATCGCTGCAGCGAATGTAGCGGATTTAGACTCGATCACCACAGCGGTTGAATCAATTCGTGGCGAGCTTGGTGCAATCGATATTTTAGTAAACAATGCCGGCATTTCAAAATTCGGTAGCTTCATGGACTTAACCCCTGAAGAATGGACCAATATAATCGATGTCAACGTTAAAGGTGTGTACTACACAACACGTGCGGTATTACCGGAAATGATAGAACGAAACACAGGCGACATCATTAATATCTCATCAACAGCTGGTCAAAAAGGTGCTCCAATTACTAGTGCATACTCGGCTTCAAAAGCTGCTGTTATTGGGCTCAGTGAGTCTTTAATGCTTGAAGTGCGTAAGAAAAATATTCGCGTTACAACGTTAACGCCAAGTACGGTTGCAACAGATATGGCTGTTGAGCTAAACTTAACAGACGGCAATCCAGAAAAAGTGATGCAAGCAGAAGATTTAGCAGAATTAATGGTTGCACAGCTAAAACTTCATCCACGTGTTGTATTAAAACATGCTGGACTGTGGTCAACGAATCCTTAATAGAACTATTCGAATTATCAAGACGCTATCCGATGTATTTTGGATGGCGTCTTCTTTGTTTAGAATAAAAAGATTTAAAAGGGGTACTGCCAACCCGTGTTATATGGTGATTTTACTCATTATGGGTTGATTTGAAAACAATATTGATTGGGATACAAAGCCAAAGCCACTCCATTGTTGCAGGAGTGGCTTTGGCTTTATATATTGCTGTATTTTTTCTGGTCACTAGAAAAGCAGTTGCGGAAATGGTACTTCACGAAGGAAGTCCAGTCGAATTAATCTTCAAACTACATGATAAATTAAATCATCTTGTAATATATGAGAAGTTAGGATTTAGCAGAGAGTAGACCGTTGATTCCATATATTCAACCGTTTTACGTTTATACTCTTGATCGCAGCTTTCACGAATATTCCCCACGACACACCTCTATTTATAGTCGATTGTCATTGGAACGCTAGCGAATCCAATTACATAAAATATCTAGTCGATAATGGGGATGGGCAGCATGCCGGTCGATTCCAGATCTAAACATTCTCGTATATCGATTGCCCCATGCAGAGACAGCGAAATGAATGATATGGAGGGTATAGAATGGGTGATTTCCAGAAGGATCTGCAAAACTTGAAAGTCGGCCAGTTCAATTCGACGGGGATGGCGAATACGTCGGGTCAGACCGGTCCGGGGGATTCTCGGTTATGTGTTGGCATTTGCTTTTTTTGCGTCGGCTTTTGCGGCGGCGGCGGTTTTTGCGGCGGCGGTTTTTGTTCATGCAGCAACTGTTCCCGCTGCAGCAGCTGCTTCCGCTGTAGCAACTGCGTACGTTGTGGAAGTTGCGCTCGCTGCCGCTAAGTACCGAAAAGGCCGCTTGGTGATCAGTAAAAGGAATGTCCCTGCAGATGTCACGTTCTGCAGGGCAGTTCCTTTTTTAATATCAGACATGACGGACAATCCGCTCTACATAACATAAAAAAGAGGGGAAAACGAAGCCCTGCGTACAATATGGTTTTGCCTCCGGCAAAACCTAAGTTTATGCTTACGAAGTGGTTTTGCCGGAGGCAAAACCTTAAGGAGGAATAAAAACTTGAATCCTTCTATGCGTTTGAAAGTGAAAGGGGATACGTTCTTTCTCCCCGATTCGAATGGAGGCGTCTATTTTCGCAATAATACGGGTTCGTTCCGAATGGAAGGCGACATGATCGATCAATGGATCGAAAAATTGATGCCCATGTGGAGTGGAAATTATTCCATGGCCGATCTGACGGACGGGCTGCCGGAACTGTACAGGGTACGGGTTTATGAAATCGCGGAAGTACTGCTGAGTAACGGCTTTGTCCGGGATACTAGTCAAGACCATACGCACAGCCTCTTGGAAGTGATCGAACGGAAATATGCCTCACAGATCGAATTTCTGGACAGTATGGGCGGTTCGGGCGCTCACCGCTTTCAAACCTATCGGCAGGCTAATCCGATTGCGGTCGGTTCCGGTCCGATATTTGTCTCGCTAGTTGCGGCTTTGTTGGAATCTGGAATGCCCCGGTTTCGAATGTTGATCACGAACCCGGTGACTACGGATCGCCAGCGGATCTCCGAGCTAACAGCGACCGCGCGGCTATCGGACTCCGAGATCGAGATCGAGGAGATCTTTCCGTCGCATGACGGCTCCCTCGATTGGCCGGAAGTCGTACGACTGGCGGACTCCATTCTCTACGTCGCTCAGGATGACGATCCCGGAGAGCTCAGAGCGCTGCATGCTGCCTGCAAGGATGCGAAGAAGATACTGCTGCCTGCCGTCTACTTGCGGCATGCGGGCATAGTAGGGCCGTTGGTACACCCGGATTCGGACGTCTGCTTCGAATCCGCATGGCGCAGGATTCACCGAACCGCCCTTGGCGATGAGGAGCGGGCGATTGACGTCTCTAGTACGTGTGAAGCCATGCTCGCGAATGTGGTCGTATTCGAATGGCTTAAGACTGTAACGGGGACGACAGCTTCGGAATTGAACGGAAAGCTGTTTCTGCTGAATCCGGAAACATTAGAGGGCGAATGGCATTCGTTACTTCCTCATCCACTGGTCAAGGGTCTTCATCCGGCCGATCCTACAGATCTGTTCGACCTGCCGATCGATCAGCGTACGGAGAGGCAGGGAGCAGACCGTCTCCTCTCCTATTTCAATCGCTTGACTTCGGCAGAGACCGGTATTCTTCACCGTTGGGAGGAAGGGGACTCGAAGCAGCTTCCTCTCTCGCAGTGTCGCGTCCAGGCAGTCGACCCGCTGTCGGAAGGTCCCGCCGAGCTGCTGCCGCAGATCGTCTGTTCGGAAATGACGCACCATGAAGCCAGGAAGGAAGCGGGCTTGGCCGGCATCGAGTCGTACGTGTCGCGACTAGCCGGGGTTCTGAAGGCTACCAGACCTGCGCAGCCGGATTCTTCCGTAAGCCAACTCGATTCGCAGCCAGATGAATTTGTAGGGATTGGAGCGGGAGAGACAGTCGCGGAAGCGGTCTTCCGCGGACTGCGGAAATGTCTGTTCGAGGAGCTGAAAAGCCGTTCCGAATCTAATATGCCCTCCGTTTATCGAATCAAGCTTAGCAAGGTTGAGGATGATATTTGCCACTATTGCTTGCGCGCATTGACTACGATGCGGGACGCCCCGGTAATCGGACTAGGGCAAGAAGCGGCGGGTTTCCCGGTCGTCTGGGTAGGTACGAACGGGTACTGGTACGGCGGAGTCGGAGTCAACCGCACGATGGCGCTGCGAGAAGCGCTCCGACAGGCGCTGATGAAAATCCAAAACGATGCGGCGGACATCCAAGCCCAAATCCTGGAGCGCTCATCGGTCAAGGTGGAAGATGCTTTACCGCAGAATCTGACGATTCCCAGCTTCGATGAGTCGGAATACGGCATGACGCTGCAGTCCGTCCAGCAGATCCTGCAATTGAACCGTAAGCGGATCGCGGTCGTTGATTTGTCGATAGAACCGTTTATGAAAGAAGAGTTGGCAGGTGTGTTTGGCGTGTCGCTGCGAGAGGAGGAGACGCATTGAGCGCGATTGTGACGGTCATTGGGGAAGGACAGCTCGCGGATTTGGTAAGCAAGCAATTGTCTGCCGATGACCGCTATCGGCTGATTCGGCAGAAGAGCATGGAATCTGGAGAGGCGACAACGGGAGACTTGGCGTTGGTGTTGAACGATGCATGGGATCCTTCAATTCATCTTGCGGCGGAGGAGCGGTTCCGACAGTCGGGAACGCCCTGGCTACGCGGTTTTGTTGCATTCGGAGAAGGAATTGTTGGTCCGCTGGTTCGTCCGGAGGGGCAAGGATGCTCGCAATGCGCGGATACCCGGCTCCTGCTGGCAGGAAGCGACCGAAGGGAATCATGGGATCTACAGCAGAAGCTGGCATCGCATGGGGGAATCGCCAGGGACGCTTGGGCGTCACGCTCGGGAATATTGCAGGTGGCATGCCTTGTTGCGGCAGAAGCCGTGAAGATGCTAGATGGCGGGCAGCCGGAGATGGAAGGCCGGATGTACTTGATCGATCTGCGTACGTTGAAAAGCTCGTCGCACTTCTTCCTGCCTGATCCGCTATGTTCAATCTGCGGCTCGTTACCTGAAGACGATGCGGAGACGGCCCGCGTTGCGCTGCAGCCAAGCCTGAAAATCAGCGACGAAACGTATCGCAGCCGTTCAATGGATGAGCTGAAGAATGTTTTGGCCAAAGAATACCTGGATGCTAGGACCGGTTTTCTGAACGGGAAAATGGTTGACCTTGTGTCCCCATTCGCCGATGCGAGTATCAATTTGCCCTTGTTTGGCGGTGATGAGGCTTGCGCAGGTCGGACACACTGCTATGCGGATAGCGAAATGACAGCCATCCTGGAGGGATTGGAGCGTTATTGCGGTCTGTCGCCCCGCGGCAAACGATCCGTCGTTCATGATAGTTACCGCAATGTGCAGGACCAGGCACTCGATCCTCTCCGCGTAGGCGTCCATGCGAAGGAACAGTATGAACGCTCCGACTTCCCGTTCAAGCCATTCGATCCCGAGCGGCCGATCGATTGGGTATGGGGCTATTCATTCCTGCAGCAGCGTCCGATTCTCGTACCAGAACTGCTGGCTTATTACAGTTCGGGCTGCGGTCACGGATTCGTATACGAAACGTCCAATGGCTGCGCGCTGGGCGGCAGTCTGGAGGAAGCGATCTTCTATGGGATGCTGGAAGTGGTGGAGCGCGACTCCTTCCTCATGACCTGGTATGCGCGGCTGCCCCTGCCGCGCCTGGACCACCGTTCGGTCCAGGACCGGGAATTGCGATGGATGACGGATCGTTTGGAGACCGTGGCGGGCTATGAGGTGCATTTGTATAAATCGACAATGGAGCACGGTATACCGAGCGTGTGGGCGCTCGCGAAAAACAAGAAAGAGCGGGGCGTGAACCTCATTTGCGCTGCGGGCGCCCATCCGGATCCGATCCGCGCGGCGAAGAGCGCGATCCACGAGGTGGCGGGCATGCTGCTCACGGTCAGCGAGAAATTCGAGGAAAACCGTCAGCAGTATGAACGGATGCTTCACGATCCGTACCAGGTCGTTCAGATGGAGGATCACTCCATGTTGTACGGTTTGAAACAGGCGGAGGAACGGCTCGATTTTCTGCTGAATGACGATCGTCCGATGCAATCGTTCGCCGAAGCGTTTGAACCGAGGGGCTGGAACGCCGATCTGACCGATGATCTGAAGGCCATGCTGCATGTTTTTCACCAATTGAATCTTGAAGTGATCGTGGTCGACCAGACGACTCCGGAGACGCGTCGTAACGGACTACATTGTGTGAAAGTGCTCATTCCTGGCATGCTGCCGATGACGTTCGGGCAGCATCTCATCCGTTTGACGGGACTGGATAGAGTGCTCAGGGTCCCTGCGGAGCTGTCTTATTCGCTGGAGCCTTTGTCGCCCGAGCAGCTTAATCCATATCCGCACCCGTTCCCATAAATACGGCTTATGGACCGAGTGATTGAAGCCAGGGAGGAAAGCGATGAGTCAGATGAATCTGGAAGTTTTTCTTCACCGTTTGCAATATGACCCGGATAAAGTCAAGCCTTTGGATTGGGAGACAGATTGGGATGACGCGCCGCTTCCTTACAAGCTTTATCGCGGCTTGCCGATGTTTCCGCTATCCAGAGAAGTGCCGGCAACGCTCGAAGGCAGGGATACGACCGGTGTACCAAGCCTTCGCGATATCGGACATTTCCTCTACTATGTTTTTGGGCTAGCGCAATTGACCCAATCCGTTACGGAGCGGGATACATCGGAAGAATTGGGAGGCGTCTTGCAGATGTGCCGGCGCTTCGTTCCTTCCGGAGGCGGGCTATATCCGAGCGAACTGTATTTCTATTTGAAGCTTGGTGAATTGCCTGCCGGCGTATACCATTACGATGCGGCGCATCATCGGTTAGCGTTGCTACGCGAAGGGAATTATGACGAATACTTGGCGAGGTCACTCGGGAATCGCTGCGACGCGAACAGTTGCTTCGGTGCTGCCTTCGTATCTACGGTATACTGGAAGAATTTTTATAAATACAATAATTTTGCCTACCGGCTGCAGGGACTGGACGCTGGCGTTCTGATCGGACAGCTGCTCGAAGTCGCGAAACGATTCGGATTTTCGTCTGGCGTGCATTTTCAATTTCTCGATCAAGCCGTTAATCATCTGCTCGGACTATCGGAACAAGAGGAGAGCGTGTATGCGGTTATCCCCCTATCTACGGAACCGGCGTTCAGGTGGATGGCCAACGGGAACGAGGATGAGGAAACGGTTTTCGCCTCCGAGCTATGCCGGGAGTTGTCGCCAGTCAGACATGATCACTATGTCAGGTCGCAGAAGATCGTAGATTATCCGATGCTCCTTCGGATGAGCGAAGCGTCCCGACTGGATTCGACACGATTGTTTCGACAGATCCTGAAGGATGAACGAGCAATCTCGGATCAAGCGCTCGCACTGCCTCTGCCGCCTGTAGATCGCTTGTCGTATGATTTGGCGACGGTTTGCCGCAACCGGTTCTCACCCGAGACGGAATTTGTCTTGAAGCCGATTGGTCTCTCCCAACTTGCAGCTCTGCTTTCGGAAGCGACGGCTTCCTTCTCGTATCGCAACGACCTGGATGGACTACAGGAGGAGCCGGAACCCCGTGTATGCCTCTATGGCTGCTTCTACGGGGTCGAAGACGTTCCGGACGGCGCTTATCGGTACAATAGCGCCGCGCATGCGCTGCAGCCGGTTTGTCTTGGAGATCACAGGCAACGGATGCAGGAGGGAATGTCTCTTCCCAATATCAATTTGTTTCAAGTACCACTCGGCTTTCATGTGGCAGGGGAGAGGAGTTTCTTTCAATCGCAGCTCGGCAAGCGGGGATACCGCATTCTGCAAATGGAAGCCGGGATGCTCGTGCACCGATTATTGCTGGCGTCATCCGCCCTCGGGATGGGCGGGCGTCCGCTTCTCGGGTTTGACGCTAATGACAGCGATACGCTTTATCGGACGGATTCCCGGGATGAAACAGGGCTGATTTTTATACCGGTCGGTCCATATCGTCAACGATTGCGGTTGGCGGGCAGTTTGAGCCGTTAAAAAAGCTCGAGTTCAGTCAGTGATTTGGGCCATTATAGGACTCCACTAGCTTGTCGGAATTTGGAACAATCTTTGCGACTGGATATTGGAGGATGAGTAATGCAAAGGGGGGGTTCTCCTTTATGTGTTGCTCGTCCTTTTGAAAAGTGGCATTTCTGATGTCATTCCTTCATTTCCAGTGATTATCAATTGATATATCATCATGAAATAATATACTATATACATATATTCATCTTATATACTCATTTCTATACTGATAAAGGGCAGATTGCTGATTAAAGTAATCTGGCAAGGAGGGGTTTCTAATGAAAGTTAGACCATCTGTAAAACCTATTTGTGAAAAATGTAAAACCATTAAAAGAAATAGGACCGTCATGGTCATCTGCGAGAATACCAAACACAAGCAAAGACAAGGTTAATCCTCTAACTCCATGGAGCACTGTAGCATAATTTACGGTGTTCCTTTTTTTATGGACAAAATCAATGGGCAGATTAGTTGATTCCCTCTTTGACGTGTGTACTGCCGCAATTTAAAGGGTTTTAATTCATAGGTAGGAGTAAAGGATCTTGCTTCGAAACTGCAGTAGCAGCAGCGAAAAAGAGTTGAGAATAATCTCAACTCTATCATCGTCTCGGTGTAGTCTGAGGAAACCCACGACTTAAGATATTCTTTAGATTTCAGTTTACAGGTACAAGTTACTTTGATTGTTGAGCTTTGTCTGTTTGAAACGCCGATTGTACTTGACTGATCATAGTTTGAGCTTGTTTGATTTCGTTAGAAGCTTGTTTTAGAGCTTCTTCACAAAGAATTTGATTTGAAGCAGATTGCTCAATGGCTTGTGTAATAAGGTCTTTAGCGATAGATGTGACTGCTTCCGCCTTTTTCAAAGAATTTGTATCAATTTGTTGTGCCATTTTGATGTTCCTCCAGTCATATTGTATGCTAATGGTTTTCTTTCTATTTCATTGCATCCTGATTATGAGTTGCTAAAGCGAAATGTTCAAGGCCGGCTTGAGCAAACCAATTAGTTAACAAAAATAATATGGCTTGTAGGATTCAGAGACATACAAGGAAGAATAAGGATACTGTTAAACAGACAATTGTTTGAATAAAGAATCACCTCGGCCGAAAACATCAAACTCATTTTATTTTTCATACAAAAAAGGATTAAACAAATACCGCCGCTTCTGGGCGGTATTTGTTTTGTTTCAGCATGTAAGGACGATTGTAGGAACAGGATCAAAATTCTCTGATTAAAATCTTTATTTTATATTAATGGGATCTGCATATTTTCTTTATTTCAATCTAGTAATCTATCTTCTGTGAGAGGAGATAGATAGCATATGACACCACGAAGTAACTTAGATCTATACCGAAATGAAACAAGTTTGATGAGATCGAAAAGAACGAGATTCATCATTCTGGTTTCAACTTTTCTAATTGTATTGGTTACAACTATTTTTTTGATATCTCAATCTAGAACGACATTTTCACCTGAAGAGATAATCGAACCACAAAATAGAGTACCCGTGGATACGAGTAAAAAAGATGATCGTGATGTGGAAACACAAAGGAAAGTCGTTTATTTAACGTTTGACGACGGTCCAAGTAAATTAACAGCTGAATTTCTAGACTTATTGAAAGAGCATGACATCAAGGCAACTTTTTTTATGCAAGGAAGTCAATTGCAGCGTACGCAATTCCAAAGTGATGTGAGACGAGCGGTACAAGAAGGACATTATGTTGGGGCGCACAGCATGACGCATCAATATAAAAAACTATATCAAGAAAAACAATTTGTCCCTGAAATGCATGAAACATTGTCTCTTATCCATGACATTACAGGTGAAAAACCTCATTTGGTAAGACCACCGTATGGATCGGTACCAGGCTTAGCTAATAAACAAATCCGAGATCAAATCGCAAAAGCTGGGATCAAATTATGGGATTGGACGATTGATTCAAATGATTGGAGGCTTAAGGATCAGCCGAATGAAATTGTCGAAAACATCAAGAGAGGCACAAAATCGAATCTAGAAGTCGTACTCATGCATGAGAAACCTCAAACATTAGAAGCACTTCCGGATATAATCAACTTTTATAAACAGAAAGGGTACAAATTCGCTGTATATGATGAGTCTGAGCATATCCAAATGAATTTCCTGAAGGATGATCGACTGTAGATGAAAGAGATAGAAGAGAGGAACCGTTGATGAAAAAGAAAAGGAATACCATTTTGTTAGGAGTATTATTCTTGATAATCTATATGACTTATGTTATGGGGACTAACTATATTAGCAATGCAGATGATAGTTTAAGTAGCAAGAGTGAAAGTACGACCAAAGCAGGTTTCAAAATCGTGATTGATCCTGGACATGGGGGACAAGATCCCGGGGCGAAAGGTACCAGCGGTCAATATGAAAAAGACTTTACGTTGCAGCTAGCACGAAAGGTGAAAGAACTTGCAGAGAAAGAAACACAGTTACAGATATATTTGACAAGAACCGATGATCGCACGATTTCTTCGATTGATAGAGAAAGACCTAAATTTGCTAATCATCTTGGCGCGGATTTATTTATATCGATTCATGGAAACACGTATACAGACCCGAGTGTTTTCGGAACAGAAACATTCTATTATCGTGAGGAATCCCTTCCTTTTGCGACGATTATGCATAAAAATCTAGTAAATGCGACCGGATCAAAGGATCGGGGTATAAAAAAGGAAGCCTTTTTCGTTGTGAAAGAAACAGAGATGCCTGCAGTTTTGTTGGAGGTAGGTTATTTAACAAATCCAAATGAAGAGCTAAAAATGTGGAAGGATGATTATCAATATCGCGTGGCTGCATCCATTATCGATGGTATTAAAGAATATCTTAATATGAGTAAATAGTGCAAGTTAATGTATTATAAATGATCACTTTCCTGGGAATAGATAATGCGGATACCTAATTGGATTAGATTGGAGATATTAGCAGGATGAAATTCCTACATTTAACGTACGAACTTGTGTTAGGTTTTTTTCTTCTTAAAGATGGGATATTAGATCGGCATGAGTTGAAAAAAAATCGAATAAATCAATTGCAAAGTTTACTTCGGCAGAGCGAAACCTTCTCGATTAGGGAGGTCGCATATTGCTATTTGGAACCGAATGGTTCGATCAGCATACTTAAGAAAGCGAAGTATCAAAAAACAACATTGGAGGATTTCAATCTTACAGGTAAATCAGTTAATGTCCCTGTTACGCTTATTCGTGATGGGGAAGTATTGTGGGATGAGGTCAAAGACTTAGGTTTTAATGAAATATGGTTAAAGGAGCAGCTTTTATCACAACGTGTTTCAAAATACGAAGATGTTCTTATAGCCGAGTGGTTGGCGGGGGATGGGCTTTTCATACAGACCTAATCTCCATTTCTTCAACCTCATGCTTATCACTCAACTTAAAAAATCTCGATTCGTTTGCGAATCGAGATTCATTTATATACAATTAAAACCCTTTAAATTGCGGTTCTTCATTCTCCAATTGCTGTACGCGAGATGAAACTTGGTCTACAATGCTTTGTGTTGTTTTTGCCGCGTCCTCGAACATGTTTTTAGCTTCTTGGTTTTGCGTCTCCAGCGCATATGATTCTAGACAGGCTTGTGCGCTTTTCAAGCTTGCTAAGGTTGTTTTTACTTGTGATCCGACTGTCACTACATCCACCTCCTTTGTGTACATACCACAATAATCTAACCTTTTTTGAGAAATATATTCTTTTCTTGTAGCAATCCTCTTTTGTTTGCATTATCCACCTAAAACAGACAAATACTAGTTGTCGTAAATGATACGGAGTGGAGGATATTATGAAAATTAAGAAAAGGTTTTTATTGCTAATGATGATTGTCACGATTGTTCTCGTATGCTTACCCATTGCAGTGCAAGTATCGATAGCTAAAATCAAGCCAGAAGCTAAACCAAGGACTGAATTATTAACCCAAATTAGAGAGGAAGCCCCAAAACGGTTTATTCCTCCCATAAACGCACGATTAGATCATGTATGGTACGCGATTCCCGGTTATAACGGACTTGAAGTCGATGTAGAGAAAACCTATGACCTAGCCAAACATCATTCAAATGAGCCTATAAGGTACGTTTATCGGGAAGTAGTCCCGGCAATCAATCTTCATGATTTGGGGCCCAATCCGATTTACCGAGGGAATCCTAAGAAACGTATGGCTTCATTAATGATAAATGTAGCATGGGGAGATGAGTTCATTCCGGGCATATTAGACGTATTAGAAAAAGAACAAGTTCGTGCTACCTTTTTCTTTGATGGCTCCTGGTTGAGCAAGCATATCGATACGGCCAAAATAATCGCTGGAAAGGGACACGAGTTGTCTAATCATGCTTATTCACATAAGAATATGAGTCAACTTAGTAAGGGGCAAGCATTAAAAGAAATTGAGAAGACAGAGGACTTGTTAAGAAATCAGCTTGGTATAAACAACAAGTTATTTGCACCCCCATCAGGAGACTATTCGAAGGAAACAGTTAAAATTGCAGATGCTTTACATTTAAAAACGATATTATGGACGGTCGATACAGTGGATTGGAGACACCCAAGTCCTGATGCAATTATTAGTAAAATAGCGAAACACGTTGAATCAGGTTCTTTAATATTGATGCACCCGACGAATTCATCAAGCAGAGCATTAAAAGGAATGATTCAAGAAATCAAACGAAAAGGGCTAATCCTTAATACAGTCAGTGAAGTAATATCGACCCAGAGAACTCCGGATGCCAGTCCTATAATTTTGGAGGAGCCTGTCATAAGAAATCCAGTCTAAAATGTACAAAAAGTAGTCAAATTCCCAGAAGGGAACTTGGCTACTTTTTTTTGTTTTGTTACTCTAATAATCCAAGTTCTTCGTAAACCTTCATCGAAATAACCCCGTCTTGCATCAATTTATGATCCCGCTGAAATTGTTTTACGGCTATGGTTGTATCCGAGCGAAATTTCCCATTACAAACACCTCGAAAATATCCAGCACTTTTTAGACGAGATTGGACCAGTTGTACGTCACCACCTACGTCTCCTTCTGCCAATACCCTCGGATCATGATTACTATCACCCAGAACATGCCCATAAATCGTTACTTTGGTTCCGACTGGGACCATCTCAAATAATTCAATAACATCGTTGTTACGCATGCGAATACAACCGTGACTCTGATGTTGTCCGATGGAAGAGGGCCTGTTGGTTCCATGAATGCCGTAAATACCCCAAGGTACGTTTAATCCGAGCCAGCGAGGTCCAAACGAAGGGCCCCAGTCCTTTCCTTTATAAATAATCTGGTACTCTCCAACAGGCGAAGGCGTTAATGGATTTCCGACAGCTACGGTATATGTTTTGATGACTTGCCTTTGCGCACGTACGATCAGCTTGTGCCGTTGAGGATATACTTCAATGGAAAAGAATCCTTGGTCCGCGACAATCGGCAACGAAGGATCTGCATGTGCCTGATGGTGATTCATTCCGCCTGCGATAAGAATCATCACAACCACGAAAACGAAAATGGGCCTAGCCATTAATGATCACCAAAAAAACATAAGCCGGCGCGATTTCCTGGGGTTGTCCAGCCCCTGTTTGATTTCGTTCCTCTTCGTTCAATGCAGTTAGTGTAGGATCATTTAGCATGTAAGTAACTCCTTTGATTTCTGATGGAATGGTAAATTTGTGATATCCAGGAAATAAATATATGAAATGAAGTTTGCTCAGAAAGAGGTCATGTTATGTATTGAAATGGCTGGTCTATAGAACGGGTTCAAGTAAAGCGAATGAAGTTATAAAAAAAGACGGGAACCAAGTAAAGGTTATCCCGTCTTTCACGTGCAAGAATTAGCGCGCATTCAGCGTTCTTTTTCCTTTCATTTTACGATTTACATTCCTGAAGTCACTTGGTTGACGTTTAATTCTATTTTTTTTGTGTTTTACGTTTTTTACCATGGCTTTAGGTCCCATGAAAGAGCTAAACAATTGAAATGTAGGAACCATTTGCTTGTACAATCCATACGCTTGTTGGAGCTGTCCCACAATTGTCATAAATCCATCCATTCCACCTATTCGTTCAAAGGTTGACATAGGTTGACTAGAAATTGGTTGAGATTGGGATTCGTCATCCGGATTTAGGGGAAAATCACTATCAGAAGCTGGATATCTTTTGGAGATATCATTTTTTCCCATCAATGATCACCTTTCTTACCTAGAATAATATTCAAAATGTGCATGAGTTATGCTAGTATATTCCGGATATTTCTCGTCGGTATAGTTACATAACTAAAGAATATTTGATAAATCGTAGTATTTTATTCGTTCCCATAAGAATCGCTATTAATAATTAATCTATAAATAGGGTGAAGCTGTTCGTTGGAATAAAGTCGGTTTCAATGGTTAAAATAACTAAAATTGGAATTCGGCAAGGTGGAATATCATGAAGGATGTGTTAAGTAAGTTCTTTTCAAACAACCGGACAGAAGAAAAACCACAAATGAAAATAAGTGTGTATTCTTCTTTAGATCAAAATATGGAATATATTAAAAATCAGCTCTTTCATGCAAGTGACTTGAAATGGCGAAGCATTAGCTTTAATCAATCTAAGGGTCTCATTGTTTTCTTAGAATCCTTGGCGGATCTACAGAAAATTCAACAAGAGATCATCAAGCCTTTAGAGGGAAAAAGTCAAGGAAACGTGGATGAAGTCGTGACTTCTGTGGGGATCACGAAACACTCAGATCTGAGCGAGGTGCCTCACGCCTTAATTCAAGGGAATTGTATATTGTTATTTGAAGGTTCAACAGAAATTTTTATTGTCGATGTAGCTACAGTGAATATACGAAATATTTCGGAGCCAGCGAACGAAGGGATTATTCGCGGCGCGCATGATGGTTTTATAGAGCACCTCATGACGAATCTTTATCTGGTTCGGAAGCGCGTCGAGAATCCGAATCTGGTCGTTCGTTATTATCAGAGCGGAAAGGCAACCAAAACAAAATTAGCTCTGCTCTATATGCAGAATCTGGCGAATCCGGATCTGATCAAAGAAGTAGATCAAAGAATCAATTCCATTTCGTTGGACATGACACTCTCTTCAGGTTTCATTGCCGAAATGATGGAAGATAACCCTTCTTCCATATTTCCGCAAATCTTACTTACAGAAAGACCGGATCGGACGGCAGCTCATCTTATGGAAGGGCGTGTCGTTATTTTAGCAGATGGAGACCCGTCTGCGCTGATTTTACCGGTGACTTTCTTTGCCTTTTATCAAAGCCCTGACGATTATCATAGCAGGTGGATTGCCGGATCGTTTGTTCGTCTGATTCGTTTGGTGAGCTTTATCATCGCATCACTTATACCTGCTTTATATATAGCGATTATTGGCTTCCACCCTGAAATTCTTCCCGAAAATTTGATTTTTTCCGTGAAGAGCAGTATAGACAAGGTTCCATTTCCGCCTATTGTGGAGGCTCTTATTATGCAGCTTACCTTAGAAGTACTGCGTGAAGCAGGGGTTCGTCTGCCGAGCCGTGTAGGTCAAACCATCGGTATTGTTGGCGGTTTGGTCATTGGCGAATCAGTCGTGCGTGCCGGATTGATATCCTATCCCATGGTTATCGTCGTCGCCTTAACGGCTATTTCCTCTTTTGTCGCACCGTCTAATGAGATAAGTACAGCAACACGAATTCTAGGCTTCCCGCTCATGATCCTGGCTGCGTTGTTTGGTTTGATCGGGATTACATTCGGCATGTTTTTCATCTTGATTCACTTATGTAAATTAGAGTGCCTTGGTACACCCTATTTTGCACCTGTCATGCCTCTTCGAATGAAAGATATGAAGGATACATTTGTGCGTTTCCCGATATGGAGTCTGAATCAACGCCCTCATGATCCGCATCCCCAAAAGTATGTTCAAGAAAGAAATTCAAGAGGGTGGAAACAGGATGATCCCGGAAAAGAGTAGAATTACGCAAGGTCAGCTCATGTTTTTTATCATACAGTCTCAAGTGGGTGTTGGTATATTAACACTTCCTCATAAATTGCAAGAAAGCGCCAAGGGAGGAGGGTGGATTTCTGTCCTCATCGCAGGATTGGCCGTACAAGTTATTATTTTGATTCTATGGGCTCTTTGCAGACGATTTCCTTCCGATACAATATACGGTTTCTTGCCGAAGATTACCGGGAAGTTTCTTGGGAATCTGCTTTGCTTTCTTTATATTGGCTATTTTCTGTTCTCTGCAGGAACGGTTCTGGCCAAGTTTGCCGATGTCGTGGGAAGGTGGGTGCTGTCAGCAACGCCTAGATGGGCATTATTAATTCTCGCCCTTCTCACTTGTATGTACTTGGCTAAAGAAAACCTTCGGGTGATTGCCAGGCTGTTCGTTATCTCTTCATTAACGATCATTGTAATGGTGGCATTATCCTTATGCGGTTATGTCAATGCGAACTTCACTTATATTTTTCCTATATCCGAAGCGGGATGGGGGAATATCATCAAATCTGCGAATGAGGCATTATTTCCTTTAGTCGGGTATGAAGCTATATTGGTGCTTTATCCTTTGGTTGAAGGGAAGAGCGGCGGAAAATTAAAGGCAGCTTCTTTAGGTAATATGATGATTACACTTTTTTACACCTTTGAGGTGTTTACCAGTTTAGTCATTTTCAGCCCGGCGGTCATGCCCGCGGTTTCAGAACCTCTCCTCTACATGTTGAAAGGTTTTTCTTTTCAGATCATCCAACGGATCGATTTGATCTTTTTGTCGTTATGGATCTTTGTCGTTAGCACCGCCATGGTTTCTTGGATATATATGGCATCCGTTGGGTTGGGTCACTTCTTTCACCGTGGCGAACATAAAAAGGCCGTCCCTTATGCCATATGCATACTCTTTATTCTGGCTATGATTGCACAAGAACCATCGGTCTCTGACTTCTACGATCAAGTAATTAAGATTTCTCATTATACATTTGTGGTTGGACTTCCTTTGATCCTGCTTTGTATTGCGTACTTTATGAGAAAAAGGGGGACGTAAGTCAGATGAAAAGGATCTGCTTCTTATGTGTGGTTATGTCTCTCCTCCTATTTATAGCTGGTTGCTGGGATCAAGATCTATTAAAGGATGCTCGTCTGCTCTATGGAGGAGGGTTTGATTTCGCACCGAATGGTAAGCTTCGAGTCACTTTTGTCATTCAGGACGTGCCAGCAGGTGAACAACAAAGTCCTAAAAACGATATTATATCTGCAGAGGGCGATACACCAATGGATGCTCGCGAACATGCAGATGATCAGATATCACGGCATCTTCGTACTTATAAAAACCGATTTGTTCTCATTGGAGAAGAACTGGCCAAACAAGATATTTATCCAGTCCTCGAAGTGTTCTACCGTGATCCGAAGAGTGCCTTAAACGCTAGAATCGGAGTGGCCCAAGGGACAGCGGAAGATATACTTTCCCTTAAGAAAGTAGGGAATGTCTTGATCGCAGAAGAAATTGATGAATTAATCAAGAGCAAAGAAGAGACGACAACCGTTCCCAAGGTGACACTTGAAAAGATCTACCCTGTGATGTTGGACCCAGGGGAAGATTTTGTTCTTCCTTACCTGATGGACCAAGGGGCTCGTGTGAATGTTTCTCGTGTGGCCATGTTTCATAACAATAAGTTAACAGGTACACTGAGTCCTGAAGAATCATCAATGTACTTATTATTGAAAAACAGCAAGGGGAAAGAGACAAGATTTACCCAAAATATGAGCACGAAAGGGGAAATGAGCACGACAGAGGACAATCCTCAAAGAAGGTATGACTTTCTGACCTTTAATATAGACAAGTTAAAGCGAAAAATGAAATTAAAGATTCAATCGGGCGATCAAATTATGGTTCATCTGGAATTAAAATTGAAAGTGAGTGTAATTGAGTATCCGAAAGATCGCTTAGAAAAGAAACAAGTGGTCGCAAAATTAAATAAGGATCTTTCGAAAAAGATGACTGATCTGGCTCAAAAAACACTTGAGCACTTGCAAGAAGCCCGCTGCGATGGATTAGGTATCGGTAGACAACTGATGGCGTTCCATCCACGCGTTTGGAAACAACAGAAAGAAGAATGGGGCAGCAACTATCAGAAAGTGAAATTTGCTCCAGTGGTACAAGTGGAAATTACGACGCAAGGGATTATTAATTGACATAACCAGAAAATAAGATGAGGTCATTAAAGTCCGAGACCTTAACCACCTCATCTTTGCTACTTTTTCCACGCGCTTGAAATGGCATGCACTTTTGCGCTTTCTCCCAAGGCTGATACATGATAGATGTCCTCGATTGTTCGAAGCACATGATAATGATTAATGGATTCCGAATACTTACCAGGTTTAACCATAGGTCCAACAAATATTGTCGGAATCCGGTTAGCTTTGGAGAAATCATCCTCATCCCATGTCACGATGAGGAGACTCCGATGTGTCTTAGCCCATGCGACATAGGAGCTCAGGTTTTCTTTTAACCACTGATCCGCTTGTTGAATGGTTCCGTCGTGCATATCATTCTGATGGTTCGGGATGACGAAAGAAACCGTTGGCAGCTTGCTAAAATCTGTCGGAAATGCGGTGAAAGGCTGATTCAAACTCGCAGGAACATTATTAAATTGGACCCACGGATTATGCTTACGCGCATAGCCACCTGCAGAACATCCGGTGTATCCAGCTCTTGGCATATCTTCCGAATACCCTTTGAAGGTAAGTTTCTTCTGAATCAGCTTACTTGCTAAATTCCCGGTTGAAAAAGACTTTCCGCACCGATCATCCTTGATCCCCTGGGTTGAGCCTGAGAAAAGTGCCAAATAATTCGGTTGACTCGGATGCGTATTTCCATGCGAATTGGTGAATAATGCCCCGTTATTGATCAGTTGGTTAAAATAGGGTGCTTTCTTACTCCCCACAATTTGGTTATAAGAGTGATTCTCTTCGACGACCACCACGATATGATCGATGGTTGGCATATGGGTATTCGCCGGAATTACTGCTGCTGCTTGTGCACTTGATTCGTTAACCAAGAGAACAATTAACGTACAAGCGAATGATAGAGTTAGCATTTTTTTTAATATTTTTACGTCGAATTTCAAGCGTTCCACCTCACGAAGTTGTATGTTGACTATGTATCCCTCAGCTATATATTTGGATACCTTCAGTATAGAGGGGTATTATTAATATTAGATGAGAAAATTCGGTAATGGAAGACAAACCATGGATTTTCTTTTTTGTTTGCTCTAATTTTGCATTTCACAGCAAATTTTCATTTTGGCTTACTATACTCAGATCAGTCAGATCGTACAAATTTGATGATTTAGTTACAATCCCTGGGTCAGAAGATAATTATTTGATACCGTTTTTATTTTTTATCGGTGTATTTGTTGTCTTTTTAACCATTCAATTGTTCGTAAAGAAATATGTACCTGTTGTTTATTGGGTTGTCATTACAGCAACAAGTCTAGCGGGTACAGCTTTTTCTGACTACATGGATCGTTCATTAGGTTTAGGGTATATGAAAGGCTCTGCTATATTACTCAGCTTACTAATTATCATTTTTGTATTTTGGTATTTTACTGAGCCATCATTAGACGTCAATCATATAGCTACAAAACGAGTTGAGGTTCTTTATTGGATTGCTATTTTAGTGTCTAATACATTAGGAACAGCGGCAGGAGATTTCCTATCGCATAAGGCTGAAGGCGTTGGGAAATTAGCCGGTGGAGGAAGTTTCCTAGAAGAAGGATTAGGACTTACGATTGCTCAAGGAGCCATGATAACAGGTGGTCTAATTATATTAGTTCTTTTAGCGTATTGGTTTAGTAATATTAATCGTGTCGTTTTATTCTGGTTAGCATTCATATTGACGCGTCCTTTTGGGGCGACATTTGGTGATTACTTGATTAAGCCGAATGAAAAAGGTGGACTAGGTTTAGAGAATGGTACTGTGATCGCCTCTGCCATTTTACTAGGTATCCTTGTAGTCTGTATTATTATTCAGTACGTAGCACAGAAAAAAGCGGGTACCACATCTGACCTCATGAATAAAGATTTAGCTTCTTAATGATAAGTTCAACAAGACAGTAAAACGCGAAAAAACGTATATTAAAGGTCACCTTCACAAAAAACCGGTTTCCCCGTTCGCTCTGGGAATCCGGCTTTTTTTATCAGTATAGAGTAGGAATTGGATGACAGGATACAGCGTCAACAAATCTTGGGTCAATGCCATAAAACATCCAGAATGCCCCATTCCATCGATAACCTGAAACTTCACCATACTCAACGCGAGTTGGGTAAAACCAGAAGCGTTCCCCATTCTTTAGCCAGACATAAGTGTATTGATATAAGCAGTCGACCATATAAGATACAGCGGGTTTTTCTGGGATGAATGTAGGGGGAGGAGACTGTGGCAGTGCGGTTGATCCTTGAGATCCCGGCGGTGGCATAAATGCCATTTGACTTCACTCCTTATCAATGGGGTATTCGTCTATCCTGCATATATATGTGGGTAAAGAACTAAATGACTGTACAGATGCCTAATCCGTGGAGGTACTGTGCACACTACAATATAGGAGAGGGTATACCAACAAGAGGAGATGCGAATATGAAAAAGTTTGGTTGCTTATGGTTATTTTTGTTCTTGATTACGATCCAGACACAAATGGTAGAGGTGTCAGCAAGTACAGTAAACGCCGATCCAATAGATCCTTCGATACTGAACTCACTTCGCCATGGTGGATATGTCCTTTATGTTAGACATGGAGAAGCTACAATAGGAGCGGACCAACCGCATATCATATACGGAGATTGCGCAACCCAAAGAAATCTTTCGGAGGAAGGCAGACAACAATCTGTGTCGTTCGGGGCTGCTCTTCGAAGATTGCATATTCCCGTTCATTATCCGGTTACAGCAAGTCCTTTTTGTCGAACAAGAGAAACAGCAGAACTGGCTTTTGGGAAACAGAATATTCAAGTTGACCCGTACTGGATTAAAATTTATCAATTAGGTGCTCACGTACCGCCTGCTAACCAGGCTAATACTTTAACAGAACTGACTACTGAGTTAGAGAAGGTACCGGTATCTGGGACAAATACCGTAATTGTGGCACACGGATTTCCTCAAGGAATAGGGTTGGGAGAAATTCCGTATTTAGGCACCGTTGTCGTGAAACCAAAGGGTCGAGGGAACGGATACGATATTGTAGATCGAATTTCATTAGAAGAGTTTACGGGTTCACCTTAAAAGAAACACCTGCTGCTAAACTTTCTCTTTATTTCTTCACTATTTTTCATTGTCTCATTCCTGTGCTCTCGATTGAAACCTTCACGTTAACGTTCCCAAGTTTGATCGAATTGCATGGCTTGATGTTTTGTCGATAACAACCAAGTTTTATATTGTAAATGTCGACTCCTTGCTTGTTTGCTGCATCGAACGTCTCGCGGATCTCATTTTGGATGGCTGTTTCAGCTTTGCTAGCGATTTCTGCAATCGTCAAGTTTTCTTTTTGAACACGAATGAATCCTTTTATTTTGATTGTATAGTCCGCGATAATGAAATCGCCTTCGCGGCGGAATTTTTGTTCTATTTTCGGCTCTCTTAACGATAAGATGGTCGTATTTTCTTTGCTATCTCCCATGACAAGATTTGCATTTTTTGCATGTGGATCGAGCCAGCGCATCCCTTTTATTTGCGACTCGGTAAATGATTTGGGGTCCTTTCCTTGCGTGATTGCGACGCCGCCTTTCAAAACCGTTACTTTCTCCTTCTCTCCACCTTTTGTCCACATTTCGCTTATTCCGATTTTCGGAATTACGACCGTTTCCCAGTTCTCACCTAGGGAGCGGAATACGTGCTGTAATCTTTTTGGTGCGAGAAGCGATTGCATGTTATACGTTAATTTTGGCTGATACGTCAGTGTTGCCATAGAAGAGCTGCCGGTAATGGGCTTTGTGTTCAGCACCTTCTCCAGCGGTTCGTCTGTGATATAGACCCACGCAGTGTACCGCGCTTCTCTTGAATGAAAATAATCGTCTTTTAATGTGCGCAACCCTTGACTTAGCGCATTGTCCGTTAGAATAATTGCCTTATTTTGCGACCACACCAATTTGACTTGGCTTATTTTTTCAATTTCATCCATTGCCATCGCCAACGAAGGCGCTGTTGCTTTACCGATGACAATCGGATTTGGAGGTGGAGAGTTGCCTTTTTGTTTCGCCATTGCGGACGGTTCGTTGATTTGCACGTTAACGATGTATGCGCCATTTTGATAATCAATTCCGAGCTCATTCACAAAAAGATAGTACTGCACATCTTTTACATCCCAACAGCCCGCAAGCAACATTGTACCAAGCAAGCAGAAGGTTACAGCTGCGATTTTCACGTGGAATCCTCCGGTCGTTTAGTCTCATCTTCTGTGTGTAAATTTTTCGGTCGCGTGGGATTGTTTACCGTAAACGGTTTAAAGACGCCTTTGAAAAAGTCGGACTTAATGGGCGGAGAAATAGGCGACAAGTAGGGCACACCAAACGATTGTTTGCTACCTAGAAGCGCGACGATCAAACAAAAAGACATAAAAAAACCAAACATCCCTAAAAGGGATGACAAGATAAACACAAACATCCGAATGATGGGTACGACAGAACTGATTGTTGTGTTGATGAGTGTATAGCCGGCTATGACAGAAACCGCCGTTGCAAGCATGACGGTTGGCGAGGTTAGTCCGGCTTCGATCGTAGCGGTACTCAAAATGAGCCCTCCGACAACCGTGACGGTCGGTCCAACCGTTTTGGGCAGTTTGATCCCCGCTTCTTTAAATAGTTCAAACAAAATTAACGCTAAGAATCCTTCTAGAGGTAAACTGAGCGGTAGTCCCATGCGATTAGCCGTTAAAGTCGCAAGCAGCGGCATCGGAATTTGCTCAAAATGATACGTCGTAATCGCAATTAAAAATCCTGGTAAAAAAATAGACAAAACCCCTCCGCAAATGCGTAATGCGCGCTGCATGTTCACAATGGGTGCAGTGAAATAGGCATCTTCCGGTGATCTGATTAGTGAGATGAGCGTTGTGGGGGCGATTATACCAATGGATGAACCGTCGATAAGCACAAAAAAACGACCTGCATTCAAACATTCTGCGGCATAATCAGGCCGCCCTGTTGTATCAACAAGCGGTGCAAGTGGGCGGGTTTTGTCGGATATCGCCGCTTCAATGGACGTATTACCGATAACAACGTCAAGTTCAATCTTCGACAATCGATGCCGCGCTTCTTCAACGAGCTCGGTATTTGCCACATCTTCGATATAAAGGAGCGCCACTTTGGTTTGGCTTCGTTTACCAAGCTTAAACATTTCGCATTTAAATGTACTTGTCCGGATGCGTTTGCGAATGAGCGCGATATTGGTTTCGATGCTCTCGGTAAATCCGTCGCGTGCGCCCTTAATTGTCGTTTCCGTTATGGCGTCTTCCGGCTTACGCTGCGGCAACTTAGATGTGATAAAGCTTTTAATCACGTCTTGTTTTGAATCAACGACAATCAGTTCGCCATTAAAAATGGCTGTTTCAATTTCCATGATGTCTTTAACGGATTTCGATGGCAGTCGTTCGAGAGTATTGCTTATGATGAGTTCGTATATACGCTCAATGTTTGCCAGTCCACTGACATAGAGGATGATCATGCCTGGGCTTGTTTCTAAAATTTGAACGTCCGCACAGTTTGCAAAATATTCTTGTAGATATTGTCTGTCCACCTAACTTAACTCCTTCTTTTTGATTTGGCACAGGATGAACAAAAAGATCGTAAAGGCCATGTTGAGCACCAAAGCACTCAGATACATTAGCGCCGATGTTTTTTCCGAGTTAATGTTAAATCGCCCGATGCAAGACGAGAAATAGATCAGTAACGCCAAATAAGGCAGCGCTTTTTGCCCCCATAACTTTTGAAAAATATACAGCGCTAGTGATAGGCGGATAAAGATGCCGGCAAGCCATTGGTAAATTGATAAAAAATCCGTTTGTGCAATCACGTTCCCAACCGATGCGATACGCCACTGTTCAAATGCCGGAAAAGACATGCTCGCAGCTTCTGCAGGTCCAAATGTAGCGATGGCACCAACAAGCGGTCCGATCGTGAGTTCAATTAATATAAGCAAGCTTATCGCATAATGGCGTTTTTTTAATTTTCCTTTCAGGTCATCGCTAACAAATACGATAAAAATCATCCCGCTAATACCCGCTGCCGTGAAGAGTGCTGCCATACAAATGTCAGAGAATGAATGTGTCCCGATCGGTAATAAATAGTGGTAGTCTTTGACTTGAAAGTTGACGGTCATCACATAAAATCCGAAGAGGATAATGAAGGGAAGCAAAATGCCGTTCGTGATGGCAATTGTAACAATGCCTTTTTTCGCAGTAATGTATGCACATCCGACTAAAAAGGCGCTGGTAAACCAAATGGGTGTTTGTGGTAAATAGGCTGTTTTGGTCCACTGCAACGTGTCTTGCACATCAAATGAGGTCATAACGAGATAGTATACCGTATAGAAGAGCGCGGCACCGATGGCGATGGCGGTATTTGTTTTTTTCTTAATCCAGGGAACAAGAGAATCGTTGATTTTATCCATGATAAACCAGAGCAGTCCACACCAAAGGAGCATAAGTGGAAATGCAAGCAAAGCTCCGATCCATGCATCGCGCCCAGCAGCATCGAGTAGTATCGGCATGATAAGGACGTGATTGGATACACCGATGACCGTGATCCAAAGTGACGCGCTTTGCAACGGCGTTATCGTTGTTAATGGTCGGAACGTCACGAGAACACTACACCACCTTTATAGAATATGGATAGTATAGGTATTTATTAGAAATTTTACTCAAAACACCCAGAAGGTAGTTTTAACAAGTCAAAAATTTATCAGGATCAAAAGAAAACAGTCGGCTGAATACAGCCGACCGTTTTTCACGCTTATTTATTTGCTTCGTTTAAGGTACTAAGCGAATCGTTAAGTGCAGATTTGCACTTGCTAGCATCAGGGCTTCCTGAACGAGCTGCAGCTAATACCACATCAATCGTTCCATCAATTTGTACCCATGTTTTGCTATCTATTTTCCTAAGCTTAGGCTCAGCTGTGTCCCATTGATGTTCCAAATTGTCTGCGCCTTTTTTGGCCGAAGCAAAGTCATTTGAGTTTACATCGTTTAGCATATCACTTTCGATTTTAACGAAGTCTGTTAATTGTCCAGCTAATTTATTTTGTGAAGAATCGGTTTGCGATTTTCCAACGGATGTATTAGTTTGTGAAGAATCGGTTTGCGATGCTGATTTATTTGCTCCGTTAAAGGTACTAAGTGAATCGTTAAGTGCAGATTTGCATTGGCTAGCATCAGGGTTTCCTGAACGAACAGCTGCTAATACCACGTCAATCGTTCCATCAATTTGTACCCATGTGTTGCTATCAATTTTCCGAAGCTTAGGCTCAGCGGTATCCCATTGATGTTCCAAATTGTCAGCGCCTTTTTTGGCCGAAGCAAAGTCATTTGCGTTTACATTGTTTAGCATATCACTTTCAATTTTAATGAAATCAGTTAATTGTCCTGCTAATGTAGCTTGTGTAGAATCGGTTTGCGATGCAATATTATTGCTTAACCCAACATAACCGCCTATACCAACAACTAAGAAAATACACAGTACCACAATGGTTTGCACCAAAACATTTTTCTTGCTTCCAGTTGCTTGGTTTGTTTCTGCTGGTTCATTTTTTGCGGTTGTATCAAATTCTGTAGCAGCAAGAAATACGATGATCGCTAGAATAGCTGTAAGGAAAATGACACTCGTAACGGTTGTCCCCAAACCTAACCCACCATTATTTGTTGGTTGAGATAGGTAATCTCCTAATGATGCTCCGAGTGGACGAGTGAGAATATAAGCAATCCAAAACGCTAATATCCCATCGAGTTTCAGGAATTTCCATGCCAAGAATACACAAGCAATTATAATAATGACTGTTGTTCCTGTGAGAAGATAACCAAGACCGAGTTGTTCGGAGAATAAATCGCCGACTGCTGTTCCAAGTGCAAATGTGAAAAGAATGGTAAGCCAATAGAAAACTTCTCTTTTTCTTGTATAAATCGAGTGGATCGAGAGTGTTTTTTCACTAAGATACCAAAAAAGAAAAGTTAATCCTAGCAGTACAGAGAAAACGATTGTACTCGTCTCAAGAGGTATTCCGATATTGTCTGTCAGATTATCCGTTACCAACGTCCCAAATACGCTAATAAGCACAACCGTTAGCCAATAAATGCTTGGAACATATTTCGTTGCTCTGAATTGAAAGAACAATACAATGAAAAACGCTACTCCCATGATGATTGTCGTGAGCGATAATCCAAATCCGAGACTGAAATTTATGAAGTCAGCAAATGTTTCACCGACCGTTGTGCATAAAATCTTAATAATCCAAAAGAAAATAGTAACCTCAGGTACCTTGCTAAGTATAATTTTTAATTTATTTTCGTTCACTTCCATACATAACTTCCTTCCTTTGTAGTGGTTTCCCACAACTTTTTTTAATTATTCCCAAATCAATAAAAAATATCTGTTTTTAAAACACGTTAAGTGAGAGTAAATCAACATTAATATAGTAAGATTAAAATATAATGAGAAGGATACTGCATAAACTGGAATGTAAGGGCAACTGTCTTAGGCAGTTGTCTATTTCTCATGAAAATTCACGTTTGATGCTTTTTGTTGATTTAATAAGATTTTAATAATTGGTTCACAAGATTTTCAGTTTTAGTGCCTATGATTGATCTTGTAAGTCAAAAATCTTATTTTGCAGGAGGTAGAACATGAAGAAGAAATGGTTAATGCTAGGCGGCACGCTAGGGATTAGTAGCGTCATGATGATTACAACAGGAGTAAGTGCATTTGCAAGTACATCGGGGTATGACGCGTATAAATCTGCTCTGAAGAACACAAGAACGATTCAGAATGTAGCAGTGCAAGCATCCGCTTCTTTGCAGGATAATGGCAATGTTCTTGCAAGCGCGGCAGGTAACTTCAAGATCAGCCTAGACAAACAGACAGCGAGCGGTAGTGCAGATGTAAAGGCTAATGGTGCAACACAATCGGTTAACTTCTATAGACAGAAAGATCAGACCGTACTTAAATCAAGTGCAAATGACACGTATTATGTCCAACAAGAACGTGAGAAAGGAAAAAACAAGAACGAAGCAAAAGAAACGCTAGATCCGCAAATTTCGCAACAAGTTGAGACAGTTATTGATGCGCTAGTAGGGAACTTGAAGGATTATGTCGCTGTAGATGCGAAGACAGATGGTTCCAAGGAGATTACGGCTCAACTTGATAATTCACAGCTACCAACGGTTGTGAACGCGATCGCACCGATTGTGATTAAACAGGCTTCCAATCATGAGCGAGATGGGGAGAAGAAAGACAACAACGATGCGAAACAACTTCCATTTAATCGCGATCTACTTCAAGGTTCAACACCTCAATTGACGCAAGATATTAAGATTGAGAAGGTTTCCTTTAAAGCGAATATTAACGATGCTAACTATATTGAGCATCAAGAAGCTGACATCACGGTGTCCGGTAAAGATGCTAGCGGCACAGCGCATCAAGTGACTGTACACCTGCAGGCGAACCTTTCGGGTTATAACACAACAACACCAGATACGATTGATCTTTCTGGTAAAAAGGTTCAACAAATGGATAACCGTCATCATGGTAAATTTCACGATGACAATGAATAAATAAAGTAACGATATTGGATCAGCAGCAGGTAGGCTTCTACTCAGTGCCTATCTGCTGCATCACTATATGAAGGAGGAGTCATCCAGATGGAACCGATATTAGAGACGCATCAACTTACGAAAGTGTATCGTAACAGTAGAGGGATTCGAGATATCAGTCTGCAGCTGCATGCCGGTGATGTGTATGGATTACTTGGGCCGAATGGGGCAGGCAAGACAACATTCTTGAAGCTCATTACAGGATTGATCCGTGCGGATCAAGGGAAGATTACACTCTTTAATGGAGACCTAATCGATCAATTTGAAGAGGGTATGCAGCATGTTGGCTGTATGATTGAATCAGCAGATTTTCATGATTTTATAACAGCATCGCAATATTTAAAGTTGGTTGGTCGATTCTATCCGAATATTACGGATCAACGAATTACGGAGGTGTTAGAGATTGTAGGCTTGATCCAAGTTCGCAAAGATAAAATCAAAAATTATTCGACCGGCATGAAGCAGAAATTAGCGCTTGCTGCGGCTATATTGCCGAATCCGAAATTTGTTATTTTGGATGAACCTACGAATGGTCTGGACATTGAAGGCACGGTCATGTTTCGTCGGCTTATTAAACAGTTGTCTGAAGAGCATGGAACGACATTCCTTATCTCTAGTCATATGATCCATGAACTGGAGCAACTATGTAACCGAGTGGGGATCATCGTGGAGGGGCAATTGATTCAGGAAGGGTATGTATCTCACTTGCTTGCGAGTGGGCAATCGCTGGAACAATTCTATATTCATGAATTAGAATGCAGGAAAGGGGGGAAGGAAAGTGCATAAATGGAGAGCAGGATTTATCAATGAGCTATGGTTGCTCTTATACCGTAAGAAAATGATAGCATTCTTCGCATTCTCAGTCATTCTTCCGATTCTGCTAGCCGTGTCGCTTCACGCATTACAGCCTATATTGGGACTTGTAGCGGTTAGCCAATCCTTTCCGATTCAGATGTTAAGTATTTATACGGTGGTATGGATTCCCCTCTTCATCTTAACCATGACGGCCGATCTATTCCCAAGTGAAGTGGCTACACGAACCTTGAAGCTTGCTTTCCTACGGCCTAATACGAGATTTCAAGTGTTCTGTGCGAAGGTTGCAGCACTCGCTGTGGGGATTGGTGCGTTACTAGTATTACTAGGCGTGGTTACGTTGATTTGTAATGTATTTGCAGGTACTGCTCTTAGTTTCACAGAGGGAATGGGCGTATTTAAGGCCTATGTTGCTGCTTTCGTTGCGATGGTCGCGCTATCTGCAGTCTTTGTTTTTGTATCTCAATTTTTCAAAAGTGCGAGTGGGTTTATGGTGTCAGCTATTGTACTCTATGTGGCACTTAAAATTTCACCATTTCTATTGAGTGCCATGTCTACATTCTCACCTGCTTCCTATACCGACTGGCATATGCTATGGATCAGCCATACCGTCGCTGTAAGTAAGTTATGGTCTACTTCACTTTATTTGTTATCCAGCTGTGTGTTGTTTTTTACACTAGGTTACTATATATTTGATCGAAAAGAAGTGTAAACGGGGAATCTACCGATGTCGATTCGTATTAAGTTATTGCTCTCGTATGCAGCCATGCTAATTATTCCATTGGTTATCACATTCTTCACAGCTATACTCTTGACTGTCGTATTTCGTGGTGATCTTCAGACCATCCGTGAGCAATATGGAGCAGGTGCCCATCGCATGTTCGAAGATCAACATGTGGAAGGCATATTGAAGGAGATGAAACGATCGGTTGAGAAGAATCCTTCCATTCTGTTCGACTCGAGTTACTTGTCTGATCTGGATCAAGAGCTGCTACGGACTAAATCCAATTTGATTGTACGTAAAGATCAACGCATTATCTATTCATCACCTTCATTACAACAGACGGATATTCTAGAGCATTTGCCGGCATATGAAGGATCAGGACATGTGGAAAGAGATGAAGTAGAACATATTGGCAAGGAGCTCATTTCGTTCGGACATTTTGACTTTAGATTCGCTGACCAAATACCCGGTAGTGTCATCGTTGTGACCAACGTGAATCCCGTCGTTAATTTCGCGCAGAAATTTTTCCCAATCCTCTTTATCACCAGTATTATTATTCTGATTCTGACGAATACCTTATTGACGTATTTCGTATCTAGAAGTATCATTCGACCTCTTCAGAAGCTGAAGAATGCTATGAAACGTATTGAAGCAGGCGATTTGGAATTTCAAGTTGAACCGACGAGCAGGGATGAGATCGGGGAGCTCAGTGTCGCATTTGAACAAATGCGAAATCAGCTGCAGCTTTCAATTCATACGCAAATCCAATATGAAGAGAATCGGAAAGAGCTCATCTCGAACATTTCCCATGATCTTCGAACCCCTTTAACTGCAATCAGAGGGTATATTGATGGTCTGGGAGACGGAATTGCAGATACACCGATGAAAAGACAGAAATATATCGATATCATATCTTCCAAAGCAGAAGAGATGGACCACTTGATCGATGAACTATTCTTATATTCAAAACTGGATTTGAACCGATTGCCATTTCAATTTGAAATCGTTGATTTTCACGCATTTTTATTAGATTTATCGGAAGAACTCGAATTTGATCTCGGCAAACAAGGTGTCCATTATTCATCGAATATTACATTAGCACCGGAGACGTATGTGTTGATCGATCGAGACAAACTTAAGCGGGTATTCGCGAATATTATTGATAATGGATTAAAATATATGGACAAACCGGAGAAGACGATTCATTTACAGGCTTATCTGACAAAAGACGACGTTGTTATTCAGATGACGGATAATGGGCAGGGAATAGAACCGGACGCACTGCCGCATGTATTCGAACGGTTTTACCGTGCGGATCTGTCTCGGAATAGTAACTCGGGGGGAAGCGGGCTCGGCCTCGCGATTACCAAACAAATTATGGATGGTCATGATGGCACGATTCAAGCAAATAGTACGGTTGGTGAGAGTACGTGTATTACATTGACCTTACCACGCCGAAATCAAAAAGTTGGTGACCAACAATGAAACAAATTCTAATTGTAGAAGACGAGAAAATCATTGCGGAGCTGGAAAGAGATTATTTAGAGGCGAATGGTTTTACCGTAGATATCGCGACGGATGGTGAGTCGGGGTTAAAGCTAGGGATGAGCGGGGAGTACGATTTAATTATTTTGGATTTGATGCTTCCAAGAATCAATGGTTTTGATGTCTGTAGACAAATACGCGAGAAGCATAATGTACCTATTCTAATGGTTACTGCGAAGAAAGAAGATATCGATGTGATACGTGGTTTAGGTCTTGGAGCAGATGACTATATTACCAAGCCATTCAAACCGGGTGAATTGGTTGCACGTGTGAAAGCTCATTTAGCTAGGTACGAGCGACTGATTGGCAGTAAGGAAAAAAAAGAAGAGATCCGGATTCACGGCCTTTTGATTGATTATGGGTCACGAAGAGTTTTCGTTCATGATCAAGAGGTGATCCTCACGACGAAGGAGTTCGATTTACTATATTTTCTAGCCGTAAATCCCAACCGTGTATTCAGCAAGGATCAATTGTTCGAGAAATTATGGGGAATGGATGCGCTAGGTGATTCACAGACAGTAACTGTCCATATCAGGAAACTAAGAGAGAAGATTGAGATAGATGCATCTAAATCCCAATACATCGAGACATTATGGGGCGCAGGGTATCGATTTCGATTATAAGGAGAATCAGGCGAGAAGAGTTAGGCACGGCTGCACAAAGCAGCGTAAGCGTGTGCTTAACTTTTCTCGCCATTTACATGTTGGATACTTTGTTTATTTTCCTCTAAAGGCTCCTGGCGTCATGCCTTCTCGGGAACGGAACCTATTGGTAAAATGACTGACATCCGAGAAACCGCAGTATTCAGCTATTTTGGCGATCGAATAAGTAGTTGAGGATAACAGTTCCTTCGAGTGATCCAGTCTGAGATTGATTAAAAACTGATGCGGGGGACCTCCGAAACGCTCACGAAAAACGGTTCTAAATCGAGAAGGGGAAAGGTTTGTGCGCTTAGCCAAGTCTTGTATACACAGTGTTTCGGCAAGATGAACCGAAAAATAAGACGGAATCCAATCCAGATCATGAGGATGGCTCGAACCGAGGTTGGCAGGATTAGAGTGGTCTTGAATGATGAGATGGAGCAGCTGGGCGGCAATTGCTTGTGTCTTTAGCTTAGATAAAGGATTTGGTTCAAGCCAGCTTCCTATCATTTCCATGAGCAAATTGCGATAAAGATATGGTTTGCTGGGCTCTAGCAGAACAGGGATGGATAAACCTTCGAAGTCATTAAGTCTAGGCTGCATGAGATGCTGAAATGCATGTACATCGATCTGTCCAGGTTTCGTTGGAAAGCTTTTGTCTCTGTCAGCATGGAAGAAAAAGTCCATATGAGCAAATGGTGTTTCATTATCAGAAACGGCTTTCAAATCATGCACAGTACCGGGTTGAAGCAGACAGAATTGTCCTTCTTGAAGCTGATATGTTGTTCCATCGGCGACGACCGTTAGTTCTCCTTTTTGTATATAGATAAACAAATAATCAAGAAGTTTCCGGAAAGGAGAATAATAGGCGTTACGTACCGCGAAATCGCTCTCTCTTATGTAAGGGACAATGGGATGGGTACAAGAAAATGAAAACAGATTCATGATATTCACCTATATGAGGTAGTTTAAAAAGTCATCATTTGATCACGAAGTCATTCAAGAAGCATAACCGACATCGAATCTTGCGTTCACCTTCGAAGTCCGGTACTCATTTAGGTTTCGCCTAAACTCCGTTCCTCCTTCTTCAGGTTCTCGCAACCTTCTCGGTGCTGAAATGCCGACTTTTTGAACACTCACTATAAATTTAGTCGTTTTATACAAGTAACGCGATTATGGCATACAAAGACCAAACTGTCAAAATCTCTTACAATTTAGCTATGTAATGCATGATGGATTGTAAAAGGAGAGAGCGGAATGAGCATATTAAACAACCTGCCTAATTTGGACGAAGCGTATCATCTACCAGAAGAGCAAATCCTTCATTATCAGCGCGATGGGCATACAATTGTAAGAGGACTGGCGAAACACGATGAAGTGTCCATCTATCGCGAGATCATCAGTGAGATGGTACAAGAACATAACTACCATACAAAACCGGTGCATGAAAGGGACACGTATGGCAAAGCCTTTATTCAGATCGAAAACTTATGGACAATGAGCGATTCCGTTAAAAAATTTGTTATGGCGCGCCGTTTTGCAAAAGTAGCCGCTGATCTGATGGGAGTACCGTCAGTAAGAATTTATCATGATCAAGCATTATTCAAAGAGCCTGGGGGCGGACATACGCCATGGCATCAGGATCAAGTTTATTGGCCATTGGATACCGACAAAACAATAACCTTATGGATGCCTCTTGTCCCCGTTTCGGAGGAAGTCGGATCTATGACCTTTGCTTCCGCTTCCCATCTCAATGGCTATATCACGAAGCAGGGGATTTCTGATGAGTCACATCGCACTTTGAAGGACTACATTGAGGGTAAAGGGTTAGAACAAGTAAGATACGGCGCTATGGCAGCTGGAGACGCTACTTTTCATGCTGGTTGGACCCTCCACAGCGCTCCCGGTAACCCAACGGATCGCATGCGCGAAGTGATGACTATCATCTATATTGCGGATGGACTTCCTATTGCTGAACCGGATAGCAATTCACGAAGAAGTGACTTAGCAAGGTGGTTTCCAGGACTTAAACCGGGTGATGTCGCCGCAAGTCCGATTAATCCTATTGTCTATCCGTAGTACGCTATATTTGTGTTGTACGGCTCCCAGAATGGGCATGTATGCAAGAGATGTCTATGGGGAGCCGGAAGAACACGTTTTTTTCAAAAGTTTACATATGAGGATCAAGAAAACTTATTAATAAAGCAGGTATTTCTGCCGAAGATCTTCCCGATGGAGAACATTGGAATCCTCGCGGATATAATGACATACATAAGATCGGCGCCAGCGTTCTTTGCTCCTGTTCTTGTTCGAAGAGTGTATCAGCAATTCACTGAAGAAGAGAATATCACCTTTCTCCATGATCACTGGAATTTGTTGGCTCGTATCTATACCCTCAGTCTCCTCCGTCCACGATTCATGCTCCTCCAAGTTTTTGACGGCGCCGTGCGGCAGTAAGCCAAGCTTGTGGGTGCCTGGAATGACCCATAAACATCCGTTCTCTTCGTCAACCAAATCCTCCATTGCGGTCCATGCGGCAATCATTGTCATCGGGTCGTTCTTAATGTAGTAATAATCCTGATGCGATGCCTGTCCGGAAGCTCCTGGTTCTTTATAGAAATACATGCTTTGAACGCATACGGCCTCTTTGCCCATCAATTGGGCCAGACCGCCGCGAATTACTGGAAGCTTCATCAATTGACGAGAGAAACTATCATGCTTGTGGGGATTGAACAGCCGCACAGCATATTTCTTGCTTTCTTCGCAAGCCGCCCATTCCGGCATTGGAGTCTGGTTGCGAATATCATAGATGTGTCCATTAAAGGCATCTGCTAAATCACTGGAACATCCTCCCTTGAGTAATATATATCCATTTTCTCTGAAAAAATCGATTTGTTCCTCATTGAACGGCTTTAATAGCGGAGGTGTTATTATACTCATATCGAATTCTCCTTTTCTTCGTGAGCATTGTTTTGCTATTCAGCTTACCTTGTAATCTTACGTACAACAATGCCTCAAATTTGCAATATTGTATCTGAAATTGATATGTTTATGAAAAGAGAATATAGTGGAGATGAATGGAGGTTTGTAAGCATGATGCCGGTATCTTTGTCACTTCCGTTCGATTCTTTACGAAATGCGTATGCTGGATCCATTGTATATCCGCCCGGCGGTCGCTATGGGCCCCGAATTCAGCAGGATCTTCAGCTTGTTCTGTTATACACAGGAGAGATGACTGTCACTATCGACGGACGTTCCCTACATGTACTACCTGGTCATGTCGTTCTTTTGAAGCCGGGTCACGAGGAATTGTTTACGTTCTCGAAAACCGAAGAAACCTGGCACCGTTGGATCTCTGTGCATGTCTCATCGCTATCGGAAGAGATGAGGAATACGCTGCATCAGCTCCCAGAACTGCTTCCGCTCACGGAAGAGATGAACAAGCTGACCGATCTTATGCTCAGTATGCTGCGGCATGTGCCCCCCAATGATGCAACGATCCTCAGTCTAGGACTCGCAGCGTTACACCTTTATCCGACTGAAACGAGACGACTCCTTTTGCAGCGGGAGAAACATCCAGCCCTTTATACTGCGCTAGCATGGATCAATGAGCATTATTCAGACGAAATTACGCTACATGATTTGGCCGGTCAAGCTGGTGTTTCGTCGGAGCATTTGATTCGGTTGTTTAAACAGCATGAACATACGACTCCAATGCAATACTTATGGGCCTATCGAGCGAACCGGGCAGTGGAGCTGCTCACGAATACCGGATTAACCGTCTCCGAGATTGCTGAGCGCTGCGGTTTTAAAACATCCAATCATTTTGCCCGATTGATCAAGCAATACAAAGGACGAACCGCTTCAGAAATCCGGCAAGTATCCTGGAGCGGGCTGCCTCAAATGACAAAGCGTGAACCTAACGGTTAAGGAATCCATGAGACGAATAGGATAGTGGGAAAATAAGATGCTATAGCAATTGGCGCGTCGGATCTGCATTGACTATGACATTAATGTCAGGGTGTACAATGTAGATATCGAATGAAAAGGATGGTGAACCAAATGGAACATCAAAGTCATATCGTACTTGGTATATCCGGAAGTCTGCGCAAGCAGTCCTCCAATACTTTGTTGCTCTCGTCCATCGGGGGAATAATGCCAGCCGGTATAGAGTTTCGTACGTATCAAGGGCTTGCGGCTTTACCGCATTTCAGTCCAGACTTAGATGGTGATGAAGCCGAATCGCATGAAGCTGTGCGCGAATGGCGGGAGGAATTACGAGCAGTAGATGCAGTTGTGATCTGTACACCGGAATATGCGCGAGGTGTCCCAGGTTCGCTCAAGAATGCGCTGGACTGGGTCGTATCTTCGGGAGAATTCATAGACATGCCGACGGCGGTTATAAGCGCGTCTCCTCATCCGGATGGCGGTGCAACGGCACAACAATCGCTGATTGCGACTCTAAAGATGATGAGCGCCTCTATCCCGGACGAAGCAACGCTAGCCGTTCCTTTCGTCAGTAAGATGTTCCGGCCGAACGGTAGTGTGGCGGACAATAAGAACATGTCATCAATACACACCTTGGTTCAGGCGCTGACGCAGGCCATTTCGGATAAACAATGACAGGACACATTAAACGAAATAATCCTCAAAAGAAGGAGCAAATAATGAATAAACACGTATCGGGGTTTGAGCAAAATGAAACATCTGCTGATAAGAAGGTTACCTGGCTGGAACTATTTTATGATCTACTTTTTGTAGCGGCAGTTTCTAAAGCAAGTCATGTCTTGTTACATGTCGAAAATGGCTCAATTCCAATAGAGTACTTAACGAAATTCGTCCTAATATTTGTTCCGATCTGGTGGGCTTGGGTAGGGCAATCGCTGTTTGTAAATCGGTATGGACAAGATATCTTATCTCACCGAATATTTCTGATACTACAATTATTTTTTGTATTAATAATGACGGCCAGCCTATCGGTTGATTTTGATCAATACTATGTTTCATTTTTAATAGGCTATGTGGGTCTAAGAGCTATGACGGCCATTCAATATCTTGCGGTACATAAGAAAGAAGAAGCATATAGAAAGAACACTGCCCGCTATTTAGGGAGTCGCTTTTGGATTGGTTTGGTGATATCTTCTTTATCACTATTCTTTGACTCGTGGATTCGTTATGCAGTGTTGTACGCGGGAATTGCTGTAGACATATTGCTCCCAATAATCGGTCGGCAATACTTGGTGAGAAGCCCAATAAATACTCACCATCTATTAGAACGCTTCTCACTGTTTACACTTATTCTTCTTGGCGAATCAGTAATCAGTATACTAGCCGTATTGCAGTCTAGCCACTGGATGTGGCAATCTATTTTATTTGCGTCATTAACTTTTATATTAATTATTGCGATGTGGTGGCAATATTTTGACAACGTCGAGAAGAAAGTCAACAAAACAATTGAGACTGCAGGGCAAACTATTATTTATGGTCATTTATTCATTTTTTTATCGATGTGTATGATCGCAGCTTCGATTCAATTGTTATTTCTGAACCAATTGAATTATTCATTTATGTTATTTTTTATTTTTGGATCTGTATTGCTCTACTTTTTTTCAACCTCGTTGGTTTTTCATAAATTTCGACATATCCATCAAAGATTAGGGATAGCACACTTAGCGTTCTTATTAGGGTTACTAGGAGTCTTTTTTACAGTGGATTTGATATTCCTACTTCCCAATTACATAATCATTGGAGAAGTGATGGTGTTCTTTGTTGTATATGCTAAATTAACGACGTGACCTTAATAGGAAATTATTAAGATTATCGCTATACTAGGTTGAGAGGTGATTATCCATGATAAAAGGGTTGTTCGAAACTCATATCAACGTATCTGATTTAGGAAGGTCATCAGAGTTCTACGAGAATACATTAGGGTTGACATTGGCTTATGAGGACTCAAGACGGGTCCGTTTCTATTGGCTGGGTGAACGTGGAAAGGCAATGCTAGGATTGTGGGAGAAAGAACCTTCCGAGATCATTCGCCAGCACTATGCTTTTGAAACATCAATTGAAAATATGAAATGCATTGTTCCTTGGCTTAAAGAGAGAGGACTTAAAGTCCGCAACTTTTTGGACGATGGTACTGAAAATCCGTTTGTATTCGGTTGGATGCCCGCTGTTTCCATATATTTTTCTGATCCAGACGGACATTCATTAGAGTTTATATCCATGTTGCCTGATGAACCTCAGCCTGAATTGGGCGTAGTCGCATGGCAAGAATGGGAAAAGAGCCACGGAAGAAGCATTAAGATACAGAAGTGATTGAAATGAAGTAATGAGGAATCGAGAACTTTGAATGCACATATGCTTTTTTGAAGTCGCCAAATGGGCGGCTTTTATGTTTTAAGGAATAGTTTATGAATCTTTCTAACTATTTTGTAATGATAATCAAACCGTTTACAGTCTTCTTTCGTTTCCTTTTATAGTAGCGGTAAAAATCATGTATAAAATGGAGGAAGAATTATGAAGAAGGTCGTGTTCCTATCAGCTCTACTACTCTCTGTCATTACTACTGCCGGTGTGTCAGCCTATGCCAAAGTGGACAATAAGCCGGCGTCCCAGACGACACCAATTTCTAGCAAAAGTGATCATGTCATCCGGGTGTACGGACCTGGCGGGCCACTTGAACCGATCAAGGAAGCTGCTGAACATTTTTCAGCTAAAACAGGGATCAAGGTGGAAGTAACAGCCGGACCAGAGGGCAAATGGATTGGCCAGGCAAAGAAAGATGCAGATATTATTTTCGGTGGCTCTGAGTATATGCTGCAGGACTTCATCTTTAACCACCCTGAAATGATCGACACGAAATCACGAACGGAGCTTTACACGCGTGCTGCAGGAATCTTGGTGAGGAAAGGAAATCCTAAGAAGATTGAAAGCCTTGAGGATTTAACGAAGAATGGAGTAAAAATACTCGATGTGAATGGGGCTGGCCAGCTTGGCCTGTGGGAAGATCTAGCAGGCAGAAAAGGGCTGATCGGAGGCATCTTCCAAAATATTAACCTTTCTGTAAAATCAAGTAGCGAAGCCATTGAACAATGGAAATCAAATTCCAGCTTGGACGCCTGGATTACTTATGAATCATGGCATTACCGGCTCCAGGATGTGACCGATCTGGTCGAACTGCCCGAAGAAGAGAAGCTCTATCGTGGAACACCGATCTCCCTGACAAAAATCACCGATCAGAAAAAAGAGGCACAGCAATTTATTGATTTTTTAAGATCGGAAGAATCTCACCAAATCTTTCAAAAATGGGGCTGGAAATAAGGACGAGCCTTAAATCATAATAACAGGACTGTTCAAAAGAACACCCACGTAATCGAGATTCTGTTCATATGGGTATTAGGCGCAGCTTATGGCTGCGCCTTTTCGTTTTTTACACAATAATTACGAAAAACATTCCGATTTTTCACTTAGGTTTAAATAGTTCACTTTACTGAAATTCATCAGCCATGATATGAATCATATTGCATACGGATTGTGACATCAAAATTTAAAATTCAAGAATGGAGGGTGAATGACATTAGAAAGCAGTTGATTAACCGAAGATTTACTGTCCTGTTAGCTGTTTCTGCACTGATTTTTTCGCTTTGTGCACCTTTTCTCCAAAGAACTGCAAACGCTTCTTCTTACACGGCCATCGTAAACCCGGACAAGCAGTATCAAACCTGGGAAGGCTGGGGTACGTCATTAGCTTGGTTTGCGAACCGGATCGGAGGCGCATTGGATGCAACACGCAACTGGTATGCAGATCAATTATTTGATGTAAACCAAGGTTTAGGCTTTAATATTGTTCGTTACAATATCGGTGGCGGTGAAAATCCACAGCATCATTTTTTGGAACTTCGTGCAGCCGTGCCAGGATTTAAGGCAAGCTCTACGGCGGACTATGACTGGAGCAGCGATGCAAATCAACGTTGGATGCTCCAAGCCGCCAAAGCAAGAAATACTCCTGAGCATTTTATCGCCGAAGCCTTTGCAAACTCGCCTCCTTGGTGGATGACGAATAGCGGCAGTGTTACAGGTCCAGTATTACCATTGACGGATAACCTGAAAGGTGATATGTTCGATGATTTCGCGGATTATTTGACTACTGTCGTTCAACATTTTAAGGACAATGAAGGGATTACATTCAGAACACTTTCTCCGATCAACGAACCGGACGGGCTCTGGGTGTACAGCAACCGTCAAGAGGGAGCCTTCTACTCGCAGTACAGCAGAGGAACGATTATCCAACACGTACATGATGCATTAGTGCAAAAAGGTCTGCCAACAACCCAAAGCTCTGCGGATTCGAACGCCGTTTTTCTAGCGAGAGACACGATCAATGCCTATACAGATATAACCAAGTCTATGATAAGTCAGTATAATGTCCATACGTATTACGGGAACGATTCGGAACGCAAACAAGTCTTCTATGCCGCGGGCAACAAACCGATTTGGATGTCTGAGCACGGCGATGGTGAAGCGAACGGGATCGAAATGTCAAGATCCATCGTATCAGACATCAAGTACATGAAAAATTCCGCATGGGTTTATTGGCAAGCCGTAGAGGAAAATGCCGCTCCTGGGTGGGGTATGATTGAAACCGATCTAAACGACGCAAATAACAATGCTTTTACACCTCATGTTAAACAAAAGTTTTGGTCCATGGCTCAATGGAGCAAGTTCATTCGTCCAGGGTATAGAATCATCGATATCGAAGATGGTGATTCCGTTGCGGCATATGATGCAGCTTCACAAAAACTAGTCATCGTTACGGTTAACGATCGCAGCTCGTCCAACAATGTTACTTATGATCTGTCTAAATTCGGTGATATTACCGGGGGAGTAACAGCGTATCGCACCGTAGCTCCATCCACCGGTGTAACGCCAGAAAACTTCGCAAATATCAATGTGGTAATGAACAACAAGTCGTTCCAGAATACAGTGCCTGCTTATTCCGTAACTACTTATGTCGTCGATGGTGTAAACCTTAAAAATCACACGTCTAGTGCGGCAATTGATACAGCTGCGTACTACAAAATTGTGAATAAAAATTCCGGAAAAGTACTGGATGTCAAGGGTGCCTATCTTGACGATAGCACGAGTGTCATTCAATACGGAGATAACGGCGGAGCCAATCAGCAATGGCAATTTGTAGATATGGGCAGAGGCATTTATAAAATCAAAAACCGTAATAGCGTTAAAATGCTAGAAATTCAAGGTGAATCGACGTCAGACGGAGCACAGGCTGTCCAGTACCACGATACGGAATGGCGGGGTGTCAATCAAGAATGGAAGCTCATTGACGCAGGTGGAGGTTACTACTCCATTGTGAATATCAATAGCGATAAAGTACTTGATGTCAAAGGTGAATCTACATCCGATTCAGCTTCAATTATCCAATACACCGGGCGTGGTTCATCTAATCAGCTCTGGAAATTGGTGAAAGTGAATTAAAAAGCAAAGGCTTATTCCAACTTGAACCATGAGTAGGAATGAGCTTTTTTGCATGTTCAAATTCAGCTAGATTTGTTGAAGAATATCATGGGTAACCAGACAATGAATGTCGTCCCTTCGTTCTCCTTGGATGACACTTCAATTGAGCCGGCATGTTCTTCGATGATCCATTTGGCAATGGAGAGCCCAAGTCCGTACCCCGAAGTCTTACCTCGGGAAATATCCGCTCTGTAGAAGCGCTCAAACATCCTGGAGAGCTCATCCGAACTCATGCCTATTCCCGTATCCGAAATGCGGATTCCAACATTGCCATCCTTTTGAAGGCTACTTAATTCGACGCATCCAGAGGACGTGTATTTGAATGCATTATCGATCAGAATGAGCAATAGTTGTTGCAAATAATCTGAATCTCCATGGATTTGAACAGGTAAGAGATCATCTATATTCTCAACTCGCCATTCAACAGTCCGCGGGAGCAAATTCGCCTTCCGAACGATTTCGGTAACAACGGAATAGATAGACACAGTTTTTTTATCCATGACAATACCGGAATCGCCTCTAGCCAGGGTCAATAAATCGTTAATAAGTCGGGTCATACGTTCGGCTTCTGAGTTCATATCGTAAATTGCCTCCAGAGACAAGTCCATATGATGCGGCTCTAAACGATGATTCGGATTTGAGGCAATGGTGCTCCAAAGCTTCTTTAATAAGTCGCCGTTACCTCGGATCGTAGTAAGCGGTGTACGAAGCTCATGTGATGCATCGGCTACGAACCGACGCTGTACGTCGTAGGCTTCGTTTAAGTCCTGATAAGCCTCCTGCAGTCGGACAAGCATGCTATTAAGCGTATCGGTTAGAAGTCCAATTTCATCGTTAGGCACATCTCTTGGGATTCTCTTTTTCAGATCGTCCCCGCTCTCAATCCGCTTGGAGGCATGGATGACATTGTGTAAAGGCTTCAGCGCTCGTTTAGTTACCAATAAGCCCAATAGAAAGGCGATGGCCAGCACCGTGATCGATGATAACACCAAAATCCACTGCAGATTCTGGAGAATTTTAGCTTCTTTTCCTGTATAGATTCCAACCTGTAGAAGTCCAACTAAGCTGTGGTCATTGAGTAATATTGGAATGTTGAGGAGAGTGAATGGATCTCCATTTATACTGATCTTGCTGTAATTTTCTTTAAGGTCTAATCTTGGTTCTGGATACTGAAGCTTAATGCCTGCTTCTACGAGGTTTCTGGAGTAGCGGACTTGCTGATTGATATAATCTACGACTTGGATAATGACTTGATTATTAACAATGCTCGGGGAGATACTGATTTGAAGGTTATTCCAGAAATCTAATGATGGAGCGATATGAATACCCATCGCGGTTTTATTTATGGTAGATACAATGTCCTGATTTGTTTTGTATCTGACGTAGCTGTAAAGTGCTGTGCTAAAAATAATTAGAATCAATGTGATGAGACACATATACCAAAGCGTAATACGCAACCGGATCGTCAAAAAATCTCCTCCTAAATTACGATGAACAGAATATCCTGATTTTGGTATATATTCCTTAAAGTAATATGAAATTTAGTTAAAAAGAAACTAAATTTGGGGCAGGATAACGTAAAAAATGTAAAATGAAATTGGCTGACGAGCAAAGTCGAAGTCTTAAAATCAATGGTGTCTTCATCGAAGAGTTAGTTGAAATGAAATAGCGAGTATGATAAGATTACGCTAATTCTGATGATTGGAGTTGAAGAGGATAATGTAGAATTTCTTGCTGAAGTTTAAAGAATAAAACAAGTTCTTTTTGCGCTGTTTTTATTCTTTATTGGCAAGAAAGTTACCTTATTCTTTTCACTCTAAAAATATATCCTTATCTGACTCTGCGTAGGGTTGGATTTACCTTATTTTTTGAGCTGCAAGAAAGGTTAACTTTCTTGCAGCTCTTTTTTTATTTGAGAACAAAGGAGGCTTCTGAAATGGCATTGATCAAGGTAACGAATATGACGTTTGCCTATGACGGCAGCTACGACAACATTTTTGAGGATGTAAGCTTACAGATCGATACCAACTGGAAATTGGGCTTTACGGGGAGGAACGGCCGGGGTAAAACGACGTTTCTGAATCTGCTGCTCGGCAAGTACGAATATAGCGGAACGATTTCCTCTAACGTTAGTTTCGAGTACTTCCCGTACCATGTCGACCACAAGGAGAAACTTACATTCGAGGTAATCGACGACATCTTTCCGGACTATGAGCACTGGCAACTCATGCGCGAATTTTCGTTGCTGAAGTTGTCAGAAGATGTGTTGTACCGACCATTCGACTCGTTATCTAATGGAGAACAGACGAAGGTAATGCTGGCAGTCTTGTTCTTGAAGGAAAACAGCTTTTTGCTTATCGACGAACCGACTAATCATCTGGATCTGCATGCTCGAAAGCTGGTAAGTGATTATTTGAATGGCAAGAGCGGTTTTATATTGGTGTCACACGATCGGGCGTTTCTCGACAATTGTGTGGACCACATTATTTCGATCAATAAGACCAATATCGAAATCCAGAAAGGAAATTTTTCAGACTGGTGGGAGATGAAACAACGACAGGACAATTTCGAACTAGCTGAGAACGATAAGCTGAGGAAGGATATTAAGCGGCTGTCCGAAGCGGCTAAGCGAACGAGCAACTGGTCGCACGAAGTAGAAAAAACGAAAAACGGCACCCGTAACTCCGGCTCCAAGGTCGACAAAGGGTACATCGGTCATAAGGCCGCCAAAATGATGAAGCGGTCCAAGTCGATCGAGCAAAGACAGCAATCCGCGATCGAGGACAGATCCCAGCTTCTGAAAAATGTCGATAGCTCGGAAAGTCTGAAAATCTCGCAAATGACTTATCATAAACACCAATTGGTCGAGCTTGACCGTGTTTCAATTCATTATGGTGACAAGAACGTTTGCCGCGACATCAGCTTTACGGTTGAGCAAGGGGACCGCATCGTACTCTCAGGTCCGAACGGCTCGGGCAAATCCAGTTTGCTCAAGCTGATCTGCGGCGAGGAGATACCTTATTCCGGCGTGTTTCGAAAAGGGAGCCAGTTGAAAATTTCCTACGTTTCACAAGACACCTCGCAGTTGCAGGGCAATTTGACGGAATTCGCCAGATCCAGCGAGATTGACGAGAGCTTGTTCAAAGCGATTTTGAGAAAACTCGATTTTTCGCGCCTGCAATTCGAAAAGGACATTGCTTCTTATAGCGGCGGTCAGAAGAAGAAGGTTCTGATCGCGAAAAGCCTCTGCGAAAATGCTCATTTGCATGTTTGGGACGAACCGCTCAATTTTATCGACGTCATTTCAAGGATGCAAATCGAAGAGCTGCTGCTAGAGCATTCGCCGACGATCCTTTTCGTGGAGCACGATAGCGAGTTTTGCAACCATATCGCAACAAAAATGGTGGAACTGAACGTTTAACTCATTTCTAGGGGGATGAAAGTGATGATCATTGAGCTTGAGATTGTAGATGATACTGTGAACCAGTTCCTTCCGGCTGACCCGGTTCACAAAATAATAGATCTGTTGCCGGAGGTTTACCAATCTATCGACAGATGCACGTAGCGATTCTATCCGCAAACGCATCGTGTTTTTCCTGCGTAATTGGTTAATGATGCATTAAAGCTACGGATGACGGTTGCTTTTTTGCATTTTCTCCGGCGGTAAGGAGAACACATGAAACCAACCTCGAAATATGAAACGATTAAGCAAATCTTGTCCGACTTCAAGCAGCCTGCGTATCGGTACGGGCAAATAATGGACGCTATTTTCAATCAAAAAATTGCTGAATACGAACGGATCACCATACTTCCTAAATTCTTGCGAGAAGAGTTGGTCCAAAAGCTTGGTCCGCACGTCTCCAGCGTTATGCCAGTAAAGGAAATCACTTCGCAACAAGTCAGCAAGGTGCTGTTTGCCATCGATGGTGGCGAACGCGTAGAGGCCGTACGACTTACCTATGAACGGGGGTGGAAATCGTATTGTATTTCCACGCAGTGCGGCTGCGGCTTCGGGTGTCGCTTTTGCGCCACGGGTACTATCGGCTTGAAACGTAATTTGACCGCCGACGAAATTACCGACCAATTGCTTCACTTTCACTTGAACGGCCACGCCTTGGACAGTGTGTCCTTCATGGGCATGGGGGAGGCGCTCGCCAACCCGCACCTTTTCGATGCACTGGCGATTTTGACCAACCCGCATTTATTCGGTTTAGGACATCGAAGAATTACGATATCCACCATCGGCCTGTTGTCGGGAATTGATCGATTGACGCGGGAATTTCCACAGTTGAATCTAACCTTCTCGCTGCATTCGCCGTTCGACGATCAACGGAGCGAACTGATGCCTATTAATAAGCAGTTTCCGCTTCGCGACGTGCTGAATGCATTGGATCGCCATATCCAGCATACGGGGAGAAAGGTGTATATCGCGTATATTCTTCTTCGAGGGTTCAACGACTCGACGGAGCATGCGGAAGCGGTTGCCGCTCTGTTGAGGAGAAGGGGATCTTGGGAACATCTCTACCACGTGAACCTCATTCCTTACAATTCGACAGAAGTGACGCCTCAAAGTTACTTGCCAACTGACCCCGAAAGGATCAAAACGTTCGTTCGGACGTTGAAGCAAAATGGTGTGAACGTTACGGTCCGAACTCAATTCGGATCGGACATTCATGCGGCATGCGGTCAGTTATACCGAACCGAATAGTCGACGTTTGAAGGCACACGCATTAGAATTAGTAGAATTAATTATACGAAGAATAGTGGGTTAATCGATACACATTGTTGACAATCGAAGTCAATTATCGAGTGACAAGAACATATTGCAGGGAGAAGGTGACGTTGATAAACTTGGCCACTAGTAGAAAACTTGTACTAAAGTTTCCAGGTAGAATATGACGTTACACACAAAGGGCACCCGATCGGGTGTCCTTAATTCTGACTTTACTTGACGAGTTTGATGATTCATCATTCAAAAAGTTGAATAAAACAAGTGAGGGAAGCAGGTTTGAAGCAATCTATATCTCAAAGAGTATACTGTTAGGACAATGCCTTAACATGGTGGCAGGATGCTATTAAAAAATTTTAGTTTCAATTCCGAGTATTCTGATGTACAATTACCTATATAAAATTTTTGGAGATTTCGTACATAGAAGTTTTAGGAAGGGTTGGGCATCATGATCTCTTTATCGAATATTAACGTGACATTTGAATCTAGCTCTCAGACGGTGACAGCCGTTCAGGATGTCGATCTGCAGGTTGATGCCGGCGACGTATATGGCATCGTAGGCTACAGCGGAGCCGGGAAGAGTACTCTGGTTCGTGTCATTAATCTACTGCAGCGTCCAACATCGGGAAGCGTAGAAGTGAACGGCCAGGATTTACTGGCCTTGCTTCCTAAAAAGCTGCGCGCCGCCAGGAAGAAGATCGGGATGATCTTCCAACATTTTAACCTCATGAATTCCAGAACGATCTATGATAATGTGGATTACCCTCTAAAAAGCTCCAAGCTATCCAAGCGTGAAAGAGCCCAGAAGGTCAATGACTTGCTCGAGCTGGTAGGTTTATCGGATAAACGGAATGCATACCCCTCTCAATTGTCAGGTGGGCAGAAGCAGCGGGTAGCCATTGCCAGAGCGCTGGCGAATGATCCAGAAATTCTATTATGTGACGAAGCGACCAGTGCGCTGGATCCCAAAACAACGTTATCCATCCTGAAATTGTTGAAGAAGTTGAATCAAGACCTCGGCCTGACGATTGTGATTATTACGCATGAAATGCAGGTGGTGAAAGAAATATGCAACAGAGTGGCCGTGATGGAAGCCGGTCGTATCATTGAACAGGGCGATATCGTCTCAATCTTCAGCAGTCCGCAAAATGCGCTAACCCGTGATTTCATCAATACGGCGACACATGTAGAGCAGACGCTGGAGAAGCTCGCGCTGCATCCGTCATTGGTTCATCTGAAGGACAACGATATCTTGTGCAAGATTTCTTATGTTGGCGATAGTACAAGCGAGCCGGTCATTTCGGCGCTTACCGCCCGATATCGCGTGACAACCAATCTGATATTCGCGAATGTGGAAATCTTACAACAGACGCCGATCGGCAATCTGATCGTTGTCATGTCGGGCGCCGCCAGCGATCTGGAAGCAGCGCTGCAGTATTTGCAATCCATTCAGGTGGCGGTTGAAATGATCGACTCCCGTTATTTGCAGAACAGTAAAGTAGGTGATCCGGTATGAGCGAATTTTTCATGACATATTTCCCGAATATATGGAGTTCAAGAGAGGATATCCTCTTGAGCACCTATGAGACGATTTATATGGTGGCTGTGACCTCGATATTTTCCGTGCTATTCGGCATTTTGTTTGGCGTTACCCTGGTTGTGGTAGATAAGGGAGGTATTCTGGAGAATAGGCCGATCTATAGTGTCGTGGAAAAAATCATTAACTTGTTCCGATCCATTCCGTTTATTATTCTCATCGCCGTTGTCGTTCCTCTTACCCGTCTTATCGTTGGGACATCGATCGGCATGCATGCCGCTATCGTGCCTTTGGTCATTGGAATCGTACCTTTCTATGCTAGACAGATACAAAATGCGCTGGTAGAAGTGGATCCAGGGATTATTGAAGCGGCGCAATCCATGGGGTCGGGGCCGATTGAGATTATTTTCCGAGTCTATCTGAAAGAGGGCTTGGCAGGGATTATCCGCGCTTCTTCGGTTACGATCATTAACCTGATCGGACTGACGACGATGGCGGGTGCCATTGGCTCGGGAGGATTAGGCAGTCTGGCGATAAATAAGGGGTATAACCGATTTCAGACGGATGTCACACTTGTAGCAACGATTTTGATCCTGATTCTGGTGTTTGTATGCCAATTCATCGGTGATTATTTCACCAAGAAGACAATGCGTTAACATCAGACTTTAACGGTTAATACAGTATGCTGCCTTCGGGTACGTGCTGAATTAAATATACAATACTATACAAAAAGGACTGAAGAACAATGGCAAAAGTAGAAAGTTTTCAATTGGACCATACGATCGTAAAGGCACCTTATGTCAGAGCGGCAGGGGTCGAGCATGACGAGAAAGGCAGCACCGTACAAAAATACGACCTGCGCTTCCTGCAACCGAATCAAGATGCGATACCGACAGCTGCGCTTCATACGCTTGAACATCTGTTGGCTACATATATGAGGGATGAGATTCAAGGCATCATCGATATTTCACCTATGGGATGTAGAACGGGATATTATCTGATTCTCTGGAATGAGCGTGATCCGGAAGAGATCGCATCCGCACTAGAGAGAACGTTGAAGCGCGTACTCGAAACGACAGTGGTTCCAGCGGTATCCGCGCTAGAATGCGGCAATTACAAGGATCATTCGCTATTTTCGGCACAAGAATATGCGAAGATTGTACTCGATGCCGGTATTAGCAGAGACCCATTTGAGAGAGTCTTGTAATAGACGATGATGACGCTGGATTTATCGCATCTAACGGCGGTTGTCACTGGCGGCCATTCAGGCATAGGGCAAGGGATCGTGCTAATATTGCTGCAGAGTGGAGCCAAGGTAATCTCTGCCGATCTCGTCTATACAGATGATTATAAGGATATCGACGGGCGCTTGTCCGAGAGCAGACTGGATTTGTCCCGATCAGACGATATCTATCGCTGGTCTGATCACATCCTCGAGCAATCAGGTGTTCCGGATATCGTCGTGAATTGCGCCGGTATTTCCACGATGGATTATGTAATTGACAGTAAGCTGGAAGATTGGGAAAAGGTATTCTCTATCAATTCAACCGGACTCTATCTGGTATCCAAAATTTTCGCGAAAGCGATGGTCGAGGCCGGGAAGCCGGGGAGAATCATACAGATGGCTTCACAAGCCGGAAAGAACGGTTATCGGGCTATGGGTGGATATTGCGCGTCCAAGCATGCCGTTCTTGGATTAACGAAAGTCATGGCGATTGAACTGGCGCGGCATAACATTCTGGTCAATGCGGTATGTCCAGGTATTGTGGAGACGCCGATGAAGCATCGGGAGCGTATTGAAGGTGGACTCATCCGCGGAATGACCGCAGAGGAGATCTATGCAGAGGATTGTTCTCAGGTTCCGCTGGGAAGGACCGCCGAGGTTCAGGACATTGCGAATGTCGTGTTGTTCCTGGCTAGTTCATTATCTTCCTATATGACAGGACAGGCCATTAATGTAACCGGCGGCATGACGATGCATTAATCCAAAGATATTTTATTGAATTGAGGGGGGCGAAAGCATATGAATATCAAGAAATTATGGGGCGGATTAGCGCTTGGATTAACACTGACACTGGTGGTTGCAGGCTGTGGAAGCAAATCATCGGGTGACAGCGAGAAAATCGTCATCGGTTCCATGGGCTCTGATGCCCAGATTTGGAAGCATATCGCGCAGTCTCAGGCGGCTAAGGATGCCAAGCTCAATATTGAAGTCAAGGAGATCGATGGGGGCGTCGTGACGAATAACGCTACCAAAGAGGGAGAGGTTGACGTGAACGCCTTCCAATCCTGGGGGTACTTGGTCAGCTACAATAAAGAAAGCAATGCCAATCTTGTAGCGGTGGCGACCACGTATCTTGAGCCGATGGGGATTTATTCTCAGAAGATCAAGAATATCAATGATGTGCCGGACGGCGCACTCGTCGCCCTGGCAGATAATCCGGCAAATACAGCCAGAGGATTAAAACTGTTGCAGGCATCCGGACTCATCAAGTTAAAGGACGGTTTCAATGAGGGAATAGGTTCAGTGAACGATATCGCTGAGAATCCCAAAAATCTAAAATTCAAGTTGATCGATGATACGACCGGGCCTCGCGTGATTCAAGATGTGGATCTAGTATTGATCGGTAATACGATCGCGATGGAAGGCGGACTGAACGTATTGAAGGACTCCTTATTCCATGAGGAAGTTTCTGTCGATACCAAAAGCAGCATCAACGTGCTTGTGACTAGCTCCGATAAAAAGGACAATCCTGGCATCTTGAAATTAGGCGAATTATATCATAACGAAGATACGCAAAAATATATCGAACAAGAATTCGGCGGCACGAAAGTACCTGTCAGTAAGCCGATTTCATTCCTGGAAGAATAGAGAGGCAGATTATGAGAATTGCAATTATCACTGCCATGGAAGAGGAAATGGCTCCATTTCGTAGTGAATCACGAATTACGTCAAGATCACAGGTGGGCAAGGTCATCGTTGAAGAAGCGATCTACCGGGATCAACCTCTGATTCTGGTAGAGAGCGGCATCGGCAAAGTCAATGCAGCCGTTGCGGTTACGCTGCTCATTGAACGGTATCAACCGGATTTGATCATCAATGCTGGATCATCGGGTGCATTTGCCGAAGGGTTAAAAGTAGGTGACGTCGTTGTCGCTACACAGTACAGATATGGCGATGTTGATGCGACCTGCTTTGGATATGAGCATGGCCAGGTTCCGCAGATGCCTGCGAAATACGATCTGAACAGTGACTGGGTGGATGTAGCGAGACAAGCTGCTGCCGAAGCAGAGCTGCCGTATGCCCTAGATTTCGGATTAGTACTGACGCTGGATTCCTTTATGAGTGAATCCGAGCGAGTGGAATGGATTAAATCGACTTTTCCTACCGTCAAGGTATCAGACATGGAAGGGCTCGCGATTGTACAAGCTGCTGCTCAATATGGCATTCCCGTGATAGCTGTCAAGGCAGTATCCGATATTACCGGACATGGTGCAGATTCGGCCGACAGCTTCGATAATAATCTAGATGACGTTGCGAAGCATGCCGCGCATTTTACGGAGTTGCTAGTTCAGCAGATCCAGTCGATCGCCGTGTAGCTATATAAAATAATTCTGAACCGAAAGCGGTATGTCTTGATAAGACGTGCTGCTTGCGTTTTTTGTCGTAAGTTTATTTAAAGAAATTGAAAGTTTTGGAGATAGGTACTGGATACTATGTTGGCTTGTTGAACACAAAGAAAATTTAGATGAAGCCGTTGCAAAAATAGAAACGATAGAAGGTATTCCGTATATCATAAGCCTACTAAATAAAAATGGCGCATCAAATTGGTTATCAATTTGTACGCCATTTTTTATTTTGTTAAATCTAAATTGCAACGTTAATTTCCGCCACCGTTAACTAATGTCACTTCCTTCTGGAAAATAACCTTTGCTTTCCCACCGTAAGGATTGAGCAGGGATGCTTGAATCACAGCAGAGCCGCTTGATATTTGATTAGGAATAGATACCGTTCCGTTCGAACGGACGGTTACCTTGTCGTCTCCGTTGACTTTCGACCACTTTAAAAGAGCGGAAGGAAGCTCAATGTCGAGCACCTTAAGTGAATAGTTGTGTTTTTTTCCATTCGCTGTTGTTTTCAGTGTCTCTTTCGCTTCAGAGCGGATGTAAGCAACGGCCAGCGCGTTAATAGCAGGCTTGTCTTCCTGTAGTTTCTGAAGGAAGCTTTGCGCCGTAGTCAGCAGATCTTGCGATGTAACGCCAAGCTGATTAAAAATGCTGCTGATTTTGTACGCCTCTGAGTTGCCGAGCAGTTGCTCTAACGCATCAAGTACAAGCGCTGTCTGTTTTTGTTTATCCAGGACCAGTTGAACGAGCTCAAGCTTAGATTTTTGCGAAAGCAAACTGGCGATTGTACCTTCAAGACCAATAAGGCTGTCGCCGTCACCTGACAGGAAGGTCATGAAATCAACGATCGTTAGGCTATTTTGTCCTCCAGCGGCCGCTATTGTGTTCAAGGCTTCACGAAATGCTGAATTTGTTTGTATGTTGTACAATTCAGATTCATACGAGTTGTAATTGATCGAACCGATCACTTTGATGAGTTGAAAAATGCTGCTCTTCAGCTCCGTTTGGTCAACATCTTGCGGCAGCTTCGCTCTGATTTTGTTCCATACCGGATCGATCAGAGACAGGTTAGTCGCATCATTCAGTCCGGCGATTTCATCGCGCAGGCTTCGCACATCCTGCATATCAGAAGGATCGCCTGCTGCTAAAGCGGAATGAAGCTTAATAAGCCGTTCCAGGAACGGATTTGACAGCATACCTGTCATTGCGGACACAGACGGTCCGTCCGTTGTCCAAACGCTGTCCGACTGCTTTGCTTCTATTTTAAAGGTATAGTAGGTGTTTGGTTGAAGGTCACTTACCTCATAAGAGAGAAACGTATCGGATACCGTGTCGATAAGCTTATCGTTTCTGAAGATCCGATAGCCTCTGCTCCCTACAGCAGGGGTCCAAGAGAGTGTTAGCGATGTCTGCCCCACATTTCCTACACTCAAGGCGCTCCCTGCGGGCCATACAGCTTGTACAAGGAATGTGCCATAATAATCTTTATAAATTCCCTCATTATCGACTGCGCGGATTCTTAAGGTATGATAGCCATTTTCTAATCCAGTGGCTTCAGCGGTCAAGTTCCACGTTTTCTCATCGTAGCTGGAAGGTATAAGCTTCTCATCAACTTTGACCAGGATAGAGTCTTTTTGCAAACCAAATCCAGCTTCGCGTATTTTAGCCGTAATGACCGGATTGGCCGTCGTTACAGTAGCTCCGGTGCTCGGGTAAACTGACCAGACAGTTGGCGGAAAATGCGGTAGAGGCAGCGTTTCTGTAAATACAGAAGGTCCATCCGTTGTCCAACTGCCATCCGGAAGCTGGGCTTCTACCTTAAAGTCGTAGTATGAACCAGCCTGTAGCTCTGTCACCTCATACGAGTGAATCGTTTCATCCAACTCCGCCAGAAGCTGTTGTCCCGAATAGATCCGATAGCCCTTGCTCGCCTCAGCAGCAGTCCAAGATAGAGTTACGGAGTAGATGCTATTATTACCTGCATGCACAGCGCTTCCTTCGGGCCAAATGGATTGATTAACATAGAAAACACTTGTGAATTGAGCAACATTTCCTGCCTGGTCCGCAGCTTGGATTTCAAAGGTGTGGGTCCCATTTTGTAATTCGGGGGAATAAGTGAACGCTCGTCCGTGCATGTAATTGACGGGTATACTGCCTGTGCCTAAGACTTCGCCATCGAGCTTGAATTCGATCGAACTCAAATTTAGACCTGATCCGGTATCACCAACGCCTGCGGATAGGAGCGTTGTGTTCTCTGTTATGGCACTTCCGTTTTCAGGAAAAACATTGCTAATAATGGGGGGAGTAGAGTCGGTTTCCAGTAAAGGACTGCCCGCGTCTTTGCTCTCTTGCGCAAAAACTGAAGTAGGTGAAAACAAGGAAAGAACCAGGCAAATAAGGATCAGATACGATATGTTCTTTCGAACAGTATGAATAGTGGTCACCTCATTCTTCTATTTTTATAAATTGGAAATAACATCAAATTCGAATAATAATATACCATACAAATTAACGGGCAAGAGAGTGCAGAAAGTCCCAGCACCTGGCAGGGTACCCTTTCCAGAATGAATATTTTCATATAGGTTTAAATGGTATGGATAAAATCTTTGTCGAGGAGTTATGCATTTTGGCAATAGAGAAACCGTTTGGTTATGGATCGTCTCTCTTTAAAATATCGGACTAGATATTTATTCAAACAGAGCTAATGGTTTTCACTATCCTTTTTTAGCTTCAATTAGCGATAGTATCGGTTTCCAAAAGGTACGAAAATGATTTTGGGGCAGTCGTAAAACCATCAACGAGGCTGCGTGCTGGAAATTGTGTATAATTATTTAGGATTATATAACGGAGGTGGAGAAATGAGAGTTTTAGTTGTTGAGGATGAAATGTCCTTAAAAAAAGCTTTGTGCAATGGGTTGAAAAAATATGGTTATGCTGTTGATTCTGCAAACGATGGCAAGCAAGCTTTGGAGCTTATCGATATATATCCCTATGATCTGGTTGTGCTCGACCTGAATCTACCTAAAATGAACGGAATGGATGTTCTCAAAGAAGTTCGAAAAACGAATAAGGGGCTTCGGGTGTTGATTTTATCCGCAAGAGCGGAAATCGAGGACAAAATTTCCGGGCTTGATGCCGGAGCAAATGATTATCTGTCAAAACCCTTTCACTTCAAAGAGCTTGAGGCCCGTATCCGCGCATTGCTCCGCCGGGAGTTTATTCAAAAGGATTCTGTCCATACGCATGAAAATGTTAAGATCAATACCGCTCTGAAGTATGTTACTGTGAATGAACAAAAGGTTGAGTTGACAAAGAAGGAATACTCCATACTTGAATACCTCTTTATGAATAAAGACCGAATCGTGAGCGCCGAAGAGCTGATTGAGCATGTTTGGGACAGCGAGGCGGATTTGTTCTCCAACTCTTTCAAGGTACATATCAATTCCTTGAAAAAGAAACTGGCAAAATATATCGGGGATAAGGAACTGATTAACAACACCAGAGGGCTTGGATATTTCATCACTAAGGAGTTTGCTGATGATACTACTAAATAAGTTCCCCCTGCGGTTAAGGCTTACCATTTTAACTACGGTTGTTCTGACAACCATCTGTGTACTTCTGACGGCTTCATCAGTTTTTACGGCGCAAAAAATGTACACGGTACCTGCTGAAGACTATAATTTCAATACTTCACCGTCGAATCTATCTAAGGAGCCACCCGCAACTGATAGATTAAACAATAATTTCACTTACGCCAGCGTCGCTTATATGTTCATTATGATCGTATTAGGTACGGCCGCCTCTTATTTCGTCGCCGGAAAGACGTTAAAACCGGTCGCCGATCTAACCAAGCGTATTGAAACTATTGACGAAAACAAGCTGTTCCAGCGCCTTGAAGGTTTTGACACGAATGACGAAGTCGCAAGGCTCGCAGCATCCTTTAACCATATGATTTTGAAATTGGAGAAATCATTTAATCATCAAAAACAATTTGCGGCAAATGCCGCCCATGAGCTAAAAACGCCACTTGCCGGTATTATTGCGAATATTGAGGTGTTACAACTGGATAAAAATCCTTCTGTTCAGGAATATAAAGAGGTTTTGGACGATACCCTTACAAACGCTCAGCGACTGAGTACCCTGGTATATGATTTGCTGAAGATGAATAACGCCATTAATGCTGATATCTGTGAAAGTTTTGATGCGAAAGATATGTTTGAAGATATTATTTTGGCATTATCGGAAAACAGCAAAGTTAAAAATGTCCGCATAAAAAACAATATCTCAGATATTATGCTATTCGGTGAAAAAGTGCTTTTGCAAAGGGCTTTCTTTAATCTTGTTCAGAACGCCGTGAAATACAATAAATTGAACGAAGAAGTTGTGGTAACAGCAGCCCAGAATGATGATTTTGTGACTGTCAATATCAAGGATAACGGCATAGGCATTCCTGAGGAGGAATTGGAAAGTATCTTCGAGCCATTCTATAGAATTGACACCTCCCGTTCTAGGGAATTGGGAGGCAGTGGGCTTGGGCTTTCCATCGCAAAAACCATCATAGAAAAGCACAACGGAGAAATTTTATTTGAGAGTGAAGTTGATGTTTTTACAAAAGCAACAGTTATACTGCCAAAAAATTAACCGTCATTTAACCTTGCCTAAGTTATCGTGAGTATCAAGGTTATTGGTACAGGATAGCCGGTTAAGGAGGCAAAGCGATGACTTTTAAACAGACAATAAACACAGAGGCCGATGGCTTCGCGAAATTGCTGCGAGCAGAGTGGACTAATTTCCTAAAAAACCGCGGCTTGGTGATCGGAATTGTAAGCACGGTTCTACTCATCATGCTACCCGGTCTGTTCATCTCTGTCACCAGCTCGAACGGAGGTGGCTCTCCCCCTATTCTGGTGGGGCCGGATGGCGAAGCGGTGACCGATAAGTTCTACTTTGTGCATAAGCCGCTGACGGGAGATGGCAGTATCACGGTCCGGCTGACCTCAATGACGGGCCGGATCAAGGAACCTCCACCTAGTGGCACGATCGGACCTGGCCCCAATCCCGTGCCAGGGATGGTACCATGGGCGAAGGCCGGTGTCATGATCAAGGACGGTGTTCGCCAGGGTGCACCGTATGTGGCGGTAATGGTCACCGCCGAGCATGGTGTGCACATGCAGCACAACTTCACCCACGACACGGCTAGTCGGCCGGGTGGCGTTTCGGAGAACTCTCCCCGCTGGCTGCGGATCACCCGCGAGGGGGACATGCTGATCGGCTACGAGTCCTTTGATGGCAAGCAGTGGATCAAGATCGACACGGTTCAGATGGATCTGCCGGACATAGTGCAGATCGGAATGTTTGCTGCTTCCCCCGGTGACCTCAGGTTCGACGGTGTCGGGTATGCGGCCCGCTTTAGTGAGGTCACTTCCGTCTTCGATCAGGTCAACCTACATGGCCCATGGAGCCGTGACGATGTGGGCGTCGACATGGAAACCGATGGGAAAACGCCGCATCACCCAGGCGGGGTGGAGGAGTCTGGTAGTCGGTTCACAGTAACGGGAGTTGGTGACATCGCGCCGCAAACTGGAACTAATGGTAACTGGCGTATTGAGCAATTCCTTAATGGTGTGTTATTCGTGCTGATAGCAGTGATTATTGTGGCGGTGCTGTTTGTCACCACCGAAAATCGACGAGGCTTGACTCGCAACACTCAACCTGCGAGTACACGGCAAGACCGGGTTCTGGCAGCGAAGGCTATTGTGCTGGGTACCGTCACGTTTGTTGTCGGGCTGGCTGCCATTATAGTTACAGTTTCACTATGCAGGCAAATCCTGCTCTCAAACGGAATTCAAATACTTCCTGTAACTCTGTTTACCGAGTTGCGTGTAATACTTGGTACGGCTGCACTCCTCGCCGTAGTTGCTATTTTTTCACTCGCCCTCGCTGTCTTATTCCGGAGTAGGATCGTGGCGGTGATTGCCAGTATTGCGGCAGTCGTCCTCCCCTACATCCTTGCTAACGTGATGCACCCGGGCGCATCACAGTGGCTGTTAAAACTCACCCCAGCTGCTGGGTTCGCGATCCAGCAGAGCTTAACGGAGTACCCACAGGTAATCGGCGCCTATGTACCGCAGATGGGATATTACCCGTTGACACCATGGGCTGGCTTTGCTGTGCTTTGCGGTTACACTGCGCTGGCTTTCGGTCTGGCCGTCTTCATGCTGCAACGTGAACAGCTGAGGCAGGTCTTCTCAAGGATATAAAGAATATGTCAGGGTCTAAATGAGGATATCTTGTACAGTCAACCTTTGGACCGGATAGCTAGCAGAAACAATACAGAAGCCGGAATTCCTTAGCGTACGGAAATTCCGGCTTTTTCCTTATAATTGCTTAGCGTACGGTTTCCGCGTTTTGTTGGCGGGACCCCTACAGTGAAATTTGTTCGCTAGAAGCAATACTCGATTCCGCTAAGGATCGATAGCCAAAAAATAATTCTGTCGGTATGAATTTGCAACCTTGTTGAGCTAACGGGCAGTTTATTTTGAAGGAATGCGGTTTTGTAATGTTGGAATCGGTACTGGAGATTAGGATGGTTTCCTAGAATATTGGTAAATGGGGAAGAGGTAGATTAACAAATATTGATACTGATATGATGATCTGCGAAATTTTCAAGTATAAGCGTTGTTTAGACTCATGTTTCAGCTTGTTAAAACATGGGGGATACCTGCTATTTATTGCGAACTTGAAAAGGACTCTTGTAACTTAACCACTAAAGTATTTACAATCGCTTTACTCTCTGATGATATTCTCCTAATAATGGTATTCTATTATCATTTTAAAGCGTTAACTACTAAGGAGGGTATTTATGTTTAAGAAAATCTCTAAAAAAGTAATTCCTTTCGCTGTCGTGTCATCACTGGCGATTACAGCTTTGGTATCGGGTGCTGCACCGAGTTCAGCAGATTCTAAAAAAGTAGAAGATAAAAAGGTTAAAAACGTTATTTTCCTGATCGGTGATGGCATGGGGCAATCGTATACGTCTGCATATCGTTATATGAAAGATGACCCCAAAACACCTGTTAAAGAAAAAACAGAATTCGATACATATCTCGTTGGATCACAAATGACTTATCCTGAGGACGAACATCAGAATATTACCGACTCCGCATCTGCCGCAACAGCCATGTCCGCAGGCGTAAAAACGTACAATGCTGCAATCGCCGTTGATAATGATTTCACAGAGGTTAAGACGGTTCTCGAAGCAGCGAAAGAAAATGGTAAGTCTACCGGATTGGTAGCTACATCTGAAATCACACATGCGACACCTGCCGCTTACGGAGCACATGACATCAATCGCAAGAACATGGATGCCATTGCAGATGATTACTTCGACGAACTCGTCAATAAGAAACATAAAATCGATGTCATGCTGGGTGGCGGTTTGAACAATTTTGTACGTAAGGACAGAAACCTGACGGAAGAATTCAAAAAAGCCGGATACAGCTATGTGACAGATCGTGAAAGCTTGTTGAAGGACACGAATAGCCAAATCCTCGGATTGTTCGCGCCTGGTGGATTGGATAAAATGATTGACCGCAACGAAAAGACCCCTTCACTACAAGAGATGACGAAAGCGGCCATTCAACGTCTTAGCACAAATAAAAACGGATTTTTCTTGATGGTAGAAGGCAGCCAAATCGATTGGGCAGGACATGATAATGATGTAGTCGCATCCATGAGCGAGATGGCCGATTTCGAGAAGGCATTTAAAGAAGCGATTGATTTTGCCAAGAAAGATGGGAATACGTTAGTTGTTGCGACGGCTGACCATTCAACCGGCGGATTCTCGATTGGCGCCAATGGCATCTACAATTTTGATGTAGCTCCGATTAAAGCTGCTAAACGCACGCCAGATTTCATGGCAGCAGAAATTCTTGCCGGTGCAACAGTTGAAGAAACATTGAAAAAATATATTGATTTGCAACTGACAGATGAAGAAATCAAATCCGTTAAAGATGCAGCGGCTACCAAAGATCAAACGAAGACTGACAATGCGATCGAAGCTATCTTTAATACGCGTTCCAATACAGGCTGGACGACTGGCGGCCATACCGGAGAAGATGTGCCGGTCTATGCTTTTGGGCCTGGTAAAGAGAAATTCGCCGGACTTATAGATAACACGGATAATGCAAAAATCATTTTCAATATGATTGAAGGAAAAAACAAGTAACCTGTTCGTTAAGTGATAATTATACTTAGACTTATATTACGAAGCGGATCTTTCCAACTTAGTTGGTAGACCGCTTCGTTTTTCATTCTTACCAATCTTATCAACCACTCAAAATTGTCGTACTTTAATCAGAAAAAAAGAGGCTATCCCAAATGACAGCCTCTTGAAATCCTGACGCATAGTTTAATCGTCATTCTCTTCTTCGTTCATCGACCGAATCCGTACTTTCTCGACATCTGAGGCTTTCACAAAGGCGAAGCGGTGGTTGAAGAATATTCGGTAGAACTCTTCTTTGCCCTTGACCAGTTTACTGGTCGCATATGGGTCAGTCGTGAATATCGGAGCATCGTAATAATCGCTTTTGTCTTTTTCCACGGCAATATAAGATTGTCCCTGAGAAATGGTGTACTGAAGCGGGATCAACACATTCGGCGTGATATCCGAAGGATATGCCGCTTCTTCTGGATAAGCTGCTCCATAGACCGCAATGGATACGGTGCCGGCTTTCGGCGTGACTAACATTCCCTTGCCTGAAACCGCATTCATTCCTTTCGGGTTATAGAACCAGGCTTTCTGTCCTCCGAACCAGATTGCAGTCCAATCTCCCTGCTTGTCGGCAAGTGCGAAGGTCTGCCCTACGGTAGCTTTGGCGCCTACGCTGAAACCGTCTTTCTTATTTTGTGCGACAAGGGCAGGATCATCAATCAGTTCAGCGTTAAAGTCAGGCTCTTTATATAAATAAACGAAGTTAGACGGCTGAGCAGGCGCATCATTGATATCTGGCTGATTGGTCTTAAAGTCAGGCTTGATTGTCACAATATCTTTGGACCCATGCTTCGAGCGGATCGGTGCTCCAACCAACTCCATGTAGTGCTCCCAATCCCAGAATGGACCGGGATCCTGATGCATAACCTTTTGACGCGCCGGAGTTAGACCCGGTATTTCATTATGACCGATAATGTGGGCCCGATCGAGCGGAATATCGTATTTCTCCGCCAGATAACGAACCAATGCAGCTGAAGAACGGTAAAGTCTTTCTGTGAACCAGGTTGCTCCTTCCATAGCAAAGCCTTCATGCTCCAAGCCTATGGAATGCATATTGAAATACCAGTTGCCTGCATGCCATGCTACATTCTTGTTCTTGACCATTTGCGTAATCTGTCCGTCGGAGGAACGGATAACATAGTGGGCGCTGACGTAAGAGTCCGGATTGGTAAATATATTGAGCGTATCTTGATAGGTTTCTTCGGTATCATGTATGACAATATAACGGATATCAGGACCAAATTTAGGACGGTCGGCAAGATCGTAATTGGAATAGTCCGAAGGATCATCCCCGTTCTGCTGATAGGCTGCAGGAACAAAATTGCAATGGAGATTACGAGGGCACTCGGCGGCTTCAGGCTTCGTTGGGCGAAGATGCATTTTTTTCACGGAATCAGGGTTAGGCTTTATTTCTTTGGATGGCAGACTGAGCTGTTGTCCTTCCGAGGTTTGCCGCGATATTCCCTGCTGAATCGTATCAAATACATTATTGGCAAACTCCATGGCGGTCTCTGACTCTTGAGAACCACTGTATTCGGCAACAGCACCATACCAGTCGGACTCCGACGCAGGAAGTTCACCGAGTGTTTCTTGCGCGTACTTCGCTAATAACGCTGCTCCTCCCCGAATGTTGCTCATAGGATCCCGCTTCAATAATTCCGGATCGACGTTCAATAGCTGGGCCGCCTCCGATAAGGTATGTAGGCTCGGATCATTCAAGAAAGTCGATGTTGTATCCCCGTCGCCGGTTCCCTTATAGTTTTCGTTATTCTGTTGCGTATAGTCGGTCAAATGCATAACACCGTATCCCCCTGAAGTACTGGGCTCACCATGATGATGCTCCCACCTGGAAAGGTTGTAGGAGACGGACATTAAAATGCTCACTGGCACGCCAAACTCATTAGCCGCGGATTCGAAGGCTTCCTGTAATGAACTCGTCTGGTCTTGCTCCGCATAGACAGAAGGCACGGACTTGAAAGAAACAGGAACTCCAGGTATGGACCCGGCAGCCACCAGTAAGGCGACTGCAAGAGCGAACGACAGCTTGTTCCATTGGACTGTTCGAAGCAGTTTCAATATTTTCCCTCCCGAATAATAATGATGATGATAATGATGACTCCGATTGATTTCGCACCTCCATTTTTAATATATTTTTATGAAATTAAAACATGAACAAAATTTAAAAATCGAAATATTATTTCATCGGGCATTTGAATCGGAGTTAGATGTACTCTAGCAGGTGTTAAGGAGTAGTCCTTCGATTGTTGCAGTTTCATAGATGTTTATATAGACTGGTATCAGTTGGATGAACATTCTATCAAAAATGCTTGCAAGGTAAAATGGGAGGAAATAGTTTTGAATCATTTCACGATATTTGCATCCAGGAACGACATTGACGATATTGGAACGAAGATACGAGACGTTTTTGATAAGGGCTTTGACGTTAAGGTTAACGAGAATGAATATTTTATCAAGTCCAAGACGTTGTTTAACAAACACAAAATCACGATCAGAGTCGCAACTGAAGAAACAAGTCCCGAGTATTTCTTGCAAAACATTCCAGGAATGATGGGATTCTATGATCGGATTCCTTTTGAAGACGAGCATCTTAAAGGACTAGTGATGACACAAATATCCGTCTTAAACACGATGGTTGCCATCGAATCGGAGAAGGAAATGAATGACGGGCTGATGCAACTCTTTACGAAGCTGCTATTGGAGATAGGCGGGATCGGCTTTTTGCCCAACGGAATTTTACTTGATCAAGAAGGACAAATTATTGTGTATCCTGACGGCAGTTCAGGTTCAGCTGACTTCAGACCTCATGCTGCTACAAGCAAAGTGCTGGGGCCAGAGATCACATCTGAGGAAGGCGAACAACGAAAAGACAGGAGTATAGCCTATTTACATGAAAGGGGTATTCCGTACATTACTTGGATGCCTCAGCTGCCACCATTAGCAGAATGTCAATTTAAAACACAGGAAGAGATAGCAAAAAGAGCTGTCGCCTTATTAATCGTGATCCAATACGCTTGTGATGTGACTCAATCCGTGGATATCCATGAGTCCAAAAACTTCTTTATAGGCATGCTGCAAAAATATGGCGTTGAAGATGATTTGACTGAATATGAAAGCAGATTTTTGCAGGAGGATGAATTAGATACGCAGGACGCAGTCAATCTTACCTGGCAATATGAGGCGTATTGGACGCTTATTTGGGCATTGGGTCTTGTAGATACACTTGAATTCCCTGACCAGGTATGCGACTGTGATCATGCGATTCAAATCGTTTCCAACTGCGAATCGTTCGAACAGTTCTATCAGACAACGACGATGCGCAGCAGACAAGAAATTTTGGATGAGGCAGATAAAATGTATAGACTTCATTGGGCATGTGTAAATAGCAGGATTAAAGGAGAAGAAGCTCCTGCCGGCATGCAAGAAAGTATCGTGATAGAGCGACGTAGGGGACTGTTCTGGATGATCGGCCATCGGGATGAACAATGGGACGAAATTTCGATGGACACCTAGAATCAAGATCACAACATATCTATTAGGCGGACAATCGAAAGCTAAACGCTAGGATAGCCCTGAAAGACATTTCATTCCACGAAAATGCGGCTTATTTATTTTATGTCCTCAAGTTCTTGTCATTTTTATTCGACAGGATCTTGGGGACATTGCCGTTTTTACCGGAACTTTATTCCCCTCCGCATATAAAGTTTTTGTCGTACAAATTGAACTTTTATAACCTCTAGGGTCTCTTATCTATGAAAAGGGGAGAGAACATGAACGTAAGCCATCTTGTCAGACAAGCCCAAAAGGGCAACAAAGAAGCATTACTACAACTCATCATGGCCGATCAGGACGCTTATTATCGTCTTGCGTATACCTACATGGGAAACGAGCATGATGCGATGGATGCCATGGAAGACATGATTGTTACACTGTATGAAAAGATCGATCAATTGCAAAAGGGCGAAGCATTCTACAGCTGGAGCAAAACCATTCTCGTCAATCGGTGCAGAACATTACTCCGCAAAAAAAGGCGATTTTTTCCACTTGAAGACGAGCAAGATCTATCCCTTGCAGCATTCACTGACGATAATCCATATCGCCATACAGAGTCAGAGCTGGATATGCAGGTGTTGCTATCCCATCTGAATGCACAGCAGCGGGAAGCGATCGAACTTCGATATGTTCATGATCTTCCGTACCAGACGATTGCAGACATGACCGGCGCGCCGCTCGGAACCATCAAATCAAGAATCTCACAAGGCATACTTAAATTGAAAGCCATGATCGGAGGTGATCGTTATGGAGACGATCGAGGAGAAATTACAGGAGTATAAGCAGCAGACGGTGAATCAGATGCATGCGCCGTCAGAACTTGAGGAGAGACTACGGAATGCGCTGCATCGTGTTCCCAAGAAAAAGAGAAGCAAGACGAAAGTGGTGGCTTGGATATCATCAGCAGCTGCAGCGATTATACTCATGGTTGGCGTTTACGAGTATCCTGCCTTAGCTTATTACTTTAACATCAACTTGAATACACTTAGTTTTGCTGAAGTGGTGGAGCAGGGTTACGGACAATCTGTTGACAAAAGCATAACGCTTCAAGACGGCACGGTCGTTACAATTCAAGGTGTCATTGCTGACGATAATGTATTTCGCATGTATTACACCATTGATCGACCTGCAGGCATTGCGTTTACGGACGATGATTTTCGTCGATATGGATTTGAGAACTTGCGAGGGTTCTTGACCAATTCAGATTCGCTAAGAGGCGGCGGCGGACCAGGCAAGACCAAGAGCCAGTTCGTTGGAGATCATGATTTCAAGCCTGTTAGCCCATTTGCACGCACCCTAACTGTTACATTTACGGAGTGGTTGGATAATGGGAAAAAGTTGTCCTATCCCATCACCTTCAACTTTGAAGCGAATAAGGCGATGAAGAGTATCATCAAAGAGGATTTATCCGCATCCATCGCAGTTGATAAAGGGACGATTCATTATGACTATATTACTGCATCCCCAACGTCAACCATCGTGAAAGGGCACTATGAATTAGAAGAGTATCCGAGATTTTCAGGTGAAACCAAGCTGTATGTGAATGGGACAGAAGTAGGCAGGAGTGGAGCAGGGGGACATAATCCTGACTTTCAACTTCAATTCGCCGCATTCCCTACGGATAATATTCATTCCATTGATCTTGTCCTCGAAAATTTCGAAGGGTATCACAAGATCGAAGAACCCATCTCGCTCGCAACACCGTCCGATCGATCAATCAGAGTCGGAGATGAAAAGTTGTGGATTCGCAGCGTGACCAAAACCGATACAGGCTATGATATCGTCATTGCCAGAAATCAGTTTACGTTCTTGGAAAAGGACAATTTATCCATCCAAGCCGGAGGTCACGTCGTTCCGGTATCATCGATCTCTGAAGAACGTCCTTGGGATTTGAAGAATGGCAACATCATGTGGGAGCAGACGTATTCTTTCAACACCACGGACAAGCCAGAATTCCTGCTGGTCGACGGATACCAATATATTAAAACCTACAATAAGAAAATTTCTATTCCAGTAGATAACAAAAAATAAACCATGCTCTAGTACCCGGAAAATAGACACTTTTGAAAAAAGAGTGGCTGTTCTCCGGGTTTTTGTTTTGGTACATCAAAAAAGGAATAACTTACCAGAAGAGTGTGGATTACTCGGTAAAAAGGCTTTATTCTAGTATTAGCATTAAATCATCTGAGAAGGGGCTGAACATGTTGTACGGGGAAGCTGCGTGGAAGTTACATCAGGCCTACTTGATGAGAATAAATAATGCATAAAAAGGGAGAGGAAGCAATGTCACAATCACTCATCTTTGATATGGACGGAACACTATTTCAAACAGATAAAATTTTAGAAATATCGCTCGAGGATGCTTTTAATCATTTAAGGGATCTAAATGAATGGGATTCAGTAACGCCTATTGATAAATACCGTGAAATTATGGGTGTACCTTTACCAAAAGTATGGGAAACTCTGTTACCCAATCATTCCAATGAAGTAAGAGAACAAACTGATGCATATTTTCTAGAAAGACTAATTGATAATATAAGAAGTGGGAAAGGGGCTTTATATCCTAATGTATTGGAAATTTTCAGTCATTTAAAAGAGAATGGTTGTTCAATTTACATAGCAAGTAATGGTTTAACGGAATATTTAAAGGCAATTGTGAGTTATTATCATTTGGACAATTGGGTTACTGAAACCTTTAGTATCCAACAAATTGAATCGTTAAATAAATCAGACTTGGTTCAATTTATTATTGAAAAATATGGTATTACTAATTCGGCAGTAGTAGGAGACCGCCTATCGGATATCAATGCAGCTAAAGATAATGGTTTAGTTGCCATAGGATGTAATTTTGATTTTGCACGAGACGACGAACTTTCTCAGGCTGATATCGTTATAGATGACTTAATTGAGATAAAAACAATCGTATCACAGTTAAATAAATAGGTTTTCAACTAAACGGGACACGACCGTTATATTGAGAGTTTGTAAATCTATAGTCCAAGCAGGTTGGATAAGCGGGTACAAGGAGAATGGACAAGTCAGCTTTAAGCCGGATCAAGTGATTACAAGAGCTGAGATCGCGGTGATGCTGAACCAAACTTTGCATCTAGATTCACAGTCGTCTGGCGAAGCGACAAGCCAATTCAAGGACGCATCGCAAATTCCAAGCTGGGCGCATGCATCGGTGAATTCACTCGTCCAATCGGGCATTATCCAAGGCTACGAGGATCAGAGCTTCCGTACCAATAGCCATGCGACTAGAGCAGAAGCTGCGGTGATGATGAATAAGTTATTGGATGCGTTGAATAAGTAGTACGATGAGGTCATCGACAAATTATTTTTAGACTAGCTTTAATGAATCACATTATCATGGATTTCTACCGTTCACGACGAAGGGCAGCCTACTCGGCAGAGCAGGCTGCTTTTTGTTATGTTGTATCTTATATCGAAGTGAGGAATGCTTTTTTTGGCTAAAAAAGATGTCTATAAACAATAATAACACATTTAATATCAATATTTATTTATTGTAGAACGATAAATATTGTGTTAAAGTCAAATTAAATTTATTAGTAAGTGAGGGGCTTTTTATGAAACGAGGAACAACACTCTTTTTAAAGGCAGCTGTTATTCTTATTGGAATACCAGTTCTTGCTTTGTGCGTATTTTTGGTGCCAGAGATAGCGAATTTTGCAGCAGAATTGTATCCAGATCATACTTATTTTAAATATCTCGTTTTTATCGATTTGTATGCAACGGCGATACCTTTTTACTTTGCTCTGTATCAATCTTTTAAACTTTTGAGCTATATTGACAAGAACAAAGCTTTCTCGGAATTATCCGTAAAGGCTTTAAAGAATATAAAATACTGTGCCATCACAATCAGTACCTTGTACCTGCTAGGTATGCCACTCTACTATCTCATGGGGAAGAGAGTTGACCCTCCAAGTTTCATACCAATCGGATTGGTCATTATTTTCGCCTCTATGGTGATCGCCGTTTTTGCTGCTGTTCTCCAAAGACTTTTAAATGAGGCTATTGATATAAAATCAGAAAATGATTTGACGGTCTGAGGTGAGGAACATGGCGATTATTATCAATATTGATGTGATGTTGGCTAAAAGAAAAATGAGCGTAACAGAACTTTCGGAGAGGGTTGGAATAACAATGGCTAACCTTTCTATATTGAAAAATGGAAAGGCAAAAGCGATTCGATTATCAACTTTAGAGGCGATTTGTAAGGCTTTAGAATGTCAGCCTGGAGATATATTAGAATACAAAAGTGACGAAGACACCACCATTATCGGATAATGTGAGTGGTTAAAAATACATGTGGCGTTTATTAGTTCGATTGGGAAACCATTTGCTAGCTGATGAAAGACCAATTCATTGAAGTAACGGTACACTATATCTTAAGGCCCCCATTAGTTGATAATGGGGGCTTTAAATATATCCTTCAGTTTTGGGTTTTGATTTTCTCTGTCAAAACATTGATGATTCAAATAAGTTCCGAATCTTGGAGGATCCGATTTTCGGAAGTGAGGAATCTGTGAGTTCTCTTGATAAATCTGCCTCGGGAAGGCTACTGCTTTTGTTCGCTTGCGCTCCTTAAAGACTTCAGTTCGCAATCCGTAAAACTCTGCCACAAATTGCTGGATCTTTTGTATTGTGACAACCCGGGGGGAGTAGGAGGGGGTAATATCATTTATAGCTTCTATAGCTAATTAAACGCTAATATCCTGATTATTTAGTGTGGAAAATGCTACAAAGTTGGAAATAAGGATGCTGATTTCGATCGAAATAATATCATCGATATCGTGGATCTGTCGGCCATGGCAAGGAAAATCCTAGAGAAAGGTCGATTCACTGAGGAACAGATCCTTTGGACGACAAACAGGCAATTTTCCAAAAGCAATCATTATAGCACCACTACATTGTACATAGTTTAAGCTAACGGATTGGTAGGATATATCAATAAAAAAAGGGGATTATTGTTAAATAAAGAATATAGAATGAAACATCAAAAAGGAGATGGATTCATGAAAACGGAACTAGTAGTGCAGATCGACGAACCGTGGCAAAAAGAATCAGTGGAAGAAGTTGCGCGCCGCTTCGAGGTATTGAACCCTGGAGTGAAAATAATTGTTAAAGTTGTTCCTAACGGAGAAATCCGTACAACCTTGTACACAGGGGAATCCAATGCCGATCTTGTACAGTTGTTTAACGGAGACATCGTCGATTGCAGTAAGGATGGACTATTGCTTGATCTTCGAGCATGGCTGAGACAGAATCATGAATTAGAAAGTTTGTTTCACCCTTCGATATTCCGCCTGATACAGCCTGACGGACGAGTTGCAGTGCTTCCATTAAGCGCCAGTATGAAAGGCATTTTCTATAATAAGCAATGGTTTGACAAGGCGGGTATTCCTTACCCAGAAGAAGGTTGGACTTGGAATGATTTTATGGAGATAGCGATTAGGCTGCAGCGTGCGAATGTGCACAAAGAAGAATGGTTTGCGGCCCGAATCTCGTTTCACCGTGAGTACATTGGTCTTCTACTGCTCACGGCAGGGACAGATTGGTTGTCGCCCGATAAAAGAAGAGCCTCCGGTTACGCAAACAATGCGCAAGCTGTGCAAGCTGTGCAATGGGCAGTTGATCTTGTCCGCAAACACCAAGTTGCACGGGCGACCCAAGAGTATTTTGCGAACAGCGATTTGATTCGTAACGAAGCCGGGATGATTCTTGATTACTACGTTATGTTGCATGAAATTCAACCACATTTGAAGGAAGATCTCGGTGTCGCGGGATTGCCGCAATTTATTGATGGACATAGGGTGAACGAGCCATGGGTTTGCGGGTTCGGCATTTCTTCCAAAACAGCTAACCCTGAATTAGCCTGGTCTTTCCTTTGTGAATTGATCTGTACCAACAATGAATTGACCCGACTTGTGTCGGAAGGGTCAATTGCTCCGCTTCGCTCCGTATATTCGGAGGTAAGTCATGACAGTGATCCTTTGCGTAATGCCATACTGGCGGAACTCGAGAATAGTGCTCAACTTCCGGTCTCGTCAGGGAACACAGCCCTGTATCAATTGTTGGACGACTATGTGAATCCTGCTTTGGCCCGTATTATGTTCGAAGGTGCCGACGTTAAGGGGACGCTGGATGATTTAGCCGTCGTGCTGGACGGTAAACTTCAAGAACACTTTTCGGCACCTTTGTTAAGCTAAGGGGGAACGATGGTTCAATAAAGACACGAAGGCAGTCGGCCCAAATACGAATCGAGATTATATTGATAGTTTAATATTCATTACATTGTCGAACTCTGACAAGAACATAGCTACTCGACAATCGTTTCTAGAGCTTCTGCGGTAATTCTGGATGCCTCGTTACCTGTACGGTCAGGATAGATCAATAATTTCGCGAATACTCTACATATGGAATTATTTACGAAGCTCCTGAATAAGACGTTAGACGAAATTCATCTAAAGGATAAAAAGTACCATGAAAATTAACTTTAATAAGTATGAAGTAAGATTAGGAAACAAAACTTATATAATACTCACACCTATTTTTGAACTAACAAAGCTATATGTAATAAGTAGAGGTGACAGGTCAGCTATAATACTGGGAAATGATAGCAACTTAGAATACTTATCAAAGCTGCTATTGGTGATGTCTCAAACGAAGAATAGTATCTTGTATATACCGAGTAAACAAAATCAATTAACTGATTATTTACTAGATCGTTGGTCTATTAAAGAAAGTGGAAACGATCTAATCATACTACATCATTCACTCCAATTTAATACGAAAGATTGGAAGGATATTAGATATTTATTATCTAAAGGCAGTGATGAAAAAAAAGAAAATTTGGTCATTAATAATGATATAAATATTGAACGTAATTTAAGTAAGTATTGGTATCGAGAGCATAAGGACTTTTTAGATATTAAAGAAAAATTCGATACTATATTCTTAATTGGAAGCAGAGAAATCTTTTTTAATATCTCGATTGATGCGATTAATGTCAAAGATGAGGGTAAAGACTTATTTGAGCGTTTTCCTGGTTACCATGCACATGAACATATTGATTACTATGCAAGAAGAATATATGATAAGGCATTTAAATATTATGGTTGGTCTCTTTGTTTGGATTTTTATGATTGCGAACTCTGGGGGGGGATGAACTCCGTCTAACACCGTATCTACACTACGGGCTATACCCTTGGTTCGCAAGAAGAGGTAAGCAGAGAAGTGGATTCAGCGAACAACCCTGCAAGGCTAAGTGGCAAAGCCACCCGGCGCATACGAGCCTTAAGCCTTTTGGATTCGTAGATACAAAAACGTTATCTGAAATACGACAAGTGCTTAATTTAATTATAGGAGGCAAGGGCGATGAAGCAACTAAATATAAGTGCAATAATTAGTTCTTTCATATTAAGCCTTTCTATTGTTATTAGTGGCGTGATTATTAGTAATTCTGGAGACAGAGAACTGAACAAAGACGGAACAAGTCAAAAAGAATATAAACCACTAATGACAATCAAAGAAACAGCTGAATACTTAAATATAACTGAACTCCAGGTAAGAACAATTATATCTAGTGAAGAAACCATGTTAAAGACCGCTGGTACATATTCTAGCAAGATGTTTCCCATCTTTAGAATTGGAACCGATATTTATATAAGTACAGATGGATTAAAAGAATGGTTAAAGGAGTCTACAACGCTGAGAATACAATATTAATGAAAGTATTTCGAAGAAGGTCGTACTTCAGATAACAACGTATCTACGCTGTCGCTGTCGCTCCTTGGTCTGCCGAAGATTTTTCGGGAAGCGGAATCAGCAGACAACCCTGTAAGGCTAAGTGGCGAATCCACCCAGTCGCTACGCTCCTTTAAGCCTCTCGGGTTCGTAGATACAAAACGTTAGATGAAATTGCTGTAATGAATTAAATATGAAAACAAAGGGATGTAACCATGAAAAACTCAATAAATAAATATTTATATTATTTGGGATCAGTAATATTAGTATGTTTTGTTGTATATATGATCGCAACTAATTCTTTTCAAAAGACTCAATATACGCTCTTTGTCTATGAGAATCAAGCAAGTAATAGCAAGAAAGTTGATGGATTGGAAGATCCCAATAATAGAATAAGTGGCTACAGTTTCGGAGTTCCAGGTATCGGATTTCCAGATAAGAGAATAGATGTATTAAGCACACCATTTTATGTATTAATAAAACAAAAGAATCAAGAAATTGAATATGTAACTGACAATGTTAAGAAATTAAATGAGTATCTAAAGAAAGAAATAAAATAATTTGTAAGTGGATTTCGAAGAAGTCAGCAACTTCACCTAACACTGTATCTGTATCTACTCTGCGGGCTCTGCCATGGGTTCGTAAGAAGTAGTAAGCAGAGATGTGATTTCAGCGCACAACCCTGCGAGGCTAAGTCCGTCGGACCCGGCGCATACGCACCTTAAGCCTCTCGTGTTCGCAGATATACCAACGTTATAGGAAATCAGCACAAACCAGTAAATCACAAAACAAAAATTACTCTCTGATCTGATAAATAGGGGGATTATTGAATGATTATTCTAATTAGTGGAAATAGCAGTACTGGTAAGACACTTATGTCTCAAAAATTACTTGAGAAATATCAAATTCCCTATTTATCTATTGATCATTTAAAGATGGGGTTGTATAGAGGAGACTCAGCGTGTGGGTTTACACCGCTTGATAGTACGGAACTTATTGGTGAGAAATTGTGGCCGATTATTAAAGGAATTATTATGACTAATATCGAGAATAATCAGAATATTATTATTGAAGGATGCTATATATTGCCTCATTTTATAAAGGACTTTGAAGTAGAATACTCTGAGAAAATCATATCAGTTTTCATTGGCTTCTCACAAAGATATATTGAAGAAAACTTCGCATCAAACATTGTGAAGCATAGGAATGCTATAGAAAATCGGGGCTATTCAGAAGATAGGATAATTACTGATTACATTAATGAACATGATGCTTTTAGAAGGAAATGTCTAGACAGTGATGTCGAATACTTTGAAATTGACAAAAATTATGAAGAAGAGATTATCAAGGTATATGATTTTATAGAGATTCAAAAACACGAGATTGATAGAAAAATAAAAGAAGGCACTGACATCCTATAACAATGTGATCACGCATCGGGGGCCAAGCCCCCTCGGTCCCGGAAGATAATTTGGGTAAGCGATTGCTGGGACACATCCTCACCGACTAACCGCTTCGCGGCCGGTCACTACGTTCGCTTAAGTCGGTGGGACGTCGTGAACACGGATACGTTATTGGAAATCAGTCAAGAAATAGTATTTAGTAACCAATCAGGAAGGGGAAAGGAAAATTTTTAAAATTTATCTAAGTTTAAAGCACTGGTTTTACGGGATGTTTCCTTCCGCTAAGGATCGAATTAGAATTACTAGTTCATTAATGTCTTTACTCCCAGTCATCATCGTGTTAAGTCTAGGTGGGCCATTGGAATATAGAGACTACATTTTAATAACAATATGCATGATATTTATAATGGCGTCAGTGTTAAGTGCTTTATTCGATAGAATAATAGATTATGTATTAAAGAAATTAAAAACTAGAAAGACATTTAAAAAGGTTACGAATGAATTAAATGATTGGAAAAACGATGAAATCAATTAAAGATAGCAAGTGATTTTATAGTGATTCGTTAGTATTTCAAAAGGAGTGACTGACTTCATATAACAACGTACTACGCTGTGTCGCTGACGCTCCTTGGTCTGCTGAGGATTGTTCGTGGAAGCGTAGTCCGTAGACAACCCTGCACTAACTAGCCGCATCGCGGCCAGTCGCTTTGCTCCTTTAAGGTAGTGAGAGTCCGTAGATACAACAACGCTATACGCAATGAACGAATGACAGGGGGCAAAACATGAGGAAAAGAAGTTGGTTTCTGATTTCAGTCCCAACTCTATTTATATTTTCAATCATATTCTTTGTTTATTCAGGATTAAACGGGAATCCAATAACGAAGTATTATTTTAAAAAAGAAGTAGAAAAATATTTGCACTCTGAGTACCCAAACAGTGAATTTACTATAAATTTAATTTGTTATGGATTTAAAGAAATGAATTACTATGGCGATGTTTCTCCTATGAAAAATAAAAATCTGCATTTTAAGGTAGAAGAAAATTATCAAGGCGAGCTATATGATACTTTACAGGAATCTACACAAGAGAATCAGGCAAATCAAAAGTGTAATAATGAGTTAAATAAATACTTCAATAATTCAACATGCAATGCAGATGTATTTGGTTCAAAAATCATAATACAAATTCATACAGAGGACAAAAAAGAAAATATTAAAGTATATGAAAACGAAATAATAAATTTTATACATTCTATATCTGATTTGGATCTTGATCTGTCCGTGCATTTTAATAATGAATGGATTTTTATTGACCAACATTCTTTTAATGATATTTATACAAATAAGAAACTCAGATATGAATGACAAAGAGTATAAACTTGTAGGATCGAAGAAGCGGTCACTGGGTATAAACCATATTCACGCATGGGCATTCGCCCTCGGTCCGGCAGAAGTAAGATGAGGATTCGGGGTACAACTGGCAGCAGCAAGGAAACATATTCAGCCAGACACACCCGCACTACCTAACCGCATTGCGGCCGTCCCTCCGGGACTTATGGTGGTGGGGCGTCGTGAATACATAACGTCTTGTGAAATAACAAGCAAGAAATTAAATTAAATTAAATCGAAAACCCATATGAGGAAATCTATATGTGAGGTGGTTGTATTGAAGATAAAACTATGGATACCCATAGGAATTCTGATGGTGGCAATAATTGCAGGGGCATTTATTTACACCTATCCGCAACATCTTACTTTCACCATGCAAGGAATCATGTATCAATTAGGTGAAGTAAATAAGGATTATGTAAAACCAGTTGCTGTATCTGTAAATGGTAAAATGAAAAAGAGCATACTGGGAGTAAGAACATTTACAGGGGTAATTGATATTGAAGGTGAAGATATACCTGTTCCATCAGAAAATAGGAAATTAGAGCTTAGATTTAGCGAAAAGGGTGAAGCACAACTATTGTATAGGTATATCATTAATGGAAATATTAAACATTTTTCTTACGGTATTATATTTATTAATGACGATTTTAACAAGATTGCTATTATGAAATATCAAGCAACTCCTAATGGTAGGGGTTGGAACGGGGGTGATGGTTATATGATATCAACACCTGCACAAAATAGAGATGAGGCATTGGAAATATCAAATGAATTGTTAGATGATTTTTATACAAGGTTCACGCTAAAATGATTGTTTCATACTAACTAACGGAGAACATTTAATTAACTTTCGGTGAAGTGACCCCACAGAAATGTTTGATGGAGAATTGAAGGTAAGATCAAGGTATTAAGCAAATACACGCAAGGAAACTATAAGGATTTTGTTGAAGGTGATAGAAAAGTACAAACATTTGAAAGTGTCGCGGCCGATCGCTGTCGCTCTCTTAAGGCAGAGGGTTTGTAGATACAACAACGTTATCAGAAATTAATTGCAGGACTATGAGGAGATTAAATGAAAAAAATTATTGCAATCATACTAATGGTTGGATTGATAATAAGTATGTACTTCAACTATCAAATGAAAGAGTACAAAGACAATCAAAAAGTTGATTATACTATTAAACTAAATCATGGACTTCAAATTGGTATAAAAGAATCAATTCAGAATTTAGATTATGTGATAAAAAGCTTAGAGGACAATTCTCCGAAGGAAACCGTCATATACACATTAGGAAATTTGGCAGTATCATTGAAAGTTGGTGAAGAATCATTTGTCTTTCTTGATTCCGATTTCAAGGAAGATAAATTATCATCAACTTATGTAATCTATAGTGTATTTAGAGATATGTATTGGTATATAAAAACAGATATCACAGACGGCATTTTATCGAATAAGGTGTCGCTAGAAAATGAATCGAGAAATCAACTTATTAAGGATATAGAAGTTCTTAAACAAGATTTGGAGTATATTGATAGTCGATTTAATGAGGATATTTTGAAAGAACAAAGTCCTCAGTGGATTGAAAATAAATGGAAAGAGTTAATTGGAGAGATAGTAAGTAGAAATACGAATTTTAAGTTATATGAAAGAATTGGAATGAAATATACAATTTGTGAGTGGTTCGTGGAAGGCAATTAATCTAAAGGAGCAAACTATATGGTCGATATTTCAAAGGTTGCAATAACTGAACCATTAAGGATCATTGTTGGAGCCTCATCACAATCATATCCGGGGTGGATACAGACACAAGAAAATGAGCTAAATTTACTGAATAGAGATGATTGGTATAGGAGCTTCGGAGACAGGAAAATAGATATAATTTTGTGTGAGCACGTATGGGAACATTTAGCTTATGAAGAAGGTATAGAAGCCGCTAGGATTTGTTATGACTTTTTAAATTCCGGAGGATATGTTCGTTGCGCTGTTCCTGATGCATTTTTTCGTAATGAATGGTATCAGAACATAGTTAAGGTTGGGGGACCAGGACCATTAGATCATCCTGCTGCTAGCCATAAGATTGTACATAATTATAAGACTTTACGCAGTTTGTTCGAAGAGGCGGGGTTTGAAGTTAAATTATTGGAGTATTGTGATGAGGAAGGTAAGTTTCATTATAATGATTGGAATCCTGAAGGGGGATACATATACAGATCATTACGATTTGATCATAGAAATAAAGAAGAATTGGGTTTCGTTTCTCTAGTCATAGATGCAGTTAAAAACGTTTTGTAAGTAATCTGCGAGGCTAAGTCTAGCGACCCGGAGCTGAAGCTCCTTAAGCCTCTCGGATTCATGAATACTATAACGTTAGACGAAATCACCTGAAGAAAGAAAGGATGGGAGACAATGAAAAAATTAGAGATTCTAACCGTACCCTCGTTTTGGAAAACCGAAATGAAACAAAAATATTATCAACTTCATGAGGAAAACAGTAAGTTGGTTGTTCTGTTTCCAGGAAAAAACTATTCTTGTGAGAAGCCAAGTTTACATTTCGCTGGAACTTCCGCAATTCAAAGTGGTTTTGACTTATTGGTTCTTGAATATGGTTATCAAGCTGCGAGAACGAATTTGGATATTAATGATCTGCCAAGAGTAATAGAAGATAGCCATGAATCTGTTCGACGAATAATTAAGAAGTATAGTGAAGTCATTTTTATTAGTAAGAGCATAGGCACAATAGTTGCGGGTGAAGTTCATGGAAAACTTGATAATCCAATAAGACATTTATTTTTGACACCAATTAAAGACACAGTACACTATATCAACAAGTATAATGGACTTGTGGTTTATGGGACAAAGGATGAAGTGTTTAATAAAGTGGCAAACCAAATTAACATAGACAAAGTTAGAAGGGTAATAGAAATTCCTAATGCAAATCACTCTCTGGAAACCAACAATGTTGAGGAAAGTATCGAGATTCTAGGTAAACTTGTAAGGATATATATGAATTTTCTAAATAAGTAACGATTGTAGGTATAACAAGGTGACTTCGTCTAACACATATTCACGCTTCGGCATTCGCCCCTCGCGAAATGACCGTAAGTCTGATAAAGATCTAAACTAATAAACCAAAAACAAAAGGTGGTAGCTTATAGTGATTTACCCGAATATTGAAACCGAAAGACTATTCATGAGAGAACTTATTCTAGAAGATGTTGAAGCAGTTTATAAGCATTTTTCATATCCAGAGGTCACGAGGTTTATGGATATTGAAGTATGTAAAGATTTAAGAGAAGCAGAAGAGATTATTTCTTTTCATATAAACGATTCCGGTTGTAGATATGGATTATTTAATAAAGAGAATAATGAGCTTGTCGGGACATGCGGTTTTCATTGCTGGTCAACAGAGGATCAGGAGACAAAAGCTGAAATAGGTTTTGATTTGTCCCCGGATTACTGGGGGAGGGGTCTGATGCAGGAAGCTTTGATGAAGGTTTTACGAGTGGGATTTAACCTTATGAAGTTAGACTATATTGAAGCGTCAACAGAAGTAGATAATATCAAGTCGCAGAAGCTGTTAACAAAGATGGGATTCAATCAAGAGAATGAATTGAAGGACAACCTTGTGTATTTTACATTGAGAGATAAATAAACAGTTTGTAAGTAATTCAAGAAGACGGTAACTATGCAAAACAATATATTCACGCTGTGGGGATTTCGACCCTTGGTTCGCCATATGAGGGTGGAGCCAAGGGAATAAATAATTTTGAGGAGCATATCAATGATTGATATTCCAAGCATAATTCCACATCGATATCCATTCTTAATGATTGATCGGATTATTGAGATAGAGCAAGGTAAGTGGGCTAAGGGATATAAGAATGTGACATGTAACGAATGGTTTATTACTGAAACAAGTCACAGTATGCCAAGTATGATGATTGTGGAGGCGTTGGCGCAATTAGGAGCATTCACAACATCAAGTAAAGAGAATAGTCTGGGCTTTCTTTCATCTTTAAATGGTCTTGAAATTATAGGAAATGCTTATCCAGGCGATAGAATTGAATTATATTATGAAGTTATAAAGAATAGAAGAGGTTTTGTACTGGGCAAAGGAGAGGCCACTGTTGGAAACCGAGTAATTATTAGAGCAGAAGAGATTATGATATATATACAAGGCTCCTCATGATTCGTTGATTCACAACAAGTAATAAAAGAGGGCAATAACACGGTAACACCGTATCTACGCCGCGTCTCGTTCGCTCCTTTAAGGCAGTGAGGGTTCGTAGATACGAAGACGTTATCAGGAATCTTTCCAATATTAATAGATTAAGATGGTGATAGCATGGATGAACAGTTTTTTAGAGCCAAGGAGTTATTTACTTTATATCATGGAAGTACATTTCATATGTTTCGTGAAGGTAAATTAGAAGAATATAAGAGCTTTCTAAATTGCAGTTAAGGATGTATTAACGATTCCTATTGGATCATTCATTCTTGCTCTTTTAACTTACATTAATAATAACAACAAGAGAAAGTAGAAAACCCACCCTTAGAATGGAAGTCGAAGGTGGGTTTGTTCCGTACTGACCAAGGAGGAATACCCATCCAAGCCATTTGTATGGACCAAGTGCTTAAGGTGCTGAGACGTCGTGAACACGCAAACGTTAGAAGGCCCGTTGAGGGCCCCCTTTTGTCGATAAGGTAAGTTATTAGCATTAATTATGTTTTATTACACTAAATCTTTGATTGTACAGTACCAATGTACTGCTATTTTTGATTTTTACAGTTTCGTATACGCATCCTTATGTGCAATGGTAGGCATATAAGATGCGAAAGGAGGCATAGCGTTATCAGACATGGCACTGTTTCATATTTGACTGACAACCATGAAAATGGAAACGCTTTAGATTCCCGTATTCGCATCAACTCATTTGGGAGGTGATAAGTCGCTTTTGAATGCGTTGATCGCAGCGGTGAGAAGACGGACAAGAATCATGACGGGAAAGTTGACATGATAGACCTTGCAATTGTGGCCAAAGCGCGATAGGAGGATATGTATGAACTTATTAAGAAGAATTGCTAGTCCAATATTAGCATTTACTCTGGTATATAGTCCACTTTCAGATATGGGGTCCATATCCAAAGTACATGCTCTGGAAGCTACTTCCAAGGCATTCTATATAGCCAAAAACGGCAATGACGCAAATAGCGGTACAATGGATGCACCTTTTGCAACGTTGGAAAAAGCAAGAGATGCGATCCGCGAGTTAAAGAGTACTTCCGGATTACCAGATGGGGGAGTTACCGTTTATCTCAAAGAAGGTGTATATAACCGTACAGCATCATTTGCGTTAACAGACCAGGATTCGGGCACATCAAATTCTCCAATAACCTATAGGGCATATGGAAATGATAAGGTTTCTATCATGGGCGGATACAGCATAGATACATCAGCTTTTTCACCTGTAACAGACCAAGCCATTTTGAACAGGCTTCCGCAAGAAGCTAAAGATAAAGTCAAACAGATTGATTTAAAAGCACAGGGCATTACGGAATATGGTCAAATATCAAAGGCTGGATACGGTTGGCCTAAAGCTGCACCAGCGCCTGAACTCTTTGTAAATGGAAAGTCCATGACATTAGCGCGTTATCCGAATACAGGCTTTTTAACGACAGGAACGGTAGTTCAGCAAGGATTTATTCCACGTGATCATATGTCGGATATGCCGGCAGGAAATCCGAGCCATCCTGACTATGTCCCACCGGATCAATGGATCAGCAAGCCAGGGCCGATCTTTAAATACAGCGATTCTCATGTCGACAACTGGGCACAGGAAAGCGATCCATGGCTCTTTGGTTACTGGAGATGGGACTGGGCAGATGATAATTTACATATTAAATCGATTGACACGGTCAATAAAACAATTGAGGCATCCCATCCAAGCATGTATGGTGCCATTAGCGGACAGCGTTATTTTGCCTATAATTTGTTAAGTGAAATAGACATACCAGGTGAATGGTATCTGGATCGAACCAGCGGTATTCTCTATCTATATCCGGAAAAGGACGTAAACGATAGTGAAATGCAGCTTTCCGTTCTTGATACGCCGTTAGTGGATATGAAAAAGACTGATTTTACAAACTTCATGAATATTACGTTTGAGGTTTCCCGCGGACACGGCATAAAGATGGTTGATAGTTCCAATAATCGTATCGTGCATTGTACTTTTAGACGTCTTGGGCAAAAGGCGATCATGATTGGGGATGAGGGGGCTTTAGCTGATGACCCGGGCAATGTTAAATTTAACAGTGGCTTCACAGGAGGAAGCAATAACGGGGTTATAAGCTGTGACATTTACGATACAGGGCAGGGCGGTATATACATGTTGGGTGGCAACAGATCAACACTTACGCCTGGAGGTCACTATGCGGAAAATAACCATATTTATCGATATGCTCGTATCCTAAGAACATATACGCCGGCTATTTCCTTAAATGGTGTAGGCAACAGGGCAACCAATAATCTGATCCATGACGCGCCCCATATGGCGATTCAATTTAAAGGAAATGACCATGTTATTGAATTCAATGAAATCTATGATGTATGTCAGGAAACCAGTGATGCCGGAGTAATCTACTCATTACGTGATTGGACCTACCGCGGCAATATGATTAAAAACAATTATATCCATGATATAACAAATCTTGGAGGGCTTGGTTCGTATGCTGTTTATCTTGACGATTTATTGAGCAGTGCAGAAATAACAGGAAATGTATTTTACAACGTTTCCAATAGCGCATTTTTGCTAGGCGGTGGCCGTGACAATACGGTTAAATACAATATTATGATTGACAGCGGCAAATTTATGAGCCTGGATAACCGTGGAGAAGGCTGGGCTGCTTACCATGCTGAAGCACCAAATGGAACAGCCTATAAAAATTTAATGAGTGTTCCCTATAAGCAGGAACCGTGGGCGAGTAGATATCCGCAACTTGTAAATCTATGGGAAGATAGTCCTAAGATTCCTAAGGGGAATGTTGTAAAGGATAATGTGCTCTATAACACGGCAGAGGGGAGTATTGCAGACAGCGCAAAAACATATGGCACGATCGGAAATAATTTAAAGGTGACAGCGAATGAAGATGCTGGGTTTGTAGATAAGGCAAACCGAAATTTTAAGCTGAAAGATAGTTCCATCATTTATCAGCAAATTCCTGACTTCCCCAAAATTCCGTTCGATAAGATGGGGCTCAAGCTAGATGAATACCGTACAAGTATCGATGCGAATATTGGGGATTTCCATTTGACTACCCCTGCCAACCATTCAACTAATCTTGACCCCATGAATGTTGTCTTCGAGTGGCAGAAGGCTGATGGTGGAGAGGGTTATGAACTGATTGTCGCAGAAGACGAAGCATTTACCAAAATAATAAGTGATGTAAAATTGAATGGAACTCGCAAGGCAATCGATGGGCTAGAGGCAAATAAAACGTATTATTGGAAAGTAAAAGCATATATACTTGCGAGTTCTATTACCGGAGGCAAGTGGAGTTCTGAGGTATATACATTTACGACAGGAACATCCAGTACTTTTACAGAAGACTTCGAGAATGGATTTGCAGGATGGACAGCAGAGAAAGGAACACCTAGTACAAGTAGTGCACAAGCACATAGCGGGACAAAGAGCTATGTAAAAGATGAAAATGTTGATGCTATTTCCAAAACATTTTCTAACTACTACAATGGTTTCGTTACCGTCTGGTATTATGACAACATGTCTGGCGCTACGAAGCAACTGGTGAATGTTGAAGGCGGAAAGTGGATCGCTCTAGGTGTCGATACAACGAAAACGGCAAGCAGCGGCGGAGCAAAGTATCAGATCCGAATAGACAGTGATTTTACTTCTTCGGGTGTCAACAGAACAAAGGGTTGGCATAAGTTTACCTGGGATTATACATCCGGGAACCATGTTGATTTGTCTATTGACGACCAGAAAGTCGCAACAGCAGATTCCAAATCATTTAATAAAATTGCCATGGGAGACTTCTGGGGAGCGGCTGGAATTGGGTATTTTGACGATATTAAAATAGAGAATTTAAAAGTAGCCGTGAAGGGTGTAGTGTTAAGCAAGCCAAGTATGGAATTGGAAGCAGGAGGCACGGAAGCGATAACAGCAACAGTAACGCCTACTGCTGCAGCGAACAAAAATGTGACGTGGAAGTCTAGCAACGATGCCATCGTATCCGTAGATCAGAATGGCGTTGTGACAGCCCATGCGGAAGGAACAGCTACCATTACGGTAACGACGGCTGACGGGGGATACACGGCAGACTGCACGGTTACCGTGAAAAAATCGATGCCGAGAGTGGCATTAACCAGTTCTAAGACGGTGAACTCCGGCCAAACATTGGATGTCACGATGGGATTGAGCGGCGTTACCCAAAATGTATACCAGCAAATGTATGGTCAAGATTTGACGCTTAACTATAATCCGGTGAATTTGCATCTCGATTCCATAACCTCGGTTAGAGACGGGTTTCAAGTCATCGATCACAAGGAGTCGGTGCCAGGACAAATCCGGATTGTGGCTGCCAGCGTGGGTACGAACGTGTCGGCTCAAGGCGATTTGTTGTTAATGAGGTTTAAGGCAAAGTCTGTAACCCAGGCAACCTATACGACAATTTCAATAGACCGTGCAGTGATTGCTAATGGACAGGGGGATGAACTGCAGGTCAGTGGAGCATCCCATGAGGTACAAATACAGATATCTAATATACCAGTAGATAAGTCGCTATTGAATGCGTTGATCGCAAGCGCTCAGGCGAAATATGCTGCAGCAGTGGAAGGTAGCGAGGACGGTCAGTATATAACAGGATCCAAAGCGCTATTGCAGTCGGCAATCGATACGGCTCGCGTGACAGCAAACGACCCGAATGCCACTCAGCAGCAGGTAGATCGTGCGAAAGAAGCGTTGGAAGCAGCCATTCACGTGTTTGACACCAAGCGGATAACCGCAGATATCAATGGTGATGGAATTATCTCGATTGGTGACTTGGCTATCGTTGCAGGGGCCTATGGCAAACAACAAGGCCAGGCGGGTTGGAATGAGAAAACGGACGTGAATCATGACGGAAAAGTTGACATTGTAGACCTAGCAATCGTGGCCAAGGCGATCTTGAAATAGAATAGTTTTGCAAAATGCTTGCAGGGAAGGAAGAAGGGGAGAATCATTCTCCCCTTTTTTATTTTTACAGGCATTTTGTCGTGTCCATTACTTTTTCCTTGAAAAATAGTACGAGTCAGCATAATGTAATCAATAAAGATATTAATATGCTAAAATTTAGAAATGGGGTTGTAGTTCATGATGATTGATGCACATCAGCACTACTGGAGACTAGATCGGGGAGATTATGGCTGGTTGACACCATCTTCTGGGTCCGTACTATATCAGGACTATATGCCGGGCCTATTAAAAGATGAATTACACAATAACGGGTTTCAGGGGACCATTGTTGTACAAGCGGCGCCGACGATGGAAGAGACGACATTTCTTCTTCAATTGTGTGATAAAGAAGATACCTTGATGGGTGTCGTGGGCTGGCTTGATATCAACGCTTCAGATTTTGAACAGCACTATCTTCGTTTTCGATGCCATCCTCGTTTTGTAGGAATTCGTCCAACTTTCCCGGATATTTCGGATGGAGAGTGGGGGCATCACAAGCAGCTTATACATAATTTATCCATACTTGCTGAGGACGATTGTCCTGTTGATTTGTTGGTTCGTCCACCTGGTTTGGCAAAAATGGCAAAGCTACTCTCGTATGTGCCTAACCTGCCTGCAGTTGTCGATCACCTGGGCAAGCCGGATTTGTCAGGGAAAAGTGATCAACTATGGGCGGACGGATTACGCGCCATTGCGAAATTTGAACGTACCTCCTGTAAGGTGTCTGGATTGGCTACAGAAGGGGAGTTTGGTACTCGCAGGTCAGCCCAAGTGATACAGCCTTATATTCAGCATGCCATTCAGGTGTTCGGTTCTTCAAGGCTGATGTTTGGCAGCGACTGGCCGATTTGTCTGCAAGCAGGCCGTTTTACGGAGATGAGGTCTATGATTGAGGAGGCGTTGTCCCTTTATTTATCCACTGAAGAGATCGATCATGTATTTGGCCATAATGCCGTTAGGATATACGGTTTACAATAGGAGGGAACCATGAAGATTCTTCCGAAGTATAGATCAAGAAAATATCTTTTCCGATTGCTCCTCTCCATTTCGATCGTTACGGTAATTTTTCTGACGATCAGTTCTTCACTCCTGTACTACATATCCGAGAATAAGATGCTCCAAATGCAGCAGCAAGCAGATTTGAAAGTGCTTTCACAAATTAAATATAATATCGATAACTTGAATGAAACGGTCAAAAATATAACAGTTTCCACTTCTATGGATTCGGATGTTGTCTATTTATTGAATACGTCCGTGATGGATAAAGGTGAACTCGCACAAAAGCTGAACAGACTGGAAAAAATGGTCTCAGGGTCTATGTTCCTGCAAAGCGTTACGATTTATAACGCCAATACGGGATGCTACTATTCAACCCAGAGCAGCATAAATTGCGCGGACGATGGCATGAACGGTTCACTGTCCAAGTATATAAAGTCGCATAAAGATATCCCAAGGCTGAAGTTCATCCCTATTTCGGGCGTACAAGAAAAGTCACCGGTGTTCTCGATGTTTATCTATGACGAAGTAACTGACAGCAAGCTGATTGTAACATTAAAGCCGTCCTGGCTTTTTGATAATATCAGTAACTTGAATCATGTGGACAGTGAACAGCAGGGTACGATTTTTGTTACAGACAAGTCTGGTACGCCGCTTCTAGAAACTACGATGAGTACTCAGGTTCCTTTGGATGAATACCGAGAGGTGATTCGAAATCGTGCCGAGGCCGGTGTCGATCAGGATTATCTCGTCTACGAGAGCGACAGCAACAAGTTTATACTTAGCTTCATGTCATCGAGTCAGAGTGACTGGATCATCGCGAGCGTACAGCCTTATCAAGTTGTTCTCGGGAAGCTACACGAGATGCGCAAGATTTCCTTGATCATTATCAGCGTGGTTCTCGTGTTGTCCATAGCGGTTTCCTTTATTATTGCCTATCGACTCTATCGTCCGATTGAAAATATGCTGCATCAGATGTTAGGGAAGCGGCCCAGCAGTGGAGCGGAAAAACGTTCGGATCTCGATGAGCTTAAGCTTATTACCAACGAATATCAAGACGCGATGCACAAGTTAGTCAACCTGGAAAAGGAAGAATATTCCCAGCGGGATCAACTCAAAACCTTTGCATTACGCAGACTCATCTCCGACGCCAGCCTGTTAACGCCACAGGAGATCCAGCAGATTCAGTGGGATATCGATCTTCATCAAAAGCTGCGCCTATGCGTGCTTCTCATTGATGATCTGGAGGAATTCGAAAGGCAATCCAGCGATTCCGATAAACGTCTCTATAAATTTGCGATTGCCAATATTACGAAGGAAATATTAGCAAGAGATTTGCACTGTGAAATTGTACCGATGCAAAACGATCATTTCGTGCTGCTGGTTGGGGAAGCCCAGGAAGGTTCCAGCATGCGGTTAGAGAACCTGAAAGGAATCTTACAAGAGCTGCAGCAAACGATCATTGCCTATTATCGAATTTCGCTATCCATTGCAATCGGAGATGAAACGCAGGAATACAGCCAGCTTTCTCGCCAATATGGTCAGGTTCTGGAGAATGCATCCTACCGCATCGTTCATGGGAAGTCTTGTATTATTACATCTGATATTGTTGTACGGAATAAAGATAATAATGGCCCCTTTCAGTTCCCAACAGAGGCGGAGAAAAAAATATTGGAATCCATCAAGTCTGGTCAAAGCACGAAATTCCGTGAACAGCTCGAAGGTTTGTTTCATCAATTAGAAAGCTTACATTATAACAACATCATCTATTCCGTGTTTCATCTGCTCGCCATACTGAATCAAGCAGTGGGGGAAATGAACACCCACTCCGTTAGACAGGTGAATCTCGATTTCAAATATCAATACCAGCAGCTACTCAAACAAGAATCACTACAGGCCATGTTCAACATGTTCTCGAATATTTTTGAAGAAATTCATGGGCAGCGCTCACAGGACTTCAAAACGCAATCCAATCGGATTTTGATTGATACGATCAAGGAAATCATTGAGGAGCAGTATGAAGATGCCAATCTAAGCCTGTCGAGTATAGCGAGCACCATGAAATTATCATCCGCCCATGTCAGCAAGCAATTCAGGCAGCAGGAATCGATGTCGATCAGTGAATACATCAATGAGGTCCGTCTGCGAAATGCGCTCGCTCTTCTTGAGAATAATGACTACAGTATCTCACGTATAATGGACATGGTGGGCTACAGTAACGAGAGTTACTTTTTCAAGCTCTTCAAGAAGAAGTTTGGCACAACGCCCAAAGAATATCGTTTTAAAAAAGTCCTTGATGAATAATTCACATGGTCAGCCGCTCCGCAGACCGTTTCAAAGTTTACACGCTGAAACGATGCTGCTGGGGCGGTTTTTGTGTTATGGACGTAAAACTACAGTGTTTTAGCGTTTTTACCTGCAAAAAGTAGAGTGTTTTTTAGTAATTACAGTATTCTTTTTCCTTGTTTTCACGGGATAATAGGGGCACAGCAGTCGCATGTCGCATGCGGCAATGAAAAGGAGGAGCAGGAATGATAAAAAAAGAGTGGAGGCACTTTAAGCGAAACCGGGAATTGTTTGTCATGTCACTTCCGGCGATCGTATATAAGTTATTGCTTAGCTATCTGCCGATGCTTGGTTTGGTTATCGCATTCAAACAGTATCGATACGATCTTGGTGTATTTGGAAGCGAATGGGTGGGATTTAAGAACTTCAAGTTCTTCTTCAATTCGGATACAGCATTCATCGTTACTCGCAACACCATACTGTATAATCTTTCTTTTATTGTACTCACCATTTTGATAGCGCTAACATTGGCTATTTTATTGAATGAACTCTCAAGAAAGTGGATCAAGGTGCATCAAACGGTTCTATTTTTGCCTTATTTTCTATCTTGGGTTGTTGTCGGTTATGTGGTACTTGCATTCCTCGACCATAAGAACGGCTTTTTAAATGTCATTTTAGGACTGTTCGGACAAGATGCGATCAAATGGTATGAGCAGGCAAAGTATTGGCCGGTGATCATTGTCATTACTCAGCTCTGGAAGTCTGTGGGATTTTCAACGCTCATCTATTATGCAGGAATGCTGTCCATAGACTCCAGTTATTATGAAGCGGCAAAAATTGATGGCGCTAACCGATGGCAAATGATTCGTAAAATTACGATTCCGACTTTAATGCCATTGATCGTGATTCTGTTCATTATCGATGTAGGGAAAATATTCAGGGCGGACTTTGGATTGTTCTATTTTATTCCGAATGACTCGAGCTTTCTCTACAGTACGACAGATGTTATTGATACCTATGTATACCGTTCACTTCGGGTTGTCGGGGATATTGGAATGTCCACCGCGATTGGATTATACCAGTCCGTCGTCGGGTTTATTCTGGTACTTCTGGCCAACTGGGTTGTTAAAAAAATAAACTCGGATAACGCGCTCTGGTAAGGAGGGGATGCAGAATGTCTACGATACAAGTTACGATAAACAAGAAAGCTGCAAAAAGCTCTTTGGCAAGTAAAAAATCTAGCTGGAGCTCCCGGATTATTAATCTTTTCTTCTGTGCGCTATCCATCCTGTTAATCATCCCTTTGATTCTGGTCATATCCATCTCGTTCACTGATGAGAAAACACTTCTACAACACGGTTACCATTTGCTCCCGGAGAAGTTTAGTCTTGAGGCGTATTCCTTAATATTTAAATCCCCTGGCGTATTATTGAATGCCTACGGTATTACCATTCTGGTGACCGTGATTGGGACGGTTATTGGATTATTTCTAACTAGTTTGACCGCATACACGATCTCACGCAAAGATTATCGGTATCGTAAACCGATGACCTTATATGTATTCTTTACCACCTTATTTAGCGGCGGGCTCGTTCCGTTCTATATTATGGTCACCCAGTATTTGCATCTAAAAGATACGATGTGGGCATTGATTGTCCCGTATTTGCTAAGTCCATTTTACATTCTGGTGATGAAAGGTTTTCTGGATAAAATTCCGATAGAAGTCGTTGAATCCGGCAAGATCGATGGGGCAAGCGAATGGCGTATTTTCTTTACCATCGTGCTGCCGCTCTCCTTGCCAGCGCTAGTTACCATCGGGCTGTTCATCTCGTTCCAGTATTGGAATGATTGGTGGCTGGGCTTACTGTTCATCGACGACCAGAAGTTGGTTCCACTTCAATTAATGTTGTATCGCGTAATGAGCACCATCGAATATTTGTCCAACAATATGTCAACCGTTAACGTGAGTATCGACATGTCGCAATTTCCGAGCTTGTCAGCAAGAATGGCCATGGCGGTGCTTGCAGCGGGGCCGATGATGATCGTTTTCCCGATGCTGCAACGATTTTTCATTAGCGGCCTAACCGTAGGTTCTGTCAAAGGCTAGTCGAATGAATGGCTATCAAATTGCTTGGTACGACGGGTTCATCTTCCCGTTCGTACGAGCAGTTGATATAAATATCATAATTTACTTAGGGGGAAAGATGGGATGAAGAAGCAATGGCTCAAATTGTTTGCAGGTGTGATCAGTTTCGTATTGGTATTGACGGCATGTGGAGGTGCCAAGGAAGAGCAGAAAGTCGCAGATGGTAAGCAGAATGAAGAATTGCCTCCCGTAGAGTTGGTATGGAATTTCCCATTAAGCGCAATTCCGCAAGACTTAGCAACCGTTCAGGAAGCGGTGAACAAGATTACCAAAGAGAAAATCAATGCAACGGTAAAGCTGCAAGCGCACACATTTGCCGATTACAATCAAAAAATGAACACGATCGTTGCATCCGGTGAAAAGTATGATGTTGCATGGGTGGCCAACTGGAACTGGGACTATCTGCAAAACCAATCGAAAGGTGCTTTTCTAGAGCTGGATGATTTGATGCAACAGAACGCGCCGGATTTACTCAAATCGATGCCTGACTTCGTCTGGGATGCAGCCAAAATCCAAAGTAAAATCTATGCCATTCCCAACTATCAGACGGTAACGAAAAAAGAAGGTTTTGTCATTCAAAAGCGTTTTGCAGACAAATACAAGCTGGATGTCAGCTCCATTAAGAAGTTTGAAGATATCGAACCGTTCCTGAAACAAATAAAAGAAGGCGAATCAGCGGACGTGGTTCCATTTCTGAATGATAAAAAAGGAAGATTCAGTATAATGTACCAAAGTCAAGGGGTAGAAGCGATTAACAATGTCGTGGGTGTGGAACTTCAGAATCCCGACAAACCTATTAATTTGTTCGAGACACCACAGTATAAGCATTACCTGGATGTGATGAGAGACTGGTATACCAAAGGCTATATTAACGAAAATGCGGCAACGCTCAAGAACAAAAACGATATTATCAAAACAGGCAACGCAGCCGTTCAACTCCATAATGTGCTGAAGCCGGGCGGTGAAGTGGAGGCCAAAGCAGCCAACGGCGGAAATGATGTCATTTACGTGCCAATTACAGATGCGTACGCTTCCACAGGCACTGTTATTACAACGATGCAAGCCATCAGCAAAAACTCCAAAAATCCTGAACGCGCAATGCAGTTTATCAATCTGTTGAACACAGATAAAGAACTTTATAATGCCATCAGTTACGGCGTTGAAGGCAAGCATTACAAGAAAGTGTCCGATAACGTCGTTCAAATCAATAAAGATGGCGGTTATGCACCTAACGCGAACTGGGTATTCGGTAACACATTTAACGCTTATTTGGTTGAAGGGATGGATCCTTCCGTCATGGAGCAGACCAAGAAAGAGAATGAATCTGCGACAAAATCCCCTTTAATGGGTTTCAAGTTCGATAACACGCCAGTTATGGCGGAAATAGCTAACTTGACGACGGTGCTCGATGAAAATCAGCCGGGACTCGAAACAGGTACGGTTGATCCAAATACGAATCTGAAAGTTTTCCAGGATAAGCTGAAGCAAGCGGGCATCGATAAGGTCATTGAAGAAATGGCAAAACAAATTGAGGCCTGGAAGCAGACGAAGTAATTGGTAGATACGTACCGTGACGCCTTGGCGTGGGTCACGGTACGTATCTTTCCTATGGCGTTAAACGGCTATCATTTCCCTAAAGTCTTCACGATGGAGGTAACTGCATTGATCAATCAACTGACACTTAAGCAGTTTAAACGGGCTTTGGAGGAGACGAACCGACCTTCGCAGATTCTTTTCGCAGAAGCAGCCTCCCCCGAGCATTGGCAAAGAATCAGAGAAGGGGTGAAATACGCAGAATTTTGGGAGCAGCTTGAGGCAAAAGCGGAAGAACTGCTCGCGATGACGCCTACGCCCCCCTCATTTTCGGACTTTATTTTATTTGGTAGCACCGGTGACCGAACAATATATCAGAGCAAGCGGGATCAACTCTACACAGGGTTGCATACGTTCAGTCTTCTTGCCATGGTAGACAGCAGACCGGAATGGATTACAGGATTGGAAAATGCAATTTGGAACATATGTAATGAGTTTACGTGGGTACTGCCTGCGCATGTGGGTCTCTACCATAACCACTATCCGAATCAAATTTGGGACCAGCCGAAGATGCCTCGCGAAACGGTTGATTTAGCGGCTGCACACATCGGATTTACGCTGGCTGAGATCATTCATTTGATGGGGGATCGCATGCATCCGTGGGTTGTCGAACGCGTCAAGGCAGAGATACATCGGCGAATTTTTGAGGTGTATTTCCATGATCCGGTTCCTCAGAACTGGGAGCTCAAAACGAACAATTGGCCCGCCGTCTGCGCTTCTTCCATTGGTGCGGCAGCGATCTATCTGGAACAGGACAGTGAAAAGCTGAGCGGCATGCTGTGGCGAGTCATAAATGTCCTCCGCGCTTACCTATCCGGATTTGATGAGCAAGGGGCCACGCCGGAGGGACCGGCCTACTGGCAGTATGGCTTCTCGCATTTTGTCTTTTTTGCGGAATTGCTAAAGGAGCGAACGCAAGGGCGAATCTCCCTTCTGGAAGACAAGAAAATCGAGCAGATTTCGCTGTTTCCGCAATTTTGCATGCTGGGCGGTGGAAAAGTTGTCAATTTCTCCGATTCCGCCGAGCAGGTGAAATGGAATACGGGCGTGATTCATCGCTTGCAGAGCTATGCACCGGCCCTTCAAATGCCGGAATCAACGACCTGGCTGACGCCGACTTCGAACAGCTGGTTGGACAATGCAAGACTTATGCTGTGGTCTCCTGATCGGACTGAATCCAGGGCAGAGGCCTGGCGAGATTCGGGACGGATTGAAGAGAGGATTTTCGAAGGGAATCAGTGGGCCATTTCGAAGGTCACCGATGCCAAGGGTCGCATGATCGCTTTTGCAGCCAAAGGCGGTTATAACGAAGAGCCGCACAATCACAATGATTTAGGGCATTTTATTCTCCATGTCGATGGTAGAAGTGTGCTGGCAGATATGGGACTCGGCGTATATTCCAGACAGTATTTTCAGCCGGAGTATCGTTATGAGCAAGTAAACGCCGGATCGCATGGCCACTCCGTGCCTATTGTTAACGATTGTACACAGGGCTTCGGTAAACAGTTTTACACTGAAATGACCGGGCATCATCAAACGAATGAGGAAATGGCTGTATCCCTGAATCTGACGAAAGCGTATGCATGTTCTGAATTGAGACATCTTACACGCCAATTTATATGGAAACGTACTTTGAACGAAACGCCGTATCTTGTCATTCGTGATCAGGTTTCTTTTTCCAATCAACCGACTTCCTTTCAAGAGGTATTCATCAGCAGTGTTCAGCCAGTGAAGACGGTTCCAGGTCAATTAGAATTGAGCGATGTTACACTTTTCTACGAAGAGAGTGAGTGGTCTGCTGAAATAGAATCCGTGACGCTAGATTCCGATACCGAGAAGGGAAAGAGATTTTATCGGATCATCCTTCATCATCAACATCCGATATCCGACATGGAGATCGCGTTTCGGTTCGTGATTAGCCAAGGTTAGCAGCATTGTGCTCGAAAAAGAATAAAGGAGCGGGCCACGATGGAATATGCCATATTAGGAAAAACAGGATTTAAAGTATCCAAAATCGGTCTTGGCGGGGCACCGCTTGGCGGCGATTACGGCGGTACAACGGATGAAATAGTAACTCGAGTCATTGATCTTGCACTGGATTTAGGCATAAATTTCATAGATACAGCCCCGTTATACGGTCGCGGGGAAAGCGAACGAAGAATCGGGAAAGCACTGAGATGTAAACGCAGCGATGTGATTATCGCCTCCAAAGCAGTTATGCGAGGAGAGCCTTACACGTACGAGAATACGATAAAGTCAGTCGAAGACAGCTTGAGCAGACTACAAACGGATTATATTGATTTGATTCAGCTCCATGAATTGGAGCAGACCACCTTTGAACAGGCGATTAACGAAACGCTGCCTGCTTTCCGTAAGCTGAAGGAGCAGGGAAAAGTAAGAGCGATAGGTGTGAATGCAGGAAGGCTTGATCTGTTGATGCCATTCCTTCAGGAGGAATTGGTCGATACGATCCAGACTTATGCGAAATATACCTTGATAGACTATTCGGCAAAAGATGAGCTCTTGCCCCTAGCAAAGGAGAAACAGATCGGCGTGATTCATGGCAGTCCGCTTGCGATGGGAATTTTGGCGGATCATCCGGCTCCTTTTTTGCAGAACAATGAGGTCTTGCTTGAAGAAGCCGCTCGAAGAATGACACAGCTTGATTTTCTAAGGAATACTGAACCGAAAGGTCTTGTTGAGCCGGCGCTTCGTTTCAGTCTGACTTGCCCGGATATCGCCATAACACTCGTGGGAACAACCTCGATTCAATCACTAACGTTAAATGCCAGCTTTTGTGATGGTAGAGGCTTATCTGATGATGAGATGACAAGAGTGTTTAGCTTATTCCGAGGGCAGCGATTGTTATAAATAGTTCTGACAAACAGGAGGTTTCAAGATGGCCATCACAGAAAACCCGTTATCCATTCCGGTTATTTATGCAAAGCGTCGAGCGGTTTCGCCGCAGTGGGCTGTTATGCAACGCCGACTATTTGATCAACTGAACAATGCGGCAGTCGAATTTGTTGGACGCTATACTCGTCCGGACGGTACGCTGATCTGGAGGCGGGATTGGCCGGGCATGGATGGATCGGATGATCCATACGAAGGATTTATGAATCTGGCTCTGCTGTACATGCTTGGCGGCAGTTCCGAACTGCATGAGCTATCGCGTAAAATATGGGACGGAATAACATGGCAGTGGACGGAATATGGCCAGATTCATCGTGAATTTGATAGCTATTACGATTGGATGCATCATGGTGAAGGCTATCTGTATATCTATTTTCTTGGACTTGCAGGTCCTGTCACGTTGAAGGACCGCCAGCGCGCTGCTCGATTTGCCGCGATGTATATGGGGGAAGATCAAGAGGCGCAGAACTATGATCAAGAACGAAGGCTGATCCGTTCACCAATCACAGGAAGCCGAGGTCCGCAATTTGTTCTGACGGCCGAAGACTGGAGTACACATCGAGGCATTCTTGACGATTACTTGGCGCCGTATGAGGATATACCCGGCGTGGATTTTACTAGCGGAAAGTGCGAATGGTCAAATGATGAGGTCTATGCCAGTGTCATTGCGTTGATGAATGAGCGGATGACTCGCGGCGATGTGCCGTTAAACTTAAATGCCACCGGGCTTGTCACCCATGCGTTCCTACATTTCGGAGCAGAAAAATACCGCAAGTGGGTCATGGATTACCTAGCTGTCTGGGAAGAGCGGACAAAGCTAAACGGCGGTATCATTCCTGATAATGTAGGCTTATCCGGTAAAATCGGCGAGTACAACGACGGCAAGTGGTGGGGCGGTTACTATGGCTGGCGTTGGCCTCATGGATTCATGACGATCATTGAACCGCTGACGAACGCATGCATGAACGCGGTGCTGTTGTCAGGGGATATGAGCAAGCTTGATTTAGCCCGGAAGCAGCTGGATGAGAACTGGGCACTTCGACAGGAACAGGATGGAAGCATGCTTGTTCCTTATAAAAGATTCGACGCAGGCTGGGCGGATTACCGGGTCGCGGATCCGAAATATGCCGTTTATCTATGGGCGATGTCCATGGCGCATGAAGATCTGGAGCGCGTTGAACGGATTCCGAAGGATCATGATTGGGATGAGATCATCATTCCACAATTGTCCGGTACCGATAAAAAGACGCGCAGAAACACGAAACATTACATTGGCAACACGCAACCTTGGTTCCAATTTATTAGAGGCCAATATCCAAATTATCCTGAGCAGATTTTAAAGGCCAACACCAAGCTTGTTGAACAGCAGCTGACCAAGATGCGTACGGAGGCGGGGGATCCCTCTAGCTGGTCCGATCATTTCAGTGAGGATGATTTCTCTAGTATCCACATTTGGCAAGAAATGTGCCCCGTGTATATGGAGAGTCTTGTTCAGCTGACGCTAGGCGGGCCAATGCATATTTCGCACGGTGGACTGCAGCATGCACGGGTTCGCTACTTCGACCCGAGTGCGAAGAGACCCGGTTTGCCAGAGTCTGTTGCAGCGCTTGTCAAAGCGTTGACTGCGACCTCGGTAACGGTGGAGCTAGTAAATATCAGTTTATTTGATCATCATGCTGTTGTCATTCAGGCAGGTACGTTTGGAGAGCATGTATTTAAAGAAGCCTTCATATGCAATGAGGAGGGTGAGGTAACAGAAACTATTCCCGTCCATAATAAGTGGCTAAACGTAGCTTTAGCTGGAGGGACAACTGTGACTTTGCGGATCAGCATGGATCGATATGTGAACTCTCCTACTTATGATATGCCATGGGCAGACCCCAAGAAAAAGGATTTGCTAGTCGGTAGAACGCGATAGTCACAACAAAGGAGTGAAGCAGCGGATGGACGCACATGCCTCATATTTGAATAAACTCGCAGCAGCTGACCCTACTTCCGATCTGATTAAAAATTTTACATCTCGCAAAACACAGGTTCCAATAAAGCAAACCAAGGTAGGAAGAGAGCATTATTTGGATTTTGCCGAAGGTCGTGTACGCGCCTTTTTACCCTATATGAATGAGCAAGGGGCCATTCTCGATCCGACAGACGGTAAGGAACATGAATATGCAACGGCATCCTTTGTCAAGGCAGGCGCAGTACTTCTTCAATCGGGTCGATGCCGGGATTTGCAAGAACTCATTCTGAAGGCGATGGATTGGGCCAGTTATTGTCTGGGCGCAAATCAGGTGCCGGACGATCATGCTGACTTTACATCTCATATGCTGGTACTGGGGTATGAGCAATTGTCCAGCCTTGCTGATCCTGACAGAGTAGACTGCTGGCGCTCGAATTTGCAGCGGGTTGAGCCGGAGCTTACCTATTCACAAACCGAACGGAATTTCCCGGATATTCGGCAAATTCGCAATTGGGCAACGTATGCGATGCACGGAGAGATGATGAGGTTTCGCGCTGGGCTGACGGATTCCACTGCTTTTATCGATAAGTACCTGCCGTATCAGCTGACCCGATTTACGTCGGAGGGGCTCTATCGAGACCCGAATTTGCCAGCCGCCTATGATTTGGCCGCAAGAGACCAGTTAAGCGGTGTGCTGGAAGCTGGATACGAGGGAGCAGCCTCTGAACTGCTCAAGGTTCTCCTCCACCGGGGTGCTAAAACCATGCTGTTCACCCAATCGACAACCGGCGCCACAAGCTGCGGCGGTCGCAGTAATCAGCTGCTGTGGAATGAGCTCTCCTTCGTGCATATTTGCGAGAGAGAAGCTGCATATTACCTGCGGCATGGGGAATTGTTGTGGGCAGGAACGTTCAAACGTGCCGCGCATCTGGCCTATCAATCGATTCTTCGATGGGTGGAGGATCCGACTGAATTTCGATTATTCAAAAATCGCTTTCCGATCGTGGATCGTGTGGGTTACGAGTTTTATGCCTATCATTCAACGTACAGCTTGTATGCCGCGCAAATCGCCGTTTCATGTTATTTGGATGCAGATGATTCGAATGAAGAAACAGCTGCCCCTGCCGATGTTGGGGGATTTGTGCTGCATTTGCCTTCATTCCATCGCATTTATGCAACAACCGGTTTGATGCAGGGCGGCTATCATATGACAATCGATACCGCTGCCCAGATGGGTCAGGACGCAACCGGTTTTGTTCGACTGCACCGGGCAGGGATCCCAGAAGAAACGGCATTGTCGACCGGAATCGCTGGTCTGGAGGGAGAGATTCCTTGGATATTTTATCGCCCGAAGCAGACGATTCCCGCACCGCTCTTTCCGGCAGCCATTGGTCCAATATGGCGGGATGAACATGGAACTTGGCATAGGTTGGCTAATTACGGCCGAAGACAGCACGAAGTTTTTCATGCATTGGATGCGGAGGGACAACCGCTGAATGCCGAACAGCTGTCGTGGTTATGTGGATTATCGGTATCGGAGCCTGAAGGTCAAGAGAACAATCTAAGTTTTGCCTTAACCTATGATGCAAATCCGCAACCGAAGGCTTACCTTCTGGACCCAAAAACGCCTGGTGCCAACGTGAATGAAGTATACCGCCGGGCGGTAAGCGATGTTTTGCCGAGACCGGGGAATGGCAGTGCGGAGCGTATTGAGGAACATTACCGAATAGGCGTGGATGGAGTAACGGTTACCTGGAAGTTTGATGCGGCTGAAGCAGCTGAGTTGACTGCAGTTGGCGTGACGGTTCCGCTGTTGGTGACGAATGGGACAGATCAATCGTCGATCTCCTGTGAGGGGAATAAAGTTACGCTGAAATACAGTCATGCTACATATACCGTGTGGGCGGATGAAGCGGAGACAAATATTGAACTAGAATTGCTGCCGGGAAGAATGCCGAACCGGAATGGTCATTACCAGCTGGCACAATGGACGCGGAAGGATAAACAGGAAGTCAGATTGCACTTTTCACTGACGAATGAACAATATGGCTTCGGACCAGAAGGGGGTAGAGATGATGAACATTGAGCCGCAGACTGAGTCGTCTAGTCTTCTTTGGTTAGATCAGACTTGGAGCAAGATTCAGAGAAAGGTCGAGAACATGTGCGAGTCGATCGGTGCTGACTTCCCATACGCCTCGTATCATGGCAAATATAATCGGGAGGAGGCGGATTGGTGGACAAACGGTTTCTGGCCCGGACTTCTATGGCTGGTTTATCGTGAGACCAAGAATGATCGTTTAAGAGAAATTGCCGCGCTTACGGAAGCGAAAATGGATCTGGTTCTGCATGACTTTTACCCGCTCCATCACGACGTAGGATTTATGTGGAGCCCGTCTTCTGTTGCGCAATATAAACTCCTTGGCAGCGATTATTCCAGGCGGAGGGCTTTGACTGCAGCGAGTCACTTGGCAGGTCGGTTCAACCCGATGGGCCAATTCATTCGGGCTTGGAATCAGCCGGAGCGCGTCGGTTGGGCGATTATCGATTGCATGATGAATTTGCCTTTGTTGTACTGGGCCAGTGAGGAAACAAATGATCCGCGTTTTCGCCATATCGCTAAACTGCACGCAGATACCACGCTGCGCGAATTTCTTCGTGCTGACGGATCAGCTCATCATATTGTCTGCTTTGATCCAGAGACGGGAGAACGCCTGAAAGCACTTGGTGGACAGGGCTATTCACCAGATTCCGCCTGGTCACGGGGGACTGCGTGGGCCATTTATGGCATGGCTTTGAGCGCTCGTTATACCGGTGATGTCCGTTATATCGATGCGGCAAAACGTTCGACCCATTTTTTTCTCGCGAATCTTCCAGAGGATGGGCTGCCGCCATGGGATTTCCGTGCGCCCTGGGAAGAAGGAATGGCCATGGATTCCACGGCCTCCGCTTGTGCGGCAAGCGGCATGTTGGAGCTTAGTTTATTAGTGCCGCCAAGTGAAGCTCCCTTGTACAGAAATGCGGCTGAGAAGCTGCTTCAGAAGCTGGACGACAAATGCTCGGCCTGGAATGATCCCAATGAAGAAGCGATTCTTCGGTTCGGTACAGCCAACAGTCCCCGCGAAACGCATGTCAACGTGCCCATTATTTATGGCGATTATTTTTTTGCAGAAGCCATTGGCAAGCTGCGCGGGATGAAAGACACGTTCTGGTAAGGGGATGCTGCCTCCTATGAAGCGTTTATTATATTATTCCCAGCTGCGGCGGGACTCCGAAAGCGAGTTCCGCCGCACGGTGAATGCAGAAATTGAATCACTTCGAAGCGATTGGGCTGATCAGGGACTAACAGATGTATCTATCTTTGTCTCACAATTATATGTGTTTATTTATGCGGAAACCGCTCATTCTTCGGCCCAAACAGAGTGGCGGTGGCCTCTTCACTACAGCCGATTGTTGGAGTTGTGGCCAGCGGATCCGCTAAACTCGTTAGAGCTTAACAACACGTCCAGGTTGGCGGTACCATTAATTGATATCTTTCATGATGGAATTCCTGAGCGTTATGACTCGTGGAGAGAACATCGTCAAGTTGACGAGCGAATCGGCTCAATCGCTTGTTTACGACCGGAAATGACAGCAAGTTATATCTATTACCACTTTCAAAAGCAGGAAGAAGAGGCATCAAGCTTCAACGAGACTTATATGATCGGATTGTTCGGCACGCTGATCTTCTCGTATTATGAATTGCCAAGCTTTATTAGCGAACACAAACGTCAGGGATGTCTTAATTCGCGGCAAACACCAGCAAATTGGCATGAAGTGATGCAACCGCATTTTAGGTCTTGGAAAGATGAAGCGGGCAGAGATTTACTATGGATGCGGATGGAGAGAATTAATGGTAGCATATGACATTCTTTTTTTGACGGGATATATAGACATTGAAAGCCGCATAATTGCGGTTTTTTTTGTTTTACTTGAACGTTTAAATAATACGCAAGTTTCAACTCTAATTAATTCTAAATTTTTCCTTAATTATTAACAATTCACTCAACTTTTCTCTTCTTTTATGAGTTTATAAAGTATAGAACGATTTACACATTAATCATGAAAGGATGTTCACCAATGAAAATTAAAAACGCGCAAAAAGCAGATTTTGTTGTTATCGGTGGAGGTTTAGGGGGCTGTATGGCAGCCCTTGCAGCAGCGAAATCAGGATTAAGTGTCATCATGACGGAGGAAACTGATTGGATTGGCGGTCAGCTAACCAGTCAAGCGATTCCGCCGGATGAGCATCGTTGGATTGAGAAATTTGGCTGTACACGGACCTATCAAGAATTCCGCAACCGGGTAAGGACTTATTATAAAATGAATTATCCCTTGACGGACGAAGCGTTCCAGAACGAAGTGTTAAATCCGGGCAATGGATGGGTTAGTCGACTCTGCCATGAACCTAAGGTAGCACTGCGTGTCACTGAGGATATGCTTGCACCTTATACGAGCAGCGGCCGCATTACGATCTTATATCAATATCGCGTCGTCGATGCTGTAACAGATGGCGATCTCGTTACATGTGTAAAGGTTCGGCAACATCATAGTTTTGAGGAAGCTACGCTCCAAGGCACTTTTTTTGCGGATGCGACCGAATGCGGAGATTTGCTGCCTTTGGCCGGGATCGAGCATGTGATGGGAGCCGAATCGAAAGTACAGACAGGAGAGCCGCATGCTGCAGAAGTAGCGGATCCATTAGATATGCAGTCGATTACACACGTATTTGCCGTGGATTACGTGGAAGGCGGCAACTTTACGATAGACAAGCCCAAACAATATGATTTCTGGCGTCAATATGTACCACAGAATTATGAGAATTTGCCACTGCTCGGCTGGCTCGTACCTGAGATCAGCAAGAACGGTACCATCAAAGAGTACGCACTTTTTAAAGGCAAACTAGGCCAGTGGTGGGAGTCCTTATTCAATTATCGCCGTATTATCGATAAATCCCTATTTAAGAACCAATTATTTCCAAGTGACATTTCCTTGATTAATTGGCCGCAGAACGATTATCATCTGGGCGCCATTTACGGTGTATCCGAGCATGAACGCAGCAAACATTTGGAAGGGGCGCGTCAATTAAGCTTATCTTTATTGTACTGGCTGCAGACCGAGGCGCCACGCTTAGATGGAGGAAAGGGATATCCCGGGCTTCGTTTGCGTAAGGACGTGCTCGGAACGGAGGATGGATTCGCCAAACATCCATACATTCGCGAATCGAGACGTATCAAGGCTTTATATACGATTACGGAGCATGATGTGAGCAAGGAAATTCGTGGACAGCAAGGTATTCGCACGTATGACGATAGTGTAGGCGTCGGACACTATTATCTGGATTTGCATATGACAACAATATCCCATCGGAGTCTATACATCCCTTCATATCCCTATGAAATTCCACTGGGTGCATTACTTCCAATTCGTATGAAAAATGTGCTCCCCGCTTGTAAAAATATTGGAACGACGCAAATCGCGAACGGTTGTTATCGACTTCATCCGACGGAATGGAATATTGGCGAAAGCGTCGGTTATATCGTTTCTTATGCATTCAAAAATCAAATTCAACCCCATGATATAAGAAAAGACTTCAAGCACATGCAAGCATTTCAAAGGATGATCCAGGAGCAAGGCATACAAATCCATTGGCCCGATGATATAGAGCTGCCATAATCATAGATTCATGCCGAAGGTAGGTTCTTGTTCTCTTTACGGACGAGAAGCTGCCTCCGTTCGTACCAATTTTTGGGTTGAGGTGATGGACAATGAAATGGGTTAAGCGAATGGGTCAGGCTTTGTTCGTACTTCTTATTATGCTGACTGCGGCTGGCTGTACAAAGGCACCATGCGTGGAGATCATCGAGTGGGTTGATTTCCTGATGATTAATAACATTAAATATTATTACAACGACGATGGAACGAAGGAAGTAACAGTTGAGCAACGCGGAGACAAGGTAGGTGAAGTCTCCTATATGTTGAATGAGAATGCTTGTACGGGCCATGTGGACAAGAACGGGGATGCGGCATTCCTTCCGATCGGTACCGGTATTTATGCCATGAAAGGTTACAAGTCGGAGTTCAGGGTCATAGCCGACAACAAGATTTATCAAGTAAATGATAATCCAAATGCGGCAACAATGGGTGATTATTTGGATATCAGCGGAAGAGTTGAGAAAGTGAGTCTAGAAAGCGCCGAGGACGGCAGTCCAATCGGCGATTTCAGCGCGAATGCGGCATCAGAATTTATTCAAGAGTTGCTGCCTTTATCTCATATAGGTTTCGATGCGGTCTATAAGAAAACAAAGCATGAAGCTGGCATTTTCCTGCGCGTGCACCTTCAGGATGGAACATCCTTCCGGATGGTCTATTATCCGAAAGCGAACGCCTTTACAGCAGGTGCATTCGGAACAGAAAGATTGAAAGAGGTAATCATGACTCAAAGACAGCAAATTAAAGCAGCGGCAGGAATGTAAATGCGCAGTTCTCTCGGGAGATGGATTAGCATTGTAATTTAGAGTTTATAGTCGCGGAAATCGCGGCTTTTTTGTTTTAACGAAACACTTTCCGGACCGTCATCATAAGAGTTTATATAAGATTGATTTCGTTAATACGGACAATCCATTTTCCATATATATAGCTATGGAAAGGAGGGGGATTATGAACGGTCAGGCGGTTGGTAAAAGTGTTCCGAGAAAGGAAACGTGGGAAAAGGTTACAGGGAGAGCCAAATATGTGGATGATGCCTCTAACCCAGGGCTTTTACATGCCAAAATTGCCGTCAGCCCCTATGCTCACGCCATTATCAAATCGATTGATTTGTCTGAGGCCTGGAAATTTCCGGGCGTACGAGCGATCATCACCGGACAGTATTATCCGGTCTTGACGGGTTCTCCACTTGAAGACCGACCGCCAATTGCCATCGATAAAGTGAGGTACTATGGAGAGCCGGTCGCCCTCGTTGTCGCGGAACAGGAACACATAGCAGAGATGGCAGCTCTAAGCATCCAAGTGGAATATGATCCTTTGCCTGTCGTAAACTCTCCAACTGAAGCCTATCAGAAAAATGCACCCATCATTCATGAACACCTTGCTATGTATAAACGGACCGAAGAGGCCATTCCAGAAGCGAGGACGAACGTCGCGAACCGAACCAAAATACGTAAAGGAAATATGGAGGAAGGATGGAAGCGCAGCGACCATAAGATTGAAGTTCATGTTACTATACCTCAATCGGATCATGCCGCGATGGAATTAAGGAGCAGCAGAGCAGAGATTGTACCCGATGGCAAAGTAATCATCCATTCCACTTCGCAGTCACCTTATGTCATCCGAAGAGCGATCAGTTCCTTTCTTCATATCCCGCTTCATAAAGTCATCGTTCATACGCCTCTCCTCGGAGGAAGCTTCGGGGGCAAATCCGCGATCCAGATGGAATTCCTGGCCGTATTGGCTTCGAGAGCTGTTGGAGGAAGAGCTGTAAATATCGTAAATTCCAGGGAGCTGGATATGATCTCTTCGCCAGTACATATCGGGTTAGATGCAAGAGTCAAGCTAGGCTGTACCCGGGAAGGGAAAATTGAAGCCGCGGACATTTTATTTCTATATGATGGTGGAGCCTATTCAGATCGTGGAGCCATTATGAGCCGAGCAGGAGCGACCGATTGCACGGGTCCTTATCGCATCGATAACGTTCATTGCGACTCTTTATGCATGTATACGAATCATCCTTATTCTACTTCATTTCGGGGGTTCGGCCACCCGGAGATGACGCTAGCAATTGAACGAGCAATGGATATCTTAGCGAAAAAAGTGCAAATGGATCCCCTCGCGTTTCGTATCCTGAATGCGATTCAACCAGGGGATACAAGTCCGACGCAAACGCAGCTGAATCGTAGCAATCTAGGTGATCTGTCCATGTGTATAACGAAGCTGAAAACATTAATCCGTTGGGACGAACCATCAAAGGTTGAAATCCATGGCCATCTCATCAGGGCAAAAGGCGTATGCTGTTTCTGGAAGAATTCGAATACGCCAACAAATGCTGGGTCGGGAGCCATTGTGATGTATAATGCCGACGGAAGCGTTACTTTACTCTGCGGTGCAGTGGAGATCGGTCAAGGGACGAGGACGGCGCTTACGCAAATGTTAGCCGAACGGTTGTGTATGGATGAGCAGATGGTCCAAATTTCAACTGACGTGAATACCGAATCGGATCCCCAGCATTGGAAAACCGTGGCGAGCCGCAGCACTTTCTTAGTTGGTAATGCCGTTCTGAGGGCGGCCGATGATGCGATAAAGCAGCTGAAAGAGATTGCTTCGATTGTGCTCGGTTACCCACCAACCGAGCTGGATGTCGGTGGGGGGAGGGTTTACTTTATTCACCGTCCCGATATCGGGATCGAAATTATCAAAATCGCTAATGGATACATGTATCCGAACGGCAACACCATCGGTGGTCAGGTGATCGGTCGCGGGAGCTACACGATGCAACATTTAACGCAGCTGGACCCTGAAACCGGCAAAGGAACGCCGGGTCCCGATTGGACCGTGGGCGCACAAGCGGTTGAAGTTGAATTAAATACAAGGGAGTACACGTACAGAATCGTTACAGCAGCGTCGGTGATTGATGCCGGCAAAGTGATTAATCCAGAATTCGCCCGGAGCCAGATTACAGGGGCCATGAGTATGGGGCTGAGTTTCGCCAGCAGGGAAGCGTTTCAGTTCGACCCTAACGGAAAAATATTAAATCCTCAGCTTCGTACCTATAAGCTAATTCGATATGGTGGGCAGCCGGAGTATCTGGTTGAATTCGTCGAAACGCCAAATCTCGAAGCTCCTTATGGATTGCGCGGTCTCGGTGAGCATGGATTGATTGGTATGCCTGCGGCACTGGCGAATAGCTTAACGAATGCGATCGGTGTGGAACTGAATCACCTGCCATTAACACCGGAAATGATTTGGAGGATGGTTCATGATTCCGTTTAATTTTGAATATTATAAACCTTCTTCCATTCCTGAGGCTGTGGAATTATTCCGACAACTGTATGCGCAAGGGAAAAACCCGATGTATTTTTCCGGTGGGACAGAGATCATTACATGGGCCCGAATGAACGCCATTCGTCCGGGAGCCGTGATTGATTTGAAGTCCATATCGGAGTGCAACATCATTCAATACCAGAACAATCATCTCGTTATTGGATCTTGCGTACCGTTATCGATGTTAACCGCAGTAAATCTGTTTCCACTGCTCAGTGAAACTGCACAAGGTGTCGCCGACCAAACGGCACGTAATAAAATTACGTTCGGGGGGAACATTTGCGGCAGAATTTACTATAGAGAGGCCGTACTCCCGCTGCTGCTCTCGAACAGTCGAATGCTTATAGCGGGTCTAAAAGGGATGAGAGAGGTTCCGATTCATCACGTATTCGTACAACAAATGAGATTGGAAAATGGAGAATTTCTTGTACAAATGATTACAGACCGCGAATATTTAGCGCTACCTTACGTTCATGTTAAAAAACGTCAGATCGGCAACGTTGGCTATCCGCTTGTCACATTGGCTGCAATTAAGAAAGATCATCAGATACGAACAGCGTACAGCGGTGTTTGCGCGTTTCCTTTTCGCTCCATCGAGATGGAGCAAGTGTTGAACGATCCCGTGTTATCTATAGAAGCTAAAGTAGATCAGGCAATCGATAAGCTTCCTGCTCCGGTACTGACGAATACGGAAGGATCTGCCGCTTATCGGAAATTTGTGCTGAAACATACGCTGATTGAGACCTTATCCCTGTTGGAAGGAAGGTGAGGCATGCCATCCTACGATATCTCTCAATATTCGATCGGATTGCAAGTGAACGGCGAATGGAGAACGATTCAAGTTCGGGCTGCGGATACCCTATTATATGTTCTTCGCGAAAGTCTCGGTCTGACAGGAAGTAAAACCGGCTGCGACAATGGCGACTGTGGAACTTGTACGATATTAGTCAATGGGGTGCCGATCAAATCGTGTATCATGCTTGCCGTGGAAGCCAATGGACAGCACATAACAACGATCGAAGGTTTGACCCATTCGCCTGTCATGCAAGCCTTCGTTCAACAACAAGCGTTCCAATGCGGTTATTGCACACCCGGATTTATTGTGAATTGTCATGGTTTGTTGAATGCACATCCTGATGCGAATGAAGAAACGATCGGGATATGGCTAGAATCCAATATTTGCAGGTGCACATCGTACGAGGAAATTCATAAAGCCGTGATGTCCGTTTTTACGTCGAATAACGCAGCGAAACCTACATCCCAAGGGAGTTGAAGGAGGAGGGCATAGTTGGAAGAAATTCATCGTATCCTAGAAGCTATTCGATGTAATAGCCAACGAAGCGTGCTTGCAACGATTACGCATGTAGAAGGGAGTGCCTACCTTAAAGAAGGAGCTTCCATGCTGTTTCTAGAAGACGGCTCACAAATTGGGCTGCTAAGTGCAGGTTGCTTGGAGACGGATCTAGCAGCACGCATACCGGAAATATTGGAATCAGGCAGATCTTGCGGATTTGTGTACGACATGCAATCCTCGGACCTGCTGTCCTGGGGAGAAGAATCAGGGTGTGGCGGCGTTATTCATGTGACGATAGAACCCGTAGATAACGTATTAATGGATCATTTATGTTCGTTAAAGGATGATCTGGATCGGCAAATGGAGGTCAAGATCATCAAAAATATCAGCTCAGAGGGATCGGTAGCCGATTATGCCTTCGTGACCGGGGATCGCCAGGTATATGGAGAATGGAAGGGAGGATTTCCAGAGGCTCTATTGGATTTAACATCGTCCGGCGAATCACGAAAAAGCGGTATGAAGACCGTCCCCTCCTTGCAAGCGAATGTTTTCGTTCATACGTATTACCCTAAACCGCGTTTGTTGATTTTTGGAGCGGGTCAAGATGCTAGACCGCTGGCCGCATTTGCGACTGATGCCGGATTCTCTGTGATCGTCTCCGATTGGAGACCCGTGCTTTGCGATCGACGTTATTTTCCCGATGCGGATACGTTTCTGTTAGGGTTTCCCGAGGAGACGGTAAGTAGGATCCATTTTACTTCTTACGATTATGCCATTGTGATGACGCATCATTTTCGGAGAGACCAGCAGCTGATTCGTTTACTTTCAGAGCGGCAACTTTGTTATATTGGCGTTCTGGGTTCGAAGCATCGAACGCAACGCTTACTCGAAGAGGGTCCGATTCCGGAGAATTTGCATGCACCTGTAGGCATCGCGATTGGGGCGGTAGGACCCGTGGAAATCGCAGTGAGCATTCTCGCAGAGTTAATCGATACGTATCGCATAAATAGGACGAGAGAAGCGATTGCCTATGAACCCTAGTCGCATCCATGGCATCTATTTAGCAGCTGGTCAGAGCACTCGAATGGGCTCGGATAAACTCCGACTACAACTGGGTTCGATGTGCTTGGGAAATTATGCGTTGGCTGCGGCCATGGATTCTCGGCTGGAGCACGTATGGATCATATCCAGTGATGCTCGGCCGGATTGGATGGATCGTTCATTCTTCGAAGATCCAATCCATCGTAAATGGTCCGTTATATCCTGCCCTGAAGCTCATTTGGGGCAAGCAGCCTCCCTTCGGTGCGGAATCCAGGCTGCTAATTCGATGAAAGCGACGGCTGTCATGATTTTACTCGCAGACCAACCTTTAATTACGAAGGAATTGATCGATGAACTGATTGGACAGTATGATACAGGCCTGCTACAACAAAACATTCATTACGCAGCCGCCTGTTTCGAAGGTTTGGCGAGACCGCCTGTACTATTTGATCATCGAAAGTTTACGGATCTCATGCAATTACAAGGCGATCAGGGCGCAAGAAGTCTGATTCGTAAGGATCCATCGGGAATTTGCATGGATTTCAAGAATCCGGACTTGTTCATGGATGTCGATACACGGGAAGATTATCAGTTGTTACTGGACAAAATGGGATTATAGAAATCTTGAATGATTTGTTCGGCGTTCATATATAAAGCAAGCGGGTACTGATCATTCGCTAAATGAGAAGGTGTTTTTAATTGCAGTGCGTTCGCGTTCGGTTTAAAGGTGCTTTTATCCACGTTATTCAATATGGTCTTCCATTCCTTTACAAGCATTCCCAACGTGTTCAAATGCTCAGTCCAAATTTGTTGATTCTCTGTTGAAAAAGATCTGCTGTCGGACCATTGTATAAAAACTCGTATCATATCTGAAAGATTTGCATAGCCTAGCCGAAGCTGATTCATATGTTGGGTCAATTTATTCAACGTGTTACGTTTATTGTGAGCAAGCGGGTTGAGACGTAAACTTTGATTCGCCTTATCCAATTCGGTTGTCGCTTGATGAAGCTCTTGGAATAAGGTTTGCAATGCTTGTTTTAAGGACTGAGCGTCAGTTGAGGAGCACCCATGCTCGACCCATTGTGCAGCAATATAGAAATGCTTAGTTAAATGATCCGCGAAATGAATCATCTTTTGCGTGGCCTTATTGATGGAATTAGGAGGAAATATTAGCAAATGAATCAGAATGGCAACAGCAGCACCGATGATGGTATCGCGAATGCGGTCTAGCGGATAGCTGGGCATTTTGCTTTGAAAGTACATCACCAATAAAACGCTGAGAGCCACCTGGACTATCACGACATGCTCCCATTTGAACAGCACCACAATCACGGACCCAAGCAACAGCATAAGACCGATGGTCCACCCGTTTAAGCCGATATAAGGCATTATACTTGCAGCAAGTAATACGCCGACAATCGTACCGACAATGCGCTGCCATGCATATTGGATGGATTTGCTGACGGTAACCTGAATGGTCAGGATAACGGTTAGAGGCGCTAAATAGGGATGAGTGGATCCTGCCCATTTGGCAATCTCCCATGACAGTGCTGAAGCGAATGGGATTTTCCATATCGCTCCATGATTATTGATGAAATCCATAATCTTATTATTCAACTTACTTAACCCCGCTTTATCATCGTTCTCGTTAATTACCATGGATTCGTTGACGTATCCGACTTGGTATATATTGCCCCAAACCTGAAGAATATATGGCATTAAGAAAAGCAGCAGGTCTAAGTCCTAAAGATTTAACCGGTGCAGACGGTGAGGAAAAGGCTTATTGGAATGGGAAGGATGAAATTGAACAATTCTTGTAACTATAGGAAATTGAGAAAACCATTGAAGTAATTTCGATGGTTTTTATTTTTTTCTTTTAAGTGAGTTGTAAGTGCTTAAGAAAGGAATACTTACAATACATTCACAGTGGAGGAATACACATCATCATGAGATATTTAATCGCTATTCTAGGAGTGCTAGTCGTGTTCGGCCTGACGTATGCGGTAAGCAGCCATCGCCGGAATATCCGTTACAGGCCGCTTTTCTTCATGTTCGTCCTGCAGGTGCTGCTTGCATTTGCCTTACTGCATACCGTCGTCGGTGAGCTCCTCATCGGAGGTTTCGCTTCGATATTCGAGAAGCTGCTATCCTATGCAGGAGAAGGCGTTAACTTTGTGTTTGGGGGTCTTGTCAATCAAGGTCAAATGACCTTCTTTCTGTCGGTTCTGCTCCCGATTATTTTTATATCCGCTCTCATCGGGATTCTGCAGTATACGATGATCTTGCCTTTCATTATTAAATATATCGGCCTGGTTCTCAGCAAAATCAACGGAATGGGCAAGCTGGAGTCCTATAACGCGGTCGCATCCGCAATTCTGGGGCAATCGGAAGTATTCATTTCCGTCAAAAAGCAAATCGGCATGCTGCCGAAGCATCGTCTTTATACGCTCTGCGCTTCCGCCATGTCCACGGTTTCAATGTCGATTGTCGGCGCATACATGCAAATGATTAATCCGAAGTTTGTTGTTACCGCGCTTGTGCTTAACTTATTCGGGGGCTTTATAATCGCTTCGATCATTAACCCGTATACTGTTTCGAGAGAAGAGGATATTCTGGTAGTACAGGATGAAGAGAAGCAGTCGTTCTTTGAGATGCTGGGCGAATACATTATGGATGGGTTCAAGGTAGCCGTCATCGTCGCAGCAATGCTGGTCGGCTTCGTTGCGCTGATCGCGCTGATTAACGGCATCTTTACTGGCATTTTCGGTATATCCTTCCAGGGCTTTCTCGGTTATCTCTGTGCGCCATTCGCTTTCGTCATGGGGGTACCATGGAGGGAAGCGGTGGAGGCGGGAAGCATCATGGCGACGAAAATGGTATCCAATGAATTCGTGGCGATGCTAGATCTCGGCAAGCATACCGCCTTCTCCGCACGTACGATTGGCATCGTATCGGTGTTCCTTGTATCGTTCGCCAACTTCTCGTCCATCGGCATTATTGCCGGCGCTGTGAAGGGACTACATGAGAAGCAGGGAAATGTGGTGGCCCGTTTTGGTCTCAAACTACTTTACGGAGCAACGATGGTCAGTGTATTGTCCGCTACAATAGCGGGATTGTTCCTGTAAATGGGAACATGTTTACTCCGTATGCTTAAGGCTGCCATATGGCAGCCTTTTCTCATCTGCGTGTCCAGAAGCACAAAAGTACTGGTTGGAGACCAGACGAGCGACATACCAGGGCGTAACATAAAGTGAATCCTGCCGAGTCCCGAGTTGATGAACGAAGGCCACGGAATCTGTAAAGAACTTGGAGCAGCAGAGAAGAATCCTCCGGCGTATGGGGATTGGCATAGCATGAAAGAGGAAGCAGTGCACTGGGGAGAACCCCCCCTGCACGGCTTTTTTTTTGAAAACTGTAACAAGGCACTCTATAAAGTGAAGGATTTCTAAAATTAAATGAGTTTAAGATACTGCCATCAGTTAAATCTTGACATATAATTACATTAATGCTCAATGGATTGAATTGAAGAGGAGGGTTATTGATGAAAAGTACAGTAGTGGGAACGATCGCTGCATTATTTGCCGTTTCCTTGCTGGTTGGTTGTAATCATGCAAAAGAAACGGAAGCTAAAGAGTTGAAAATAGAGGGGAACTGGAAGCTTGCCGCCGGTTCCCAATCGTCAGCTTGCTTTACCGGGATGAAATTTCTTGAAAATCCTACTTCCGATAGGGACCCTTTATCCGTTCATGAAACGACAGGGAACTTTACCCAAATATGGTTCGGGGAATACGAGAAGAATGGGAATGATATTCGGGTTATTTTGCACGAGCCCAAAGCGGAGCCATTCATTATGACCGCCGACCGAAGCGGAAACGAATTAATGCTTCGATACGAATGGAAATCGGCAGATTTAGTCTGCTCGTATCAGCCTGATTAACAGCTATATCCTCGGAAAAGCTTGATGCCCTATTCGGTCAATCTGCGTATAAATGGGTTCATACCTGCACCCAATGTTTCATACCTTAGAGATGGCAGTGGCGAACCGTCACCAGAAGAATATAAATTGGAGGTAAGTTGATGATTCGAAGGTCTATTTTCATATTTGTAACGTTAATCATATTCCTTGCTGGTTGTAGTAATGAACCGGAAAAGAATACCTCAAAAGTTCAGAACCCAACAAATTCAAATCAAAGCAATGAACCGGAAAAAAATACCTCAAACATTCAGAACCCATCCGATTCAATTCGAACTAATCCTCAGACTCCCTTAACAGATGAACAAATATTAATGAAACCTCCAGGACGTTTTGCTGGCTCTAACTTTGATGAACAGAAAGTTCAAGAGGCTCTGGACCAATTACCAAGCGATATGACAGCTGATCAATATGAGGAAGAACTACTCCTCTTATTGGCTGAAGACTATCGCTCTTATATGACCACTTTCAATAATTTTGAAACAGAAGTTAAAGTGAATAATGAGCGACCTAATGGTAACATCACATTACCCACAAGTAGGAAGTTACACATTTCGATCCTACTTGATGCCAGTGGCAGCATGAAAGCGCAGATCAATGGCAAATCAAAAATGGACTCTGCCAAAGAAGCTATTCAGATCTTCGCAGATAAATTACCCGAAAATGCAGAGGTATCTTTGCGGGTGTATGGACATAAAGGAACAAGCAGTCAGAAAGATAAAAAAGCATCCTGTAGCAGTACAGAAGAAATCTTTCATGGTCAAGGTGCGCAGACCAATCAAATAAAAACAGTACTTCAAGATATAGAACCAGCAGGATGGACACCAATTGCGAATGCCCTAAAATCCGTAAAACAAGATATTAATCCTGAGACAACCGATTCGGTCGTATACGTGGTAAGTGATGGAATTGAAACATGTGGAGGTAATCCAGTACAGATTGCCAAAGAACTCAACCAATCCAAAGTGAAGACAGTTGTAAATATTATTGGCTTTAATGTGGATAACGAGGGACAGAAATTGCTTCGACAAGTTGCTACATCTGGTGGTGGAGAGTTCACTTCTGTAGATAATGACGAATCACTAAAAAAATATATCAATAAAGCGTATGCCAAATTACAAGGCGAATGGACGACATGGAAAGAAAAAGGAGAAGGACAGGCAAATACACAAAAAGAACAGAAGCAGGGAGCTATCAATATTACAGAAATGGATATGCAAATTCTAGCGAACAAAGAATATGATAATCTGTTAGCAGCCCTTAAGTATCTAGAATCTAAAAACGGAAATGCTATCCCTCACGTGAGGACACAGATTACAGAACGTAAGAATATCGCATGGACTTATGCTCGTGATACCGGGAGGCGTTTGTATAACGAAGTCACTAAAAGTGGAAATCAGGTTTATGACGATATCAAGGATGAAGGCGATAAGAATATCGATGATTTGAAGAATAAGAAAAAATAATTAGCGGCAGAGGCTTGCAAGCAGTAGAGGCTGCTGATATTTTGGTGTTAACGCGTTACGGATATGTCTTTCTAAGCGGAGACAACCCCGATTTGTTGTTGGGGTTGTCTCCTTTTTCGTATTCATTCTCGCTCATAGTTCCGAAGTTTCCCGGTTTTTTATCGACAAAATCATCAAGATTTGAGACCATAGCCCTTTACCACATTTTGTAAGAACGTCTATAATACAAATATCTCGCGAGAAGTAGGTTGCGTTGCGGGTTGTTACTCTTTAAACCTCCGCTTCGATCGATCGGTAACCATGGTTTTCTGATCGGAGTCAAGGGAGACGTCCCGCTCGAACAAGATCGGCTTTTAAAGGAGGCGACCGTAATAAATACGATCTGGTCCATTCGAACTGGAATTCGGGATTTTCTTGAGGCCATCCACCGAACTTGCCAAGCATGGATTAAGAAATATCCGTTTATTAAAACGATGTATACGATTTATTCCTGGTTGTCGCTAATCATGTTTGTTTTAAGCTTGTTTTTCGTTAAAGAATCGCGTACCATGGTGGTTCAATATTTATGGTCGTTTTATGTGCTGCTTCAATTTTGGTTTCTGTGCCGCAGCAAAACGATGCCGTGGAAGCCGATCGTTCTGTTCGTATTGGCTGGCGTTTTTCTAGTCGTACCGTTCACGACGCTTACGGTCAATGCTCTCCACATGCTTTTCGGCGGAAAAACATCCGACACTTGGTCCATTGCCGTGATCACGCCAATTTTCGAAGAATTATGGAAGCTACTTCCGCTAGGCATATTCCTGTTGTTCTCGCGTCGAGCGTCCGCTTTGAGCTTGAGTGATTACACGCTTATCGGCGCGGCAACGGGCGTAGGCTTCCAACTGATGGAGGAGTTGTCTCGAAGGTGGATGAGTTCCGGCGCTCTTGCGGAAAAGTTCGGCTACAGCTATACATGGCTGGGCGGCGAAACGATCCATTGGGACTTTTTCTCGCTGTTTCCCGGACGTTTCGAAGAAAGTTTGTTTCCGACGCTAATGGCCGTCGGTCATCCCGTACATACCGCTATGATCGCGCTTGCGTGCGGAATAGCCTACCGGCTGCGAAGAAGACTGACGAAATGGGTTTTTCTGTTCCCGGTAATCATTTTGCTGTGGTCCATCCTAGATCACGCGGCTTATAACGGCCAACACCAGTTGCCGGGTTGGGTGTTCCGGCTTCATGAGTGGACCGGCAGCGGATATAAAACTCAGCCGGCCTTCCTGCTGATGCTGGTCGCATCGATTTTTGCCGACTACTGGTCGCTGAACAAAATACGAATCCGCCTTCCGTCACTGCCGAATGAGCCGTTTCTTAATCCATTTACCGAGCTGTGGAATATGATCCGCTCTTTTTGTCAGGACCGGGGAAAATTCATCTATTGGCTCGGATTTTACCGGGAGCGCAGGGAGCTTGGATTTCATATGCTTTATGGAAATGACGAAGCGGCCAGAAGACAGGAGCCTATCGATGCTCGGGTAAAAGCTTTTTGCCAGGCGTTAACCGGACTCGCTATAATTCTTCTCGTGGCCGGTCTGTTCGCAGGCATAGGGGCACATACGAGCGGAGGGGAACCGGCATGTTTCGCCTGCATGTTCGATTCGCTGCAAGATTGGTGGGATCGGCTGGATTGGTATGAACAGGGCGCGATCCTGCTTGGAGCCCTTGCCTTGTCACTGCTGTTCGTCGGATTCTGGCCGGCTTTTGGTATCGTAACGACGGGGATGGGAATCGCCGGGAGTGGGCATGAGATTGCCGGCTATATCCGTGATCCGAAGAAGCTGCTGACTCCCGAAAATGCGCTTTCCGTCGCTATAAACATTGCACTTAACCGAATCCCGTTTGGTAAAGTGCTAACATGGCTGGGGAGTAGAGGGCGTCACTATGTACGTATGATTCTGGATAAGCTCGGTTCCCGGAAGCCGGATATCCACGTCCCGGATAAACCGAAACCTCCGAAGAATGACGTCAAAGGGTCGGGTGATCATCCGGACGATCCCAATAAACCGGATGACGATACGCCGAATAAGGATAAAGCCGATGAGGGGACGGATTATTCTGGTAAGCCTTATGCAGGTACAAGGAATGCCGATTCTGATTTTACAAGAGGCAATGGCAGGAGTACTCTGACAGGACACTTTACCGATCATAAAGATGACTTTGGTTATACGACTGAAACTCAATATCTAAATGGTGCAAGAAATTTTCTTGAAAAGTCCCCGACTCCAACAACAAAATCTTTTGATTCATTACAAGGCACATATTTTAGATATGATACAGCTACTAACGAATTTGGAATAATAAACAAATATGGTGGGATATCAACTTATTATAAACCAACAAATGGGCTTGAATATTGGGAAGAACAAATAAAACTATATGCCCCCCCTAAGTGAGGGAGGAAGAGGAAAAAATGAAGAGATTACAATGTCCTTGTTGTGATAATTTCACTATAGAAAGCGAAGATGAGGTTGTTGTAGAGATTTGTGATGTATGTTTTTGGCAGTTTGATGCTGTGGCTCATGCTAAGCCCGATATAAGCATAGGAGCAAACCATATCTCATTGAATCAAGCAAGGGAGAATTACAAACTATTCGGTGTTTGCAAGCCCCAATACAAAAGTATGGTAAGAGAACCGCTAGAAGAAGAATTGCCGGAAAATAATGTAGAATAGATGTCCTCTTGAATCTTATACCCTAAGTATCGCTATTCCGTTACATTGAACAGGTCGATTATGGACAGATACCACCATGACTGACCTGTTTTTTGTTATCTTCGTTTCCTCGCAGGTTTTGGTCGCTGAAATCGGAGACTATGTAACAAGTTGGAAATTAGGCGAATATCCTGCTTATGCAACGAATGATAAGGAGGATTCGCAATGATTCCATATTATCCATATTACAATTATGAAATGCGCTGCAGGCAGGTGCCTATTACTTTTCCGCCGCAACATCAGAACGTTCAGCCCGGTCTAGAGTATTTAATGAACCTGTTACCGATATCCGACAATCCCGCATACCAGGGAAGCGGGAAATTGGCTGGGAAAATAGCCATCATCACTGGAGGGGATAGCGGTATCGGTCGTGCAATCGCGATTGGCTTCGCCAAAGAAGGTGCGGATGTAGCGATAGCCTACTTGTATGAACGCGTGGATGCGGAAGAGACTAAACGCAGGGTGGAGTATTACGGGCGTCGCTGCCTGCTAATCGAAGGAGATTTAAGGGATCCTGCTTTTTCTGAGGAAGTGGTAGGAAGGACATTGGAGTGCTATGGCACTCTTGACGTTCTCGTATTGAATCAAGGCGTTCAGTTCCCTCAGGAAAGCATATTGAACATTTCAAATGAGCAGCTTGAAAATACTTATCGCACCAATATTTTTCCGCATTTCTATATGACAAAAGCAGCACTCCCACACTTGAAGCCAGGAAGTTCGATTATTTCGACGGCATCCGTAACCGCCTATGCGGGCGCCCCTCTCCTTGTCGATTATTCCTCCACAAAGGGCGCGATTGTATCCTTCACTCGTTCATTGTCACTTCAACTTGTTAGCAAAGGCATTAGAGTCAACGCTGTGGCACCAGGCCCGATTTGGACCCCGCTTATCGTATCAAGTTATTCTGCCGAATATGTAAAAACATTTGGTTTGGAAACACCTATGAAACGCGCCGGACAGCCATTCGAGCTTGCACCCACCTACATTTATTTGGCCTCGGATGATGCTTCCTTTGTAACGGGGCAAGTACTACATGTTAATGGCGGTATCATGACGGAAACGTGAAGAATCGGATATTTATTTAACGACGGAGAGGGGGCATCTCCTTTACTCAAAGTGGGAATTAATACAGCCCCCCCTTTTTAGTTGAAATATAGTTTTAGTAGTTCTTGTATTTGTAAGCTATTTATATTGTTCACAGCAACAAAATATGGTAATTGCCATTTTTGTGTTGCTATAGCATGTTTACTAGTCGGGGTATCCCAACTAGGGTAAACTCTTATTGCCATTTTCCCTTTCGAAGTAGCTGTTTTAAGGATATTTTGTTTTACAAGAAGTTCTTTTGGGAAAATGAATTGTCCAAAATCATGATTGTTATTAGCAAAGGTATTAATAACCAATAAATCAGTAGCGTTTTCATATGAAAATGCTTGGTTCTTATTATCAAAATCTTTTTCCCAAAAGGCAACAAACTGTCCAATCTTAGTAGGTGTTATTTTTGCAACTCTAAATCTAACTAATTTAGAATTTAGCTGAAATATTCCAGCTCCATATTCTGAATTTTGAGTTTCTTCTCGGATGGAATTTATTTTTAAGTGATTAGGCTCATAAAAAAATTCATTTACATATGTTAACGCCCTATAAAAATTATTCATTGTTGTACTCCTCATTTTTATACTACGAAATAATACTTCTTAAATAGAATAGGCTAATCTTAAAAAGTCGTCAAAACTCATTCTACAACCGATATATGATTGTTCTTTGATGTCAGGTATAAACTCGGCAACTATAATAGAATAAGACATAAATAGACGACGATAGGTTGGGGGCAAGTATGAGCGAATTACTAGGACTTAGCAGGGAGAACTTGGGGCTCTTTAAGATCATTTGGGAGGATTCTGGGAGCGGTGTGCACGATACTGATGTCACCGATAGGTCGGTGGAACGGTGGTGAAGCATTTGCGGAGCGGGTATAAGACGATGAATCGGATCGTGGGATGGACGCTGATCCCGATCCTATCGTTCCTTGTTCTACTTGGCATCTATTCCTATACAATACCGAATAGGAATGCGCCTGTAGCGGTACAAGGCGTGCTAGATTTGAGTCATTGGGATTTCGGCACGAATGGATTTATCTCGTTAAATGGACAATGGGAATATTACCGCGGGCGGCTACTTTCTCCTGAGGAGCTAAAGGGCCATGCCGTTAAGCCGGATCGATTTATCGAGATTCCAAGCGCATGGTTCGGGGGACGCGCCCCGATTGAGGAGGATTATGGAATTGGTTCCGGCACCTATCGTCTGACTATCAAGTTGAATGATCCGAATGAAATGTATGGGATTCGGGTGAACAATATTTTGACCGCTCATCGGTTATTCGTGGATGGCTATGTCCGTGGAGAGAGCGGAACGCCAGCGGGCGATGAATTGTCTTACCGACCGGGAAACACGCCATACACGACGATTGTGAGCGCTGGCGGATCGGAAATGGTCCTAACGCTCCAAGTGTCCAATTATACATATTGGAATGGGGGCGGCGTAGACGACATCCAGTTCGGGCTTCAGAAGGATATGCTGCGGATGAGTCACGTGTTATACGGGACCGAATTGTCGGGAATCTTCATCCTGCTCTTGTTCGGCGGGTATCACATGAGCATCTATGTCATGCGGTTCAAAGACAAGGCCTATTTGTACAGCGGGATATTCTTCTTGACCTTGCTGTTGATGCTATCGATGATGGGGGAGAAACTGCTGCTGCAGCTTTGGCCGCAGTTACCTTTTGAATTCGCATCCAAGGTCTATGATCTAGGCGGATTCTCATGCTATGCTGTACTAGCTTTTTTCTTGCATCACTTGGATAAGAAATTAATATCACGGAAGCATCTTCTCTATTGGATTACGCCGATTGCAATCTATTTGGCTGCGGTGCTTGTTCTGCCGTACTCCGTCTACCAGCAGCTTGGCAACATTCCGTGGGATTACGTGCTGCTGTTGGTTATATTTTATTTCTACCGCACGGTTCGTCTGTTTATAAAGCAGGATGGCGAGCAATTGAATCGCAAAGAAGTCGCGATGCTCGGCGGGGTCATGATATCGATTGTGATGATCATGGTCCTCGGAGTACTCTACTCCTTGGGACTGCTGGAGACGGATGTGGGACGAAGAATCTTCTTCTTGTCCGTCATTGCCTTCATGAACACCTTGCTTGCATTCCGTCTTGCGCAGGCTACGGAACAGACCGAGAAGCTAACAGAGCAGCTGCTGCTAAGGGATCAGCTCAAGAATGAATTTCTGGCGAATACTTCGCATGAACTGAAGACGCCGCTGCATGGCATTCAGAATATGGCCTCTTATCTCCTCGAGGAAAAGGCGGGCGCATTAACGAGCAGGCAGCGTAAAGAAATAACGCTGATTCGCGACAGCACGACCAAGCTATCGACGCTCGTGAATGATCTGGTGGACGTCGTTCAGATGAAGAATGGTGATTTGCGGCTGCAGGAGTCGGTGATGGATGTGCGGGTCATCGCGGAGACCGTGTTCCAGGTGCTCGAGTTCGAGCTGATGGGCAAGGATGTGCAATGGGTGAATCGGATCGCTCCTCGGTCTCTGGTTCGCGGGGATGAGAACAGAGTGTGGCAAGTGCTGTATAACCTGATCCACAATGCCATAAAGCATACCCAGAGCGGTTGGATTGAGGTGTCTGCCGGGAAGATGGGAGATGATTTGTCCGTGTCGGTAGAAGATACGGGGACAGGTATCCCCATTGAAAGCCAGGAGGCGGTCTTCGGCTACTTCGAGCAGGCGGGACAAACATGGTCGCAGGACGGTTATACGGGGATGGGACTCGGCCTATACATCAGTCGTCAGCTCATCGAGCGAATGCATGGTGCAATCTATGTCGAACGTTCAACGCCGGGGGAAGGGACTCGCATGACGTTCAGACTCCCCTTGGTGGAACTTGCCGAGGCAATGGGGAGCGAGTCCGAGCTTGCGCCTATGAAACGGCGAGAGTCTTTGCAGTCAGGACATCTGGATATAGTCGATCCGCAGCATGGGCAGACGGTACTCATTGTGGACGATGAAGCGGCTAACGTTCGGGTACTGCTCAATTTATTAAGCGAGGAATACAACGTGTTGACGGCCTTCTCTGCTAAGGAAGCGATCGGCAAGCTAGAATCAAAGCCGAAGATTGATCTGATGATTCTGGATGTGATGATGCCGGAAGTCTCGGGGATTGAGTTATGCCGAATAATCCGGGAGACGCGCTCTCCGGTGGAGCTGCCGATCCTGTTCGCGACAGTGAACAACTCGAAGCATGATATTGACCTATGCTTCCAGGCCGGAGGGAATGATTTCATTGCAAAGCCCTTTGATGCAAAGACGCTGGCTGCGAGAGTACGCACGTTGTTATCGATGAAGACGTCGATGGAGCAGGCATTGAAGAATGAACTCGCTTTTCTGCAAGCTCAGATTAAACCGCATTTCCTATATAACGCGATTAGCAGCATTATCTCTTTTTGCTATACCGACGGAGAGAAAGCCGCCTATCTATTGTCCATGCTTACCCGCTATTTGCGGTTCGTATTTCGGCGTGATTATCTCTCACTCCACATCCCGATCGGAACCGAGCTGGAGTTAATCCAAGCCTATGTGGAAGTGGAGAAAGCGCGGTTCGGAGAGCGGTTGGAATTTAAGATGGCCGTTGATCCGGCATTGAAGAACGAGATGATTCCGTCGCTATCGATTCAGCCTTTTGTCGAGAATGCGATTCGCCACGGCTTGTTCGATAAGGAAGGTCCGGGGCAAGTTATGTTATCTATTTCTGAAAGCGACGAATACATCTGCTGCGACATTACCGATGACGGGGTCGGCATGACTCAAGAAATGCTGGTACGACTAAATGCAGGAGAGGGTACAACCGAAGGGATCGGCGTAGCGAATGCCCGCAAACGGTTATTGTCGATCCAGGGGGCTCGCCTAACGCTGGAATCGGCTTTGGGCCAGGGAACCCGTGTTATTATCCATTTACCTAGAAATCATGAGGAATCGGAGAGATAGGTTGTAGACAGAACGTGAGAGGAGATGAGCGCATGATTCGCGTGATGATCGTAGAAGACGAGCAGCCAATTCTTGATTTAATGGAGAGGCTTGTCCGCCAGCATCCGCAGCTGGTGATGGTAGGGGCGTTCACAAGTCCGGCTGAAGCGCTCGTTCAGTTCGATGTCATCAAGCCGGATGCGGTTTTCCTCGATATCGAGATGCCGCGAATGGGCGGGATGGAGCTGGCAGAGCGACTTATAGCGATAGATGAGGAGCTCCCCATCGTGTTTACGACAGCATATCCGGACTATGCCGTGGATGCTTTTCGCATCCGTGCGGTCGATTACTTGCTCAAACCCGTTCTCCCAGATGATATCGAGCGTGTATATGCCAGACTTGCCAAGCATCAAGCTTTGCGGTCGCGGCGACCAGCGCAAGAGGATCCGGTCGTTCGATGCCTGGGCACATTTGAGACGAGGGGTGCGAATGGGAATGTGATGAGTTGGCCAACGCGTAAGACGGAAGAGCTATTCGCATATTTCCTGATTTATCCGAATCGTTATGTGAGCAAGTGGCAGTTAGCCGACTTGTTGTGGCCGGATCTGTCCGAAGAGCGGGCCGCCCATAATGTGCACCATACGATCCACCGCTTGAAAAAGGCATTGAAGGATGCTGGAATCAGCGTAGAGCTGATCAGCATGAATGAAGGATATCATCTGCGGATTGCGGCGGAATTTTCCGATATCGAGAGCTTACGGCATTTCATGCAGAGAACGACTGCCTTCGACAATTGCAATGTAGGTGAAGGGGAAAGTTACTTCAAAAAGTATCGCGGTCAGCTCTTCGGGGGCAAGGATTATGTCTGGAGTACAGGAGCCGCGGCAGAGCTCGCGCTGCAGTACACGGGGTTGACGCGAATGTTAATCGCTTATTACCGTGCGAGAAAGGATAACGCGGCGCTAAAGGATATCCTTCGTGCATACTTAATGCAGGCGCAGCTCGATGAAGAGATGAATGCTGTATTGCTCCGCTTGTATCTGGAACTTGGGGAGAAGGGTCCGTTTCTTCGCCATTATGAGCAATATGCTAGAAAGTTAGAGGAGGAGTTCGGTATTGCTCCCTCAGCGGAGATCCAGTCACTTTACGTTGCCATTTCAAGTTCGTGATAGAGAGACGCTCAGGTCTCTCTTTTTTTTGTCTTTATCTATGTTCATGTTTTTGGGAGAATTCTGGGAGGCTGCTTTGCTACAATTCGACACAGTATTCTGAAATGGAGGAACGAAGATGAAGCAATGGAAATGGAAAAGGCGGCTGTCATTCATGCTCGTGATTACGCTTGCCGTAACGCTCGTGATCCCGATTCGAAGCACCGTATGGGCCGCGGATGGGACAGGACCGGAACTGGTACGTCCATCGGTTATGAAAGATGCAATAAGCCTATTTTTTACTCGCGATTTATTTGCGTCAAAAGGAAGCTTCACTGACCAAGATTTTGAAGTGAAGGTGAACGGTGAACCCGTCAAGGTTTGGAGCGTTAGTCCTTTGTTTGAATCGAATCATATTACATTCTCATTTCTATTTATTGATCGGCAGGTCGTGAAGGGGGATCAGGTCACCGCCCGCTATACGAACATGTCTGATCCGATTGGGGATGATCAGGGGAATCCGCTTTCTACTGCAGAGGTCGAGGTCAATAATATCACCCCTGGTACGTTCCTTACTACGCCTATACTCGAGCTGCCTGACAAAGTGGGATACAAGCTTAAAGCGAATGACCCGATTGTGACGTTCACGCCAACCAGCGGGAATGCGAACCGAGTTCAGTTCCGCTTTCCTGGTGATGAGTTGAATGCGTCGTGGCTTGAATCGAATGATAAGCTTCATCAGAAAAGCGACTATATCATTTATAACAATACGGATCATACCTCGTATTCGCCAAGAGTCATGTTTCTGAATGCTGGCTTATCGATGGTGGATTTCATCCTGCCTGAAGGTATCTATATGCAAGAAGGAAAGTCGTACACGCTTGCGATGTCGAGTACCGTAATAGGGACTAAGGTGAGACTTCCCGCGAGAGCAACGGCGACGAGCCAAGCGAATATTATATTATTTCGGGACGCGATGGATGGATTAGGTATTATCGATGACTATACATTTAGCCCGCTCAAATTCATAGAGTACCCGAATCAGCCGCCGGTTGCGGTTACAGGGAAGGTTGCACAGTTCCAGCGAGGCGATATGCCCTATATGTTCCAACCCGGCCAATTGGCAACGGATGAGGATGAGGATGATCTAACACTATCCAATCCGAGTTCGGATGACATGAGTATAGCCACGGCTGTTGTAGAGTCTAATATATTGCAAGTCAATCCTGCGGGCGCAGGGACGACCCATGTGCGAGTTGATGTTAGCGATGATCACCAACATACGGTAACGGTGACGCTGGAGGTCATTGTGAAGAAACCTCAGACGCCGATGATTGCCCCACAAAATATACAAATAGTAAAAAAAGACGGGACCTATACCGTTTCAATTGCTGAGGTTGCCGGTAGTGCCGAGGTAAGAGTGTATGATGCAGCGGCCGGAGGGAATCTCCTTGGGAAGAAGATTCAACGAGATGAACCCGGTTCCTTGATAATTTCACTTGATGCCGAAATCCTAAGCGAGCAGGTCTATGTCACACAGACGGATCATGCAGCGGATAAAGCAGAAAGCGAACGGACATCAGTCACGCTCCCGCACGACGATTATACAGCTCGATTATCAGCTGCGGTTCGAGCGGCCGAGCAACTCTATTACGATGCTGAGAAAGGGGATCAAGAGGGGCAATATCCAGCAGACGCCATGGCGTCGCTGCGCAGCGCCATTGATGTTGCGGCAGCTGTACTTGATAATAATGAAGCCGCACAGTCGGAGGTCGAGACCGCAGTAACCGTGCTGAATCTGGCTGTCGATGTCTTCAAATCCAAGCAAGTGCATATTGATAAAACGTTGCTAAGCACAGCTATCACATCGGCGCAAACGCTGCATGATAGCGCGGTGGAAGGAACATCCTTAGGACAGTACAAAGCAGGCGCGAAAACAGCGCTGCAAACGTCGATCAACGCAGCGAAGACGGTGCTAAGCGATGCAGAGGTTACGCAAAAGAAAGTGGATGCGGCCGTAACCGCATTAAACCAAGGGGTAAAGACATTTAACGAAAATAAATTCACGAGCAGCGGCGGCGAAGATGGTGGACAGGGCAGTGGCGGATCAAGTGGCAGTTCGAGCGACAACTTGTCAAACGCTGGATCGCAGCAGCAACTGACGGCTATACTTGTCGTTATTGATGGTAAGATCTACACGGTATATATGGAGCGGGGTAGAGACGCGGCCGGACAGGTGAAGGATCGTCTTGAGATTACGAAAGATGTTGCAGCTAAGCTCGCGCCGCTGTTAAAAGCTGCTGGATTGGATAAGCTGCGGCTTGTCATTCCAGATGCAAGCCAGAGTGCCGAATTGAATGTCACAATTCCACAAGATGCAGCTTCGATCCTGGCAGACAACGGGCAGGCCTTCAAACTCGTATGGCAAGACGCAGAGATTGGAATTCCTATTCGCACGTTAAGGGACAGCAAACAACCGATTCCATTGAAAATTTCGCGTGTACAGGTGAAATCCAATGGAACGACGGATGCTGATTCCAAGAAAAATGGCGGGACAACGAACTACGCGTTCGACCTTCCAGCTGCGTTCTTGTCCGAGAATCCGAATTTTGTCATTGAAGTAAACACACCAGATGCATCGGTTGACTTGAACGGACAAATGTTCAAGAAGTCGGAGCTTGGCAAGCAAATGCGCTTTATCGTCAGTGAAGGCGATCGCAAACCGTTAAGCAAAGCGGTGCAAGCGCAAGTCGGAAACCGGCCGGTAGTACAATTGTCCGTGCAGATGGATGGCAAATCCGTAGCTTGGAAGAACGAGAAGGCTTCGGCTCTGGTAAGGGTTCCTTATGAGCTCGTCGGTAAGGAGATGGCATCTGGCATCGGTATTCTGTCGATTGACGATCAGGGTGTTGCAACCGTAGTCAAAGACGCAGCGTACTCCGCTGCCGACAAGCAGCTTCGCTTCCAAGCGAACCAAGATGGCATTTATGCGGTATTTTATGTGCAGCCAGCTGCATCTTTTGCAGATCTTAGCAAGCATGCATGGGCACAAGAGGCGATCGATCAATTGACTTCGCTAGGTGTCGTGCAAGGAACGTCTGCAACGACGTTCAGCCCGGCTGAACAGGTAAGCCGTGCGGACTTCGTCGTGATGCTGGTCAGAGCGCTGAATCTGAAGGCAGGTGCTGGTACGGCATTCACGGATGTCGACGCACAGGCATACTACTACGACGCTGTAGCGATTGCGAAGCAGCTTGGCATCGCGACGGGTACGGATGGGGATCAATTCGCGCCGCAAGCGAAGATCTCTCGTCAGGATATGATGGTCATGGCAGCGCGTGCGCTGGTTACAGCACAAGCCAAAGATATCAAGGGGGACCTCAAAGCGCTGGATCCTTTCAAGGATGCCGACAATGTGTCAGAGTATGCAGCAAGTCGTGTTGCAGGCATGATCGAGCAAGGGCTGATCCAAGGAGATAGCGGCTTGATCAATCCAAGCGGCCATACGACGCGTGCAGAAAGCGCTGTGTTCTTAAGCAGATTGTTGAAAGTGCTGGCGGAGTAAAGTAGCTATCGCGATAGCATAGGAAGGACACCCCGCGGGGTGTCTTTTTCTTGTGGGTTTAAACAGTGACCTGATGCTAATCGTGGAAAAATGCTGGACATTCAAGGTCTGTAAAGGCAGGTTTAATCGAATCACATCTGGAATGCATCTACATATATGCCGCATGCCATTGGGCAAATACATACAATACCCAGAGCTTACGGGAGTAGTCGCCATACCCATCCTTGTGGAGACGGAACATTTTTTCTACGGTATTTAAGTTAATAATCGATTCAATACCACTCCCCGAAATGTGCTCCCACATCAGATCAGAACGTTGTGTGCGCATCCAGTCACGCAGCGGGACAGGGAAACCGAGTTTTGGACGATTGATGATTGAATCTGGAATAATACCTTGCATGGCTTTCCGTAACGCATACTTGGTTGTGCCATCCGCGATTAGGTATTTCATCGGGATCCGGCTCGCTACATCAAACACTTTGCGATCTATGAATGGTACACGAAGTTCCAAGGAGTGAGCCATGGTCAGTTTGTCCGCTTTCATCAAGATGTCGCCTGGCAGCCACAGGTTCATATCAATATACTGCATGCGAGTCACCGGTCCTAAATGAGGTGTACGATCATAGTACTGTTTTGCCTTGTCGAACGGTTTCGAATACGATAGGATCTGTTCTACCGTTACACGTAAAAGATCGGGCTTCACGTCATCCGTGAAGATATTCGCATTCCCTAAGAAACGCAGGGCGAGCGGTGTCGTGCCGCGGAGTATATAGTTCTTTCCATAAAATTGATAGGGGATCTTCTTCAGCATTTGATTGATGACACGCTGCGTGCCATCGGACATCCATGAGAGGAAGCGCAAAGCGTTCGGCTCACGATATATGCGATATCCGCCAAATAATTCATCGGCACCTTCACCGGATAGAACGACTGTAACATGTTCACGCGCGAGTCTTGCTAATTCATAGAGCGCAATGGCAGCTGGATCCGCAACAGGTTCATCCAAATGCCATATGGCTTGTGGGACCGCATCAAAGAACATATCCTCTGTAATCATTCGGTCATAATGCTCCGTATAAATTTGATTAGCCGTTTCTCGTGCAATGATCGTTTCGTTATTAACTCCTTCAAAGCCGACACTAAACGTCTTCATTGGCTCCATCGAACGCATGAGCGTTGAAGTGATGGTCGAGTCGATTCCGCTGGACAAGAAGCATCCGCGCTGGACACCATGGTCGCTATAAATGTGATGTTGGACGGAGTCTGTTAGAACATCGCGAATTTCTTCCAGCAATTGCGCCAATGGACGATCAACTGGCTCAAACATAGGATCCCAGTATTTCCGTAGCTGCGGATTACCTTGGAAAGGAATAGTCATCGTATGCGCTGGCGGCAGCTTCTGAACGCCTTCATACATCGTATCTGGATCCGGGACATATTGGAACGTCAAATAATTATAGAGACTGTTCATATTTAATTTGCGAGGCAACCCGGGTACTGTAAGTATACTCTTGATCTCGGAGCCAAAGGCCAGCATGCTGTGATCGTAGTAATAATACAAAGGTTTAATGCCAAAATGATCCCGTGCTAGAAATAACTGTTTCTTTCTACGATCCCATATCGCAAAACAGAACATTCCCCTAAGATATTCTACGCAATTTTCCCCGTGCTCTTCATACAAGTGTACAATAACTTCCGTATCTGTTCGCGTCTTAAATAGATGACCACGTTGAAGCAAATCATTTCGAAGATCTAAGTAATTATAAATTTCACCATTAAATATGATCCATATCGAATCATCTTCATTACTTAGAGGCTGTGAACCTTCCGCCACATCGATAATGGACAGACGTCGAAATCCAAGTCCAACACAATCACCGATCCACAACTTGCCGTCATCTGGACCTCGGTGATGAATGATCGATATCATGTTGTCAATTAGATCCTCTGAGGGCTGCTGACCGTCAAAATTCAATAGACCCGCTATGCCGCACATGCTTCCTAACTCCTTCTTTTACATACGAATCGTAGTTCCGGTTTTTTTATTAAGTGGTTTATTTCCTGACATGAGCAAAGGTACATAGATAGTATGCGGTCCAATAGAAATCTTATGACGAATATGCCATTTTAAATAATTATGGCTCACTAAGAAGAGGTCATTAAAGTTCAAGTCCTTAATCACTACATCTTTGTTGGACCCACGGATTATGACTTTCCGCACCTCATATTCTCGGATACTTTCAGTATAGAGGCGTAATATTAATATTTGATGAGAAGATACAATTCCTGCGATGAATTTTACACAATGATTACGTAGCGTTCATATAACTCCCGAAGTCCTTTTATATACTTAAATTGTTTGATATAGCGAATCAAAAGGACTAGGTGATAGAAGAAATGTTAAAAAAACGAGATTTGCATGAATGCCATTCACTGTATAACTTAATGATGGATCCTGTCGTTTTTCCTTATGTTCGTTATAAATGCCAATCGTATGAAGAGTATTTATTCATAACCAAACAGTTGATCGTCGAAGAAGAACAGAGGACATGTATTTCTAGAACGATTCTTAACGAGATGGGACATCCCATTGGTACCATTGATCTATATAATATTGTTAATAAAACAGGCTTCTTGGCCACATGGATTGGAACGCCTTATTTTGGAAAAGGATATAACCAACGAGCGAAGGAATCCTTTTTTGCAGAACTGTTTCTTGAGCATGATATAGATACGGTATTCTTGAAAATCCGTAAACAAAATATTCGGTCGAAAAAAGCAGTAGAAAAACTACAGTATGTCAAATTAGCCAATGATACCAACCATGAAGTATATCAATCGATAAATCTTACGGAACAGATCTATGATTTATATTATGTGGAACGGGTAGGCTTTTTAGAAAGTAATGAAGACATGCAACATGTAGTTGCTACGTAACAAATGATGTTCAGTGAGAGGCAAATAATGATGATCTGTCTCCCAGAATGTCTTATATTTGGGACACCATACGGCAATAATGATTCCCATTGGAAGCCCATACCATGATGTGGATTTTGCTGACTGACAGTTTTCATGTGGTATATAAAAATGATGTTGACACGACACCAAATGGTGTCTTATAATCAAAGCGTCACTAAAAGGTGTCTAATTAGCAGCTTGCAGTCTACTACAGAATTAAGATATTGGAGAGGGTGTTGTGACCGAGAACAATCAGATGCGGGATGTGTTTGATGCAATTGCAGATCCAACGAGACGCCGACTGATTCAGCTATTAGCAGAGGCAGAGGAGCTACCGCTTCATGAGTTAACGACACAGTTTCAAATGGGCCGCACAGCGGTATCCAAGCATTTGACAATCCTGAAAGAAGCCGGATTGGTGCTTGACCGTAAAGTGGGCAGAGAAACACGATTTAGACTAAACGCCGAACCCCTCAAAGAAGTTCAAGATTGGGTGGGTTTCTACAGAAAATTCTGGCTTACGAATATGATGCGCTTGAACCAACTATTAGAGGAGGAAGAAGAATGAGTTTAACATTATCATTAGATTTTCAGTATACGTCATCAATCGAGAAGGTGTGGGCCGCTTTAACCGATTCCAATAAGCTTGCGAAGTGGGTAGTCAACAATCAAACTGGTCAGCCGATGGAAAATGACTTCAAGCCCGTTGTAGGATATCGCTTTCAATTCCGCACACAGCCAAGCGAATGGTGGAATGGCATTATTGAAGGCGAAGTGCTTACCGTGGAAGAACCACACCAGTTGTCTTATACGTGGGAAAGCGGGGAGAAGCACACGGTTACCTGGACGCTGCAGGATTTAGGAGACGGCAAGGTGAACCTTCATCTGGAACAAACCGGTATCTCCAATGAGCAAGCCCTTGGAGGCGCTAAGTATGGCTGGAGTAATTGGTTCAAAGGGTTTGATCAGGCGTTGGAGGACTAATCGCATTCGGTCGGTAGATCATAAAACCTGCTTTACCCGAAACAACATAAACCGGCTGCATGTCGTTTGCAGCCGGTTTGTGTCTACTTCGGGCAATTCTAAGAATGCTAACCATGTAATATGAATAAAAATTAACACGATCGGAAGGATGTTATGCATGAGTGACTCTAATCAGGAGCATATCGTCATCTCGGGTGCGAGGGAAAACAATCTCAAGAACGTATCCTTGCGCATTCCCAAGCGGAAGATTACAATCTTCACCGGCGTATCCGGCTCCGGCAAGTCATCGATCGTCTTCGATACGATCGCTGCAGAATCCACGAGATTGCTGAATGAGAACTTCAGCATGTTCGTGCGCACTTTCCTGCCCAAATATCCGCAGCCGGATGCGGACGCAATCGAGAACCTGAGCATGGCTGTTATTGTCGATCAGAAGCGGCTAGGCGGGGGTTCCCATTCCACGATGGGTACCATTACCGACATTTCCCCCATTCTCCGACTTCTTTTCTCACGAGTAGGACAGCCCTATGTTGGAGGAGCGAACATGTTCTCGTTTAACGATCCGCAAGGCATGTGTCCCGAATGCAACGGGATCGGCCGCAGCCTTTGCGTCGTCATGGACAAAGCGGTAGACAAGTCCAAGTCGTTAAACGAAGGGGCAATTATGCTGCCGGGCTATACGGTGAACGGCTGGGAATGGAACATGCTTGTACAGTCGGGTTCCTATGATCCCGATAAGAAGCTCAGCGATTACTCGGATGAAGACCTAGAGCAGCTGCTGTACGGCAAGGCAAGGAAAGTGAAGATGGATTTCGCCGGGAAGGCAACGAATATTACCGTGGAAGGCGTCATCGAGAAGTTCACCAACAAATACATCAAGCAGGACGTAAAGACGAAGTCCGAACGCACGCAACAAACCGTTGCGCCGTATATCTCCGAGGGTCCCTGCTCCAGCTGTCACGGTGCGAGACTCAGTCAAGCCGCACTTGGCTGCAGGATCCATGGACATAACATTGCGGAGCTGTCCTCCATGGAGGTCGGACAACTCATCCACACCATTCGGGAGATTGACGATGCTGCCGCCGCGCCGCTGGTCAAGTCGCTGAAGGAGCGGCTGCAGCATCTGGTGGATATCGGACTTGACTACTTGACGCTGGACCGCGAGACGGATACCTTATCCGGCGGCGAGTCGCAGCGCGTCAAAATGGTGAAGCATCTGAGTGGGAGTCTGGTGGATGTCACTTATATTTTCGATGAACCCAGCGTTGGCCTCCACCCCCGCGATGTACACCGACTAAATGAATTCCTTCAGAAGCTGCGCGACAAGGGCAATACCGTGCTTGTCGTCGAGCATGATCCCGATGTCATCAAGGTGGCGGATCATATCGTCGACGTTGGGCCTTATGCCGGCAGCCGAGGAGGTAACATTGTGTATGAAGGAAGCTACACAGGACTGCTGGAGTCAGGTACATTGACAGGCACTCATATGAAACAGCCGCTACAACTAAAGAATGATTGCAGGCACCCATCCGGCAAGCTGTCCATCAAGAACGCCAAGCTGCACAACTTGCAGAACGTGAGCGTAGATATTCCAACCGGAGTGCTGACAGTCGTTACCGGCGTCGCCGGCTCGGGTAAGAGCACCCTAATTAACGACGTATTCCTGAGCCAGCATCCAGATGCGATCGTCATCGACCAATCAGCGATTGGCGTGTCGACACGCTCGAATCCCGCGACCTACACGGGCATACTGGATGATGTCCGCAAAGCGTTTGCTTCCGCGAACAAGGTGAGCCCAAGCTTGTTCAGCTTCAACTCCAAGGGAGCTTGCGAAAACTGCCAAGGGTTGGGTGTAGTGTACTTGGACCTTTCATTCTTCGAAAGCGTGAAGCTGCCATGCGAAGTATGCGGAGGGAAAAGATTTAAGGAAGAGGTACTCGCATACAAACTGAACGGTAAGTCTATCGCAGATGTGCTTGAGATGACGGTGGAGCAGGCATTGGAATTTTTCCAACTAAAAGAGGTTGTACACAAACTCCAGGCGATGAGCGATGTGGGGCTGAACTATATTACGCTCGGCCAGCCGCTCAGTACACTATCGGGCGGAGAGTGCCAACGCATCAAGCTGGCAAGCGAGCTTCACAAAAAAGGTAGTATCTACGTGATGGACGAGCCGACGACCGGCCTGCATATGTCAGATATCGGTCATCTTCTGGAGATCATGAACCGCCTTGTCGATGCTGGCAATACGGTGATCGTCATCGAGCACAACATTGGTGTGATCAGCCATGCGGATTGGATCATCGATATGGGACCGGACGGAGGTAGCAGGGGCGGCCAGGTGGTGTTCGAGGGCACACCTCCGCAGATCATCCATACGGAGCAGTCGATCACTGGACAATACTTGAAGTAAACTTTAAATTCGCTTAGACTAATAATTCCTTTAAAGAAGTTGCCAAAATGGCGGCTTCTTTATTTGATATGTTCTACTAGCCTGCACCTTACGTAACGTTAGGATTTATAATGAAGCTACCGGTTTAAAGCTAGCGCCAAAGAGAGGGGAGGACAGCTTAAGCCCATTTGCGAAGAGGCAAATGAACAAAATTTAGACAGGCTCGGATCGCTATTGAAATCCATTTCCTAACGAGAGTCGTATAACAAATACAACCTTCCTAAAGATCCAATTGTTTTGGGAAGGTTGTATTTATGATGTGTTGTGGTATATGGCCTCTAGAGAATGGATACGGCAATATCCCCCAAGTTTGAAACCACATACTTTGGTGCTCCATATATTGAAGATAGGACAAGCCTCCATTTTAGAAATGCTTCTGCATCAATTCAGACATTTGCCCAGTTACACGGGACAAATCATGTACATTGCAAAGATGAGGAAGGGGCAGCTACAATGGTGTTAAGAAGAACTTAAGGGGGATTTCAGGTTACCAGCCTGAACTGTCTGTTCATACGATGACGAGAGACCCCATGGGATCACAATTGTATTACAAGTTCATATATATTTGGGGGGAGAAAAAATGACATTCGGGCAAACGATTGAACAATTACGTAAGCAGCAGAATATGACGCTACGCAAACTGGCAGAAAAAAGCGGAATCAGCTATTCGCTCATCCAGTCCATGGTGAATGATGAGAGGGTGCCCACCAAGGAGGCTATTGGTTCTTTGGCTAGAGTTCTGCAGTATGATGACATAGAGGATTTGCTAAGGCTTGCTGGCTATTGATCTGAACGATTTCATTTTTTGGGAGGGAACAACATGGAAGTTTTCGCAGAGTATTTAGCACATATTGTTCATCCACAACATAGGGCCCGAACGGAAGAAGTTTTGTCATGGGTACATAAAAATTTTCCGAATTTAATGCCAAAAATTGCGTGGAATCAGCCTATGTTTACTGATCACGACACATTTATCATTGGATTTAGTATAGCCAAACCTCATTTGGCTGTTGCCCCTGAGAGGGCGGGGATTACTCATTTTTCTGATGAAATTGTGCAGGCTGGATATGATCACACCAAGGAGTTAGTTCGTATTCGGTGGGATCGTCCAGTTGATTTCATATTACTTGAGAAAATGATCGAGTTTAATATTTTGGATAAGGCAGACTGTTCAACATTTTGGCGGAAATAAGAAACCCATCCTTAATGGACGTACGAGTAGCAGACCTTCCTGTTATCTCACTTATTCATGGAAAACGAGAAAGTATTTTCTGTTTATAACAAGACGATTATAATGAGATACAATTGAATGATAGTAAAATAGTAGAGGGGTGTTCCTTGATGATAAAAGGTGAAAGGAATTCTAAGATTGATCCCTATTTTAACAAGCTTAAGAAGTGGAAGGAAGAATTCGAGCTGCTCCGAGAAATCGTTCTTGACTGCGGGCTGACCGAGGATTTTAAGTGGATGCATCCTTGTTACACGTTTGACGATAAAAACATCGTTCTGATCCATGGGTTTAAGGATTATTGCGCGCTATTGTTTCACAAAGGCGTGTTGTTAAAAGATCCCCATGGGATCCTCATCCAACAAACGGAGAATGTGCAAGCGGCGCGCCAGATTCGGTTCACCAACGTTCAAGAAATAGATGAGATGCAGCTTATCTTGACTGATTATATTGATGAAGCCATAGAAGTTGAGAAAGCCGGTTTGCAAGTGAACTTAAAAAAGAATACGGAATACGTCATGCCTGAAGAATTACAAAATAAATTCGTTGAAATCCCCGAATTGAAATCGGCTTTCGAAGCCTTGACGCCGGGACGGCAAAGAGCGTACATTCTGCATTTTTCAGCACCCAAACAATTCAAAACGTGAGAGTCAAGGGTTGAAAAATATATCCCGCAAATCCTCGACGGAAAGGGATTAAATGATTAGTATATGCTATGGAGCCGCGGAAATCGCGGTTTTTTATGTTTATGGCGAACTTGAGCATCACCAGCAAGAATGATTAAATGAATCTGCAAAGAATGAAATATTGTAGGAACCTTTGTCGATACTATTGCTTAAGATTTACCTATCCCTTATTTTAGGGGAAGGGAACGTTAAAACATATTTAGTAACCATCACAATCAGGCGTGTAACTAGCGTTGCTAGGCATGAGCTTAAAGAGATGCTTCTTTAGGCTTGTGCCTTTTTGCGTGTTCAAACGTTCTCTAGCTGTAAGAATTTCTCGGGAAGGAGAGATGTGTGAGTAGCATAGCCGTCATATAAGTAATGCAAAATATTAATTCTGAATTGAGAAAGTAGTAAACGCTTTATTTAAATGAAATGGTTGCCTGTACTTCCGAATTACTCGTCCAAAACATAGAAGGGGTGAAATAAGGTTGAAAAAATTAATGTTTAAAAAAGCAGTTTCTACAGCCTTAACCTTACTTATATCATTGCAATTGATGAGCTTATTTCCAGATCCGGCTAACGCAGCAACTAGTCAGCCTTCGATATTACCCAAGCCTGTAAGTTACACGATTGGGACGGGCCAATTTCTTCTAACACAATCCACTTCCATCTATGTAGCAGGTAACAATGTAGCGGAAACAGATGAATTATATAAAAATGGACAAATGCTCGCGAATAAGCTGAATAAATCAACCGGATACCAGATCAGCGTTATAAAATCAAACAATCCTGTTGCCGGTAGTATTGTTCTAACGACAATAGGTGGAGATGCTGACCAAGGAAGTGAGGGATATAAGTTGATCACGTCTTCCGATCAAGTTACCCTAACTGCTAATAAAGCGGAAGGTGTCTTTAGAGGGATTCAAACCTTATTACAACTATTACCGGCAGATATTGAAAAGAGCACCGTTGTTCCTGGTGTACAATGGGTGATCCCGAGTTCCAATATCAGTGACAAGCCTGCATACGAATATCGTGGACTCATGATGGATGTGGCACGACACTTCTTTACCGTGGATCAAGTGAAACGTCAGATCGATCTGGCATCGCAGTATAAGATCAACAAGTTTCATATGCATTTGTCTGATGATCAAGGTTGGCGAATTGAAATTAAATCTAGACCTGCTCTCATAGAGATTGGAAGCAAAGGGCAGGTTGGCGGTGGTCTTGGCGGATATTATACGCAGGAGCAGTTCAAAGAAATCGTCAATTATGCTGCTGAACGCTATATTGAAGTCATTCCAGAAATCGATATGCCTGGTCATACGAATGCGGCGCTAGCTTCCTATGGAGAATTAAATCCGGATGGGCAAAAAAAGTCGATGCGCACCGATATTGCTGTAGGGTATAGCACGCTCATGGCTCGCTCTGAGGTAACCTATCAGTTTGTTGATGATGTCATTCGCGAGCTTGCTGCGATATCACCTTCACCTTATATTCATATTGGGGGAGACGAATCTGACGCAACTTCAGCGTCTGATTACGATTATTTTGTTGGCAGAGTGACGACGATTGCTAAAAATTATGGCAAGAAAGCGGTTGGATGGGACCCTTCTGATACTTCAAGCGGAGCAACTAGTGATTCTATTCTACAGGACTGGCATTGCACCGCTTCAGCTGGAACTTCAGCGAAAGCAAAAGGGATGAAGGTCATCGTATCTCCGGCAAATGCTTATCTCGACATGAAGTACTACAGTAATACGCCAATTGGCTTATCTTGGAGAGGATTAGTCAGTACCAACAAAGCTTATGCTTGGAACCCAACGGATTGTATATCGGGAGCCAATATTTATGGCGTTGAAAGTACTCTATGGTCAGAAACGCTTGAGACATCAGATCATTTGGATTACATGCTCTATCCACGATTAATCGCGAATGCTGAAGTTGGCTGGACTGCGCAGAGCAATCGAAATTGGGATGATTTTAAAGGAAGACTGATCGATCACACTTCAAGATTGCAAAATAAAGGCATCAAATATTTCGCTGATCCGATCGTATGGGAGCCTCCGTTCGTCCCTATTCATTCCGAGTGGAAGATGGATGAAGGAAAAGGAACCACCTTGGTCGATACGTCCGGCTATAAGAATGGAACGTTAGTTGGCGGCGCGACGTGGGCAACGGGTAAGTTCGGAAATGGAATCAGCTTCGATGGCAGCTCCGGTTACATCACTTTAGGCGGCGAAGATATAACAGGAAACTGGACGGCAGGCGTGTGGGTCTACGGTCAGCCGAATACGACGGGAAATGAGGCACTTCTAAGCGGCGCGACTTCAGCCATAAAAATCAACCAATATAATAAAACAGGTAAAGTTGGGATTACCGTCTACGGTTCTAAAGATCATATTTACAACTATAGTATCCCTTCCAACCAATGGACTCATCTGACTTTTGTAGGTACCAGCACCGGAACTGCTCTTTATGTAAATGGTGTGCTAAAAGAAACGATCAACGCTAAAATGAATGGTCCAATGGCGTTAATCGGCGCAGAAGTATCTGGAGGTTCTAGAACTTCCTATTTCAAAGGCAGCCTTGATGAGTTGAACATATTCAACAGGGCGCTCAGCGCAAGCGAGATTGTTGACTTGGCCAAAGCGACTAGAGATCCGAATGCCGTATTAACGGGTCCTCAGACGGCGAATTCCGGCCAATCCTTCGATCTGACCATGGGATTAAGCGACGTTACCTCGAGTGTATTCCAGCAAGTGTATGGCCAAGATCTGACGCTTAATTATGATCCGGTAAATTTGATTTTCGAATCTGCCCAATCGGTTAGAGACGGATTTCAAATCATCGATCAAAAGGAGGCCGTGTCTGGTAAAGTTCGAATTGTCGCTGCCAGTGTAGGAGTAAATCAAGGCGTGCTTCCTAAAGGCGATTTGGTAAAATTCAAATTTAAGGTTAAGCCGGTAACCCAGGCTACGAATACGTCAGTGTCTGTAGGCAATGTTGTGATTGCTAACGGACAGGGGGATGAACTACAGATAAACGGTGCCTCGCGCCAGATCCAATTAAGCATCCCAGCAGTAGATAAATCATCGCTGAATGCTCTGATCGCAAGCACGCTTGCCAAGTATAATGCTGCAGTGGAAGGAAATGAGGACAAACTGTATGCGATTGGCTCCAAAGCGCAATTGCGTACTTCCCTTGATGCGGCCCAAGCGATAGCGAACGATCCGAATGCTACTCAGCAGCAGGTAGATAGTGCAAAATCCGCATTGGATGAGGCCGTTCGTGTGTTTGAAAGCAAGAAAATATCCGCAGATGTCAATGGAGATGGGAAGGTTTCGATCGGAGACTTGGCTATCATTGCAAGTGCCTATGGTACGGAGCAAGGTCAAGCAAGGTGGAATGAGAAAGCGGATGTGAATCACGACGGTAAAGTGGAATTAATAGACCTTACCATCGTAGCTAAAGCGATCTTGCAATAATACACACTACACAGTGTTGAATCGAAGGTTAGATTGTATGATGATTGTTACGAAATGTTGGATTGACCGGTAATGAAGCGGGGAGAGCTAATGTTCTCCCCGTCACTATTTGCTCGCTAGGAAGCGGGAGACAAGGGAAGGGGAATACATGATGAAGCTTATAGACTTGAGCGTGCCGATTAGTCCGCGCATCCGCGAGCCGCTGCCGGCAAAGATCGAGTATGCGACCCATGAAGACGGGGCGCTGCAAGCGGCCACGGCACTTGGCCTCAAGCAGGAGGATTTTCCGGAAGGCAAGGCATGGGCGACGGAAACGGTGACGCTGAATACGCATGCAGGTACTCATATCGACTCACCGTGGCATTACTGGCCGACTTCGGAAGGCAAACAGGCAAGAACGATTGACGAACTGCCGCTCGAATGGTTTTATTCCGATGGCGTAGTGCTCGATTTCAGCGCAAAGCCGCCGGGTTACGAGATTACGACGGATGACCTGATCGCTGAGCTGAAACGGATCGCGTATACGCTGAAACCGCTCGATATCGTTCTCATCCGGAGCGATGCGGACAAACGGCTGTACCACGAACATTATGCGTTCCTTCATGCCGGGGTATCAGCCGATGCTACGCTGTGGCTTCTGGACCAAGGCGTCAAGGTAGTTGGTACTGACGGCTGGGGCTGGGATATTCCGCTCAACCTACAGGCCGAAGCGTATAAAAAGCAGCCGAGGGAAGGCGTTCTGTGGGCAGCGCATTATGTCGGCAAGGACCGGGAATATTGCCAGATCGAAAAGCTGGCCAATTTGGAGAAAATTCCGAAGCCGCATGGCTTCAAAGTCTGCTGCTTCCCGATCAAAGTAGAAATGGCGAGTGCCGGCTGGGCCCGTCCGGTCGCAATCGTGGAGGAATGAGACGGCAAAAATATAGGCGTATCATCGGGTAGTAGCGTATAACTTGCCCAACGGTATTCAAGATCGGTTAAGAGAGCTTTCCAATAGACTGGAATTTATAGTATGCTGAACCATATGAGAGGAGATGAATTTATGGTCAAACAACTGATCGTCGGCGACGCAATGCATGAACTGGCCACTACGCGCCGCATTCTGGAACGCTTGCCTGAGGAGCATATGTCGTGGAAGCCGCACGAGAAATCGATGAGTCTCGGCGGGCTGGTCACGCACCTGATCAACCTGCTGAACTGGCAAATCGCGATTTTTCAGTACTCGGAGTTCGATCTTTCGACCGTACCGCAGCGGCGGGAGGCTTTGGAAAAACGCGCTGACGTTCTAGAGGAGTTCGACGCGAACGTCGGCAAGTTTGAAAAGTTACTCGCCGAATGCGACGAGAAAACGCTCGGCGAGGAATGGACGCTGCGCCACGGCGACCATATCATTCTCCGCCAGCCGCGGGCGATCGCGCTCCGCACCTTCGGATTAAGCCACATGGTCCACCACCGGGCGCAGCTCGGGGTATACTTGCGGCTTCTCGATATTCCGGTGCCGAGCATGTACGGTCCCTCGGCCGACGAGCAAGCCCAATGAACTAAGTTTTTCGATACGATACTCGCCAAACAGTCGCAGGACACCGGCATAACCGCTGGTACTCTGCGACTGTTTTTATTCGAGAAGTGGCGTAAACGTTGTGAACCACGAGGGAGCACACAAAATAACAGCCGTTCGCCTGGGCAAAGTATTTGGACTTAAGTTCGAATACTTTTTTATTTTGCGAAATTCTGAAAGGGGATTAATGCGACTGCGGCTTTCATAAACAAAACAGCTGCGATAATGGCTGGCACGAAAATTATCCACACTCCGGTTTTATCTGAGATGTTGCTTAAACAGTGCATGGAAAAGAATAACAATGGGTACAATATTTTCAAATCTATGTGATTGAAATGAGGGGGTCTTTATTCACACCAGTAGCCGCAAAACCGAAGCAACAGTTCGTTCATTCCTAGCTGCTTCGCTAAAAGGGGTCTCTCAAGTCATCTTGATCGAGAATGCAATATCAGGACTCATCATTCTTGTGGCGATCGCGATCAACAATATTTGGTTAGGGATCACCACCTTACTCTCAACCATGATTGGAACGTTGATTGGTCTTGCAGGCGGGAAAGACAGAACTGTAGCCGATCAAGGCTTGTTCGGATATAACTCGGCATTAACCGGGTTAGCCCTATCGTTGTTTCTCACTGGAACGACCAAATGGGCTATTGCTCTGGCCGGAGCAGCTATTACTGCGCTGGTTACGGCTGCTGTTATGCATGTTATGAGAAATTCCGAGCTCCCCGTGCTCACGCTTCCATATATCCTCTTAACGTGGTTCTTTTTGCTCTCAACATTCCTGTTAGGGGGAGTGACCTTAAGTCCAGAGCTAGTACCGCAGGATCTAACCCACTGGAAATTTAGTACAGAAGGTACAATCGATTGGATCAGCGGGATGATGAATGGCATTGGACAAGTGTATTTTCAAGATCATCCGTGGTCGGGCATCCTCATTCTAATCGCCGTATTCTGGGCAAGTTGGAAGATGGGGTTATGCGCGGTTTTGGGAACGATTGTTGCATGGATCACGGCTTATGGCTTAGGTGCAGAAGTGAAGATGTTGAATCCTGGTCTCTATGGGTTTAATGCTGTCCTGACGACACTTGCAATCGCGATAGTATTCCATTCCAAGAAGAATATCGCATGGTTGATGGCGATCATCGCCGCCATGGTCACGGTGCCGATCACAGCAGGATTGGGGACTTGGCTCACTCCGTATGGGGTCCCTGTCCTAACGATGCCATTCGTTCTCGTGACATGGGTGTTTATCGCGGCAAGAAAGATTCTTCCCAAGCTATAAAGGCAAAAATAACAACTTAAAGAACGATGTAAAGGAGAAACGGACGGAATGAAACTCTCTGCTAGAGAACAGGAGAAGTTAATGATTGTCGTGGCCGCCGATCTTGCGAGACGACGGAAGGACCGCGGACTGAAGCTGAATTATCCAGAAGCCGTGGCTTTGATTACATATGAAATTCTGGAAGGTGCACGTGACGGGAAGACTGTGGCAGATTTAATGAAACAAGGCCGAGAAATATTGTCCAGTGATGATGTGATGGAGGGGGTTCCCGACATGATTAACGATATTCAGGTCGAGGCAACATTTCCTGACGGTACGAAGCTAGTCACCGTTCACGACCCTGTTAGTTAGGTATTTATCTTAGATCAGAAAGGAGACAAGCGATGAGACCAGGGGAGTATGTTTTTGGCGAGGGCGATATCGTGTGTAACGAAGGCAAGGAAACGCATGTGATCCATGTATTAAATACAGGGGATCGTCCGATTCAGGTCGGATCGCACTATCATTTTTATGAAGTGAACCGTGCTTTGCAATTTGATAGAAATCAGGCTTTTGGATTGCATCTGAACATCCCGTCCGGGGCGGCAGTTCGCTTTGAACCTGGAGATGGCAAGGAAGTAGAGTTAGTGGCTTTCTCAGGTGAGCGTAAGGTATACGGACTGAATAATAAGACCGAAGGACCTTTGGATAAGGAGGGATCGAGATGAGCTTGCGTTTAACAAGACAACAATATGCGGATTTATTCGGACCGACTACAGGCGATGCCATTCGGCTGGCAGATAGCGAATTATTCATTCAAATTGAGAAGGACTATACGCGATATGGCGATGAATGCAAGTTCGGCGGTGGCAAATCGATTCGTGATGGCATGGGGCAGCATCCACTCGCAACCCGTGCAGATGGAGCGCTGGACGTCGTAATTACGAATGCGGTTATTGTAGATTATACCGGTATCTATAAAGCGGATATTGGCATTGTTGATGGTAAAATTTCCGGTATCGGGAAGAGTGGTAATCCGCTTCTGATGGATGGTGTCGATCTGATTATCGGTGCGGGAACCGAAGTGATCTCTGCTGAAGGGCTTATTGTGACTGCGGGAGGCATTGACAGTCATGTTCATGTGATTAATCCCTATCAAGTGGAGACAGCCATCTCTGCCGGCCTAACGACGATGATCGGAGGAGGTACAGGTCCGGCGGAAGGATCGAAAGCCACCACATGTACGCCAGGCGCCTGGAACATACATCGCATGTTGGAAGCAGCGGAAGGGCTGCCGATTAATTTCGGTTTCCTGGGCAAAGGGAATGGATCGGCAATAGAACCGCTAGCGGAGCAGGTTCGTGCCGGGGCCATCGGATTGAAAATCCACGAAGACTGGGGGGCTACTGCTTCAGTGATTGACCATTCGCTGCGTGTTGCCGATGAGTACGATGTACAGGTCGCGATTCACACGGATACCTTGAACGAGTTCGGATTTGTTGAAGATACGATTGGAGCAATTAATGGCCGCGTCATTCACACGTACCATACGGAAGGAGCGGGTGGAGGGCATGCGCCAGACATTATTAAGATGGCCGGCTACCCGAATGTCTTGCCTGCTTCCACGAATCCGACGAAGCCATTCACTGTGAATACGATTGATGAGCATCTAGATATGTTAATGGTATGTCATCATCTGAGCCCTAAGGTGCCTGAAGATATTGCATTTGCCGACTCGCGGATTCGTCGTGAGACGATCGCGGCAGAAGATATCCTACATGATCTTGGTGTCATCAGCATCATGAGCTCGGATTCGCAAGCGATGGGTCGGATTGGTGAAGTCATTACCCGTACGTGGCAGACGGCAGATAAGATGAAGAAGCAGCGCGGCAAGCTGACAGGCGACGAAGGGGTTGGCGATAATAACCGCGTCAAGCGATACATTGCTAAATATACGATCAACCCTGCTATTGCACATGGAATTTCTGAATATGTGGGTTCCGTTGAAGTGGGGAAAGTGGCGGATCTCGTTACATGGCACCCGGCTTTCTTTGGCGTGAAGCCCGAAATGATTATTAAGAGCGGTATGGTGGCTCATTCGCTGATGGGGGATGCGAATGCAGCGATCCCGACACCGCAGCCTATACTGTTCCGTTCCATGTTCGGTTCGTTCGGTAAAGCACTGCAGAGTACTTCGATTACATTTGTATCTCAAGCGGCATTTGATCTGGGCGTGCACAAACAATTGGGGCTGCAGAAGCAAATTCTTCCGGTTCGAGGCATTCGCAATCTGAAGAAACAAGATATGAAACATAACGCAGAAACACCCGAAATTGAGGTAGATCCTCAGACGTTCGAGGTGAAGGTAAATGGAGAATTGATCACTTGCGAGCCTGTCGACGTGGTGCCGATGGCGCAGCGGTATTTTTTATTCTGAGAAAGGGGATGTACATATGATTATTGAGGAAATTGTAGCCCGGCTAGAGCAGTTAAGCGCAGAAAACACAGGAAACCGCCATTTGGAGAAAGTATATTTGCCAAGCGATGACCTTGTGAAACGAATTCAGCGGGTCGTTACGGATCATGGTCGAGAGTTAGGCATTTCGTTGCGTCAACCAATGGATCTGAGTCATGGTGACGTTCTCTATATGGATGACCATAATATGATCGTGGTGGAGGTTCTCCCTGAGGATATTCTAGTGATCCAGCCGCGTTGTATGCGTGAAATGGGAGATATCGCACATAAGTTGGGAAATCGACATTTACCAGCGCAGTTCGAAAGCGATCGCATGCTTATTCAGTATGATTACTTGATTGAAGAGATGTTAGTGCAAGCGGATATCCCATACCTTCGCGAGACCATGAAAGTGAGTCAACCGTTCCGTCATATCGGACACAGTCATGGATAGTTATTTATTATCGCTGCTGCAGCTATGTGATTCCAATTTGCCAACGGGGGCCTTCAGCCATTCCTTTGGGCTCGAGACCTATATCCAGAACGAGCAAGTCGTGAGTAAGCAGACCTTTGCCAAATGGTTGCAAGTCTATGTCAGAGAGCAGATGGTCTATAATGATGGACTGGCGCTCCGATTGGCATATGAAGCGCTTGTTCAAGAACAGTGTGAGATGCTCTGGAACTTGGATCGCATGATCACGGTGCAGAGCATGGCACGCGAGACGCGGGAAGGTAGTACAAGAATGGGCCAACGAATGATGCAATTGGGAATGGAGCTTTATCTTATCCCGGCACTTGTAGGTTACCAAGAACGTGTGCAGGCGATGCAATCCTCTGGTCATTCGGCGATTGTGTTTGCCATTATTGCCCATCATCTGGCTGTTCCGAAATCCACCGCAATCCTGTCCTATCTCTATTCTTGTACGGCAAGCTTGATTCAGAATGGCGTACGAGGAATTCCGCTCGGACAGACAGATGGGCAGCGTTTATTTCAAGAGCTTCAATCTCATTTGTTGCAAGCGGTAGAAAAGATTGAAGGTTTAGACGAAGATGACTTTGGGATCACATCGCCCGGCATCGAAATATCACAAATGAAGCATGAGCGGCTGCATATACGGCTGTTTATGTCCTAGAACAAGAACGATACAACGGTAAGGAAGGGATAACAATGCAACCTATTCGGATTGGCGTAGGAGGCCCGGTTGGGGCCGGCAAAACCATGCTCGTGGAGAAATTAACCCGTCATATGCATGAGGATCTTAGCATGGCGGTTATTACGAATGACATTTATACCAAGGAAGATGCCAATTTTCTCATCCATCATGGAATTCTTCCCTCAGACCGTATTATTGGCGTGGAGACTGGAGGATGCCCGCATACGGCGATCCGAGAAGATGCTTCTATGAATTTTGCTGCGATTGCGGAATTAACAAGCCGGCATCCCGATGTGGAAATCATCTTTGTGGAGAGCGGAGGAGATAATCTGGCCGCTACCTTCAGTCCAGAGCTTGTTGATTTCTCCATCTATATTATTGACGTGGCGCAGGGCGAGAAAATCCCGCGTAAAGGCGGCCAAGGGATGATTAAATCCGATTTGTTCATCATTAATAAAATTGATCTTGCTCCCTATGTGGGGGCGAGTCTTGATGTCATGGAGTCAGATACGAAAACGTTCCGTGGCAACAAACCGTTTGTGTTTACAAATTTAAAAGAAGATGTCGGTCTATCAGATGTCGTCCATTGGATTCGAGAAAATGCACTGCTGTCGGGATTACAATAGATGGAGAATTGGACCGGATTTCTTCGGCTTGCAGTTCGGCACAAGGAAGAGAGAACGATTCCTGCCGAGGTCTATAACCGGGGAGCCTTCAAAGTTACACCTCCCATCTATCTCGATGATCCCAGTCAACCTTGTTTCTACTTGATGAATCCGGGTGGCGGCTATGTCGGCGGAGATCGGTACAAAGCCGAAATCCATGTAGGTGAACGAGCTCAGATGCTGCTCACCACCCAATCCTCCACCAAAATCTTTAAAACGTTAACATCCCCGGTAACCCAAGACACATCTATTGTAATGGAGAAAGATAGCTATCTGGAGTACATGCCCGACCCCATCATCGCGTACCAGCATGCGCAATATCTACAGAACACCGTGATACGAATGGATCGGGGAGCATCGCTGATTTACGGCGACATCATCACGCCTGGATGGTCTCCAGATGGAAGCTTGTTCCGGTACAACAGGCTTCAGTTAAAGACAATCGTGTATTACGAGGGCGAACTCGTGGTGCTCGATCATCTTCAGCTTCGTCCAGAAGTGCATGAAGTAAAGGGGTTGGGAATCCTTGAAGGGCATACCCATTTCGGAACGATGATGGTAATAGGGGAGAAGGCGACCTCTGACTTCGTTGAACAAATGAGTGATACCCTTAGCGCTTGTGCAGGTTCTTGTAAAATAGGTTTGTCTGCGTTGATTCTCCCTGGGTTCTCCTTGCGCGTACTTGCCTCTTCGACCCAGCAAATCGAAGCGATATTTGAAGCGTGTCAGCGGTGTGTACGTAAGCAGTGGTTCGGGAAGAAACCTATTTCATTTCGGAAGTATTAATAGAAGCCCCCCTTCATAAGGATAAAGATAGAACTTTGAAAAGGGGGGGCTTTCGTGGGTCTAGGGTTATTATCGGTTCTGGGTGTAGGCTTTCTTCTGGGGATAAAGCATGCGATCGAACCTGACCATGTTATTGCTGTTTCTACGATTGCAAGTCATAGCAAGAAGCTCTGGCGAACATCGCTTGCTGGGGTGTTTTGGGGTATTGGACACACGACTACGTTATTTGTAGTAGGTCTTATTCTGATTTTGACGAAAAATAATATCTCTGAGAAGGTATCCGGATCGTTAGAATTTTTGGTGGGCATCATGCTCGTATATCTCGGGATTAGCAGTTTAATCTCGGTGGGTAGGAGTAAGAAAGCGTATTTGCATCAGCATCAACATCATCATGAAGAACATACCCACTATGTTTCCCAGCCGACTGCATCACACAAGCGGATTTCTTACATCAAGTCGATGGTCATTGGTCTCGTCCATGGGATTGCCGGCAGTGGCGCCATGGTTTTACTTACGATGTCGACGGTACAATCGGTTTGGGATGGAGCTTTATATATTCTGATATTTGGCTTAGGCACGATTGCGGGGATGTTGTTGTTTACAACCATTCTGGGTATTCCGTTTGTCCTGAGTGCAAGCAATAGGCATGTGAACCTGACATTGACGCAAGTCACGGGTGTTGTGAGTACATTATTCGGGTTCTATTACATATATAGTCTGGGGATCACACAAGGGTTATTTGGGTGATTTATGTGAAGATATTGCAATCTAAGAGGCTGTCCCAAAAGTGAAATTATCTCCTTTAAGTAGACACATGCAAAGTAAGGTTTTATGGTGTTGACTTAAGGGGGATTTTTTCATGTGAGAAAAACGGAGAACGTACACAAAGGAATACGATTTAGAACTAATATAAGAACCGCTCATGTATAAGAGCGGTTCAATCAATGTACGATCATTTAATTATTTATTATAATACCAAGCTTCTTCATCAACTTCTGGGATTTACTAAATGCTTCTTCTCTGTCTTTCGCAGGTGCGGTTATCATGAATCCGTCTGTTGGAGTCCATGGTATATCTCCATTAGCAATTACTTGTATGGTGAATTGAGTAAAGTCGTCGTTTATATATACTAAGCCATAATTATAAATATCTGGAGATATTCTACCTACATCATCTATAACGCGGAAAGGTGAATATATTGAACTAAAATTATCACCATGATAATCTAAAATTAGCTCGCCTCTGTCTTTTGGAATATGAGGAATTTTATTTCCCTTGATTTCGATGACACCTCTAAATGCTTTTTTACCATTGATAAGGTTTTGTAACTTTCCGTTGAGACGTAACTTTACATCCTCAACAACTCCTTTTTTTCCTAATTGATAATAAACACCATCCAATGTCATTGTGTACCGTTTAGGTGTGAGGTACCAAATTGAGAATATTGCTAGAACAATCATAATTATGACTAGAATTTTGACCTTCATACCATGCCCTCCATGATAAATAATACAACAATCTGTTAGTTCAACAGAATACACCGTCTGTCGAATCTTCGCATTCGTCTCATTTACTGTGAATAAACATGAACTCAATAACATATTTTTCTTATTCGCCGTGGTGCTTTCTTATTCCTTGCTATCTAAGAATTGAAACCACGCTAGGTAGTCCTGTAAATACCTTCGTCGCTACCCTGTTAAACCGATATTTTTTGTTTTCTTAGAGGCTTGGAATGTAGGCATATTTAAAGTTGTGGATGAGCATGTTGGTTGGCGCCAGAACTATCAGCCACAAGATTTGCCGGTGATTACACCTTATGATAAGACTTCGCAAAGCTTCCAAGATACAGCAAATCATATGCGCAGCGTATTCAACGAATTGTCCTCCAAGCTTCGCACGGAATCGCTGCCATGGCATACGGCCGGCCGCTTTTGGGGTCATATGAACTCGGAAACGTTAATGCCGGCGATTATTGCCTACACAGCTGCTATGCTCTGGAATGGTAACAATGTTGCTTATGAATCGTCCCCGGGTACATCACAAATGGAAGAAGGAGTCGGACATCACTTGTGCAAAATGATGAGTTACAGGGAAGGGATAAAAGCTGGGGACACATCTGTGTCGACGGTTCCATTGCGAACTGAGACCGCTCCACTAAACACGCAAAAAACACGACAGATTGGGTCGTGTTTTTTGCGTGTGGCCGATCATATGGAATTGCCGAAGCGTCGACTCCCTGAAAAATATGCGTGATCCGTGGGTCAGCATACCGAATAGCAGCAGCGTTCTCATGCTTGTAAAGCGAAAATTTATTCATACAAGCCGGAAATTCCGTACGTTAAGGAAGTCCGGCTTGTTTTTTGCCATTCAACTCTTAAACCGTATTTCTTATTTGCATCCTTGCCGGTTATTGAGTCTTCCTTATTACCGGTAAGGTTATTTGTAAGCTTCTGTATGGGGCCATCCTCTCCTCATGAGGCACAACTAAGGAATGAGAGGGCTACGCCCCAGCGTAGATGGTCAATTGTTGGAAGTATAGATGTTTGTCTATAGCAGCAGAGATATTTATGAATATGCTCTTTATATCTGGAACCTAACAAGAGAAGAGGATGTCAATGACCATTGGAAAAATGAAAAAGCATAAGGAAATGATACGGAACCCTATATTGCGTCCTCATTTGCCTGAAACTCACTGGATGACGGGTTCAAGGACCTTACGAATGCTCCAAACCTATTCATCTGTCTTTATAAAACCCAATCACGGGAGCGGTGGTAACGGAATCATTCGTGTCAAGAAATTGAGAAAGGGATATGAGGTTCGTTGCGGATCAAGTCTGAAGATTGCAAGACCTTCCTCTGTCTTAAAAGCGATTCGCTCGTACCGGAAATCAAAGCATCGGTATTTGGTACAGAAAGGCCTACGATTAGAGAAGTATCATGGAGTAATTTTTGATATCCGAGTATACCTGCAGAAGCCAAAGCACAAATGGGAGATTTCAGGTATGGCCGCCCGTGTTGCCGCTCCTCATAAATTTGTGACCAATTATCATAAAGGGGGCCATGCAGAACCTTTGCGGAAGGTACTCATAAGTCTTTTTCAGAATAACCAATCCAAAGTGGACGCCTGTTATCGCAAAATAGAAGAACTATCCATTGTCATCGCCAAAACGGTTAATAAAAGGCATTCGATTCATGAATTAGGGGTTGATCTTGCCATAGATAAGAAAGGCCGCATATGGATCATTGAAGCTAATTCACATCCGGGCCATATGTTGTTTACTCAACTCTCCGATCACACAATGATAAGAACCATTATGGAAAACAAACGATCCATCGGGATCTAAGCTCCAATTAAGCGGTTGTTGGATGCCATGAGTTCAGTAGGGAATGCCCGGCGTTTCGTTCGTAATCGCTGCGATTAAATTCGAGAAAGGCGGAGTACTGTGGGAAAAATAGCAAAAAATAAATATAAGAAATATTTGTTTATGAAAAGGAGTGCCTCCCTATCGCCATACCTGCCGGAAACCAGGAAGATGAGTCGTGAATCCTTGTGGAGCCTTGTGGACAAATATGGGCACGTCATGGTTAAGCCGGTTTGGGGGAGCCGTGGACGGGGTGTCATTCAAGTCTCCGATTTGGGTAATGACAACTACGCCATACATTACGAAAATAAGGAAACGATGAAATGGGGAAGAGAGGATACCTATCATTTTATCAAAAAGAAAATCGGGGCTGCCGCTTATATGGTACAAGAGAGAATAACTCGTCCGACCATAAAGAATCGCCCCTTTGATATGAGAATTATCGTTCAACGGAAAAAATATTCATCCAGATGGGTAGTCACGGGAAGGGTAATCAAGGTTGCGGGCAAAAATTATATAGTTTCCAATAATACACGGAGTAATGGAAAACTGCTTAGGTTTAGAAAGGGGATCAAGCGTTCATCCATTAGTCACTTGTCTGTTACGGCATTAAAATCCCGAATAGATAAGGTTTCGCTTCTCTCCGCGAAAAAGTTAAAAGTATTGTTCCCTGGACACCGTATTTATGGCCTGGACGTAGCAACAGATCGGCATGGGCGTGTTTTCATTATTGAAGCTAACCTTTATCCGGCAATGTCCCATTTTCTTAAGCTGAAGGCTAGGAAGATGTATCGCAGAATACTTTCGTATAAAAGAAGTTAGTATATACGCAACCATCGCCTTTTGAACAATGATTTTACCTAGTCTATATTCAACTATTTTTGTTTCCGAATGAAAATAACCTCAAGCGTCGTCCTGGTGGTGTGTTTGGCTGATTAAAAGGAAATAAGCCGACCAAAACTGTATTGTTCCAGTTTTGGTTGGCTTTTTTGGTTTCTTACTTAAACATGACTTGCAGTGCAACTAACTTGATTCTTTGGCAGCGCCGGGTACTGCTTCTGGAATACTGCCGGATTGGCTAGACTGAGTCTCTCCAATTGGTCGTAGGTGCCGAAGTCGCGTAACGACAATGACGATGATAACCAGCATGATTGCGCCGCTGGCTGCCGCAACGGAGTGCATCCCGTTCGTAAAGGCTTCGCGGGCCCCCGTGAGTAGTGCCTTGCCGACTTGTTCGGAGAGATCTCCAGCTATAGCCGTGGCACCAGCCAAGCTGTCGCGGGAAGCTTGAACCGCGGAAGCCGGCAAGTCGGCGGGAATAGAGCTCGCCACCTGGTTGCGATAAACGACCGTGCCGATGCTGCCCAAGACTGCAATACCCAGCGCGAAGGCGAATTCGCCGCTGGTTTGCAGCATGGACGCCGCCGATCCTGCCTTCTCTGGCGGGGCTGATCCGACGACAAGGTCGCTGGACAGGCTCAGTAGCGGGGCTGAACCTATATTGAAGCAGATATACCCGAGCACCAGAAACGTGAGACCTGACTCAACTCCCACCTGGGTTAGCAGAAAACAGCCCGCAGTCGATATCAATAGTCCCGTTCCGATAACACGGGCTGGTCGGATCCGGCGTGCGATTAGCGGTGAGAAAAACATACCGACCATCGAGGCAATTACCCCAGGGAGCATATGCAACCCTGCCTGAAGTGGCGACAATCCTTGCACGAATTGGAGGTACTGCGCGATGAAGAGCATGGTCGCTCCTGTCAGTGTAATACCGAACACGCCCCCCAGTGCAGCGCTGAATCCGGGACTCGCGAACAGGCGCAGGTCCAGCAGGGGACTCGTCAGCCTGCGCTGCCGCAACACGAACACCGTGCCTAGGACGACACCCGCTAGTATTAACAGCGCAGGCACCATTTGCAGACCGTACTTGGCGATTTCCTTGAGTCCGTAGATGATCGGCAGGATGGCGCCCAGCGATATCGCAACACTGGTCAAATCCAACCGACCGGATTCGGGATGCCGGTATTCAGGCAGCAACATGGGTCCGGTTATTAGTAGAAGCAACATGACTGGCACGCCTAGAAGGAACACCGAGCCCCACCAGAAGTGATCTAGCATGATACCTCCAACCACAGGCCCGAGCGCCATGCCGCCCATAGAGCACGTTAACCATATGCCGATGGCAAGGGAGCGCTGCTTATGGTCACGGAACATGTTACTAATCAAGGCTAGAGTAGAAGGCGATACAGTCGCTCCGGCTATACCGAGTATTGCGCGGGCCGCAATGAGCATCTCAGCGCTTCGGGAGAATGCAGCCAAAATCGAGGCTATCATGAATGCGCTCCCGCCGATCAACAGCAGTTTGCGGCGGCCGATCCGATCTCCCAGCGTCCCCATGGTGATCAAGAACCCGGCGAGCATGAATCCGTAGATGTCGATGATCCACAACTGTTGAGCACTATCAGCGCCGAGGTCGGCACCAATGTGCGGCAGTGCGAGAATCATTACCGAGAGATCAATCGAGACAAGAAGGGCGGGTAAGGCCAGTACCGCGAGCCCGATCCATTCACGCATGCCGGCCATCATCTCATTTCCATGCAATGCGTTCTTAATAGCCCTCACCCCGTTTCACTCCGTAGACAAGCCCTACGACTCCAGAACTAAACGTTTTGGTTTCTACAAGTTTAAGATCGATTCTGTCCTTGATATTTTTAAACAGAGGTTTTCCTCCCCCAACAACAATTGGATTGACATTAATCCGATATTCGTCAATCAAGCATAGCTGCATAAACGTTTGCGCAATGCTAGGACTGGCGATCATCACAATGTTTTTGCCGGGTTGTTGTTTCATTTTTGCTATTTCTTCCGCAATATGTTCTTTCACCAGTCTGGAATTGTTCCAGTCCACCTTTACCAGAGTCTTGGAGAATACGATTTTCTCTGTCTTCTCGATCCAGACAGCATGTTCGGCATGGTACTTCGATTTTGACCAGACGGGATGTGCGGGTACAGTCGGCCAGAAGCTTTCCATCATTTGATAAGTCACACGTCCAAATAAAACGGTGTCTACGGTGTTAAGCAAGTCGGTGACATAGTTCTGTTCTTCCTCTGTATGGATAATCCAATCGATTTCACCGTTGGGTCCTGTTACGAAGCCATCAAGCGATACGTGCATGAGTAAAATGATTTTTCTCATTGCTATAGTCTCCTTTAGTTTACATGGAGAAAAAATCACTCAAAACGGGAGCGAGGTAATCCGGAGCCACGTTATGATCCTGACCTTCCAGAATGTGACAATTTGCATTGGGGAGTCTGTCCACGAGCGCTTTCACCGCATTTTGCTGGTACTCAGGACTTGTCCCTCCACCCACCACGAGCGTAGGGATCGAGACGGAAGACCACCGCTCGGCTGGCAATGGGTTACCCGACATGGTGTCACCCATGATGGTGCCATCATAGACCAATGTGTGCGCTACATCTTCCATTGCCGGCCAGAATGGCGCGCTTCGCATCGGAGCGACGAAATCGGCAGGAACGCCTGCTGCCTTCGTCAAGAAATGCTCGACTGCGTCGCCTCTGCGGCCCGATGTTGTCAGCTCTTTGAGCTGCTTTAAATAACCCTTCGGCAGCGGAGGACGCGTATTGTCAACAACGAACGGTGGCTCGTACACTACCAGCTTCGCGATAGCAAGCTTGCGAGCCACTTCGAGGGCAAGGACTCCACCAGAAGACATGCCGAATACGAATGCCGATCCGCCAGCCTCGTTGATGAGAGCTTCGATATCTTCGACTTCGCGCTCAATCGCGTACGGTGAAGTGTCGCCACTATCCCCTCGACCCCGACGATCGTAGTTGAACACGGTATAGTGGGGTGACAGAAGGGAAGCAAGTTGCGACATCATCGGATCCGAACGAGTTTGAAATGCAGCGCATACCAGGATGATCGCCGGTCCATTCCCGGATTTATCAAACGCAATGGCAGTTCCGTCTTTCGAAATTACTTTTTTCATTGAATTTTCCTCCTGAGATTTGGGAATTAAGTCCAATCAGTGACTCTTAACGTACGATTTATTCCGTTTCGTGAGGTGACCCCTTCATTCGTTCTGCAGCTCCAAGCCCAGCTTATCTAACATAAATTTTGTGCCGTGCTCGCGTTGTTCTGGTAGATCGTGACCATCGAAGAAAGCTCCTTGTTCGGTGTAGATGAGTTGAGTGCTGTTGCCCAATCGCTTTATTTCTACCGTTGTCACGGAGACTGACATCCGAGTCTCTCCTTGATCCAAGGTGTAAGTATAAACGATGCGACTGTCTTGAACGATCTCATTGTAGCAAGCGTCGAAAGTGTAAATCGGACCGTTCGGCGGGCCGCCACGGTTGATTTCTCGACCACCAACCCGGAAGTCGAACTCATCGGCTTTCGGGAACCACCGGGCTTTGGCCGACGGATCCGACCAGGCGGAGAATACCCGCTCGGGCGATGCATTATAATTTCTCTCGATAACAAATGTAGAGTACTCTACAGATCGTTCATTCATGGTTTATTTGTCCTCCCTTGGGATGCGTCATCTGGATACTCGCCAAGATAATCGCCAAGTCGGTCGAGATGGGATTCCCAGCTCGCTTCCCGCTCGGCAGAATATTTATGATGGCTCTTCCTCATGGCGCTCAATATTTTGGTGAATTCTTGAACAGTCAACGGTTCTTTTCTCTGCATAAGGCTTGTTACATGCTCTAATTCCTGTAAAAGTTTTTGTTGTATGCTTATATTTTCCTTCAGACGCTCAATTTGAAGGGAAACAATGTTGAACAGGCTGAAATGATTGCCGGCAATAACGGATTTGACCTGATCCAACGACAAGCCGAGCTCCTTCAACGACAGAATTTGCTGTAGGCGTGCAATATCGGATTCGGTATAGATCCTGTGTCCGGATTCGGTATGACCGGATGGCGAGTACAAACCGATCTGGTCGTAGTATCGCAATGTTCGAACCGTTAATCCCGCTAATTTCGCAAGTTCTCCAACTTTCCACTTCCGTTTCATGATCAGCCCCTTTTTTCGCGCGAGGTTTTTACCGGTATCCAAATCATAAGACATTCCGTTACGTAAGTTTCAAGTGCAAAATGAAATTTTTGAATTTATATATGAAAATAGGGGGTTTTTCTTGAGGGACTTGGAACAAAACTGAAAATAAACAGCTTCAGCTCATATGAAATTGATTCAAGTATTTTTTATAGTTAGAATTAAATGAAGAAATGAGTTGCTAATCACAGAAATCACTTTCGACTATGTCGTATATCGTGTTATTTAAAACTAGGAGGTTGCAGGTATGGATTTAAAGTTATCTGAAAAAAAAGCACTTATTGTTGGAGGAAGCCGTGGCATCGGTAAAGCGATTGCCCGTCAAATGGCTCTGGAAGGTGTAGACTGTACGATTTGTTCAAGAAACGAATCCTCGTTAAAAATCGTTGCAGAGGAATTGGCTCAGGAAACAAAAAGAAATATCTATCCGATCGTGGCAGATACCACGAATCCTGACTCTATCCGAAAATTAGTTGAAAATTCAGTTGCGGCGATGGGGAGTATTGATATTCTAATCAACAGCGGGGCTCGTGTTGGCGGCCAGGAGCCAGAGGATTTTAACAGCATTAAAGATGAACTTATTCTGAAAGATTTTGAAGAAAAGTATTTGGGCTATTTTCGCAGTATCCGTGCTGTAGCACCTTATATGATAAAAAATAATTGGGGACGTATCATTAATATAAGCGGTTTAGCAGCAAGAATAGGCGGGAGTTATTTTAGTTCCGGTCCGCGTAATGCATCTGTTGTCCATTTAACAAAATCCGCATCAATGGAATTAGGGAAGCATGGAATTACCGTCAATGCGGTTTATCCAGGGATTGTAAGTACGGAAGCATTTAGAGAACGTGTTACTGATGAGGGCGCTTTACGTCAGTTAGAGGCAATGAATTCACTCGGTCGCTTGATTACAGCGGAGGAAATTGCTAATGTCGTTACCTTCCTGGCGTCACCTTTATCGGCATCGATTAGCGGCGATGTCATTTCGGTAACCGGCGGTATTGGAAATTCCGTTTATTACTAGAACCATGGTTTTTGATGTGAGGAATGATAGCAAGAAATCAAAAAAGAACCTGATAGCTTTATCAGGTTCTTTCATATTGCATATAAACAGTCACGATGATATAATCGGATTACGTCTGAACTGGTTTGTGTCGACATAAGTATCTTATCTTACATTTTAATTGTACCACCCCGGTAAGCTCTTGTCAAATGTTTTTTCACAATTTTATGGTTAGGAGAGATGTGGAATGAGTTCTTTGGTTCTCGGTTTTCAGGAAATGGGGAAAACGCAGTTTTCGCTCGTTGGCGGAAAAGGGTTAAATTTAGGGGAATTATCCAAGATTGAAGGGATACACGTACCCGAGGGATTTTGTGTTACAACCGTGGGGTATCAAAAAGCCATCGAACACATCGAAACGTACCATGCTCTGCTCAATCGACTAACCATGCTAAAAGCAGAAGATCGAGATCAAATTGGTGAGATCAGCAGGAAGATTCGACAAATCCTTATGGAAGTAGAAATTCCTTCCGATGTTGTGAAAGCAGTGACTCACTATCTCTCCTTGTTTGGCGAGGAACATGCCTATGCAGTGCGTTCTAGTGCGACTGCTGAAGATTTACCGCATGCCTCTTTTGCAGGTCAACAAGACACTTATTTAAATATCATTGGCGTCGATGCCATCTTGCAGCATATCAGCAAATGTTGGGCTTCCTTATTTACGGATCGCGCGGTCATCTACCGTATGCAAAATGGATTCGACCATAGTCAAGTTTATTTATCCGTTATCGTTCAAAGAATGGTTTTCCCACAGGCTTCGGGGATTTTATTTACCGCTGATCCGATGACCTCGAGTCGAAAGTCACTTTCAATCGATGCCAGTTATGGACTTGGAGAAGCGCTGGTCTCTGGCTGGGTATCTGCCGATTGTTATACAGTACAGGAAGGGGAAATCGTCGATAAGCGGATAGCAACCAAAAAATTAGCTATCTATGGACGAAAAGAAGGTGGAACAGAGACACACGAGATCGCTCCTGATCAGCAAGAGACTCAAACACTTACTGACCAACAAATTTTACAACTCGCACGCATCGGAAGACAGATCGAAGCTCATTTTGGTTGCCCACAAGATATCGAATGGTGTTTGGCCCATGATACCTTTTATATTGTCCAGAGCAGGCCAATCACGACTTTATACCCGATCCCTGAAGCGAATGATCAGGAAAATCACGTTTATGTATCTGTTGGTCATCAACAAATGATGACTGATCCTATGAAACCACTGGGATTGTCTTTATTCCAGTTAACATCTTTTGGACCCAGGTTTAAAGCTGGTGGAAGGTTATTTGTTGATGTTACACCTATGCTTGCTTCACCTGATAGCCGAGACAATTTATTAAATACCCTGGGATCCGATCCGCTCATAAAAGGCGCACTCATGACCATAATAGAGCGAGATTTTATAAAATTGTTACCAAATGATCAAAAAGCACCGATTCCGGGCAGAAGTAATACAGATATGCTGGCACAATTCGAGAACGATCCGACAATCGTTTCTGATTTGATTAAGCGTAGTCAAACATCGATAGAAGAGTTAAAACAAAACATCCAAGCGAAATCGGGATCAGATTTATTGGATTTTATTCTGGAAGATATCCAGCAATTAAAGAAGATCTTATTTGACCCTCAAAGTTCGGCTGTGTTTATGGCTGCTATAAATGCTACATCATGGATCAATGAAAACATGAACGAGTGGTTAGGCGAAAAAAACGCAGCAGATACTCTTTCTCAATCTGTACAGAACAATATTACTTCGGAGATGGGTCTGGCGCTACTCAATGTCGCAGATGTGATTCGTCCTTATCCAGAAGTCATTGATTATTTACAATATGTAAAAGACGATAACTTTTTGGATGAACTGCCTAAGCTTCGTGGTGGACAGGAAACGCAAGACGCTATCAATGCTTATCTGGGTAAATACGGAATGCGATGTGCTGGTGAAATCGATATTACTAAAACGCGTTGGAGCGAAAAACCAACTACACTTATCCCCATGATTCTTAGTAATATCAAAAACCATGAGCCTAATGCTAGCCATCGGAAATTTGAGCAAGGGCGACAGGAAGCTTTGAATAAAGAACAAGAATTATTAGACCAATTGATGCAATTACCAGATGGTGAACAAAAAGCCAAAGAAACAAAACGAATGATCGACCTCATCCGTAATTTCATCGGTTATCGGGAATATCCCAAATATGGGATGGTTAACCGCTACTACGTGTATAAGCAGGCTTTACTGAAGGAAGCGGAACTACTCGTTAAAGCGGGCGTTATTCTTGAAAAAGAAGATATATACTATCTCACTCTTGAAGAACTTCATGAAGTCGTACGCGTAAATAAACTAGATTACCAGATCATCAGCAAACGAAAAGACGAGTACAGATTATTTGAAAAACTAACTCCACCACGTGTTATCACGTCTGATGGTGAAATCATTGCAGGGAAGTACAACAGAGAAAATCTCCCAGCCGAAGCGATTGTAGGTCTACCTGTTTCTTCCGGAGTTATCGAGGGGCGAGCACGTGTCATCTTAAACATGGAAGATGCTGATCTGGAGGATGGAGATATATTAGTCACCGCCTTTACGGACCCTAGCTGGACACCATTGTTTGTATCCATAAAAGGTCTAGTCACCGAAATTGGTGGACTGATGACCCATGGAGCAGTTATCGCGCGTGAATATGGCTTACCAGCAGTTGTCGGTGTAGAAAATGCTACCAATCTGATAAAAGACTTGCAACGAATTCGCGTGCATGGAACAGAAGGGTACATTGAAATATTGTAATGGCGTTCCGCTAACGGGACACGATAGTTCATTTAACCGCCTTAATGATAGGGCGGTTTTTCTTTTGATTCAAAATCAGCAATATAGAATAACTGAGCAAAAAAAAATGAATTGAAGTCGCATCGTTTCAGTTATATAATTCATAAATATCCTATATTTACTAAATTTATTTTATTTATTTTCTAAAGATTAGTAAATATAAAGGCCAATTTTTAGCAAATAAGAGGTGATATTGATGAATTCAATAACGGATAGCGGGAACTCCTTATGGCGTGTATATCGTTGGGTGCTGCGATATTTGAAGCCGTATCGGGTGAAGGTTTTTCTCATGATTGGGTGCGGGCTGGCTATAACGGCTGGAGAAGTCTTATTCCCCAAAGCGATTCAATATTTCATCGATCATATTTACAAGATGAAAGATTATAATGCCTTTATAATGCTTCTGCTGTTGTTGATTACGATGGTCATTATCGTCATTGCGGCCGGAAATGGCCGTAATATGCTGGAACGAATCGTAGGAGTCAAGGCGTCGCGAGACTTGCAGCATGACGTCTTCTTGCATTTGAGAACGCTTGGCTTCTCTTACTTCGAACGGCATCCCGTCGGGGAGACGCTTTCGCTGCTCAATACAGAGGTGGCGGCTGCAGAGAAAATCTTTAGGCGATTCCTTCCGGTGATTATGGTAAACATGATGTCTGTCATTGTAAGCATTACGGTCATGATCACGCTCAGCTGGAAGCTTTCCCTCATCATCGTTCCTTGCTTTTTACTCTATTACATATTTGGTCCTTCGATTGATCGCAAAGCATCGACATACGCTAAACAAAAAACACAAAACCGGATAGATTTGGATAAAAAAATATACGAAGGTATATCTGGACTTCAAGAGTTTCGCGCTTTTGCTCGTGAAAGCTGGGATTTGGAACGTACGTTCGATAGGATGTCGACTCTGTTTCATAGTTATATGAAGTGGTGCTTCTTCGCCAACTTTCGGGGGTCTTACCGCCGCTTTACATTTTATACGGGAGCTATCGCCTTGTTTATAATCGGTTATGTATTGATTCGCAATCAGTCACTTTCCGTAGGAGAATTCGTCGCTTTCATTCTTATGTATTTCACAACGATGTGGAACTTAACGTCGATCGTTGCACTCATTGCCGAGCAGAAGTCCCTGATGTTTCAGATTGTGCCTCTGTACAATTTCATGAAGTTAACGCCTGAAGTGGAGGAATGTGCGAATCCTATCCTTTTGCCACAAGTAAAAGGCGAGATTCATTTCAGGGAAGTCAGCTTCGGTTATTCTGAAGGGGAGACAGTCCTGCAGCACTTCAATTTACGAATTCGTGCAGGAGAGCGAGTCGCCTTCGTTGGTATGAGCGGTAACGGGAAATCGACGGCACTTAAGCTTATTGGGCGGTTCTATGATCCGCTTGCGGGCGAGGTGTCACTTGACGGCGTTTCACTAACTGAGCTGACGCTTGATCAGCTGCGTGAATCGATCGGATATGTGTTTCAGGAAACGTACTTGTTCGGGGATACTGTGAGAGAAAATATTCGTTTCGGCAGGCCGGATGCGACAGAAGAGGAAATCGTTGAAGCTGCGAAGGCTGCTAATGCCCATGACTTTATCCTGAAGCTGCCGGAAGGATATGATACGTCCGTTGGTGAGCGGGGAATCAAGCTTTCGGGCGGGCAAAGACAGCGTATATCGATTGCGCGAATGCTGCTCAAAAACCCAAAGATCGTATTGCTTGACGAAGCGACATCAGCGCTCGACAACATCAGTGAAAAAGACGTGCAGCAAGCACTCGATACGCTGTTCGTCGGGCGAACTACAATTGCGGTGGCACATCGGTTATCGACGGTACAGGATTACGACCGCATCGTTTTGATTGATCAAGGAAGTGTAGTTGAAGAAGGTAGCTATGAAGCGCTGATGAACCGAAGAGGCGCATTTTACCAATTGGCTGAAGGTCAGGTTTCTGAAAGCGAGGTGAACAGGGATGAAGAATCTGCGCTGGATGTGGCGCTACATCAAATACGTTAAGGCAGGCTTCGCAGTAGCGCTGTTTCTGCTTGTCTTAGATACGTTGGTGAATCTATCAACGGTATACTTGCAAAAAAGTTTGATCGATCAAGTTTTCATTGGCCGTGACTATAGTATGTTTCCGCTAATGCTGTTTTTATTCGCTCTCGTATTTATCGCCTATGCTGTATTAGGTACGGTGAAGCCGTATATGTTCGTTCGAAATGAATATTCGTTAATTCGACTGATGTTCGCTGATATGATCCAGGCGATCCACCGAATGCCCACTAGACGGTTTCATAGCGAACGGACGACCAAATACGTCCACTATATCACGTCCGATATGATGAGCGTAGCTAGCTTGATCACATGGCAGATGCCGCACTTGCTGCAAGCCCTGCTTACCACGTTGTTCTTGATGATCACGATCGGCATGTTCAGCCCGCTCATCTTGGCTGCGGTTGTGACTTTTACTGTCGTCTATGTCGGGCTTGCGAAATATTTCGTGCCCAAGATGAAGCAGGCGTCAAGAGCGGCGCATGATCGGAGAACCGCGATGCTTATTCATTTGGAAGAGGGGATATCCTCAACGCGTGAAGTCATTTCCTTCCACCGTATGAAGTGGGAACGTCACATTTACAATGGTTTGTTTGAACAATATTTCGACCGAGTCATGGCCGAGGGCAGGCTGAAAAACAAACAGATGATGATGAGTAATCCGATCAAATGGGGTGTCATGATCGCTGTTCTCGGTATTGGCGGTTACCAGCTCATGGCGGAAGATATCACAATAGGGATATTTGTGATCGTCTTCCAGTTCGCAAATCAATTGCTTGACTCCTTGAATCGGGGATTTGAAATGATCATGGAGTACTCATCAAGTCTTGCTCAAGTGGATCGGATTAATCAAGTGCTGCAGGAGGAACGCATGGACGATGGAGATAGGAAACTGCAAGGCCGAGTCACAAGCCTTCGTCTGAACGACGTATCATTTCGATACGACGAACAGCTTCCTCTTGTGCTCAAGAATATGACTATAGACATCCCCATCGGTCGGAAGGTGGCCTTCGTAGGTACAAGCGGCGGGGGCAAATCGACCATTGCGCAGCTGTTACTGCGCTTTTACGATCCGTCGAGTGGAAATATTGTAGTGAATGAAGTACCTCTGGGGCAGTTAAGGCGTGACAGCTGGTCAGAACGTATTCGTATTGTATTCCAGGATCCTTACTTGCTGCCGGATACGATTCGGCAAAATTTGCTGCTCGGACGTGACCACGTTACGGAGGAGAAGATGATCGAATCGTGCAGGGTCGCACAGATCCATGATGTTATTGCCAAGCTTCCTGAAGGTTACGACTCGGTTATTGGTGAGCGAGGCATTACATTGTCCGGAGGACAAAGACAACGGCTTGCCTTAGCGCGTGCGCTGCTGGATCAACCCGAAATTCTAATCCTGGACGAAGCGACGTCAGCGCTCGATCTGGAAACCGAGCGTCAGGTTCAGCGCAGTCTTGACGAAATTCGCCAAGGGCGTACGACAATCATCATTGCGCACCGATTGTCCACGGTGATGAACGCTGACCTGATCATCGTTATGGATCAAGGACGGGTGGCTGAACAGGGATCGCATGAAGAGCTCATGGCAGGCGATACGATTTACAAATCGTTGGTGTATGCGGAGCAGCAGTCCGCGTGAAGCGGCCGGGACTGATATCGGCTACTATTTACATAAACGGTGATAGAAGTTGAGCGTTTGCGGCTGAACTCTAATATGAATATAATAGAAAATTAAAAATGACAAGCTCTACGAGAAAAGGCTGCTGAGATGTATCAGCAGCCTTTGTTACGCAAATGGACAGAGTAATTGATTATAACAAAACTTTATCTTGAATCCCCTTTAAAACCTTCATATATTTATAAAATAGTAGAAATTTACATTTAAACTAATGGAGTTAAAGGGGAAATGAATAATGTTAGAAATAGTAGATGTTAACAGCATAATAAATATTCTTAATGAAGAAGGCATAATTGATAACAATGTTATTGCAACTAATAATAAGACTGGGTCTACTGATGGTATTGTTTATGTTCTTTCAGAGCACGACGATGCAAAATACGTTCTGAAAATTGATCGTCCGCATCAAATTACTTTGACCGAACAATTTCTTGGTACTTATCGGCACCTTAGACTTTTTCCTGAAATTCTCTATACCGATCCTGCAAAAGCATATATCGTGTATACATATATCACAGGTACAACGCATTATAATCGTGGATTAAAAATAGAATGGCTTACAATCTTAGTAGAAGAACTTTTTAATAATTACGAAAAATATGTACAAACGGATAAATGGGGAAGGCTAGGATCACCGATTCAGTCTTGGCGTGAGTGGAACTATCGGAGTTTAGTGGATACAAGAAATGATTGGGGAAGCCTTTTATCAATTGAGGATTATACAAGAGTAGAATCAATATTTGAGAACATATCGAAAAATGAAGATCAAGAAGTAAGATATTTGCTGCATGGGGATACTGGTGTGCATAATTTTGTATTTCATGAAGACTCACTTGTTGGTGTCATAGACCCATCACCGATGATTGGTCCTATGCTATACGATTTTACTTACGCTTTTTGCTCTTCTCCAGACGATTTGAACCTAGAGACTTTAATGGCAGCCTTTAATTTGCTTCATCATGAATCTATTGAAGAATCAAGGCTGATTGAAGAAGTAATCTTTCAACTTTATTGTCGAATTGGGATCTGTATAAAATTACATCCGCATGATTTGGAAGATTACTTGAAAGCGTGGGAATATTGGAAATCGTTGCAATTCTTGAAGATTTCCTTATAGCTAGCCAATTCACAGAAACATCTGACAAATGAAGCACAGAGAAATCGGTACGACACTATTATTAGGGGCATGACCCTGCTTGGCAGGATTACGTAGTGTCGGATGAAAAACATTTACAAATTGTTGCATACTACGATATGCTTTAAATGGATATTTTTTCTAAATAATGATCTGTATCAAAGATGAGGACGGGGTATTAAAATGTACGAAGCTATGAGTGAGCGAAGCGACTTATTAGACAGGTGTGCTGTAATTATATTCCCGTCACTACCAAGAAATTTGCTGAAGGGTACGTAAACATTTTAAATTTAATTGGAACGGCGATGTCAAATACAAGAGTGAGAGGATTGATAGGAAAGTGAATGCCTACAACAAGAAACGGAATACTTGGGTTAGGTTTTCGTTTTTTTTTGGCATCATGGTTTTGATAGTCGTCATTATTTATTTATACTTCTTCTCGAAGAGCGGGTATGTGTACGAACGTAAAATCCTGGGCGAAATGGAGGATCGGCATGGGGTCGAATTCATCGTGACGGACAGACTAGAACGTAACGAGGATGGCTACCGGACGCTTGTCGTTGCTCCGAAGGATGATCCCGCCACTACCTTTATTGCCGAGCGGAAGAACGGTGCCCACACTGAAGGTGGACTGCCATTCTGGGGACAGTTAAGAGAGGAATACCGGACTACACGTTATTTTTATCACTATCCGGAACTGGTGGAGAAGCATTTTGGCATCGGGCCACAGGACCTTATCTCCTTGTACTGGGGAGCGGTGAAAGCGGGTGAACCGTATAGCTTTGATGATGCGCTTCGAGAGAAGCCGAGCCAATACGTACCGGTCACGTTAACTAATATGGACGAGACGATCCGTAAGGCGAAAGCTTTCTTTGAGGATGGCCTGCGGCATAAGATCCATGAGCTACACATGATTTACCAGGACGAGCGGCTGCCAAAAGATCAAAGCCCTCATTCTTTTGTGGACCGCGTGTTTACCTTGGAAGGCGTGAAAAAGGATCAGTACAATCCCTTCGGCTTTAGTACGAATTTATTGAGTGAGAAGGAACTTAAGGAACAGACCCTCAAACAGATCAAAAACCTGCTTTATAGGAGTTTCGATTATCAATTCGACAAGCTCTACACTTTCCTGGAGCGGAAAGAAGTGGGCATATGGAGTTTGCATCCACGCATCGACGACCAGTTGACCCATTACTCGCTGGAACTGGTTATCGATGACGAAAAATACACAAGCCAGGAAAAGGATGTGCTCTACAAGAGCTATAGTAAGGTGTGGCACCTCATAGAGACCATGAAGCCCTTCCACGCTACTGAGGTCGTATTTAAGCTCCCTGGTGATGAAGGACGTATGGTTTACACCATACAGGACCAAGATAACGCACAATTGGTAGACAAGGAAATCTTCTACGCCCTCTTGCAACCGCAAAAAAGCAGCGAGTAAAGAGTTCATCGTTGAACGAACGGGACACACTAGTATAATCACGATTAAACCTTCCAAAAGGAAGAGAACTAGGAGATATCCAGGGGTTTAGTCCGAGTACATTGAATGCCTATACTGGCTGCCGGGTTTGAGAAGTGGAGAAGTTAAACAGCAGATGCCGCCTACATCGAGGCGGCATCTTTACTGCGGCTGCTAAGTCAAGACGAGCAAACGAGTTGTGCTTTTGTCGCCTCTCATGTATCCATACTTACCCTGTAAATTCCCGACGCAAGGTGATCATGTCTTTGAGCGCCTCCGTAGAGAGCTCGGTGATCCAGCTGTCCGAACTGGTGATCACTTGGTCGCTTAACTGTTGCTTACTTTCCAACATCTCATCAATCCGTTCTTCTAAGCTGCCGATCGTAATGAACTTGTGAACTTCTACGTCGCGAGTCTGCCCCATTCGGTAGGCACGGTCAGTTGCCTGATTCTCCACGGCGGGATTCCACCAACGGTCGAAGTGGAAGACATGGTTAGCCGCCGTCAGATTCAGTCCGACGCCGCCGGCCTTGAGCGAGAGAATGAAGACATTAGGCTGAAGCGATGGGGGTAGGGCATCGGATTGGAACTGTTCAATCATGCGATCACGCGCGGATTTGGGCGTTCCGCCATGCAGATAGAGCACAGGCTCTTGCAGAATCTCCGCAAGGACTCGCTGTAGCAGCCGTCCCATCCCGATGTACTGCGTGAAAATCAGACAACGATCACCTGTCTCCCGCAATTCTTTCACCATATCAACCAAGCGCTCTAGCTTCGAAGAACGCGCAATGATCGTCTCCGTATTCATTGACTGATCGTTCTCCGCGGCGCTATCCGCCTTCATCAAGTCTTCTTTCAGGAGGAGTGCAGGATGATCGCACAGCTGCTTGAGCTGTGTGAGCGCGGCAAGGATCGCTCCCTTCCGTTCGATGCCTTCCAATACTTTCATACTCTCCATCAGCTGATGGACGGTCTGATCGTACAATGCGCCTTGTTCTGCTGTGAGATGGACGTAGGTTTTCATTTCGTTTTTGTCCGGCAGATCCAGCTGAATGGCAGGGTCTTTCTTCTTGCGCCGTAGCATGAACGGCTTAACTAGCTTCTGCAGCGCAGCAGTTTGCTCCCTATCCCGCTCTTTCTCCACAGCCGTATTGAATTGTTGCTGGAAGCTGCGCAGGGTTCCGAAATAGCCTGGGTTCATGAAATCGTACAGGGACCACAGCTCAGAGAGATTGTTCTCGATCGGCGTGCCTGTGAGCACAATCCGGTGATGGGCCGTGAACCGGCGCACCGCTTGCGACTGCTTCGTCTGGGCGTTCTTAATATTCTGTGCTTCGTCTAGACAGACGGATGACCAAGTATGAGACTCAAGCACCTCGACGTCCAACGTAGCCGTCGCGTAGGTGGTAAGTACGATGTCGGCCTGTCTTGCTTCATCTGTAAACTGCGAATCGCTCAGTCGCTGAGCACCATAGTGAACCATGACGTTCAGCGTTGGAGCGAATCGCTGCAGCTCCTTCTGCCAATTGCCGAGAACAGACGTTGGACAGATAAGCAGGGAAGGGAAGCGATCTTCCTGCGCAGTCGAAGCAGCCAATTCTTTCACATGCAGCAAATAGGCGATGAATTGCACGGTTTTGCCAAGTCCCATATCGTCGGCAAGACAAGCACCGATGCCGAACCGACGTAAGAAAGCAAGCCAAGCAAAGCCTTCTTGCTGATAGGTTCGCAAATCTGCCTTCAGCGCAGTTGGGATGGCTGGCGTCGGGCAATGGGCAGGCTGATTTAATTGTCCGATCAACTCCTGCAGCTGCGCATTGAGCTCTACTTCAAGCCTGATCTGCTCCTCCGTGTCTACTGCGTCCACCGCGCTCACGGACGGCTGGGATCGTTCGTGATCCTGCAATAAGTGGATCTGTAGGAGGGTCTGAAGTGACATTCCTTGTCGTTGGTCGGCGCTGCGCATCGCTTGCCGGATTTGTGTCAGCAGTGCAGGATCCAGTACGATCCATTGGCCGTGGAAGTTGATCAGCCGCTCACCTCGCGCCGCAAGTTCCGCGAAATCCTGCTCGCTAAGATCCATATCGCCGATCGCGACCCGCCAGTTGAAGTCGACCAACGACTTTAGGCCGAATAGCGACGGGCTTGCGTTCGGAGTCGATATGATTTGGGCACGCACCCGAGGTTTCTTGCGGCGAACATCCTCCCACCAAGCTGGCAGCAGTACTTGCCATCCCGCTTCGAGCAGACGATGGCTATCCGATGTGAGGAATTGCCAAGCGGCTTCATCGGATAGAGCACTATCTAATAACTGTTCCGGCTGTTCAGCGATCTGATCATCCGTCAACACGGCGCTTAGACGTTCGAGCCAAGAGCCAGACCGTTCGCGAACACACTGCGTCCACGCTTCGGGCCAATCCCCGTGTGCTTGGCCGTCTTCCGCAAGCTGAACCGGAATGAGGAGCGACGGGTCTTGCTTGTCCTGCAGTATCAACTGAAGGCGCCATGCGGGCTCGACTTCACCCGGCTCAATCAATTGTAGGATAGGGCGGAACGGCGCTGTATCTGGCTTCCAGCCGATGCGGAAGAGCCACTCGTCTTCATGAAAGGCCGCTTCGTGAGCGGTAGCATCCGTGAATAACAGTGGATATTCTCTTCGCAAATCAGCTAGTTCAGCTTCGCTACTGTAATACCGCTCGAATACAGTTTGCGAGAAGGTAGCCTTCATCCCTCTGAGCAACATAGAATCCGGTTCCACCATTGCTTCCAATGCCATGCGGCTGGCTTGCTCCATTTCACCGTTCTCCCAGTCCCACTGTAGCTTTCCTGCTTGATACGCGGCAAGGCTAGGTGCATACTGCCCTGCATCGATCATCGCGGATAACGTGGGGGCCAGCTTGATGAGTACGGTCGCGTCGTCCTCCCAGTTCCATGATACATGCTGCAGTACCCGCAGCTTCGCGAAGAAGGACAGCACAAAATCGGCAGGCAACACCACAATCTCAAAATCTTGGACCTCACGCGTCGATAGGGTCGTCCCGTAGAAGGAAGGTTCATGATAGGCGAATAGCCGATCTTTCAGTAAACCGCCCGAAATAGCCTCGTTATTGTTCGAGTATCCATGGATTAACGCATCGCCTTCATCGTTTATATTCACGTGAATCGTCAGCGTTTTTCGTTCTGTGCTTGCATTCATAGCTGTAGATTTCCTTTCTGAAGCTCCTGCTGCAAGGCGCGAAGACGGCTGTATCGTGCAGTGAAAGTCTCAAGATACAGCATCCAGCGGTCTTCTTGCTTCATTTTTTTATACATTCTGAACAATCGTTTGAGCAATTTCACTGCTAATTTGTAACTGTCCCGATTTTTCTGCTGCACATAGCGTTCCACGGCTTGATGATAGAAGGGAAGCAGGGCTTCCGGCGCGTTTTTCTCAATAGGCGCTAGCGTCGTAGCTCTGAACTCGAGCGGCTCGCCTCCTGAGGCTAGCTGATAGTCGATCCATTGCTCCCATTTCTCGTAGGTCAAGAGAGTCTCTTGGTAGTAGGTTCGGGAGAAAGGCAGCATCTGCGCCAATGTCTCGAACAGGAGCGGCTCCGCTTCCGGTGAATGGCGCAGCATTCCGCTCCAATAATCTAAGTATTCCGATTGGAAACGCTCGTTGTGATATTTACGAAGCATGGGTCCTGTCGCGGCTAACCACGCCGTCAGACGAGGCCAATCTTTGGCCTCATAGAGGGGATCGAAGAAAGGCGTTAGATGCGACGTGGTGAGAAATATCGCGCGGCTTAGTTCTCGCAGCGACTCCCAAGCTTCCTGATCCCGGGCCAGATAGAAGAGCATGATGCTTTTGAAATTCAGCCATGGAAATGGCTGCGCACGTCCTTTAGTCGCATGAATCAAGGCGTCAAGCGCGCTTAATTCGTCGACATACGGACGAGAGTCGAACATATTCGGACGGATCCAATCCTGCCACAATTGATGGTAGAGTTGGATGAAAGCTTCATTCTGTGGATGCTCCCGAATGAGCAGTCGAACGGCTTCCAGCGTCTCCATGATCCGTAGCCATGCGCGTTTATCTGCTTCTGCCAGCGGTATGGCTTGTCCAAGCAGCGAGTGAATCAGATCCATGGCATCATCAAGTGCCAGCCGGGTTTTGTATCCGGTACCGTAGACTGTTGGACCACTCGATTGCGTAATTTTCCCCAATATGTAAATATACGCGTTCAGGCGGTAAATGCGATCAAGTGCGGGTGGCAGCTCCGGCTTCATCGCATTCATGGCCGCCAGATTGGACTTCAAGTAGGCATCGTGCCGAATGACATTGGAAAACGGCGTTACGCAATCATGCCATAACGAGCGCCATTCGGTAACGTTCATGGATCGGATGTCGGCCTGTACTTTCCGTTGTTCGACTGGTTTTACGCTTGCTGGAATCGGTTGATGAGGTGGATTTGCCGATTTCTTTCCTTTTAGCTCCCACAGAATTTTGGCATTAATGATCTGGTGGGTCGACCGACCTTGCCGCTCTGCGTACCAGAGCAATGCCGCAATGAGATGCTGACAGTAACGACGCATTGGACAAGTGCAGCGACTGGCCGATACATTCTTAAGTTCAACCTTGACGTGGTAAGTTTCTTTGCCCTTCACGTCTGCTTCGATATGATAGCTCTGCGGCATGGCGATGGAGCGGATGCGGTTTTGTTTATAATATTGAAATCCTCGTTTGAGCGTAATGTCTTGAACATGCTCACCGATGTAGGCGATTAGCTCGTTCCATTCCGCATCCTTTAAAGGTTGAATGACATGCATGGTCAATAATTCTCCCGATATAGATATGACATATAGTTATTATACCAGTTATTGCGGAGCACCATTTTAACTCTTATTTTTTCTATTTACAATAGACGACAAGAACATATATTCACAGCCGTTAAGTCAGGTGGAATCCCGAATTACACGTACGATTTAGACTTCTCTGGTATATTGCTTATTAAGCTAACTGGCAGGATAGTGCAACAACATATCTTTATTGTCGTCTGATTATGGGAAGAAACAAGGGGGGAGATAGTTTGAGAAAATCTCTGTTTTTGCTGATTATGCTCTGGCTGGCGAGCACTTTTTTTGCAATAGGGTCAATTCATGCGGATTGGGCATACAATTTTGTTGTAAACGACGGTAAATCCTATATCATTTCGGACAATCGAGTGGACATTTGATTGGAGAAGAGTTTTATGGTATATTGCCGGGTCATTCTTGCTCATCATTGTCATTGTCATTGTGAAAAATAATTGGAAATAAATCAAACGCTAATATGAATTATTGATAATCTAACGGGCAGTTTAACGCAACCATTGTTCTGAATATAAAGGAAAATGGGGGTGATTGGAGAATTATTTGAAAAAAGCGGTCGATAAAGGATGGGAAATATATTATGGACACAACAGTTATAGAGGCAGTTACAATGAGACAACAACGCAACGTCGGCATTTTCGCGCATGTGGATGCAGGAAAGACGACAACGACGGAGCATATTTTATATGAGAGCGGACGGATCCGATCCTTAGGCAGTGTGGATGCGGGCACAGCTTTGATGGATTCGATGGATATTGAGAAAGAACGGGGTATTTCGGTTCGAGCAGCGATGACATCTTTTCAATGGAAAGGGCAATTCGTGAATCTCGTGGACACCCCGGGACACGTGGATTTTCTGTCCGAAGTAGAACGATCCTTGCGCGTCATGGATGGTGCTGTACTGATTATTTCCGCTGTCGAAGGCGTGCAGGCTCAGACGGAGGTGATCTGGAACGCGCTTCGCAAGCTGCGGATTCCGACTCTTATTTTCGTGAACAAAATGGATCGATTTGGAGCCGATGCAGCATCTGTGATAGATGGTATTCATAAATATTTGTCTGATGATGTGATCCCGTTTCAAGTGCCAAACGGTATCGAACAAGATTTCCGGGGAGCAGAGAATGGTTGGGTGAACGGAGATGAGTCGGTCTATGAATTCCTTGCGGAGCGGAATGAGTACTTGCTTCAGCGTTATTTGAACGGTGACACGATCAACCTGTCCGATTGGAAACAGCATGCAATCGCCATGACGCAGCGGGCGGAGATATTCCCGCTCTTCTACGGTGCGGCAGGCAAGGGGATTGGCGTAACGGCAGTTATGGATGCAATGGTTGAATATTTGCCCGCAGCGCAGGGGGATACGGAAGCGCCGTTGTCAGGGATCGTGTTCAAAATCGAACGTGATAAGACGATGGGGCGGATGGCATATGTTCGTCTATATGAAGGAGTCATGCGGAATCGGGATATTATATATAATCATACACAGCAGTTAGAAGAGAAGATTACGCAAATTCGTAAAGTAGACGGTGGACGGTCAGAAGATATCGGCGTCCTTCAAGCCGGAGATATTGCCGCTGTCTGCGGGATGACGCAGGTCCGGATTGGGGATGTCTTGGGTCGACCGGACGCGATTCCGGATGAAGCGCGGCTTGCTGTACCGCTCTTGACGGTTCAAGCGCATTGGGTGAACGAAGCGGAATATCCGAGGGTTGTTCAAGCGCTGCAAGAGCTGTCTGATGAGGATCCGCTGCTTGACGTGCAGTGGATGCAGGATGAGCGGGAGCTTCACGTGAAAGTGATGGGCCCCATTCAGCTGGAGATTCTAACGAATATACTGGCAAATCGGTATGGGCTGCAAGTTCAATTCGGACAACCCTCCGTCATCTATAAAGAAACACCGGCACAAGCCGGAGAAGGGTTTATTGCCTATACGATGCCGAAGCCTTGTTGGGCGATTCTCCGCTTCAGGATTGAGCCTGGGCCGCGCGGCAGCGGTCTGCACTATGAGGCCGATGTTCGAACGGAAAAGCTGCTCCTCCAGTATCAGAATGAAGTGGCTCGAAGAGTTCCCGAAGCCCTGCAGCAAGGATTGCATGGCTGGGAAGTTACGGATTTGACGGTGAAGCTGATCGATGGCGAGCATCATGTATGGCATACGCATCCGCTTGATTTCGCCGTAGCGACGCCTATGGGCATTATGGACGGACTGGCCAATGTAGGGACGCAGTTGCTGGAGCCGATATTACAGTTCCGCATTGTCGTACCGGAGGAGTTCGGTGGGCGTGTGATGAATGACCTTATTCTTATGCGGGGAACCCTTGAACCGCCAAGCCTGTATGGAGACCGGATGGTCATTGAAGGTCGAGTGCCTGTAGCTACATCCCTAGATTACCCAATGGAGCTGGGTTCCTTGACGAAGGGGCGAGGAACGATTGCTACCTTTTTCGATGGATATGTGGTCTGTCCACCTGATGTGAAGGCGGAGCGCCAACGGCGCGGCGTGAATCCGTTGGATCAATCGAAGTACATTCTTAGCGTGAGAAAGGCTTTACAGGGGTAACTCAATCATAAGAATATATGTGGAAGAGGAGAATCTGTGAGAGTAGGTTCTCTTTTCGTTTTATTAGGTCTATAAAACGAGTCGTATTGTTAACGAGACACGATAATTCAATGGCTGCCATAGGGCAGCCTTTTCTCAATATAAGGGCAAAAGAAGGTTTATTGTAATATAAAAAGAAATAAAACATATTGGGTTATTTTGTCACCAAATGGGTAGGGGGTTGTTGCATATATGATGAAACGAGATGTTGTTATTGGCATTGATGGAGGCGGAACGAACACGAGGGTCATGATATGTGATCTGAAGGGGAACAAGCTTGCTTATGCTGAGGGTGGGTGTGCATCCAAGTATAAAGACGAAAACGCGTCAGATCATGTGAAAGCAACCATTGAGGATGCACTTGCGAAGGCAGGGCGGGCAGCGACGGATGCGGCTATGCTTGTTGCTGGCATTGCAGGCTACGAATCAGAAGCTGATGATGCATGGATTACTGCTTTCACTGACTTGCCGGGACTCCATTGTCCCAAGCTGCACTTAAATGACTCAGATATTGCTCACGCTGGCGCGCTTCATAATCGGCCAGGTATTATTGCAATCGCCGGAACTGGCACCATGATCATGGGGATTGATGAACAAGACAGAAGGATCAGAAATTTAGATTATCATCAATACGCATATAGTGCAGCGCGTCATCTCGCCTATGACGCTGTCTATGAAGTCCTTGCAGGCCATCGAGATAATTCGAATGAGTGGTTGATTACAGAGATGCTGCAACATTGGCAAGTGAATAGCTTAGAGCAGTTGCAGGAACTTGCTCGGCAGGGATTCCATCCCGATACGATGAAGCGGAATCAACTGTTCGGGCAGTTCGCTCCGCAAGTCACAAACGCCGCTGAACAGGGGAGCAGCGTTGCAAGACGTGTCTGCAACCGCGCTGTCGAGCAGCTTCAATTGGGTATAGAACTTGTCGGATCCAACTTTGATCAACGTAACGTTGAGGTCGCGTTAATTGGCAGTGTCATCTGCAGCCCCTATATGAGCGGGAATCTGACAGAATTGCTCACGGCAAATCCAATAAAGCAATATCACGTGGTCGAAGCGCAATTTTCTCCCGTCGTCGGTGCCATTCTACTGGCTTATAAGGAGCTAGGCATCCCCACAAACGTATATACTTAATAGAAATGGATGGATAGGTGAATATCGATGCAAATGTTAGTTGATACTTCGAATCGTGCGTTTCGTGAACTAAACGAGTACGTCTTACAGATAAGTCATAGGATTTCTGCATCAGCAGCATCCACTTATATTATTCAAAATGATTGTGTCGTTAATGAATGGTATTTGGGATATCACGATAAATCAGTAGGCAGTCGAATGGTAGATGCACAATCTAGGTTCAATGTTGCTTCAATCCGAAAAACGTACTTAGGGTTCGCTGTAAGCCTCGCTCTTTATGAGGGCAGAATTAATAGTTTAGATGATGATGTTACTAATTATCTAAATGATTTGGACGAGCTTATCTGTAGAGATACGAAAATACGTCATTTGCTAACGCATACGCACGGCCTCCAAGGCGGTGATCATCATCGAAGGATATTCCCACCAGGGACGGATTGGAAGTATAACAACACAGGTGTCAATCTGCTAATTAAAATTATTCAACAGGTATTTGGCCAAACACTGGCAGAGGTCATAGAAGAAAGACTATTCTTACCCTACGAGTTCACTGAATCAGGTTGGGTAAAAGAAAAATCGGAAAATTTAGTATGGCTGAATGAAAACTACAAGGATGATCAAGGCCATGATGCAAATCTATTTGTTAGTACGCGAGAATTAGCCTATTGGGGATATATTCATTTAACAAAAGGAAAAGTGAATGGCATGCAACGGGTTCCTAGAGCCATCTTTGATCAAGTTAGTTCTATTACTACGCCTTTAAGCCTTAAAGAGACATTGCCGCGTCATGGATTTTTTTGGTGGATTCAGGACATGCCTCGACCTTTATCGGAATTAGGAGATAAGCTCCCTATACAAGCCTATCAGTCTCTTGGTTTATATGGAAATACCGTCTTGGTTATCCCTGAGTATCATGTCGTAGCAGTTCGAATGTTGAACCAAACCGAGCAAAATCCTCCCCAATATGACTATATTCAAGACATCCAAACTTTTGGAAACATGGTATGTAAATGTGTATTGTTACAATAATTCTCGAAGGAAGAAAATGAGAAGGTGACAAATATCGTTCTAAGTGTTCCGCGCACGCGCAGTGCGCTTTTTTTTATTTTAAGCAATACAATCGATAAAAGTTGGATCATAATAAAAACATGGTTGATATGACACCGTTTGGTGTCCTATAATATAAATGACGCCAAACGGTGTCCAATTTTTAAAATAGTTATTTGCTAAGTATGAAAAGGTTCACTTGAGCCATGATGAGGAGGAAAAAAATGAGTAAGATGATCGGTGTGGAAACAATCTCGAGAGTAGAAATCCAGCCCAGAGGAAAAGTGATTGCTTATTGGACGGTCACATTACTACTCGCATCAGCTGTTATGTTAAGTGGTATCGGGCAATTGATGCAATTTGGGGGAAACGTCGAGTTAGTGAAGAATATTGGTTATCCATTATACGTCTTGACCATTCTCGGGATTTGGAAAGTGCTAGGATCCATCGCTCTCGTCATGCCACGTTTTCCTCGGCTTAAAGAATGGGTTCACGCAGGTATTTTCTTTTTAATGACGGGTGCAGCTTTATCTCATGCGTTTGCTAACGACTACGGTGATTACGGGTTTAACTTTATCCTTCCGCTTTCCTATGCTGCACTAAATATCGCCTCTTGGGCGCTACGTCCGAAAAGCCGCAAACTTTAAGGATGTTTAAGGACTTGGTGTAATTAACGACTTCCCATGGGCCGTACAGTGATTTCCTATTTGACAACAATGATTAGAGGAGGAAGATGAATGAGTTTAACACGACATCGATCGAGAAATTATGGTTCGCCTTAACCGATTCAAATAAGCTTGGGAAGTTTTGTGGGAAAAACACAGAGGAAGGAATCTAGCAAAACGAGTAGAATAAGAAATGAAATACCATAAAATAGGAGGTTCTTAATGGGACTAAATAAAGCATCACAATGTATACTCGTCTCTGATGTAAGACAATCCCAAGAATATTACCGAGAAAAGCTTGGGTTCAGAATTGAAGGACAGTTTGTAGAACGAGATGGAGTAAGTTTCTTAATCAAAGAAGCTGAAAATAAAGAACTAATTCGTCCTAACCACACAGTAAATGGATATATGGAATCTTACATTTGGGTCGACGATGTTGACATTGTTTTTGATGACTTCAAGGCAAGAGGAGCAATATTAGAATCCGAACCAGTTAATCAACCGTATGGTATGAGAGAAGTTCTCGTCTATGATCCTGATGGATATAGATTTTGTATTGGTGGTCCTTTGAAATGATTGGTTAGTATGCTAGACGGGACACAAAAGTGAGGAGCTTGCTTGAGGCGGCTCCTTTTTGATTTGTTGAAGTGACTGGCAGGAATGTCTAATATACATATGGAAATATTGTAGGTACTAGGTAACTACGCTACGTTCACAGGTATCATCAGTTATACAAATTCCTATGATGGAGGTTGCGAAATGGCTGACTTCAAATTACCTGTCAGGAAATATAATTCAGACCCCGACTTGAGGATTCCTATTAATCCAGAAAAAACTGCATTCCTGGTAGTTGATTCATATGAAACGGGAAACCACAGGGAAGTTATAGAAAACCAAATTCATTTGTCGCTCAATGTGGCACGGAGAATGGGGCTAAAGGTAGTTTACCTATACGATGCCATTTCGGGCATTGGCGGACCCAATGATGTGACCACTAGAATACACGGATTAGATCACATAGATAATAGTTGGAAACCCGTTACTTCAACATTTAATCCACTGATCCAACCATTAGAGAGTGAACCTGTTATTCCCAAATGGGGGAAAGATGGATTCGACGGCACACCACTTGACTACTATCTCAAAACATGGAAGATTGACACAATAGTTGCTGTGGGATTCCATATCAAATCGTGCTTGTACCAAACTTGCTTGTCAGCTCGCCACCACAATTATCGTGTGGTAATGCTGAGAGATTGCACAAATTCTTTTGAATTCCCTGATACTCGAGATGCTAACAATCCCGAGGGCGGATGGTTGAGGTTCGTTTTCTTGCGAATGTATGAAACAGACATCGGTTACACTTCTACTTCCATTGAGTTCGAAAGAGCGTTTTTGGACGGGCTGTCTGACGATTGCTAACAAACCCATCACCCTACCTTACAAGCCTCTTCAAGTAGTCCAGGAGCAGCGGATACAAATCAGGCTTGAAGTGAAACCGCTGTCTGCGTAATGGATTTTGTTGGCGGCGAAGAGAGGGACATAAGCAACATGAATCTAATTAGCGTGACTAATCAATTCATTCATTATTTTAGACGTCCCTGCATAACGATAATAAAGTTTGATCTTACTATCTTTAGTCACCACAATCTTCTCGATAAAGCGATTAATAACAATACGATTAATGTCATTAAACTGCAATGCTTCTTCAACCATTAGCTTAATGTTATCGAAACTTGTCAATTCCGCAGAATCAGACATTGACAATTCAATACGCTCTTTCTCTTGAATAAGGTTTGTAATCTGAACATCATCTTGTTTAATGAAACATAACTATATCTTTCACGTATATCCCTTTAGTTTCATATTTTAACAGAGAAAACGATAGAGAAACCTATAGACTATCGTAGAGGTCACGTGCATGTTGGTTTTGAAAAAACGAAAGCGGATTGTATGGTTGTCAGCTTTAGTCCTTATCATTGTAGTTCCAATTACAATTTTCTTGCAAATCATCATTCATTCTAATGTACCAGAACTTGCAGAAGGAAGCATTGAGCAGCGGTATGCACAGCAAGGAAGCTATCATGTAAAGGTAGAAGAAGTTAAGCGTACGAGCGGAGAGGCTTTATTTAGAATATACTACCCAGCATTTCAAGGAGACGAATCTTATCCTGTTATTTCTTGGGGGAATGGAACCGATGCCACGCCAGATCGTTATGATGAGCTCTTAACCCATCTTGCTAGCTGGGGATTCATTGTAATCGATTCCTATAGCAAGACAACAGGAACAGGCAAAGAAATTGCGGAGGCTATTGATTATTTGAGAAATGAGAACCAACGAACAAACAGCTTGTTTTATCAAAAAATACAAATGGAACAGATTGGTGTAGCGGGACATTCTCAAGGGTCTACGGGGGTCATTAATGCGCATACCAACTATAAAAGCGGATCGTTGATTAAGACGGTTGTATCCATCGCTCTCCCGGATTTGAAGTATTGTGATCCAAAAGATGTGTACGATACAGCACGTATTACTGTTCCTTTCCTCATTATGGGCGGTACACGAGATTTTCTAATCTCACCGGTATCAACGAATCAATTAGCCTTTCATAGTACTAACGCAAGTACGCCTGTTATGATGGGGATGGCAAAAGGTGCAGCTCATACAGCGATTGAAGGTAATGGTGGCAATCATAGGGGTTACTTGACGGCTTGGATGAGATATTGGCTGCTTGATGATCAGGAAGCCATGAAGGCATTTCATGGGGATTCTTCCGAGATGATGCATAATACAAATTGGGTGGACGTTATACAGGCAAATATGAATGATAATAAATTCGTGCATCAATAACAAAAAAACGGCATGTTTGCCGGGCGATTGGTGAGGACAATACCTCGAAAATTAATGGCTTGAGCAGCATGTTTCTCCTTGGCAATGTCGATGCCTATGACATGAGTGGAAGTGGAAATACGTTCAACACGTTGATTTTGGACTTTAATTAATCTAGACTTCATAATAACGCCTCCTAAGGTGAGTTCCCCAGTACATACTCATCCTAGCGAGGCGTCCGTTTTTTTGCAAATTGAATCTACTAACACCTACAGGAATGTTAACGGGCAGGATAAATCAGTAATTTCGCGAATACTCAACATATGGAATTATTCACGAAGTTCGCGACTAAGACGTTAGATGAAATAGCTAGTACTATGCTGTATTAGGATTTGCTTACATTGCAAGAACAAAAAGAAAATTGGAAAAACACATTGTAAGACCATTAATTTTAAGAGAACTACGAAATAATGAAGATTTTAAATGGCGAATTAATGATGCAATAGATGATATTAATCTTTTTATGAAATGGAACATAGGCAAGAAAGCAAGAAATGATGAGTAATCATAAAAATATGTGAAATTTGTAAGTAGTTCGAAGAGGTAGCTGACATCATCTAACATTGTATCTACGCTGCGGCCTATCGGCCTTGGTCTGCAAGATGGTTCCTAGGATGCAGATTCAGCAGTCAACCCTGCACCACCTAACCGCATCGCGGACGGTCTCTTTTGCTCCCTTAAGGCAGTGAGGGTTCGTAGATACAAAACGTTATAAGAAATCGGCGAGAAACTATAAGGAGCAAAAACATGAAATGCCCTCACTGTAACAACGAATTAAGTGAACTTCCTTTATGTTACGGAAGTGAAGCACCATATTATTTTTACACTGTACCAGAAGAGAAAAGAACAGAATTAATTAGAGATTTTTGTGTAATTGATGAACAGCATTTCTTTATTAGAGGACATATTGAAATACCAATAATTGATAGTAAAGAGAAATTTATATGGAGTGTTTGGGTTTCTCTTAGTGAAGAAAACTTTTTGAAATCTAATGAATTATTGCACGTAGAAGGGAGGGAAACTGAAAAACCTTATTTTGGTTGGTTATCGACTGAACTTTCAATATATCCAATAACTACATTATCGTTAAAGACAATGGTACATACACAAGAAGTTGGTGCTGTTCCGTTAATAGAATTAGAACAAACGAATCATCCACTTGCAGTTGAACAAAGAGAAGGAATTACAATGGGGAGAGTTAAAGAAATTGCTCATTTAATAAATCATAGTCAGTAAGAGAAGAATTTGAAAGTATAGTCGAAGAAGCTGCCGACATCTTATAACACTGGGGGTTTTCTGGTGAAGCGTAATCAGCAGACAACCCTGCAAGGCTAAGTCCATCGGACTCGGCGCGTAATGTCGATTAAGCTAACGGGACACTATATCTTTATAAAAAACTAAAACGCGGCAGCCGCGTTGTGCTAACGGGCAGGAACGCATCGCTTTCATTATACCTATGCGTGTCAGCTCCTTGATAACGGAGCACCATTAGATTTCATTCAAGGCATGTTGGGGCATGAAAAAACATCAACCACTCAAATTTATGCCCAGCTGCGCGGGGAACGCCGACGAGAACTCTATCGTCGGTTTTTTTAGCATTTCTGTAGTATTGAGTATAGATGGAATGCACCTAAGAAAACTGTTACTCAACTAAAGGGCAGACTAGTTGAACCAAGGAATTATAAAAATTATTCCATCCTCTGCAGTGGACATCATGCCCCCTAACACAAAACTATAATTCTATAGGGTGTGGTAATGGCGGGGATACTTTTTGTGGTAGGTCCATAAATAACAATTAGATCTCGGTTCGCAGGGGTTCTTGAAAAGTGTTGCCCATTTGTTAATACTATTTGAGTATATGGAGAAATATTTAATCGTAATTGTCCATCACTACTCTCCAACTCAGTATTAAAATAATCTACTTTTACATTCTGATATGGGCTATTTTTTACCATGACAATTGCTTGATATTGTGGAGGGTAAATTAGAAGAGCAGGTGCATTTCCGTCATAATATCCAGTCACTTGATCTCCTACTGACACCATTACGTGGTCTACAAAATAAGTATTGGGTGACACAACGAAATTTACTAATGCTCCCAATCCGTTGTCGACAGATATGAATTTATAACATCCTTCATCAGTTTGACCTGTAAAAAAATCATTAATCATAGTGATAGTCCCGTGAAAAGAATAAAAATTTGTCATATAATATCTCCTTTTGCTTTTAAAGATAATGCACTATTCGCAAAGTTATATAACCTGATTTACAGTATGTAGGTAAATAACTATATGATTGTGCAGATGCCTATAAAGGGGATTCCTCAGTGAATAGCGTGTTGCGCTAACGGGACACGCTAGATCAAAAGTAAACCACTTGAAAACTAGCAGTGAAGGGAAAATATGCCTCCATGTTGAATATTTATAAATCAGAAATAGAAAATTATACGAGAGGTAGGCTTTTATGGAAAAAACTGAAACTATAGTAAGTCGGCTCGACATCGCAATCCCTGTTTCAGATCAGAAGGAAGCAGTCGACTGGTACGTTAAGTATCTCGACTGCGAAGTTGTATGGTGGCTAGGACCGGTATTATTAAGGCTTCCAAACAAACAAGAAATTTTAATTGTCCTAGATCACGACCCGGACAAGGACAGCATTTGGTACGCAGGTGAGCATGGGTTCCGCAAAAACCCATACTATTCATTGCAATTCGTTGTCGGAGATAAAATGGAAGAGTTTCGTAATAAACTTCTTGAAAGCGGTGTCGTTGTTCATGAAATCTATGAAAATGACGCAGGGAAGACCTTCATGTTCTTCGATCCGAGTGGGAATCGCTTCTTCGCGGTAGAATGGTAGGTTAATTGATAGATCAACCGAACTTGTATAACCACTTTATCAGAAAAGTATTTTTCTCAAATGGCATAATCAACAAATATCGGGTTACAAAAAGATAGTAATATTAGAAGCCGTTGATTATGCGGCTTTTTATTTTTATGATATTAAGTTCTTGTCATGGTGTTTTGACAAGAACTTGATATCATTTCCGACTAATAACAAGAACTATGTTACATTCCCCGATATAATCTCATCGGCAGCAGAATGCCATTTTTGTTAAACTAACGAGTATTATAGTGTGAATGAAATAAAGCTTATTTAGCGAATTAACGGATATTAACGGGGTGGTCAAAATGAAATCGATTGGATTTTTACTAATGGGGCTTGCATTGTTAACATTTGCAATAATAAAAGTAATAAATGAAGCTATTTCATTTCAACAAAGTGTCAGTAATGATTATGTGCCTGGTTATGTATATTTGATAATTCTCCTTGTATTTATAATGGGTGGGATTGCTTTTTCCAAAAATTTCAACAATGAAAAGTAATCCCATTAATACGATGGTTAAGATAACGGACACGATAGTTCAATTGTATTTAGGCTGCCTTATGGCAGCCTTTTTTCAACCGCGTGCCCAGAAGCACGCTTCATCTAACCGGTGTAAGTCCGGTCACGGGAGGGGCCAAGCCCCCGTGTAGCTTGGAT